>JBBRWM010000001.1:0-506173 GCA_038249195.1 Actinomycetota bacterium
CCCATTGCGACGGGTGTTCGGGCTCGTGCTCGAACACCATCCGGGTCGCTCGCTCGCGGATCTCAGGCGGGTACTTGGTTGATCTGGTCATGGCTCCATCCTCTCAAGGGTTGGAGCCTCCAAGAAACCCGGCGCGCTTCAAACCACTCTCCTGCGTGGCGCTGACTGATGGTCGGGCTGCAAGGGTGTAGACGAAGGTGAGTCCTCCGGCGAGAAGGATCCCCATCCTTGGTACAACCACAAGGCAGACCACCACGGCCAGGTCTGCGGCACCGCTAACAGACATGAGCAGGGTCGCGTGCTTCCGACGCCTCGGTGCCACCGTCATGACTGGATGCCACTGGGAGCGACGCTGAATCACCGCGCGAAGCTTCTCGGTCGCGGCCAGCGCGAACAAGGTTAGTAGAGCTAGCCGAAAAACGAACATCTGCGGCAAATCCCACCCCCCAAAGCCGCTGCGCTAGTCGATGTGTATCAACGGAAGAGAGCGGGTACAAGCTCGTTCGAACGCTCCTTCGAGCGCTCCTTCGAACGTAAACCTCGATCTCCCAATCAGGCAATTCCGCAACGAGTCGCGATCGCGACTACGTGAGCGCGGTTCCGCGCCGCCATGATTAGAATGAGACTCCTAACCTCCCTCTTGACTCTGTCGAGGGGGAGAGCCAGTTGCCTGGCGATCTCCTTGTCCGTCAGCCCGTCCGCAAGGAGCGATACGATCCTTCCTTGCATATCTGACAGTCGAGGGGCTGGCTGAACAAGCCTGGGCTTCCACGTCGGAGGGGGCAAGGGACTCTCGGGAAGAGACACACCCAGCAGCACCTGCATCGTGCGACCACATTCGCAGCAGATGGTGACGCGGTAACTCCCACTACCACCAGCTCCGGATGGAGCGTCGGGTGGCTCGACGGTGTTCACGTCTAGGAGAGCTCCTCGACTTTGAGTTCGACGATAACCCCCTCGAAGCTCAAGGCCCATGTCGTGTCTGCGGATGAAGCTGTTGCGATTGGAGTGAGCCCAGCGAGGGACACGGGCTGGGAGGCGGCGCCGCCCGAAATGGGGAAAAGGGTCAAGCCTCGCCCTGAGGGGGACTCAACCGCGACCCACACACCAGCGTTCGTCTGATCTCCCGAGAGAGGGGGTCGAAGTTCCCTGCCTGGAAGCCGGGTTCTTGCGTCGGTTCCATCGGGAGCGAAGCTCGTCACCCCGCCTGAGCTGAGAACCACGATTCTATTTTGAACTGAAGTGAACTCAGTCGCGTTCTGCGGGGTGCTCGGGAAAGTCACGGCCGTTCCGCTGCCAAGGTTTAGGCGCACGAGTGTCGTCACATCGCCACGGTCCAGCCCCCACACCCATGGCGAACCTTCGGCAAGGAGAAGCCCACGGGGTTGCAAATCGCGGAGTTGCATGGCGTCGCCGAGCTGGTGATCAGCGCCGATGCGGACCACATGCGCCGCAAAGGCGCCGTCGCTCGTCAGAGCCAACATGGAATCCCCATCCGCCACCACGTCCAGGCCAATGTATCCGGGAAGGGAAATCCTTTGTGCGACGGTCTGAGCCTTAGGATCGATTCCGATCAGGTTGGCGCCGGTGGAATCCAGCCCAGCCACCCATACCAGTCCGTCGAAGTACGCCAGCCCACCGCCACCGCTCACGAAGGACGGAACGCTCGTGAGGGAGACCTCCCCCACCACTTCGAGTGTGTCGGGATCGATCTTAAGGAGACGGGGAGTTGGATCAGTACTGCTGACCCACACTCCGTCGTCGGTTGTAACGATCGAGCTGAGACTTCCTTCAGTCGCGATATGCGCAGAGTTGACTAGAGTCACCTGGAGGCTGGCAGCGATGGCCCCAGCCGGCGTATGGGATTCAACCTCGACCCCGAAGTCCCTCAAGGTCCAAGCAAGAAGTCCCAAGACCGTTACGGACAACACCCCTGCGAACGCCGCGCTGGAGACCCGGCGCCGACGCGCTCGCGCGGCAACCCGGGCGAGAGTTCCTGCGAGGGCCTCTCTTGAGGAGAGTCCGTGTGCTTGAGCGCAAGTGGCCGCCGTCTTGATTGAAGTCTTCAACGTGTCATTCGGCATCTGAATTTTCTCCCAATTCCTGGCGGATTCTCGCTCGGGCCCTGTGAAGTCTGGTCCTTACCGTTGCTGGCCGGATGTGCATCAGGACCGCTACCTCTTCCTCAGGCATGTCTAACCACTCCACGAGGACAACGGTCCTCCTCTGATTGAGGGGTAGCTTCTTGAGCGCGGCGATGACTGCCACGCTCGTTGTTGCTCGCTCCTCAACGTCAACCAGCTCCTCGCGGGTTTGGGGAAGGATCCTACTGAGTAGCTTTACTCGGCGGTGGAGAAGGTTGAACCCGATCTGATGAACGTAAGCCACGGGATTCCTGGCGCCAGCCACTCGTTCCCAATGTTCGAAGGCGCGTGCCATCGCTTCCTGCGCCAGGTTTTCGGCCTCTTGCTGGTTACCGCACGCCAGGTACATCCCACCCAGAAGGTGGGAGTACTCTCGCTCGAAGAAGGCTTCGAACACATCGCGCCGATCTGAGTCGTCGCGCTTCCCATCGGACGCTCGACCTTCCATTCCGGCCCTCATGTGCGTTGCCCTCATCATAGTGAAGAGTCTCCCGGCGCCATAGTCGTTCCGTCGAATACTCGAGTAGCGATGGCGGTCTCGCCACCTATCTCGCTCGTGGCGAGATCGTGTTTGCTCTCAGCTAGCCGCTCCGCTCGTAAGGAGAAGAGGGCCCGCGATGCCCCACTTCGATCGTCAAACAGTGGTCGGCCCCCGTTCCTGGACCCATCCGCTATGAGAGTGCCATCTCGGATTGGTGCTGCTGGAGCCACGCTCGGTGGAACTCTAGCGGGGTGAGGTAGCCAAGCGAAGAGTGCGGCCGTTCGGCGTTGTATCGGTTCCTCCAGTCTTTGATCAGGACCGTCGCTTCGGTCAGGTTCCAGAACTCGGTGATCGCGAGTATCTCGTCGCGCATGCGGGCGTTGTAGGACTCGACGAACGGGTTCTCCCACGGAGAGCCCGGCTCGATGTAGCTCGTGTTCGTCCCTGCCGTGGCACACCAGTCCCGAAGCGCCCACGCGATCATCTAGGGTCCGTTGTCGCAGCGGATGTGCTCGGGTGCTCCGCGGTCAAAGGCGAGTCCTTCCAGGACCTCGACCAAATCGGTGGAGGTGCAGCGACGCCCGACGCGCCCGAGGAGTGCTTCGCGGGTGCATTCGTCCACGGCGTTGGCGATCTTGACCATCCGCCCGTCAGAGGTCGCATCGAACTGGAAGTCGATCGCCCACACGTGGTTGGGGCGCTCGGCTCTCATGACCTGCTCACCGACCGGCGGACGCCGGCGCTTGCGGTGTCTGTGCACCTTCAGGCCTTCCTCGCGCCACAGACGCAGCACCTTCTTGCGGTTGATCACCCACCCCTGGCGGCAGAGCAATGCGTGGGCTCGGCGATAGCCGAAGCGCTGGTGCTCCCTCGCGATCCCGTGCAGACGAGCCCGGAGCGGGCGGTCCCCAGCCGCGGGTGCGGGCCGGCGCTGGTCGAGCGAGGCTGACCGACGACGCGGCAGGCCCGTCGCTCTGACAGCCCGAAGCGATCCTGGGCCATGGATGCGGCCCGTCTCCTTCGCTCCGGGCTCAGAAGTTTCCAGTGATGATGTGCAGGTGCCGGCCGAGCTGGTCTGACCCGCAAGTTTCCTGACCCCGCGAGGTGTCCTTCTCAGGACCTGTCGGCTACCCGGCCGGCACGACCGCGATGGAAGAACCGTTGGGTTCGGTCACAGCGTGACCTGATAGGAGCTCGCGCTCACGTGCCTCATCACTGGCCTGTCCGCGCCGACCGATCCGGGTTCTCGAGCACCGGGAGGTGGCGATGGTACGAGCGGTAGAAGTGATCGGCGGCGTGGACACTCACACCGCGAAGCATTGCGCGCGGTTGACGGCTCGTATCGGCAGAACCAGAGGGACTCCCCGCCTGCGACGTGCGTTCTTGTCCCTTCGCAGCGGCCGCAAGTAAGACGCGCCCGTGGTCGGTCATCAGTTCGCCGAATCGCCCTCCATACTCGGCGCGCGCTCGGTTCATGAATCTACGCCAAGCTGCCTCACCTAGGGACTCGTGAACGAAGCTTCCCGTTGCGCTTGTCGCTCGATGGCCGAGGTACTCGTCAAGCGACATCTCGACAACGTACTCTCGCTCGACGATCCTGATAGAGCGGAGACCAACGGTCCGCAGAGCCCTCTCGAGGGATGCGGGGTTCGAGAAGACGGCGTCCCCCGGAACGAGCTTGCTCACAGCACCGAGTACTTGCTTCTCTCCCACTGCCTCTCCGCATAACCTTGAGGCAACCATTCATCGCGCGGGCGCTCTCAGCGATCGAGTTCGCACCGTCGTCCAGGGCGTTGAAGCTCCCTCAGTCGAGGCCCTCGAAGACGTCGGTGAGGATCGGCTCGGCGGGTGCGCGCTCGGGCCACGCGATCACGTGCGTCTCGGCGCCCAGGATCCGGCGCTCGACCTCCTCAGGGAGGTTGGCCATGTCGTTGGCCTGGGTCCGATGCTCCCGTAGCGCGGCGGCCTTGCGCTCGATCACGCGATCGCAGTCCACCATCACGCCGATCGTCTCGTCCGGCACGCCGCGTGGCTGGTAGAGCTGCGGATGCTCGAGGTCCATCGGCTCCCGCCCCAGCGCCACGAGGATCTCGTTGTACTCGAGCATGCCGGAGGCCGGCAACCCGACATGCAGGAGCCGACTGAGGCCGTCCACGCTCTGCGCGCGGAGCCGCGCGAAGGCCTCCGACGTCGCCTGGCCCACGGTGATGTGGTCGGGATGGCCCGTTATGCCGTCGGGCCCGAACGTGATCACGACGTCGGGGTGCTCCTCGCGCAGGACATCGCCGATGGTCCCCACCAGCTCCTCCCAAGGGATCTCCGCCACGCCGCCGTCGCGGTAGCGAAGGAACTCGTGCCGGTCGGGCTGGCGGCCGAGCGCAGCCCAGGAGCGGCGGTCCTCCTCCTCGCGCACCTCGCCGAGGGTCTCGCGCGTCGCGAGCGACGGATCGGCGATCTCCCCGGCCTCGCCGCTCGTGACGTGGAGCAGCGCGAACCGGAAGTCGAGGTCCGACGCGTGCAGGGCCACGGTGCCGGCGCACCCGAAGGTGTCGTCGTCGGGGTGCGCCACGACGACGGCGAGGCGACGGCTCACGATCCCTCGAGCAAGGCGTCGAGGCCCACCGTGAGGCCGGGCGGCCGGGCCACGACCGCCTTGATGGCCATCACGACGCCCGGCATGAACGCCGTGCGGTCCGTCGTGGCGTGGCGGATGGTGAGCGTCTGGCCCATCCCCCCGAAGATGACCTCCTGGTCGGCGACGACGCCCGGCAGGCGCACCGAGTGGATGGGGACGTCCGGGTCCTCGCCGCGCGCGTCGGCGATCCGGCGCGCCGTGGCGACGGCCGTGCCGCTCGGCGCGTCCAGCTTGGCCGGGTGGTGGTATTCCACGATCTCGACGTCGGGCAGGTGCGCGGCGCCCTCAGCCGCGAACCGCATCATCAGGACGGCACCGATCGCGAAGTTCGGCGCCACGAAGACGCCCACGCGTTCCTGCTCGTCCCATCCGGGATCGATCTCGAAGGAGGTGGAGCCCTCCACGACGTGGACACCGTGCTCGATCCCCCACGCGATGTGTTCGGGCGCCCAGGCGGGGCCGGTGAAGTCGACGAGGACCTCCGTGCGCGCATCCAGCAGCGCCTCGAGCTCACCCGCCGCGATCACCGGGCATCCATCGAGCCCGAGGAGCGCCTCGAGCGGCGTCCCCGCCGCCGAGCGACTCACGGCGGCCACCAGGTCCAGCTCGTGGTCGGCGTGGACCGCCCGGCAGACCTCGCGGCCCATCTTGCCGGTGGCGCCCACGACGCCGACGCGGATCACGCCGTGGCCCCCAAGAAGGCCGTCTTCGCGAACGGCCCCAGCACGGTGAGCGTCATGGGCTGGGACAGCACGCGCTCGGCCACGGCACGCGCGTCCTCCAGCGTGACCTGCTCGATGCGCCGCAACGATTGGTCCACGGTGAGGATCTCCCCGTGCGCGATCTCGGACTTGCCGAGGCGGCTCATGCGCCCCCCGGGATCCTCGAGCCCGAGCACCATGGCGCCCTTCACGTGACCCTTCGCGCGCTCGAACTCCTCGAGGCTCAGCCCGCCGTCGGCCACATCGGTCAGTTCGCGGCGCAGCAAGCCGATGACCTCGTCCGCGCGCCCGGGCGTGCAGCCCGCGTAGCACGCGAACACGCCCGCCTCCGTGTACTGCCCGTGATAGCTGTAGACCGAGTAGGCGAGCCCGCGCTTCTCGCGCACCTCCTGGAACAGGCGCGAGGACATGCCGCCCCCGAGCGCGGTGTTCGCGATGAGGAACGCGAAGCGCTCAGGATCCGACCGCGGGAGCCCATTGGTTCCCAGGCAGATATTGGCCTGCTCCGTCTTGCGCCGCTTGGTCAGGCTGCGTCCCGACGGCTCGGGCGAGCGCACGTGGGCCCGAAGGTTCCAGACCGATGGTTCGCCCTGGCCGACCTTGCGGCCCGTCTCCATGCGATCGCGCAGGAGCGCGATGAGATCCTCGTGCCGGAGGTTGCCGGCCGCGGCGACGACGAAATTGCCGGGGACGTAGTGGGCACGGTAGAAGCGGCCTACCGATGCGGTAGTGGCGGCCTCGATGGTGGCGACCGTGCCCAGGATCGGGCGCCCCAAAGGATGATCGGGCCACAGGGTCTCGGTGAACAGGTCGTGGACGACGTCCTCGGGCGCGTCCTCGTGCATGTTGATCTCCTCGAGGATCACCTGCCGTTCGCCATCGAGGTCCTTCTTGCGGATCACGGTGTGCTGCAGCATGTCCGCGAGATGGTCGACCGCCATCTCGAGGTCGCGGTCGAGCACGCGCGCGTAGTAGCACGTGTACTCCTTGGCGGTGAACGCGTTGAGGTCCCCGCCGACGGCGTCGAACTGCTCGGCGATGTCGAGCGCGGTTCGCGTCTTGGTGCCCTTGAAGAGCAGGTGCTCCAGGAAATGGCTGGACCCGCTGATGGCCGGTCGCTCGTCGCGCGAACCCGCCAGAACCCAGAAGCCCAGCGAGACGGAGCGGACGCCGGGCATCCGCTCCGTCACGACCCGGAGGCCCGAGCTGAACTCGGTCCTACGGATAGGCATCGACTATTCGGCGTCCGGCGTGGCCGCAGCCTCGGACGCCGGAGCCGCGCTCCTGCCGGCGTCGGCCGCCGGCTCGTCGCGGAAGCGACGGCCGCGCTCGCGGTCGCGCCCACCACGATCGCCCTGCCCTCCGCGGGATCCACGGTCGCGGCCGCCGCGATCTCCGCGGTCACGCCGCTGGCCGCCGCCGGACTCGTCCGCCTGTCCCTCGGGGATGGCCCATTCCTCGCCCACCGGCTTTAGACTGATCTTGCCCTGCGCGTCGATGTCCTCGACCAGCACGGTGATCGTGTCGCCCTCCTTGATGGCCTCCTCGACGCTTTGCAGCCGCTTGCCGCGGCCCAGCTTCGAGATGTGGACGAGCCCGTCGCGTCCGGGCACGAGGTTCACGAAGGCGCCGAACGTGGTGGTCTTCACCACCGTGCCCGTGTACTCCTCGCCCACCAACACTGGGCGCGGGTTCGCGATGTCGTTGATCATCTCCGCGGCCTGGTCGGCGCCCTCGCCACCCGTGATCGACCCGATATGCACCGTGCCGTCGTCCTGGATGTCGATGTCGGCGCCCGTGACGGCGATGATCTCGTTGATCCGCTTGCCCTTGGGCCCGATGACCTCGCCGATCTTGTCGACCGGGATCTGGATGCTGATGATGCGCGGCGCCTTCGCGTTCACCTCGTCGCGCGGGGCGGCGATCGCTTGCTCCATCACGTCGAGGATCTGGAACCGAGCCTCTCGCGCTTGCTGCAATGCGCCCGCGAGCACGTCGCCCGGGAGACCCGTCACCTTCATGTCCAGCTGGATCGCCGTGACGAACTCACGGGTGCCGGCGACCTTGAAGTCCATGTCGCCCAGCGCATCCTCGGCTCCGAGGATGTCCGTGAGCGTCACGAACTTGTCGTCGTCGGCGATCATGCCCATGGCGATGCCGGCCACCGGCGCCTTGATGGGCACACCGGCGTCCATCAGGGACAGGGTGGATCCGCACACGCTCGCCATCGATGTGGAGCCGTTGGAGCTCAAGACGTCGGAGACGAGGCGCAGCGCGTACGGGAACTCGTCCTCGTCGGGGACGACCGGCACGAGGGCGCGCTCGGCGAGCGCGCCGTGACCGATCTCGCGACGACGAGGAGAGCCCACGCGGCCCGTCTCGCCCGTGGAGTAGGGCGGGAAGTTGTAGTGGTGCATGTACCGCTTGCCGTCGTTGAGATCGAGCGTGTCGATCATCTGCGTCATGCGCAACATGCCGAGGGTCGTCACGTTGAGGACCTGCGTGTCGCCGCGGCTGAAGAGCGCGGAGCCATGGGCCTGCTTGAGCACCCCGACCTCCGCTGAGAGCGGCCTGATCTCGGTGGGCCCGCGGCCGTCCAGCCGGACGCCCTCGTCGATCACGCGCTTGCGCATGACCTTCTTCTGGATCTGCTTCCACGCGGCACCGAACTCGCTCACGCGTGCCGCGCCGTCGTCGCCCAACTCGGCGGCGAGATGCTCCTTGGTCTCGGCCTTGAGCGCGTCGAGCTTCGCCTCGCGCTCGGCCTTGTCCGGCACGATCGCCTCAGCCAGGCGGTCCTTCGCGAAGCCCGCGACGATCTCATAGACGTCGTCGCCGAACAGGGGGTTGGGATCCCACGCCTGCTCGGTGACGCCGACCGCGTCCACGAACTCCGACTGGAGGTCGATCAGCTCTGCGATGGCGACCTTGGCGGCATCGAGCCCGAGGGCCACGTTCTCCTCCGTGGGGGCGGTCGCCCCGGAGGCCAGCAGCTCCCATGTGTTGTCGGGGGCCTCGCCCTCGATCATCAGCACGTCGATCTGACCGCCGTCGTTGCGACGGCCGGCGACGACGATGTCGAACGTGGCCTCCTCGACCTCCTGGAACGTGGGGTTCACGATCCATTGCCCATCGATCAGACCCATGCGCACCGAGGCGACGGGTCCGTCGAACGGGAGCCCCGCGAGGCACGTGGCCACGGAGGCGGCGTTCATGGCCGGGATGTCATAGGGGTTCTCTCCGTCCATCCCCAGCACGGTGATGACGACCTGGACCTCGTCGCGGAACCCGTCCTTGAACGTGGGGCGGAGCGGGCGGTCGATGAGTCGGCACGTGAGGACCGCGGTCTCCGACGGCCGGCCTTCACGGCGGAAGAAGCTGCCGGGGATCTTGCCGATCGCGTACATCCGCTCTTCCACGTCGATGGTGAGCGGGAAGAAGTCGATGCCCTCTCGGGGGCTGCTGCGCACGCAGGTGGCGAGCACCTGCGTGTCGCCGTAGGTTGCTAGTACGGCGCCGTCGGCGAGACGGGCCATCTTGCCCGACTCGAGCGTCAGGGTGTTGTTCCCGATCTTGCGGGAAAGGGTGGTGGCCATGGGCCGTTCCTCCTTGTTGAAGACTGCGCGCGAGGCGGTCGCCTCGGCGCCGGAGGAGGTGGGGTGGCCGATTCTCAGTGGTGAGCATCCGGGTCGCCCGCCGGCTCGCTCGGAGCCGTGGTGTTCGGACGCTCGCTACTGATAACCGACCGCGGGTGGTTTCCACCTCCGTAGTGCGGGTCAGTGAGTCGTTGGCATCACTCCTTGCGGTGGCAGCGCCCCCTCGGGGCGGCCTCCGGTGGTTCGTTCAGCGGCGCAGACCGAGGCGCGCGATGAGCGCGCGGTACCGCTCGATGTCCTCGTTCTTGAGGTAGTCGAGCAGCCGGCGCCGGCGCCCGACCATCTGCAGGAGTCCGCGACGCGACGCGTGGTCATGCTTGTGAAGCTTGAGGTGCTCGGTGAGATCCGCGATGCGTCTCGTCAGCACCGCCACCTGGACCTCTGCGGAACCGGTGTCCCCCTCGCTGCGGGCGTACTCCGAGATGATCTGCGTCTTCGTTTCTTTGGTCAGGGTCGTCATCGTCTGTGACCAAGGCTACCAGCTCCCTCAGGCAGCTCGATCAGGCAGCTCGATCAGGCTCGAGGGTCCTCGATCAGACCACGCGTTCGCCCTACGTCCTGGGCGATGGCCGCCACCAGCTCGTCGACGTGCTCGTATCGCACCTCGTCGCGCAGGCGCTCCCAGAACTCCACCGCCATCGACTCGCCGGGCAGGTCGGGACCATCGAAATCCAGGAGGAAGGACTCGACGTGCAGCGGTTCCACGCCGAACGTGGGGTTGGTCCCGACGTCGATCGCGGCCCGATACCGCCGCCCGCGGATCTCGGCCACCCCGGCGTAGATCCCTTGGCCGGGCAACAGGAGCCGCGGCCAGGTCTCGAGGTTCGCCGTGGGATAGCCGAGCCCCTTGCCGCGTCCATGCCCCGAGACCACCGCTCCGTCCAGCACGAACCGGCGTCTGCAGGCGAGCCGGGGCCACGCGAGATCGCCTTCGGACAGGGCCTCGCGGATCGAGGTCGAGGATACGAAGCGCCCACGGATCTCGACGAGATCGACGCCCTCTGCCGTCAGCCCGAACGGCGCCCCGAGCGCCGGAAGGGTCTGCACCGTCCCGGCCGCCTTGTGCCCGAACGTGAAGTTCGCGCCCATCACCGCGTGCTGAGCGCGAAGCCCGCGCACGAGGGTCTCCGCGACGAATGCCTCGGCGGGGATCCGGGAGAAGGCGGGCGTGAATCCGAGCACGACGAGCACGTCCAAGCCCGCCTCGCTGATCAGACCCGCCTTGCGCTCGACGCCTGTGAGGAGTCGCGGCTCGTGCCCCGGCGTGAGGACCTCGCGGGGATGGCGGTCGAACGTAACGGCCACGGATCGGATCCCCCGCTCGCGGGCCTCTTCCACCGTACGCGCAAGTACAGCCTGATGACCGAGGTGCACGCCGTCGAAGAACCCGACCGTCACCACAGCCGGCTGATCGGATAAGGGCAGCGCCTCGAGGCCGCGCACGATCTGCACCGACGGAGGGTAGCCGAACCCAGAGCCCGGGTATCGTATCCGTCATGTCTGGCTCGGGGGAGGTAACGGCGAGCGAGGTCGAGCGGCTCGCCGGCATCGCCACGCAGGGCCGCCGGCACCTGCGACGACCGTCGGGAGAGGCGCCCCCGCTCCCCCACGATGCCGGATGGAAGCGTTGGCTGTGGCCCTCGGTGGGCGTGATCGTTCTGGGGGCCGTGCTCGGCGCGGCGATGGCCTTGGAACCCCTGCCGCAGGACGTGAGCGTCCTGCGGTGGGCCGCGGCCCGGCGCACGAGTCTCAACGTCGACATCGCGAAGGCCATCGACCTGTTCGTCACGCCCGCGGCGGTCCTGATCCTGCGGATCGCCATCCTGCTCGTGCTGGCCTCGTTCAAGCGCTTCCGCCACGTGGTGGTCGCCCTCCTCACGTGGGCGGCGCTCGATCTCGTCGTGAGCTTCGTGCGCGTGGGCCCGCTGGATCCGCCGTCGACCCTCACGCCGCCCATCACGTCGGTCGCCGCGCGGGGCTTCCCCGTCTTCTACTTCCCCGGGAGCGCGACCGTGGCGCTGGGCATCACCATCTTCGTCATGGTCTACGCGCTCGTGCCGGTCGGCCGCGCGCGAGCGCGCCTGCGTTGGGGGGCCGTGGGCCTCCTCGTAGTGGTGGCGTGCGCGCGGATCCTCCTCGCCGACGCCTACCCGTCCGCCGCCTTCTATTCCATCCTGCTGGCGGCCACGGTCGCCTTCGTGGTCTTCAAGTGGCTCTGTCCCGACGAGTCGTTCCCCGTGTCGTATCGCCGTGGAGGCAACGCCGCCCACCTGGACCTGGGCGGCGCGCGCGGACGGGCCATCCGCGCTGCGATGCGCGATCAGCTCGGGATCGAGGTCACCGACGTGAGGGCGTTCGGCGACGAGGGGTCGGGAGGATCGACCCCGTTGTTGATGACCACCGAGGACGGGACGCAGCTCTTCGGGAAGATCCTCGCCACGAGCCATCTGCGGGCCGACCGGTGGTACCGGATCGGCCGCACGATCATGTACGGCCAGATGGAGGACGAGGCGCCCTTCGGCTCGGTGCGGCGGCTGATCGACTACGAGGACTACGCGCTGCGTCTGCTCGACGACTACGGGTTCCGCGTCGCCAAGACGTACGGCGCCGTCGAGCTCACCCCCAACCGGGAGTACCTCCTGCCCACCGAGTTCTTCGCCGGGTCCGAGACGCTCGGGCACGCCGACATCGACGACACCATGATCGACGAAGGGCTCGCGCTCGTGCACCATCTCTGGGACGCGGGGCTCGCCCACCGTGACATCAAGCCGGCCAACCTCCTCAAGATCGACGGTCACCTTCAGTTGATCGACGTATCCGGCCTGGAGATCCGCCCCTCGCCCTGGCGGCAGGCCGTGGATCTCGCCAACATGATGCTGGTGATGGCCCTGAAGTCCGACGCTGCGCACGTCTACGAGATCGCGCTGCGCTCCTTCACACCCGAGGAGGTGGGCGAGGCCTTCGCGTGCGCGATCGGCATGGCGATCCCCACCGAGCTGCAGCGCTACATCAAGGAGGACGGCCGCGACCTGATCGGGGAGTTCAAGCGGCTCGCTCCCACGTACCCCGCAATCTCGATCCAACGCTGGAGCGTCCGGCGGATCGCCCTCACGGCGGCGGCGCTGGGGGCGCTGCTGTTCGTGGTGGGCGCGAGCATCGCGGCGCTCGTCTCCGAGGTGTGATGGCACGCGAGCGGGAGCATCGAGCCCTCATGACGCGTCCGTTCTTCGGGCTGGGGGCGGGGCTCGGGCTTCTCGGGGCCTTCGTACTGCTCACGCTCGCCGTCGGATCGCAGGTGGACCGCACGGCGCCCGCCACGGCTCTTGCGGCGGTAGGCCGGTTCGACCAGACCGCCTACGACGCCACCCAGCACATCAACGACGGGATCCTCACGCCACTGGCGAAGCTGCTCAACTTCCTGGGAGGCGGCGTCTTCAACATCCCCTTCCGGGTGGCGGCCCTGGTCCTGCTCCTCGTCCTTCGTCGCTTCCGCCACGCGATCGCGTTCGCCCTTACCTGGGCCTTGTCGGAGGCGCTCATGACCGCGACCAAGGGATATATGGACCGGATGCGTCCGCCGAACCCACTGCTCGTGACCCACGGCTCGTCGTATCCCTCGGGCCACGCCGTGGCCGGTGCGGCTATCGGGATCTCCCTCGTGATCGCGTTCATCCCGGCCGGGCCACGCCGGCGCAAGTGGGAGTGGGCCGCGGGCATCTTCGCGTTCATCATGGGGCTCTCCCGCGTCTACCTGAACGCGCATTGGTTCTCCGACGCGCTCGGCGGGGTGCTGCTCGGTGCGGGGGTGGCGCTCACGGTGGCGGCCCTCGTCGCGATGGGGGATCGCCAGGTCATCGGCGAGACGCCACACGACGAGGTTCTCGAGCCGCCCGCGTTTGAGATCCGTACGCCGAGGGGCCCGGCGGAACCTGACTAGCCGACCGGGCTGGCGCCCGCGGCGAATTCGGGCTCCGCCTCCGGCTCCTCCGGCGCCGTCTTGCGCCAGCGCTTGTTCTTCAGCCAGATGAAGTAGGTGAACCCGCCGAGGGGGATCTGCACGCCGAACGTAAGCAGACGGAAGATCAGCACGGCTGCCACCGCGGCGGCTTTCTGGTCATCGGGGAGTCCCGCCGTGAGGCCACCCACGTAACCGAGGTCGATCACGCCAACGCCTCCAGGCGTGATCGGCACCGCGGACAGGAGGCGGCTGAAGGCGAACACCGCGAGCACCTTGGCCGTGCTGATCTCCTGCTCGCTGATCCCCATGTGTCGCACGGCGAGCAGGAGCACGGAGAACAACGCGAGCTGGCTGAGGATCGTGAAGAAGGTCAGCCGCACCCAACGCCGCTCCACGAGCCCGATGGTGTCCCGGCGGAACTTCGCCGCGCGGTCGTCGAGTCCGGTGATGGGGCCTTTGCCGCGCCGGAAGGGCTTGGCGAAGAACGTCGACACCCGCCCGATCCCGCGTCCCACCGACCGGGCGAGCGCCTCGCTGCGGAACACTGCGGCGAGCAGGCCCACCGCGATGGCCAGGACGATCACGCCGACGATGGCCGCCGTGAGGTACGCCGTGCTGCTCTGGCCCGTGAGGACCAAGATCACGATCGAGATCACGGGCAAGCCCAGCTTCACGAAGATGTTCCAGATGCCCGTCACGCCCACATAGAGGGCCGTGTTCGTGCCCGTGAAGCCCCAGGACTTCTGGATCTCATACGTCAGCCCTATCGCGATGGCTCCTCCACCGGGGAGCGTGTTCGCGACGGACGTGGTGGTCTGGGTCAGCACGGCCGCCGGCCACAAGCGCAATCCGGGGAGCGCCGCCATGTTCGCCCACCAGTACGTGAAGAGGTTGAAGACCATCGCCGCCAACAGGGACCCGATCTCCAACGGCGTCATGTCCTTGATCGCCGTCCATACCTCGGAGTAGTCGGCGAACTTGGGGATCGCGAACGCGAAGATCCCGACGACGATGATCACGGACGCCACCACGCCGAGGATCTTCTTCACGTTCGTGCGCTTCCTCTTCTGCTCGCCGGGTGCCGCGGAACCCGCGCCCACGGCGGCTGCGGCGTTCGTTCCCGACCCGTTCGCTCCGTCCCCCTGGCTCCCCGTGGGTCGAGCGGGCAAGCCTAGCATCGCCCCGAGGGGGGGTGCGGAAGGGGTCAACCGGGCGCGGGAGGCACGATGACCGCCGGCCGCCCCTTGGTGCCATCGTCTTCGTAGACACCGACCAGCGCGCCCTCGGGCGAGAACACCGCGTAGGGGCCGTGAAGGCCGGTCGGGCCCAGCACGCGACCGTGGCCGGCGGCGACGGCCTCCTCGGGGTCGAGAACGACGCGCGGCAGGTGGGCGACCGCATCGGCCATCGGCTTGGGCATGCCGGGGTCCTCCGGTGGGCTCGCCCGTTCGACGGCGAACGCCCCGATCGCCGTGCGGCGCAGCTCCGTGAGATGGGCCCCGCACCCCAACGCGTCGCCCACATCGGCGACGAGGACCCGCACGTACGTGCCACCGCCGCAGACGACGCGGAAGACGGCCCGCGGGGGCCTGAGATCGACCAGCTCGAAGGCGTCCACGTGGACCGGCCGCGGGGCGGCGACGAGCGACTCCCCGCGGCGCGCGGCCTCGTAGAGCTTCGTGCCGCCCACCTTCACGGCCGAGTACGCGGGCGGCATCTGCAGGGAGTCGCCCACCAATCCTGCCATCGCGGCCTCCACCTCGGTCCGCGTCACGGTCACCGGCGATTCCTCCACGACGTCTCCATCGGCGTCGAGCGTGGTGGTGCGCACGCCAAGGCGGAAGGCTCCCTCGTAGGTCTTGGGGAGGCCACCCAGGAAGCGGAGCAACCGCGTCGCGCGACCCACCCCCATCACGAGCAGGCCGGTGGCCATCGGATCGAGGGTGCCGGCGTGCCCCACCTTCTTGGTGCCCAGGGCTCTGCGCACCGCGGCCACCGCGTCGTGCGAGGTGATGCCGGCCGGCTTGTCGATGAGCAAGATCCCGTCGTGAGCCGATGCGCTCACGGGGTCACGAGCTCGCCTCGCAGGGCGTTCGCGAGGCGATCGACCGTGCCGGCGGGGCCGTGCTTCGAGGTGTAGCCGGCGGCGAGCCGATGGCCGCCCCCGCCGAAGGCGGCGGCGATGGCGGCGAGGTCGTGACCGCCGCGCGAACGCACGCTCACCTTGAAGCGGCCGTCCTTCTGCTGCTTGATCACGGCCGCGACGTCGACGTCGCGGGCGGAGCGGATGGCGTCGATGAGATCGTCCGTCTCCGCGGGGTGCACGCCGGCACCGAGGAGGTCCGCCTGCGTGAGGTACGTCCACACGAGGTCCGCGTCGGCGACGTAGGCGACGCGATCGAGCGCGGTGCCCACCAGTCGGATGTACTCGATGGGCGCGTCCTCGTACAGGGCCTGAACGAGGCGCGTGTGATCGAACGCGTGCTCGCGCAGGGTCGCGGCCATCCGCAGCGTCGCCGGGGTGGTGGCCTCGTACTGGAACCGACCCGTGTCCGTCACCAACCCGGCATAGAGGCAGGCGGCGGTGGCGTCGGACATCTCCCCACCCATGACTTCGATGAGCCGAAACACCACCTCGCACGTCGACGAGGCCGTCGGATCCACGAGCGGCACCGTCCCCAGCCCGTCGTTCGATCGGTGATGGTCGATCCAGATGAGCTCACCGGCGCGCTCCGCCGCCCGAGCCAGCGACACGAGCCGATCCGAGGAGGCGCAGTCGCACGTCACCATCACGGCCGGCTCCTTCGGGAAGTCCCGCGGCTGGACCAGCCGGTCGGATCCGGGGAGCAGCGCCGCCCAGCGCGGAAGCTCCATCGGCTCGTTGGGGAAGCTCACCGTGGTGCGCACGCCTCGCCCTTCCAGGTGTCCGGCGAGCCCCAGCATCGAGCCAAGCGCGTCCGCGTCCGGGTTGACGTGGCACGCGAGGGCGACCTCCGGCGCTCCCGTCAAGACCTCCGACGCCCGTTCGAGATCGAGAGCGTGCGTCATGCGTCCTCCTTGCGACGCAGCTCCGACAACAGCTCGTCGATGCGTTGGCCTTCCTGGTAGCTCGTGTCCTCCTCGAATACGAGATCCGGAACGAACTTCAGCCGCACCTCACGCCCGAGAACCGCGCGCAGATGCGGGGCGGCCGAGGTCAGCGCCGCCCGCGAACCCGCTCGCTCCTGCTCGTCGCCGAGGAGGGTGTAGGCGACCCACGCATGCTTCAGGTCGGGAGAAACCTTCACGCCCGTCACGGTCACGAAGCCCAGCCGGGGGTCCTTCAGCTTCTGGATGTGCTCCGCCAGGACCTCGCGGAACTCCTCCCCGACGCGGTCGGTGCGCGCTCCCTGCCTCATCCATCCAGCCTAACGGACGACCGAGCGGAGCCCCGGCGCGACGTGGTAGGCCCGCTCGCGATCAGATCGTGCGCGCGAACTCTTCGATCTCGTAGGCCTCGACGATGTCGCCTTCCTTGATGTCTTGGAAGTTCTCGATCCCGATGCCGCACTCGAACCCGTCGCGGACCTCGGCCGCGTCGTCCTTGAAGCGGCGGAGCGACCCGACCTTGCCGTCGTAGACGACCACGCCCTGACGGACCAGCCGGGCCTTGGCGTTGCGCCTGATCACCCCGCTCTTGACGTAGCAACCGGCGATGACCCCGAGCTTCGGCACCCGGAACATCTGACGGACCTCGGCCTCACCCATGACCTTCTCCCGCTCCTCCGGACGCAGCATCCCGGACAGCGCGGCCTTGACCTCGTCGATGGCGTCGTAGATCACCTGGTAGAGACGGATATCGACATGCTCCTGCTCCGCGAGATCGCGCGCGGGCTTGTCGGGGCGGACGTTGAACCCGATCACGATCGCGTGCGAGGCGACCGCCAGCGAGACATCGCGTTCCGTGATGGCACCGGCCGCGCTGTGGACGATGTTCACGCGAACCTCGTCCTGGGGGAGCTTGAGGAAGGCGTCCGTGAGCGCGCCGAGCGAACCCTGCACATCGGCCTTCACGATCAGGTTCAGCTCGGGGATCTCCGAACGCGCCTGCTGGGTGAGCAGATCCGCGAGCGTGGGCTGGCGCGTCGTCACCAACTCGGCGGCGCGCACGCGCGACTCGCGGTCGGCCGCCACGTGGCGCGCCTCGCGCTCGTCCTCGACCTCCCGGAAGTCGTCGCCGGAGTCGGGCACGTGGGCCCATCCCAAGACCTGGACGGGTTTGGAGGGGCCGGCGATGTCCACCGGGCTGCCGTTCTCGTCGAGCATGGCGCGGATCTTGCAGTACGTGACGCCGCACACGAGCGCGTCGCCCACCTCGAGGGTCCCCTTCTGCACCAGGACCGTCGCCACCGGGCCACGGCCCTTGTCCAGGTGCGCCTCGAGCACTGTCCCCCAGCCATTTCCCGTGGGATCCCCCGTGAGCTCTTCGAGGTCGGCGACCACCAAGAGCGTCTCGAGCAGCGTGTCGAGATTCGTCCGGGCCTTGGCGGACACATCGACGAACTCGTACTCCCCGCCCCACTCCGAAGGAACGATCCCGCGCTCGACCATCTGGGTCCGAACGCGGTTCGGGTCGGCCTGCTCCTTGTCCACCTTGTTCACGGCAACCACGATGGGCACCTCGGCGGCCTTCGCGTGGTCGAGGGCCTCGAGGGTCTGGGGCATCACACCGTCATCGGCGGCGACGACGAGCACGGCGATGTCCGTGACCTTGGCGCCGCGGGCGCGCATGGCGGTGAACGCCTCGTGACCCGGCGTATCGATGAAGGTGATCTCGCGGCCGCCTACGTGTGCCTGGTATGCGCCGATGTGCTGGGTGATCCCGCCGAACTCGCCCGCGACCACGTCGGTCTCGCGGATGGCATCGAGCAGCTTCGTCTTCCCGTGGTCGACGTGTCCCATGATGGTGACGACGGGGGCGCGCGGCACGAGCTCCCGCTCGTCGACCTCCCCCTCCAGCGTCTCGGCCTGGAGCTCGTCTTCGATCCCCACGATCTCCAGCTGGAACCCGAGGTCATCGGCCACGAGGCCCATCTCCTCGTCGGACAGCGACGTCGTGGCGGTGGCCATCTCGCCGGCCATGAACAGGATCTTGACGATGTCCCCGGGCGACCTGCTGAGCTTGTCGGCGATCGTCTGTGGGGTGGCGCCGCGCACGAGCTGGAGCACCGAGGATGGCGCCAGCGGCTCCACCGGGCGACGCGGACCGCGCGGTCCGCGCCCGCCGGTGGGGGGCGCTTCCTTCGCCGACGTGCTCGGGCTCGTGGGCGCGGCACGCGTGGGCCGCGCCGGCGCCGGGACCGCAGGCTCGGGGGAGGCCGCCGCGGCGGGGGCGGGCTCTTCGGCGGGCGCCGCCTCGGGTTCTGCCTTGGGTACCGGCTTGGGTTTGGCCCGACGAGGAGCGGGGGCCGGCTCCAGGACCTCGCGTCGCTTGCGCGTCTCGGTGGCCTTTCCTCCGGACGCGCGCAGACGAGGGAGGAGATCCTCGGGCACGCTGGAGGACGCGGACTTGCCGCTCACGCCCATCTGGTCGAGCGCCACCAGCAGTTCCTTGCTGGTGACGCCGATCTCCTTGGCCAGTTCGTGGACCCTCAAGACGCTCCCATCCGATGCTCGATCTTTCGCTCCGTAGCCTACCCAGTTCCCCGCGCCGCGCCGGAATGCGACGTCTCCGGATGAACGGTGGAGGTCTGTCTCGTCCGCGCTTAGGCGCGAACTGGGCCCCCGCGTGGCGGCCCCGGGTCTACTCGCCCGCCGGCGCCTCCGCCTCCTGAGCGATGGCGACGTCGATGGCCACGTCGGCCGCCTCCTCGGCGGCGATCTCCTCGACCGCCTCCTCCGCCGCCACCTCCTCTGCGACCTCGATCTCGGCGACCTCGTCCGCCTGGGGCTCCGCCGTGGCCTCCACCTGCGCTTCCTCAGGAGCCGACGCGGGTGGCGGCGCCGCGGCCGCCCGCGCGTCCTCGGAGACCTGCGTCTCCGACTTGATGTCGATCCGCCAGCCGGTCAGCCGGGCCGCGAGCCGGGCGTTCTGGCCTTCCTTCCCGATGGCGAGGCTCAGCTGATAGTCGGGCACGATGACCATCGCGGTGCCCGTGGCCTCATCGATGCGGACCTCCTTGACCTTGGCTGGCTGCAACGCATTGGCCACCAGTTCGGCGGGGTTCGCGGAGAACGGAACGACGTCGATCTTCTCTCCGCGAAGCTCGTTGACGACCATGCGCACCCTCGAGCCCTTCGGCCCCACGCAGGCCCCGACGGGATCGACGCCGGGCTCGTTGGAAGTGACGGCGATCTTGGAGCGGTGTCCCGGCTCCCGCGCGACCCCTTTGATCTCGACGATGCCCTCCTCGATCTCCGGCACCTCCATCGCGAACAGGGACTTGAGGAGCCCGGGATGGCTGCGCGACACCACGATCTGCGGGCCCTTGGTGCCGCGGCGCACCTCGGTGATATAGGCCTTGAGCCGCTCACCGTGGCGGTACGGCTCGGAGGGGACCTGTTCGGCCTGGGGCAACAGCGCCTCGACCTTGCCCAGGTCGAGCAGGGTGTAGCGACGCTCCTGCTGCTGCACGATGCCCGTGACCACGTCGCCTTCGCGCCCGGCGAACTCCTCGTAGGTCATCTCGCGCTCCGCGTCGCGGAGCTTCTGGAAGATGACCTGCTTCGCGGTCTGCGCGCCGATCCGGCCCTTGAAGTCGTCCGTGACCTCGACGGGTTCCTCGCCGATCACCTTCATCTCGATGGTCGGCTCGCCGTCTTCCTCGGTGGGGGGGACGTCGATCTCCTCGAGGGTCTGCTTGATCATGCTGAGGTCGCCCGTCTCCGGGTCGATCGTGGCCGCGAACCCGACGAAGTCATCGTCCGCGGTGGGGTTCTCCTGCTTCCACCACGTCTTGTAGGCCGACGCCATCGCCTCCTCCAGCCCCTGGAGGATCGTCTCGAAGGCGACGCCCTTCTCGCGTTCCAGTTCCCGCAGCGCGGCGATCATCTCGGCGTTCATGCCTGACTCCTCTTCAGTTCGGCGTCCCAGTCCGCAACCGTGCGGGCCGACGCGATGTCGGCGTAAGCAACGCGCAGCTCTCGGCCGCCGACGTCCAGGGCGATCCCTGCTTCGTCGGCGAGCCGGAGCGCACCCTCGTGCGAGCTGGACCCGGCCACGGGGACCGTGGTCTTGATCTTCACCTGCGATCCGACCGCCCGGCGGAACTGCTCCGGCCGGCTCAGCGCTCTCTCGATGCCCGGGGACGAAACCTCGAGCGCGTACGGCCCGGGCTCGAACCCCTCGGCGTCGAGGTGGCGAGAGATGCGTCGCGAAAGCGCTGCGATCCGATCGAGGTCGATGCGTTCTGGGCCGTCCACCGTCACCTGCAGGACCTGGTTGGAACCCCGTCCCCGCATGGCGACGTCGACGAGATCGAGCCCCTCGGCCTCGACGAGGGACTTGACCAGCGGTTCTGCCTCCACGGTCCGACGCCCCCTCCCGAAACAAAAGGTGGGCGCGAGCCCACCTCGGACACACCTTCGGTTCGCTGTACGGGCTCAGTATAGCCGAGGGACGATCCTCGGACCGCTGTCGATCATCACGGTGCGGTCGCCAACAGCTCCGCGGCCTTCCTCACGGCGTCGGTCACGGGGACCACCGACCTCTCCCCCGCCGCGCGCAGCTTGAGATCCACCGTTCCCGCGGCGAGGCCTCGCTTGCCCACCGTCACCTGCACGGGATAGCCGATCAGGTCGGCGTCGGCGAACTTGACGCCCGCGCGCTCGTCGCGATCGTCCAAGACCGCCTGGATACCCTCGAGGCGCAACCCATCGTAGATGCGGTCCGCCTCGGCCGTGACCGCCGGATCGTCGTGGTTGGCCATGATGACGGCGACCTCGTACGGCGCCAGCGCCCGCGGCCAGCACAGGCCCGCCTCGTCGTGGTACTGCTCGGCCGCGGCCGCCATGATCCGGGTGATCCCGATGCCGTAGGAGCCCATCTGATAGAGGCGCCGCGTCCCCTCTTCGTCCAGATACGTGGCTTCGAGCGGAGCCGAGTACCGCGTGCCCAGCTGGTAGACATGTCCAACCACGATGGATCGTCCGATGTGCAAGGCCCCGCCGTCCTTCGGGCAGACGTCGCCCTCGCGGATCGCGACGAGGTCCACGTAGGCGTCGATCCGGAAGTCGCGACCCGCGTTGGCGCCCGCGACGTGGACGTCGACGCGATTCGCCCCGGTGACCCAGTCGATGCCGCCCCGCACGGTCGGATCCGCAAGCACCCTGACATCTTCGCCCATGCCCTGCGGACCCACGAAGCCCTTGGCGAACCCATGCGCCGCGAAGTCCGCATCCTCGAAACGCCGCACTCCCTTGGGGAAGAAGTGGCTCGCGAGCTTCTTCTCGTTCACCTCGCGATCGCCGGGCAGGAGCACCACCACCGTGGCGCCGTCAACCTCGAACAACATGCACTTCAGCGTGGTCGCCGCATCGATCCCGAGCTGTCGGCTCACGGCGTCGATGGTGACGGCGCCCGGCGTCAGGACCTCTTCCAACGGTGCCTGGTCCTTCCCCTCGACCGGGGTCGGCTCGCGGGGGGTCGCGGCCTCCAGGTCGGCGAGGTAATCGCCGTTCTCGCACCGAACGAACAGGTCCTCGCCCACGTCTGCGAGCGCCATGAACTCGTGGTTCACGTCGCCACCGATGGTTCCCGCATCCGCCTCCACGACCACGCACTCGAGCCCGCATCGCTCGAAGACGCGCTCGTACGCGGCGTACATGACCTCGTACGACGCCCGCATGCCGTCCTCGTCCGCGTCGAACGAATAGGCATCCTTCATGAGGAACTCGCGGCCGCGCAAAAGCCCGTAGCGCGGCCGGAGCTCGTCGCGATACTTCCACCCCACCTGGTACAGGTTCACCGGGAGGTCCTTGTACGACGGGAATTCCGCCGCCACCAGCGGGGCGAAGACCTCCTCGTGCGTCGGTCCGAGCAGCAGCTGGCGCCCGTGACGGTCCTGCAGGCGGAACATCTCCTCGCCGTAGGCCTCCCAACGGCCGGTGCGCTGCCACGGTTCGGCGGGCAGCGTGATGGGCACGCGCATCTCCTGCGACCCCGCCGCATCCATCTCCTCGCGCACGATCGCCTCGATCTTCCGCGTCACGCGCATGCCGAGCGGCATGGTGGTGTAGACGCCCGCCATCAGCTTGCGCACGAACGCGCCCCGCAAGAGCAGCCGGTGGCTCGGCGCCTCGGCCTCGGCCGGGTCCTCCCGCAGGGTGCGTGCGAACAGCTTCGAAAGCCGCATGAGGCTGGGAAGGATACCGAGTCCACGAAGGGTGGGGCGATTGACGCCGCCGCCCCCGCCCGCCACAATCGCGCCCATGCACACGCGCGTCGCGAGCTGGGTCTGGTGCGGGCCGCTCCACAGCCCGGGATCGCCGCGCACCTGAGAACGTCAGCTCCTCGGCATCGCCGCCCCGGGTCACGAGGCCCGGGGTTTTCCGTGTTCCAGCGCCGATCCGTGCAGGAGGCAACCGATGCAGGGTCCGATGCAGGTCCACCCCGATCGCGAGACGTTCGCGGGGCTCGCTGCCTCGTGGCCCCTCGTACCGGTGTGGACCGAGCTCCTGGCCGACGTATGCACCCCGGTCGGCCTGTTGCCCTCGCTGGCCGGGGACGGTCCCGGCCTCCTGCTGGAGTCGGTGGAGCGCAGCGAGCGCTGGGGTCGATATTCCTTCGTCGCCGGCGACCCCGCGGCCGTGATCGTCGCCGACGATGAGGGGGTCCGCGTGGAGGGCCCGGTCCGTCCGCGCCTGCCGCTCGAGGTCCCCGCCGGACCGGCGCGCACCGCCCTCATCGAGCTCGCTCGCTCGCTGCGTGCCCCGCGGTCGGCGGCGCTACCGGCGCTTACCGGCGGCCTGATGGGCTACTTCGCGTTCGAGGCGGCCGCGCTCCTCGACGGGCATCCCGTGCCGGACCCCGCCTCGGCTCCGTGCCCGCCGGTGGGGCTCCTCGTGATCGACCGCGCAGTGGTGTTCGATCACTGGAAGCAGCGCCTGATGCTCGTGGCCCATGTTCCGGCCGGCGCCTACGATGAGGGCGTGGCGGCGCTCGAGGCGCTCGCCGCGTCGGTGGCCGCAGCCACCCCCCCGGGGCTCGAGCCATTCACCAGGGGCGCCACCGATGTCGCGGGTACCCCGAACATGGACGATGTTCGCTACCGCGAGATCGTGGCCTCATTCAAGGAGCACATCCTCGCCGGCGACATCTTCCAAGGCGTTGCCTCGCGCCGGGTCACGTTCCCGGCCCCCGACGGCGGATACTCGATCTACCGACGACTGCGCGTGGCCAACCCGGCGCCGTACATGTTCTTCCTGCGCATGCCCGGCTTCGAGCTTGCTGGTTCCTCGCCCGAGCCGCTCGTCCGCGTGGAGGGAGGGCGGGTATCTACCCGTCCCCTCGCGGGCACCCGGCCCCGCGGTGAGACCGAGCTGGGCGACCGGCTGATGGAGCACGAGCTCTTGGCCGATCCGAAGGAGCGCGCCGAGCACGCGATGCTCGTCGACCTGGCTCGTAACGACCTGGGGCGTGTGTGTGTCCCCGGCAGCGTCGAACCCACCGAGCTGATGGAGGTCGAGCGCTTCACCAGGGTGATGCATATCGTCTCGACGGTGGAGGGGGATCTTCGCGCGGACCGACATGCGCTGGACGCCCTCGCGGTCACCTTCCCGGCGGGCACGCTCTCGGGCGCGCCCAAGCGCAGGGCGATGGAGCTCATCGCCGAGCACGAGCCCGACGCGCGGGGGCCGTACGGCGGCGCCGTGGGCTACGTCACGTTCGAGGGAGACCTGGACTTCTGCATCACGATCCGCACGGCGGTCGTGAAGGAGGGGAAAGCACACGTGCAGTCAGGCGCGGGGGTCGTGGCGGACTCCGACCCACAGCGCGAGCTCGAGGAGACCAGATCCAAAGCCGCTGCGCTGCTGCCCGCCGTGGCTCCCGCGCCCGCGGGTACGCTGGGACGAACCCGACAGGAGCCCACGCGATGATCCTCGTGGTGGACCACTACGATTCGTTCACCTACAACTTGGTGCAGTTGATCGAGGGCCTCGGACACAGCACCGAGGTGGTCAAGAGCGACGCGGAGACCGCGGAGGCGCTCGTGGCGAGGGAGCCCGCGGGCGTCGTGTTGTCCCCGGGACCGGGACGGCCCGAGGGTGCCGGGTGCTTCACGGACCTGCTCGACCTGCTGCCGGCCGACACGCCCGTCCTGGGGGTCTGTCTGGGGCACCAGGCGATCGGGGTGGAGTACGGGGCGACCGTGGACCGCACCGCCCCCGTCCACGGCAAGGCGTCGGCGGTCTACCACGACGGCGACGAGCTCTACGCGGGGGTGAGCGACCCCTTCGAAGCGGGCCGATACCACTCGCTCGTGGTGACGCGCGACGACCTGCCGGCCGACCTCATCCTCACGGCGTGGACGAAGGAAGGACTGGTCATGGGCACGCGGCACCGAACGTTGCCCCGCCATGGCGTGCAGTTCCACCCCGAAAGCATCCTCACGCCGCAGGGGCCGGCCATCGTACGGAACTTCCTCAGGCTCGTGGCCGACTGAGCAGAGGCCCCGCCGGAGACCGGGGCCGATGCGGGACCGGGCACCGCGGTCCCGCAGCCGCGGCCGCGCTGTTGGGCTTGACGCGGCAGGCGGACTCGTCCACGGCTACGAACGCCCGCGCGGGGATCCGTTTCAGCTGATCCAGCAGGCCATTCCCCCAGTGAGGGTTCACGGCGCCTTGGAAGAACCAGTCGCTCCCGTTGTCCGCGAGGATCAGCCCGTAGTGCTTCATCGCCGTGAGGATCACCTTGGCATCGCGGCCGGCGCCCTTGAGCGCGAACCCTCGCTTGAGCCGGAAGCGCGCTCCCATCGGCGGACAGCGCCTGTCGGAGGAGCCGGCCTGGTGCCGCGCGGGCCACAGGAAGCGCCGCGAGGTGCAGTCGGCGGTGAACCGGATCGCATGGTTGATGCGGCCCGCCCGGACCTCGTCCCACCGGAGGAGCCCGGGGAAGATGGGCAGGCCCGCGGCGTCGGCCGACGTCCAGCCACGGTGACGCAGCACGTTGGATCCGAGATCGAAGATGGCGCCGCTGCCCGCCCGAGGACGCCCCTGGTTCCACGTGGCGGCGAACAGCTCGTACAGCCTGCATCTATGGCGGTCGATCATGATCGCGTGGCGGTCCGAGCCCCCCTCGATCGTCGTATCGCTCCCGAACGGATACGGGCCCGGGTCACTCTCCGAGCGGTACGTGAAGCGCACGTGCACCCTGGGATGGCTGCTGCCCACCACGTCGAACGGGATCCCGTAGCGCGGCGGGCCGACGTCCGGGTGCAGGTTCGTCGAGCCCGCGTGCATCGCGGCCTTCCACGTGGCGTTCTTCGTGTTGACCGGCAGCCGAGAGATGTCGAGGTTCCAGACGTTGTCGGATGGGAACACGTGGCAGGAGCTCCCGGGCACCGGCGCCCGCGAAGGACCCGAGGGGCTCGAACGCGGCGCCGCGGCGGCGGGGAGCGCCCAGAGACCGAGTAGGGCGCCGAGCAGGGCGCCGAGCAGCACGCCGACGAGCGCGAGACGAGACCCCCTCATGTGCCGGATATCGGCACCGCACGACCGACGGCTTGAGGTTGCGCGGCGGATCAGGCGCCCGCCGGCTCCGCGGCCATCTTGTCGGCCGCCACCTTGCGTGCCTGCTCGAGGAGGGCCTCCACCAGCTCTGCCTCGGGCACCTTGGCCACGACCTCACCCCGAACGATGATGAACCCGAGACCGTTGCCCGAGGCGATGCCCACGTCGGCCTCCCGGGCCTCGCCCGGTCCGTTCACGACGCAGCCCATGACCGCAACGCGCATCGGGACGGTGAACTTCTCGCCCTCGATCGCTGCGTTGACCTTTTGGGTCAGCTCTAGGACGTTCACCTCGGCGCGGCCGCAGGACGGGCACGCCACGAGGTCCAGACCTCGTTCACGCAGGCCCAGGCCCTGCAGGATGGTGGTGCCCACCTTGACCTCCTCGACGGGGTCGTCCGTGAGCGAGACGCGGATGGTGTCGCCGATGCCTTCCGCGAGGAGCGTCCCGATGCCCACGGCGCTCTTGACGCCCCCCATCGGCATCGGCCCGGCCTCCGTGACGCCTAGGTGAAGGGGGTAGTCGCAGGCCTCGGAGAGCTGACGGTAGGCCTCGATCATCACGCGCGGACTCGAGTGTTTGACGGAGATCTTGATGTCGTGGAAGTCCTCTTCCTCCAGGGTGGCCGCCTCGTTCAGCGCGGACTCCACGAGTGCCTCCGGCGTAGGACGTCCGTGCTTCGCCAGGAGGCCGGCCTCGAGCGACCCCGCGTTCACGCCGATGCGGATAGGCACCTCACGCGCCTTCGCCTCACGGGCGATCAGGCGCACCTTGTCCTGGTATTTGATGTTGCCGGGGTTGATGCGCAGTCCCTGGATCCCCGCCTCGAGCGCCGCCATGGCGTACTTCCACTGGAAGTGGATATCCGCGACTACGGGCACCGTGGACTTGGCGGCGATGGCGCCGAGCGCCTCGGCATCCTCCCAGTGCGGCACGGCGACACGCACGATGTCCACCCCCGCCGCCACGAGCGAGGCGATCTGCTGCAGCGTCGCGTTGATGTCGGCCGTCTTCGTGGTGGTCATCGATTGGATCGAGACCGGGGCGTCGCCGCCGACGAGCACGTCGCCGATGCGCAGCTGGCGGGTCTTCCTGCGTTCGATCGGCATGGGGTTCCAGTCTACGGACGCGTGCGGCCTGCGCCGGACGAAGCGCTATGCCCCGAACACGTGGAAGGAGATCGTCCGGTCCTTCGGCTCGTCGAGTTCGAAGAAGATCAGGCGCTGCCACGTCCCGAACGCGGGTTCCCCCCCAACCACGGGGATGGCATGGGAGGTGGCGGACAGCAGCATCGCCTTGACGTGGGCGTGGCCGTTCTCCCGTTCGTCGGGATTGAGGTTCTGCGTGCGGATCTCGAAGTCGTCGTGCTG
The DNA here is from genome assembly GCA_038249195.1 of Actinomycetota bacterium. Classification (GTDB taxonomy): domain Bacteria; phylum Actinomycetota; class UBA4738; order UBA4738; family HRBIN12; genus JAOUEA01. The sequence goes on from JBBRWM010000001.1 coordinate 27,675, forward strand.
GTAGTACACGCCGTCGTGCGGCACGAGGTCGGTGAGATGGCGGCGGAAGTCCGCCTGCGCGCCGTCCTCCCATTCGTTGATGAGCAGGGCGCAGGTCGTGTGGGCGCAGAAGGCGATCGCGGCGCCCTCGGTCACGCCGGCATCCTTGATCGCCCGCCGAAGGTCGTCGGTGAGGTCAAGGAAGGCGTAGCGCTCCGGCGCGCGCACCATCGCCGTGCTGGTGGTCGACTTCAAGGATCCCTCCTGTTCTTGGCCGCCGACGCGACCGGCAGGTCGAACGTGAACACGCTTCCTTTACCTAACTCGCTCTGTGCCTGAAGGTGGCCGCCGTGGGCCTCGACGACCGAGCGCGCGATGGCGAGGCCGATGCCCGTGCCACCGTCCTCTCGGGCGCGAGCGGAGTCGACTCGATAGAACCGCTCGAAGAGCCGCGGGAGATGCTCCGCAGAGATACCCGTCCCGGTATCGGCCACGCGAACCTGTACCGCCCCGTTGTGACGGTGGGCCTCGACGCGCACCTCGCCGCCCGAGGATGTGAATCGCACCGCGTTGTCCACGAGGTTGAACAGTACCTGGTGGACGCGCTCCCGGTCAGCGTCCACGGACGGCAGGTCGGCAGGCAGATCCTGCTCCAGGCGCACGCCCCGGTCCGAACGCGCGACGTCGATCTCGGACATGACCTGAGCCACGACCGGTCCCAGCGGCATCGCCTCGCGGTAGAGAGCGACCTCGCCCGACTCGAGCTTCGACAGATCCAGCAGTTGCTCGACGAGCCGCCCGAGGCGTTCGGACTGCGTGAGCATCACCTGCAGGGTCTTGGGATCGGCCTGCTCCACGCCATCGAGGAGGTTCTCGAGATGCGCGCGGATCGCGGTGATGGGGGTCTTGAGCTCGTGCGAGACGTTGGCCACGAGGTCGCGGCGGGAGGCCTCGAGGTGTTCGAGCTCCTGGCTCATGCGGTTGAACGCGGCCGCCAGCTGCCCCACCTCGTCGCGGCTGGTCGTGGACACCCGCGTCGAATAATCGCCAGTCTGCATGCGCCGGGCCGCAAGGGCCATATCGCGGAGGGGCTGTGTCATCCCCCGCGCGAGCCAGCGAGCCAGCACGAGGGCGATGATCGCGGCGATCGCCCCGGCCATGAAGAACTGCCACCACACGCTCTGCAGGAAGCCGAGCGTGGCGGAGATCCGGCCGAGCGACCCGCGCGATGGCGAGGGTCGCATCACGGTGATGGCGGCGCCTCGGTGCCCGAGCGGCAGGAACGCGTAGACGTTGCGGCCCACCACGCCCCAGTGGGGAACGTTGTCGTCGAACATCGGGGCCGTCACCCCGAGGTCGGCGCCCTCGATCGTGATGATCCCGGTGCCGTCGCGGCGGGCGACCACGGTGTTAGCCGGCAGCGGCGTCAGCTCGCCGAGCTGAACCTTCCGGGCGAGGCTCAAGGCGTCGATCGCCTCGGAGTCCTTCGGCGAGTTCCGCAGCGCGAACCCGATCAGGCCGTAAGAGATCACGATGGTGATGACGACGGCCACGACGATGGTCGACCCCAGCTTGCCCCGGATCGTGGGGAGCTTCTCCAGGGGCCGGGCGCTCATCAGGATTCCTGGAAGGCATACCCCACGCCGTGCACGGTGCGGATGAACCGGGGCTCGTTCCCGTCCTCACCGAGCTTGCGGCGGATCCGCGCAACGTGGGAGTCCACGACGCGGCCTCCGGCGTAGTCCTGATAACCCCAGACCCGGTCCATCAGCTGCTCACGGCCAAGGACCACGCCGGGGTCGCGCGCGAGCGTGAGGAGGATCTCGAACTCGAGCGGTGTGAGGCCGATCTCATCGCCGTCCACCGTCACCCGTCGCCGGGACGGATCGATCTCGAGGCCGTTGCGGTCCAGCGGTGTGTCGGGCTGCGGGGTGCGCATACGATCGATCCGCCGCAAGATGGCCGTGACCCGGGCCGCGAGCTCCCGCAGGCTGAACGGCTTCGTGAGGTAATCGTCCGCGCCCACGGCGAAGCCGGCCACCTTGTCGGCCTCCTCGGTCTTGGCTGTCAGCATGAGCACGGGCGTCCAGCCATCGCGCTGGAGCGCCTTGCAGACCTCGAGCCCGTCCATCCCGGGCAGCATCAGATCGAGCACCACCAGGTCGGGCGTGTGCTCGCGGTGGAGCTCGATCGCCTGGGGCCCGTCGAAGGCCACCAGCACGCGATAGCCCTCGCTCTCGAGTCGTGCGCGTACGGCCTCGGCGATGGCCTCCTCGTCATCGACGACGAGGATCGTCTGCTCACCCATGCCCGTATCGTATCGGCACGTCGTGGCGTCCCTTCGGGGGTGATGTTGAGAAGGTGTGGCGACGCGGATCGCCGGGAGCGGCGCCGGCGCCTACGGGGTCGGGATCGGCTTGGTGATGTCTAACACGACCGTGGCCAGGACGAACACGACGAAGAAGGCCATCACCGCCGCTGAGACCGGGATCAGTCTGCGCATGTCGATGGCCTTACCTCGCACCTTCTCGATGCCGAGCACGGCGAGGTGCCCTCCGTCGAACGGCGGCAGCGGGATGAGGTTGAGCAACCCGATGAAGACCGTCACGAACGCGAGGAAGTACAACACGGTGCCCCAGTCACCCACGGCCCCCGTCGCACCCACCTGTCGTCCGATCCCGATCACGCTCGCGCTGTCGCTCGTGCTGCGAGGGGCGCTGGTGAACAACAACCGGAAGACCCGCCCCACGCCCTGAGGTCCGAAGACGTGACCGATCTGCTGGAACGACTCGCGGATCGATTGGCCCACCAGCTTGACGCCCCCCACGAGGGCGGGGACCACGCCATCTCGCTCCGCCCGCGGGGGGGCGAGCACCACGCCGACGCGCCCGATGGACACCCCCTGCACCTCGGAGAGCTCCGGAACCATCGACAAGGTGCGGGGCTGCCCGTCGCGCGACACGGTGAACTCGACGGCCTCTCCCTGCCGGTCCGTGGCCCCGGTCGTCAACACGCGCGAGACGTCTTCGAGGTTCGGGTTCGGAACGCCCCCGATCGACGTCACGGTGTCGCCGGGCCGGAGTCCGGCCACGAACGCCGGGCCCGGGTGCCCGTTCAGCGTGGCGTCGACCTTGCCCACGACGACGGGCGCGGTGCGGGGGTCGCCGAAGAAAAGCAGCCAGGAGGCGAACAACACCGCGGCCACCACGAAATGAGAGCCGGGCCCGGCGAAGATGGTGAGCCCTCGCTGCCAGATCGGCTTCGAGGCGTACGCGCGTGGCAGGTCCTCCTGTGCGACGGGTTCGTACGGGTTCATGCCCGCGATCTTCACGTAGCCGCCGAAGGGAAGCGCCTTGACGCCGTAGTCGATCTCGCCGCGCCGGAACGACCAGATCTTCGGGCCGAACCCGACGAAGTACTCCTCGACCTTGAACCCGAAGGCGCGCGCGACCGTGTAGTGACCCGCCTCGTGGATGAGGATGATGAAGAGCAGCCCGACGAAGAAGACGACGATCGCCAGCGTGCTGGACATGGGTGAGGCCTAGCGCCCCTCGATGATCTCTGCCGTCCGCGCACGCGCCCAGGTATCCGCGCGCTCGATGCTGACGACGGACACGACCGAGCCCGGCTCGTGCTCGTCCACGACGGACTGCACGAGCTCGACGATGCGGGTGAGCGGGATCTTGCCCTCGAGGAAGGCCATCACCGCCACCTCGTTGGCTGCGTTCATCACCGCGGGGAACGTGAGCCCGAGGCCGCCGACGCGGTAGGCGAGATCCACCGCAGGGAATGCCTCGCGATCCACCGGCTCGAAGGTGAGGGAGCGCTCCGTGAGCGGCACCGGCTCGACGCCCGAGGGCAGCCGCTCGGGCCACCCGAGCGCGAGCTGGATGGGCAGGCGCATGTCGGCCGACGCCATCTCCGCCCGCAGGCTTCCGTCGCGGAACTCCGCCATCGCGTGCACGACGCCTTCGGGGTGGATCAAGACGTGGATCTGGGAGTACTCGAGATCGAACAGGTAATGCGCCTCGATGACCTCAAGGCCCTTGTTCATGAGCGTCGCCGAGTCGATCGTGATCTTCGGGCCCATGCTCCACACCGGGTGCTGCAACGCCTCCTTGACCGACGCCTTGCCGAGCTCCCCGCGCGTCCAGCCGCGGAACGGGCCTCCGGAACCGGTGAGCACGACCCGCTTGAGGTCCTCGCGCCGCTCCCCCCGCAGGGCCATGGCGAGCGCGGCGTGCTCCGAGTCCACCGGCAGGAGCCGCTCGGGCTCGCCCTTGATGAGGTCGGTCACGAGCTCACCCCCGACGACCAGCGATTCCTTGTTCGCGAGCGCGAGCGTCTTGCCGCTTTGGAGCGTCGCAAGCGTGGGAGCGAGCCCCGCGGAGCCCACCAGCGCGTTGAGGACGATGTCGGCCTCGAAGTCACGGGCGAGGGCCTCGGTCGCCTCGGGGCCCACGATGATCTCGACGTCGCGCAGCCCCGCCAGCTTCTCCCGGACGTCGCCGGCGGCGTCTTCGTCCGCGATCGCCACGACGGGCGGGAGGAACTCGCGGATCTGACCCGCGAGCAGCTCCTGGTTGCCGCCCGCGGCGGACAACCCGACCACCTTGAACCGCTCGGGATTCCGACGTATCACGTCGAGCGCCTGGGTCCCGATGGATCCGGTGGATCCGAGGATGGTGACCGACCTCATGCCCCCCAGGGTACCCCGAGGCACGCCATAGGCGCGTAGCGCCTCGGGCGAACGGGCCGAACCCCTAGGCGAAGACGATCCGGAAGAACAGGAACGCCGCCGGCGCCACGAACAAGAGCGAGTCGATGCGATCGAGGACCCCGCCGTGACCGGGCAGGACGCTGCCCATGTCCTTGAGGCCGAGGTCACGCTTGATCAGGGACTCGGCCAGGTCGCCGAACGTGGCCGCCGCCGAGACCACTAGACCCAGCATCAGCGTCTCGATACGCATGTCCTGCAGCGAGTCGACGAAGGTGCCGACGAGCGCCACCGAGACGATGACCGTGATGAGGGTGGCGATGATGAGCCCCTCGATGGACTTCTTGGGGCTCACGGTCGGGGCGAGCGGACGCTGGAAGAACTGTCCCCCCATGACCGACCCCCCCAGGAACGCCGAGGTGTCGAAGACGAACGTCAGGCCGATCACGGCGATCACGAGCGATCTGCCGTCGGGGAGATCCAGGGTCAACAGCAGGTACGCCGCCAGGAGCGAGATCCACGCGACGTTCATCAAGGTGAGGCCCGCATTCACGCCCGTATCGATGCGATGCGCGGCCGGGACCGCCATGAACCACAGCAGGGTTGCGATCACGCCCAGGACGAACATCGCGAGGACGGCGGCCTCCCCGTGGTAGTAGGCCCCGCCCATGATCAACGCGCCCGTCACGAGCCCGACGGCCGTGGCGGGCTGGCGGCCCCGCTTCGTCATCACCCCGTAGAGCTCGGCCTGGGCGTAGAGCACCACCAGCGTGGCGAGCACGGCGAACAGGGCCCTGCTGATCAAGATCGCTCCCAAGGCGCATACCACCAGCACCACGCCGGTCAGGAACGCGGCGGGAACGTCGCGCTCTCCGCCGACCGCGCCCCGGCCGGCATCGAGGTCCGCGCCCACCTCCACGGAGGCGGGCTCCTGCCAGCTGGGGCCGCCGAGCCCCTCCGACCCAACGGTGACCGTGCGGGACCCTTCGGGCGCGTCGAGATCGGCGAGCAGTGCTTCCTCGACGCCCGACGATCCCTCCTCGGTGACGAGCTCTGCCCCTACCATGGCCGCCCCGGACCCGAACGCGTCGTCTTCCTCGAGCGTCGCCGCTTCCGCGTCGTCGCGGGTCGATCCCGCGAAATGGCTGGCCGCCGCCTCGAGGTCCGCCTCGGAGGGATGCGCAGCTTCCGGCTCCTCGTCGGTGAGGAACGCGGGCTGCGCGGACTCCGCCGGGACGCCCGGCTCCGCGACCACCGGCCAGCGCGCCGTGTCGGTGTTCACCTCGTCCACGATCTGCGCGTCGTCGTCCTCGTCGATGAAGAGATCGACCTGCCCGGGGTGAGGCTCGGGCACCGGCTCATCCGGCTCCTGCATCGAAGGCCCGGGCATCGACCCTTCGTCGACCGCGCCCACGTCGATGACCTCTTCGGAGAGGCCCGGGACCGACTCGTCGATGCCCTCGATCGCGTCGATCACGCTGGTGTCGTACCAACTGTCGTCATCGTCGTGATCGAATGCCTGCGGCTCGGGCGGGCTCGGCTCGGACCGCTGCGACTGGCCCGGCGTCGGTCCCCCGGCGTCCCCGGCCCGAACTTCGACGTGCTCCTCGCTGGGGATCTCGCGCGATCCGGCCGACGCCGGCTCATCCCAGTCGACGTCCTTGATGGGCGCGAAGAACTTGTCGAGGTCCTCGAAGAGATCGTCGCCGTCGCGCTTGTCGTCCGCCACTAGACCTCCATGAGCTCCTGCTCCTTGTGGGACTGGATCTCGTCGATCTCGCTCACGTGCCGGTCGGTCAGCTTCTGGAGCTCCTTCTCGGACCTCACCAGCTCATCTTCCGAGATGTCGCCGCTTCGCTCAAGCTTCTCCATCTCTTCCTTCGCGTGGCGCCGGACGTTGCGGGTGGCCACACGAGCGTCCTCCGCGCGCGCATGCACCTGTTTCACCAGGTCTTTGCGGCGTTCCTCGGTGAGCGGCGGGAAGACCAGGCGGATCACCTGGCCGTCATTTGAAGGTGTGATGCCGAGGTCGCTCGATTGGATGGCCTTTTCGATGAGGCCTACGGAGGTCTTGTCGAACGGGGTGATGGCGAGGAGGCGGGGCTCGGGGATGTTGATGGACGCGAGCTGATTCAACGGGACCGGTGAACCGTAGTACTCCACCGTCACGCGGTTCAGCACGGCGGGCGTCGCCCGGCCCGTGCGGATGCCCGAGAGGTCCTCCTTGAGGTGCGTGACGGCCTGCTCCATCTTGTGGGCGGCCTCCTTGAGCGCAGAGTCCGTGGTCATCGATCTCCTTGTCGCCGACGAGCCTAGTGGACGAGCGTCCCGATGCGCTCGCCGTCCACGACCCGCCGGATGTTGCCTTCGTCCCGGAGGTCGAAGACGATGATGGGCAGCTTGTTCTCCATGCACAGGGAGACGGCCGTCGCGTCCATCACCTGGTAGCCCTCCTTCAGCACGTCTACGTACTGGATCTCGTCGAAGCGCGTCGCAGAAGTGTCCTCGTTGGGATCCGCCGTGTACACGCCGTCGACCTTGGTGCCTTTGAGCAGCGCGTCCGAGCCCATCTCGAGCGCCCGCTGCGCCGCACAGGTGTCGGTGGAGAAGAACGGCACGCCGAGGCCGGCGGCGAAGATGACGACGCGGCCTTTCTCCAGGTGTCGCCGCGCCCGCAAGGGCATGAACGGCTCCGCGAGCTGGGTCATGGCGATGGCGGTCTGCACCCGGGTGATGACGTCGATCTTCTCCAGAGCGTCCTGCAGCGCGAGGGCGTTCATCACCGTGGCGAGCATGCCCATGTAGTCGGCCCGGTTGCGTTCGATGTCGGGAGCCTGGCGGCCGCGCCAGATGTTGCCACCGCCGACGACCACCGAGGTCTGGACACCGAGCCCCACGATCTCTGCCAGCTGGCGAGCGACGAGGGCGGTCGCATCGGTATCGATCCCGTAGGCCCCGTCGGGAGGGGAGAGTGCCTCACCGGAGAGCTTCAGCAGGACCCGCTGATACCTGGGCCCGTGGGCTCCCGACTCCGTCATCCCCGCCCCTTCTGCCGGCTGCGCCAACCTTACGACGCGACGGCCCCGGCCGCGTGGTCGGCCGCGGCCTCACCCGCGACCTCCTCGCCCAGCTTGTACCGCACGAAGCGCCGCACGACGATGTTCTCCTTGAGCTGGGCGGCGACCTCGTCGAGCAGCTGCTGGACGGTCTTGGAATCGTCCTTCACGAAGGGCTGCTCCATCAAGACGAGGTCCTTGACGTAGGCGTTCGTCTTTCCCTCCACCATCTTCTCGACCACGTTCTGGGGCTTCCCCGAGCCCTCGGCCTGGGCCGCGAAGATGCCTTGGACGCGTTCGATCTCGGCCCGAGGAACCTCGTCGCGCGTCACGTACCGAGGTGCCGAGGGGCTCGCGATGTGCAGGGCGATGTCCTTGACGACCGCCTTGAACTCCGGCGTGTTGGCCACGAAGTCCGTCTCGCTGTTCACCTCGATGAGCACGCCCACGGTGTTGTTGAAGTGCACATAGCTCTCCACGAGGCCCTGGTTCGCGGAGCGGCCCGCCCGCTTCTCCACCCCCGCCAGACCCTTCTGCCGCAGGTACTCCATGGCCTTGTCGAGATCGCCGCCGGTTTCGATGAGCGCGTTCTTACAGTCCATCATGCCGGCGCCGGTGGCCTCGCGGAGCTCCTTGACCTGTTGAGCCGTGATCTCGGGCACGAGCTGCCTCATTCCGGGGTCGGCGGCGCGTCGCCGATGGCGGGGGCGTCGACCTCGCCGGGCTCGGTGACGACCTCATCGGCCACCTCCGCGGGCACGAGGGCCTCCTCGGCCGCGACCTCGCCCGCGGGGTCGTCCGGCTCGAACACGGTGGTGGCGGCGATCTCAGCGGCCGCCTCGGGCGTCGGTGTTTCGTCCACGGCGGCCGGAGCGGCGGTGGACTTTACCCCGGGAGCCTTGGGCACCACGGATGTCGCCCTCTGGATCATCTCGTCCTTGGCCATGCCGTAGCCCTCCCCGAGGGCGTCGGCGATGACCCGGGTCACGAGGTTCACGGCGCGGATCGCGTCGTCGTTGCCGGGGATCACGAAGTCGACCTCGTCGGGGTCGGCGTTCGTGTCGACGATGGCGATGACCGGGATGCCGAGCTTGCGGGCCTCGTTCACCGCGATGTGCTCCTTCTTCGTGTCGACCACGAACACCGCGTCCGGCAAGCGTTCCAGGTCCTGGATCCCCCCGAGGTTCCGCTCCAGCTTGTCCCGTTCATGACGCAGGCGGATCGCCTCCTTCTTCGGGAGGTAATCCATGGCGCCCGAGCGCTCCATCTCGCGCAATTCGCGCAGGCGTAGGAGCCGCTTGGAGATGGTGGTGAAGTTCGTGAGCATGCCGCCGAGCCAGCGATGGTTCACGAACGGCATCCCTACCCGGGCCGCCTGCTCGGCCACGACCTCCTGGGCCTGCTTCTTGGTCCCGATGAACAAGATGATGCCCCGTCGCCGACCCAGCCCCTGGGCGAACGCGTAGGCCTCCTCGAGCCCCGACAGGGATTTCTCGAGGTCGATGATGTAGATCCCGGAACGCTCCCCGTAGAGGAAGCGGTGCATCTTCGGGTTCCACCGTCGGGTCTGGTGGCCGAAGTGCACGCCCGCCTCGAGGAGCTCCCGCCTGGTAACGACCGGCATGGAGCGGTTCCTTTCCTCGGTTTTCGTCCTCCGCCCGGATCTTCCCGTCGCCGGCCCGGCCTCGCGGCGCGGGACCCCGGCGATGCGGTCCTCGGACGTGTGAGCTCGGCGCGCGAACGCGCCGGCGGCGGGCAGCTTAGCAGCGCGGGCGCGGCGCGAGCGTGGCCTCAGCGCCGCCGGCGTGCCGGCCGCTCCTTCACGGGAGCCTCCGGGACCTCCTCGGCGACGGACAGGTAGCGGAACGCGAACGCGGCCAGGAAGATCACCTGAACGAGGTTCACCACGATCGCGAACGCCCACGCGCCGACGGTTGGATTCACCCCGACGAGCTTGCCGGGCAGGCCCGGAACCACGGAGATGACGATGGCGGGGATGACGTAGATGGCAGCGAACGCGAGGTTCCCCGCCCCGGGCATGCGGCCGGCGCGGATCGACTTGCCCAGGGACTCCGGCATCCCGCGGTGCTCGGAGGCCGCGATGACGGGCGCGAACACGAGCAGGTAGAGCGCGGCGACGAGCGCGCCGATCTGCAGGAGCAACCCGATGCCGCCGCCCAGGATCTGCACGAAGATGCTGGAGATCGTGAGGATGAACATGTCCGTGATGCCCACGGCCAGGGTGGTGGGGATGATGCGCACACCCCGGCGAAACACCGCGGCGCTCACGCGATCCTCGTCGAGCTTCTGCACGATCGCCACCGTCAGGAAGCTGAGGATCAACGCTCGGAAGATCACGAACGCCACCAGCATGACCAGGCCCGCTTGCGCACCGAACAGGGCGGTGGCGAGCCCGCCGTCGAAGACGGTGCCGATCGGGGGCACCGCCAACGCGCTGCCCATCACCGAGAACGGCCCCTGGAATCCGAGCGCAACGACGGCGGCCCACTCCACCAGCAGGATGAGGGGCACCGCGACGACGAGGGCGGGCGTGGACACCACGGCGATGAGTCCCCTCCAGAAGGAGGCCGGGATCTTCGGCATGGACGTCGCCACACGCGGCCGAGGCGCGAGGAGATTCCCGAGCAGGCCTCGGCGCGGGGCGGCCACCTCGGCCGAGCCGTCGTCGGACCGCGGCGCTCGGTAGGTGCTTGGCGGACGCTTCGGGTTCTTGTTCGTCATCCCTCGGGCTCACCGTCGTCGTCCACGAGGATGAACGCGGGGCCCATGCGCCGTCCCAGCATGTTGCCTGCCAGGAGCACGAGCACCACGAACGGCACCGCCACGATGGCGAAGTTCCGCACGATGATCGCGGGGTTAGCCACCGTCGGCGAAACGACGTCGACGAGCGAACCGGCAGGATCGGTGGCGAACGCCTCGAGGCCCGCGGCGGGCCCGCCCCGCACCCCGAGGATCCGCTCGGGCGTGGGAAGGAGCCAGCGCAACGGGCCGCTCCCGTCGCCGCTGTCCCACTCCAGGTGACCGTCCGTCGTTCGGATCGCGACGAGCCGACCTTCATCCGTCGCGACGAGGACATGGTCCCCCGCCACGACCGGCCAGCCGCGCGGCGTGACGGCGTTCAGGGCGAAGTCCCAGGTCCGGGTACCGTCGGCGACGTCCAGCCGGTACAGCTGGCCGTTGACGTCGAGCGCGTACAGGGCACCCCCCGACGTTGCCGGCCCCGCCTGCGGATACAGGGGCGCGTTGAGGCGGGCGCTCCACACCTCCGTGCCTCCTCGAAGATCGATCGCGCGGACGGTCGTGTCCGTGAAACCGGCGAAGACGCGTCCCTCGGCGATAGCGATGCCCGACACCAGCCCCGCGGCCGGCGGCTTGAACGACCAGACCTGGCTTCCGTCAGAGCGATCCAGCGCGACCACGGTGGGCGCAGCCCGCGCGTCGCCCGCTACCCCCGCCACCACAAGATCGCCCGCGGCGGCCACGGATGAGAGCAGCTCTCCGCCCACCCCTACCTTCCACGAGATCCGTCCGGTGGCGAGCTCGATCGCATAGATCGTGCCGGCATCGGTCCCCACCAGAGCGAGCCCGCCCGCGACGGTGACGCCGGTCTTGCTGACGTCGTCGAGCTCGACGGGATCCCACAGCGGCTTCTGGGTGCGCAGGTCGAACGCGGCCAGGTGGGAGTCGACGGGCCCAGTAGATGGCGCGGGGCTCGGCCCCGAGGGGGTGGGGGTCGAGGGGCTCGCCCCTGGCTCGGAGCCGGCGAACCCCTCGGTGAACAGGACCACCTGGCGACCCGCGACCTCCCCGATGGCGGGGGGCGCCGGCGGTCCGAACGCGCGCACGACCGAGAACGAGGACCCGCCCGTGGCGAGATCGAATCCGACGACGTGCTCGGGGGCCACGGTCACGACCCGGTCGCCCGCGAGGACGGCGGCCGAGAGCCCGTAGCGGCCGCCCGGCCCCGCGAGCGGAGCTGACGCGGTCCATTCGGTCGTGAACGGGGGACCGGCGGCGGTGGCGACGGCCCCTGCATGCTCCGCTCCCCCCTGGAACTGAGTCCATCCGGCGACCTGCGCCGAAGCGGGGCCCGCGAGCGCGAGCAGGTACGCGGAGGCCGCGGAGCCGAGGATGGCGGCGCGCCGGAAGCGACGGTGGTTCGAGGAAGGGAGGATGGCGTTCAAGGCCGCGCCATTCTAGGGGGTCGGACGCGCGGCGCCCCGACGAGCGCGGCCCGTGTGCGGGGGGTGGGTCAGATGGGCGCCAACCGGATGAAGGAGCCGACATCCAAGGGGACGAGGAAGAGCATCGGATCGACGTAGGCGCCGTCCAGCCGGGCGCCCAGATGCAGGCTATCGACGGTGTCGCCCGGGTGGCCCGACCCCGACAACGCGATCGGCTGCCCCGCCGTGACCTGGTCGCCCACGTGAACGAGCGACGCGGCAACCCACGAGTAGGTCGACGACAGGCCTTGCGGGTGTAAGAGCGTGACGAACAGGTTGCCTCCGACGGGCCCGGCGAACGTGACCGTCCCGTCGGCCACCGCCCGAACGACCGTTCCCACCGGGACCGCGATGTCGATGCCACGATGGCCGGCGCCGTACGTGAAGGCGGGCGGATCGTAGCCGCGGACGACCGGGCCGACCACCGGCCACATCCACTCCCCCGCGGCCGCGGCGGACGGCATCGGCGTCAGGAGGCCACTCAGGAACAACGCGCCGACGAGGGCCCAACCGGCGATACGGTGCGATCGCATGGTCGGACGCTACCCATGGCGCGGAGCCACGACCGTGATCGGGCTCACATCCGGGGACGATCCCTTCTGCGGGAGCCCGACTCGCCGCTGGGCGGGGATCAGTCGTACTCGGAGAGTTGGCCCCGCAGGCTGCCGACCGCCTTCGTGTGGATCTGGCACACGCGGGACTCGGTCACGCCCAGGATCTCGCCGATCTCCGCGAGCGTGAGCCCTTCGAAGTAGTAGAGGGTCACGACGATCTTCTCCCGTTCGGAGAGCGAGTTCACGGCCGCGGCCAGGAGCCCGCGGGTCTCCTGCGACTCCACGCCGGAGGTCGGATCGACCCCCTTGTCGGCAAGGGTGTCGATCAACGACACCTGCTCACCGCGGTCCGCCCCCACCGAGACCAGTTCGTCCAGCGCGAGCACGGAGACGAACGAGATCTGCGACACGACGTCGTGGAGCTCGCGCAACGAGATCCCCAGTCGCTCCGCCATCTCCTTCTCGCTGGGCTGGCGCTTCAACATAGCTTCGAGATCCGTGTGGGCCTTGTCGATCTCCCGCGCCTTGAACCGCACGGAGCGCGGGACCCAGTCCATGGCACGAAGCTCATCGATGATGGCGCCCTTGATGCGCGGGATCGCGTACGTCTCGAACTTGTTGCCGCGCCCCGGTTCGAACTTGGTGAGCGCATCGATCAGCCCGAACATGCCGTAGCTGACGAGATCGGCTTGCTCGACGCTGGCGGGCAGCCCCGTGGCCACCCGGCTCGCGACGTATTTCACGAGGGGTGCGTAGTGCAGGATCAGCTTCTCCCGGGCCTCGATCGACCCCGTGCTCTTGAACTGATGCCAGTGTCGGCCGAGCTCATCGTCGACGTGCGGCGGCACCGTGATCGTGTGGTCGAAGTCCGGCTTCACCTTGGCGTTGGCCTTCGTCTTGGCGGCCGGCTTGGCGGCGGTTTTCGTGGCAGTCTTCTTCGCAGTCGCCACGTCAGGCCCTCGGATGGGCGCGCTCGTAGGCCTCGAAGAGCCGGGAGCGAGACACGTGCGTGTACCGCTGCGTGGTTGCCACGCTCGCGTGTCCCAGAAGTTCCTGTACCGCTCGGATGTCAGCTCCCCCTTCGAGCAGGTGCGTCGCGAACGAATGCCGCAGGGTGTGCGGGCTGACCCGACGACCCGGCAGCAGCGTACCGCCATATCGTCCCACCATCGAACGCATGTCGCGGCTGCTGAAGGGATTCTTCTTGCGGTTGAAAAACAGGTGTGCGGACCCCGGCCGTGCCATGGAAGGACGTCCGTCTCGCAGGTAGGACTCCAGCGCCGCCACCGCGAAGTCCGACATCGGGACCTCGCGTTCCTTGTTGCCCTTGCCCTGGACCCTCACCCGCGCCCTCCCAAGATCGATCCGCTCGAGCGTGAGCGAGGCCACCTCGCCCGCGCGCAAGCCGGACCCGTAGAGGAGCTCCAAGACCGCACGATCGCGCAGCGCCACGGCGTGTTCCGCGGGGGCAACCGGCTCACCGGGCTGCGAGGCCGGCGCCTCGGCGAGCGCCGACGCCTCACCCGCCCGCAGGACGGTCGGCAATCGGTTCACCACCTTGGGCCGGCCGAGCAGCACCGAGGGATCTTCGGGGAGCCGACCCTCCGCCACGGCCCACCGGTAGAACGTGTGGACCGCCCCCACCCGCCTGGCGATGGATGCGCGAGCGTAGCCTAGCGTCAGCTGCTGGGCCAGGAACCGACGCAGCAAGGGGTAGGACGTCGCCAGCAGTGAGGAGCCCGAGCGAGCCAGGAACGTCCCCAGTTGCCGCAGGTCCCGCCGGTACGCCTCCACGGTGTGGGGGGACAGACGCCGCTCGAAACGCAGGTGATCCGCGAAGGCCTCCACCAACGCCTCCTCGCCTGAGGGAAGTTCGGGGTGCACCGCGGATCCTCCCATCGCGTCCGTCGCCGGACCCCTCGGCCCGCGCGGGCCCTGTGTAGCAGCCACCGATGACGGGTGCAAGGAAGCTGAAGGCAGGGGGCTACTCGGGAGCCTCGGCCGAGGCCGCCGACGAGGCGAGACGACGCTCGTAGCGACCCCCGAGGACCCGCACGAGGCCTCGGAGCTCGAGGCCCAGCAAGGCGGTGATCGCCTGCGGGGTGGATAGGTCCGCTCGGCGAGCCACCGCATCGGGGAGGGCCGGCTCGACGAGGGTCTCGAAGATGCGACGTTCGTCCGGGGGAAGATCGGGCGGAGGCTCGAGCGCGATGCGGGCCGCCACCCCAAGATCCGCCAGCAGATCGTCGGCCCCCCGGACCATGGTGGCGCCCTCACGGATGAGTTCGAGCGGCGTTTCCGACAGCGGGCTCGTCACGGGCCCCGGGATCGCGAAGACATCGCGACCCAGATCCAGGGCGTGGTCAACGGAGATGCGGGACCCACTCTTCGCGGCGCCCTCGACCACGACCATGGCCGCCGAGAGCGCCGCGATGATGCGGTTGCGCGCGGGGAAGTGACGGGGTTCGGCGGCCGTTCCCGGCGGGTATTCGGAGACCACCGTGCCGGCGGCCTCGATCCGCGCGAGCATCTCGCGCTTCGAGGGCGGATAGAAGACGTCGATGCCCGAGCCGAGCACGGCCACGGTGGGGCCGGGCGCGGCGAGCGCGCCCCGGTGCGACGCCGCGTCGATCCCGTTCGCCGCCCCGCTCACCACCGCCACGCCCGCCCCGGCGAGGCGCCGGCCGAGGTCGAAGGCGATGTCCCGCCCCGCGCTCGAGCAGACCCGGGAGCCCACCACGGCGACGCGAAGATCCCCGGCGCGAAGGCGTTGGCCCCGCACGAACAGCCAGCCGGGAGGGTCCGCGAGAAGGTCGTTCAGCTCGGCCGGGTACTCCGGGTCGCCGTTGGCGAGGAACCGTGCGCTGCAGCGCTTCAGCTTATCCGTGACCTCGTCCGGATCGACCTCGGATGCCCACGATCGATCGGACGCGCTGCCGGCTTGGCCCCGCTGGATGGCGCGCAGACTCGCCGCCGCCGTGCCCTCGCCCCAGGCCAGCTTGAACAGGGTACGCGGCGTGATCCCGCGCAGGCACGAGAGCGTGAGTAGCGCGAGGCGTCCCCGGGGGCCGTCCGCGAACCCCGGCGGCCACCCCATCCGCGCGTCATCCCGCACGCGCGACCGCCTCCTCCTCCTCGAGCCCGCTGCGATAGGACAACGCCTCGGCCATGTGCACGGCGAGGATCCGCTCTTGGCCCTCGAGATCCGCGATCGTCCGCGCAACCTTGAGCGCCCGGTCGAAGCCACGGCCCGTCAGCGCCATCGAATCCACCGCCCGCTCGAGGAGCGCCTCCGTTTCCCCCGCGAGCCGGGCTTCGCGCCGTGCGGCCGGCCCGGAGAGATGGCCGTTGCACAGCACGCCGATGCCCACGTAGCGATCGCGCTGGCGCTCCCGGGCCGCTTGCACGCGCTCCCGCACGCTCGCCGAGGCCTCGCCCGCCTCCGAGCCCATCAACTCCATCTTGGTGAGCCGCGGCACGCGCAGGCGCAGGTCGATCCGATCCAGCAACGGCCCGGAGAGCTTGTGCCGATACTGCGATCGGCGGTGCTCGGGACAGCCGCACTCGCGCGCCGGATCCCCGTGATACCCGCACGGGCAGGGGTTCGCCGCGGCGACCAGCGTGAACCGAGCCGGGAACACGGCCGAGCCGACCGAGCGCGTTAGGACGATCCGGCCGTCCTCGAGCGGCTGGCGCAAGGCCTCGACGGCGTCGCGCCGGAACTCGGTGAACTCGTCGAGGAAGAGCACGCCGTGGTGCGCGAGGCTCGCCTCGCCCGGACGCAGGACGCTCGACCCGCCTCCCAGGAGCCCCGCCGTCGACACCGTGTGGTGGGGAGCCCGGAACGGCCGGATCTGCAGCAGCCCCCTGCCCGCCAACAGCCCGGCCACCGAATGGAGCTGGCTGGCCTCGAGCGCTTCCTCACGAGTGAGAGCGGGCAGGATCGTTGCGAGCCGCCGGGCCAGCATGGTCTTGCCGGCGCCCGGTGAGCCCACCATGAGCAGGTTATGGCCCCCGGCGGCGGCCACCTCGAGGGCACGCCGGGCCTGTGCCTGGCCCCGGATCTCCGCGAGGTCCACCTCGCTCGCTCCCACGGGTTCGATCTGGTGATCGGTGGTGGAGGCGGGCGGGTTCCACGTGCCGCGCAAGAACCCGGCGACGTCGGCAAGGGACCGCGCGCCGACGACCCGCAGGCCATCGATCTGCGACGCCTCCACGGCGTTCGCGGCCGGAACCACCACGCCCTCGAGGCCGGCGCGCGCGGCGGCGATGGCGATCGAAAGGATGCCGGGGGTGGACAGCACGTCCCCCCGCAACGACAGCTCGCCGGCGAACGCCCAACCAGCTGCGGCGTGATCAGGCACCTGCGCGGTGGCGAGCAGGACCGCGGCGGCGATGGGCAGATCGAGGCCCGCTCCCTCCTTGCGGAGGTTCCCAGGCGCGAGGTTCACCACGACCCGGCGTAGGGGCCACTCCAGGCCCGCGTGCTCCACCGCGGGACGGATCCGGTCTCGCGCGTCCGTGACGGCGGCTCCCGGCAGTCCCGTGAGCGTGAACGACGGCAGGCCGCGCCCCACGAACGCCTCGACCGCGATGGGAGAGCCCCCCACGCCGAGCACGGTCACGCCAAGGACCCGTCCATACACGCGTTGAACGTACGGACCTCGACGGCTCGGCGCCGTGACCGCCGTCACGGAGCGACGGTCGTGCTTGTGCTCGCTCGCGAACGAGTCCCTCGTCCGACGGACCGCTGCTAGCCTTCCGCCCCATGGCCGAGCGCTTCGACTGGAGTCCGGAACCCGAGCTCATCGATGTCCGGGATCCCGCACGGTCGCGCGCCGCGCTCGAG
The DNA here is from genome assembly GCA_038249195.1 of Actinomycetota bacterium. Taxonomy (GTDB): domain Bacteria; phylum Actinomycetota; class UBA4738; order UBA4738; family HRBIN12; genus JAOUEA01. The sequence goes on from JBBRWM010000001.1 coordinate 45,074, forward strand.
GGCCTCGGCGAGGCCACCTGGCGCGCGGCCCTCGACTGGCTCTATGGCGAGGCGCTCGTGCGGCCCATGCATGCCGAGTCTTACCCCCAGGCGCGCGCATCGTTCTTCGGCCCCGGGGGTCGCCCGGGCGCCGCGCCCATGTCGCCTAGCACGTCGGCCGACGTGCTGGGCGAGTTCCGCAGCCGCGTTGCCCCCGCAACCTTCAACGCGCACCACCCCGGTTCCTTCAGCTATTTCACGCCGCCGCCACTGCCCATGTCGATCGCGGGGGAGGTGCTCGCCCAATGGTTGCACCAGGGGGTGGACGTCTGGCACGCCGGGCCGGTGGGGGCGTTCGTGGAGGAGGAGGTCGTGTCGTGGCTGCGCGACCTGATGGGCTTCGGCGAGGACGGCTGGGGCGTGCTCACGTCGGGAGGCGTCATGGCCAACCTGATGGCCCTCACCGTGGCGCGCGACGTCTGGCTTTCGAAGCTCCGCGGGCTCGACCACCCGCCGCGCGGCAGCGACCTCAACGACGTACGGGTCTACGTCAGCGACCAGGCCCACTTCTCGATCGGGAGGGCCTTGGACATGCTCGGGTTCCCCTCCGAGACCCTGCGCGTGCTCGACGCGGACGATCGCTTCCGACTCGCGGCAGCGCCCGTCGAGGAGGCCGTGCGCGAGGACCGGGCGGGCGGCCTGACGCCGCTCGCGATCGCAGCCGTGGCCGGGTCCACGAACACGGGCTCGGTAGACGACGTTCCCGCGCTCGCCGACGTCGCCGAGCGCGAGAGCCTGTGGCTCCACGTCGACGCCGCCTACGGGGGTGCCGCGCGCCTGAGCGCACGCGACGCTCACCGAGTCCCGGGCCTGGAGCGCGCCGACAGCCTCACCGTGGATCCCCACAAGTGGTTCTTCCAGGCCTACGACGTGGGCGCGTTGGTCGTGCGCCGACGCGAGGATCTGCGCACGACGTTCCGACGCACCCCCGAGTACTACCGTTCGAACCGCCCTGAGGACGAGCCGCTGCATTGGTTCGAGTACTCGATGGAGGGGACCCGTCGGTTCCGCGGCCTGAAGCTGTGGATGAGCTGGAAGCAGCTCGGCACGCGCGGGCTGGGCAGGCTCGTCGAGGCCAACGACGATCTCGCCGCGTTCCTCGCGGCGCGCCTGGCCGAGGCCGAGGACTTCGAGCCCGTCCCGGCCACACCCGAGCTGAGCGTTGTCTGCTTCCGCTACGTTCCCCCCGCGCTCGACGGACTCCCCGACGACGTCGTGGACGCGTTCCAAACCCGCCTGCAGCGGGCACTGGAGGTGAGCGGGGAAGCGTGGGTGAGCACCACGCTGTTGCGCGGGCGGACCTACCTGCGCGCGGGGGTGATGAACTACCTGAGCGGCGAGGCCGATGTCGAGGGGCTGCTGTCGTCGCTGCGGCGGCTCTCAGAAGGCGTCCTCGAAGATCTCAACCTCGACTGAGCGCCGGCCCGACGACCATGGCCGCATCGCGACGCTCGCGACGTCGAACCGCACGGTCCGGGGTCGCGCGCCGGAGGTCTGCAGGAACGCCAGGGCCACGGCCCGGACCTTCGCCTGTTTGCGGGCGGTGACCGCCTCCCATCCGCTCCCGAAGCGATCGCCGCGGCGCGTCTTGACCTCGCAGACCACGAGCATGGACCCCCGGGCCACGAGCAGGTCGAGCTCGCCCAAGCGGCAGCGCCAATTCCGAGCCACGAGTCGGTAGCCGCGGGTTCGGTACACATCGAGCGCCGCGTCTTCGCCTGCGGCTCCGATCGCCTGAGCAGCGTCGGCCATGCCGCGACCTTACGGCGCGACACCGACACGTCAGGCCGAGGAAGGGGTGTCCGGGATCGTCGTGGGTTCGTCGCGGCGCGCGAGCTCTTCCACGTTCACGTCGCGCTGGGTCATCACCCGGACATTCGTCACGAAGCGCGCGGGACGGAACATGTCCCAGACCCAGGCGTCGTTGAGTTCGACGCGAACCCACCCGCCCTCCATGTGCGTCACATCCACATGGTTGGCGAGGTAGAACCGACGTTCCGTCTCGATCACGAACGCGAACATGGGCAGGACGTCGCGATATTCGCGGTAGAGCTCGAGTTCACGCTCCTCTTCGAAGCGCTCGATGTCGTCGTCGCCCGTCATCGCCCCAGCTTCTCACGATGCGTCGCGGGCGTCCTCGAGCGCGGGCGCCGGGGAACGAGCGGTCCGTTCGAACCCCGGCAGCGCCGGCTGGCCGACGTTCGCGAACGACAGGCGATGGATCGGCGTCGGCCCGAGGCGCTCGAGCGCCTCGAGGTGGTCCGACGTGGCGTAGCCCCGGTTGTGGTCGAACCCGAACGCCGGGAACCGTCGGTGCATCTTGTCCATGACCCGGTCCCGCGTCACCTTCGCGAGGATGGAGGCCGCGGCGATGCATGCGCACACGAGGTCGCCCTTCTTGACCGAGAGGGTGGGGTAGGGCATCCGCGAGGGGGCGAACCCGTCGGTGAGCACGTAGTCGGGGACCGGATCGAGAGCACAGGGCGCCTTGCGCAGGAGGGCCAGGTTGCAGCGGTGCAGGCCTCGGCGATCGATCTCGCGGGGGCCTACCCGAACCACGGCCACCTGCGCACCGGCCATGATGCGTGCGTAGGCACTCGATCGCTGAGAGGCCGAGAGCAACTTGGAATCCCGGATGCCGTCCAGATCGAAGGCCTCGGGTAACACCACCGCGGCGGCCACCAGGGGGCCGGCGAGGGCGCCGCGACCCGCCTCGTCTGCGCCGGCGACGCGCGCGAACCCCTGAGTACGCAGGGTGCGTTCGTAGCGGTCGAGGTTTGGGCTCACCGGATGCGTCCGATCCTCGCCGGCGGCCACACGATCGCGAACGCTTTGCCGATCACGTCGTCCATCCCCACATAGCCCAGTCCTCCCTCCGCGGGCGCGAGCCGGGAGTCCCCCGACTCCAGCGGGTTGTCACCCAGCATCAGCAGCTTGCCAGCGGGAACCGTCTGTGGCCCGAACGATCGCGTATCCCGGCGGGGGTCCAGGAACGGCCGATCGATCAGCTCACCGTCCACGTAGAGGTCGCCGCGGCGGATCTCCCACGTCTGCCCCGGCAGGGCGCCGACACGCTTGATGAAGTCGGGGTTCGATGGTTGGGCTACCCCGAGGCCCTCGCCGAGCCAGTGGAACACCGACGCGATCACGGCGCGTCCGCCGCCCGCGGCGGGGTGTGGGTCCGAGAAGACCAGGACGTCGCCACGGTGGATATCTTGCACATGCAGGCAGACGCGGCACACCAGGATGCGGTCTCCCGGCAGGAGCGTCGGCTCCATGGACTGCGAGGGGATGAAGAACGCCTGGATCAAGAAGGATTTTACGAAGACGGCCAGCAGCAGGGCCGAGACCGCGAGGACGGGGAACGATCGCCAGGCGGTGCGGTCGCGACGTGGTTCTGATTCTGCGATCCCAGATCCGTCGGGTTCTGGATCGGCAGACGGCGCCGCCTCGGGCGGCCGCTGGGCCACCGACTAGGCCTCGACCGGCTCCTCCGCCTCATCGGCGGGGGCGTCCTCGGCACCGAGGGCCGCGCCTTCCTCGGCATCGCTCGATGCCTCGGCCACCTCGACTGGCGCCTCGGTTTTGACGGCCTCGAGCGCCGCGAGCTTCGCCTCGTCGAGCCGGCGCTCCTTGATGCGCGCCTTCTTGCCCCGCAGGTCGCGGAGGTAGTAGAGCTTGGCCCGGCGCACCGCTCCGCGCGAGACGATCTCGATCTTGGCGATCGAGGGGGAGTGCACGGGGATCGTCCGCTCCACGCCGACGCCGAAGGAGATCTTGCGCACCGTGAAGGTCTCGCGTAGGCCTCCGTTCTGGCGGCGGATCACGACACCCTGGAACACCTGAACACGCTCCCGGCTGCCCTCGACCACGCGGACGTGCACCTTGACGGTGTCACCGGGGCGAAAGGCGGGGATGTCGGTGCGCAGGTACGGCTGCTCGATGATGTCGGTGGTATTCATGGCAACGGTCGATGAGTGTACCAGCGGCATCCTCGGCCCTCGGCCGTCCTAGCCCCCCCTCGGGCCCCGCAGCCGTCCGTCGATCTGGGCATCCTCGGCCAGGTCGGGGCGGTTGCGCAATGTCTTGGCCAACGCGGCCCGGCGTCGCCACCGCTCGATGTCCGCGTGGTTGCCGGAACGCAGCACCTCGGGGACCTCCAGGTCGCGGAAGGCGCTCGGACGCGTGTAGTGGGGATGGTCCAGGAGGTGGGGATCGCCGAAGGAATCCTGTTCGTGGCTCTCGGGCCTGCCGATCACCCCGGGCAGGAGTCGCGTGACGGCTTCGATCACCACGAGGGCTCCCAGCTCGCCTCCCGCGAGCACGTAGTCGCCGATCGAGAGCTCCTCGGCGGGGAGGCCCTCGACGACCCGCTCGTCGACGCCCTCGTACCGCCCGCAGATCAGCGTGAGATGCGGCTCGGCGCTTACCGCTCGAACGAACGCCTGATCGAGGCGTCGGCCGGCCGGCGAGAGCAGGAGCACCCGGCCTCGATCCGGATCCAAGGACTCCACGGCCGCGAACACCGGCTCCGGTTTCATGACCATCCCGGGGCCGCCCCCGAAGGACGCGTCGTCCACGACACGGTGCGGATCGCCCGCCCAGTCCCGCAGGTCGTGCACGCGGACATCCACCAGTCCCTGATCGCGGGCCCGACCCAACAGGCTCTCGCGCAGCGGGGCCTGAAGCATCCCCGGGAAGATGGTGAACACGTCGATGCGCACCGGCCGAGGCTAGCAGCGGCGCGTCGGCGGCCATCGGCTCGATCGCCTTGACGCGCATGGCGCCGCCGAGGTTGATTGCAACGGGCAACGGGCGACGGCGGGAAGGGCGGCGTACACGGTGAGACGGGCGCGGACGGACGTGCCGGGACTTCCGGCGGCGCTCAGGACCCCGCCCGCGCCGTGCGACACCTGGGCGATCATGACGGGCAGGCTCGCGAGCACGCCGACGCCCCACCGCGATATGTGGGCGGATCTGCGCGAGGTCCTCGACCCGGCCGCGTTCCGACCGAAGATCGCCGCGGGCACCGAGTGGAAGCGTTTCCCGCTGCGGTGGGGGAACGACCATGCGATGGTGGCCAACCCCGACCGGGATACCCACTACGAGCTCGATCTGTGGGCCCTCGACGTCCTGCCGTTGATGGACGGAACGCGAACGGTGTCCGACATCGTGGTGGAGCGCTTCGGCGAGGCCGGGGGTCTGGACCCCGGCGCGGTGGTGGAACTCATCGCCTCGTTGCGGGAGGGGCGGTTCCTCGACCCGCGTCCGCCCAACGTGGATGCCGCGCTCCGTCGCGGCCTCGACCCCTCGCGCGCCGCACTCGGGCGCATCCGGACCTTCGTGAGGACGCTGCAGATCGAATGGTCGGGCATCGACGGACTCGTCACGCGTCTGTATCGCGGCGGGTTCAAGGTCTTCTTCAACACGCCGGTAGCCATCGCCGCGGGTGTGGTTGCCGCGACAGGTCTGGTCGCGCTCGCCGACGCGGTCGCGTCGCATCGCTTCACCCTCGACACCCGCTCCGCGCCGGTCGAATCGATCGTTCTGATCCTCCTCAGCCTCATGCTGACCGCGGCCCACGAGCTCGGGCACGCCTTGGTGGAGGTCCACGACGGGCGCAGGATCGGCAGCGCCGGATTCATGATCTATTTCGGTTCGCCCACGTTCTACGTGGACGCCTCCGACGCGATGATGATGGATCGCCCGATGCGGATCCTCCAGTCGGCCGCCGGGTCCGCCGCCGAGCTGTTCCTGTCCGGGATCGCGTCGCTGTTGATCCTCTTCTTCCCGTCGTGGGGCGCGGCGGAGTTCCTCTACCGGTTCGCCCTGCTCAATCTGTTCATCATCTTCTTGAACCTCATACCGCTCCTGGAGCTCGACGGCTACTGGATCGTCTCGGACCTCGTCGGGGTGCGGGATCTGCGGCCTCGTTCGCTTGAGTTCGTGCAGCACGACCTCTGGCACAAGCTCCGCGCCCGTGAGGGCGTGTCGCTCCAGGAATGGGGGCTCACGCTCTACTGCATCGCCGGGATCGTGTTCACGGTCGGCTCTCTGTTCGTCTCCTACTTCTTCTGGAAGCATCTGTTCGGCGGACTCGTCCTGGACCTGTGGGCCGGAGGGCTCCCGTCGAGGATCTTGCTGATCCTCCTCGTGCTGTTCCTCGCGGGGCCGCTGATGCGCGGGGCGGTCGCGCTGGCGCGCAGCCTCCGTCGGCGGCTCCGGGTGATCGTCCGGAGGATGCGGTTCAAGCGCGAGACGCGATGGCGGGTGGAGGCCGCCCTGCTGATCGCCGCCCTTCCAGCGTTCGCGGACCTCCCCGAGGCGATCCTCAACGACCTCGCCGGCCGCGTGCGCCTTCGTTCGTTCCTTCCCGGGCAACCGATCTTCCGCCAGGGCGACCGGGCCACGGCGTTCTTCGTCGTTCGCTCCGGGACCATCGACATCGAGACCGAGCACCCCGACACCGGTGACACCCGGATCCTGAACCAGTTGACGCGGGGGGACTCATTCGGAGAACTCGGTCTGCTCCAGGCCGTCCCCCGCACGGCGACGGCACGGGCAACCTCGGAGGTGGACCTCGTCGAGGTTGCAAAGGGAACCTTCGACCGGCTGCTCGCCGACGCCATCGACACCCCGAACTTCGGCCTCACCCTGCAGGCGATGGCCGAGCTCCGCGAACTGTCCGCCTACGCGCACCTCAGCTCGGACGGGTTGTCCGAGGTGCTGGAGCGAGGGAGCTGGATCACCGTCGCCCCCGGCGAGGACATCATCCGCCAAGGAGGCCCTGCCGACGCGTTCTTCGCGATCCGCTCCGGTCGCGCGGACGTCCGTCGCGACGGCGAGACCATCGCCACCCTCGGGCCTGGCGATCACTTCGGTGAGACCTCGCTCCTCGACGATGCCCCACGCAACGCGACCGTGACGGCCCACACCCCCCTGCGGGCGTTCCGCTTGTCCCGCGAGGGATTCGAGTCGCTCATCGCAGGGGCGTTCCGACGCAAGCTGCTCCTGCCCCCCAGCGACCGCGATATGGAACACTGACTCGGGACGAGGAGGGAGCGCCACCGTGGACTGCTGGGTCTGCCGCCGGACCGCCGTGGGTAGCTGTCGCTTCTGTGGGCGCGGCACGTGCGAGGACCACGCCCTGGAGAAGCCGTACATCCTCGAGCTGTTCCGCGGGGCCGGCGAGACGAAAGCGCTCGTGGTGGAGGACGCGATCCATTGCGGTCGGTGCACCGTTCGGCCCGACCCGATCCCGCTGCCCGAGCTCGACGCCTGAGGCTCGCGCGCGTCACCGTTCGGTGTGACGCGCGTCACAAGGGACGGCTGACGAACGACACGGTAGGTCCGGTGACGGGCGGCACACCCCAACCCCCGAGCGTGTGCCAGCATGCAGCCATGGTCATCGAGAGATCCAGAGGGGATCTCCGGCCGGGACACAGGAGGTAGCGAGATGGAGAAGCGGATCTCACCGAAGCCCCCCACGGAGGAGGCTCCCGAGAAGAAGGCGGCCGGCGTCCAGAAGACCACGGCCAAGAAGGCGAAGAAGACGAAGAGGACGAAGAGGACGAAGAAGTTCTGAACCACGACCTACCGCTCCCGCGACGAGGCCGGGCCGCGAAGGCCGGGCCTCGTTTCGCGTCCTGGAGTGGCGCCCGCGTCTCGGGGCGTGCGAGGCTAGCGCGCGATGGCAACCCGCAAGACCTTGACGCCCCTGCAGTCCGCGATGGCGGGTTCGGCGTTCCTGCGCGAACTCACTCCTGCTTCGATCGTCCGGCTCTCGGCGCTTGGCACGATCCGTCTCTACCGGCGCAGGACCTATCTCTGCCATCAGGGAGAGCCGGCGCCGGAGGTGTTCTTCCTGGTCGATGGACGGATCGAGGTGAGCTCGGTCTCCCCCAACGGCTCCCGCATCTTCCACGCCTCGGTCGCCGGGGCGCAGTTCGTCGGTGAGCTGGGGCCCCTCGGCGACCTCCCGCGCAGTGCCAGCCTCCTGGCGCTCGACGACAGCGAGGTCTGGGTCGCGCCGTGTGAGACCTTCGTCGAGTTCCTCATGACCGAACCCACCGCGGCGCGCGCCGTCATCAAGGCGCTGGCCCGCCAGGTCTCAGAACAGGAGGCGTTCGTGGAAGACCTGCTCTTCCTCGACCTGAAGGGCCGGGTCGCCAAGCGCCTCCTCCAGCTCGTGACCCCGGATCTCGAGGACCTACCGGCCGACGGTGTCCTGGCGCCGGAGGTGACGCAGGCCGACCTGGCGAGCCTGTGCGGCGGGAGTCGCGAGAACATCACACGCATCCTCAAGGGATTCGAACGACGCGGCCTGGTCCGCCGCGAGGGACACCGATACGAACTCGAACGCGTCGCCGGGCTCGCGAAGATCGCCGACCTCTAGGTCGGACCCCCCTCGGGGACCGTCAGGCCGGGGACGTCCCGCACCACGATGCGCTTGTCCTGGACGTTCACCGAGACGATCACGTCGCGGAGCGCGGGAACCAACGTCTCCACGCCGCCGTCCGTGCGCGCGACCCAAAGATCGTTCGCCGGATTGGCCACGACCTCCGCCAGCGTGCCGAGGTCACGACCCGCCTCCGTGACGACCGCGCTGCCCTCGAGCTGAAAGGGCCAGTACTCGCCGTCGGGCAATGTCGGCAGCCATGCTTCCGGAATCAGCAAGAGTCTTCCCTGCAGCCGCTCTGCCGCGGTCCGGTCCTTGGCCTCGGCGAAGGTCAGCAAAAGCCGGCGACCGTGACGGTGCGCGCGCTCGATCGTGAGGGTTCCGCCGTCCTCGAGGAAGACGGTGGCCCCGGTGGCGAGCCTGGCCGGGTTGTCCGTTCGCACCTCTACGACCAGCTCGCCGTTGAGCCCGTGGGCCTTCGCGATGCGGCCGACGACGATAGTCGGCTGGTCCACCCTCAGTCCACGAAGTCGACGATTGCCCCCGCATCCATGCGCGCAGCCGACGCGCGCACGACCGTGCGGATCGCCTTGGCCGTGCGACCGCCCCTGCCGATCACCTTGCCCATGTCGCCGGGTGCGACTTCGACCTGATAGCGGAATCCGCGGTCGTCCTCGGACTCGCTCACCCGGACCGCGTCGGGATCGGAGACCAACTCGCCGACGAGGAACTCGACGAGCTCCTTCACTTCGATCAGGCCTCGTCCCCGTTGGGCGCCGCGGGTTCTTCGGCGGGTTCTTCGGCGGGTTCTTCGGCGGGTTCCGGGGCCGGCTCTGCGAGCGCCTCGGTGGGTGCGGCCGGCGCCTCGGTGGGTGCCTCGGTGGGTGCCTCGGGCTCCTCGGCTGAGGCGACCGCCTTGGCGGCCGCCTTCTTCGACAACTTGGGTCGCTCCAGCCTCTCGCCCTTGTCCGGCACGAGCTTGGCGGCCGACGGCCGCTCGGCCACGAAAGCGTCCCAGATCCCGACCTTCACCATGAGGTTGCGCACCTGGCTCGAAGGCTGCGCCCCCACGCGCAGCCAGTGCAACGCTCGGTCCTGGTCGATCTCGATGAGGCTGGGGTCCTCGAGCGGATGGTACTTGCCGATGTTCTCGATGAAGCGCCCGTCGCGCGGGCTCCGCTGATCGGCCACGACCACGCGGTAGAAGGGGCGCTTGTTCGCACCCATCCGGCGCAGGCGGATCCTCGTTGACATACGTCGTTCCTTCTCTTCGTCCTCTATCGCTTCGGAAGCTTGGTCGAGGGCATCTTCATCATCCCCGGAACCCGCTTGCCGCCCATCATCCCGCGCATCATCTTGCGGGCACCCTCGAAATCCTTGAGCAGCCCGTTGACATCGCTCGTGGTGACGCCGGACCCGTTGGCGATCCGGAGGCGGCGCGACCCGGAGATGATACCGGGATTCCTCCGCTCGTCCGCCGTCATGCTGAGGATCATGGCCTCGGCCCGTCCGAGCTCGCCCTCATCGACAGCGCCGGCCATCTCCTTGATGGCGTTGCGGCCGCCGGGCACGCCGGGCAGCATCTTCAGCAGATCCTCGATCGGCCCGAGCTTGCGCATCTCCCGCAGCTGTGTGAGGAAGTCGTCGAACGTGAACTCGTCCTTCATCATGCGCTCAGCGGCGGCCCGCGCCGTCTCCTGATCCATCTGGTCGGCGGCCTTGTCGATCAGGGTGAGCACGTCGCCCATCCCCAGGATCCGTCCCGCCATCCGATCTGGGTAGAACGGTTCGAGGTCGGTGGGCTTCTCGCCCGTCCCCACGAAGTACACGGGTCGGCCGGTCACCGACGTGATGGACAGGGCGGCGCCGCCGCGGGCGTCGCCGTCGAGCTTGGTGAGGACGAACCCCGTGGTATCGACCTCCGCCATGAACGCGCGGGCCTGGTTGACGGCGTCTTGACCCGTCATGGCGTCGCAGGCCATCAGGACGTGGTGAGGCTTGGTGACGTCCTTGATCCGACGCGCCTGCCTCATCATCTCGGCGTCCACATGCAGGCGGCCGGCCGTGTCCACGATCACGACATCGGCCCCCTGCTGCGCTGCCTCGCCGAGCGATCGCTTGGCGAGCTTGACCGGGTCCTTGCCCTCCGACCAAACGGGAACACCGATCTCTCGTCCGAGGGTGCGCAGCTGATCGACCGCGGCGGGGCGCTCCAGGTCGGCGGCCACCAGCAGCGGGCGCTTCCCTTTGGCCTTCAGATAGTGGGCGAGCTTCGCACAGGCCGTGGTCTTCCCCGAGCCCTGGACGCCGGCCATCATGATGACGACGGGCCTTCCGTTCCCGAGTTCGAAGGGCGTATGCTCCCCTCCCATCGTGATGGTGAGCTCCTCGTTCACCACCTTCACGATCTGTTGACCGGGAGTGAGGCTCTTCATGACTTCCTCAGAGAGGGCTCGAGCTTTGACGCGTGCGAGGAAGTCGTCGGCGACGCCGACGCTCACATCCGCATCCAACAGGGCGGTGCGCATGTCCCCCAGGGCGTTGTCCACCTGCTTGGGATGCAACTTCCCGCGGGAACGGAGCTTCTTGAAGGTCGCGTCGAGGCGGTCGGTGAGGGTGTCGAACATCGGAAAACATTCCTCCCGGCAGGGGCGGGGCTGGACGTAGGATTCTAGCGGGAGAGCGAGGGAGCCTGATCCGTGTACGACCAGTTGTCCGACATCGATCTCGTGGCCGTCACCAGTCACGAGATGCGCACCCCACTCGCCGCGATCCGTGGATTCACCGACACGCTGCTGAGGCGCCGCGGGGACCTGACGGATGCGGAGATCACCGAATTCCTGGGCGTGATCGGCAAGCAGACCGACCGGCTCGTGCACATGGTGGACGACCTGCTTGCCATGTCGCGGCTGGAGGCCGGGACCCTGCCCATCGACCCCGAGTCGATGTTGGTGGTTCCGTTCCTGCAGGACGTCGTGGGCGGGCTCGGCGATCAACGACGGCGGGTGGAGATCCGCATCACCACGGAAGTTCCCCCCGCCATCGAGGCGGACGCGGAGCGCCTGCGTCAGGTGCTGACGAACCTCATGGAGAACGCATTGAAGTACTCGCCGCCTGACCGTCGCGTGACGCTCGCGGTTGGCGGCGACGGTGCATCCATCGTCTTCGACGTGATCGACCAGGGGCCCGGGATCGACGCTGCGGACGTCGAGCGGATCTTCGAACCGTTCTACCGAGGCAGCACTCGGACCGGGGACGACGGCGCCGGTCTGGGCCTGGGGATCACGCGACGTTTGGCGGAGGCCATGGGCGGCCGGGTCGACCTCGCCTCCACGCCCGGGGCGGGCTCACTGTTCCGCGTCACGCTCCCCCGCCGGGCGGGTTGAGCACCCGCTCGACCGTCTGCAGCAGCGTCGTGGGGCTGAACGGCTTCGTGAAGTACGCGTCGGCGCCGAGCGACATCGCCCGCTCGCGCCCCTCTTCGCCGTCGGCCGTCACGATGATCACGCGAACCTCCGACGTGAGCGGGCTCCCCTTGATGACGCTCAGCAACTCCGTACCGCTGGAACCCGGGATGTTCATGTCGAGGAAGACGAGGTCGGGGGGCTCCTCATCGATCAAGGCCAGCGCGCGCGCGCCGTCGGCGGCCTCGACGATCGCGAAGCCCTCGCCCTCGAGGACGAGCCGCATCGCCTCGCGCATGGTGGGGTGATCCTCGACGATCAGGATCCGGGCCCCGTCCACGTGGCTACCCCGAAAGCAGCCGATCGGCGAAGGCGGCGGCCTCGAAGGGACGGAGGTCGCCGGGCCCTTCGCCGACGCCCACGAACCGGATCGGTACGCCCAGTTCCTCGCGCACGGCGAGCACCACGCCGCCCTTACCGGAGCCGTCGGTCTTGGTGAGCACGACACCGGTGACGTCGACGGCCTCGGTGAAGGCGCGCGCCTGGGCGATGCCGTTCTGACCCGTCTGCGCGTCGAGCACCAAGAGCGACTCCCCCACCTGCGACCCCGCCTTCTCGATGGTTCGCTTGACCTTGGCGAGCTCGTCCATCAGCGGCTGCTTGGTGTGAAGCCGGCCGGCCGTGTCGACGAGCAGGACATCGGAGTGCCGCGCGTGAGCGGCCTTCACGGCATCGAACGCCACGGCGCCCGGATCCGCGCCCCGCTCCTGCGACACCAGATGGGCACCCGCGCGTTGGGCCCAGACGCCCAGTTGCTCGTTGGCCGCGGCTCGGTACGTGTCGGACGCCGCGAGGCTGACGGCCTTACCCTCGTGGGTAAGGCGCGCCGCGAGCTTGCCGATCGTGGTGGTCTTGCCGGCGCCGTTGACGCCCACGACGAGCACGACGTTCAGCCCCGGGCCCAACCGCAGCGGCTCGTCGGGGCCGAGCACGGCGAGGACCTCGTCGTGCACGAGCTGTTCGGGGTTGGCGCCGTGCCGGTACTCGGCCTTGACGCGCCCGACGAGATCCGCGGACGCCTTGGGTCCGAGATCCGCCTTGAGGAGCAGGTCCTCCAGTTCCGTCCACGTCTGATCGCCGACGCCACCGTGGAAGAGCTGCTTGACCTTGGCGCCCAGCCCATCCCTGCGGAAGACGCCCCCAGAGGGGGCGGGCTCCTTCAGGCCGGGCTCGTGCCGCTGGGCCGCTGGGTGCGCGGGGGCCTGCTCCCGGGTGTGCCCCGTCCCGGTGTGCATGTCCCGCTCCATGGTGCCGAGCTCTCGCCGGCGCCGAGCGAAGGTCGTGAACCCGGCGAACACGAGCACCACCGCGAGGATCCCGAAGATGAAGATGTACCAGGCCATGCGAGGAGGCTAGCCGACCGGTTCGCCCTGTGGCACGTCGAGCGCGACGGGGGTCCGGGTCCCATGGTCGCCCTCGAACCGCTCGTGGACCGCGTCCTCGCGGGCCGACGCCTCGGCGTCGCGGTGCGAACGCTCCGATCGCTGGCACACGACCTTGGTGGTGCCGTCCTTGTTCAGGGACACGCCGTACATCATCCCGGCGATCTCCATCGTCCGCTTCTGGTGGGTCACGATGAGGACCTGGGCGTCGGACGCGAAGCCCTCCACCAAACGCAGGAACCGGTGGAGGTTCACGTCGTCGAGGGCGGGCTCGACCTCATCCATGAGGTAGAACGGCGACGGGCGGGCCGTGAAGATCGCGAACAGGAACGCCAGGGCCGTCAGCGAGCGCTCACCCCCCGAGAGCAGGCTGATGCGCTTCACCCGCTTGCGGCCCGGGCTGGCCTCGATCTCGATCCCGCTCGTCAGCGGACGAGCCGGGTCCGTGAGGACCAGGCGACCTTCTCCGCCGGGGAACAGTTCCGCCACCAGCCGCTCGAACTGGATCGCGACGTCGTCGTAGGCAGCGGCGAAGGTCTCCGTGATTTCCCGATCGACCCTGGCGATGACCTCGAGGAGGTCGCGACGGGCCTTGCGAACGTCCTCCAGCTCTCGAGCCATGAAGTCGTGCCGCTCCTGGAGGGCCTCGAACTCGCCCGTGGCCAGGAGGTTCACGCGGCCCAGGAGTCCGAGCCGACGCTGGACGAGCTCGGCGCGTTTGCCCAGGTTCTCGACGGTGTCGTCGTCCGCGAGCGCGCTCAGCAGCTCTTCGGGCTCCCCGCCATATCCCTCACGGATCAGCCGCTCCGCCTCGCCGATGCGTCGCTCGATCTCGGCACGGCTCCGATCGTCTTCTTCGTAGGTCCCACGAAGGCGATCGAGCTCCGTGGAAGCCTCCCGCCATTCCTTGTTCACGGCGGCCTCGGCGTCGGCCGCGGAACGTTCGGCCTCGGCAGCGGCGACCCGCTCGGCCTCGGCGGCCGAGGCGACGCCGTCGAGGCCCGCGAGCTCGGCCTCGGCGGCCACGCGGGCTCCCTCCGCGGCCCCGAGCCCAACTCGCAGCCGGACGGGATCATGCGCGGCGAGCTCGTCACGTTCGAGGCGAAGCTGGACGAGCCGGGCATCGTGAGCGGCGCGATCGCGCCGCAGCGTCTCCACGCTCACCCGTTGGGGAACCGGCTGCTGGGGCGAGGGCGGCAGGTCGGGCATCGGCTCGGCGCTCACCGGACCCAAGCTCGCCAGCCGCGCGCGCGCGACCGCGAAGGTCTCTTCGAGCGCCGCGGCGCGCTGGCGGTGCAGCGCCTCCTCGGTGCGCAGACCCGCGAGCTCGCGCTCGAGGACGCCCATGCGTTCGGCGGTGGCGGTGATCTCGGCGTCGACGGCTTCGATCTGGTCGCGCAGGAAGTCCACCTCCCCCGCGATCTCGGCCAGACGGCCCCGGCGGGGAAGCAGCGCGCCCATGGTGGCCGAAAGATCGTGGGCCACCACCTGGAGCTCGGCGCGGATCTCTCGTGCGCGAGCATCGACTTCCTTGGCCGTATGGATGACAGCGGGTCCCACCAGCACGCCTGCGGCGGTGACGAAGGATGCCGCGGGATGCTCTCGCTGCTTGTGCGCGGCCTCCGCGATGTCGTCGGCGAGGTAGACGTCGCGAAGGACGGTGCTGACGATGCCGCGAGCCGCCGGTTCCGCGATCGCCGCGGTCAGCAGGCCCCGTTCCCCGCGCAGGCCCATCGGGACGGGGCCGCCCGCCGCGATCGCCAGGATGGCCCCGTCGCCACTGGATGCATCGGCGAGGGCTCGATCGCCGTCGTCGTAGACGACCGCGTCCGCGAGCGGACCGAGCGCCGCCACGAGCGCCCGCTCGAGGCCCGGCTCAACCTTCACGAGGTCCTTCAGCAGCCCCACGGCGCGACCCGTGTGCTCGCTAAGGAAGCGCGATCCCGCCGTCTCCTCGATGTCGCGGCGACGCGCCTCCAAGAGATCGCGACGGTTCTCGTGGCGGCGGCGGATCTCCTCCAACTCCTCGATCTTGTCGATCAACGAGCGACGCTCGACGTCGAGCTGCGTGCGCTTCTCGCTCATGGGCGCCGATTGATCGTCGAAGGTCTCGATCTCCGCGGCCAGCCCCGCGCGTTCGGCCTCCGCCTCCGCGATCCGCTCGCCCACCGCCGAGCGCGCGGCATCCAGGCGATCGCGCTCGCGCTCGGTCGCCACGAGCGACCGTTCGAGCGCCTCGACCTCGGCGCGTCGGCCGGCTGCGTCCTCGCCGATCCTGCGGCGCGCCTCCTCGATCCTTCGGCGCTCATCCTCCGCCTCGCCGAAGGCCCGTTCGGCAAGGGCAAGCTCCGCCTCCTTGACCTCCAGGTCCGCGATGGCCTCGGCGAGCTGTGCTTGCACGCGCACGAGCTCTTCATCGACCGCATCCAGACGGACCGCCCGTTCGGCCTGGGCGGCGAGGTCCGCGCGGGCCTCGGCCTCGCGGTCGACGGCCGCCCGGAACGCGTCCTGTGCATGCGAGCGCCGCGTCTGCGTCAGCCGGAACGCCTGCTCGGCGTCGGCGAGCGCGATGGAGGCGGCGGCCCGCGCATCGGCCGCCGCGAGCACCCCGGAGTCGAGACCGTCCAGCCGCTCGCGTGCGGCCCTGCGGCGCTCGAGGCCGTCGTCCCATCCCGATCGACGGCGCTCCTGCTCGCGGCGTAACGCGCGGAGCCGCGCGGCGACGAGCTTGCGCGAGAGGGTGTCCGCCTCGCCGGTGAGGGTCTCGTGCTTCTTCGCCGTCTCAGCCTGCTGCTGCAGCGGCTTCAGCTGGCGGCGGAGCTCGGCGTGCACGTCGGCCAGGCGCAGGAGGTCTTGGTCCAGGCCTGCCAGCCTTCGCTCGGCGCGCTCTTTGCGACGCCGATGCTTCGCGATCCCGGCGGCCTCCTCGATGTACGCGCGGCGATCCTCCGGCTTGGCCGACAGGACCTCTTCGAGCTGTCCCTGGCCGACGACGGTGTGCAGGCCGCGGCCGATACCGCTCTCCGAGAGCAGCTCCTGCACGTCAAGGAGGCGCACGATCTGACCGCCGATCCGGTATTCGGACTCGCCGCTGCGAAAGATCGTCCTCGAGACCTCGATCTCGCTCAGCGGCACGGGGATCTTCGCCGCGCCGTTGTCGATGACGAGTTTGACCTCGGCCATGCCGAGGGCGGGCCGGCTGGGCGTGCCGGCGAAGATGACGTCAGCCATGTGGCCGCCGCGGAGCGCACGGGCCCCCTGTTCGCCCAGCACCCAGCTGATGGCATCCACGAGGTTGGACTTGCCCGAGCCGTTGGGGCCCACGATGACGGAGACACCCGGTTGAAACTCGAGGACGGCCTTGTCCGCGAAGGACTTGAACCCGCGGATGGTGATCGAGCGGAGGAACATCGGGCGGATGCTAACAGGCTTGTGATTCACGGCGTAGCAGGCGGCCGATGGTTCTGCCGATGGGGTCGGACGCGCTCAGCGGATGACGCGGAAGCCGGTCGCACCTTCCGGCGGGAGCTCGAGGACCTCGAGGCCATCCACGCGTGCGCCCGGCGGGCCGTGTCGGCACCACTCGAGCATGGCCGCGACGTCCGTTCCTTCCCCCTCGAACTCGGCCTCGACCTGCCCGACGGCGGCGTTGCGCACCCAGCCCGCGGTACCGAGCGTCCGGGCGCGCTCTGCGCAAGTGGCACGGAAGAAGACGCCCTGCACCCGCCCGCCGATCCTCACGCGCACGCGTCGCACGTGCCCAGTCTCCCGCAGACCTCGATAGGCTGGCTGCGCAGGCCTACCGAGCATGAGGACCCCCGCGATGACCTACGACGAGCGCACGGCATTGGTCGTGGTGGACGTCCAGAACGACTTCGCCGATCCTGCGGGCAGCCTCTACGTGGCGGGCGGCGAGGACATCGTCCCCGTGGTCGACACCGCCGTTCGGCGGGCGCGCCTGGCGAGCGCCCGGGTCGTCTACACCCAGGACTGGCACCCGGCCGTGACCCCGCACTTCCGCACCGCAGGCGGGATCTGGCCGGTCCACTGCGTGAGGGACACCTGGGGAGCGGCCCTGCATCCGGGGCTCGACGCGCCGAGCGGTGAGTGCCTGCGCAAGGGGGCGGACGGCAGGGACGGCTACTCCGGTTTCAGCGTGCGCGATCCCCTGAGCGGCGAGCGCGAGGACACGGTGCTGCACGAGATGCTCACGGCGGACAGCGTCGAACGGCTCGTGGTGTGCGGCCTCGCCACCGACTACTGCGTGGTGGAGACCGTTATGGATGCCCGCATGCTGGGTTACCCCGTCCGCGTGCTGCGCGCGGGCATCCGCGCTGTGGAGCTCGAGCCGGGAGACGGCGAGCGGGCGATCGCCCGGATGCGCGACGCCGGCGCCGAGCTCGTGTGAGCTACTCGCCCGGCATCGGCATGAGCCCGAGCTGCGCCATGGCACCCATCATGTCGTACACGCCGTAGTGCGCCGAGTTCATCCCCGCGTCGTCGAACGTGAACACGTCGATGGCCTCGACGGCATACGGCTTGCGCGTGGGGGCCATTCCCGCATGAATCCGTTGGTGTCGGTGGCACGCAACGTGCTGCGGACCGCGACCTTGTCCCCCGCCGCGATGACGTCTCCGATCTCGATCTGCATGTCGGGGGCCTGCTCGCGCATCATGGTGTACATCGCGATCGCCCCGGCCTTGTCACCGCTCGTTCCCGGCATCGGTGAGCCCTCGGCGTAGTCCTCGGTGAGCACCTTCTCGGCGTGGGAGATGTCTCCCTCGTTCAACACGCGCTGGATCAGTTCCCGAGCGCTCGCGGCGTTTTGGTCCGGCGTCGTCATGGCATCCTCCCCAGGTCGGCATGGCCCATCAGATCTGGCACGGGTCGGGCGTTCCGACAAGTCCCTAGCTCTGACACTGCGGGCAGTAGTAGGACGTGCGCTGCGAGAGCTTCACGCTTTGGATGGGCGTGCGGCAGCGGCGGCAGGGCAGGCCGAGGCGTCCGTAGACCTTCAGCTCGTCCTGGTATTCGCCGGGCTGTCCGAACAGGTCGACGTAGGCCTCGTCCTCGAGCGTCGTCCCCCGCTGCTTGATGGCCTCCTGCAGGATCTCCTGGATCGCGCGGTAGAGGCGTCGCACCTCTTGGGAGGACAACGTGTCGCTCATGCGGTCGAAGCGCAGCCCCGCGTGGAAGAGGACCTCGTCGGAGTAGATGTTGCCCAGCCCGGAGATGAACTTCTGATCCATCATGAGCGGCTTCATCTTGCTCGCCCGCTGCGCCAGGAGGTATTGGAACGTCGGCCAGGTGAACACCTGATCCAGCGGGTCGATGGCGAGGTGCTGCAGCTCCTTGATCTTGCCCACATCGTCCGCGTTCGTGATGAAGAGCTCGCCGAACGTGCGCGGATCGACGAACCGCAGGTCCCCGCCTTGCTGGAACGTCATGACGATGTGGGTGTGCGGCGCGAGCGCCACGCGGCCGGTGCCGCGCTGGAAGCGGCCGCTCATGCCGAAGTGCGCCACGAGGATCTCCCCCGAGTCCAGCGGCATCATGAGGTACTTCCCGCGGCGCTCGACCTTGGCGACCTTGCGAGACACCAAGCGCGACGTGAAGTCCTTCCTCGTCTTGTGTCGGCGGATCACCCGCATGGCGTTCTTGGTGCTCTTGACCTCGGCTTCTCTGATCCGTCGCCCCACGACGTCCTTCTCGAGATCTCGCCGCATCACCTCGACTTCGGGAAGCTCCACGTCTCCTACCCCTCCCTCAGGCCTCGCCGTCGCCGAGGCGCACGGACAGGCGCCCGTGCGCCTCGCGCGCCGCTCGCTGCTCGGCTTCCTTCTTCGAGCGGCCAGTCCCATGGCCCATGGGCTCGCCGCCCAGGAGCACGGTCGCCGTGAATTCCTTCTCGTGATCGGGGCCACGCTCCTCGATCCGGTAGTCCGGCATCGAGCGCAACTCCGCCGAGGCGAGTTCCTGCAGGATCGTCTTGTAGTCGCGGTCGCCCTCCCCGCGCACGTAGGCCTCCATGCGCGGCCTGAAGAGGCGTTCGATGAGCGCCGCCGCCGCCTCCAGCCCCAGATCGAGGTAGAGGGCGCCGAAGACCGCTTCGAGCGCATCCGCGAGGATGGACGACTTGTCGCGGCCTCCGCTTTGCTCCTCACCCTTGCCGAGCAGCACCATGGATCCGAGGTCGAGCCCGCGGGCCACCTCGGCCAGGGCGCTCATGTTCACGATGGCGGCGCGCAGCTTCGCGAGCGAGCCCTCCGGGTGATCGGGATAGGCGCGGTAGGCCATGTCGGTGACGACGAGACCGAGCACGGAGTCCCCCAGGAACTCCAGGCGTTCGTTGTTGACCCGCAGACCGCGCTCGAACGCGAACGACCGATGGGTCAAGGCGGCCTCGCGAAGGGCCGCATCGTGGAAGGAGAGCCCGAGTGCCCGGTCCAGCGCTTCGGTCGGCACGTCGGCGGGAACGGCCGTCACGCGGCTACTCGACCTCGATGGCTTGGCGGCCGGCGTAATAGCCGCAGTTGCCGCAGACCACGTGCGGCAGCTTCGCCTGCCGACACTGCGGACACTCGCTGTAGGTGGGCGCCTTCGCCTTCCAGTTCGCCGCTCGGCGGTCGCCGCGCGACTTGCTCTGCTTCTTCTTCGGGACGGCCATCGTTGCTTCCTTTCGTGGGTTCCTCGGTCTCGCTAGTTCTCCATCTGTTCGAGCAGTGTCTCGAGTTCGGCCCAGCGCGGATCGGCGCTGCGGTGATCACCGGGGCATTCGCCGAGGTTGCGATCGCCGCCGCACACCGGGCACAGGCCTCGGCAGTCGGGTGCGTGCAGGGGTGAGAACGGCAGCTCCACCCCCACCGCGTCACGCAGCATCTGCTCGGGCTCGATGAACCCCTCCGGATCCAAGGGGTAGTCCTCAGCATCCTCGTCGGGCGCCGTGACGAACAGCTCCGTCAATCCGAGCTCGAAGGGCTCATCGGATTCCTTCAAGCACCGTGCGCATCGCAGGTGGAACACTCCCGTGATCCGGCCCGAGACGACGATGCCTTCGACGATCGACTCCAGCAGGAGCTCGGCGTGCACGGGAGCGTCATCGGGCACGGCCGCGACCTCGGTCCCAAGCCCCTCGAGGGCGCCTTCGAGCACCACCGCCTTGGAGGCCCCGGGGACCCCCATCAGCGCACGCACATCGATGCTCTCGAGGGTCATTCCGCTTCCTCGTCGAAGAACTCGGTCTCGCGACGACGCTCGCCTCGATCCGGTGCGAACTCCTGCTCGGCTGCCGTGGCCGGCGCCCGGAGCTTCTCCCGACCCAGCTCGACCTGTTCCAGGGTGCGCGCGAGCGCCTTCGTGGTGACCTGCGACTCCTCGAGGATCTTGCGGAGCGCGATCTCGAACTGGGCGAGCTTCGCGTCGACGTAGTCCTCCGCCTCTTCGACCATGACGCGAGCCTTGTCGTCGGCCTCGGCGAGGATGCGCTCGGCCTCCTCGTTGGCCCGCATCACCACCGCCTCCTTGCGCGCCGCGCGCAGCTGCTCTTCGCGCGCCTGCTCGATCAGCCGGTCCCCTTCCGCGCGTGCCTTGGCGAGGAGCTCCTCGCGATCCTTCACGATCCATCGCGCCTGCTTGATCTCGTCGGGGAGGTCCTCCTGCATGGCGTTCAGCATGTCCAGGACCTCGTCCTTGTTCACCAGGACCGAGGACGACAGCGGCATGGACTTCGCGTCCTGCACCATGTCCTCGAGCTGCTGAAGACGTCCGGCGAGATCCATCAGACTCGCTCCTTCATCCGGTGCGCCAGACGCGCTCGCACCGGACCCGGCACCAGGCCCCCAACGTCGCCGCCGAAGCGGGCCACCTCCTTGACTAGGGACGAGGACAGGAAGGACCAGTTGGGGTTCGTGGACATGAACATCGTCTCCACACCGCCGAGGCGGTGGTTCATCTGCGCCATCTGGATCTCGAACTCGTAGTCCGTCACGGCCCGCAGGCCCTTCACGATCACGGAAGGTCCCTGGGCCTTCGCGTATTCCACCAACAAGCCGCGGAACGAGGCCACGCGCACGTTCGGCAGGTCCGCGCACACCTCCTCGAGCATGGCGACCCGTTCCTCCAGCTCGAAGAGCGGCTCCTTGGCTGGGTTCTCCAAGACGGCCACCACGACTCGGTCGAACGTGGTGCCCGTGCGCCCGATGATGTCGAGATGACCGTTGGTCACCGGGTCGAACGTCCCCGGACACAGGGCGGTCAGGCCCATCCGTTCCTCCCGGTCTTCCGCCGGTCATCCCAGCGGCTCTGGCCGATCCCGCGGCCGTTCGAGCGGCCGATACAGGTGCAGGTGGCTGTCGCCGTAGCGGAGCTCCCTCGCAGCGGACCAGTGTAGCGGAATGACAGGGGTGGAACTCTTCGGGCCCCTGGTCAGGACCACCGTCCAGGCGTCGGGGTCGAGCCACGCTGGGCTCAGGGCTTCCAGGCAGGTATCCAACTCGGTGGAGGCCCCCTCGTACGGCGGATCGAGGAACACCAGGTGGAAGGGGGCCGCCCCGGGCGCGCGGCTCAGGTAGGCGGAGACGGTGGACGTGACGGAGGATGCACGCTCCGCAACACGGGCGCGTTCCAGGTTGTCGTGCACGGCAGCCATGGCCCCGGAGGACCGATCGACGAACACAGCGTGTTCCGCCCCGCGTGAGAGGGCCTCGATGCCCATCGCCCCGGTCCCAGCGAACAGGTCGAGCACGCGCGCCCCGTGGACCTCGGCCCCGAGGCTGCTGAAGAGCCCCTCGCGAGCCCGGTCCGACAGCGGCCGGACACCCTCGGGCACCGGGGCGAGACGAACCCCTTTCGCGGACCCCGCCACGATGCGCATCCCTCGAGCGTACGCGGGCTCCGCGTCGCTACGACTGGAACAGCCAGTCGATCGAGCGCTCGAACCGAACCTTGAGCTCGGCGAGGAGGGTGGGGTTCGCGTCCAAGCGCGGGTCGCGCGCGACCAGTGCGAACGCCCGGTCCCTCGCGCGCCGAACGAGGTCCATGTCCTCGGCCAGCCGGGCGAGCCGCAGGTCGGGCATGCCCGATTGCTTGGTATCGAACAGGGTGCCCTCGCCCCGCAACCTGAGGTCCTCATCGGCGAGTTCGAACCCGTCGGTGGTGCGGATCATGGCATCGATGCGGGCGCGGGCCTCCGGATGCTCTTGGTCGGAGGCGTCGAACAAGACGCAGATGCCGGCGTGCGTGCCCCGGCCGATGCGGCCGCGCAGCTGATGGAGCTGGGCGAGCCCGAAACGATCCGCGTCCTCCACCAGCATCACGGTCGCGTTCGGAACGTCCACGCCCACCTCGATCACGGTGGTCGCGATCAGCACGTCTGCATCGCCGCTGCGGAAGCGATCCATGATGGATTCCTTGTCCCGTGGTCGCATCTTGCCGTGCAGGAGATCCACGCGCAGATCCGGGAAGATCTCGGTGGCGAGCCGGGCCGCCTCCGCCTCCGCGGCCTTGACCTGGGTACGGTTCCCGTCGTCGATGGCCGCACACACCACGAACGCCTGTCGGCCGGCCGCCACCTCGCCGCGGACCAGATCGTAGGCCTGTGTCCGGTCCGACTCGGCGCGCGCCGCCCGCGTGGAAACCGGTTGCCGACCGGACGGCAGCTCGTCGAGGGTCACCACGTCCAGATCGCCGTAGTAAGTAAGCGCGAGCGTCCGCGGGATCGGGGTGGCGGTCATGATCAACACGTCGGGATCGCCCCCTTTGCCTCGCAGCTGCATGCGTTGGTGAAGCCCGAACCGATGCTGCTCGTCGATCACCGCCAGCGACAGGTCCGCGAACTCGACGCCCTCCTGGACGAGGGCGTGCGTGCCAACCACGAGATCGACATGACCCGAGGCGATCCCCTCGAGCACGCGGACGCGGTCCTTCCCCGTGACCGTCGCCGTGAGCAGGGCGTAGGTGAGGGACGCCTCGACGGCGCCGTCCTCGTGCGGTGCAGGAGGATCCAGCAGCGATGTCTGGGCCGTGCGGGCCGGGTCCCGCGACGTGAGATCCAGGTAGGACACGGCGCCCACCCCATCGAGCAGGGCACCCACTGAGCGGAAGTGCTGGCCGGCCAGCACCTCGGTCGGCGCCATGATCGCCGCCTGGTGTCCGGATTGGATCGCCGTGAGCGCCGCGTGCAGGGCCACGAGCGTCTTGCCGGAGCCCACATCCCCTTGCAGGAGGACGTTCATCGGCTCGGAGGCGCCCATCGCGGCGGTGACCGCGGCCATGGCGCGCTCCTGTGCGCTCGTGGCCGTGAACGGGAGCGTCGCCGCGAGCCGGTCGGCGAGTTCGGATGGGCCGACGTGCGCGACGCCCCGCTGGGCCGCTTGCACGCGGCGCTTGCGGAAGGCCACGCCGAGCTCCAGCGTGAAGAGCTCGTCGAACTTCAGCCGCTCCACCGCGGCGGCGAGCGCCGCGTCATCGGCCGGGAAGTGGATGTCGCGCACGGCGCGGTCGTAGCCGCCGAGGCGCTCCTCGCGCACCAACTCCTCGGGCAGCGGGTCGGCCACCTCGAGGAGCTGTTCCAACGCCGCGTGGATCAGCTCGCGGATGGTGCGCGTGGTGATGCCCTCGGTCGCGGGGTGCACGGGGGTGATGCGCCCCGTGTGGACCAGGCCACCCCCGCCTAAGAACTCCACCTCCTGGTGCGCCAGCTGGAGGCGGCCCCGGTACCGCGTGGCCACGCCCGAGACGGCCAGCTCCTGGCCGACCTCGTACATGGAAGCCGCCCACGGCTGGTTGAAGAAGGTGAGGTCGAGGTAGCCGGTGCCGTCGTAGAGGCGGACCGTGACGAGCGACCTGGACTTCCCGCGCCTGGTCGTCCGCCTGCTCACGTCTTTCACGCGCGCGATCACGGTCACGTACGCGCCGAGGTTCGTCGTCCCGATCGTGGCCACGCGCGACCGGTCGATGTACCGCCGTGGATAGTGGTGCAGGAGGCCGCCGACGGTGTGGATGTCGAAGGCTCGTGCGAGCACGTCGGAGGCCGTGGGCCGCTCCGCGCCCTTGACCCGGGCCCGCATCGCGCGGGCGGCGAGCTTGGCGTCGATCGCGCTCACCGGCGCGTCCAGGCTCAGCGGCATCCGCGGTTCCTCATGTGTCGAGCGTTCTACCATGCGGACATGACGCGTCGTCTCGTCGCCGTGTTCGCATCGATGTTCGTCGCTGCGTCCTGCGTGGGCTGCGCCCACACCGACGATGTCGGTGCGTCGGTCGGATCGACCCGGGCGGTCAACGCCACGTCGGCGCCCACGCTCCCCACCACCGTCGATGCCCTGCCCACCACCGATGTAGCCGGGCTCCGGCAGCTCCTCGGCGAGCTGGTCGGAACCCCCGTGGTCCTGAATGTTTGGGCCTCATGGTGCGCCCCGTGCAGGACCGAGACGCCCGCGCTCGTGCAGGCGGCGGCCGCGAACCCCGGCGTGCAGTTCGTGGGCGTGGACGTGCAGGACTCGCGCACGGGCGCCGAGGCGTTCTTGAGCGAGTTCGCGGTCACCTACCCGAGCGTCTTCGATCCGCCCGGCGCGATCCAGACCGACCTCCACATGCTAGGCCCTCCCGCGACGTTCTTCTACGACGTCGGGGGTCAACAGGTCGACCGGGTGCTGGGCCTCCTTTCGCCCGACGCGTTGCAGAAGGGGCTGGCTCAGATCGCGGCGTGAGCGTCTGGTAGCCTCGACGTCCGATGGCTGCGACGTGTGAAATCTGTGGCAAGAAGCCCTGGTTCGGCAAGTCGGTGACGTTCTCGCACAAGCGGAACAACCGCCGGTGGGACCCGAACATCCAGCGCGTGCGCGCGCTCGTCAACGGCACCCCGAAGCGTCTCAACGTGTGCACGTCGTGCATCAAGGCGGACAAGGTCACGCGGATCCCGCACGCCTGAATCGTGCCTGAAACGTGCCAGCGCGGCGCCCGCTCATCGCGTAGGCGGCCGGATCGCCCACAGCTGATCCACGGGTCCGATCCCCTCCCCCATGGGCAGGCCACGACGGATCGCCTCGGTCACGAATCCTTTGCCCAGGCCAACGGCGTCCTCCAGCGATCTGCCCGAGGCGAGATGGGCGGTGATGGCGGCGCTGAGCGTGCAGCCGGTCCCGTGCGTGTTCGCCGTGTCGATGCGTTCGGCGCTCACCCATGTCTCTCCCGATCGATCGACCAACAGGTCCGCGGCCTCGGAGCTGCCCGTGATGTGGCCGCCCTTCACCAGGACGGCGTGGGGACCCGCCGCGAGGATCGCGGCCGCCGCCTTGCGCATGTCGTCTCGATCCCTCACCTCGAATCCGGCCAGGCCGCTCGCCTCCGGGAGGTTCGGGGTCACCAGCGAGGCGAGCGGAAGCAGCAGCGACGTCAGCGCCTCCACCGCGTCCTCGTCCAACAGGGCGTGACCGTGCTTGGATACGAAGACTGGGTCCACGACCACGTACGGGAGCGATGCCTCGCTGAGGGCGGCCGCGACGGCCTCAATGATGCCCGCGTTGGCCAGCATCCCCGTCTTCGCGGCGTCGACGCCGATGTCGCCCGCCACGCTGAGGATCTGGGCGGCCACGAGATCGGGCGGCATCGCCCGGTAGCCGCTCACGCCGAGCGTGTTCTGGACGGTCACGGCGGTGATCGCCGTCATGCCGTAGACGCCCAGGGCACTGAACGTCTTGAGGTCCGCCTGGATGCCCGCGCCGCCGCCCGAGTCGCTGCCGGCGATCGTCAGGGCGCGGGCGCGAGGAGTTGCCGCACGGGGGCGATCGGTATCAGCCATCGTGGAAGTGGTCCCATCCCCTCGGTTCGAGCGGCCGCTCCTCGCCGCTCGACGTCACCGCGACGAGGCCTGACTCGATGATGACGCCGATCCGCGTGAACGACACGCCGAAGGCCTCTTGCAGCTCCTGCGCGCAGGCATCCACCGCCGCGTCGTCCGGCAAGGTGGCGAGCAGCTCATAGTCCTCGCCACCTCCGAGGGCGTCGGCGCGTGTGGCGGCCGCCGCCACCGGCACGCGATCGACCTCGAGGCGGGCGCCCACCCCCGAGGCGGCGCAGAGTCGAGACAGATCCAGACCCAGGCCGTCGCTGATGTCCATCATCGCCGTGGCGCCGACGGCGGCGATCACGCCGGCCTCCCCGACGCGCGCCGTGGGACGGGCGAGGCGGGCCGACGCAGCGCGCTCGCCCGCGTCCGGCGCCCGTGGAGGCCCGGCGGCCAGCCGCAGGCCCGCCGCCGCAGCACCCAGCTCGCCCGTGACCCCGAGAACGTCGCCGGGCCGAGCGCCGTCGCGGGTGAGCGCCCGCCCGGGTGCGACCTCGCCGACGGCCGTGATCACGATGGATACCTCGGGACCGCGGGCGAGGTTCCCGCCCACGAGCCACAGCGCATATTCGTCGCACGCGCTCAGCATGCCGCCGAACAGCTCCATCACCCAGGCTGCGTCGACGGAGCTGGATAGCGTGAGGGCGCACAGGGCGTAGCGCGGGGAGGCGGCCATGGCGGCGATGTCGCTGAGGTTCACGATCACGGCCTTGTAGCCGAGGTCGCGCGCGGTGGTCGTGGCGAGACGGAAATGCGACCCCTCGACCAGCGCGTCCGTGGTGAGGACGAGGTCTCCTGAGCCCGGGCTCACGACGGCGGCGTCGTCGCCGACACCCACTCGGACCTCGGGCCCCGCGCCCGAGAGAACCTTGCGGATCGCCGCGAGCAGGGCGTCCTCGGAGATGTCCATGGCGTTGTCCGTTCCGTACAGAGGCTGCGCAGCGGCCTGCGCCCGGCGGCGCGCGGAGCCGCCGAAGCACGTTCGGTAGACTCTACGCGCACTCCCGTCTGTCCAACCCCGGCGCGCCGACGCCCGCTGGATCCCCCTGGCTAGGAGGCCAACGGTGGCTGAGCTCCACGTCAACCCCACGCCCGAAAAACTCAGAGCATTCGCCGAGGACATGCCCGAGACCGGGCTCTCCGCCTTCGGGAACACCAACACCCGGACCCAGGTCCTTTCCCGCAGCGCCGCCAGCACGTTCGTGGTGGACCGGGCGTCGAGCGGCAAGACCATGACGCGCAACGAGTACGACCGGATCGCCGCGCTCCAAGACGCCTACCTCGCCGAGCACGACATGCTCCAGATCGATGGCTACATCGGGAACGATCCCAGCATGCGCAGCGCGGCGCGACTCCTCATGGAGCGGCGCTACGCGAACGTCGCGGGGATGCAGCAGAAGCTGTACTTCCCCCGGAGCGACGGTGCGGAGCCCGAGGTGCAAGTGATCTACACGCCGGGCCTCGCGGCCGACGGCTACCCCGAGGACCGTCTCATCGCGGTGGACCTAGAAAACAACGTCACGCGCGTCTTGAACTCGGACTACTTCGGCGAGTCCAAGAAGGGCGGCCTGCGGATGTGGAACAACATCGTCTACGACAAGGGCGGCCTGGCGCTGCACTCGGGCCTCAAGGTGATCCCCACGCCGCGGGGTGACAAGGTCTTCATGATCTTGGGCCTCTCCGGCACCGGCAAGACCACCACGACCTTCACCACGCAGAACGGTTCCAAGCCCATCCAGGACGACTTCGTGGGCCTCATGCCCGGCGGCCATGCCTTCGGCACGGAGAACGGCTGTTTCGCCAAGACGTTCGGCCTCGACGCCGACCTCGAGCCGTCGATCCACGGGGCGGTCACGAAGCCCACCGCCTACCTCGAGAACGTGTACATGGACGCGGACGGGACGGTGGACTTCTTCAACGAGAACTACACGAAGAACGGGCGGGCGGTCTTCGAGATGAAGGACCTGCTCTCCTACGAGGACGCCCGGAACGTGGGGACCGTCGATTACCTGCTGATCCTCAACCGGAACGAGAACATCATCCCCGGCGTGGCACGGCTGAACCAGGAGCAGGCCGCCGCGTACTTCATGCTCGGGGAGACCACGGGCACCTCTGCCGGCGGCGCGGCCGAGGAAGGGAAGTTCTTGCGGGTGCCGGGAACCAACCCGTTCTTCCCGCTCCCCCACGGCCTGCAGGGCAACCGCATGCTCGAGCTGCTCGCCTCCCATCCCATCGAGACCTACCTCCTCAACACCGGGCGCGTCGGCGGCAGGGACGGAGACGATCGCTCGAAGAAGGTCAAGATCCCCCACACGTCTGCGTGCGTGAAGGGCGTCGCCGAGCAGACGATCACGTGGGACGAGGACCCTGACTTCGGCTACCAGGTGGCCTCCGACGTCCCCGGGATCGACGACGGGGACCTCCTGAGGCCGCGAACGCTCTACGAACGGCAGGGCCGGACGGCCGAATACCAGGCGCTGGTGGAGCGGCTGAAGATCGAGCGCGTCGCGCGACTGCAGGAGTTCCCGGAGCTCTCCGAGGAGATCATCAAGGCCGTGGGCTAGGTCGGTCCCGCGCCCGGGTTCAAGAGGTCCTCAGGCGCCGGGCGCCCGGTAGTTGGGATGCATCTTCACGGCCTCGTCGACCTCCTCCGGGGTGATCAGCGGTGTGACGGAGGTATGCGCGCCACCGGAGGCGGAAACGGTGAGGGCAAGCGCGGTTGCCGCGACGTTGTCGGGGAGATCCGCGATCACGATCACGTCGTCACTCCCGAACGCGAAGTGGAAGCTCTCCATGGTGCCGCCCGCGGCCGCGATCAGCGCCGAAGCGACCTCCCTGCGGGCCGATCCTCCCTCCTTCGCCACGCCCCGCACCCCTTCGAGCGTGTACGACACGTTCACCAGGTACTTCGCCATCTGCGTCTCCTCCCCGACCTGCGATGTGGATCACATCCTCATCTGGGCGGTGAAGCGGGTCAAGCCGTGATGTCGCGGCGGCGGAATCCGCCCACGGCAAGGCCCAGGAACAGCGCCGTATAGACGGCGCTCACCTCGAGTCCATGCGCCATGCCCGCAGCGTCGACGGGGAACCGGAACAGGCCGATGAACGCGAGCCAGCCGTTCGTGGGCAGGTAGGGTTGGATCGCGTGCAGGCTGGGGATCTGGCCCAGGATCTGACTCGCGATCGCGATCACGATGGTGGCCACGGCCGCGCCCGGTCCCGAGTCGGTCCGCGTGGAGATGAACAGCCCGATGCACGCGATGCCCGAGAGCACGGCGACCATGTAGGCCCCGGCCACGCCGATGCGCAGCAGCGCCGCGCCCACCGGCAGCGTGGTCCCCGAGAGCGTCGGCAGGGGGTGCAGGCCGAATCCCACCGCCCCCGAGACCAGGCCGCTCACGATGGTCGCGAGCACGAGCAAGCCCAGCAAGGTCATGGCCGAGGCGTACTTCGCCGTCACGAGCCGCGTGCGCCGCACGGGCCGCAGCAGGAGGTAGCGCAGCGTGCCGGCCTGCGCCTCCCCCGCCACGGCGTCGCCGGCGAAGAGCCCCGTCGCGAGCGGAAGGAAGAAGGGCTGTACCACGGCGAGGCCCGTCAGCGCCGCGTACAGCCCGCTCGTGGCGATCTGGAGCAGGAACGGCGGCGCGTCCTGGGAGTTCTGGGGTTCGGGGGGCGACAGCTTGATGGCGAGCACGATCACGGCCGGGATCCCCGCGATCGCCGCGGCGAGCAGCCAGGTCCGCCATCGGTGAAGCGCCTTCGCGAGCTCAACGCGGTACATCGGCGCCCTCCACCAGATCCAGGAACACGTCCTCCAGCGAGTCGCGCTCGGGGGCGAGCGCGTTGACGCGGACCCCCGAGGCGACGAGCGCCGCGTTGAGATCCGCGGGCCCGACGCCGTCCGCGAACCGGGCGTGCAGGGTGCCCGCGCCGCGATCGGGTCCCTCGGACACCGTGACGCCGGGCATGCGGGCCGCCACGGCACGCGCGGCGAGCGCGTCGTCCACATCCACCCGCACCCGGTCCGTATCGCCGCGCAGGCTCGACGGCGGACCCTGGGCCACGAGCCGCCCCTGCGCCATGACCCCCACGCGATCGCACATCGCCTCCACCTCCTTGAGCAGATGGCTGGAGACGAAGATGGTGGTGCCGCCGTCGGCCAGACGCCGCAGCAGCACGCGCATCTCGCGCATCCCGCTCGGGTCCAGTCCGTTCGTCGGTTCGTCCAAGACGAGGAGCTCGGGGTCGCCCAGGAGGGCGAGTCCCAGCCCGAGGCGCTGGCGCATCCCCTGGCTGTACGCCTTCACGCGCTTGTCTGCGGCGGCGGCGAGCCCCACCGTCTCCAGGACCTCGTCGATGCGACCGAGTCTCGCGCGCGTCCCCGCGCGATCGGAGCCGGAGCCGGCCCGCGAGAAGTACTCGAGGTTCTTGCGGCCGCTGAGGTACTTCCAGAAGGCGGGCTCCTCCACGAGCGCGCCCACGCGCGCGAGCGGCGCGCGGTCGGCGCGCACGGGCTCGCCGAGGATGTCCACCTCGCCCGCGGTGGGAAGGATGAGCCCCAGCGCCATGCGGATGGTGGTGGTCTTGCCGGCGCCGTTGGGACCGAGGAAGCCGTAGAGCTCGCCGCGCTCGACCTCCAGATGCAGGGCGTCCACGGCGGCGACGTCGCCGTAGCGCTTGCAGAGCCCCCGTGCGGCGATCGCGGTGCTCACGCGAGCCGCTGGGCGTCTCCTCGCAGGGTGTCGAGTCCCACGAAGCCGAACAGGATCCAGGTGTGGCCGCCGGCGTCCACCGGCAGGACCGAGGCGAGCGGACCGGCGAACGGCAGCAGGGCGGACGCCTCGGGAGGAAGCGGCGAATCCAACCGCAGCGCCACGCGGGTATCGAACCCCGATCCGAACGTGCGGATGGTGGGGTCGGGGATCGCGTGCGCGTCGGCGGCCGGACGGCTCGGCACCTTCGGCGTCGAGATGGCGGCACCCGCGGGCGGCGTGAACGTGAAGACCGACGGGTCGATGGGTGCATACGAGACCGAGGTGAAGCCCAGGTCGATCGACGGCTCCGTGGCTCCCTTCGCGGTGATCTGCAGGCGCAGCGGCAGCCGGGTCTCGGCATCGATCGCCACCGCGATGGAGCCGATCAGCGTCCGCGGTGACGATGGCGTGAGGACGAGCTCGTACGCCGAGCGTCCCGCGACCTTCTCGGTTCCGGACACCGTGGCGTCCGCATAGGGAGCCAACGCGGTGAGCGCCAGGGATGCGAGCTTCGTCGGATCGAACCCGTGTCCCCCGAGCGATGCGCCGCCGCTTCCGAACCAGGCGCCGCTCCCCGGAGCCGGGAACGGGAGGTCCGCGTACACGAGGCGCTCCGCACGCATCCCGCTGGAGTCCCAGTACCAGGCCTCCGTGTGGTTCGCCACGAGGGTCTGTTCTCCCAGGTCGAACAGGTGCGACACGCGGAGTCCGTCGGGCGAGCGCCAGACCTTGTAGCGCTGGGACCCCAGCAAGGCGCTCGCCGGACCGAACGCGCCACCGCCGAGGCCGGCGGGAAGCTCCGGCAGCCCGAGGTCGACCCGGGTCCTGATCTCCCCGGAGACGCAGACGGGGCCGGCCGACGCCGCCAGCGTGGAGGCGAGGAGCTCGCTGGGGGTAACGGCGGCGAGCTTCGGGTTGGGATCGGCCCGCACCACCGAGACGCCCACCACGCTCAGCACCACCGCGAGGACCGCGCCGAGGCCGATCATCCGCGTCCGGGTCCGCTGCGCCATGGTTCCCTTGTACCACTCCGAGCCCCCAACGGTGGAGCCTTTCCACCGCGTTGGCGCAGGTTCGTCACATCGGCCTAGGACGGATCCTGGGCCCCGCCACGGTGTCCGAGGAACAGGCCCGCGACGAACTGCATCACGAGGAAGATCAAGAACGTGAGGGGATACCACCAGAACCGATCGCGGAAGTAGTCGGCGAAGGCCCGACCTTGCAGGTAGGCACCGCTGCCATTGGGGTCCTTCAGGGTGGCCGACAGGTACAGGGAACCCGCGAGCGAGAGCCACATCCCCACACGCCCCACCACGAACGCGGCGAACAGCAGGTGGTCGCGCGGATCGGAACTGTCGAACGGCCTGCGGATCCAATGCACGAGCGAGCGGATCGCCATCGCGATCAACGCTCCCGCGAGCACGAGCTCGGCGATCCTCAGGCGTCCTCCCGGGCGTGCTCGAGAGCGGCTATGACCTCGGCGTCCGAGACCTGGTCGAACCGTTCGTACCACTGGCCGACCGCTCGCAGGTCGGCTGGGGTCTCGAGGATCACCGCCCGGTCGCACTCGCCCTCCAGGCGTCGGCCGACGCTCGCGGGGCCGATGGGGGCGGCGAACCAGGTCTCGGACGCGCCGGCGGCGCGGGCCCGACGGAGGGCCGCGATCGCGGTGGCTCCGGTCGCGACGCCGTCGTCCGCGATCAGTACCTTCCGGCCGATCAGATCCGGCGCTTGGGAGCCGGCGCGATACGCGGCCTCGCGCCTCGCCACCTCGCGCGCCTGGCGTGCGATCTCCGCCTCGAGGTAGTCCGGGGTCACGCC
This sequence comes from Actinomycetota bacterium, assembly GCA_038249195.1. GTDB lineage: Bacteria > Actinomycetota > UBA4738 > UBA4738 > HRBIN12 > JAOUEA01. Next base: position 77,773 of record JBBRWM010000001.1, read on the forward strand.
CAACATCGCGATCGCCACGTCGTCGATCACCCGAACCTCCGCGGCCACGGCCCCGATCGCGAGCTCCGGGTTGCCGGGGGCCCCGAGCTTGCGGGTCACCACGACGTCGAGCGGTACGCCGAACGCGGCGGCCACCGGCGCCGCAACGATCACCCCTCCGCGAGGGATGCCGAGCACCACCTCGGGGGCTTCTGTAGAGGGGCGCAGCGCCGCGACGAGCCGCTCGCCGGCCTCCTCGCGATCGCGGAACATGGCCTTATGGTGCCACCGCCTGCGCGGTTTGCCCGCGCGGTTTGCCCGCGCGGTTTGCCCGGGCGGTTTGCCGGAGCGGTTTGCCCGGCCGAGCCTCCCGCGGCTAGCATGGGCGCCCTCGATCGAGCGGGAGGTCAGCGTGGTTCAGGCGTACATCCTCATCCAGACCGAAGTGGGCAAGGCGGCAGCGGTCGCCGACGCCGTTCGAGGGATCGCCGGGGTCACCGAGGCCGAGGACGTCACGGGGCCTTACGATGTGATCGTGCGCGCCGAGGCCAAGACGGTGGACGAGCTGGGCAAGCTCGTCGTCGCGCGCATCCAGGGCGTCGAGGGCATCACGCGCACGCTCACCTGCCCCGTGGTGCACCTCTAGGCGGGCGGGCCCCTCAGGCGTCGAGCTCGCGGACGCGCGCGTCCGCGGTGGACTCGGCGGCGTGGCGCTCGATCGCGAGCTCGAGGAGCCGCTCGATCAGGTCCGGATAAGGCATGCCGCTCGCCTCCCACAGCTTCGGGTACATCGAGATCGTCGTGAATCCGGGGATCGTGTTGATCTCGTTGATCCACGGCGACCCGTCGGTGCCCAGGAAGAAGTCCACCCGCGCCATGCCGGAGCACTCCACCGCGCGGAACGCCGTCACCGCCATGCGCTGGATCTGCTCCGCCAGCGCGTCCGGAAGCGGTGCGGGGACGCGGAGCTCCGCGCCGGCGTCGTCCAGGTACTTTGCGGCATAGTCGTAGAACGCGTGTCCGCGGGGAACCACCTCGCCGCACACGGAGGCCACCGGGTCGTCGTTGCCGAGCACCGCGCACTCGATCTCCCGCGCGGGCTCCAGGGCGCGCTCCAGCAGCGCCTTGCGCGCGAACCGGAACGCCTCGCCCAGCGCGGCGTCGAGCTCGGACGCGTCGGCCACCTTGGAGATCCCCACGGAGGACCCCAGGTTGGCGGGCTTCACGAAGACTGGGTATCCGAGCGCGGCGGCGTGCGCGCCGATGCCCTCGGGGTCCTCCTCGAGGTCGGGCTCGCGCACGACCTCCCACGCAAGGACGGGCAGGCCCGCAGCCGCGAACAGGATCTTCTGGATCGCCTTGTCCATCCCGACGGCGGAGCCGAGTACGCCCGCGCCGACGTAGGGCACGCCCGCGAGCTCGAGCATCCCCTGGACGGCCCCGTCCTCACCCATCGGCCCGTGCAGGACGGGGAACACCACGTCGATCGGCTCACGGCTGCCATCGGCGGCGACGAGCTCCCCGGAGGCGCCCTCGCTCGCCAGCTCCACGGCGCGCCCGACCCCTTCGGTGACCTCGGGCAGGCGGCCGGACTCGGCCGGCAGCGCGGGCGGCCCCGCCAGCACGTGCCAGCGGCCCCGCTTCGTGATGCCGATCGGCACGACCTCGTTGCGCTCAGGATCGAGCGCGTCGATCACCGAGCGCGCGGATAGACAGGAGATCTCGTGCTCGGCGGAGCGGCCGCCGAACAGTACGGCCACCCGTCGCTTGGGGCCGCTCACACGCGCTCCAGCGCTCGCGCGACGTCCTCGAGGAGGTCGTCGGCGTCCTCGATGCCCGCCGACACGCGCACGAGCCCATCGGCGATCCCCGCGGCGCGGCGAACCTCGGGGTCCATCTGCCGGTGGGTCGTCGAGGCGGCGTGTCCGACCAGCGTGTGCGTCCCGCCCAGGCTCGTGGCCACCCACGCCAACTCGAGGCCGTCGCAGAAGCGTTGACCGCCCTCCACGCCGCCCTCGACCTCTACGGCGAGCATGCCGCCGAACCCCCGGGCGCCGAACATCGCGACCGCCGTCTCGTGGTCGGGGTGTGACTCGAGGCCCGGGTACCAGACCCGCTCGACCTTCGGGTGCGCCTCGAGGAGCCTGGCGAGCGCCATCGCGTTCGTGCCGTGACGCTGCATCCGCAATCCGAGCGTCATGATGCCGCGCAGGCTGAGCCAGGCCTCGAACGGGGCCATCGTCCCGCCGGTGTCCAGCGCGGTGTCGCGCAGGAGCTCGCGGCCCTCTGAGGTGGTACAGACCACCCCGCCGATCAGGTCGTGATGGCCGCCCACGTATTTCGTGACCGAGTGCACCACGTGGTCGAACCCCATGCCCGCAGGGTTGCACAGGTACGGAGACGCGAACGTGTTGTCGACCACCGCCGGGATCCCGGCGTCTCGGCACACGGCACCGAGCTCGCTCAGATCCGCGACCCGCACGTTGGGGTTCGCGATGGTCTCGACGAAGAAGAACGCGGCTCCCGGCAACGCCGCGCGAACGGCGTCGAGGTCATGGACGTCGACGAACTCGACGGCCACGCCGAAGCGCGGCATCACCTTCGTGGCGATCGAATGCGTGCCGCCGTAGAGCGCGCCCGAGCACACCACGCGGTCGCCCGCCCTGGCGAGTCCCGTGAAGAGCGTGTGCACGCCCGCCATCCCCGAGGCGAATCCGAACGCGTCGTCCGTCCCCTCCAGGTCCGCCATCTGCGACTCGAACGCCTGCACGGTGGGGTTCCCGTAGCCCCGGCTATAGGTGTAGCCGGGCTTGCGGAACGCGATCGTCTCGGCGTAGTCCTCGGAGCTGTCGAAACGATAGGTGGAGGTCTGGTAGATCGGGACGCTGGGGACCTGCTGGTCGATGGGCGGCGCCACCCCGCCGTGCACGGCCCGCGTCGAGAACCATCGCCCCTTGGCCATGATGCCGGCCAGCCTACCCCTCGACGGACCAGCGCTTCGGGTACCGGGCGCGAAGGTCCGCCACCAGCGAGGTGAGCGCCGTCATCAGCTCGGCGGTCATCGCCTCCACGGCATCGTGGTCGTCGAGTTCTCCCGCCCGTGCGGTGACGTCGAACGCACTCCCCACCCTCGACCACACGGGCCTTCCGAACTTCAGGCTTCCCCGCCCCGCCTTCTGCCACACGGCCTGCGAGCCCCAGCTCGCGAGCGGTGCGATGGGCACGCCCGAGGCGAGCGAAAGGCGGATCGCGCCGGTCCTGCCCTCCATCGGCAGGTGATCGGGACGCCGGGTGACCGTTCCCTCGGGGTAGATCACGACGCATTCCCCCTGGTCAAGGGCATCGAGCGCCCGCCGCAACGGGGCCTCCCCGCCCGTTCCCCGACGAACGGGGATCTGCCCGGCGCCACGGAACACGGTCCCGATCACGGGGATCTTGAAGAGGTCGTCCTTCGCCAGGAACCGGGGCCGTCGACCCGCGCGCACCACCGCGTCGGCGTTCGTGAGCGGATCGAGGTAGGAGAGGTGGTTGCACGCAACGATGGCGGGGCCGCGCACGGGGATCGCGTCCAGGTCTTCGTAGCGCAGCCGGAACCACGCGCGCACCGGCGGTAGCGCCACCGTCTTCGCGACCTGGTACCAGGGCTCCGCCACGGTTCGACCTCTCGTGGAACGCTCATGCTGCGCAGACAGGCCGTGAGGGTACCGCGAGACTCGACTACCCTTGCGACCTCGTGCGCGTGATCGCTCTGCCCGTGAAGTCATTGGCCGACGCCAAGTCCCGGCTCGGCCCCGTCCTGTCGCCGTTGGAACGGGGGGCGCTCACGCTCGCCATGCTCGAGGACGTGCTGGACGTCACGCTGGAGCTGCCCGGGTGGGACACCTGGGTCGTCTCGCCCGACGAGTCGGTGCTGGAGATCACGCTCGCGCGGGGCGCGCACGCCATCATCGAGGAGGAGCCCCCGCTCACGAACGCGATCCTCCAGGTGCAGGAGGAGGCGAAGGCGCGTTCGGTCGAGCACCTCGCGGTCTTGCTCGCGGACACGCCGCTCGTGACACCCGAGGCCCTGACGCGGGCCCTCCACACGCTCGGGCCGGTCGTCCTCGCGCCGTCCGTGGACGAGAGCGGCACGAACCTGCTCGTGCGCCGGCCCCCCGCGGTCATCGACGCTCGGTTCGGCCCGGACTCCTACCGCCGACACCTCGAGGCCGCCGCGGAGACCGACGTCCCCGCCTCCGTGGTATCGATCCCGGAGCTGGCCTTCGACCTGGACGTCCCCGGCGATATCCTCACGGTGCTGGAAGCCGATAAGCCCGGCAGGACCCGTGACGTGGTGCGGGAGATGGACATCGGGTCGCGGCTGCCGACGCGGGCCTGAGGTCCCGGCACGAAGACCCGCACACGTAAGGAGCAGCGATGGCTCAGGGGACGATCAAGGACTACGAGGACGAGACCGGGACCGGCAGCCTGCTGCTGGAGGACGGGCGGGAGGTGGAGATCGATGCGACGTCGATCGGCGATGAGGCGATCCGCACGCTCCGGCTCGGCCAGCGCGTGAAGTTCGACCTGGTGGAGACCGATGAGGGACTGCTCGCGCGCGACCTGCGCATCGTGACCTTCGATTAGCGCTGAGCGCTACCGCTTCCTGCGCACGCCGAGCACCTGCTCGCGGAACTCCTTACCGGGCGTGAACGCCGGCAGGTCGCGGGCCGGCACCACGATGGGCACCGTCGGCTTGCGGGGGTTCCGGGCGACGCGTTCGTTGCGGTGGCGGCGCTCGAAGGTGCCGAAGTCCGCGAGCGTCACGCGCTCGCCGCTCACCACCGACTCGCGCACGGCGTCGATCGAGGCGTCCACCACCCGGGCAACGTCGGCCTTGCTGAGCCCCGTCCGCTTGGCCACCTCGGCGACCAGACCGCCCTTGTTCATGGCTCGTCTCCCTCCGGCGCGTGCAAGCTTCCTTGCGGCCCACCGTATCCGGATGCATACGCGCGGGTCAAACCAGGCTCCGGGCCGAACGAGGGACGACGGGCGTCGGTCTCGGGCACGCGTTTGGCCAACGAGCGTTTCAGCCTGGCCGTCGACGTCGTGCTCGGCACGCCGGGGGGCACGGTGGCTTGTATGCTGAGCGTTGCGCTGGAGGCTTCGGTCACCCTCGATAGGCCGCTGACCTGCGTCGATAGCCTTGGCCCGTGGTGTAACGGTAGCACGGCTGATTCTGGATCAGTTAGTCTTGGTTCGAATCCAGGCGGGCCAGCGAGCGCCTCATGAACCGGCGGAGGGGTGCGTGGGATCCGGGTCCAGGACGAGGGGCGGGATCGGTTCCTGGGTGAAGTCGAAGTCCCTGCGCAGGTCGCCGAGGATCGGGACGTCCTCCCGCACGGTGGGTCGCGCGTCCGGCCAGCCGTCCACCGACGGATCGATGCGATCGCCTGTGAGGAACCGGTCTTCGATCAGCTTCAGGTAGGCGTCGAAGGACAGGAGCTGGCTCGAGACACCGGGTCGCGCCCACGGGCTCACCATGATGTCCGGCACCCGCAGGCCCCACCCGTTCTCGTCCACGACGGGCGGTCGCACGTGATCGTAGAAACCGCCCCAGTCGTCCCACGTGATGAAGATGGCCGTGTGCCTCCACTGCTCGGGGGGGCCCTGCATCACCGCGTTCACCACCCGGGTGACCCACGCCTGCCCGGGCGCGATGCTGTCGGGGGGATGCTCGGCGAGCGAGGTGGTGGGCATGACCCAGGAGACGGCCGGGAGGTTGCCGTCCTCCGCCGCCTGGAAGAACTCAGGGCTCGGTCGGATGTTGTCCAGCTGGCCGGTGGCGGCCACGCTCGTGAATCCCGGCAACGGGTTCTGGATCGGCGCGGTCTCGACCCCCGCGATATCCGCGCACGGCGGCATGATGCAGCTGCCCGGTCCCACGAAGTACGCCCACTCGACGCCGTGCTTGTAGAGGAGCCACGTGATGTCTCCCCACACGTAGGGGCGGGGCGGCCCCATCGTCGGGTTCCAGGAATGGGCGTGGCGCTTCGCCACGTTGCGCCCCGGCCACTGCGCGTCGGAGCTGCAGGTCATCGCGTCCAGGGGATCAGCACACGAGGCCGACCAGCCCGAGACCAGGAACAGGTGCGAGGGCAGGGTCCACGAGTCCACGGGCGCGAACATGTGGTCGTGCAGGGTGAAGCGCCGCGCGTAGGCCCAGTAGTTGGGGATCTCGTGGGCGGTGTGGTAGCCGACCACGTCGGGCTGCCCCTGGGGTCCGCGGTTGACCCGCGTGCACGCCGGCTCGCCCGGATGCTTCGTGCACCCGTTGCCCACGAGGCGATACGACCGCACGAACCCGTCCATCCTTCCCCCGTTCACGTCGATCCTCGACGCCTCCTCGCCGTGCGGCCCGCCCCCGTCCACCTGGTTCGTGTCGTGATACGGACGGTCGCAGCCGCCCCTGGGATCGGGTAAACACGCGGCGGGCCTGCCGTCGCGCATCGGGATGCCGTCCGCGCCGGGGAAGGTGCCGAAGTAGTGATCGAACGAGCGATTCTCCTGCACGATGAAGATGAAATGGTTGATGTTGCGGATGCCCTTGGCCGGGACGACGGCGAGTGCGTCGTTGGGGGCGGCGGCGGGCTGGGGCGGTGACTCCAGGGGTCCCAGGTCCACGCCCGCGGGCGCGCCGGAGGGATCCACGGGGTACTGATCCGGGATGAGGAACGGGTCGGCCTCACGCGAGGGGTCCGGCTCGGGCGGGCCGGTGCTCGACGCGACCGGGAGCGGAACGATCGGGTTCGCCGATCCACCCGAGCACGCGACGCCGACGGCCCCGGCGGCCACGAGGACCGCGAGCAGCGCGAGCCTCGGGCGGGTTGTCATGCGACGCATCATGCGCGCGAGGCCCCGCCGCGTCTAGGGAGACGGGTCGAGGATGAGCGGGGCGATCGGCGTTCGGGTCCAGTCGAACTCCTTGCCGAGGTTGCCCAGGCGCGAGGCTCTTTCCCGCACGGTCGGACGCGCGTCGGGCCAGCCGTCCGTGCGGGGGTTGAGCCGCTGACCGCCCAGGAAGCGGTCCTCGATCAACTTGAGGTAGGCGTCGAACGACAACGTCTGATGGTCCACCCCGCCGCGGGCGAACGGGCTGATGAGGATCCCGGGCACGCGGATCCCGTAGCCGTTGTGATCGATCCTGATGGGTTTCACATGGTCGTAGAACCCACCCCAGTCGTCCCAGGTGAGGAAGATCGCCGTGTGCAGGTACTGGTCGCTCGGGCCCTTCATCACGGCGTTCACCACCCGCGTGACCCAGGCCTGCCCGTTGCCGATGTAGTCGGGCGGGTGCTCGCTCTTGTGGGTCGTGGGCATCACCCACGAGACCGAGGGGAGGTTGCCCGCCGCCGCTGCGTTGAAGAACTTCGTGTTTGCCTGCACGTTCTGCAGCTGGTGATCGACGGCGACGGTCCTGAACCCGGGAAGCGGGTTCTGGACCACGGTCGTCTGAGGCCCGCCCCCGGCGTGACACGGCGCCACCACGCACGTACCCGGACCGACGTAGTAGGCCCAGCTCACACCGTGGGCGTTCAGGAGCCAGGTGATATCCGCCCAGGCGTACGGGCGCGGGAGCCCGTCCGTAGGGTTCCAGATGCGGCCCGAATCCGCCACGTTGTGGCCGGGGAACTTGAGGTCCGAACGGCAGCTCATCCCGTTGAGCGGGTTCGAACACGTGGCCGACCAGGCGGAGACGAGGTAGAGATGCGAGGGCAGCGTCCAGGAGTCCGAGGGCGCGAACATCCGGTCCTGGAGCAGGTAGCGCCTCGCGTAAGCCCAGTAGTTCGGGATCTCGTGCGCCGTGTGGAACCCCATGACGTCGGGCGTCCGGTTGGGTCCCAGGTGCGCCTTTCGGCAGGGGTAGTAGCGAGGGAACTTGGTGCACTTCGTGCCCATCGCTCGGAGCGAGCGCACGTAGCCGTCCATCTTCCCGTGGTCGATCGAGATGGTCGAACCGATCTCGCCGTGCGGGCCGCCCTGATCGAACAGGTTCGTGTCGTGATACGGACGCCGGCACGCCTTGGCTGCGGGATCGGGGATGCACGGTTTGAATCGACCCTTGGGGGTGCGCGGGATCCCGTTGGCCCCCGGGAAGGTCCCGAAGTAGTGATCGAACGACCGGTTCTCTTGGACCACGAACACCACGTGGTCGATGTTGCCGATGCCGAGGCTCGGATCGATGGGGGCGGCGGGCGCCGCCACGGCCGTCACGGACGGACCGAGCGCCGTCGCGCCCAAGCCGGACAACGCGAGGAGGCCGACGAGCAGCGTCGCGGAGCGAGTGGCTCGGTGCGTCACGGCGGGGCGCCGCGGCGAAGGGCCGCCCGATCTCATCACGTCATGGCCCCGGGTATCGCCCAAGCGGGGTGGGGTCGAGGATCACCGGCGGGATAGGGGCCTGCGTCCAGTCGAACTCCTTGGACAGGTTGCCCAGGCCGTGCTGGTTCTCCCGGACGCGAGGCCGGGCGTCGAAGATCCCGTATCGGCTCTTGAGGGTCTTGGGGTCCAGTCGTTCGCCGCCGAGGAACCGGTCCTCGATCAGCTTCAGGTAGGCGTCGAACGACAGGGTCTGGTGATCGATCGTGCCGCCCTTGGCGAACGGGCTGATGAGGATGCCGGGCACCCGGATGCCGTAGCCACTGGGGTCGATGCGGATCGGCTTGACGTGATCGTAGAAGCCGCCCCAGTCGTCCCAGGTGAGGAAGACCGCCGTGGTGTTGCGCTCGGCCGCGGGAGCTCGCATGACGGCGTTCACGACCTTGGTGACCCACTCCATGCCGGTGCCGATGTAGTCGGGAGGGTGCTCGCCCTTGTTAATGACGGGCATGACCCACGAGACGGATGGCAGCGTGTCCGTTCGCAACCCTTTGAAGAAGTTCGCGCGATCTTGGATGTTGCCCATCTGATGCGTGTCGGCGACGGTCTGGAAGCCGGGCAGCGGGTTCTGGTACCAGACGGTCGTCTTCTTGTCATAGGAGGGGCAAGGAGGAGCGACACACGTGTGTGCCCCCACGAAGTACCCCCACGAGACGTGGTGCTTGTACAGCAGGTACGTGATGTCCGTCCACTGGTAGGGGTAGGGCGGGCCATCGGGCGGCCGCCATCCATCCCCGGGAGCCGACAGGTCCGAACGGCACGATTGCGGCGTGAACTTCTTGCAGGTGGCCGACCAGGCCGAGACGAGGTAGAGGTGCGACGGGAGCGTGTATGAGTCGGAGGGCGCGAACATGCGATCCTGCAGCAGGTACCTCTTCGCGTACCGCCAGTAGTTCGGGATCTCCTTGCCGGTGTGATACCCCATCACGTCGGGCGTGCCCGCGGGCCCCGGGGTAGCGTGCCGGCAGTTGTAGGTCGGATCCTTGCTGTGTGAACACGGCGTCCCGAACTTGTGGAACGTCTTGATGAAGCCGTTCATGCGGCCCCCGTGAACGTCGCCCGCCGACGCCTGTTCGTCGTGCGGCCCACCCATGTCGAACTGGTTCTTGTCGTGATACGGCCTGCGGCAGTGTCCGTACTGGGGGTCGGGCATGCAGGTCTTGAAATGGCCGCGCGGGCCCCGGGGCAGCCCGTTCGCGCCGGGGAAGGTCCCGAAATAGTGATCGAAGGATCGGTTCTCCTGCACCACGAAGATGATGTGCTGGAGGTTCCCGATGCCCAGCGTTGGGTCGATCCCCGGCGGGGCGGCTCTGCCGCGCGCACCGGCTGCGGCGGGCGCGGGCCGCGCGGCCATCGCGAAGGCGACGAGGGATCCGGCGACGAGGAGACAGGCGAGCGCGCGCAAGGAAGACCGCATGGGCCCCGCATCGTAGTCGGATGGGCGTGCCCTGGGAACCAGCCGCGGTGCTTTCTCCTACCATGGCCCGCGACGGCCGCGCCCGTGGCCGCGGAAGGAGACGACCCGGCCGTGAGCGATGGAGCTGAACCGATCACCGTGACCCTGATCCCCGGGGACGGGATCGGGCCGGAATGCGTGCGTTCGGCCCAGGCCATCGTGGAGGCCACGGGCGCCCCCATCGCGTGGGAGGAGGCGGAGGCCGGCGCCGAGGTCTTCAGGCGCGGGGTGGCGTCGGGGGTTCCGGCCGAGACCATGGACTCCATCGCGCGCACGCGCGTGGCGCTGAAGGGCCCCCTGGAGACGCCCGTTGGTTTCGGCGAGAAGAGCGCGAACGTCACGCTGCGAAAGCTCTACGAGACGTACGCGAACGTTCGGCCCGTCCGGGAGATGCCGGGCGTGCGCACGCCCTACTCGGGCCGCGGGGTGGACCTGGTCGTGGTGCGGGAGAACGTCGAGGACCTCTACGCCGGCATCGAGTACATGCAGACGCCGGGCGTCGCGCAGACCCTCAAGCTCATCACGGTCAAGGGCTGCGAGAAGATCAGCCGCTTCGCGTTCGAGTACGCGCGCAGCGAGGGCCGCGCCAGCGTGGCGTGCGCCACCAAGGCCAACATCATGAAGTTCTCCGAGGGCACGCTGAAGCGGGTCTTCGAGCGCGTGGCGCCCGAGTACCCCGAGATCGAGTCGTGGCACGTGATCGTAGACAACGCGGCCCACCAGCTCGTGAAACGCCCCGAGCAGTACGAGGTCATCGTCACGACGAACATGAACGGCGACATCCTGAGCGACCTGTCGAGCGCGCTGATCGGCGGGCTGGGGTTCGCCCCAAGCGCCAACATCGGCAACGAGGTCGCCATCTTCGAGGCCGTGCACGGCTCGGCGCCCAAGTACGCCGGCAAGGACGTCATCAACCCCACGGCGGTGATCCTGTCGTCGGTGATGATGCTGCGGTACCTCGGTCTCTTCGAGGAAGCGGCGGCCATCGAGCACGCGGTGTTCGTGACGCTGGAATCGGGCGTGCTCACGGGCGACGTGGTCGGGTACGACCGGGGGACCCCCACCAGCGCCTACACGGAAGCGATCATCTCGAACCTCGGGAAGAAGACCGAGGCGTGGACGATCCGCGACCCTAAGCCGCTGCAACTCCCCCAGCTGTCGACCGACCCTGACTACGTCAAGGTCTCCTCGCGCGCGGTGGTGGGCCTCGACGTCTTCGTTGAATCACCGCTCACGGCGGAGGAGCTGGGCGCCTCCCTAGACGAGCTCGCCACCGGCACCCGGCTGGAGCTGCGGATGATCTCGAGCCGCGGGACCAAGGTCTTCCCGGCGACGGGTGCCATCACCGATACCGTCGATCACTGGCGGTGCCGCTTCATCATCCGCGAGGACCCGGGCGACCTGTGGGACGAGGACGTGCACCAGCTCCTCGCGCGCATCAGCCGCCGGCACACCTGGATGCACATCGAGAAGCTCATGGAGTTCGACGGGGAGCTCGGGTTCACGCGGGACCAGGGCGAGAACTAGTGCGTTACCCGAGCGCCTCGGTCGCTCTCGCCCTGCCGCGATCGCGTCGCTGACCCGTCCGACCGAGGGTCGATGATTCCTTCTCGGCCATATCTGCGACCTGGATGCTTGCCTCGGTGTGGACGATCGCCGCCTGGATCAAGAGCCGGACCAGCGGGTCGCCACGGTATCCGTCCTGAAGCCGCGTGAGCCCCGCGAGCTCTTGTTGATAGGCGCTCCGTTGCTCGGCGACTACCTGCGAAACCTTCTTCGACCCGAATCGCGCCGCGGCGAACAGCTTCAGGAAGAAGTCGTCTCGATACCCGCGAAGCCGAACGCTTGGCTCGGCGAGCCATCGCTCGAGCTCGCCTTCGCCGTCCCTCGTGATCCGGTACACATGCTTGTCGGGCCGGTTCGTCTGCTCGACCTGGCGCCTCGTGACGAGCCCCTCGCGAACGAGGCGATCGAGCACCTGATAGACGTGGCCGATGTTCAGCTCACCCCATTGGGGACCGATGGCCTCCTCGAAGCGTGATCGAAGCTCGTAGCCGTGACTCGGCCCGTCTACCAAGAGGGCCAACACGGCGTGCTGGATGGGCATGCGGAACGGCGCCTCCCTCCTCGAGTACCTAGTCGTGGTGTTGTTCGTCATGGTGTTGTTCATGATCGGTCTCGTCCTTCGAAGGGTGTTCAGGCACTAGACGCAAGGAAGGCGTCCCACTCGGTCGCCATCAACGCGGGAATATCGGCCGCTCTTCGGCCGCTCGACCTCACCCACGTCCAGTTCGTGCTCCTCGCCTGTACCTGGTGGCTGAACGACAGCGGCGAGCGCCCGTCGCAGATCGCCCTGGCGACGCAGCCGGCGCGGATGTCAAGACGGAACGTCTCAGGTGGTGCGGAGCCTCGAACGGAAGTCGCTCGTGCGCCGCAGGAGGGTCGAGCCCTACGGCAGCGGCAACGGGGTGGCGCCGGACGCGTTCAGCAGGCGTGGGAGCCCATAGCGATCCTCGATGGCGGCCAGGAGCGAGTAGTGCGTGTAGGCCGTTGCGTCCGTGGCGCCGGGGGTGACGCCCGGCCCCTGGAGCGCTGCGTACAACGTCCCGGATTCGTCGAAGGTGATGAACACCTGGGCACCGGAGGCCAGCAGGGGCGGCACGTGGGACGCGAGCCAGGCGTCGCCCCGCTGGAGCAGGGCGTCGGAGTGCTGGATGCAGTTCACCCACTGCCCTCCCCCGCTTCCGTGGTCGTCGTTGCAGGCGTTGGGCGTGATGAACGTCACCGCGGGGGGGTTCGCGGGATCGAGGGAGCTGAGCGGCAGCACGTGCTCGGCACACGACGATGCGTTGAAGACGCTGGCGAACATCGGGGCGGGGACGTGCCGCATCAGATACGGGCCGCCGGTCGACGCGCTGTCCTGGGTCACGGCGCTCGAACAAGGCGAGGGCATCCCCTCCCCGTACACGCCCCAGCCGATGCCCGCGGCCTGCAGCTGGTCCCAGAGCGTGGTGGTGCACCCGGCGGCCGTGATGACGGGGTCCGCCGCCACGACGGAGTCGTCGGTCTTGCCGCACGACGATCCCGCCACCATCTGGAGGTAGTCGGCTAGGGAAGGTCCCCGGGACGAACCCTCCCGGTAGTCGGTGAAGCGGAGCCCTCCCGCCGCGAAGGCGTCGAGGTAGGCGCGATCCGCCGGGATCCTTGCTTGAAGCTCATCGTAGGAGAGGTTCTCCATCACGATGATCACGAGGCTGGGCGGGGTCGCCGTAGGGCTCGCGCTCGTGGGAGTCGCCGTCGCGGTCGCGGCGAGGGCGGTCGGCGTCGTTGCCGCCGTCGCGGCGGCGCCGCCCGGCGCACACGCGATCGCGGCAACGACCGAAACGGCGGCGAGCGTGAGGGTCGATCTCGTCACGAGAGCTCCTGGTGCTAGGGGGCCGGAGGCACGACCCTAGAGCCGACGGGATGCCGACGGCAACCGTCGTCATCGTCGTCAAGAGCGACGCGACCGCTTGCTAGACTGCTCTGCGGTCGCGCCGTCGTCGCGGTCCCATCGTCTAGAGGCCTAGGACATCACCCTCTCAAGGTGAAGACACGGGTTCAAATCCCGTTGGGACTACTTCCGAAGCCGCAGGTCGGGGGCCTGCGGCTTCGTCGTGGTCGGTGGTTGCTCGGTGTGGGTCGCACATGGGTCCCACATGCTGCGCCACAGCGCCAGGCGGACCCTCTCTGGTCGCCTGCCTGTCCACCAGGCGGACCTAGCAGTGGATTACCATCTCACCCTCATGACAGAAGATGACCACCTGACCTCCTGTTTCAATCACATGGAAGCCCCGGTCCTTGGCCTCTTGAACCAACTCGCCTAGCGAGGCGTACTTCTCCACGTCGTCTCTCTTTCTGCGCACCACTCCACCCTGGGCCGCGGCGTCCGCGTTGAAGATCTGATCGATCCAGGCACTCATCGACGTTCTCCTCCCTATCCGCAATCTTCCTCGCCGTCAGCGTGACGGTAACGATTCGAAACGGCTCCCACTACCCTGAGTCGAGCGACGCGCGCACGAGTGCGTCGATCGCGTCGGCAACCTGGCGCGAGACCTCCGGGTAGACCTCGACGTAGACGGTGTCCATCATGCGCGTCGACGTGTGGCCGAGCCTCGACGCCACCGCCTTCATGTCCTTGGTAGCCGCGTAGGCGAGCGATGCGCCGGTGTGACGCAGCCACTCGGGGCGCACGCCCTCGACCCCGGCCTTCTCGCACGCGCGCTGCCAGATCGGGCGGAACACGTGCCGCCTCACAGGCCCTCCCCGCTCTCCCGAGAAGACCAGGCCTTCCAGGTTCGGATCCTCGGCGTCGACCAGCGGCGGGAACCGAAGGAGATGCTCGAGGAGCGGCGCCACGACGACGTCCGGCAGATCGACGACGCGGTTGGAGCGGGCGGTCTTCGGCGCGCCCCACTCGAAGCGCCCGTCGACCTCCACGAGCTTCTCATCGACGCCAACGGTTCGGCCCGACAGGTCGAGGTCGTCGCGCTTCACGGCGACCAGCTCCGACCAGCGCAGCGACGAGTAGGCGCCCAGCAGCACGAAGGCTCGCCAGCGCGGTGGCAGCGCCTCGACGATCGCCGCGATCTCCTGCGGACGGAGGACGCGGATGCTCGAGCGCTCGGTACGCGGCGCCTCGATCCGCGCGGCCGGGTTCCGCCCGATCCGGTCGGCGTCCAGTGCGCTGTTCAGCATGACCCGGGCGAGCTTCAGGGCTTCCGCCGCCTGCCACGGGGAGCGCTGGGCGACCGTGGCGACCATGGCGCGGACGTCATCGCGCGTGATCCTCGCGAGCGCTGTGGCCCCGAGCGCGGGCTCGACGTCCAGGCGCCACGTCCGCTCGTACTTCGACGCGGTGGACGGCGCGAGGCCTCCCGCCTTCGCGCGGACGAGCCAGGTCTCGTAGAAGTCCCTGAGGAGCACCCGACCCGCGGCGGGATCGATGTAGTTGCCCCGGGTCTTGGACGACTCCGTGTCGTGCAGGAACCGCTCGGCGTCGGTGCGCCGCTGGAAGGACTGCGACCGCTGGATCCCGTCGGGATCTCTCCAGCGGGCGATGTAGCCGAACGATCGGCCACTGCACTCCGGGCAGCTCCGGGCTCCGTCCGTGAGGCCGCGACGGCACACCCGGCGTCGGCACCGTTTCTGGATGCTCGCCATCAGGTCGCTCCACTGCCCTTGCTCTTGCGGAGCCGGTACGCCTCCTGCCGGGTGATCACGCGCAGTTGCGGGTGTGTGCTCATCGTCTCCTGGAGCCGATCGGCCTCGGCCTCGTCCCGGGCCACGTAGGGCACGCCGTGCTCGAGCTTCACCCGCACCTCGGCGCCCCACGGCCGCGCCGCCGTCGAGGTCTGCAGATCGCCCTCGCCCTCCCAGACGAAAATCGGACCGGGAAGCTTGGTCCGCTGCCGCAGCCGCGCCTCGCGTGCCGCGATGTAGTGCTCCCCGGGGGCCCCGCCCTCGCGGCGCCAGGATCGCGCCCACGGACGGGGAAGGTCGCCGGCGAGCGCGTCGATCGCTCGTTGTGCGGGCCGGGGGGCCGGTTCGGTCGGGCTGCGGACATCCCGGGTGAGGGTGATCCAGTCGCGGAAGGGGACCGTCCGCTCCCCCACGTCCAGACGCGCCGTCGCAGCGTCTCGGGTCGGCGCTCCGCCCGGGGTCCCCAGGATCGCGTGGACCGGCATCTCGAAGTAGGCGGCGATCGCGACGAGCTCCTCCACCTTGGCGTCGCGCCGACCCGATTCGGTCTCGGCGACGGTCTGGCGGACCCAGCGGAACCCCATCGCCTCCATCGCCTCCGCGAGTTCCGCCTGGGTCAGTCCGGCGGCTCGGCGCAGCGCACCGATGTTGTCCCCGACCAGCTCTGGAACCTTCAACGACTCGCCTCCTCGCTCAACCCTGCGCGGCGATTCTCGCACATCTGTGCGACACCTTGCAAGCATGTCTTACCTAGCGTGATAAGCTGCACCGCGTCAAGAATCCTTCCCTGGTGTGATCGAAAGGAGGGGCACGTTGGGTCAAGAGCTGATGAGCCGGCGGGAGGTGGCGGCTTACCTCAGGGTTCCGGAGGCGACGCTCGCCCGCTGGGCCTACGAGAGGAAGGGCCCGAGGTTCTTCCGGGTCGGTCGCCACACGCGGTACCGCTTCGAGGACGTGGTCGGGTGGCTCGAGCGGAACGGCAGCGATCAACAGCGCAACGCGCCCTGAGCGAACGAGGCAGGCAGGTGCACCTGACGAGCGAGATATCCAAGGGAACGGCCGAGGCGCGAACGCCCCGGCCGCAGCGACGCGCTTCACGGGGAGGCGCGACGTGAGCGACTCTACCGGCGGGGTCCGACATGGGAAGGCCGAGCGTTGGGCCCGCGACCTCTGGTGCGAAGCGATCGGTGACTCCACCCTGCCGAAGAGCGTCAGGCTCGTCGCCTTCGCGCTCGCCACGTTCATGAATCCCGAAGGAGTCGCGCGCCCCGCTCTCGCAACGCTCGCAGCCCGGGCCGGCGTGGCGCGATCGACGGCCGGTGAGGCCGTCGCCCGCATGATCGGCGACGGGTGGCTGGAACGGCTCGATGGAGGCGGCGGTTCGAGACGAGCCACCACCTACCGGGCGACACTCCCCGCCGGCAGCGTGGAGCCAGAGCGGCTGCGAACCGTCCGGTCTGGGCCGGACGGTTCCGAACCCGAACCGTCCGAAATCGGTCGCGAACCGTCCGGAACCGAGGCTCGAACCGTCCGGTCTGGGCCGGACACGAACAGACGAACAGATCCAACAGAGGGACGATCGCTCCGAGACAAGCTCACGGCGATCGGCGCCACTCCCGACGAGATCGCCGCTGTCTTGCGCCGTCATGAAGCCCGGCGAGACGGCGGCCTCCGCGTGAGTCTGCTGCCCGAAGTCCTCGAGACCGACCTGGCAGCCGCTCGGCGCCAGATGATCCGGGAGCAGCGCGATGCCGACGCCTACGCGGCGACACACGCGAGGACGACCGCGGAGGAGGCGATCGCGTTGATCAACCCCGCCTGGGCGCCGCTCCGCCAGCGGATCGTCGACCTGTTCCAGGAGGACGGAGGCGACTGCAGAGACCTCGACCGACTCAGGACGTGTGCGACCGACCTTGCCACAGTCGCAGAGAACGACCGCGCGGCCGGCTTGGCCGCGCTGCGGGCGTTCCGCCGACGGCGCCGACCCGCCGAGAAGCCGGAGACTGTGGATGCCTGATCGCAGAGGCCTCCAGGGCTCAGAGCCGATCGAGGGCTCCGCCGTGACCACCTCGTCGCCCACAGGGGTAGGGCGGGTCGGAAACTTCATGACCGAGGCCGGGCGCACACCTCGCGCCTCCCAACTTCGCACGCGCCCGAAACTGGCGATTTCAGCCGGTCAGTTTTCGCCCGAAACTCAATCGAGCCGGTCACGAAACTCAGTCCGCTGGTTCCTCAGGAATGACTCGGTCCAGCACCGGATCGCTCGAGCACGCGTTGGAGTCCGTCAAGCTCATCTGTCGGGATCGCCTCTACGCCGACGTCGGAGAATAGCTCCAGCGACTCCCGGTAGATCTCCTCGTGCCGAGCCGACGGCTCACCCATCACGGCGCAGATCCTGATGATCCCCGCGCTCTGGTCAGCATCGGAAGCGACCCATGCGACATGATCACGTTGCTTGATGACTTCCTCGGGTCTCTTCACCGAGAAGGAGAGCGGCTCCACAGCCACGGCCAGCTCAGACTTCAGGGTCCGCATGATGCCAACGTCGAGGCTGTTAGCCCCGTGTCGCACCGGGATCTGCGGGCGATCCACGATCCTCTCGCGTGGCACCCCCCAAGCGCGTAGACCTTCCATGAGTATGTTCCGCACCTTGGCGCGGCCAGGGGCAGGAGCGGGGGCCGGGAGCCCCCCGACGAATTCTCGGTAGAGCTGATCAAGCGTCTGCGAAGCCTCCACCACGAGGACGGGCCTGGGGGGGGTGAACTGCATCTGGAAGCCGAACTGCCCCGAGAGCTCCTCCAGACGATCCTTGGTCAACGCCTCCGGTAGGGTGTCAATGGCGGGTTGCCCGAAGTCCTCTGGGAAGCGCAGCCGGAAGTCCGCAAGGGCGCGCTCCGCCGCCCGCGGATCGAGGTCGGGCGCGATAGCGGCGATCTTCTTGCGGAAGGCCTTGGCGAACCGGTGATGCACATGTTGACCGCTCTCGGCGGACATCACGATCCCGACGTTGATCGCCTCGTCCCTGACCGGGTGCGGGACGAATCTCACCACCGAGTACAGGTAGAGATCGCTCATGTCATCACTCCATCAACCTCCGAGAATGGGCGTTAGCACGCCGTCGAGGGCAGCTCGCGACGTCACCAGGTATCGGCCAAGGGCATTCATCTCGTCCTCGGGAACCGCCCACTCGGCTGGCACGCCAGACACGGTCCCCAGTATGGCCAGATCGTCGACAGCGGCGACGGCCTGTAGGGCCCCGGCTAGGTCCTCTGAAGTGATGACCGTGCTCAGCGGCTCGAACGCTACGGGCGTCATCGACCCAGCCTTCCCATCTACGTCGGGTCCCCAGCTGTGATCGAAGCAGTGACCGTGGTCGTACCCGAGGATGTCCACGGCACCTCCGGGTGTGCTCTTGGAGATGAGGTGCTCGGGCTTTCCGTCCGTGTTCCGGGTCCACGTGTACAGCACGACGAGCCGAGCGAGGTCGCCGCGATTGCGCGCCGAGCGGCACGTCTCGGCGCTGGGACTGAGGACGCCTTCGATCCAGATCCGCCCGAAGGCGGCGCCAGGGGAAGCGTTGGTCAGCTCGGGAACCTCCCTCTTGACCCAATCGACAATCTCAGGGGCGATGGCGACGACATCGCCGTCGGGGACGGGGGCGCCGAACAACCGGGCCAAGCGAGCCACGACGAGTTCGTTCACGAGGATCCGATCCTGCGAACCAGAGCTGGACTGGGGGTTCCCCCGGAGCTTTACTGTGCGCCGCACGCCGTCGTCGAAGTCCATCAGGACGGCGGCCGACCCACCCCCTCCAGCTTTCTGCAGAAACGTCGTCGCCGCGGGCCGTGTGGCCTCACCGGTTTCAGCATCCACGTCCGCAGCCCACGACTACTTGCCCTGGGTCCCACGCAGGCGGTCGTAGACCTCTTTCAGGTAGAAGCCCTTGATGGTGGCGGCGAAGTCGGGGTTGTCCATGATCTGGCGGAAGATCTCGTCGTTCGCCCCCATGCGCTCGATGATCGTGGCGTCGAAGACCTTGTCGAAGCCGAACTTGAAGTTCTCGATCGGGTTCGCGGTCGCCTGGTCGTGCAGGTCGGGGTTGGCGATCCACTCCTCCCGGAACTGGTCGAACAGGAGCTGGTCGGCGTCCCCGAGGTTCAAGCCGAACCGTTCGTTGAGCAGGTCCACGATCGTGGAGAGGTGCTCGGACTCGGGCTCGTGCTGCTTGCCCACTCCCCCGCCGGTGACTGCCGGTGGCAGCTCGCCGCCTTCCCCGAGACCCAGCGAGATGTCGCCTTCGAAGGTCTTTTCCGTCCGCAGGTGCGTGAGCTCGACGTCCGAGCCGAGGTCGAGGCCTCCCTCACCCCGCCGAGGCAGGCGTGAACGGAGCGCCTTCGTGTAGACGTAGGTCTTCTCCAGGCTCGGGTCGGTCACCTGCACAATCTGGCCGAGGAACGAGTAGAGGTTGACGAACCGCTTGAGGATGTCCCGGTACTCGCGCTCCGCTTCCTCGTCGACGATCTTGAAGCGGTCCACCGCAGGGTCCAGGAACGCGTAGAGCTTGCCGTGATCGAGCGACGAAGCGTCTGACGAGAAGAACACCTGCGCGAACGCCTCGATCTCGTCCTCGCGGAGCACGTCGTACTCCCAGAGCCGATCGCGCGCATCCCAAAGCGCGTTCGGGTCGGTCGGCTCGGTGATCGTCGTCTCGTAGAACGGCGTGAACGCCTTCTGGATCTCTTCGGCGTCGTTCCTAAAGTCCAGGACGAAGGTGTCGTCCTTCCCCGGCGCGATCCGGTTCAGCCGTGAGAGCGTCTGGACGGCCGCGACTCCTTCGAGCTTCTTGTCAACGAACATCGTGTGCAGCAGCGGCTGGTCATAGCCCGTCTGGAACTTCTCCGCGACGACCATCACCTGGTACTCATCGGTGTCGAACTCGTTTCGGGTTTGGGTGTCCGGGAAGGGGTTCATCCAGGACTCGGTGTAGTCGATGCCCTCGTCGATCACCTTGCCGGAGAACGCCACGAGGGTCTTGACGTCGGTGTAGCCCTTCTCTGCGATGTAGGCGTCCAAGGCGCGCTTGTAACGGACGGCGTGCAGCCGGGAGGCTGTCACGACCATCGCCTTCGCCCGACCGCCGATCTTCTTGGCGGTGTGGGCACGGAAGTGCTCGACGACGATCTCAGCCTTCTGGGCGAGGTTGTAGGGATGCAAGCTCACGTAGCGCGCCACGGCCGCGACCGCCTTGGCCGGATCGAACTCCGGGTCCTCGGTCACCGCCTTCTCCACCCGCCAGTAGGTGTCGTAGGTCACGTAGGTCTTCAGCACGTCGAGGATGAAGCCCTCCTCGATCGCCTGACGCATCGAATAGAGATGGAAAGGCTCGAGCTTGCCGTCAGCGTTCTTCCGGCCGAACAACTCCAGGGTCTTGGCCTTCGGTGTCGCGGTGAACGCGAAGAAACTCAGGTTCGGCTGGTGGCCCCGCGCCGCGATCTGGGCGGCGAGGCGATCCTCGGCGTCGGGGAGCACGCCGCCCGACTCGGCGGCCTCGGCCTCGCTGAGCTCATCGTCCTCGCGGCCGGCGCCGAGGACGGCCTTCAGGTCCTTGGCGGCCTCGCCGGTTTGGGAGGAGTGCGCCTCGTCGACGACGACGGCGTAGCGCCGGTCACCGAGCTCCCCAACGAGGTCCTGGACGAAAGGGAAGGTCTGGAGCGTGCACACGACGATCAGCGCCTGATCGCTTTCGAGCGCGTGGGCGAGGTGCTCGGACTTGGTGCCCGACCCGCCGATCTTCTCGACCATCCCGTGCTTGTGCTCGAACTGATAGATCGTGTCCTGGAGCTGGTGGTCCAACACGATCCGGTCAGTTATCACGATCACCTTGTGAAAGACCTTCTCGTCGTCGGCGTCGTGCAGGGTCGCCAGGCGATGAGCTAGCCACGCGATCGTGTTGGACTTCCCCGAGCCGGCTGAATGCTCGACGAGGTAGCGGTGGCCGGGTCCTTCTGCGCGGGCGTCGGCTTCGAGCTTCAGCACGGCGTCCCACTGGTGGAAGCGGGGGAAGATGACCCGGCTCGCCTTCTTCTTCGCGACCGAGGATCCCTCAGGCGGCCGCTCCACATGGATGAAGCGCGCGAGGATGTCCAGCCAAGGATCGCGCGCCCAGACCTGCTCCCACAGGTAGGCGGTGCGGTGGCCCGCCGGGTTGGGAGGGTTCCCGGGGCCCCCGTCACTCCCCCGGTTGAAGGGCAGGAACTGGGTCTTCGCGCCGGCAAGCTGGGTGGTCATATAGACCTCGTCGGGATCCACAGCGAAGTGGACGACGGCGCGCTTGCCGAGCAGCGTGTCGCGCGGATCGCGATCCTCCCGGTACTGCTTCTTCGCGTGTTCCACGGTCTGGTTCGTGAGCGGGTTCTTCAGCTCAGCCGTCGCAACCGGCAGACCGTTGACGAGCAGGCAGAGGTCGAGCTCGTTCTCATGGGCGGGTGAGTAGCGGAGCTGACGGGTGACGGTGAGCCGGTTCGCCTCGAAGTTGGTGACGAGGTCTGGCGTGAGGCCGTGGGCAGGTTTGAAGTAGGCAAGGCGGATCGTCACGCCGTGGTCGGTCACTCCGTGTCGCAGGACATCGATCGTCCCGTGTTGGTCGATCTGCTTCGCGACGCGGTCGGCGAACTTCTCGCGGGCGGCATCCTCGCCGCCATGGAGCTGGACGAGGCGCGCCCACTCTTCCGACTGCGTGGCGGTCACGAAGTCGAACAGCTCTGCGAGGTCGAGAGCGAGGTTCTGCTCATAGTGAGCGTCGGCTCCCGATGTGTAGCCGCCATCACCGGTGAGTGACAGCTCGATCGCGTCCTCGAAGGACACCTCTTTCGCGACTTCCGGCATCAGGCCACCGCTCCGGTCCTCGAGAAGTCCCCTGAAACAGCGCGAGTGATAAGAGCCTGGCGGCGCTCCGCCAATAGCCGGATCTGGTCCTTCAGCTGCCCAACAAGCAAACGCATCCGATCCCGCTCCGCATCGAGAGTCGCTACGACTTCCTCTTGCTCTGGCGGCGATGGATAGGGGAATCGGTGCGCTCGCAACTGCTCACGTGTGAGATGAACGATCGTGCTTTGGTTGCCCTCGACAGCGAACACGTCGCGGCCAGCGGCGGCGCGGAGACAGTACATCAGGAAGCGCGTCGAACCCAGGTGGCGCGGTCGCACTCGATGAACAGCCTTCTGGAAGAAGCAGGGCTCTACCTCACCCTTCCAGATGGCGGCCCTCCCCACCTCGCCTCCCTCACAAACCAATAGGTCCCCGGGGCGGAGCTCGCATCGACGTCGATCGAGCGCGTCGAAGTGCATCGAGTCGAGTTGATCTAAATCGAGGCGATCCCACTGCACGTTGGTGTTCCTGAGATACGGATACTGTTCAACGCCGGCACTAGCCTCAGGATTCACCATCTTCCCAAGCGTCACGTCGAAGTTGGCGCTCACCCTTTGCACGCTCCAGGACGTCGGAATCTCGCCGAGCCAGTCGAGTCCGGAGTCCTTCCTGGGTCCCTTCACGAGACCGCCCGAAATCAGATGGAAGACAGATGCCTCGAAGCGCTCTTCAAGCAGGGCAGCCACGTGCTGCTTCTTGTCAGTAAGCGCGTCGATGAGTGCGGTCTCGGCATTGAGATAGTCGGCGATGGCCCGCTGCCCAGGAAGAGAATGAACGGGAACCTCAATCGCAGCGACCGCGTCGGCCCGAAGCCCGAAGCGGGTGACTCCACTCGCGGCAACCTCCTCCTGCGATCGCACCAACGTCGAGGCCATGCACCAGTACAGGAACTTGGGGATAACTCGCGACGGATCCGGCCTGATCAATGACAGGTGGTAGCCGCAGAGGACGCGATCCATGGGCTCGTCGATGAACGCCGGGACGCCGATGTCGTCGGCGGTCTCAGAGTCCTTCGTGATCAAGATGTCCCCGGGTTCAACCTGGAACTGTCGAATCTGGTCCTGAGTGGCAGTTGCGTCCATGAACTCGAGCTCGGACGTGATGAGCGGGTTGTAGTAGACATCCGTGTAGTTGCATAGGTGGACCGCCTGCTCCCCCTCCACGCTCTTCTTGTCGACATTGCTCGGTTTGACGGTGGCGAGATACTTCAGCTTCCTCGTCGCGTAGGTCACTCCGTCACCTCGCGGAGCAACTCTTGGATCTCCGCTTCAAGCGCCTTGATCTCCGCGTCGATCTCTTCGAGCGGCCGCGGCGCAACGTACTTGTAGAAGTGCCGCGTGAGCGGGACCTCGTAACCGAGCTTCGTCTTCGAAAGGTCTACCCAGGCGTCCGGCACGAACTGGAGCACCTCGGTGTTCATGTAGCTCTCGATCGCCGCTCGGTATGGCTCCGAAGCCAAGTGCTCCACGGGGTCCGTGTCCCAGTCGACCTCGACGTCGGGGAGCGGGACATTCTCGCTGTCGCGGACATCTGGATCTGCTTCAGGCGCTCCCTTCTTGTTCGTTACCACCGGGGCGTCGTGGTCACGCACGCTGAGCACGTCCCATAGCGCCTTCTCGATCGGCTTCGGCATGGCGCCGAGCTTCTTCGCGACCACCGTCTTGTCGGTCTCGGCGATGCCTTCGAGCGAGGCGATCCGTTCCAGGAGATCGGTCTGCTCCTGTTCGCTGAGTTTCGTCCACGCCTTCTCGGCCGTGAGGCGCTCGGCCGTATCCGCCGTGACCTCCCAACGGAGCCGAAGCGGCCGCTCCACCGTGATCCGCATGAAGCCGAAGGTGTGATTCGGCATGAGCTTCACACGCTCGCCCTCGGCGAGTTCGCCATAGAGGCGTGTGATCTCGTCGATCTGCTTATCGGAGATGCGCTTGCGTTTCTCGCCCAGGCTCTTGGGCATCTTCTCCCAGTACTCGCGGGCATCGACCAGCTGGACTTTGCCGCGGCGTTCGGGCGCCTTGCGGTTCGTCACGATCCAGAAGTAGGTGGAGATGCCGGTGTTGTAGAAGAGCTGGTCAGGAAGGGCCACCACGGCCTCCAGCCAGTCGTTCTCGATGATCCAGCGCCTGATCTCCGACTCGCCCGAGCCGGCACCGCCGGTGAACAGCGGTGAGCCGTTGAAGACGATCGCGAGCCGGCTCCCGCCCTTCTCTGGCGGCTTCATCTTCGAGATCATGTGCTGGAGGAACAGGAACGAGCCGTCGTTGATCCGTGGGAGCCCGGCTCCGAACCGCCCCTTGAACCCGAGGTCCTCGGCCTCGGCACGGACCTCGTCTTCGACCTTCTTCCACTCCACACCGAAGGGCGGGTTCGCGAGCATGTAGTCGAAGCGCCAGTCCTCGAGGCCGTCTTCGGTGAAGGAGTTCCCCCGCAAGATGTGGGAGGCGTCCTGGCCCTTCAGCATCATGTCGGAGCGGCAGATCGCGTAGGTCTCCGGGTTGAGCTCCTGGCCGAAGACCTCGAGACGAGCGGCGGGGTTCAGGGCACGCAGGTGCTCCTCGGCGAACGAGAGCATCCCCCCGGTCCCACAGGCAGGGTCGTAGAGCGTGCGGACCGCTCCGGCCTTGCGGAGCGCGTCGTCGTCCTCGATGAACAAGAGGTTCACCATGAGGTGGATAACCTCGCGCGGAGTGAAGTGCTCTCCGGCGGTCTCGTTGGACTGCTCCGAGAAGCGCCGGACGAGCTCCTCGTAGACGTAGCCCATCTCCGTGTTGTCCACCGCGTCGGGGTGCAGGTCGATCTCGAGGAACTTGCCGACCACCATGTACAGGAGGTTCGCCTTGTCCAGGCGCGCGATCTGGGTCTCGAACCCGAAGTTGTCGATGATGTCGCGGGCGTTCTGGCTGAACCCGGCGATGTAGCTCCGCAGGTTCGGCGCGATGTTCGCCGGGTCCCCGACGAGCTTGCGGAAGTCGAGTTTCGACGTGTTGAAGAACTGCTGCCCGGCCTCGTGCGCGAGCACCTTCTCGACCATCTCAGGCGCGCCCTTGGTGGTCGAGGCTTTCTTGAGGACCTTCTCCTTGGTTGGTTCCAGCACGCAGTCGAGCCGCCGGATCACAACGAGCGGCAGGATCACGCGCCCGTACTCGGACTGCTTGTAGTCACCCCGGAGCAGGTCAGCGACCGACCAGATGAAGTTGACCTTCTCGGAGAAGTGGCTCGGTGTCATGGGGGTTCAGGGCTCCGTGTTGTCGTCAAGGAACAATGGCCGGAGCTTATCCCAGCTCTGTCAGCCGGTCCGGCAGGGCCGTCGGCCGTCTGTCAGGGCTTCGGACTACGGTTCAGTGATGAATAGCGGGAGCGCCGTGGATAAGGGAAGCCTAGCCCGGGTTCGATCCGCCCTCGCCGGCGCCTCGGCGCTTCACGAAACTTCAGCCGCCCTGCGCGCTAGCTGGACTGATCAGGAGCCGGACCCCGCCGAACCGTTCATCTGGGCGTTCGACTACCACTACCTTGAATCCAGCCAGCGGCTCGCTCGCGGGGCTTCAGGGCCGTGGGGACCGATGCTCGAGATGGATGGCCGCATCTGGCCACCCCCGCTCCCGACTGTCGCCGACGAACACTTGGCCGCTTGGGCGGATGCGGCCGCTGCGCTGTCAGATCTTCCCCTCGGCGCAGCCAGGCTCCACGACCTGCTCTGGGAACGCCGCTGGGGCGAACGGCCGGACCTCCACGCTCGATCGGCAGTCGACGCCTACACCGCGCTGATCCCCGAGTCCGAATCGCTCGACTCGGCGCACCACATCGCTCGCTCGATGGAACTGGCGATAGCGGTTGGCGACCGCGAGAGAGAACGCGAGGTAGTTGCGCTCAGCCTGGCGGCGGCTCGACGGTCGCTCGAAGCCTCGACCCCGGAACCCGGAGTCGCGCTGAGACATGCCGAAGCGCTTCTCACGCTCCCGCGCGAGCGGCAACCTGCCGAAGTCGACGAACTCCTGGAGGGCGCGGCCAGCATCTATGCCGACGATCCGTGGATCGTCGAGACGGTGTTGGACCTCAAGGTCGAACGATCGACGGATCCAGATGCCGTTCGCGCACTGCGATTGCAGCAGGTCAACACATGGCGAGCCGCTGCAAGCGAGGCGGCAGGCTTGGTGAAGCTCAGCCACCTCCAGCGTGCTCTCGAGCTGGCTCGATTGCATAACCTCGGATTCCTGATTGACGAGGTCCGACTCGAGCTTCAGGCGATCTCTGAGGAAGACCTGGACCTTAAGGAACTTTCAGCCGAAGTCACCGTCCCGGCAGACGAGGTGGAGAGGTACATCGAGAGGCTCGTCGGGGGGAGCTGGCAGGAAGCGTTGACCGCCATCGGTGCGGTCGGCCCGCCAAGCGGCCAGGTCGAGAAGAACATCGCGGATATCGAGCAGCAGATGAAGGACTTTCCGCTCTCACACCTCTTCACGCGGACCCTGCTCGGACCCGACGGCATCCCGACCAAGAGCGCTATGAGTGAGGAGGAGCATAAGGCGGAGGCGTTGATCCGGCAGGAACTGTTCGGCATCCAGGTCGAGAGTCATTTCAGAGCTGAAGCCTTGGACCGTGCCAGGGAACGCTACGGGCAGCCGTCGGCGGAGGAGCTGGCCGAGTTCTTCACGACTCCGCTCATCACCGCCGAGATCGCCGAGCGCTTCGCTCGGTCGCTGGATCTGTACTGGAGCGGCCACTTCGATGAGGCCGCTCTGGTCGCCCTGCCGCGCATCGAAGCTGTCCTCCGCAATGTTGCCCGAGAAGGAGGCTTCGCGATCGTCCGAGAGCCCCAACCGACCAAACCCGGCGGTGTGAAGCCGCTCGGAGAGATCCTCCGTCTCCTGGAAGGCGGGTATCCGGAGTCGTGGCGAAGGTACTTGCTGAACGCGCTCGTGGAGCCGACAGGGTTCAATCTCAGGAACGTCCACCTTCACGGGGTGCGGGCTGCCGCCACCCGCGAAGAAGCGGCCATCTTGATACAGATCGCCTGCCATTTGCGACTCATCCGAAGCGGTCCGTCGGACGACGAGACGAGTCCACACCACCCTGCGCCGGCCTAGGCCTAGCCCAGACGGGAATCGGCGGTGTATACGTCTCGTGATGAGAGCGGACGCGACGGCGCGCGGGAAGGAGTGCCTTGCGCTTCTCGAGCAGGCCGGCCGCGATGCGGGTTGGACCGTGGTGCGGGAGTACCCGGTACCCGGCGGGAGAGTCGACCTTGTCTGGACCTGGCAGCCCGATTCGGCACTGGCCGGTGCCCCCGGACCGATCCCGATCGTGGGCTTCGAGGTCGAGTCCAGTTGGCGCACCCGGCAGCACGTCAAGGGCGACCTCGTCAACCTGGCGGCCCTCCAGGCTGCGCTTGGAGTGATCGTCTTGCTTGGCCTCGATGAGGGCGACGGCTTGCTCCCGCACGCCGAGGAGCTGGTCGAGCGGTGGCCCTGGCGGATAGTCGTGTGGACCGAACGCGACGTCGAAGGACTCGTGAACGGCCTCGGCAACCAACCATTGAGTTTCGCGGCTGGCTGCGCAAGCGCGGGACCATCGACCGAGGACGATCCTGCTTCGACGACGACGAGCCACGCGGGGGGTGGCGTGACGCCCACACACGGTCGTGTCCCGTCAAGTGGTTGAGATTCGTCACCGCCATCCTCGCTTCCTAGGCGATCGCAGCGAGTAGTTCCTTGGGGTCCTCACCTCCCTCGAGCTCGGCGGCCTTGGCCATGGATCCGATCGAGAAGTAGCGGCGATCGGCCACCTGCCATTCGTCGTCTTGTTCAGCGAGCAGCGTCCCGACCATGCGCATCAACGAGTCGAGCGTCGGGAAGATCCCGATCACTCGGGTGCGCCGCTTGACCTCCTTGTGCAGCCGCTCGATCGGGTTGGTCGAGTGCAGCCGACGCCGGTGTTCCCGGGGGAAGTGCATGTGGGCCAGCACGTCTTCTGCGGCGTCTTCCAGCAGCTCCGCGGCCTGGGGGAACCTGGGCTCGAGCATCCGTGCGACCTCGTGCAGCTGGGTCATCGCCGAGGCGTGATCGGGGGCCACGAACACGGTGCGCACCACCGCGGCCACGGTGTCTTGAGCACCCTTGGGCACCGTGGACAGCAGGTTCCGCATGAAGTGAACCCGGCATCGCTGCCAGGTGGCCCCGGTGAGCACCTTCGCGATCGCCTGGCGCAGTCCCTCGTGCGCATCAGAAATCACCAGACGCACCCCTTTCAGCCCTCGCTTGATCAACGAGCGAAGGAACGACGTCCAGAACTGATGGTCCTCGCTCTGGCCGGTGGCCGCACCCAAGATCGTGCGTTGGCCTTCGGCGTTCACCCCGATCGCGACGACCGTGGCGACCGAGGTGACGCGGCCGGCCTGACGCACCTTGTGGAAGGTGGCGTCCAACCACACGTAGGGGTGCTCGCCTTCGATCGGGCGCGTGAGGAAGTCCTTCACCTCGCCATCTAATGACTTGCAGATCCTGGAGACCTCCGAGCGTGAGATCCCATCGATCCCCAGGGCTTTGACGAGGTCATCGACCTTGCGGGTGCTCACGCCCTTGACGTAGGCCTCGACCACCACCGCATGCATCGCCTTCTCGGCTCGCCGGCGGGGTTCGAGCAGGCTCGGGAAATAGGCCCCGGCACTCACCTTGGGGATCTTGAGCTCGATCGTGCCCGCCCGGGTGTCCCAGCGCCTGGTGCGGTAGCCGTTGCGGTAGGCGACCCGCTCGGAGCTGCGTTCATACGGCCCAGCACCGATCTGGGAGGAGACCTCGGTCTCCATCACGGCTTGGGCGAGCACCCGCACGCCTTCACGAAGCAGATCCACGTCGTCTTCCTCGAGAAGCTTGCCGACGAACGACGTGATGTCCATCCTGTTGGTGGCCATCGTCCCTCCCCATCTGACTGTCCTGTCGATGAGGATGGCGGTGGCCATCTATGTCACGGGGATTTCCACCCCGGATCTCCACTTCGAAAGTCCACCACTTCTCGGGACGCTAACCCACACACTTCGGCAAGTACCGGGCTCTATACGACTGGCTGACGGCCAATCAGCGGATCGCGTGCCAGCGACCTTCGGCCAGGTGGAGGAGATTCTGGGGTTCCCTCTCCCACGATCCTCAAGAGACCACCCGGCGCACTGGTCTGGGTACGAGGGCAGCGCAGTCGCGAGAGCGATCGCTGACGCAGGCTGGCGAGCCAGGAACGTGAACCTGGCCGCCGAGACCCTCGTCTTCGAGCGCGTGACCTGAGGTGGATCGCCTCAGACGCGGCCCTGCTGACTAGCTGTTTCCAAGAAGATCGTCGCGGACATCGCGCACGAAGGACGTGCACACGGCTTCCACTCGATCCGCTGGAACCCCGACGCGCAGAGCCTCCACCGCCATCTGTATGCCACGGCTCGCCCGGGCTCCGAAGAGTTCGTCGAGGAACGCCAAGGCTGCTGCGGTCGGCGCCTCGGCTATGGGGTCGGCGAGCAGCGGCCGTAGCCTCTGGAGGAAGTCCTCGACCGGCACCGCCTGCATGATGCGGTAGACGTCCGCGGCGTCCTTGTCAGCGATCCGGTCATCCTTACCCGCATGCAGGCGCTCGTGCAGCTTGTGGAGCTTCGCCACCACAAGGGCGGCCGGTCCGGCGACCCGGACCGAGAAGCTTCGAGTCTCCGTAGCTTCGAGCCCGGAGATCTCCATGACATCGACGTCGATGACCACTCCTTCAAGGCCCAGGGCCTTGCGCGCCGACATCTTGTCGTGGGGCTCGATCCGCGCGCCTCTGGTTCCGCCGGGAGGGGCGAGGCCCTCTGGCACCATGACGTCGACCGGGATGATCACGCTCCGCCCACCGACCCCGACGCTCTTGATCCAGGCCCCTGGCTGTTGTCCCTCTTGCGAGAACCCTCCTGCGCGCATCAGCTCCTCGAGGTGAGGCTGATCGGCCAGATCGGCAGGCGAGAGAGCGAGGTCCGCGTCGGTCGTGTACGGGGCAACCGAGATATCGCCGTCCCCGGTCCTGAGGTAGACCGCCTGAGCGCCGACTACGACCACCGCGTCCCTCTGCGACCCGAGAGCCTCGAGCGCATCCAGCAATACCGAGCGTGCGGCGACGTACAGCGGGTCGTAGTCAGTCACCCGTCACTCGCGTTCGACCGCTGCGGCCATGGCCTCGATCGAGGCGTAGCGCCATGTGTTCTCGTTCTCGCGCATCCACTCGATCACGGCGTCGCCTTCGGCGGGCATCCGTCCGCTGCCGGCTAGGCAATCCATCGCCACCTGGCTGGGCGCGGCCCACACCAGGCCGCCGTCGCGGACCGCGCGCGCGAACACGACCTCGTTGTCGGGACGCACCAGGACGACGTCCGCGCCGGT
Organism: Actinomycetota bacterium; assembly: GCA_038249195.1. Lineage (GTDB taxonomy): Bacteria > Actinomycetota > UBA4738 > UBA4738 > HRBIN12 > JAOUEA01. Next base: position 108,175 of record JBBRWM010000001.1, read on the forward strand.
CTCGGCGGGGAGGAGCTCGAGCTCTTGGGCGAGGTCGCGCGGCGACATCGTGTACATGACGAGCAGGGTCGGCGCGGCCACCGGCGAAAGACGAGCGGCGGCGAACGATCCGGTGATCGTCGGCGCTCCCTCCGGCCCGCGCATCGCCAGTTGCTCCACGAGTCCACGCGCGCCCTGGCGGGCGACGTAGCGGAAGCTCCCGGTCGGACGGAAGAGGTCGAGCACCTGTGCTCGGCGCCGGAGCACGGCGGGCCAGTCGACTCCGGTGACTGGGCCTGGGCTCTCCCTCTCGATCAGTCCCTCGTCGTCAAGGGTCTCCAGGATGCGGGAGACGTATCCCTCGTTGACGTTCGCTGCCTTCGCGATCTCGGCCCCGGTGTACGGCGGGGTTGCGTCGACCAGCACCCGAACGACCGCACCGACCTTCGCGCCTCGCAACCCTCGTCGCGACTTCGTCGCCGAGGGGTCGCGCTGGGCGCCTTGGGTCTCGATGAAGACGCCGACCTGATCCAGGCTGATGCGGATGTTCCCCGTCAGGTCCACGTAGCTGACGCTCTCTTCCACCAGCAGCTCACGGACCTTCGGGCTTACATAGGGCGCGACGACCAGGATCGGGTAGTTCCCCATCTGCTTACGGAGGCGCCTCCACGGTCCACCCATGAGCACCTGCACATCGCGCACCGAGACGTCGGAGCGAGCTACGACGGCGACCGGTGTCTGAGATGACGGCTGCGGTCCCTTGATGATCAGGTCCTGGGGCTCGGGATCACCCCCGAGAGAGATCTTCTCGATGGCCCAGTTCGTGGGCAGGCGGCGGGTGAGCACATCGATCGCCGCGTCCAGGAGCTGGTTTTCCGTCCGTTCCAGTTGTTGGGCTTCCATCTTGCCTCCTTGCCTCACCTTGGCAAGGGTACATGTATCGGGCAAGGCTTGTCCAGTCTAGACAAGGCTTGCCTGTCTCACGTGCGCGTGTCAGGGTCAGGCAATCTGGCAAGGTATCGGGTTCGCGCCTCGTTTCACTCTTTCGCCCGTTTCACCGCGGCGGTGAATATGGCCGATCCAGTGAAACGTGGCGCCTCCTGGTCGCGGGCTACCCTTGCGGGCGTTGGGGCGTCACCTGGGAGGTGGGACAGACCGATGGCTGGGGTAGGGAGCACCGTGGGGCAGCTCTTCGTGATCGCCCGCAACCCTGAGCCGGACTCCAAGCTCCCTTACCTGCTCAGCCTCCCGCTCGAGGGCCCCCTGATCCTCAAGGCACGCGACACCTGGCCGCGGGCCACGCGGATCTACTGCCACCCCTTCGAGGACGTGTGGCCCGCCGACGCCGACGTCATCGAGGAGACGCCGGTCACCTCGTGCCGGCGGCGGGGCGCGGTGATCGATCTGGTGCTCGACCGGCCGCGGAACACGCGGTCCCAGTTCGTGTTCACAGAGACCCGCGGACGACCCGCGATCTTCTGGCAGACGCAGAAGGCCGCCCGCGCGGCGAACCCCGGCGCTCGGATCCCGCGCCGCCGGGCCCTGACCGAGACCTTCACGATCTCGATCGACACGAGGGAGCGCTACCCCTACCGCTTCTCCGGCAGGAACGTCTTGGTCGAGCGCGCGACGCTGCAGGCCGGGGACTACGCGATCCTCGCCGACGGCGAGATCCTCGCGACGGTCGAGCGGAAGACCTTGGAGAACTTCGCGTCCTCGCTCTCGGACGGCACCATCGCGTTCCAGATGCAGCGCCTCGGCGAGGCGCCGCGCGCCGCCGTGGTGGTGGAGGCCCGCTACTCCGCCCTGTTCAAGCTCGATCACGTTCCCGCGGGCTGGATCGCCGACGTGCTCGCCCGCCTGCAGGTCCGCTACCCGGAGATCCAGGTGGTCTTCGCCGACTCCCGGAAGTTCGCGGAAGAGTGGGCCTTCCGGTTCCTGGCTGCGGCGCTCGCCGAGGCCACCGACCGGGCGCCATAGCCATGAATGGGTCCCACATGGGTCCCACACGCGGACGCGAACCGGCGCGAAACGGCGCCACCCGACGCCAACCCTCAACCGCTCGTTTCCCCTGCTCAGCGGCCATTCAACTCCATCACCGCTGGTAGGCGAACCGCCCTCCGATCACCCTCTCAAGGTGAAGACACGGGTTCAAATCCCGTTGGGACTACGAGTCTGAACAGGCCGAACGCGTTCGGGGGACCTCCCGGGCCCGTGGCAACTGCGGTGGCAACGAGCCTCAGGAACGCCTCCTTCCAGGAGGACGCTTAACCGGGCTGAGCATCACGCATCAGGACCCTACGACCTTGTTCGCCTTCCCCTTGATCTGCCCTTCGTCCCTGCCCATAGTTCAACTCCCGGCCGCTACTTGAGGTGCAGACTGACCCCCAAGAGGATCAAGGGCCACAGAAGCACCGCGAGGACCGCAGACGCGATCGGCTTCGCCGCGTCCAGATGCTCGAAGTAGTGGTGTCCGGCCGCCACGATCACGCCGACGATGATGTAGACGACGAAGAGAACCGCGCCCACCGTGCGACTCATGTCTGCCCCTATCTCTCGTCCTTCGTTCGGGCCGGACCTTCGTTCATGCGCGCCTCACGAAATAGATGATCGCCATCACGACAAGGACGACCACGATGAGGCCGACGATCCCGATACCTCCGATAGCTGCAAGCATCGTTTTCCTCCCTTCGTATCTCCATCCGTACCAGCGTTCTTGCTGACAGCTCGCTTCCTCGCGTCACGCGAGCGTCACCGGACGCTCCTCCGCTTCCTGAGCGAGGAACAATTCCACCCAGGTCGGAACGATACCGTAGACACCCTCGGGAGCACCCGCCGTGGCCATCGCTGGCTCGGCGCCCCCCGAGTCGAGCAGTTGCGTGATCCGCGCTCGGAACCCGTCGCCACGTTGCCCTTCTATCCACACGCGAACGATCAGGATCCCCGTGCGGTCCGATGTTTGCGAGCTCATGCGCTCATCTTCGTGAAAGCTCGTCACGGTGCTGTCACCGGCTCCCTGCTCCACCGGACCCATGGGCCGGATGGAACGAATCGGTCAGCGCAGGCCCTCGACCAAGGCTCGCAAGTTCTCCGAGGGGTCGAGCCCCGACTCCGCCCTGAAGGGGGGGCGGAACGCGTCGTACTCACGGAGGGCCGCATCGATGTTGTGCTCCGCGAGGTGCGCCTGGATGAGCGCGTGACGGGCGCTCTCACGCAAGGGCTCCCCCGACACCGCCGCGAGACCAGCCTCCTCGTTCACCTCGGCGACGTCGTCAAGGTCCTACGAGGGGTCGAGCACCCGGTGGGCGAGGGCTTTGCCTTCCCGCAGGTCGACGGCCACCGTCGGGGCCAGCTGGATGTGATCGCTCGTCAGCTCGAACGAATCATACGCCACTGCCTGAGCCCGGCAGGTGTAGGCCGGAGGCCTTGTAGTCCCAAGGCTTGCGCTGACCCTCCCGTAACGCAGGGCCCGAAGACACTCTCGAGGTAAAGACACGGGTTCAGATCCCGTTGGGACTATCAGGAACGCTGTTCGCACCGCCATCACCCAAGGGTCATCCCGTGAGGACTCTCAGGCCGCGTACTGATCAGGTGCGGCAGTGAAGCTGTTGTGACAGCTCTGCGAACAGAAGGAGTACGTCGTGCCGTCGTACTCCTCGCTTGCGGCGGCCGTCGCCGGATCGATCTCCATGCCACACACCGGATCCTTCACGGTTGCCATGGTCTGCTCATCCTTGACGGGTTCTCGGTCGCCGACCTCCACCTGGACCGAACCGGTGACGGGGCGACCTCCACCGGCCACGGTTGGCGGCCTGAACCGGCGGAGGCGGTTCGCGTTCGTCACGACCGAGAGCGAGCTGGCGGCCATCGCCGCGGCGGCGATCATCGGGTTCAGCACGATCCCGAAGAAGGGATACAGGATGCCCGCCGCGATCGGGATACCGATCGCGTTGTAGATGAACGCGAAGAACAGGTTCTGCCGGATGTTGCGCATCGTGGCGCGGCTGAGCGCCAACGCCGACACCACGCCGCGCAGGTCTCCGGAGATGAGCGTGACGTCGGCGGCCTCGATCGCGACGTCGGTCCCGGTCCCGATCGCGATGCCGACGTCGGCTTGGGCGAGCGCCGGCGCGTCGTTGATCCCGTCGCCGACCATGGCGACCAGCTTCCCCTCATCCTGGAGCCGGAGAATCTCCAGCGCCTTGTCCTGCGGTAGCACCTCCGCGAGGACGCGCTCGATGCCGACCTGCCGTGCGACGGCCTCGGCGGTGCGCGCGTTGTCGCCGGTGATCATGACGACCTCGAGTCCGAGGTCCCGCAGAGCGCGCACGGCGGCAGGCGAGTCCTCCTTGATCGTGTCGGCGACCGCGACGACGCCGGCCAGACGTCCATCGATCGCGGTGTAGATGGCGGTCCTTCCCTCCGAGGCGAGACGCCCGGCGGTCTCCTCCAGCGCCGAGGGATCGGTGCCCGCGTCGGTGAGGAACTCCTTTCGGCCGACCAGCACCTCGTGTCCTTCGACGATCGCTCGGACCCCGTGGCCCGTCACGGAATCGAACGCGCTCGCATCGGCGAAGTCGATCCCTCGTGCCTGGGCTCCCGCCACGATCGCCGAGGCGAGCGGATGCTCCGATGAGCGCTCGGCGGATGCTACGAGACGAAGCAGCGCCTCGTCGCCGAAGCCGTTCGCGACGACGACATCGGTCAGGGCGGGCGCACCCTTGGTGATCGTGCCCGTCTTGTCCAGGACGATCGCGTCCAACTTGTGCGCGGTCTCCAACGCCTCCGCGGATCTGATCAGGACGCCGTTCTCCGCACCCTTTCCGGTCCCGACCATGATGGAGAGCGGCGTCGCGAGCCCGAGGGCGCACGGGCACGCGATGATCAGGACCGACACGGCGCTCACGAGGGCGAACGTGAGGGCCGGCGACGGTCCGAAGTCGAACCAGATGACGAACGTGGCGATCGCGATGAACACGGCCGCCGGCACGAAGTAGCTGGCGACGAGATCCGCCAGCCGCTGGATCGGCGCCTTCGAGGCCTGGGCCCGCTCGACGAGCCCGATGATCTGCGCGAGCATCGTGTCGCGCCCGACCTTCGTGGCGCGGAACCGGAACGCGCCCGTCTGGTTGATCGTCGCGCCGATCACCGCGTCGCCGGTGTCCTTCGAGACCGGGATCGGCTCGCCGGTCACCATCGACTCGTCCACGGCCGATCGGCCATCGACGACCTCGCCGTCGACCGGGATCTTCTCGCCGGGTCGAACGAGGACCACGTCGCCGACCCCGACGTCCTCGATCGGGATCTCGCGCTCCTCGCCGTCGCGCACGACGCGCGCGGTCCTCGCCTGCAGCCCGATCAGTGTGCGGATGGCCTCTCCGGTTCCGGCCTTAGCCCTCGCCTCGAAGAGCCGACCCAGCAGGATCAGCGTGAGGATCACGCCGACGGCCTCGTAGTAGACCTCCCGGAGCCCCGGCGGCACCATGCCGGGAGCGACCGTCACGAACAGGGAGTACCCGAACGCCGCGCACGTCCCGAGCGTGACGAGGGAGTTCATGTCGGCCGTGCGGTGGCTCAGGATGAGCCAGCCGGTGCGGTGGATCGGCCACCCCGTGTAGAGCATCACGGGTGCGATGAACGCCAGCTGCACCCACGGGTTCAGCAGGAAGTCCGGCACCCAGGTCGCGTCGAAGAACTGCGTCGCCATGACGGCGACGAGCACGGGCGTCGTGAGGATCGCGCCGACCACGACACGGCGCGAGAGGTCGCGGGTCTCGGCCCGCCGCGCGATCGCTTCCGTATCCTCCGTCTCGGCAGAGCCGGGCTCGCGCCGTTCCTCGACCCGATACCCGACCGCCTGGATGGCGTCGCGCATCTGCGCGGCGTCGACCTGCGATGGGTCGAAGTCCACAGCAACCCGCTCGGCGCCGTAGTTGGTCTCGACGCGGTCGACACCGGGGAGGCGGTCGAGCAGTGATCCGATGTTCGTAACGCACGTGGGGCATGCGAGCCCGTCGGCGCGAAGCGAGAACTCCACCCGGCTCGTGCCGCTCACCTGTTGGTTCGGTCCCACCCCCACGGCTCTCGCCGCTTCGTGCGTGTGTGACGCGGCGGCAGACGGTTCGCGGCCGGCCTGCGTCGCCTCCGTCGCGGGCGCTCGCCTTTCGCCGTCACCGTCTCCCGCCTCGACGAGGAGGGTGCCGTGCAGCATGTTCATCCCACAGGCGAACCCGAACTCCCCGATCCTCGTCGGCGTGAACTCCACCGTCGTCCGACCGAAAGCGGCGAGCGACTTGCCGACTCCGAAGTCCGGGAAGACCACCCGTGCGGAGCAATCGCTGTTCTCCTGACGGTCGAAGACGAGCCGGAGGGGGACGCCTTCCTGCACCCGGATGAGGTTCGGCGAGTAGCCACCCTTGACGGTGATCTCGACCTCCTGGACCCCTCCGCGCACCTCGGCCCGTCGGGCCTGTTTGGGACCGAAGAAGAACCATCCGAGCCCCGCGATCAATGCCACGCCGCCCGCCGTTATCAGGACCTCCGTTCCCGTCACGTCGCTTCGCTCCTCCCGCAGATCTGGTGGCTCTCCGATGGCTCCTCGAACACCTTGACGCGCTTCTCGCTATACCTATACCCTGGAGGGGTATCATCCGTCAAACGGGATCTGCGGAGCGATCGGGAGGCGAACGTGGCGATCCAGGCACGCGGGTACACGGCGACCAAACAGCAGCTGATGCAGCGTCTAGCCAAGATCGAGGGTCAGGTCCGGGGCGTCTCGAAGATGGTCGAGGAGGACCGCTACTGCATCGACGTCGTGACGCAGATCAACGCCGCGAGGGCAGCGTTGGACAAGGTCGGCCTCGGGCTGTTGGACGGTCACGTCCGCCACTGCCTGATCGGCGGACACGGGGGCCCGACCGACCCGGACGAACAGGCTCAAGAGCTGATGGGAGCCGTGGGCCGGATGGTCTCGCGCTAGGGCCGCGGCCGTGGCGGGAAGGATGACCGACGAGAGGAGCGACGCTGGACGGCTCTTCGTCATCGCCAGCAACCCTGAGCCCGACTCCAAGCTCCCCTACCTCCTCAGCCTGCCCCTTGAAGGCTCCCCCATCCTGAAGGCGCGCGACACGTGGCCGAGAGCCACGCGGATCTACTGCCATCCATTCGATGACCTGTGGCCCTCCGACGCCGAGGTCATCGAGGAGACACCGGTCGCCTCATGCCGCCGGCGGGGGGCGGTGATCGACCTGGTGCTCGACCGGCCGAGGAACAAACGCTCTCAGTTCGTGTTCACACAAACCCGTGAGCGCCCCGCGATCTTCTGGCAGACCCAGAAGGCCGCGCGATCGGCGAACCCTGGGGCGCGCGTGCCTCGCGCCCGCGCCCTGAGCGAGACCTTCACGATCTCGATCGACACGAGGGAGCGCTACCCCTACCGCTTCGCCGGCCGAGACATCGTCCTCGAGCGCGCCACGCTGCAAGCCGGGGACTACGCTGTCCTGGCGGAGAACGAGGTCATCGCGACGGTCGAGCGCAAGACCCTGGAGAACTTCACCGCCTCCCTCTCCGACGGCTCCCTCGCCTTCCAGCTGCAGCGGCTCGGCGAGGCACCGCGCGCCGCGGTCGTGGTAGAGGCTCGCTACTCGGCGCTGTTCAAACTCGATCACGTGCCCGCGGCGTGGATCGCCGACATGCTCGTCCGCCTGCAGGTTCGCTATCCGGAGATCCAGGTCGTCTTCGCCGACTCCAGGAAGTTCGCCGAGGAATGGACCTACCGCTTCTTGGCCGCGGCACTCGCCGAGGCCGCGGAGCGGACGCCATAGCACTCGATCGTGAACGACGCGGATCCGGCCTAGGGCTCAGCGTTCACTGATCGCGTCCACCGGCGGCGGGGCGTCCGGCAGGCGCATCACCGACCCACTCTCGGGCACCGAGACGTGAACATGGCGCTCGGGCGGCTCAGGCGCCGCGTCGGGCATCTCGCGAACCTCCACCGGCAGCAGGCGATACCACAGGACGCCCAAGACCCCCGCGGCCGCGCATCCGATCCCTCCGATCATGAGCACCGCCCGGCCGCTCAGCACCACGAGAAGGCCGCCCGCGATCGCCGTGGCCGCCAGCTGCATGCCGTTGGCGAGGCCGCCGTAGGCCGCGAAGACCCGGCCACGATAGCGATCCTCCACCCGATGGACGATGAGGCTGCGCATCGAGACGCTCTGCACTCCGTTGGCGGCCCCCCCCACGGCGAACAGGATCAACGCGGGGATCAGTAGCGCGATGGCGGCCGCGCCACCCACCGCCAGCCCCAGGACGACGGAGGCGCCGAGGAGCGCGGGCACGAGCCGGCGGTTCGGCAGCTTGCGCGCGATCAAGGCGGCCCCGATCATGAGCCCGGCGAGCCACGCCGAGGCGAGCAGCCCGTAGCCCCACGCTCCCGCCATGAGGTTGTCCTGTGCGAAGAACACCTCCGCGACGTTGTCCATGGCTGCGAAGAGGATGACGGCCGTGAACACGGTGAAGGCCATGGCGAGGAGCGCGTCGCGGCGGATCACGCCCAGGCCGGCGCGCGCCTCCTCCTTCACGCCGTCCTCGGTCGCCTCCTGTGGCCGCCGACGCACGGTGAGGGCCAGCGCGGCCAGGGCGATGAGCACGAACGTGCCCGCGTCCACCAGCAGGGCCGCTCCAGATCCCACGCCGGCGGTGATCGTTCCCGCGAGGACCGGGCCGAGGATCATGCCGCCGTAACGCGCCGTCTCGAGATACGCGTTTCCCGCCGTTGCGTGCTCGTCCCCCACAACGGCCGGCACGAGGGTGTAAAGGGCCGGGCTCGCGACCGCCAGCCCGGTCCCGAGCAGGAACGCCAACAACAAGAGGATGGGCAGCCCCGACGCGAAGGCAAGGCCGAGCGCCACCGCCGCCTGGAACGCCGTGGCCACGGCGAGCGTGCGGGTTGTCTCGAAGTTGTCCACGATGACGCCCGCAGACGGCGCGAAGAGCACCAGGGGCAGCAGGCCGGCGAGTAGCAGGGCGGCCACGGCCAGGCCGGAATGCGTGGCGGCGACCTTGAGGGTGAGGGCGATCAGGGCGAGTTCGTCGCCCAGGGAGGAGAGGCCGGAGGCCACCACCAACAGGCGGAAATCACGGCCGCGGAACGCCCCCTCCACGAGGAGGGATGCTAGGTGGCACCGGCCAGGGAGTGCATCACCCTAACGGCCTACCTTCGGGGACTCCGTGGGAGCTACGCCCGCGGCTGTGGGCCGGTGGACAACGGTCCCCGTCGACCAACGGGCGGGGGGCGACGAATGGGGCCCGCCCGAGGGCCTCGACCAGCAACCATATGCGTGTCGTCGTCGGGCAGGCGCTTCGACCGGTGCGGGAGCGTCCTTCGGCGATCTTTGCCCGGGGTGTGACGCCCGTCACGGTGACGGCGACGCGAGCGCGTCAGCATCGAACACATGTTCGAGGGACTCCGAGACCTGCAAGGCGCAGCGCCCTCTGTGAGCAAGCTTCGTCTGGTGGTCGATTCGTTGCGTGCCGAGACGCTTGCCGAGCTGCCCGACGCGTCCATCGAGGCGGATCTCTGTGAGCTGCAGCGGACCTGCGAGGCCCTCGAGATCGAACGCGCACGCCGCGTCCGGGAGGCGGAGCGCCGCCGCCTGTTCGAACGCGACGGGCATCTTTCGGTCGGTGCGTGGCTCGTGGCTCGATTCCGGATGAGCTGGGCGGGCGCTCGGAGCCTGGCCGGATTGGGACGGAGCCTCGAGCAGATGCCAGTGACGCGGCGCGGCCTCGAGGACGGCGAGATCTCCCTCGCCGCCGCCCGGGTGCTGGCCGGCGCCCTCGCAGGCGAGCCGGAGGCGTTCGCCGAAGCGGAGCGGACGCTCGTCGAGGCCGCGAAGCTGCACTCGATCGTCGGGCTTCAACGCGTGGCGGCCCATTGGCGCGATGTGGTCTGCGAGGGGCTGGGATTTGATGGGCGCCTCGCGCGAAGGTTCCTCCATGCGTCCACGACGCTGGGGGGCATGGTGCGCGTGGACGCAGACCTGGATCCCGAGACGGGTGAGAGCGTTCTGACGGCGATCCGTGCGGTGCTCGACGCGGAGGCGAGGAGCCGCACACCGCAGGACGATCGAACGCCCTCCCAACGCAGAGCGGACGCCCTCGGCGAGGTCTGTCGGGCATGGCTCGAGCGCACAGATCGCCCCACCGTCGGTGTCGAGCGTCCCCACATCACCGTGACGGTACCGCTGGACGTTTTGCGCTCTCAGGGCATCGCGGAGTTCGACATCGCCGGCACCGCGAGCGCCGAGGCGGCCCGGCGCTTGGCGTGCGACGCCTCGGTGACGCGCGTCGTGCTCGGACCCCGCTCCGAGCCGTTGGACGTCGGGCGACGCACTCCCGTCGTTCCCGCCTCGATGCGCCGGGCGCTCCACGTGCGTGACGGGGCATGTCGGTTCCCGGGTTGCGAGCGTCCCAAGAGCTGGTGCGATGCCCACCACGTGCGGCACTGGGCACACGGCGGTCCCACCTCGGTCGGCAATCTCGTACTGCTGTGCCGACGCCACCACCGGTTGATCCATGAGGGCGGCTTCTCGGTCGTGATATCCGGCGGCCGACCCATGTTCGGGCGTCCGGACGGCTCCAGCCTCGACGGCCTGTCCCCACCCCTGGGCGAGGTGCAGCCGGGGCCGATGTCCGCCTCACGGTGAGCCTGGATCAACAGGTTGGGACGACCCATTCGGGCGGCGGGCCTATGGGCACACCAGCCGCCCGCGACCGGGCCCGAAGGCGCGCCCGATAGATCTGCATGTACGGGTGTTGCCAATCGGCGTGGGTCTGACAGCGCCAGGAGGGGTAGCGTTCGTGATGGTAGGGGCTCATCAGGCTCTCCGCGTGGCCGATGACGTTGCGGTTCTGGATGGCGTACCGGGCACGCAGCCACAGCGTCAGTTGCAGCGACGACGCCATCATGGCTGGGTTCGCGAGGATCGCGGCCGCGCTGCGGCCCACGTGCTCGATGCCGATCGAGCGGTCGTTGAGTCCGATCGCATGCCGGCACCGCGTCCTCAGGTTCACGAGCTGGTAGATCGTGCCGTCCGTGTCGATCACGAAATGCGCGCAGGTACCCGGCTTCTCGCCGAGGTGAACCGCGTTGGACGCGAACGTGTTCCACGAGCCCTGGTAGGAGTCCCCGTCCGTGAAGTGCTCCACGATCACCCGCGGACGCGTGAGCCGCCAGGCCCACGCGCCGTAATGCCGGCGCGAGTACGCACCCATCTGCTGGCGGCGACGCGCGGGGAACGGGATCGGATCCCACACGATGTGCGGGCGCGCCGCGGCGACATGCGTCGCGCGGACGATCGCAGGCGCGCGGGGCGCCGCGGCGACGGTCACCGCCGACCCCGGGGCGAGCAGGGCGGTGCCCGCAAGGAGCGCCGCCATCCGAAGCGGCCTCACAGGCTCACCGCCCCGCGCAGTCGCGCCACCGTGCGCTCATGCCCGAGCAGGGAGAGCGACTCGGGCAAGGGCGGGGATACGTTCGATCCCGTCGCGGCGGCGCGCACGGGTTGCCAGCCTTTCGTGCGGTTCAGGCCGGCGCCGGCGGCGAGCTCGTCCAGCGTCGCCCCGATCGTTTCGGCGTTCCATTCCGGCAGGGCGGCGAGGGCCTCGGCGGCAGCAGATACGTATCCCTCGGGCGCCTTTGCGAGCAACGCCGCGGCCTTCTCGTTGGACACGATGTCGTCGGTGAACAGGAACCTGAGCAGGTTCACGCTCTCGGTGAGCGTCTTCATCCGTTCCTTCACGAGAGGCATCGCCGCGCGCAGGGTGCCGGGATCGGGCATGAGCCCCGCCTCCGTGAGGAAATGCAGGCATCGTGCGGCGAGGTCGTCGTCGTCCAGCTGCTGGATGTAGTGGTTGTTGAGCCAGGTGAGCTTCTCGACGTCGAACGCCGCGGGGTGCGAGGAGACGCGGTGCAGATCGAAGGCCGCGACCAGCTCGTCCCGGCTCAGGAACTCCCGATCCTCGGGCGCCGACCAGCCCAGCAGGGCGAGGTAGTTCACCATGGCTTCCGGGAGGAAGCCCTGCTCGCGGAACGCCTGCACGCTCGTGGAACCGTGCCGCTTGGATAGGGGCTGCCGGTCGGGGCCGAGCACCTGGGGGACGTGGGCATACCGAGGGGGCACCCCGCCCAGCGCCTCGATCACCGCCGCGTTACGAGGCGCGCTCGCCAGCAGGTCGTCGCCTCGGACCACATGGGTGATCCCCATCGCCAGGTCGTCCACGGCCACGGCGAGCAGGAACACCGGCGAGCCGTCGGATCGCACGAGGACGAAGTCATGCACCTGCCCAGGCGCGAATCGCACCTCGCCCTTCACGAGGTCGTCGACGACCCATCCGCCTTCGGGCATGCGGAAGCGCAGCACCGACGAACGCCCCTCGGCTTCGAAGGCGGCGCGCTCCCGCGGGCCCAGCGCGCGACAGCGGCCGTCGTAGCCAGGGGCCTCCCCGCGCGCCATCGCGGAGGCCCGTCGTTCCTGCAATTCCTCCGTCGTGCAGTAGCAGCGGTACGCGTCGCCTTGGGCCAGCAGTCGGTCGGCTGCCGCGCCGTACACATCCATCCGCTGCGACTGGCGGTAGGGCTCGTGCGGCCCCCCCACCTGCGGACCTTCGTCCCAGTCCAGACCGAGCCAGCGGAGGTCCTCGAGCACGCCGAGAACGGCCTCCTCGGTGACGCGGCTCGCGTCGGTGTCTTCGACGCGGAGCACGAAGGAACCGCCCTCATGCCGGGCCCACAGCCACGAGAACAGCGCGCTGCGCACGTTGCCGACGTGGAGCGATCCGCTGGGGGCGGGCGCGAAGCGGCACCGGACCTCGCTCACGCGCGCGACCTCAGTCCACCACGGTGTTGGCGAGCGTCCCCACGCCCTCGACCTCGATCTCGACGAGGTCGCCGGCCGACAGGTTCCCCACGCCCTCGGGGGTCCCAGTGAGCAGCACGTCGCCGGGCAGCATGGTCATGAAGGTCGTGATGTACTCGATCAGCGTCGCCACGCCGAACACCATGTCGCGCGTCTCGCCGGACTGCACCGTGTCCCCGTTCAGGCGGGTCCACACCCGGGTTTCGTTCGGATCGACCTCAGTCTCGATCCACGGGCCGAGGGGACACGATCCGTCGAAGCCCTTCGCGCGAGTCCATTGATCGTCCGTTCGCTGCAGGTCGCGCAGCGTGACGTCGTTCGCGCAGGTGTACCCAAGGATGACGCGGTACGCGTCCTCCGCCCGGACGTTCTTGGCGAGCGCACCGATCACCACGGCGAGCTCGCCCTCGTAGTCGACCCTCGCGCTCACGGGCAGCAGTTGGATGGGCTCGCGCGGCCCGATGACCGCCGTGGAGGGCTTGAGGAACAGGAGCGGCTCCTCGGGCACCTCCATCCCGAACTCGGCCGCATGGGCCGCGTAGTTCTTGCCGACGCACACCACCTTCGAGGGCAGGACGGGTGCCAGGAGGCGGACGTCGTCCAACGGGATCTCCTCCCCCGTCGGGACGGGCCGCTCGAAGAAGGTTCCCTCGAGGACCCGGACAAGGTCCGTCCCCGGTTCCACCGCGCCCGTGGCGATGCGATCGGCATGGCGGAAGCGGACGAAACGCATCCGCAGACGTTACCGCAGGCCGCCGGGCTCTCAGCCCAACCGGCTGCCGCTCGTGAAGGTCGCGCCGACTTGGCGCCAGTACCCCGCGATCATCTCCACGGGCGCGAGCGCGTCGAGCTCGTCGTCCGGCGAAGCGTGCAGCTCGACCGTCGGCGTCCCGGCCCACGTCGGGCCTACGTCCACGTCCTGAGAGGCCATCGTGACGAGCTCGTCGAGACTCGCCGCTCGCGATGGGTCGATGTGCGGCATCCAGCGCGAGTGCAGCATGGGCAAGGCGTTCACGGATCCGCCGGTCTCCGCGCGCCCCGTGAGCGTGAGCGTGACGTCGGCGAGGCGGCGATCGTTGGCCGCCAGCGTGGCCCCCAGGACTCCCCCGGGGGCCAGACGCGGTCCCGCACGACCCACGGTGACCGGCCTCGTCATCCAGATCGCGCCGAGCTTCTTCGGGTACCCCTGGTACCAGCCGCGCGCGAGGGCGAAGTCCTTGTCGACCCAGATGTAGACGCACCGCGAATACGTCTCGCCCCCGTAGGTGCATCGCACGACCACGAAGCACTCCTTGTACTGCGAGCGAACGGGGTCCAGCAGCTCTCCGCCGTCGTCGCTGCACGATTGCCAGTCGGCCCAGATGATGGCGACGGCGCCGGGGTCCTCGTCGGCGACGCCGACCCCCCCGGGCAGCAACGCCGAGACGTTCGCCGGATCCGTGCGGTACTCGACGGTGAGGACGTCGCCCGAGTAGTGCCAGGGAGGCGGCGGCACGATGGAGGCGCGGCCCTCGGGTGACTTCGGGAGCATGAATCCGCTCGGCTCCGCCATGGCGCCTATCGTACCCTTCGGTACCGGAGGGACTTCGCAGCGGACCGGAGGGCGAGGGGTGGAGACACGGCGGATCGTGCTGGATGGCGTTGCCGCGACGGTCACGCGAGAAGGCGGCGAGCTCGTCGCGGCCGACGGACGCCGCATGCCGGTGGATGAGCCGGTCCACCTCCCCCCGGTGGAGCCCTCCAAGATCCTCTGTGTCCACCTGAACTACGAGAGCCGCCGCGCGGAGTTCGGCGTGACCCTCGGGGCGGCGCCCACCTACTTCCAGAAACCCACGAGCGCGCTGAACGGGCACGGCGGCCAGATCGTGCGGCCGCCTCGGTGCCGCTACCTCAATTACGAGGGCGAGATCGCGATCGTGATCGACGGTGTGTGCCGCCACGTCGCCCCCGAGGACGTGGAGTCCTTCATCCGCGGCTATACCGTGGCCAACGACTACGGGCTGCACGACTTCCGCGACACCGACGCCGGCTCGATGCTGCGCGTGAAGGGCAGCGACAGCCTGGCCCCGCTCGGTCCGGGGCTCGTCACGGACTGGGACTTCCATGACAAAGGGATCCGCACGCGCGTGAACGGCGAGCTCGTGCAGGAGGGGAACACCGAGGAGATGATCTGGGACATGCATTACCTCGTGGCCGACCTCGCCCGCACGATCACCCTGATGCCCGGCGACGTGATCCTGTCCGGCACCCCAGCGAACTCCCGCCCCGTCGAGCCAGGCGACGTGGTTGAGGTGGAGGTGGACGGGCTCGGGACGCTGCGCAACGCGGTGGTGGAGGGGAGCGTCCCGATCCGCGAGGACGTGGGCGCCCAGCCGAGCGCGTCCGAGGAGGTCATCTCCACGACGTTCGGCGGGGACTGGGAGTTCCGAGGGATCCGCCCTCCTCGGCGGACCTAGGCGGGGGCGTGCTCGCGACCGTGGATCGCGCCGTCGAGGCCTGGGCGGCGCTCGTCGCGGCATGCGTCCGGACGGATCGGCGAGGCCGCCTCCACCTTGCCGAGGGACCCCGCGGCCCGCGCGCACCCGTGTGGCCGTATGCGCAGGCGCTCGCGGCGGCCGTCGATCTGGATCGCGTTACGGGCGGCGACGAGTCGGCCCGCTGGGTGGACGGGCTCGCCGTATACGCGCGCGGCACTGCCTACGCCCCGACCCCTCGTCAGCGCCGCCGCTACTACGACGACAATGCCTGGATCGGGCTCGCGCTCGCGCAACGGCACCGACAGACGGGAACGCAAGCGGACGCGGACCACGCCCGGCGTGTGTTCGGCTTCGTTCGCGGGGGAGCCGATCCAGACGGCGGCGTCAGGTGGGTGGAGGGCCGGGGATCCCGCAACGCGTGCGCCACGGCGCCGGCGGCCCAGCTGGCGCTTTGGTTGCATCTCGCGCACCCCGACGAGGACGCCCTCGCGTTCGCGCGCCGGTCGATGGCGTGGATCGACCGCACGCTGGTGCTCGAGTCCGGGCTGATCGGTGACCACGAGGACGAGGGACGCGTCGATACCACCGTCTGGTCCTACAACCAGGGCGTCGCCGTGGGCGCCTGGACCCTGCTGGCTCGCGTCATGGGCGAGGGAGGTGAGCGGGCGGCACGGATCGCCACGGCGTCCCTCGATCGGTTCCGTGACGACGTCTTGTGGGCCCATCCGCCCGTCTTCAACGCCATCTGGTTCCGCAACCTGCTCGCCCGACACGCTGTCGAGCCCATGGCCGGCCTGGTGGACCGGCTCGACGCGTATCTGGAACGGGCGTGGCTCGAAGCCCGCGACCCCGGGACCGGGTTGTTCACCGCTGGGGGGATCGGAAGCTACGACGGCACCCCCGCGATCGACCACGCCGGCCTCACCCAGCTCTTCGCGCTGCGCGCGTGGCCGGAGCCGGCCTGGACTGACATCGCCTGAGCGCAGATGCAGATGTCGGCCCTGCGAACGCTCAGCCCCAGAGCCGGTCGGCGACTCGGCCCACGAGCTCCAACTTCCGCCATTGGATGTCCTCGTCGATCTCGTTGCCGAGCATCACGGAGGCGAACCCGCACTGCGGGCTGATCGCGAGCCGATCGAGCCCGCCGACGAACCGCGCCGCCTCCTCCATGCGCCGCACGAGATCGTCCTCGACCTCCATGGTCTTGTGCTTCGAGCTGATGATGCCCATCACCATCACGGCCTCCGGACGGAGGTGACGAACGGCCTCGAACCCGCCGTCCCGGCCGAGGTCGTCCCACTCCACCAGGAACGTGTCGTAGGTCAGCCCCCCGAACACGCGCTCCGCGACCGGCTCGAGCGAGCCCTCGCACATCCACGACGAGCGGAAGTTCCCGCGACAGATGTGCAGCGCCACCGTGACGTGATCGGGGATCCCCTCGATCACGGCGGCGTCGGCCGCCAGCGCGGACGCGAGCACCTGCTGCACGTCGTGCCCGGCTGCCTCGAACCGATCGGTCCACGCCGGATCCACGAGGTACGGATACAGCGGGAAATCGAACTGGACGTAGTTGGCCCCCGCGGCCACCGCGTCGGCCACCAGTTCGCGTTCGATCGTCACCGCCGCGTCCACGAATGCCTCAAGGGATCCGTACCCGGCACCGGCCGGGCCCGCGACCGTCGTGAGCGGGTGCGTGAAGATCGACGCGGCCGGGAACGTGACCTTGAACGGGTAGCCGTCGGCGGCCTCAGCAAGGAACGCGGCCTCGCGCGCGGCCGGAGAGTCCACCGTTTCCAGGCGGTCGACCACTTCGTGCACGTTGAGCTCCACGTCCTGGCCGCGCTCGTTGCGGAACGCCACGGTCTTGTCCGTGCGGATACCCCGCACGGCGTCGTAGAACGAGTTCATGAACATCCAGCGACGGAACTCGCCGTCGGTGACCACGTCCAGACCGCAGTCGCGCTGGCGGCGCACCGCGTCGCGCACCGCCTCGTCCTCGAGGGCGAGAAGCTCCGTGCGGTCCCTCGCGCGCTCCTCGTCCAGGACCGCGGAGTGTCCCGCATCGTAGAAGTGCTCGACGGCGGCCCTCAGCGCGGGCGGACGGAGCAGCGAGCCCACCGTTTCGGCGCGGGCGGGCGAGCGGGGGCGGACGGTCGAGTCGCCTCTCACGTGAGGCCCCGATCCGCGTCCCAGCGCACCCATAGGGAGTCCGGGGCGCGGAACTCCCAGCCGGTGAGCGTCACGGGACGTTCCTCGTTCGGCCGGAGCCCCGGGAGCCGGTCCAGCAAGATATCGAGCGAGACGCGCGCGAGGTGCCGCCCGAACCAGGCTCCGAGGCAGAAGTGGGTCCCGATTGCGAACGCGAGATGCGCGCCCTCCTTGCGCCTGACGTCGAATAGGTCCGGATCCGCCCATCGACGCGGGTCGCGATTTGCGGAGGTCAGGACCGCGCCCAGCAGCGCTCCCGCCTCCAGGGGGGCACCCGCAAGCTCCGTGTTGCACGTGGCCTGCCGCGTCGAGGTGCCCACCGGCCCGACCCAGCGCAGGGTTTCCTCCACGGCCGCCTTCACCAACGAGCGGTCGGCACGGACGTCGTCGAACTGCTCCGGATGCTGCATGAGCGCCCAGAGCGTGAGCGCGATGAGGTCGCGGGGTTCCTGCAGCCCACCCGAGAGCATGAGCTTTGTGTTCGCCACGATCTGCGGGCGTGACATGCGCCGCCCATCCTCCTCGTGGCGCACCATCCAGGAGAGCACGGAGCCGTCGGGCTCGGTATCCAGCCGGTCCAGCACGCGCTCGATCGCGGCACCGAGTTCCGCGCTCGCCTCGTCGGCCGGCACCTGCTTGCCAGGGTCGGCCTCGAAGTTCGCGAGGCCGGGCATCAGGCCTTCGTTCCACCGCAGGATGTCCTGCCACGGGATGTCGTCGAGGCCGAGCATGAACCGGAGCGATCGCACGCTCATGGGGTCGCAGTACGCGCGGAACAGGTCGACCTCGCCGGCGCTCGCGAAGCCGTCGATCAGCTCGTTCGCGAGGCGGGGGATCATGCCCTGGGTCCGGTCCTCGACGTCGCGCGGGCGGTACGGCACCTCCGTGATCGCTCGGATCCAGCGCTGGTCGGGGCCCTCCATGCCCAGCATGTTCTCCCCCATCGTCCGGTTGAGCGTGGAGGGATCCGTGGCGGCCGTGAACGTGTCCGGATCCAGGTCGACCGCGCGCACGTCGTCGTGGCGCGTGACGAGCCAGAGCCCCACCGCCGGGACCCAGCTCACGGGCTCCTCGTCTCGCAGCCGGGCATACACGGGGTAGGGATCACGCTCGAGCTCCTCGAGCGTGATGGTCGCCCCGATGCTCACGCAGCCTCCCTCCCTGTCCACGGAGACGGTATTTTGTGCTCGAACGATTCACGCGCGCAAGCGGCGCGAGACCCGGCTATCGTGCGCGGAACGCTCCAAGGGAGGGTCATGGACACGAACGGGAAACGCCTCCGCCTGCTCTACCCCGACGTCCACGGACTGGAACGCGGGAAGTATCTGTTCGGCGACGTCGCCGAATCGGGGCACGCGGCGTTCTGCATCGGCGTCTACCCCCTCACACACGATCGCGAGATCCTCATGGTGCCCGGCACGCAGTTCGACGTGGGCCTACCCGACATCGAGGTGGATCTCGACCGCGAGTCGCTGCGGCCGAGCTGGGAGCCGGAGACGGTGATCGGCATCGGCGACGCGACGTTCAAAGGGAAGCCCGTCGCCATCGACCCGCGGCACGTCCTGCGCGAAGCCGTGGATGCCTGGCGGGCGATGGACTTGGAGCCACAGATCAGCTTCGAGCTCGAGTTCTACCTGCTGGAGCCCGAGAGCGGCGGCGGGACGTGGCGTCCCGTGAGCCTGCCGTCACACCGCGTGTACGGGACCGGCACGGCCATCGACCCCACGGGCTGTATCGACGACATGGTGAGCGCGGCGCTCGCGTGCGACTTCCCGGTGGAGAGCTGGAGCAGCGAATTCGACGAGGCTGCCTTCGAGGTGAACATCCGGTACAACGACGCGATCCCCGCCGCCGACGAGGCGTTCATCTTCCGGCTGCTGATCCGCGAGGCGGCGACGCGCCGCGGCTATCTCGCGACGTTCCTGGGCCGGCCGCTCAACGATCGCGGCGGTAGCGGCATGCACGTGAACCTCAGTTTCCGCCGCGACGATGGGTCCAACGCGTTCCACGATCCGAACGACCCCCACGGGATCTCGGAGCTCGCCCGTCGATGCATCGCGGGGATCCTCGGCCATCATGAGGGGATGGGCGCGATCATGGCCCCGCACGTGAACGCGTACAAGCGCCTGCAGCCCGACATGCTGAACGGGTATCTCGCCACGTGGGGCTTCGACGACCGAACGGTGTCGGTCCGCGTCCCCCCCGCGCGGGGCGAGGGCACGCGACTGGAGCAGCGCACCGCCGACGCCGCGGCGAACCCCTACCTCGTGGGCGCCGCCGTCCTGCACGCGGCCCGCTTCGGGGTGGAAGACGAGCTCGAACTGCCGCCGCCGCAGGTGGCGGGCGAGCCGCCCAACTCCGACGTCAGCATCCCGCCGAACCTCGACGCGGCCCTGGCGGCGCTCAACGCCGACACGCGCCTGGTGGAGGCGCTCGGCCCGGAGCTGGTGGAGGCGTTCACCATCCTCAAGCGCGGAGAATGGGAGCGCTACCTCGCCGCCACCGAGGATCGCGACACCACCGAGGTCACCGACTGGGAGCTGCGCTACTACCTCCCCTACTACTGAGTCGCGCGCGTCGGTCCGCCGTGCTTTCCGGCCTCCCAGTGTCCGCCGTACCGATCTGCGGCGTAGGAGAGCGGCAACTCCTCGAGGGACGTTGCCATCGTGTCGTTCCAGCGGTTCAGGAACCCGAAGAGGCCGATGACCGCAAGCATCTCGACGATCTGTCCGTCGTCCCAATAGCGCCGGAGCTCCTCGAAATGGGCGGGCGTCACCTCGTTGGGAACCAGGGATGCGTCCCGCGCGAACCGCAAGGCGGCGCGCTCCCCGTCGTCGTATCGCGGGGAGCGCTCGAAGTCCCAGATCTGCGCGATCTTCTCGCCGTCGACGCCGCGCTCCCTCGCGTCGACGGCCTCGTGCGCCTGGCAGTAGCGGCACCCGGCGGCCACGCTCGCCATGATCCCGATGAGAGGCTTGAGATCCTTGGGCAGGGTGCCGGTGTTCCAGATCTGGGTGATCAGCTCGCTGAACGCGCCGAGGATCTCGGGCCGCCGTGCCATGGTGTAGAGGCTGTTGGGCACGAAGCTGAGGGTCTCGTCGTAGTGGCGGAAGAGGGGCTCGAGTTCGGGATGATCCTCCCGCCGCAGCGGTTCCATGTTGGCCATGGCCTCCAGGCTAGCCGAGGCTCCGCCTTGCGACCGAAGCCGTTCGCGGGCAAGATGCTTCGGTAGCGAACGAGTGCCGAGCCGAGTGAAGGGACGTGATGAGCGGCGCACTGGACGGGATCGATCTGGTGGACCCGGACAACTACGTGGAGGGGGTCCCGTTCGCGTGGTTCGACCGGCTGCGCGAGGAGGCGCCGGTGATGTGGCACCCGGAGCCCGGTCCGAACTCGGGCTTCTGGTCCGTCACCCGCTACGACGACCTCACGACCGTTCACATGGACTGGCAGACGTACTCCTCCGAGGTGGGGGCGGTCTCTTTAGAAGAGCTCGACGAGGAGCAGCTCCTGATCCGCAAGTCGATGCTGGAGACCGATCCGCCACGACACACCGAGCTCCGCAAGGTGTGCTCGAAGAAGTTCAGCGCCCGCGCGGTGGGCGCGTTCGAGGACTGGATCCGCGACGTCGCCCGTAGCGTCCTCGATCGCGCGCTCCCGCTCGGCAATTTCGACTTCGTGAGCGAGATCAGTCGCGAGCTCCCCATCCGGTTCCTGTGCTCGATCTTCACCGTTCCGCAGGAGGATGCGCCGGAGCTGATCCGTTGGGGCGACGAGATGATCGGCAACCAGGACCCCGACACCGCGGCCGTGGTCGTGGACAAGGAGGACACCGAGGCCTACCGCCTCCTGCCGTTCCGCTCCCCCGCCGCCACCAAGGTGTTCGCGTACGCCGACCGACAGCGGGACGCACGCCTCGCCGAGCCCGCCGACGACGTTATCCAAGCGCTCACCATCGCCCAGTCCGAGGGCATCCTGGACGAGCAGGATTTCCACAACTACTTCTCGGTCCTGATGATCGCGGGCAACGAGACCACGCGTCACACGATCTCCCACGGGATGCTTGCGCTCATGGAGCACCCGGAACAGCTGCAGCTGCTCCGCGAAGACCCGTCGCTCATCCCCGCCGCCACGGAGGAGATCCTGCGATGGGCCACGCCGGTGTTTCATTTCCGGCGCACCGCCACGCGCGACGTGGAGCTGGGCGGGCAGCAGATCAAGGCCGGCGACAAGGTCGTCACCTGGTACATCAGCGCGAACCGGGACCCCGCCGTGTTCCCCGATCCATACCGCTTCGACGTGACCCGCACGCCCAACGATCACGTCACCTTCGGGCCGGGCGGGCCGCACTTCTGCTTGGGCGCGCACCTCGCGCGCCTGGAGACGCGCATCTTGTTCCAGGAGCTGCTTCCTCGCCTGGATACGATCGAGTTGGCCGGCCCCGTCGTGCGGCTTCGCTCCAATTTCGTCAACGGGATCAAACGGATGCCCGTCAGGCTATCTACGGAGAGCGCCTCAGGGTAGTCGGGACGGCCTTCGTCGTACTCGTCGACACCTGCGTCAAACGCGCTCATCCCATGATCCTGCGGATCGACCGCATCGCATCTCCCACAGGCGCATAGGTTCCGGCCGTCGCCGGTGCCCATGGGACGGGGAGGATTGGGGGACGCGGACCGAAGGGAAGGATCATCGCCACCACGACCGATCAACCTGCCATCCCCACGGGGGTCACCGACGAGCGACTCGCCGGCCTCCGCCGCTGGAACATCGGCCTCACGATCCTGCATCTCGCCCAGGCGGCGCTCATCCTCTTCCTCGCCGACGACTTCGCGATCGCGGTCACGTCCTCGTTCCCGGAGGGCGCACCGGGTTCGCCGGCGCCTCCGCCCGAGGCGCTGTTCGATGTGCGGATCGGCGTGGCTGTGGCCATCTTCCTCGGCCTGGCGGCGCTGGACCACCTGCTGACCGCGACCGTGAGCCGCGGCGTGTACGAGCGCGACCTGCGCCGGGGCATCAACCGCTTCCGGTGGGTGGAGTACTCGTTCAGCGCCACCCTGATGATCGTGCTGATCGGCTTCTACTCCGGCGTCACCTCGATCAACACCGTGATCGCGGTGGCGGGAGCCAACGTGGGCATGATCCTGTTCGGCTGGCTCCAGGAGCGCATGAATCCGCCCGGCCGCACTTCGACGACGATGCTGCCGTTCTGGTTCGGCGCGCTGGTCGGCATCGCGCCGTGGATCTCGATCGCCGTCAACATCGTTGGTTCTTCTTCGGTGCCAGGGTTCGTCTACGGCATCGTGGTGGCGCAGTTCGTCTTCTTCTTCAGCTTCGGGCTGAACCAACTGCTGCAGTACCGCGAAACGGGTCCCTGGGCCGACTACGCGTTCGGCGAGAAGGCGTACCTCGTGCTGAGCCTGGGAGCGAAATCGTTCCTCGCATGGCAGATCTTCGCCGGGTCACTCGCGACCTGAGACGCACGAGCGGTGAGCGAGGCTTCCCGCGCGGTCAGTCCTTCGGCCGGCTCGCTCAGGACCCGGCGTCGCCGGTCGCCACCGAGGCGAACAAGGTGCGGAGCATCGCCGCCAGGTCGTCCTGCTGGGCCGGCGAGAGGGGAGCGGCCACGGCGGACTCCTCGAGGTTGAACGTGGGGAAGAGCGTCTCGATCGTGCTTCGCCCCGAAGGGGTCAACTCCGCGATCACCATGCGCCCGTCCTTGGGATCCTTGCGTCGTGTGAGGAACCCGCGGCCCTCGAGCGTGCTCATCACGCCCGTCGCCGTCGGCCGGCTGATGCCCACGGCGGAGGCGAACGCGCGGGCCTCCATCGGGCCCCACACCCATAGCACCCACAGGCCCACGAACGAGGTCCACGACAGCCGGTCGTTCGCGAGCACGCGCGCCTCCATGTGACGCCGGATGGCGGTCGAGCTTCGGAAGAGGTTCGAGATGGCCCACATCGCCCGGAAGTCGAGCGGCAGGTGCCCGAGCTCCTTCACGACCTTCCGCTCCGCCGGGAGCAGCTGGTCGTGCTGGTCGTTCATCGAGGCCGCTCCGCGGCGAGGCGCTCCCCCAGCTCCCGCGCCACGTCGATGAGCGCGAGCACGTCCTCCTCCGTGGTGCGGTAGTTCACGAAACACGGACGCAACCAGAGCTCGTCGTCGATCAGCGCCGACGACAGATACACGCGGCCGTCCGCCTGGATCGCCCGTGCGAGCGCGTCGTTGTGCGCGTTCAGGTCGACCACCCCGGGCGGCGTGTGTCGCAACGGCACGATGGACAGCTGCGGCGGCGCCTCCAGCACGACGAAGTCCTCGGAAGCCTGCAGGTGCCGATACAACAGGTCGGCCTCCTCGAGGTTCCGCTCGATCGCCGCGCGGAACTGGGCCGCGCCGTGCGCGCGGAAGGCGAGCCACACCTTGAGCGCCCGGAAGGGCCTCGAATACTCCAACGTGATGTCCACCGCGTGCAGCTCGTGCCGCTGGTGCGGCAGGTAGCCCTGTTCGTGCGCGAACGCCGCCGCGAGCGCGTCGGCGTCCTTCATCAGGACGACGCCGCACGCCTTGGGCAGGTACAGCCATTTGTGGGCATCCACCGAGCACGAGTCCGCGCGCTCGATGCCCGCGAACTCTCGGGCCGCCCGCTCGGTGGCGGCGGCCGGGAGCCCGTAGGCCCCGTCGACGTGTAGCCAGACGCCGCGCGCGGCGCAGACGTCCGCCACCTCGCCGATGGGATCGACCGCGCCCGTGAGCGTGGTCCCGGCGGTGACGATCACGGCGATCGGCACGATGCCCTGGGCGACGTCGCGGTCGATGGCCTCGGCGAGCAGGTCGGGGCGCAGCCTGCGAAGGCCGTCCAGCGAAACGGCACGCAGCTGGTCCGAGCCGATCCCCAGGAGCTCCACGGCGCGCGTGACCGAGTAGTGGACCTCCTGCGAGCAGTAGACGGCGACGTCGCGTCCACCGAGCCCCGTCACGCGGGAGCCGGGCAACGCGTGCTCGCGCGCGGCGGCCAGGGCGGAGACGTTGCTGATGGTGCCCCCGCTCGTGAACGCACCGCCGGTGGCCGGGAACCCGATGAACTCGGCCACCCACCGCACCGCCTGGTCCTCCACCTCGGTGGCCGCCCGCGCGTCCACGGCGAGGTTGATGTCGTAGCTGTGTGCCAGCAGGTCCGCGAGCGCCCCGATCTCGAGGCCGCTGGAGCCGATGAAGGCGAAGTACCGCGGGCGCGCCTGGGCGATCGATTCGTCGAGGATGCGTGCCGCGTCGTCCAGCGACTCGTGGACCGGGGTGGGTCGCTCGGGTAGCCCCGCCGCCAGCAGCCCCCGCACGCGGTCGTCGAGCGGCGGCTCCTCCGGACGGAACCGGTCGAAGCTGTGCCAGGCCTCCCCCACGAGCCGCGCCGCGTGCTCGAGCGCCTCCTCACGAGGCGCGTCGAGCCGCAGCGGCCGTTCGGGATCGGTCACGGCTCCGATGCTACGAGGGTGCGTCGCGATGGATCCGCTCGGCACCCCCGTCCGAGAGGTCGGCGAGCGCCTGGCTGGCGGGCTCGCGTCCGCGCATGATCGTGGTGACGACGGCGCCGATGACGAACCATCCCAGCGCGAACCAGGGCGCGAGCAGGGTGGGGCTGGGCACCTTGTAGAAGGCGCCGTAGATGGCCGCGCCCGTGAGCGCGATCCCGATCAGCGACGCGACCACGACCCCCACCATGTTGGCGTGGCCGGCCAGCCCGCGGAAGGCACCCACGGACATCAACAGGTAGACGACCACCAGCGCGAACCCACCGAACGTCGAGGCCCAGATGAACAGGGAGAAGTAGTGCGGGGTATCGGGGAGCGCGAAGAGACTCGTCCAGAACTCGTTCAGGGCGATGAATCCCGCCATCACGAGGATCATCAGCGCGATGGCGCCCGTTGGCGTCCCGTACCGGGCCGACACCCTCGCGAGCGGTCCCGGGATGCGGCGGTCGCGCGCCATGGCGAACACGCCCCTCGTGGACGCCGTCGCGGCCCCCACCCCGACGGCAAGGATGTCGAGCAGGACCACGACGATCAGCACCTTGAGGATCGCGTCGGAGCCGTAGCCGCCCGCGGCCTCGGGCGACCCGAGTGCGAACAGCGGCGCCGCCGCGGCCGCGAAGATGTTGTCGAGATTGAATCCGAAGCCGGCGACCTGCGTGTAGGCGGCGATCAGGTAGAAGACGCTCACCACCACCACGGACAGCAGCACCGCGCGCGGGATCGCGCGCTTGGGTTCCGCGGCCTCCTCGGCGAGGTTCGCGGCGGTCTCGAAGCCCACGAAGATCAGGACGCCGTAGAGGACCCCGAAGAAGATCCCCGACCACCCGTCGACCGACGACGACGGGTTGAACGCCTTGGCGACGTCATTGTCGCCGCCGAGGTCCACGATGACCTTGATGAAGAAGGCCAACACCACGGCGACCGAGATCAGCGCGAGTGTGAGCTGGACCCGCGTGGAGATCTGTACGCCGAAGTAGAGGACCACGAGGACGAACAGGGCGAACAGCGCGCTCCACGCCCAGACCGGGAGCGGCGAGGACGAGCTGAACACGCCCGGCGCCGCCGCGTCCGCGGTGAAGATCGAATCGTGGATGTAGCCGCCGACCAACACGCCGAGGCCGGCCGTGAGCACCATGGTGCCGCCGTAGTACAGCCAGCCGGCGGCCGCCCCCACGCTCGTGCCCAAGCCCGCCGACACGTAGTCGTAGAGCGAACCGGCAGCGTGGATCTTCTTGGCGTACTGCGCCACGATCCACCCGATCGCGAAGATGCCGATCGCGGCGATGAGCACGCTCAACGGCGCCGCGACCCCGGCGCCCTTTGCGGCCGCATTGGCACCCACGATCAGGGGGATCAAGAACGCGGCCGAGAACACCGGCCCCATGAACCCCACGGACTGAGCCACGACGTCGACGAGCGAGAGCTTGGGCGCTCCCAGCCGTTCGTAGCCGAGTGCTTCCTTGTCTGCCACGTGGTCCCCCTATCCTCGTGAAGAGGCGGTGGCGCTAGGCCGCGCCCCCGCCGGTCCAACCGTCCGCCGGGCGCTCGAACCACACGTGGACCTGGCCCGTGCCGACGGACGCTTCGTATTCGCTGAACAGCTCGCCGGGCGCCTGGCACCGCGCTCCGCCCACGGCGGCGGCCATCATCAGGTAGTGGCCGAAATGGCCCTCGGGCGCGGCGGCTCGATACTCGGGCATCCAGTCGATCACGCCCGCGTGGTCGCCGTCTTGGAACATCTTGATCACGCGCTGATCGGCCTCGTAGGACTCCATCCCGAGGATATTCTGCGGGGCGGCGGAGCTCTCGTGCTGCCGCAGCTCCCGGAACGGGAAGAAGCGATGCGTCATGCCGCCCGAAGCCAGCAGCACGACCCGTCGCTCGCTCTCGGCCACCGCCTGCCCGATCAGTTCTCCCAGCAAGAGGAAGTCCTCGGTGGTGCAGCACTGGTTGAGGGCCACGCTGATCCACCGCGTGGCCAGGTCTCCCAGATAGGTCCAGACGTTCACCGTGCCGTAGAAGATGGGCAGGTACGGGTCGTCACACGCGAGGATCCATGTGTCGTCGCGGCCTTCGGCCTGCGCGGCGATCAGCTTCGCGAGGTCGGGATCGCCCGGCATGTCGTACGGGATCCCCGCCATCCCTCGCGGCAGCTCGTGGCTGGTGAACCGGCCCTCGCGCCGTTCGTGCGCCGTGACGATGTGCTCGAACGTCGATTCCCAGTGGGTGTCGAACACGATCACCGTGTCGGGCCGCAGCCGGTCGATGCACTCCGTGCGCATCCGACGCAGGCCCGGCACCAGCGTGATCTCGTTGCCGTCGTTGAGCTCCCGGCGCGTGTCCTCCGGCAACATGATGGTGGGGACGTGCGCGACCAACGCCGCGCCGACGATCTCACCCATGGATCAGCCCCTTTCCCACGATGCGGTGCAGACGTTCTTCACGTCCGCATAGAAGTCGAAGCTCCAGGTGCCGCCCTCGCGCCCGATGCCCGAGTTGCGCGACCCGCCGAACGGCGCACCAAGGTCCCGCACGAAGAAGCAATTCACCCATACCGTGCCGGCCACCAGCCTGGAGGAGACGCGTTCGGCGCGACCCTCGTCGCCCGTGTACAGGATGGCGGCGAGGCCATACTCCGTAGCATTCGCGAGCGCCACGGCCTCGTCCTCGTCCTGGAACGCCTGTGCGGTGAGCACCGGGCCGAAGACCTCCTGCGTGAGGATCTCCGAGCCGGCTGGGGCGTCGGCGAACAGGGTCGGCCGGTAGTAGAGGCCCCCGAGCTCCTCGTTCGGGCCCCCGCCGAACACCACGCGCCCGCCGTCGGCCTTCGCACGCTGCACGAACCCGTCGACGCGCTCGAAGTGCTCGCGGGTGATCTGCGGGCCGAGGTCGGTGGACGCTTCACGCGGATCGCCCTGGACCAGTCCGTTCGCCCGTTCCGTCAGGCGCTCGAGGACCTGGTCGAAGATCGACGCCTCGAGGATGAGCCTCGTGCCCGCCAGGCAGACCTGCCCCGCGTTGTCGAACTGGTTCACGGCCTGCTCCACCACCGCATCGATGTCCGCATCGGCGAACGCCACGAAGGGCGACTTGCCGCCGAGCTCGAGCGACGCGGGCGTGAGGTTGGCCCCCGCGGCGGCGGCCACGAGGCGCCCAGTGGGCACCGACCCGGTGAACGCCACGCGGTCCACGTCCGGATGCGCCACGAGCGCGGCACCGGCCTCCTCGCCGATCCCCTGCACCACGTTGAACGCGCCATCCGGGAGCCCGGCCTCGTGCGCGATGTCGGCGAGGAGCGAGGCGGTGAGTGGCGCCCACTCCGGCGGCTTGAGGACCACGGCGTTCCCCGCAGCCAGGGCGGGGGCGACGCGCCAGGTCGCGAGCATCAGCGGCGCGTTCCAGGGCGTGATGACCACGGCGACGCCCGAGGGTTCCCACGCGAAGCGTTCGGCGAACCCTTCGTGATCCTTCGTCTCGTCCCCGAGCCTCAGCAGGTGATCGGCGAAGAACCGGAAGTTGCGCGCCACCCGCGGCATGACGGAGTCTCGCATCGACCGCAGCAGGGAGCCGTTGTCGCACGTCTCCACGGCGGCGAGTTCGGGCACGCGCGCGATGACACCGTCGGCGACGCGATGCAGGACCTCCGCGCGTTCCTTGGGCGGCATCGCGCCCCACCGTTGCGAACCGGTGCGCGCGGCCGCGATCGCCGCGGCCGCCTCGCGCGAGCCGCCCCGAGCCACCTCGGCGATCGTCCGTCCATCGATCGGCGAGACGTCGCTGAAGGTGGATGCGGAGGCCAGCCGTTCGCCCCCGACCCAGTGGTGGGTGGAAACCTCAACCCCCGCAACCGTGGCGACCCCGTCCGTTGCGTCCCCCCGTCTTACGCCGGCGCGTCTGCTCATGAGAAGTCGTTCGCTCCCGAACGGTATGGACGCGACCGGTGCATGTCAAGACGGGGCCGTCGCCGAGCGGCGGGGGGCGCGGTAGGACTCTCGGGCGTCGGCTCATCGCGCAGGGAAGAATGGGCCATCGGCCCGATGGGGGGGCCGCCCCGCCCGTCTAAGGTCGGACCGATGCATGATCCCCGCAGTCAACTGATCGACGTCTCCGACTCCGCGCTCGGCAGCATCGAACCGCGGAGCCCCGGCGCGCTTTTGACGCTGCTCGCGGAGCGGGAGCCCCTCGTGCTCGACGACGACGGCCCCCGCCGCGCCTATGCGGACTGGGCGCCGTTCGAAGACGCCTTCATCCGCACCGAGCGCGAGCGCGACCGGTCCATCGATGAGATGGCGGCCACGCTGGAGCGAACGCCCGGCGCCGTGAGCCTCCGGCTGCGCAAACTTCGGGTGGGCTGAGCCGCCCGCGCTAGGCCCCCTGAACGCGCGACCACCCGTCCGCATAGAGCTTCTCCACGTCCGCGCCCAGGGCCGCCGTGAACGAGAGCCGGTCGAGCACGTCCGCCGGCGGGAAGATCACCGGGTTGTCCCTGACGGCCGGATCGAGCAACGGCATCGCCGCCGGGTTCGCGGTGTCGTACTGGATCACGTTGGCGTTCTTCGCGCTGATCTCCGGCTCGAGGTAGAAGTTCATGAACGCCAGCGCGTTCGCGAAGTTCGGCGCGCCCTTCGCGACGGCCAGC
This sequence comes from Actinomycetota bacterium, assembly GCA_038249195.1. Lineage (GTDB taxonomy): Bacteria > Actinomycetota > UBA4738 > UBA4738 > HRBIN12 > JAOUEA01. The sequence continues at coordinate 137,921 of JBBRWM010000001.1, forward strand.
GAGTCCACCCAGCGCAAGGCCCCGGCCTCGGGAAGCACGAAGCCCAGCTTCGGATTGTTCCCCTTGGCCTGAAGCACGTCTCCGGAATACGCGTGCGCGGCGACCAGATCGCCGTTCGCGAGGCCGTCGGCGTACGTCGCTGAGTCGAAGCCGCGGATGACCGCCCTCATCTCGATCAGGCGATCGGTTCCGGCGTCGATCTCGTCCGGAGACGTCGTGTTTGGGTCCAGCCCCAGCGAGAACAGCGACGCCGCGTACGCGTCGCGGATCTCATCCAGGACGGTCATCTTGCCCCGGTACTTGGCATCCATGAACACGGACCAGTCCGGGGGCTCGTCGAACACCGTGGTGTCGTATCCGATGCCAGTGGTCCCGGCGGCCCAGGGGATCGTGTAGCGGTTCCCGGCGTCGACCGGCTGCAGCAGCCCCAGCTCCAAGAACCGGCGCACGAAGTTCTCGCTTGGCACGATCAGGTCGAACGAGGACTCCATCCTGTCGCCGGCACGCGGTGAAGACGTGCCCTTCAGGCGCTGCGCGAGCTCGTCGTTCGAGGCGTAGGTCTCGTAGGACACGCCTATCCCGGTCTCCTCGCTGAATGCGCCGAGGACGCTGTGTGCGACATAGCCCGGCCAGTTGTGGAATACGAGCCGTGATGGACCGCTCATGAGCGAAGCCTCTCCACGACCCGCACGATGAACGGCGACCTCACGACGCGAAGAAGGCCGTGAGCGCGGGCTCTGCCCGAGCGTGCAGCGCCGCAGCCGCCCGTTGGCGCTCGAGGGTCTGTTGCAGCCCCTTCTCCGCCTGCGGGATGGGGTGCTCCGCGAAGAAGGCGGTCGCGTCGGCCACCTGCTCCGGGAGCGTGAGGAATCGAACGCCGTCGGCCATGCGGATGATCAAGGATGCCGGGAACCGCTCGTGCAGCTCGGCCCAATGCTCCTTGATGAAGTCCCACGCGCGCGGGCCCTGCTCGCGGTTCACGGTGGCGAACGCGAGCACGAACGGCGCGTTCTGGGTCCTGATCGTCCCGTCCGATGCGGCGGCGAGCGTGCGATCCATCTCGGCGACCCCCCGGAATTGCGGGAGCGCGTAGAGGTAGCGCAGCTGCTCCTGGGGCGTCGGCGCCTCCCGGCTCATATGCTCGAACCCTTCGAAGTCCTGCGGTGTCCCGGTGCGCGCCAGCACCGTGATCGATGCGGCCGCGAGGGCGGCGTCCACGTCCAGGCCGGCGCGTGACTCCGACTCGAATTCGCGCGCGGCCGCCTGGGCATTCGGGTCCGCGCCCAGCACGCCGAGGCCTTGCAGCAAGGCCCCGCGGAGCGCGCGCGTGAGATCGAGGTCTTCCGCGCGGGCCTCCCAGCCGAGACGCTCGAGCGCCGGGGCCACCAAACGCCGGACGAACGAACGAAGGCTTTCGCGTGCCGCGCCGTCGAGGAACCGATCGCACCAACCGAGGCCCTGCAGCAGCGCCTGCCACACGGAGAGGTCGCCCTCATCGCCGAAACGCTCCGCGAACCGCACGAACTCGGGCGCGCTCGCCGCTCCCGATACCACGGCCGCCCACAGGTCGTCGACGAGGTCGTATCGCTCGAGGGGCGTGAGGTCGTTGAGCCGTCGCGTGAGGCGATCGAGGAGACGGTCGTCGTAGCGGACGCGGACGAAGCTCGCCGCACCGGCGTTGGCGACCACGGCTGCGTCGTCGGGCTCGGTGAGGGCCACGCCCTCGGGCGCCACGAGGACCGAGCGCTCTCTGCCGTCGAGGTTCCGGATCCGCAGCGGCACATCCCAGACGCTGGCGTCCTGGGCGCCATCGGCGAGGAACCGATGTTGGTCGATGCGGGTCCCGTCTGCCTGAACGCCCACCTCCAGGAGTGGGTACCCCCCCTGCCAGATCCACTGGTCCATGATGCGGCGCACAGGCTCGCCGGTCGCCGCCTCGATGGCGTCCCACAGCTCGTGCGTTTCGGTGTTGCCGAACGCATGCGTGCCGAGGTAGTGACGGATGCCGTCACGGAAGGCCTCGGGGCCGAGGTACTGCTCCAACATGCGCAGGATCCCGGCCCCCTTCTGATAGGTGAGCACGTCGAACATCCCGGCGGTGTCGTCGGGCGAGTGGACCGGATACTCGATGGCGCGAGTGCTGTGGAGGGCGTCGACCTCCTTGGCGGCGGTCGCGTAACGAGCGAACGTAGACCAGCGCTGCCAATCCGGGCGCATCGCGTCCGTGGTCACGAGCGCCATGAACGTCGCGAATGCCTCGTTGAGCCAGATGCCGTTCCACCAGCGCATCGTCACGAGATTGCCGAACCATTGATGCGCGAGCTCGTGCGCCACCACGTCGGCGATGCCCTCCAACTCCGGCTGGGTGGCATGGGCGGGATCCACCAGCAGGAGCGACTCGCGGTACGTGATGCAACCCGTGTTCTCCATGGCCCCCTGCGCGAAATCCGGGAGCGCGATCATGTCGAGCTTCGCGCCGGGGTAGGCGATGTCGTAGTACTCGCGGAAGAATCGTAGCGAGAACACCGCCGTTTCCAGGGCGAACCCCGCCAGGTGCCCCTTTCCGGGGACGTGGGCGACGCGCACCGCGACGCCTTCGGCCTCGACGGGATCGGTGAGCTCCAGCCGCCCCACCACGAACGCCACCAGGTAGGTCGACATCACTATGGTGTCGTCGAATCGAACCCGGACGAGTCCTCCGGGGAGCTGCTCACGCTCGACCTCGGGGCCATTGGCGATGGCAGCGAGGGCCTCGGGCACCACCAGCGTGATCGCGAACACGGCCTTGCGGTCAGGCTCGTCCCAGCAGGGGAAGGCGCGGCGCGCGTCGGCGGACTCGAACTGCGTCGTGGCGATGATGTGCGAGACACCCTCCTCGTCGGTGTAGCGGGAGCGGTAGAAGCCGCGGAGCTTGTCGTTCATGACGCCGTGGAATTCCAGGTGCAGCGTCCATGGTCCGGGGGCCGCAACACCGGACAGACGCAGCGTGAGGCGCTGCAGCCGCTCCTCGGCTTGCGTGCGCGTGACCTCCAGGCGCCGACCGTCCGGCGCGATCAGCCAGCCCGCGTCGACCGTCAGCTCGATCGCGTTCAGCACCACCGCGTCGACGGGGTCGTGCACCTCCACGGCCACGTCCTCGGAACCGGTGAAGGCGCCCGCGCTCAGGTCGGGCGCGATGGTGAGGTCGTAGCGGGACGGGGTAACCGTCCGCGGGAGCCGGTAGGGATCCCCGGGATCGGCCGTCGCTTCCGCCTCAGCCACGGACGTAGGTGAGCCAATCCGTGTGCGCGGGATCCTCGCCCTTCGTCGCGGCGAAGAACGCCGACTGCAGCTCTTTCGTCACGGGACCGCGGTGCCCCTCCGCCACCGCGCGGTCGTCAACTTCACGGATAGGCGTGAGTTCCGCGGCGGTTCCCGTGAAGAAGCACTCCTCCGCGTTGTACAGGTCCGAGCGGGTGAGGTTGTCCTCGCGCACGTCGTACCCGGCGTCGCGTGCGAGCAGGATCACCGTGCTCCGCGTGACGCCGTCGAGGCAGCCCGCCTGGATGGGCGGCGTGGTGAGGACGCCGTCGCGCACGATGAAGACGTTCTCGCCGGAGCCGTCGGTGATGAAGCCTGCCTCGTTCAGCATGATGGCCTCGTCGTAGCCGGCCTTCAGGCTCTCGATCTTGGCCAGCTGGCTGTTGATGTACTGACCGCTGGCCTTAGCGGCCGCCGGGAGGCTGTTCTGGCCGTTGCGGCGCCAGCTGCTGATCTTGACGCGGACGCCCCGTTCGAGCGCGTCCTCGCCCAGGTAAGCCCCCCACGGCCACACGGCGATGCTCACGTTGACGGCGGCCTGCAGGGGGTTCACGCCCATCTCCCCGTAACCGCGGAACGCCAATGGCCGTATGTAGCACGCGTCCAAGCCGTTGGCGATGATGAGGTCCTTCGTCGCCTGCACGAGCGCCTCGTGCGAGAAGGGGATGTCCATGTGGTACAGCTTGGCGCTGCGGAAGAGGCGCCGGAGGTGTTCGTCGAGGTGCCAGACCGCGGCGCCGCGCTCGGTCTCGTACGCCCGGATGCCCTCGAAGACGCCGCTGCCGTAGTGCAGTGCGTGGCTGAGCACGTGGATCTTGGCATCGCGCCAGGGCACGAGCTCGCCGTCCATCCAGATGGTTTCGACCTCGGCGATCGGCACCTCGGCAACCTCCCGGTGTCGGGCCCCCCTGCGGTGCCCGTGCTCGAACAAGGATACCGGGCGCCCGCCCCGCCGCAGGAGGCTCACGCGAGGTCGTACGCGCGCCAGACCACCTCGTAGCGTTGGCGCGGCAGGCGATCGAGGGGACCGAATCGGCCCTCCGCCCACGACCGAACCTCCGCCGCCGCGCGCAGGCGCTCTGCCTCCGGCATCGACCAGGTCCACGAATGCCGGTTCTGCTCCAGTGCGTTCATGAACGCGCCGGCTCCGTCCCGTTCGGTGTCGCCGTGGGGCGGCAGCGCGCGCGGCCGCCCGCCGAGGCGGGCCACGACCTCATCGAGGGTCGCCCAGTCGCCCCAATCGAGGCCGGCGGGGGCGTTCGGGATGCCGGCCACCTCGACGAAGCGCCGCTGGATCTCACGCCTGGGACCCTCACCCAAGGTTCCCTGGCTCACGAGGATCGCCCCACGGGGATGGACCACGCGCACCAGCTCCTCGATCGCGCTCGTCCAGGCCGGGATCAGGTGCAGCACCCACCGCAGGTAAGCCGCGCCGAAGACGGATGGTGCGAACGGGAGCCGTGTCGCGTCGCCCTGTACGAGCGGGATGCGCCGATCGGGGGCCATCTTGTCCACGAGGCGTTCCAGCATGGGACGCGACAGGTCCAGGCCGACGACGTCGACGCCGCGGTCGTGCAACGGGAGCGCCACCTGGCCGGTGCCCACGCCGATCTCCAGGATCCGGTCCCTGCCGTCGCACTCGCGGGCGAGCGTGTCGACGGTTCTCCGCATCCCCGCCGCCGACAGTCCGCGGGTCTCGTCGTAGTAGGTGGCCGCCCGATCGAACGGGATCGAGGAGCCCGGCGTCATGGGTTCCCGAGGGCCTCGCGGCGTGGGACGGCGGCGGACTCGAGCACGACCGGGCGCTCCCTCACTCCCCCATCGAGGTAGCCCTGCGCGATCATCCGCATCCACAGGTACGGCCCCGCCTCCCAGGCGGTGCTGAGGGGACCGGGTCGGTACCCGCGCCCGTTCACGCTGCGCTGCAACGACTCACACGCGGCCCAGTCCTCGAGATTCGTGACGTCCCAGAAATCCACCGCGTAGGCGGGCGAGAACCCCTCGAGCGCCAGCGCCTCCGGGGGGAACAACCACTCGCACCCCACGTAGGAGCGATCGGGGGCCAGTGGCTCGATCCGATGCGTGAGGACGTAGTCGGGATGCGGGCTCACCAACAGGTTGGGGAAGATGCCGAAATAGCCGACCTCGCGGAGTTGGCGGTCGTCGAGCCCGCGCAACGGGATCCCGCCGGACCTTCCGTCCAGCGACATCGTCTCGGCGTTTGGGTACAGATCCATCGGACCGGCCACGAACTGGCCAAGGAGCGGGATCGAGTACCCGCTGTCCGGCGGGGTGACGCGGCAGAGCGCGGGATGGATCTGCGCGCAGTGGTAGCACTCCTGGAAGTTCTCGTGCACGAACTTCCAGTTGGCACGGATCTCGTAGCCGTGACGCGCCGCGACCACGAGGCGCTCGGGCTCCCAGGGAGCCAGCAGCTCCCAGAGGTTGCCGAACTGCTCCTCGTCGTCGATGCCGTCGGGGTCCGCACGCACGAAGGCCCAGCCGCCACGCTCGATCTGTCCCTCGGCCCGCCGGTGGAGCCCGGCGCGACCCACGCACATCCACGACGGTGAGAAGAACCGCTCGCGTTCCCACGCGAGGATCTCCGGCGCGGTGTACGCGATGCCCGGCAAGCCGACGGAAGAGCCGAACGGGCGGACGACCAGCTCGAGGGCCTCTCGCTCCAACAGGGGGACGGGCGGACGCATCCCTGGATGCTACGCCGACCGCACGGCGCGGTCAGTTCAGCGAGGGGTCATCCGGCATCAGGCGGAGCAGATCGAAGGCAGATCCCTTGCGCCGCAAAACATCATCCCAGAGATGGGAAGGGTCCGGATGGAACACGTCCTCGGGGCGCGCGGGTTCGGTCACCCAGGAGTCCTCTCCCAACTCGGCCTCGAGCTGCCCCGAACCCCATCCCGCGTACCCGGCGAAGACGCGCGCGCGCCGGATCCGCTGGACGGCCGGGTCGGGCTCGGCCGCAAGGAACCCGATCGTCCCGAGCGCGATGACCTCGGCAGCGCTGGGATCCACGAAGTCCGCCAGCACCACGACCCCCTCGGGCTCGACCGGACCCCCCGCGTAGACCGGCGCATCCGCCTCCACGAGGTCCCGCAGGGCCGGGACGGCCTCGTGCACCGGCACCTCGAGCGACCGGTTCAGGACCACGCCCACCGCGCCGTCGTCATCGTGGTGCCCGACGAGGATCACCGTGCGGCGGAAGTGCGGGTCGAACAACGACGGACCCGCGATCAACAGGTGGCCTGTGAGCGCTCCCATACGCCCTATCATGACGCCTCAGCCCGTGGCCGGGATCTCCTTCTTCGGATCCAGGAACGGGAGCGCCCGCACGGTGGCCGTCATCGGCCCTGTCGGCGACGTGATCTCCAGGCGCGTCCCCTCGGCGGCGCGATCGATCGGCACCCAGACGTAGCCCATGTTGAAGTCGAGGCGCGGCGAGTGAGACGCGCTCACGAGGCGGCCGATACTCCGCCCGGCGTCCGTGACCGGCCAGAAGTCCTCGAGCCACATGCCCAGCGGCTCCCCGTCGATCTCCACGCCCACGAGCTTCTCGCGGACGCCCCGTTCGCGGATCGCCGTGAGCGCGTCGCGGGAGACGAACGCGTTGGCGTTATCGAACTCCACCAGCCGCTCGAGCCCGGTGATCTGGTAGGGGTTGTTCGTGACGTCCATGTCGTTGCCGTAGTTGAAGATGCCGGCCTCCATGCGCCGCTGGTCGCTGGGCGCGATCGCGCGCAGCTCGAACTCCTCCCCCGCCGTCATGATGGTCTCCCACAGCTCCCCCGCCGCCGAGGCGTCGCGCAGGTACACCTCGTAGCCGAGCTCCGCGCTCCAGCCGGTCCTCGAGACCACCACCGGGATGCCACCGAGCTCGGTCTGCTTGTGCCAGTAGTACTTCTGGTCCGCGACCGCGTCTCCGAAGAGCTTGCGGACAAGCGGCTTGGATCGTGGGCCCTGGATCTGCAGGGGGCTCACGTCGGGTTCGCGGATCTCAACGTCCATGTTGGCGAAGGCCTGCACGCCGAGGGCGTAGAGCAAGGCGTCCGAGTCAGACAGCGAGAGCCAGAAGTGGTCCTCGGCGAGCCTCAGCAGGATCGGATCGTTGACGATGCCGCCGTCGGGCGCGCAGAGCAGGACGTACTTGCATTGCTCGGGCCGAGTCTCGGAGAGGTCACGCGGGGTGAGGAGCTGGGTGAACCGGGCGGCGTCGGGGCCGACGATCTCGACCTGACGCTCCACCGCCACGTCCCAGAGGGTCACCTTCTCGACGAGGTGCCAGTACTCCTCGACGTCGTCGTCGTAGAGGGTGGGGATCAGCATGTGGTTGTAGAGGTCCCAGCTCGTGGCGCCGGCCTCGACGGTCTTGGCGAAATACGGAGACTTCTTGTACCAGCTCGCGAAGTAGAACGGGAACGATCGGTTCTGCTCGGCCATCGTCAGCTACGTCCCTTTCCGTCGGAGGAGCCCGCGTCGGCGGTCGGACCTGATCTGCCGATACGCGTTGTAGCCGGGGATGCCGCACACGCCGCCCCCGCCGTGGGTTGCGCTGGAGGCCTGGTAGAGCCCCGAGATCGGGGTTCGGTAGTCGGCGTAGCCGGGCGCCGGACGCATGTGGAACAACTGCTCGGCGGAGAGCTCCCCGTGGAAGATGTTGCCGCCGATCAGCCCGTACTCGTGCTCCATCTCGTAAGGCCCGATCACCTGCCGGTGGATCACCGACTGCGCGAACCCCGGCGCGAGCTCGTCGTAGCCGGCGATGACGCGGTCGGCGTAGGCCTCGAGCTCTTCGGTGTGGGGCTCCTCGCTCCACTCGTGGGGCACCCATTGGGTGAACAGCGACACGATGTGGCATCCGTCGGGCGCGAGCGTTCGGTCGAACACCGTGGGCATCACGCCGTCACTGAACGGAGCGGTGGCGGGCAGTCCCGCACGCGCCTGTTCGAACGCCTTCTCGAGATAGGAGACGGAATGGGCGAGTTCGAACCCGCCGGTGAGGTCCGTGAGCTCGGGCTTGGCGGTGAACACCGGCGCCGCGGACAGCGCCGCGTTGATCTTCACGACCCCGCTGCGGCTCTTCCACCGCTCGATATCGGCGACGAAGTCCGCCGGGAGCTCGGAGTGCTCGAGCTGCTCGAGGAACGTGATCCTCGGGTGCACGGCCGTGACCACGACGGGGGCGGCGATCTCCTCTCCTCCCTCGAGCACCACGCCGCGGACGGCCGCGCCGCGCGTGAGGATCCTGGCGACGCGGGCGTTCGTGCGGATCTCCGCTCCGAAGTCCCGGGCGCTCGCGGCGATGGCGTCGGAGACCGCGCCCATCCCGCCCTCGGGGACCGCCCACCCGCCCAGGTGCCCGTCGCCGACGTCGCCGATGGAGTGGTGCGCCATCACGTAGCCGGTTCCCGGCTCGTGCGGGCCGGCCCAGGTCCCGATCAGCCCGTTGAGGGCCATCACCGTCTTGACCTGATCCGTTTCGAAGAACCGATCCAAGATGTCCACGATGCTCATGGTCATCAGGCGCGTGACGTCCCCGATCGTCTTGACGTCGAGGCCGCGGAACCGCCACGCCAGGCGGAGCTGCTCCAGCAGATCCGCCGGCCGCTTCGACCCCACGGCGGGGGGGATCGACATCAGCATGGGCCCGAGGACCTCGGCCAGCCCCCCGATCCACGCGTCCCATCGCTCGATCGCCTCGGCGTCCCTTGTGGAGAACTTGGCGAACTCGGCGAAGTTCTTCGCCGCGTCGTCGTCGTATTGGACGATGCAACGCCCGTCGGGAAAGGGGAGGAAATACGGTCCCACGGGGTAGTGCCGGTAGCCGTGCTCCGCGAGCTTGAGGTCACGCTGGATCGTGTCGGGCATCAGGCTCATGACGTAGCTGAGCGTCGTGACCTTGAACTCGGGCGCCTCCGGCCACGGAGCCATCGTGTCCGCCGCGCCGCCGACCTTGTGGCGGGCCTCCAGGACGACCGTGCGCGCCCCGGCGCGGGCAAGGTAGGCCCCCGCCACGAGCCCGTTGTGCCCGCCGCCGATGACGATGGCGTGGTAGCCAGCTCCCATCTCGCTGCCTCCCCCTCTCTGGGACCTCCGATCTGGCCTCCGATCCAGCCGGAACGACGCCACGGTACCCTGAACGACTATTCAAGGCCCGCGGTGGCCGCGACGGCGGACCCCTCGGCCTCGTCGAGCCCCGGCTCCGAGAGGCGGCGGAGCGGCCACAGGACGACGGTGGCGATCGTCGCCGCCACGCCACCGAGGAGATACACGTGGCGCGGACCCACCGCGCCCAGAACGGGCCCCGCGAACACGTAGGCCACCGCGAGGCCGAGGGAAAGGGCAGCCTCGAAGGCCGCCATCACCCGGCTGCGCACGGCGTCCGGGGTCCGGCGCTGCATGATGCCCGTCTCCGCCACGATCGTGACGCCGTCACTCGTCCCCATGATGAGCCCGAAGACGAGCACGAGAGAGAACAGCGGCGCGACCCCCACACCCAGGTGCCCCACGGCGATCCCGGCGGCGCCGAGCACCAGCCACAGGGGCTCGGTCCTCGCCGTGAGCTTGCGCGCCAACACCGATCCCAGGACCGACCCGCCGCCCCAGAACGCGATCAGCGCGCCGAATCCGACGGCGCCCACCCCGAACGACTGGGCCAGCGGGGCATCGGCGACCATGCCCATGCCGGCTCCGAGCAGGAACACGAGCCAGGCCAGGGTCATCCGCCGCAAGACCCGTTCACGCCACAGGAAGCGGATGCCGGCCGTGATCCCCTCGTGCTCCACGACGTCGGCCTCCTCGCGATGCTGCGAGAACCGGGCGCGCACCGACACGGTGAGCAGCACCGACACCAGGAACGTGACGGCGTTGAGGCCGAACACGACGTTCGGCCCGCGCAGCGGCCCGACCACGCCTACGAGCACGCCGCCGATCATCGGTCCGACCATGATGCCGGCGTTGCGTCCGATCCCGAGCAGGCTGTTGGCCCAGGCCACGTCTTCGTCGCCCTGCGCGAGCGCGGGGATCGCCGCGGCGGATGCCGAATAGAACGGCGATTCCGCAACCGCGGAGGCGAACGCCAACGGCACGAGGATCGTCGGGGCGTCGACGAACGCCATCGCCGCGAAGAATACCGCGGCCACGGCCTCGGCCCAGATCATGACCTTGCGGCGGTCGTAGCGGTCGCCGAGGTGGCCCGTGAACGGGCCGAGGATCCCCACCACACCGAACGTCAGCAGCAGCGTGCCCGATTGCCACGCCGCGGATCGGGTCGAATGCCACACCGTGAACATCAACGCCGTGTACGCGGCGGCTCCTCCGGTCACCGAGATCAGGCGGCCGACGGCGAGTCGATGGATGTTCGCTCGAGGCGTGCGGATCATGAGTTACTCCTGCAGAGACGAAGTGCGGGGGGGGAACCGATGACGCGGGTGTGGCGGGCTCGATGACGGGCCTGGCACGGGACGCGGGGGACCGCGTCAGACGGTGCCGGTGATCCAAGCCCCGTTGTCCGAGCCCCCGGTGATCGGGGTCCCGTTGATCGGGGTCATCGAGAAGGTCTGCCTCATGATCGTGGAACTGTAGCACGCGCACCGTAAGCCAACGCCGAGCCGAGGAAGCCTTCCACGCGTGAGGCGATCGCGGCCTCGTGCGAGGCCACCGCGAGCTTCATCGCGCCGGGGACGGTGGGCTCGGTGGACGTGAGGATCGCGAACGTCCCGTCCTCCTGCCAGATGCACTGGCTAAGGAAGGGCGTGGGAACGCCGCCGCTCACGCATCGCATGGCTCCGCCGTCTCGGCGTACGGCCTCGAAGACCTTGGGATCCTGGAACACCTGCGCGTTGGTGCCGAGCACCTGGGCCGCGAAGGCGTCTAGGTTCCTCGCCTCCGCCTTTACGAACAGCGCCATGACGACGCGGCCGTGCTTGTTGCCGTAGACGCCGACGCGAACCTCGCCCTTCGTTCTTGCTTGGTAGCCGAGCGCGGTCTGAGTCTCGAGCGTCGGGTTGTCCACGCGCGGGTACCGCCCAAGGCGTTCGGGCAGGGAAGCCTGCGGTCGCGACAGCGCCCAATACCCGATGCCCAGGAGCGCCACGACCGCCACGACGGTGGAGATCCAGCCGAAGATGCGCGACCCGGCGCTCCGCGGCGCGTCCGCACGCCGCTCGTACCCCACGTCAGGCTTGCGGGGCGAATTCAGCTTGCGATAGGCCTCAGGCGGCGCATCGCGGGTCTCCTGAGCCACTTCGGTCCTCTCGCCGGGTGCTCGTGGCGAAGCCACTGGGGAAGGAATCGGCGGGGGGAACGTGGCGCTTGAGCGCGCGACTACGGCGAGAGCGTGATCGCCCGAAGTTGGTGGGCCTCGATCGCCTCCGCAACGGCTTCCAGCACCCCCGCAGGCACCTCCGAGTCGACGGTGAGGCACATGAGCGCCTCGGCCCCCTCCGCCTTGCGACCAACGTCCATGGTGGCGATGTTGATCCCGTGCTCCCCCAGGAGCGTCCCGACCATGCCGATGACGCCGGGCCGATCGACGTAGGTGAAGAACACCATGTGCCCCTCGGGCGCCGCCTCGATGTCGAAGTCGTTCACCTGCATCACGCGCTCGTGGTCCTTGCCCAGGATGGACCCCGCGACGCTCACGGGCCCCTCGTCGGTCTCTGCACGGAGTGAGATCAGGCTGACGTAATCCTGCGACAGGGTGGAGCGCATCTCGCTGACGGTGAGGCCGCGTTCCCTCGCCAGCGTCGGGGCGTTCACGAACGAGACCGGCTCGTGCACCGAGCCACCGAGGATCCCTTTGAGGATCGCCAGGGTGAGCACGCGGGTGTCGGACTCCGCGATCCGACCCAGGTACGAGGCGACGATCGAGCGCACCCCCCCCTGCGCCAGACCCGCCACGACCGCCCCGAGTTTCTCCGCCAGCGGCACGAAGGGGCGCACGACCTCGGTGACCTCCGCCCCCGCGGAAACATTGACCGCATACGGCACGAACTCCCCCTTCAACGCCAGGCGCACCATCTCCGCCACCGTCGTGCCGGCTTTGTCCTGCGCTTCCTTGGTGCTCGCGCCGAGGTGCGGGGTGAGGACCACGTCGTCCCGCGCGAACAACGGGCTCTCGGTGACGGGCTCTTCGGCGAAGACGTCGAGCGCCGCCCCGCCGAGGTGGCCGGACTCGAGCGACTTGACGAGGGCGGCTTCGTCCACGATCCCGCCTCGGGCCGTGTTCACGAGGCGTGCGCCCGGCTTCATCAGGCTCAACTCGTGCTCGCCGATGAGCCCCTCGGTCTCGGGCGTGCGCGGGAGGTGGATCGAGACGAAGTCGGCCTGGACGAGCAGCGCTTCGAGCGAGGGCATCGCGTCCACGCCCATCTCCTTCGCGCGCTCCGAGCTCACGTAAGGATCGAACGCGATGACGCGCATCCCGAATCCTGCGGAACGCTGGGCCACGAGCGCCCCGACGCGGCCGAGCCCGACGAGACCGATCGTCTTGCCGGCCAGCTCCACGCCCTGCCAGGTGGATCGCTCCCATGAACCGCGCCGCAGGGCCTCGTCGGCGCGCGGGATGTTCCGAGCCTGCGCGAGCATCAGCGCCATCGCCTGCTCGGCCGCGCTGATGACGTTGGACTGGGGCGCGTTCACCACCATGACGCCCCGCCGCGTGGCCGCGTCGACGTCGACGTTGTCCAAGCCGATGCCGGCCCGGGCGATGACCTTCAGGTTCGCGGCCGCCTCGAGCACATCGGCCGTCACCTGCGTGGCGCTGCGGATGACGAGGGCGTCGTAGGGCCCGATCGCGGCCGCAAGCCCACCGTCGGCCAGGTCCAGGCGCTCATCGACCTGGAAGTCCTTGCGCAGCAACTCCAGTCCCTGGTCGGAAAGCTTCTCGGTAACCAGGACGAGCACCCTCAGCGCGCCTCCAGGAACACGGCCTCGGCGGCGGCGACCCCGGCGCCGGCCTTCACGGGATGTCCGAGCATCTGCAGCGTCATCTCGAGCGCGGCCAGCCCGCGGATGATGTCCAGCTCGGAGAAGTAACCGAAGTGACCGATGCGGAACACCTTGCCTTTGAGCGGCCCCTGGCCGGGGGCGATCACGCAACCGAACTCGCTGCGCATCGTGTCGCTGATCGTGTCAGCATCGGCGGCCTCGGGCGCCCGGATGGCCGTCACGGTCCAGTTGTCGTCGAGGCCCTCCCCGAACAGGTCCAAGCCCAGCGCCTTCGCTCCCTCCTTCACCGCGCTGCTGAGCATCCGGTGCCGCCTGAGTGCCTCGTCCACGCCGTCCTGGAAATAGAGGTCGAGCGCAGCCTTCAGGCCCTGCATCACGCTGATCGCGGGCGTCCAAGGGCTCTCCGGATCGGGGCGTTGCGCGAACACCTGGTAGGTGGCCCAGTCGAAGTAGAAGCGCGGGTTCGTGGCCGTGCGGGAGGCCTCCCACGCCCGCTCGCTGATGGCGACGAACGCGATGCCGGGGCTCGCCGACAGGGCCTTCTGGCTGCCCCCGATCGCCACGTCGATCCCCCAGTCGTCGAACGCGAAGGGCACGGCGCCGAGGCTCGAGACCACGTCCACCAACACGAGCGCTCCGGCCTCGTTCGCGACCCTCGAGAGCTCCTCGATGGGTTGGATCACCCCGGTGGACGTCTCCGATTGCGTGAGCAGGACTGCTTTGACGGGGTGCTCGGCGAGCGCCCGCGCCACATCGCTGGGATGGATCCTCGCGCCCCACTCGTACTCGAGGGTTCGGACCACGAGGCCGTAGGTCTCCGCCAGAGCCTTGAAGCGATCGGCGAAGAACCCGGCGAGCGGGACGAAGACCTCGTCGCCCGGGGAGAAGCAGTTGGCGACCGCCGATTCGAGACCGCCGGTGCCGCTGGAGGTCATCAGGAGGACGTCGGCATCCGTGCGATAGAGCTCCTTGAGGTGCCCGGTCACGCTGCGCATCAGGTGCCCGAACCCCGGCCCCCGGTGATACACGAGCGGGCTGCCCTGGGCCGACAGCACCTCGGGCGGGATGGGCGTGGGGCCGGGGGCCAGGATGATCTCGGGCCGTTCCACGTGCGATCACTCCTCGACGAGGGTCGGAGCCCTCAGCCTAGCAGCGCCTCACTCCGGCCCCGGAACGAGGCTCCGCAGGTCGACGTCGGGATCGGCGAGGGACGCGGGGTCGGGCGCGACCTGCGCCCGGATCAACGCGAACGAGCGCCGGACGTCGCGTTTCCAATCGACGCTCACAGCGCAACGGAGCACCCCGGCGCCGTCCAGGAGGAAGGCGCAGAAGGAGCGCTCCGCCAGCGACCCGCGCACCACCATGCGGTCCCACGTCGGGGCGTATCCGGCCATCTGGACCTGCGTGTCGAACTGGTCGGACCAGAACCAATGCGGGTCATCGAACACGGCGTCCGCACCCAGCATGTTCTGCGCGGCCGCCTGCCCCATCTTCATGGCGTTGTCGAAGTGCTCCACGCGGATCGAGCCGAACACCGGGTGCCGGTGGCGCGCCACGTCCCCGGCCGCGAAGACGCCGGGCACCTGCGACTCCAGGGTTGGCCCGACGGGGATCCCGTCGCCCTGGTCGAGACCGGTGCCCGCCATCAGCTCGACGACCGGCTCCGTGCCCACCCCCACCACGGCGAGGTCCGCCTCGATCGTGGCGCCGCCGGTGGTGACCACGCGTTCGAGCCGCCCGTCGCCCTCGAAGCGCGCGACGGTGTCGTTGAACCGCATCCGCACGCCCTCGTCGCGATGGATCCCCTCGAGCGCGCGACCGATATCCGCACCCAGGACCCGAAACAACGCGGTCTCGAAGATCTCGATCACGGTGACGTCGTGACCGAGGCGGCGGAGCGACGCGGCCACCTCCGCGCCGATGAACCCCATGCCGACGCACACCGCTCGCGCCCCGCCCGCCAGCGCGGCTCGGATCCGCTCCGTGTCGCGCGCGTACCGGACGTCGAAGACGCCGGGGAGCTCGGCGCCCGGCGCCTCGAGCCGGCGGTTGCGGGAGCCGGTCGCGATGAGCAGGCGTTCGTACGGCACGCGCTCCCCGCCGGCGAGGACCACCGCTCGCTCGCGAGCATCGATCTGGACGACCTGCGTGCCGAAACGGGTCTGCACCTCGTGGTCCGCGTACCATCCCGCGGGACGCACGTAGGAGGCCTCCAGGGGCTGCTCGCCGCGGAGGAACTCCTTGGACAGCGCCGGACGTTCGTAGGGAGGGATATCCTCGGCGCCCACGAGGACCACGGCTCCGTCGAAGCCCTCGTCGCGCAGGGTGGCGGCCGCCGTCGCGCCCGCGAGGCTCGCGCCGACGATCACGAACGGCCGGTCGCCGGGCAACGGCGCGCCTCAGACGCCGATCTGGAGGTCCGACCCCTGCACGCGGACCTCGAAGGTGGCGATGGGCTCGGTCGCGGGCCCTTCCACGACGGCGCCGGTCTTCATGTCGAACACGCTCCCGTGGCACTCGCAGGTGATGGTGACGCCCTCGATCTCGCCGCCGTTGGCGAGGTTGCACGCGCGGTGGGTGCAGACGTCACTGAAGGCCAAGAGATCGCCATCGACGCGGGCCACGGCGACCTCCTCGCCGTTCGCGCTGAACGCCGTGGCCTCCCCTTCCCGCACCTCGTCGAGAGTCCCCACGCTGACGAACTCCGCCATGCCGGCCTTCCTCTCCGGTTGCGGCCGCGACCCGATCCGCGGACCTGCGCGCCGACAGCTTACGGCGCACCGACCCTCGCGGGGACGAGATGCTCACCCCTCGGCGCGGCGCAGCTGACGGTGGCGCATCACGGTGGCGGCGCCGAGCGCCGCGTAGAACGCCGCCAGGAGCAGGATCCCGGTGCGGAAATCGATCGGCAGCACGGCGGGGAGGAACGCCCCCGCCACCCAGGCCAGCTGGAACAAGACCTCGTAGCGAACGAACACCCGCCCCTGGGCGCCCGGCGGCGCGTGGCGCTGCATCAGGCTCTGGAACGCGAGCCGGCCGAACTCCGCGGCCGCCCCCGCCACCACGGCGAACACCGTGAGCAGCGGAAGGCCGAAGATCTCGAACGCGAGCAGGGCGCAGACGCAGGCCGCGCCGAGACACGCGATCACCACCGCCTCCTCGCGGGTCTCGGTCGGCAGGCGTGGCGCCACGAGGTCGCCGAGGAAGCCGCCCGCCACCCCGCCCAGGGCGATCACGGCGAACCAGTAGGTGGGGGCGTTGTCGAGCAACGAGAAGGCGAGGAGGAACAACAGGAACCCGCTCGCTGCGCGCATGCCCACGGCCCCCACCGCCGGGGCGGTGAGCGCCTTGATGCGCCCCCGGGGGCCGACCTCGCGCGACGCCACGCCCTTCGTCCCCGGATGGGGCAGCCGCAGGGTGATGAAGGCGGAGCCGGCGTAGGCGAGGGCGGCGAGGTACAGGGGCCCGGCCGATCCCCAGATCTTCAAGAAGACGTAGCCCACGGGCGCGGCCGCGAGGGCGCCAGCGACCGCGATCCGGCCCAGACGCGCGTTCGCACGCATCAGCCCTTCCTCGGGCGAGGCGTATGCCGTGGTGAGGCCGTTCTTGGTGATGGCGTGCACCTTGGACAGGACGAGGATCACGAGCGCACTCGGGAACAGCAAGAGCGTGCCGAACCGCGGCGCCGCGTAGATAGCGACCACGGCTCGGCCCGCCGCTGCTCCGAACGCGATCGCCCGCCGCGGGCCCGCACGGTCCAACATCGGCACGAGCAGCGGTCCGGCCAAGGCCAAGGGGAGCATCGTCAGCCCCAGGTAGGCCGCGACGCGGATCTTCGCCTGGCCGACGGGCAGGGAGAAGAAGACGGAGTCGGCGAGGGCCACGGCAAGGAGGGCGTCGCCCGCGACCGAGGTCATGTGGACGAGACCGAAGGTGTCCAACGGGTCTCGCGAGCGCCACATCCGCCCCAGCGGGAAGACCAACCCCTGGGCGGCGCGCACGAGGCCGAGCAGGGCGAGCTGCCACAGCGGGACGCGTGGGGGACGGGGCGGCTGGGCGCGCACGCGCGCTCGGCCTGCTAGCCCGCGAGCCGCTCGCGCAGGAGTTCCTTCGCGAGCTTCGGGTTGGCCGAGCCACCCGAGCGCCTCATGACCTGGCCCACGAGGAACCCGATCACGCCCTCCTTACCGGCCCGGAATTGGTCCGCGGCATCGGGATTCTCGGCGAGGACAGCGTCGGCGATCGCCCCGAGTTCCGCCGCGTCGCTGAGCTGTAGCAGGCCGCGGCGCTCGACGATGGCGTCGATGGCGTCACCGGTGTCGAACGCCTCCTCGAGCGCCTGCTTGGCCCCCTGTCCGCTGACCGACTCCCCGGCCCTCAAGCGGATCAGGTCGGCGAGGTGCGCGGCGGTCACGCTGGCCTCGCGCGCCTCGCCGCCGTGCTTGTTCACGAGGGCGGCGAGGTCCTGCGTGATCCAATTTGCGGCCTTCTCGGGCGGCGCCCCGAGCGACACCGTGTCCTCGAACAGCCGCTGCGACGCGCGGTCGGCCACGAGGACGCGCGCGACCTCGGGCTTGAGGCCCAGCTCGGCCTCGTAGCGCGCCCGCCGCGCGCGCGGGAGCTCCGGGAGCGCGGCCCGGACCTCCTGCACCCAGGCCGCACCCGGCTCCAACGGCGGGATATCGGGTTCGGGGAAGTATCGGTAGTCGAAGGCCTCCTCCTTGGAGCGCAACGACTTCGTCGCGCCTGCGTCCTCGTCCCAGTGGCGGGTCTCCTGCACGATCGCCTCCCCGTCGTCCAGGGCCTTGGTCTGACGTCCGATCTCGTAGTTGAGCGCGCGCTCCAGCGAGCGGATCGAGTTCACGTTCTTGATCTCGACCTTGGTACCGAACGCCTCGGTGCCGGCGGGACGCAAGGAGATGTTGCCGTCGCAACGCAGCGACCCCTCCTCCATCCGCACGTCGGAGACGTCGAGCGCCTCCAAGGTGGCGCGCAGCTCTCGCACGTAGGCGCCCGCCTCCTCGGGGCTGCGGATGTCGGGTTCGCTCACACATTCGACGAGGGGCGTGCCCGCCCGGTTGAAATCGATCAGCGCGAAGTCCGCCTCGTGGATCCGGCCCGAGGCGCTGGCGTGCGAGGTCTTCCCGGTGTCCTCCTCCATGTGGACCCTCGTGATCCCCACCCGCTTGGTCGTTCCGTCCGGCAGGTCGACGTCGAGATGGCCACCCACGCAGATCGGCAGGTCGTACTGGCTGATCTGGAAGTCCTTCGGCATATCGGGATAGAAGTAGTTCTTGCGGTGGAACAGCGAGTGCGGCGCGATCTCGCAATCCAGCGCCAACCCGATCCGGATGATGCGCTCGATGGCCTCGCGGTTGGGGACCGGCAGCGATCCGGGGTGCCCGAGGCACACCGGACATACGTTCGTGTTGGGCTCCGCGCCGAACGCGACCTCGCACCCGCAGAACATCTTCGTGCGGGTGCTGAGCTCGACGTGACATTCGAGCCCGATCACGACCTCGTACTCGCTCACGCATGTCAGCCTACCGGACGCCTTCGGGGCCCTCGGCCCTATCCTGAATCCATGACGGGGCCACGTGCCGGGCGCCCGAGCACGGCCACGATCTGGCTCGCGCTCGGTGCGGTGTACTTCTTCTGGGGCACCACCTACCTCGGGATCGAGACCGTCAACCGGACGATCCCCAGCGCGGTCGGCGCCTCGGCGCGCTTCCTGGTGGCGGGGACGCTCATGTACCTGGTGTCTCGACGCCGGACGCCCGAGCGCCCCACGATGGCCCACTGGCGCTCGGCAACGGTCATCGGCTGCCTGCTGCTGCTGGGGGGAAACACCGTGGTTGCCTGGTCGGAGCGCACCGTACCCACCGGGACCGTCTCCCTCATCATCGCGCTCGTGCCCCTGTGGCTCGCCCTGTTCGACCGCGTCGTGCTGCGGAGCGCGCCGCTCGGCTGGCGCGTGGTGGTGGGCCTCGTCATGGGCTTCGCGGGAGCCGCCGTGCTGGTGGGCGGGTCCGTCACGGTCGACGAGGTCGCGCTCAGCGGCCTCTTGCTGGCATTGGTGGCCTCGCTCAGCTGGGCCTGCGGCTCCCTCTACGCCCGCAAGGCGCCCCTGCCTCAGCACCCGCTGATGGCGAGCTCCATGCAACAGCTCGCCGGAGGGGTCGCGATCCTCCTCGTGGCCGTGGCGACCGGCGAGATGGGACGATTCCATCCCTCCCAGGTCTCGCGGGCCTCGTTGCTGGGGTTGGCCTACCTCATCGTGTTCGGCTCGGGGGTCGCGTTCAGCGCCTACCTCTGGCTCCTTCGTAACGCGCGGACGTCGCTCGTGTCGACCTACGCCTACGTGAATCCGGTGGTGGCGGTATCGCTCGGCTCGTTGGTCCTGCACGAGACACTCACGCCGCGGGTGTTCGTGGCGGGAGGGGTCGTGCTGGCGTCGGTCGCGATGATCGTCTCGGCCGGCGGCGCGCGTCGCGAGGACGCCGGCGACCCTGCTGCGGGCGAGCTGCTTCCCGATTCAGCCTCAGACGCCGGTGAGCAGGGGCGGGCGCAGGTCGAGGCCGAGGTCGGCCTCCAAGGCGGCGGCGGCGCGCAGCAAGGTGGGCTCCGCGAGGACGGGGGCGGTGAACTGCAGCCCGATCGGGAGCCCGGCTGAGTCCAGGCCGCACGGGACGCTCACCGCGGGCACGCCGGCGAGGTTCGCGGGGATGGTGAAGATGTCGTTGAGGTACATCGCCATGGGATCGTCCGCCTTCTCGCCGATGGGGAACGCCGTGGTGGGCGACGTCGGCGACACGAGGACGTCGAAGTCGGCGAAGGCCGCCTCGTAGTCGCGGATGATGAGCGTGCGCACCTTCTGGGCCTGGCCGTAGTACTCGTCGTAGTAGCCCGCCGACAGGGCGTAGGTGCCGAGCATCACGCGGCGCTTCACCTCGGGCCCGAACCCGGCGCCGCGCGTGCGGAACATCATCTCGATGGAGTCGTCCCCGTCCACGCGAAGGCCGTAGCGCACGCCGTCGTATCGCGCGAGGTTCGACGAAGCCTCCGAGGGCGCGATCAGGTAGTAGGCGGACAGCGCGTATCCCGCGTGCGGCAGATGCACCTCGCCGACCCGGGCGCCCAGCCGATCGAGCCGGTCCACGGCGGCCCGCACCGAGGCGGCGACGTCGGGCTGCACGCCCGCCCCGAAGGCCTCAACCACCACGCCCACGCGGAGGCCCCGGATGCCCACCTCCAGGCCGGTGCGGTAGTCGGGGACCTCGAGCTCGAGGCTCGTCGCGTCGCGACGATCCTTGCCGGCGAGGGTGTTCAACAGCGTGGCCGCGTCGCGCACGCTCCGCGTGAAGGTTCCCACCGTGTCCAGGCTCGAAGCGAACGCTACGAGACCGTAGCGGCTGATCAAGCCGTAGGTGGGCTTCAGCCCCACTACGCCCGTCAACGAGGCCGGCTGACGAACCGATCCCCCGGTGTCCGAGCCGAGCGCCCAGACCACCTCGCCGGCGGCAACGGCGGCGGCCGACCCGCCCGAGGAGCCGCCCGGCACCATGGACAGATCCCACGGGTTGTGCACGGGACCGAAGGCCGAGTTCTCGTTGGAGGAGCCCATGGCGAACTCATCGCAGTTCGTCTTGCCGATCAGCGTGGCCCCGGCACCGGAGAGTCGCGTCCACGCGGTGGCGTCATAGGGCGGGATGTAGCCGTCGAGGATCTTGGAACCGCAGGTCGTCCGGATGCCGTTGGTAGCGAACACGTCCTTCAGCGCGATGGGGACGCCGGCGACGTCGGCGAACGGCGCGCCGCTCGAACGGTACGCGTCCAGCTCGGCGGCACGCTCGAGGGCAACCTGCGGCGTCAGGGTGAGGAACGCCTTGACGTCCCCATCGACGGCCCGGACCCGGCGGAGAGAGGACTCGGTGAGCTCGACGGCGGAGATGTCGCCCGATCGCAGCTGGGCCGTGAGCTCGGATCCGGTGAGATCGCAGGGCTCGCCCATCACGCGCCTGTCTCCGCGATCTTGGGCACCCTGAAGCGCCCCTCGGCCTGAGCAGGCGCGTTCGCCATGGCCGCCTCGCGCGTGATCGAGGGCTCCGGCTCGTCGCGGCGCAGCACATTCGCACGCGGGACGGCGTAGGAGGTGGGTGCCACGTCGTCGGCGGCCACCTCTCCCACCTTGGCCGCGTGCTCCAGGATGACGGCGAGCTGCGCGCGCATCCTCTTCTTCTCGGCGTCCGTGAGATCCAGGCGCGCGAGCTTCGCGACGTGATCGATGTCGATCTCCAGCGGCATGTGGGTCAGTGTATCGGGGCCGCGACACGCGCCCGACGGTGCCACCCGGGGGCCCGGGCCCGCGTCACCGGCCGAGCCGCCGAACGAACTCGGCTTCGTCGATGACCTCCACGCCCAGCGATTCGGCCTTGGCGAGCTTGGTGCCCGGACCCCCTCCCGCCACCACGAACGAGGTCTTCTTCGACACGGTCGAGGACACGCGCGCTCCGGCGGACTCCGCCAACTCGGTGGCCTCTTCCCTCGACATCCCCTCGAGCCCCCCGGTGAGCACGATCGACTGCCCGCCGAGGACCTGGGGACCGGCGTCGGCGGACGGTCGCTCGTCCTGTAGCCGGAGGCCCGCCGCGCGCAGCTTCTCGATCAGCGCCCGGTTGTCGTCATCGTCGAACCACTCGCGCACGGTGGCGGCGATCTCCGGCCCGATCTCGGGGACGGCATCGATCTCGTCCTCGGAGGCCTCGGCGAGCGCGTCGATGGAGCCGAACCCGCGCGCGAGCACCTGAGCGACGTGGGAACCGACGTGGCGGATGTTCAGCCCGACCAGGAGACGCCACGTCGGGCGGTCCTTGGACGACTCGATCTGCGTAAGCACGTTCGTGATGGCCTTGTCCTTGAATCCGGGCAGCCGCCCCAGCTGCTCGGCATCCAGCGCGTAGATGTCGGCAGGATCCTCGATCATGCCGCCCTCCAGGAGTCGCATCACCGTCATGTACCCGAGGTGCTCGATGTCCATGGCCCCGCGCCCCGCGAAATGGAACAGCCACTCGATCCCCTGGCTGGGGCACCCGCGCTTGTTGGGACAGCGGTAGTCCGCCTCGCCCTCCGCGCGAACGAGCGGCGTGCCGCACGAGGTGCATGCGGCCGGCATCTTCCATCGGCGCGCGCCCTTCTTCCGCTTGGAGAGGACGGGCCCGACGATCTCAGGGATCACGTCGCCCGCGCGCCGAACGATGACCACGTCGCCCTTGCGCACGTCCTTGCGTCGAACCTCGTCTTCGTTGTGCAGCGTCGCGTACGTCACCGTGACGCCACCCACCACGACCGGCTCGAGCACGGCGAACGGCGTGACCTTCCCGGTGCGGCCCGTGTGCACGTCGATGGACCGCAGCAGCGCGGTCCGTTCCTCCGGTGGGAACTTGTACGCGATGGCCCAGCGCGGCGCGTGGCTCGTGGCGCCAAGTTCTCGCTGGAGGTCGACCTGGTCCACCTTGATCACCATGCCGTCGATCTCCCAATCAACCGAGTGGCGATCGGCCTCCCACCGCTTCAGGAACGACTTCACTCCGTCGATCGTGTCACGCGTCTCCGTGGTGGGCGGGACGGGCAGGCCGGCGGTGGCGGCCCAGCCCAAGAAGTCCCGATGCGAGTCGAACGCGACGCCCTCCGCGGCGCCGAACGAGTGCACCCACAGCCGCAGAGGCCGCGAGGCCGTGACCTTGGGATCCTTCTGGCGCAGCGAGCCCGCCGCGGCGTTGCGCGGGTTCGCGAAGGGCCGCTGCGCGCGTTCGAGGAGCCGTCGGTTCAACTCGTCGAATCCCGTCACGGGGAAGTACACCTCCCCACGCACCTCGATGCTGAGCGGCGGATCCTCCAGCCGGAGCCGGCGGGGCACCCCGGCCACGGTCCGGACGTTCGCGGTGATGTCCTCGCCCACGCGCCCGTCGCCGCGCGTAGCCGCCTGCATGAGCACGCCTCGTTCATACGTGAGCGCGCACGCCACGCCGTCGATCTTCAACTCGCACGCGAATCGGGCGCCCTCGCCCACGCCGCGCGCGACGCGTTCCGCCCAAGCGTCGAGCTCCTCGAACGAGAACGCGTTGTCCAGCGAGAGCATCGGCGCGCGGTGCGTGACCGGCGCGAACAGATCCGCCGGGGCTCCGCCCACCGTGACGGTTGGCGAGTCGGGCGTTTGCAGCTGGGGGAACTCGTCCTCCAGGGCTCTCAGCGTCCGCATGAGTTCGTCGTACTCGACGTCGGCCACCTCGGGATCGTCCAGGACGTGGTAGCGGTACCGATGGTGCTCGAGCTCCGAACGCAGCTCCTCCACGCGGAGCTTGGCCTCGGCGAGCCGACGCTCCTGCACATCGGCGGCATCGGCGCTGCGTCGGGCCGCGCTCATCCGGCGATCTCCACGCCGCCCGCCAGGCCGATCGTCTCCCCCACCACCACGACCCCCCCGATCACGCGAGGAACCTGCTGCAGGTACCGAAGCGCAAGGGTGAAACCGCCCGGTTTGCGCAGCACCGCCTGCACCCCGGCGGCCGCGGCATCGGCGAGCATGCAGGACTCGGCGATCACCGCGAGGCCGTCGGGGCCCGTGTGGTCCCGGCCGCGGCCGAGCGTGGTGCTTACCCCCACGCCGCGTCGATCCGGCGCGAGCGCGACCGTGATCGGCTCCCCCCCACGCCGGCGGACCGCCAGCTTCATCCGTTTCTTGGCCTTGATGAAATAGTCGCCGTCGCAGGTGACCGTGACCTGGTTGAGCTGCTCCGACAGGGAGCGTCCCACCTGGTCGACGACCGCGCCACGGAAGGTGAACATCGGCCCGACCCCGGCCCCGGTGGCCGCCTCCACCATCTGGCGCACGATGTCGGGAGCGTCGGTGCCGATGCGCTGCAACGGACGCTTGGACTGGCTGAACGCCGGGTAGCGCAGCGCGTAGGACTGGAGCTGCTCCCAGAAGCTCAGCGCCTGAGCCCGGGATTCCTCCGCGAAGTCCTCCGGGGCCGTGATGTGCAGCGTGAGGTCCTGGACCTGGATCTCGAAGGTCTTGACGCGACGCCGGAGCAGCTTCACCCGGGGGCTCCTCGTGGCTGGGGATGCCGATGATAGTTGAGCGCGACGACCCCGCCGCCGCCCCTCACCGGAGCGCTTCGAGGATCCGACCGCCGCCGATCAGTTCGTCGTCGCGGTAGATCACAGCGCTCTGACCCGGCGCCACCGCCCGCTGGGGAACGGCGAAATCGACGCGGAAGCCACCACCGTCCTCGGCGGGGGTGACCGCGGCCCGAGCGCCCGGCCCGCGGTAGCGGATCCTCACGTCGGCCTCGAACGCTCGGTTGCCTGGGGGTTCGCCGGCGAGCCAGTTCGCGCGGTCGGCGAGCAGCCCGCGCCGCGCGAGCAGCGCCCCGGGCCCCACCATCACCAGATTGGCCTCGGCGTCCACCTCGACGACGTAGGCCGGCTCCCCCAGGGCTACGCCGAGCCCCCGGCGCTGGCCGATCGTGAAGGCGAACGTGCCGTCGTGCTCGGCCACGACGCGCCCGTGGGGGTCGACCACATCGCCGCCCTCGCGGATCAGGGCCGGGGCCTGCGATCGCACGAACGCCCCTGCGTCGCCCGCCGGCGCGAAGCAGAGCTCCTGGCTGTCCGGTTTGGAGGCCACGGGCAGCTCGAAGCGCTCGGCGAGCGCGCGGGTCTCGACCTTGGACATCCCTCCGACCGGGAAGCGGGAGCGCGCGAGCTGGCGCTGGCCGAGCATGTGGAGCATGTAGGACTGATCCTTGTTGGTGTCGATCCCGGGCCGCAGGTGCCAGCGGCCGGCGGGATCACGATGGCTCCGCACGTAGTGCCCGGTGGCCACCAGGTCGGCGCCCAGCTCGTCGGCCCTGCGCAGGAACGCACCGAACTTGATCTCTCCGTTGCACCGCGCGCACGGGTTGGGGGTGCGGCCCGCCGCGTGCTCGTCCACGAAGTCCTCGATCACGGACGCGCGGAAGGCGGATGACAGGTCGCAGATCTCGAAGGGGAAGCCCGCGACCTCGGCGACCGCCGCCGCGTCGCGACGGGCCGAGGGCCCGCAGCACCCGTGCTCCACCCCATCGAGATGGATCAGGTTCATGTGCGATCCCAGCACGTCGTACCCCTGCTCCTGCAGCAGGCACGCGGCGACCGAGGAATCCACACCCCCCGACATCGCCACCAAGACCTTGGGTGCCGCCATACCTCGAGGCTACCGCGACACACCGCCCCCGCGGCGACCCTGTGTCCGCCTCGTATCGTTCCCGGCGTGATCGACGCACGGTTCGACGACCTCACGGGCGCCTCGGAGTCGTTCCGGCTGACGGGGCCCGCCGGCGTGCTGGAGGCGACCCGCCCGGAGGAGGTCAGGGGAGTGATCGTGGCCGCCGAGGGTGCTGCGCGCCGAGGCCTCTGGGTGGCGGGCTTCTTGGCGTACGAGGCGGCGCCCGGACTCGACCCGTCCCTCGAGGTCCGCCCTCGGTCCGGTCGGGACCCCTTCGCTCGGCTTCCGCTCGCCTGGTTCGCGATGTTCGAGCGACGGGAGGAGACGGTACTGCCGGAGCCCCGAGACGATCCCGAGCCACCGATGAGCGGCGCCTGGCGGCCCTCGGTGGACCGGGCCACGTACGATTCCGCGATCGCCCGGATCCGCGAAGCCATCGCCGCTGGTGAGACCTATCAGGTCAACCACACGCTGCGCCTTCGGTCCCAGGTGGAGGGGGACGATCGCGGTCTGTATCGCGACCTGTGCTACGCGCAGCGGGGTGCCTACGCCGCGTACCTCAACATCGGCCGTTACCGGATCCTCTCCGCCTCCCCGGAGCTCTTCTTCCAGATCGACGACCGTCGCCTTGTGGCCAAGCCCATGAAAGGCACGGCCTCACGTGGTCGGTGGCCCGCCGAGGATGAGGCGGTGGCCGCCGGGCTGCGCGGCTCGGTGAAGGACCGGGCGGAGAACGCGATGATCGTCGACCTGCTCCGTAACGACCTGGGGCGGGTGGCGGAACCGGGGTCGGTTGCGTGGAGCGATGTGTTCGGTTTGGAGCGATACGAAACCGTGTGGCAGCTCACGTCCACGGTATCGGCGACCATGCGCGTCGGCACCGGGCTCGTGGACGTGCTCGGGGCCCTCTTCCCGTGCGGATCGGTGACCGGCGCTCCGAAGGTCCGCACGATGCGGATCATCGCCGGGCTCGAAGACGCTCCGCGGGGCGTGTACTGCGGCGCCGTGGGCTACCTGGCCCCGCCCGGTTCGGGGCTCCCCGCCGCGCGGTTCAACGTCCCCATCCGCACGGTGACGGTGGATGGCGAGACCCGGACGGCAGAGTACGGCGTGGGCGGGGGGATCACGTGGGATTCGAGCGCAGACGGCGAGTACGAGGAGGTGCTGGCAAAGGCGCGCGTGCTGACGAGCCGGCGGCCGAGGTTCGAGCTGTTCGAGACCCTCCGCTACGAGGGGGGACGGTTCCTCCACCTGAACCTTCATCTCGCGCGGCTTCGGGCATCCGCCTCGTACTTCGGCTTCGCCTTCGATGAGGCCGCCGTGGCGGCGGCGCTCGAGCACGAGGGGGCCCGATTCGCCGACCGGACGGCGCGCATCCGGGTGGTGGTCGATCGTCGGGGCCGGGTGGAGACCGGCGGGGTCGCGGCGCCGCGGTACCCCGATGTCGTCCGTGTGGCCCTCGACGAGGGACATCCCGTGGACCCTGCCGATCCGATGCTCTTCCACAAGACCACACAGCGACGCCGTTACGACGAGGCCAGGGCACGACACCCCGACGTCGATGACGTCCTGCTCCTCAACACCCGCGGCGAGCTCACCGAGTCCACCGTCGCGAACGTGGCGGTGCGCTTGGAGGGAGCGTGGTACACGCCCCCGCGCGACGCGGGCCTGCTCGCGGGCATCGGTCGCGAGGTGGCCATGGGGGAAGGGTGGCTCACCGAGCGCCCGATCGTCGCCCGCGAGCTCGGCGCGGCGCAGGCGATCGAGCTGGTGAGCGACAATCGCGGTCGCCGGCCCGCCCGCCTGGAAGGGTGGCCGCGCTAGTCGGGGTCGGGTGCGGGCGCTCGTTCGGGAGGGAACACGTAGGGGCGCACCGAGCCCTCGTCGAAGGGGCAGGCGCACAGGGGGCACCGCGGGGGCTCCTCGTACACGAGGACGGTTCGCTCGCAGTACGGGCAGTTTCCCTCGCGCATCGCGGGAGGCTCGGCGGTCTCGTTCGTCATAGGTAAGGGCGCGCTCGGGGGGAGCGGTCCAACCTTGCATCGGCCGCGCTCGCGGCCACCTTGAACGCCGGGCCGTGCGCAACGAGGCCCTCCCGCGGGGGGGAGGGCCTCGGCCTTGGTGGATCGGGCTCTGAGCGAGCCGTCGGGATCGGGCTACGCGGCTTCCTTCTTCGACCTGCGTTTGCCACGCGGCACGTAAGCGTGGACGGGTTCGTGTTGCCAGCAGAAGTTCCATTTGTTGTAGCGAGAGAGCTTCGTCTCGCATCCGGGCTCTTCACAGACTCGCCCGGTCGTGTACTGCTTGTTCGGCCGCGGGAGCGGCCGGACGCTCTTGCCCCGGTACCGGTCCTCTGCCACCTTCCTCACATCCTTCCGCGGGACCCCTCGGGCAGGCGTTCTGGTGAGGTCCTCGCACGTACTTCGAACGACCCCCGGCACCGGTTCATTCCCGGGGGTAGGCCCGGTGGGGTTGCATAGCTTCGGCGCGATCGGCGAGGGCTACCGTCCGCCCAGCCGCTACGGGGTGGCGCTGCGGGCGCCGAATCGCGGGGCGCGCTTGTCCAGGAAGGCGCGCATGCCCTCACGCTGGTCGCGCCCGCCGAACAGCGCGACGAAGAGCGCCCGCTCGCGCGCCACACCGGCGGGCCCCGGGGTTTGCACCGCCGCCCGGATCGCCTCCTTGGCCGCCGCCAGGGCCTCGCGAGGCCCACGCGCAAGGTCGCGGGCATCGGCCACGGCCACGTCGAAGACGTCCGCCGCCGGGACCACGCGCTCGGCCAGCCCGAGCCGGGATGCCTCCTCGGGGCGGAGCTGGCGTCCGGTGTAGACGAGCTCGCCGGCTCGTCCGGGCCCCAGCAATCGCGTGAGGCGCTGCGTTCCACCGGCGCCGGGGATCACGCCGAGTTTGATCTCCGGCTGACCCACGACGGCGTCGTCGGCGAGGTACCGCAGATCCGCCCCCAAGGCGAGCTCGAGGCCGCCTCCCAACGCGTATCCGTTCACCGCGGCGATCGAGACCTTGGGCAGGTGCTCGAGGAGGTCGCATGCCGCGCCCAGCGCATCCACGCTCGGCCTGACCTCCTCCGGACCCCAGGTCGCCATGGCCTTGATGTCGGCCCCCGCGGCGAACAGCTTCCGACCACCCCAGATCACGAGCGCGCCTACATCGTTGCGGTCGCCCGCCTCCTCGATGGCCTCCTGGAGCTCCAGGCCCATCTGCAGGTTCAGCGCGTTCGCGGGAGGCCGATCCAGGCGCACCACGCCGACGCCGTCGTCCACCTCCAGCCGCACGAACTCCACGGCGCGGATGCTACCCGGCGGGTGGCGCGGCCGCAGACGCTCTCGCGAACGTCTGGGCGAGCCCCGCGTCGAGGGACGTCAGCTCGGGCCCGAAAGCCGACGTCGCGTCCGGCGCGTCCGCGCGTGCGGGTCGCAGCAGGTGATCGGCGAGCACGGGCGGGACGGGGATGTCCAATAGCTCTGCCAACACCTCGGGGGCGCTGCCGGGCTCAAGAGGCACGGCCGCTCCCGCCTCCGGGCCAGCGAGCCGTTCCGCGAGGTCCCCCGCGCCCGCGGTGTCGGGGCCCTCGATCGCCCACATGCCGCCCAGGTCGCCCGCTCGATCGTCCGCCGCGACGAGGGTCGCCGCGAGGTCGACGTCGAGGACAGGGGCGACCTCGCTGCCCACCGCAGTCGCGATGGCCAGGGGCGGGCGCGCGAGCGCGCCCTGCACCACCGCCGCGAACCACACCCCACCCAGTCCGTATACGTGCGACGAGCGGATGATGGCGTGCTGCAGGCCGCTCGTGCTCACCGCCTCCTCGGCGAGGCCCTTCGCGCGCAGGAACGGATCGCTCGCCTCTGGGCCCGCTCCGGGGACGGAGACCAGGATGATCCGCCGCACGCCCGCGGCCTTGGCGGCGGCGATCGCTCGGAGCGTGGAACCGTGGTTCGCGTCGAGGAGCGCGTCGTCGTCGGCGTGGTTCGGACCACCCACGAGATGGAACAGCGTGAACACGCCGCCGAGCACCTCCGCCAGGGAGTCGGCGTCGTCGAGGAGTCCGAGCGCGACCTTGGCGCCCAAGGCCCGCAACGGCTCGGCGGACTCGGGCCGGCGCACGCAGGCTCGGACCTCGTCGCGTTCGAGCAGCCGCCGGACGAGCGCGTGCCCGACGGGCCCTGATGCGCCCGTGACCATGACCGTCATGGCCGTGAGGCTACCGCTGCTCGCGGGGGCCGCGACCACCCCCTACGCTGTCGGGATTCCAACGGCGCCCGAACCCGGGGACGTAGCGCGCGCCACCGAGGCGATCGGCGCCGAGCCGGTCTCCTGGCTGCCGGTCAAGCGCGGGGCCAGAACCGCCGCCTCGCGATGGGTCGCCGGATTGGCCGACGGCTCCGCGGTGTTCGTGAAGATCGCGTTCACGCTCGACACGGTGGCGTGGATACGCGACGAGCACCACGTGTATGCCCGGCTGGGGAACCGGTCGTTCCTGCCGCGGATGCGGGGCTGGCACGACGACGGCGAGCGACCCGTCTTGGTCCTCGAGGACCTGAGCAAGGCCCGGTGGCCGCCGCCCTGGGATCGGTCGTCGATCGCCGCGGTGCTCGCCTGCTTGGACGAGGTGCACGCAGCCGAGCCACCGGCCGACCTCGGGGCGGTCGGAGACAGGGGGATCGCCTATCTCGAAGGGTGGCGAGAGATCGAACGAGACCCGGTCCCTTCGTTGGGTCTGGGCCTGTTCGACGCCGATTGGCTCGCGGCGTCGCTGCCCACGCTCCGCTCGGCCGCTGCCGAGGCGCAGCTGGGCGGCGACGCCCTCCTCCACGTCGACGTGCGCAGTGACAACCTCTGCTTGCATGACGGCCGCGCCACGCTGGTGGACTGGAATTGGGCCGCCGTGGGCAATCCCGCGTTCGACATCGCCGCCTGGTTGCCAAGCCTGCACGCCGAGGGAGGGCCCGCCCCCGAGGCGCTGATGCCCGACGGCGCCTCCTTCGCCGCGATGTTGGCCGGGTTCTTCGTGTGGCGCGGCTCGCGTCCTCCGATCCCCGAGGCGCCGCACGTACGTCCGATGCAGGTGATGCAAGCTCGTGCCGCAGTGCCGTGGGCGGCGCGCGCCCTGGGTCTTCCCTCGCCCTCCTAGGGCCACGTGTGAGACACAGTTGCAGAGGACTTGCACCTGCAAGTCCCTGCTAGAATCGCGCGGTGGAGCGAACCGGGCAGGAATACGCCGACGTGATGTCGCTGCTGCGCGAGCGCGGGCTGAGGATGACCCCGCAGCGGCGCGCGATCGTTTCTGAGGTGATGCGCGCGCAGGGTCATATCTCCCCCACGCAGTTGGCCCGCAAGGTCCAGCAAGACATGCCGGGGGTCAACGCGTCCACGGTCTATCGCACCCTCGCCACCCTCGAAGAGATCGGCGTGCTCTCGCACTCGCACCTGGAAGCGGGCGCCGAGTATCACCGTACCGAGGAGGCCGAACACGTCCACCTCACCTGCGGGAACTGCGGGCGCGACGATGCCCTGTCCATCAAGGAGGCCAAGGCCCTACAAGGCCTGATCCATCGCCACCACGGGTTCGTGGCCGACCTCACGCATTTCGCGATCACCGGCCTCTGCGAGGATTGCGCGGCCTAGCGCTCAGTCCAACTCGATGGCCGCGCCGGCCTCCGCGTGGGTGTCGACGGTGCCGAGCGCCTGCAGGCGCCGGCGGCCGAGGATGGCCGTGGCCGCGTACACGATCACGAACACGCTCGCCAGGATCAGCACGATGTCCGCGCCCGGTGGTGTGTCGACGTAGTACGAGACGTACATGCCGAGCGCGCCCGAGATCGCTCCGATCGATGTCGAGATCACGAGCATCCGCGCGAAGGAGTCCGTGAGGAGGCGGGCGATCACCGCCGGGACCACGATCGTGGCCGCGATGAGCGTCACGCCGAGGATCTGCATGGTCGCGACCACGGTCGCGGCGATGATGACGGCGAACAGGGCGTCGGCCCCCCGGGAGTTGACGCCGTAGGCGTCGGCGGCCTCCGGGTCGAACGTGGCGAACAAGAGTTGCCGGTACCGCAACACGATCAGCGCCAAGGTGACCATGGCCACCCCCCCGAGCACCCAGAGCTGTTCCGCGGTCACCCCGAGGATGTTGCCGAACAGCGCCGCCTCGAGGTTGACGGTGAAGGTGTGGACCGAGCTGATCAGCACGACGCCGACCGCGAAGGAGGCCGTCGTCACCACACCGATCGCCGCGTCCGCCCCCACCTTGCGTCGGCGCGACACGCCGTTGATCAGCAGGGCGGACAGGACGCCCCACGCTCCGGCGCCCAGGTAGAAATTCCAGTTGAGCACGTACGCGACGGCCGCCCCACCGAAGATGGCGTGGGACAGGCCGTGGCCGATGTAGGACATCTTGCGGAGCACGACGTACACACCCACGAGCCCACACAGGGCGCCCCCGAGCGCGCCGGCCAGGAGGCCGTAGCGGAAGAACGCGTGCGTGAGGGGATCGGTGAGCCAGGTCACACCCGGGTCACCGCCTGGTCTCCGCGGCACGCGGCCGCTCGGGGTGCCGGTGATCCTCGCCGGGGCCGTGATCGTGCGGCTGCGGCTCCTCTCCGAAGTGCGCCCGGGGCACCCCCTGCGCGTGGGAGGCGGGGTCGTGTGCATCCACGGTGGCGCTGAACGCGTCGCCCACCAACAACATCCCCTCGCGCCGGATCACGATCATCTCCGCCCCGTAGAGGGCGCGAAGAACGTCGGGCGTGAGCACCTGCTCGGGGGTCCCCTGGGCCACGACGCGGCCGTTGACGCACACGAGACTCGGGAGGTGCGCCGCGACGGCGTTCAGGTCGTGGGTCGTCATCACGATCGCGATGCCTTCGTGGTTGAGCTCGTGCAGCAGGTGCAAGATGTCGTGGCGGGTTCGCACGTCGACCCCGCTCGTGGGTTCGTCCAAGAGCAGGAGGTCCGGCCGACGCACGAGCGCCCGGGCGATGAACGCGCGCTGCTGTTGTCCGCCCGAGAGATTGCGGATGTGCCGGCGGGCGAGGTTTCCGATGCCGAGCGTCTCCAGCATCTCTCGGGCCTGCGCGCGCATCTCCTTGGATGCCCAGGGGAGGCGGCGTCCGTTCCCGGTCGCGCCCAGCAGGACGAGCTCCTCCACCGTGATGGGGAAGTTCCAGTCGATGGCCTCGAGCTGCGGCACGACACCGAGCCGCAGGTTCCCGCGCCCTTCGTGACCGCGGGCGATGGTTCCGGCTGCGGGGCGCAGCGATCCCTCCATCAACCGCAGGAGCGTGCTCTTGCCCGCCCCCGACGGCCCAACGATCCCCACGAACGCCCCCTCGCGAACGGCGAGGTCGACGTCGCGTAGGACGACCCCGTCGCCGTAGGTGAACGACACAGCGCGCAGCTCGAGGAGGGGATGGTGCATGGCCTCAATCGTAGGTGTTGGTGAACCGAACGGCGTCGAGTGCCGCGGGGTCCCCCCCGAGATCAGTGACCATCGTGCGGACGTCGTAGAGCATGAGCCCGACGTAGGAGTGCTCGGGCTGCCCCGGATCCCCCGGAAGGTCGTCGTCGCGGAGCGAGTCCTCGTAGCGTGCGCCGGTCTCCGCGGCGATCTGTGCGAGCACCGGGCTCGGGAACACCTCCGAACCGAAGATCGCCGGCACATGGTTCTGCTCGATCTGCTGGATGAGGCCCGCCACCTCCTGGGCGCTCGGCTCGGAGAAGTCGGCGGGCTGGATGGCCCCGATCACCGTCATGCCGTAGTGGTTCGCGAAGTACGCGAAGGAGTCGTGGTACGTGAGCAGCACGCGGTTCGCCGGCGGGATCGTGTTCACGGCACGCTGCACCGCGTCGTTCAATGCGCGCAGCGTGACCAGGTACGAGGCCGCGTTCGATCGATAGGTCGCGGCGTTGGCAGGATCCGCTTTGACGAGCTCGTCGCCAACCAGGTGCGTGTACGTCTCGGCGTTGGCCACGTCCATCCACAGGTGCGGATTGGGATGACCCCCGGACGCCGGGAACGAAAAGTCGTAGAGGTAGGCGTCGGGCTTGATCGTGTTCGGTCCTAGCTGGTAGATGGTGGCGCCGTCCTTCAGGTTCGCCTGAGCGAGCTTCAGCGTCGGGTCCTCGAGGTTCAGGCCGTTCAGGAAGACGATGTCAGCCTCCGACAGCGTCCGGGCGGTATCCGACGTCGGCTCGAACGTGTGGGAATCCACCCCCTCCGGGATCAGGCCCCGGACGTCGGCGGCATCGCCGGCGACGTTCTTGACGATGTCCACGATGGGGGCCACCGAGGCCGCGATCACGATCTTGCCTCCGTCGCCGCCGCCGCTGCCCGAGCCCGCGGAAGAGCAGGCGACGAGCGTGGCAAGGGCGAACGGTACGACGATCGACAGCTTCGTGCGGTTCGACATGGCCGGCGACTCCTCGGTCCTGCGGGGCTCGCTTACCCTACAGGCTGCCTGCAAGGGCTTGCAACTGAGAACCCCCGCAGCTGCGGTCAGAAGCGCGGAACTTCGCGGTAGTCGCCGAACACGCCGGTGAGCGTGCGCACGATCTCGCCTTCGGTACAGAGGCTTCTGGCGCAGGTCACGAGCGGCTCGATCAGATTCGTGTCCCCTCGGGCCGCCGCTTCGAGGGCCTGGAGCGCGGCCTCCTTCGCGGACTCGTCACGCTCCGCACGCACGGCGGCGAGGGCGCGGACCTGCTGGACCTCCGCCTCCGGTCCGATGACCAGGATCTCCACCGGCGGCTCGGCCGACGCGGTGAACGCGTTCACCCCCACCTGGACGAGATCGCCGGACTCGTATCGCCGCTGCTCGAGGAACGCCGATTCGGCGATCCTCTGCTGGAACCACCCGCGCTCGATGCCTGCGAGGACGCCCTCCAGCATCCCGCCCGGCCCCATCGCCTCGACTTCGGCGAAGATCGTCTCGGCGCGCTCGTCCATCAGGTCCGTCATGGACTCCACGAAGTACGCCCCGCCGAGTGGGTCGGCGACGTCGCTCACGCCCGTCTCTTCGGCGATCACCTGCTGGGTGCGCAGGGCGAGTTTGGCCGCCTGTTCTGTCGGAAGCGCGAGGACCTCGTCCAAGGCATTCGTGTGCAACGACTGCGTGCCGCCCAGCACGGCCGCGAGAGCCTCGATCGCGGTGCGCACCACGTTGTTCATGGGCTGCTGGGCCGTGAGCGAGACCCCTGCCGTCTGCGTGTGGAAGCGGAGCTTCATCGCGTTGGGATCGGTCGCGCCGTACCGCTCCTTCAGCCAGCGGGCCCAGATCCGCCGGGCCGCCCGCAGCTTCCCGATCTCCTCGAAGAAGTCGATGTGCGCGTTGAAGAAGAACGACAGGCCCGGCGCGAACGCGTTCACGTCGAGCCCGCGGCGCAGGCCGAGCTCCACGTACGCGAACCCGTCTGCGAGCGTGAACGCCAGCTCCTCCGCGGCCGTGGCCCCGGCCTCGCGGATGTGATAGCCGGACACGCTCACCGGGTGGAACTTCGGACAGCGTTCGGCGCAGAACTCCATGAGGTCGCCGATCAGGCGCAGGTGGGGCCGGGGCGGGAAGATCCACTCCTTCTGGGCGATGTACTCCTTGAGGATGTCGGTCTGCAGCGTGCCGCCGAGCCGCTCCCATGCCACCCCCTGGCGCTCCGCGGTGGCGAGGAAGAAGGCGAAGGCCACGGTGGCGGGGCCGCTGATCGTCATGGAGGTGGTGATCTCGTCCAACGGGATGCCGTCGAACAGGGCCTCGAAGTCCCGCAGGGAGTCGGTGGCCACGCCGCAACGGCCGACCTCCCCCTCGCTCCTGGGGTCGTCGGAGTCCAGGCCCATCAGGGTCGGCATGTCGAAGGCTACCGACAGCCCACCCTGCCCGCGCTGCAGGAGGAATCGGTACCGGGCGTTGGTCTCGGCGGGGGTGCCGAACCCTGCGAACTGACGCATGGTCCAACGCCGGCCGCGATACATCGAGGGATAGACCCCGCGCGTGAACGGGTACGCGCCCGGAAGGCCGGGGTCCGCCTCGCGAACGTCGTCGGGACCGTAGGCGGGGGCGATCGGTTCGCCCGAGCGTGTGGTGTGAGAGCGTTCCTCCACCTGGGGAGCATCGCTCGAGCGCTGATCCACCATCTCCCGCCTCCAGCCCCGGCCGTTCGGCCCGCGCTCGTCGTGCTCGACCCCCTAGTCGTGCCCGACGCCCGCCTCTGCGGCCTTGGCCACCAGCATAGCCGCCGCCCGATAGGGGTCGATACGCCGCCCCGTCAGTGCGCCGGCGAGCGCCGCGTCGCCCCGCAATGCGGCCGATGCATCCACCCGGAACCGTTCGGCCGCCAGGCTCTCCACCTCACGCAGGAGACGCGCCGTGCGCTTGGCCTCGAGCGCGCCGGAGGCCCCCACGTGCGAACGATGCGCCTCGATCGATCCCCACAGCTCGTCGATCCCTTCTCGCCGGATCGCCGTGGTGGACAGGACGGGCGGTTCCCAGTCACGGGCCGCACCCAGGTGAAGCATCTGGCGGACCTCGCGGACCACGTCGTTCGCGCCCTCCCGATCGCCTTTGTTCACCACGAACACGTCCGCGGCCTCCAGGATCCCGGCCTTCGCCATCTGCACGGCGTCGCCCATCCCAGGCGCGAGGACCACCACCGCGGTGTCCGTGGCCGCCGCGACGTCGACCTCGGCCTGGCCCACGCCCACCGTCTCCACGATCACGCGGTCGTATCCGGCCGCGTCGAGGATCCGCACGGCCTCGGGCGCAGCGAGCGCCATGCCTCCCAGGTGACCACGCGTGGCCATGGACCGGATGAATACGCCGGGGTCGGTGGCGTGATCCTGCATGCGCACGCGGTCGCCGAGCAGTGCCCCGCCGGTATAGGGCGAGGTCGGGTCCACGGCGAGCACCGCCATGGAGCGCCCCGCCTCCCGCCCGGCTCGCACGAGCTCGGCACCCAGCGTGGACTTCCCAACGCCGGGGGCCCCCGTGAGGCCCACCGTGGCCGCGCGTCCCGTGCGTTCGTACACGCCGGCGGACAGGGCGGGCAGCTCGGTGGCGCCGTCCTCGACAGCGCTGATCGCGCGCGCGACGGCGCGTCGATCCCCCGCGAGCACACCCTCGATCATCGCCGCGACGTCCATCGTGGCCGAAGCCTACCCGGCGTCGCCGGGGCGACCCTCGACCGTGCGCCTGCCCGCCGAACCGGCCCCGTCTCCCGCCGGGGCCGCGCCGGGGATCGCCTGCAGGGCGTCGCGCAACGAGGAGCAGAACGCCCGCTGGCGCGCGAGCGCGGGGTCCTCGGGATCGGCCACGCGCGAGCGCACCATCGCGAGGTTCACCTGTTCGCGCTGGAGGCGGTGCAGCAGGGAGGCAGCGCGCCCGCCTGCCCGCCGACGCATCTCGCGCCGGGCGCGCCGCCGAAGCCCCGGCGTCTCCAGTCGGTCGAGCTCGTCGCTGGAGATGCCCCCGTGGCCCACCTCGTCCTCCAGCGAGGCATGCAGCCACCGGCGCTCCCGGCCTCGCGCGAGCCCCACGGCCACGGCCACGAAGATC
The DNA here is from genome assembly GCA_038249195.1 of Actinomycetota bacterium. Classification (GTDB taxonomy): domain Bacteria; phylum Actinomycetota; class UBA4738; order UBA4738; family HRBIN12; genus JAOUEA01. The sequence continues at coordinate 175,016 of JBBRWM010000001.1, forward strand.
AGCAGCGGCATGCCCTTGACCGCCGTCGCCAGGAAGATGAGCGGCCAGTCCCCGGCCGTCCACGGCTGGCGGGGGAAGAGGTCGAGCCAGGGCGAGTTCCACAGGAAGTGACCGAACACCGCGAGCGCGTAGAACGCCCCGCAGACCCACAGGCGGCGCACCCGCGGCACCGAAGATCGGCGCGACACCACGTAGCCGATGCCCATCCCCACGAGGCCCGTGTACAGGACGTGGGAGTACAGACCGCTCGCGAGCACCCGCAGGAAGAAGCCCCGAAGCACCCCCGAGGGCTGGCCCCCGAACACGCTCATGAAGTAGAAGACGTCTTCGACCACCGCGAACCCCAGCCCGCAGACCGCCCCGTACACGAACCCGTCCATGACGTCATCGATCTCGTCGCGCGCGATGAGGTAGATCAGCACGACCCCGACGCCCTTGAGGGTCTCCTCCACCAGCGGCGCGGTAAGGGCGGCGGTCCAGCGCGCCGCGAACTCAGGGCCGGCGACCCTGGCCACCACGAGGCCCCAGCCGCCGTTCGCGATGGCCGACAGCGTCGTGGCCGCAACCCCACCCCACGCGAGCGCGGCGAACATGAGCGGCAGCGGCTCCTGTTCGTAGAGATCGAGGTAGTACACGACGAGGAAGACCGGCAGCGCGTAGACCAGGAGGAGGAACCAGGACAGGGCCCAGCCCCCCGCGGAGATGTCGCGGTAGAAGCGCTGCTCCGCGAGCGTGACGACGCCGGTGACGCACACGATCGTCACGTAGAGCCAGAACGCGGGCTGGCGCGGCTGCACGAACCCGGTCTGGTGCAGGTCGTTGCGGCGGCGCCGCGGGGAACGCATGGCCGCGGCGCTCACCCGAACACCGCGCGGTCGACCATGGTGTGCACATCGCCGTCGACGAACGCGAGCAGACCCTCCGGCGCCCAGCCGTCGAAGACCACGCCGTCGCCGGCCGGGGTCACGACCGCGGTCACTTCGCCCTCCACCGCCTGGGCGGTGTCGTTACCACCCACGTAGTGGAATCGCTGCGCGACGGACCCGTCGGGGAGGCTCACGGTCTCCAGTGCGTCGGAGACCGACAGCCGCTTGAGCTCTTGGTTCAGGACGCGCTCCACGTAGTCGTGGGCCAGTGCGGTGGCGGACCCGTCGAACCCGCCGAGCACCGCGACGTCGAGGTTCCCGCCGCCGCGCGTCAGCCTCGCGAACGGGATGCCTTCCAGGGAAGTCTGATCGGCCGTGACCCATCCCGTGAGCGGCTGAAGGGTAACGACCGACCCCACGCTCACGGGTACACCTGCCGGCTCGGACAGGGCCGCCGCGGCCACGAAGCCCCCCAGGACGACGAACACGATCACGCCCAAGACGGCGAGCGTTGGCCACCATCGGCGCTCGAGGCGACGCTGCAGTGGCGCCTCGTCGGGACGCAGGGGCGGCTCGTTCCTCGTTGTCGCCGTGTGGGCCATGGGCTTTCCGATCTCAGCGCACGGAGAGCAGCATCGTAAGGCGCGCCAACTCGCATGGATGCGACATCATCCCGCGGATCCGAAGACGCCCGGACAACACATCCCGCAGGACCGACCGACCCTCGGCCCGCAGTGGATCGGGCAGCCCGAACCGCAGCGGCACGTCGGTGAGCGCGAGCAGCCGGGAGGCGTCGGTCGTGATCCTCAGCCGCGCCGCGGGCCGAACCCCGTTCGCCACGAGCACCCGCCCGGGGTCGAGCCGCAACGTCACGCCCACCTCGGCGTCGGGCGCATCGATGCTCACCAGCGCCGGCGCCAGGAGTCGCCCGCGGGAGGGATCGCGCGCCAGGTTCTGCTCGATCAGTGAACCGAGCATGACCCCCAGCCCGTTCGGCTCGGCATCGGCGAATACCACGCTCGGGCTCACGGGATCAACAGGACCTTGGTGGCCCGGCGGGCAGCGAACAGTTCGTAGCCGCGCGCGGCATCCTCCAGCGGCAGGCGGTGGCTTACCAGCGGCCGCGGGTCGATCAGGCCGCCCGCCACCGCGTCCATCGTGGGTCCCCACCACGCATGGACGGGCGTGATCCCCGCGAACCGCAGGTCCAGGGCGCGCGCCCAGTACACGCCGAGCTGCAGCTCGACGGTCTCCGACGCGTACACGCCGAGGATCACGACGCGGCCCCCGCGACGCACCACGGCGACCGCCGTGTCGAACGCCGCGACGCTGCCCACGGCATCGATCACGACATCCGCGCCCCGTCCGTCCGTGGCGGCGGCCAGGACCGTGACAGGGTGGCGCTCGGCGACGTTCACGGGATCGGCCCCCACACGGGCGGCGAGCGAGAGACGTTCGGGCTCCCGGTCCAGGGCGAACACCCGACGGGCGCCCAGGGCGCGGGCGGCCTGCACGCAGAAGAACCCCACAGGCCCCGCGCCCACCACCGCCACGACGTCGCGCGCCCCGATCTCCCCCAGCGACGCTGCGTAGTACCCCGAGGTCGCGATGTCCCCCACGAAGATGGCGTCTTCGTCGTCCATGTCGTCGGGGATCCGCAACAGGTTCACGGATGCGTTGGGCACCCTGAGCCGCTCGGCCTGGGCACCCGGGAGGCTTCCGCCGAACGCCCCCGCCCCGAGCGTGCCGGAGTCCTCGCAGAGCTGCGTCTCGCCCCGGCGGCAGAACCAGCAGCGCCCGCACGCGATCTGGAACGCCACGACCACGCGGTCGCCCCGCGCGACCCCCGCCGCGGCGGATCCCGTCGACTCGACCACCCCCACCGCCTCGTGACCGATGCTCGCGCCGGGGTCGATGGGCGTCTTCCCGTGGAGGAAATGCAGATCGGATCCGCAGACCGCGCTGAGGGTCACCCGCACGATGGCGTCGCCCGGGCCCTCGATCACCGGATCCGCGACGTCGGTCACGCTCACGCGGCCGATGTCGTCGAAGACGACCGCGCGCACGGCGACTCAGGCCTCGTCGGGGTACTGCGTGTCGACCTCGCCCGTGAGATGCACGAGCTCGTTGGCGGCGCGAACGTAGCGCACGATGGTGGCGAGGTCCCCCTGGACCTTCAGCTTGCCCTGCATCATGGCCCTCGTCGGGTCGAGGTCCCCCAGCAGGACCTCCTTCCAGCGCGAATACGGCGCGCGGATGACGTAGGCGGCTCGCCGCCCGGTCTCGGCGTCGACCGCGCCTCCGCCCCGGCAGGCTCCGTGCCACAGGTCGAGCACGCCCCAGACATCCTCGGGCATGCCGTGGTCGGGCTCGGCTTCCACCAGGAAGGCCACGTCTCCCTCCCACGCGGCGGCCGCATCGCGATACTCGGAGGATGCGTTGATCTTTGCGATCAGGTCCTGGAACCAGGCGTCGGTCGCGAACCTCGGCACGTCGTCACCTCCACCCCGGCACGACGCCGACGCCGGCCGCGATCGCCACCACGGCGATGAGGTTGAACGCGGCGTGGCCGGCGATGTCGGCCACGAGGTTCTTCCGCCGTTCGTAGATCAGCGCCAGCCCGACGCCCGTGATCACCATCGTCAGTTGCAGGGCGACCACGCCCTGCCAGTTTCCGCTCGGGACGAAGTGAACGAGCCCGAAGGCGAGGGCCGAGACGATCGCACCCAGCGCCACGCCGCGTCGGTCGCGGATGGAGCGGTAGAGCAGGCCGCGGAACAGGAACTCCTCGGTCACGGGCGCCACGATCACGGCGTACAGGGCGAACAGGACGAACGCGCCGGGCCTCAGGTCCGACGTCACCTGTTGCGGGATCGAGACGTCGGTGCCGGTGGCCGAGCCGAGCAGGCCCACCACGATCGCCGACGCGATGCCCGCCGCGATCCGCACCCCGATGCCTAGCAGCCCGCCGGTCAGCACTTCCCTGGGGATCTGCGCGCGGGTCGGGAATCCGATGATCTGCTGCCAGCGCGGGTGACGCCTGCGCAGCCAGACGATCATGGTGGCGAGCAGCACCCCGTCTACCACCAACCCCTGGGCGAGCTCGCTCACGCCGCTGGCCCCCGTGGCGCTCATGGTGTCGCCCAAGAGGAGGAACACGGGGATGGAGGCGATGGTCCCCAGGATGAAGCCGAGCAGGGTGATCCCGACGACCTCCCACCAGCGCCAGGTGGCGAGCGGGCGACCATCTTCGTCGGCGCTCACCTCGGCGCCGAGCACCGGGTTCATCATCCCCGGAAGGCCCAGGTCGGGCCGGGGGGGAGGCGGATCCTGGATCATGGGAGCGTGACCAGCTCACGCTCGCGGCGCACCACGGCACCGAGGCCGCTGAGCTTGGCCTCGAACCCTTCGTAGCCCCGATCCACGTGCTGCATGTCGTTCACCTCGGAGATCCCGTCGGCGCACAGGGCTGCGATCACCATCGCGGCGCCGGCACGGATGTCGAGCGCCTGGACCGGAGCGGCCGAGAGCCGCGGCACCCCACGGATCACGGCGTGGTGACCCTCCACGTCGATGCTGGCGCCCATGCGTTTGAGCTCGGCCACGTAGAGGAACCGGCTCTCGAACACGTTCTCGGTCGCGATCGACGTGCCCTCCGCCACCGCGAGGGCCGCCATCAGGATCGGCTGGAAATCCGTGGCAAGACCGGGATACGGCAGCGTCACGAAATCGACGGCACGCGGGCGATCGTCCTGGCGGACGCGGAGCCCGTCCTCGGTGAGATCCACGCGTGCGCCCGCATCGGCGAGCTTGTCCAGGAACAGCGCCAGATGATCCGAGCGCGCGCCTTGCAGGGTGACATCGCCTCGCGTGGCCGTGGCCGCCGCCGCGAACGTCCCCGCCTCGATGCGATCGGCGATCACCGTGTGCTGGGTGGGTGTGAAGCCATCGACCCCCGCGATCTCGATCGTGCTCGTGCCGGCACCGTCGACGCGCGCGCCCATCGCCGCCAGGAAGGCCGCGATGTCGGCGATCTCGGGCTCACGAGCGGCGTTGTCGATCACGGTGGTGCCGCGAGCGGCAACCGCGGCCATCATGAGGTTCTCAGTGGCGCCCACGCTCGGGTATTCGAGGGTGATGGCCGCACCGCGCAGGCCCCGCGGCGCCCTGGCCTGCAGGAACCCGTGCTCGAACGCGATCTGCGCCCCCATCCTGCGAAGACCGTTGATGTGCAGGTCGATCGGCCGGGAGCCGATGTTGTCGCCCCCCGGCATCGCCACCTGCGCCTGACCCGCGCGAGCCAGAAGGGGGCCCAACACCACGATGGAAGCGCGCATCTGGCGCACCAACTCGTAGGGCGCCTCCACCGACGTGAGGCCGGTGGCGTCGATGGTGACGGAGTCCGCCTCCCACATGACCTCGGCGCCCAAGTGCTCGAGCACGCGCCCCATGGTGGTGCAGTCCTGGATCCGCGGAACGTTGCGCAGCACGGTTCGGCCGGACGCGAGCAGCGCGGCGGCCATCAGCTTCAGGGCGGAGTTCTTGGCGCCCGCGATGCGGACGGAGCCCGTCAAACGCGCTCCGCCGGTGACGAAGAGTCGATCCATGGGGGAATCAGTCTAAGGGGTCCGGACGCACCGCCGGCGACATCCGTCGAGACCGCCGCGTGTTCGAGCAGGGCTGCGGCTGGAGCACCTACCCGGCGAGGCTGACGCGCACGAGCGCTTTCTGGAGCTCGTCCTTCATGCTCACGACCTCTGCCTCGGCAACCTCGGTGTCGCGACGCTCGGCGAGTTGGGCCCGGAGCTCGTCGGCGCGCGTGCGTGCGAGCTCGACGTCGATCTCGTCCACGAACTCGGCGTGCGCAGCCATCACGTCCACGCGTGTCCCCTCCTCACTCGAGGACGCGACGTGAAGGAACCCCCCGTCGATCACGGCGACGAGCTCGGGTTCGTTCTCGCGCTGGATGCGGATGGGTCCGATGGCGAGCTGCGCCAGGAGCGGCATGTGGCCCGCGAGGATGCCCACCTCGCCGGCCACCCCCCGCGCGATCACGATCGTGGCGCTCCCCGACCAGAGCTCGCGTTCGGGCGTGACGACGTGGACGTCGACCGGCACCTACGCCGCCTCCATCTGCTTCGCGGCCTCCACGGCCTCCTCGATCCCGCCCACGAGGAGGAAGGCCTGCTCGGGCAGGTGGTCGTACTCGCCCTCGCACAGTCCCTTGAACGACGCGATGGTCTCGTCGACCGGCACGTACTTGCCCTCGATCCCCGTGAACTGCTCCGCCACGAAGAACGGTTGCGAGAGGAACTTCTGGATCTTGCGGGCACGGGTCACGATGACCTTGTCCTCCTCGGACAACTCGTCGATGCCAAGGATCGCGATGATGTCCTGCAGGTCCTTGTAGCGCTGGAGGATCTCCTGCACCCGGCGCGCGGCGTCGTAGTGCTCCTGGCCGACGAAGCGGGCGTCGAGGATCCGGCTCGTGGAGTCCAGCGGGTCCACGGCGGGATAGATGCCGAGGGACGCGATCTCGCGCGAGAGCACGGTGGTCGCGTCCAGGTGCGCGAAGGCGGTGTGCGGGGCAGGGTCCGTGTTGTCGTCGGCGGGCACGTAGATGGCCTGCAGCGAGGTGATCGAGCGGCCCTTCGTGGACGTGATGCGCTCCTGCAGCGCGCCCATCTCATCGGCGAGCGTGGGCTGGTATCCCACGGCCGACGGCATCCGCCCGAGCAGCGTGGAGACCTCCGAACCCGCCTGGGTGAACCGGAAGATGTTGTCCACGAACAGGAGAACATCCTTGCGCTCCACGTCGCGGAAGTACTCGGCCATGGTGAGCGCCGCCAGCGCCACCCGCAACCTGACGCCGGGCGGCTCGTCCATCTGGCCGAACACCAGGGCGGTGTTCTCGATCACGCCCGACTCGGTCATCTCCAGGAAGAGGTCGTTGCCCTCCCGCGTGCGCTCCCCCACGCCGGCGAACACCGACACGCCGCCATGCTGCTGCGCCTGGCGACGGATCATCTCCTGGATGATCACGGTCTTGCCCACCCCGGCGCCGCCGAACATCCCGATCTTGCCGCCTTGCACGTAGGGCTCCAGCAGGTCGATCACCTTGATCCCGGTCTCCAGCATCACCGACTTGGGCTCGAGCTCGTCGAAGGGCGGGCTGTCGCGGTGGATGGGCCACCGGTCGGCCGCTTCGATCTTGTCCATCGTGGTGTCGAGCGGGTCGCCCAGCACGTTGTACACGTGGCCGAGCACGCCCGACCCCACCGGGACGGTGATCGGCGCCCCCGTGTTGCGGACCGGGGTGCCGCGCACCAAGCCGTCGGTTGGCCGCAGGGCCACCGTGCGAACCTGCCCGCCGCCGATGTGCTGGGCCACCTCGCACGTGATGGTGGTGGTCTGACCGCCGAGCGCAACGTCGACCTCCAAAGCCGTGTTGATCTCGGGAAGCTCGGACGGGGGAAACTCCACGTCCACCACGGGCCCGATGACCCGGACCACCCGCCCGTTCGCGTTCTGCTCCTCAGTTGTCATGACCCACCTTCCGCCTATTCCGCCGACACGCCGGACAATGCCTCGGCCCCGCCGACGATCTCCATGATCTCCGTCGTGATCTCGTCCTGGCGGGCCCGGTTCGCCTGCCGGGTGAGCACCTTGATGATCTCCTCCGCGTTCTCCGTCGCCGCCTTCATCGCTCGCCGGCGCGCCGCGTTCTCCGATGCGGCCGACTCCAACAATGCCGCGTACACCTTGGTGATGACGTACTGCGGAAGCAGGTGATCGAGGATCTCGCCCGCACCCGGCTCGAACAGGTACTCCGCGTGCACGGCACGGCCGGCGCCGGTCACCTCCTCCGCCGCGATGGGCAGGAACCGCTTCCGCGTGGCGCGAAGGGTGAACGCGGAACGGAAGTCCGTGTACACGCAGTGCAGTTCATCGATCTCGGCCGCGGCGAAGTCCTGGATGAGCCGCCGCCCGATGGTCACCGCGATCTCGTACGGCGGCACCTCGCTGTGTCCCTGCCAATCGGCGTGGATCGGCACGGAGCGGAAGCGCAGGTATCCCACGCCCTTCTTGCCGCTCACGTACACCACGGGCTCGAGTCCGCGGCGCCGAACGTCGGCGATCAGCTGCTCGGCGAGCCTCAACGCGTTGGAGTTGTACGACCCCGCCAGCCCCCGATCAGACGTCACCACGAACACGCCGACCTTGGCCGGGTGCTCTCGCGCCTCCAGGAGCGGATGGGCCAACGAGCCCGTCTTCGCGGCCACGTCCTCCATGGCCGCCGTGAGCTGCACGGCGTAGGGCCGTGCCTCCTCCACACGCTTCTGGGCCTTCACGATGCGTGAGGACGCGATGAGCTCCATCGCGCGCGTGATCTTCATGGTGGATTGCACCGATCGGATCCGGCGCCGGACGATGCGGATCTTGGCGCCCATGGCTACGCCGGAGGGTCGGGCTCGCCCGACGCGCCGGCCTCCTCCTCCTCCTCGTCGTCTGCCGAGGACATGCGGTCCCAGCCGATGTCGGCCTTCACCTCGTCGGGGGGCGTGGTGGCCCCCAGCGCGGACTCCGAGCCCGGACCGGCCTCGGAGGACACGAACGAGGCCGCGTAAGACTCGATGGCGGCCTCGAGCGCCGCTGTGGTCTCATCCGAGAGCTCCCCCGAGGAGCGAATCGTCCCCAGGATCTCCGGGTTCCGCGTATCGAGGTATTCGCCCAGCCCCACCACGAACCGCTTGGCGTCGGCGACCGGGAGGTCGTCGAGCGCACCGGTGGTGGCGGCGAAGACGTAGACCACCTGCTTCTCCACGGGGACCGGCTGGTACTGGGGCTGCTTGAGGACCTCCACGACGCGAGCACCGCGCGCGAGCTGCCGCTGCGACGCCCTGTCGAGCTCGGAGCCGAACTGCGCGAACGCCTCGAGCGCGCGGAACTGGGCCAAGTCGATCCGCAGGCGGCCCGCCACTTTCCTCATGGCCTTGATCTGGGCCGCGCCGCCCACGCGGGACACCGAGATGCCCACGTTGATGGCGGGCCGGACGCCGGAGAAGAACAGTTCGGGCTCGAGGTAGATCTGTCCGTCGGTGATCGAGATGACGTTGGTCGGGATGTAGGCCGACACGTCGCCGCCCTTCGTCTCGATGATCGGGAGCGCCGTGAGGGAGCCGCCGCCCAGCTCGTCGGAGAGCTTCGCCGCGCGCTCGAGCAACCGGGAGTGAAGGTAGAAGACGTCACCGGGGTAGGCCTCGCGCCCCGGGGGGCGGCGCAGCAGCAGGGACAGGGTTCGGTACGCGGTGGCCTGTTTCGATAGGTCGTCGTAGACCACCAGCGAGGCCTCGCCGTTGTACATCCAGGAGGCCCCGAGGGCGGCGCCCGCGTAGGGCGCGAGGTACTGGAACGGGGCGGGCGAGGACGCGCCCGCGTTCACGATCACGCTGTATTCGAGCGCCCCGTTCTCGCGGAGCGTCTCCACGACCTCGGCGACCGTGGAATCCTTCTGGCCGATGGCCACGTAGATGCACTTCACCTGGTCGTCCGTGTTCCAGAGCTCGCGCTGGGCGATGATCGCGTCCACCGTCACGGCGGTCTTGCCCGTCTGGCGGTCGCCGATGATGAGCTGGCGCTGGCCGCGCCCGATGGCGGTCATCGCGTCGATGGCGGTGATCCCCGTGTAGAGGGGCTCCTTCACCGGCTGGCGGCTCACCACGTTGGGGGCCTGGACCTCCAGGTTGCGGCGTTCGCTCGAGGCGATGGGACCCTTGCCGTCGATGGACCTGCCAAGGGCGTCCACCACGCGCCCCAGGAAGCCGTCGCCCACCGGGATCGACAGGATCTGGCCGGTCTGCTTGACGGGGTCCCCCTCCTCGATGTGGGAGGACTCGCCCAGGATGATGCACCCGATCTCGAACTCGTCGAGGTTGAAGGCGAGCCCGAGGACGCCCCCGGGGAACTCGAGCAGCTCGTTCGCCATGGTGCCGGGCAGACCGGAGACGCGCGCGATCCCGTCGCCGGTCTCCATGACCCTGCCGATCTCTTCTCGGTCGACCGAAGGCGTGAAGCTCTCGACGTTCTTCCGCAGCGCCTCCGCGATGCTCGCAGTGTCGATGTCCAGTGCCATCTCTTCACACGCTCCCTAGATGCTGCTTCGCGTCGTTCAGTCGGGTGGCGACCGAACCGTCGAACACCTCATCGCCCACGCGCGCCACGAGGCCTCCGACGACGGTGGGATCCACGATCACCTTGATCTCGATGGTGCGACCCGTCGCGCGCGACAACGCCTCCGCCACGCGTGTCCGCTGGGCGTCGTCGAGGGGGACGGCGCTGCGAACCTCGGCCAGCGCCGCATCCCGCCGCTCGGCCGCCAGCGCCGCCATGCGCTCCACGATCTTGGTCAGGTCCTTGGCCCGTCCGGCATCCACCACGAACCCCACCAGCGCGACCGTCGTGGGGTGTGTGCGCGCGCTCAAGATGTCGCGCACCGCCGCCTTGCGGTTCTCCGCGGGCAGCGATGCGTCGTTGAGCGCCTCGCGCAGGGCGGGGTTCTGCTCGACGGCGGCGCCGAACGCGAACAGCTCGTCCTCAACCTCGTCCAGCACGCCCTCGGCCTCGGCCACGGCGAAGAACGCCTCGGCGTACCCGCGCAACACGGCCTCCCGGTCCGTCAACTCAGTTCTGTCCGTTCTCGCCGGCGGCCACCTGGTCGATGTACTCGTCGATGAGGCGCTCGTGGGCGGACTTGTCGAGCGATTGGCCCACGACGCGGCCGGCGAGCTCGACGGCGATCTCGCCGACCTGCGCGCGCAGCTCCTGGAACACCCGATCGCGCTCGGCGCGGATCTCCTCCTGAGCGCGGACGACGGTAGCCTCCGCCTCCTCGGCCGCCTTCGCCTGCACGTCTCGGCGGAGCTGATCGGCCGTCTTGCGCGCCTCCTCGATGATCCGGTTGCCCTCGTCGCGGGCCTGCGCCAGCTGCTGGCGGTAGTCGGTGAGCATCGCGTCGGCCTCGACGCGGGCCCCCTCCGCGCGCTCCATCTCACCCTGGATCTTGGTGCGCCGATCCTCGAGCATCTGGTTCATGCGCGGGAACACCCATTTGGCCATGAAGAAGTACAGGATCGCGAACGCGATCGCCCCGACGATCAACTCGTTCCAGTGCGGATAGAGGTCGGCCTTGTCGCTGACCGGCTCCGCTGCCTGGGCGAGCATACCGATGAGTGCTAGCACGCGGGCCCCCTAGATGATGAACGACAGCATCAGGCCGAAGAGCGCGAGCGCCTCGATCAGACCGATGCCGATGAACATGATGGACCGGACCTGGCCGGCGTACTCGGGCTGGCGCGCCATGGCCTCGACCGACTTGCCCATGAGCACGCCGATCCCGATACCCGGTCCGATGGCCGCCAGGCCGTAGACGAGACCCTTGCCGATGGTCTGGAAGCCGGCATCCGTGAGCGCCGCCAGGATCGGGGCGAAGAGGTGTACGAGAGCGGTCATGAAGTCCTCCTTAGTGCTCGGTAGCCATCGCCCCGGCGATGTACGAGGCAGACAGGATCGTGAAGATGAACGCCTGGAGTGCGGCCACGAAGATCTCGAACCCAACGAGCACGACCGCCAGCGGGAACGACGCGATCGACACCAGCGCGAGCGGGAACCCGCTCTGGATGAAGAACACGGTTCCGAGGAAGAACACGGAGAGCAGGAAGTGTCCGGCCAGGAGGTTCGCGAACAGACGGACGGAGAGCGTGATCGGCCGGATCACGATCGTGGAGATGAACTCGATCGGGGTGAGGATGACGTACAGCGCCAGGGGCGCACCCGGCGGGAAGCACACCATCTTGAGGTACCCGCCGAAGCCGTGCTTGCGGATCCCGACCGTGTTGTACGTCACCCACGAGATGACGGCCAGCACCAGAGGGAACGCGATCCGGGAGCTGGGGGAGAAGTTCACCCCGGGGATCACCTCGAGGATGTTCGAGTAGAAGATGAAGAAGAAGAACGTGGAGAGCAGCACGAAGAAGGGCAGGCCGGCGGGCCCGATCATCTGCACGACGATCTGCTCCTTGACGAACTCCAGCCCCAGCTCCATGAGCGCCTGGAACTTGCCCGGCACGATCTTCGGCTTGCGGAACGCCACGAAGAACGACAGGAGGAAGGCCGCCACGACGAGCAGGAGCATGAAGAAGATGAAGTTCATGCAGAAGGAGATCCCGCCGATGCGGACCGACGGTCCCCAGCATCCGAAGATGAAGTCCTTGGTGGTTGGCTTCTCGAACGTGGCGGCGACGAGCCCGAGGGCCTGATTCACGAGACCCTCCCGTCCCCGGCGGGGGAGAAGTCCCACAGGTCGACCTGCATCCGGCCGGACAGCTGTTTCATCTCGAACACCAAGAGCACGATCGTGCAGGGCACCACGGCCGCTGCGAACGCCACAGGGGAGAACCAGTCGAGCTGGTTCAGGAGGATCATGATCACGAAGATCACGCCGAGGCGCACGACGAAACCGAACAACCCCGCCGCGTACAGGGCGGTGAGCGATATCCGCGCGGCGTGCTCGAGCGACAACCCGTGCACGACGAAGTTCAAGAACACGATGGCGACCCCGATGAGGGCGGAGGCGGCCACATAGCGCCCACCCAACAGGGCGCCCAGCGCGGCCGCGCTCACGGATGCGGGGATGCACAGCGGCAGCGCCCTGCGGATCATCTCCCGTTCAGGCTGAACGCTCGCCACGGTCTCCCCTGCCAAACCTCAGATGCACGATGTAGGTGGCCCCGGCCGCCCCCAGCAGCATCCCGGGGACGACGAACACGCCGGAGGTGCCGACGAGCCGGTCGATCAGATACCCAACTCCGCCCCAGACAAGGATCCCTCCGAGCATCGTCGCGGCGATCCCCCACCCAACACCCACGCCGGCCCAGCCGTCGTTGAGGTGCGGTTCGGGGGTCATGCGCGCGGGAGTATAGTCGGGGCTCTGCGAGGGCGTCAAAGGCCCGCAACGGAGCCTTTCCGCAGGTCCGAGGCTATATCCGTGCGGGTTCGTACCCCGCCTACACCATGCCTCGCCCGACCTCCACGGCGGGGAGGGAACGCCCGGGTGGACGCCCTTCACGAGGTCGCCGGCGGTCAGTGGCCCGCGCCGGCGGCGGCGAACTCGACCGCGGAACTGCGGTCCTGGGCGAGCCGCCTCGCGTCGCGTCGCGCGGTGACGGAGGGCAGGATCGAACCGATCACCGCGATCAACGCCCCGAACATGAACAGGAAGGTGCCGATCACGTTGAACGACGGCGTGATGCCCGTCTTCGCCGCGCCGAAGACCAAGAGCGGGAAGGTCGTGGTGGACCCCGAGACGAAGTACGTGATCACGAAGTCATCGATGGAGAGCGCGAACGCGAGCAGCGCCCCAGCGATGATACCCGGCATGATCAGCGGGAGGGTCACTTTCACGAAGGTGACCACCGGGTTGGCCCCGAGGTCCTGCGCGGCCTCCTCCATCGACGGATTCAGCCCCTGGACGCGGGCCCGCACGGTGACCGCCACGAACGACGTGCAGAACATGACGTGGGCGATCACGATCGAGGGGATGCCGAGCTTGATGAAGGTGAACTGATTCGCGAAGAGCGTGAGCAGTGACGTGCCCAGCACGATCTCGGGAGACGCGATGGCCAGGAACACGAGGTAGTTCACCCCGCCGGAGCCGCGGAACCGGTAGCGCCCCAGCGCGAGGCCGAGGAGCGCCCCCAGCGCGGTCGCGATGATCATCGCGAACACCGCGACCTCGAGCGACAGCTTGATCGAGTCGATGATCGACGTCTGGTTCAAGATCTGCGTGTAGTTGTCGATCGTGAACCCCTCCCACTTGATGTTCTGGCGCCCGGAGGGGTTGTTGAAGCTGAAGAGGATCATGACGAAGACCGGCACCGACAGGCCGACGATGACGACCCACGTGAAGAGCGGCAGGACGTAGCTGGTCCATCGCCGGCCCCTGCCCCGACGCGGCGGAGCCAGCGTCTCGGGTGCTTCCACCTGGGTGAGTGCGGTCGCGGTCATCGGCCCGCGGCATCCATCACGGCGTCGGTGCCGAGCGCGCGCGAGTACAGCGTGGCGCCGATGAGGAGCACCGCCATCAGGATGAAGGATAGCGCGGCGCCCTGCGGGTACTGGAACAAGGTCAGGAACTGGGACTGGATGATCTGGCCGATCATGGTGGTGTGGGGCCCGCCGAGGATGGTGGCGTTCACGTAGTCGCCGACCGCGGGCACGAAGGTGAGCAGGAACGCGGCGAAGACGCCGGGGATGGACAGGGGCCAGACGACCCGCCAGAACGTGCTCCAGCGGTTGGCGTACAGGTCCCGCCCCGCCTCCAGCAATCGAGGCTCGATCCGCTCGAGCGCCACGTAGAGGGGCAACGCGGTGAACGGGAGGAAGTTGTACGCGATGCCCGCGATCACCGCGTAGGGGGTGGACAGGATGTGCGCGGACGACCCGAGAAGATGGAGCCTCTTCAGGGTGCCCAGCACCGGTCCATTGTCGGAGAAGATGAACTGGAATTGGACGGTGCGCAACACGAACGACACGAAGAAGGGCAGGAGGAGGAGGAGCAGATAGACGTTCTTGCGCTTGCCCCCGTAGAACGAGATCCAGTACGCCACGGGGTAGGCGACCGTGAGCGTGATGATCGTGACGATGAGCGCGTAGATGATCGAGCGGATGTACTGGGTGTCGTAGGTCGTGAGCATCGTGGAGTAGTTGGACCATTTCCACGCGAACTGGAGCGTCCCCAGCGTGCCCGTGCTGAGCGAGACGGCGAGCATGAAGAAGGACGGGAGCACGAAGAAGAGCAGTAGCCAGATGACGCCGGTCGCCGAGAGCGCGTACGGGACGGCCTTCTTGCGGGGGTTCCCCTTTCGCCTCGGGGGTGGGGCGGGATCGTACGGGGAGGCCTGGGATGCGAGGCTTCCCCCGACCCCGGCGGCGCTCGTTGCAGCCATCGACTCGTGCTTCCTCGAGCTCAGCTGAGGTAGATCGGCTGGAACAACGCGTTCCACTGCACCAGCTCTTCGTCCGTCAGCACGCGATAGCTGTGCAGGCGCGCGACGATGTCCGGCGTGGGGAAGACGAGGGGGCTGTTCGCCACCTCCGGGTCCTTCAGCTGATTCTTGATGATGGCCTGGGCGGCCGGAACGGGGCAGATGTAGTTGTTGTAGTCCTCGATGATCGCCTGGATCTCGGGCTTGTACACGTAGTCCATCATCGTGATCGCGTCGACCGGGTGCTCGACCCCGATGGGGATGCACATGTTGTCCGTCCAGATGATGGCGCCCTCCGTGGGCACGGCGAACTGGAGCCCGTTCGGGTCGCCCGTGACGTTGGTTTGGAAGATGTCCCCGGACCAGGCCATCGCGACCGCGAGGTCGCCGTTGCCGAGCGCCTGGATGTAGTTCTGCTCGTAGTACTGGCGCACGATGCCGTCGTCGCGCTGCTGGGTGAGCTTGTCGGCCGTCTTCTGCCAGTCGTCGGGCGTGGAGTCCTCCGGCACGATCCCGAGACCCAGCATGGCGAGGTTCGGCATGTCCGCGTTGTCCGCGAACATCCCCACCTTCCCCTTGAACGCGGGGTCGTACAGGTCGTTCATGCTCGTGATGGTGGGATTGCTCGGGCGCAGCGCCTTCACCTGCACGGGATCCCACCCGATCCCGGTGAGCCCGGACTGCCATGCCATCGTGAACTTGTTGCCGTCGTCATAGGCTGGGCTCTTCACGGCGTCGCCGGCGTACTTGTCGAAGTTGGGCCGCTTGTCGGTGGGGAGCTCAACGAGGTAGTTGAGCGAGAAGAGCTTGTTCAGCGTGTCCCCGTTCGTGATCACGATGATGTCCCAACCGACATACTCGCCAGCGGCCAGGTTCGGCTGGATCTTGCCGAAGAAGCCCGCGTTCGCCTGGATCACCTCGTCGTACTGCACCTGGATGCCGGTGTCCTTCGTGAACTGCTGGAGTGAAGGATGCACGACCTGGCCGGTCGCGGGGTCTTTCTTCTTGTCGAGGTAGAGGGGCCAGTTCGCGAAGTTGAGGGTCTTGGAGGGAGCCGCGTTCCAATCGATGGCCGCCGCTGCGCTCGCGCTGCCCCCGCCTCCGCCCCCGCCGCCGTTGCTCACGCCGCACGAGGCGAGGATGGCTCCCAGGCTCAACGCACCCGCGCCGATCCCCGCCGTGCGGAACAGGTCCCGCCGCGACAGCCGGCGCTGCGTGAGACCACGCAGCAGGGCGGGATCGATCATCGGGAGATCGTCGTGTTCGGTCATTCCACTTCCTCCTCATCGGAAAGTGGGGCCGCTGAGGGCTCCACTACGAACGTGTGCTCAGGGAGCCACTCCAGCCGAACCTGTTGACCCGGCTGCGGACGGGAGCCGGCGGCTCCCAGGTTCTGGGCGTACACGGTCATCTCGATCCCACCGGGCCCCTCGACCTTGTACTGGTAGTTCACGCCGATGTACGTGGACATCCGGAGCAATCCGTGGACGGCGTTGCGCTCCGAGGGGGGCTCGCCCTCATCGGGAACGATGGTGATCTTCTCGGGGCGCACGCCGACCCGCACGTCGGGGCCCACGCCGCTGGGCAGACGATCCGTGGCCGCGCGCACCATGTCGCCCGTGGAGGTCTTGATGGCGGTGAGCCCGTTGGCGTTGCCCTGCAGCTCCCCGTCCAGCATGTTCGAGGCCCCGAGGAACCCCGCAACGAACTCGGTCGACGGGCTCTCGTAGATGACCTCGGGGACGTCGCACTGCTCGATCTTGCCCCGGCGCATGACGGCGAACCGATCCGACATGGTCATGGCCTCTTCCTGGTCGTGGGTCACGTAGATGAACGTGATCCCGACCTCCTGCTGGATGCGCTTGAGTTCCAGCTGCATCTGCTTGCGGAGCTTGAGGTCCAGCGCGCCGAGGGGCTCGTCCAGCAGGAGCACCTTGGGGTGGTTCACGAGCGCGCGGGCGAGCGCCACGCGCTGCTGCTGACCACCCGACATCTGACCGGGCTTCCGGCGCTCGAACCCCACCAGGTCCACGAGCCTCATGACGTCGCGCACCCGTGTATCGACGTCGGCCTTCGAGACCTTCTTGCGTCGCAGCCCGAACGCGACGTTCTCATAGACGTCGAGGTGCGGGAAGAGGGCGTAAGACTGGAAGACCGTGTTCACGTCGCGCTTGTAGGGAGGCAGGTCGGTCACGTCGCGCCCCCCGAGGTACACCGTGCCGAAGCTCGGCTCCTCGAAGCCGCCGATCATGCGCAGGGTGGTGGTCTTGCCGCAGCCCGAAGGTCCCAGCAGGCTGAAGAACTCTCCCTCGAGGATGTCGACGGACAGGTCGTCGACGGCGGCGACCTCGCCGAACAGCTTGGTGATGCGGTCGATCCGTACATCGACTTCCGGCAACGCTACCCCCTCGCCTTCGCCCACCGCTGGTTCGGGCACCGCGGAACCCCTCGGTGGCCGGCGCATGGTGTCACACCCGGCGCTCAGTATCACCCGTCACGCCGAGCCATGCCGGCCGGACGCGGAGCACCATCATCAACCTCTTGTACGGAACGGACAAGGGAGCGAGGCGCCTCACGCGTCAACCCGGGGTCGACTCCGCGTGAAGCGCGGCAGGGCCGTCACCAGGAACAGCAAGATCGCGACCGCCAGGATCGCGCCCACCGCCACCCGATTGTCGATGAATCCGATCGCGAGGGCGCTGGCCGAGATCAGCGCGCTCCACAGGTACATCAGAAACACGGCCCCACGGTGGGTGTGGCCGATAACCAGCAGGCGGTGGTGGATGTGCTCCTTGTCGGCGTGACCGATCCCCTGCCCGCGCCAGGTTCGCCGCGTGATGGCGAGGACCACGTCCAGGAACGGGATGAACAGGATCAGCAGCGGCACCACCACCGCCCCAACGGTCGCTGCGAGATCGCCCCCGCTGGGCTTCGTCGGGTTCCTGCCCACGCCCGCCATCGTGGCCACGGCAAGCAGCAGTCCCAGCAGCATCGAGCCGGAGTCCCCCATGAAGATCTTCGCTGGGAAGAAGTTCCACGGCAGGAACCCCACACAGATGCCGACGGTGATCGCGGAGAGCAACGCCGCGGACGACGCGAGGCCGAACTGGCTCGGTTCGCGCACCATGTACACGAAGAAGGCCGCCGCGGCGATGGCGACCATACCGGCGGCCAGGCCGTCGAGCCCATCCACGAGGTTCACGGCGTTGATCACCATCAGCACCCAGATCAAGGTGAGGAGCACGAGCTGATCCTGCGTCGGAACCACGATGCCGAGTCCGGGGAGCCAGAAGAAGAGGAGCTGGGAGCCGAGGAGGATCAAGACCCCCACCACGAAGATCTGCCCCGTGAGCTTGGTGAGCGCCGTGATGCCGCGCTTGTCATCGACCATACCGAGCACGACGATCAACGTCGAACACACCAGGACGGCGAGCGGCTCGGGACTTCCGGCGTTCATGAGCTTGAAGAAGGGCAGGAACCTCGATACGAGCAGCCCCACCAGGAGGCCGCCGTACATCGCGATCCCGCCCATCGTCGGCGTCGCGGCCGGATGCACCTTGCGATCGTTCGGTACGTCGACGGCGCCGATCTTGATCACCATTTTGCGGACGAGCGGCGTCAGCACGAACGTGGTCGCCGCTGCGGCGATGAACACGAGGAGGTAGGCGATCACGCTGCGCAGAGTCTGCGGGCACGGCCGCCCAGCGGCAACCGCGCCGGGGGCGGCAGAACGGCCGTCGGCGCTACGGGTAGAGAGGGAAGCGCTGCATCAGGTCGCGCACCTGCCGACGCGCCTTGTCCTTGATCCCTGCGTCCCCGGAGTGCCGCAGGACCTCCCCCAGGATGCCGGCGATCTCGCCCATCTCGGCCTCGTCCATCCCCAGGGTCGAGGGGCCGGGGGTGCCCACCCGGATCCCCGAAGGAGACGATGGCGGGTTCGGGTCGTACGGGATCTGATTCTTGTTGAGGGCGATCCCCACCTCGTCGGAGACGGCCTCCGCCGTCTTCCCGTCGATGCCGAGCGGGCGAAGATCGGCCAGGACCAGGTGCGAATCGGTACCCCCCGAGACGATCCGCAGACCCTCGTCTGCGAGACCGGCGGCCAGCGCGCGCGCGTCCCGGACGGTGCGCTCGGCGTACTCCTTGAACGCCGGCGTGGACGCCTCCTGGAGCGCCACCGCCTTGCCGGCGATGCAGTGCTCGAGCGGCCCCCCTTGCATCATGGGGAACACGGCCTTGTCGATAGACTTCGCGTGTTCCTGCCGGCACAAGATGATGGCGCCCCGCGGACCCCGCAGGGCCTTGTGAGTGGTGAAGGTCACGACGTCGGCATGAGGAACCGGGTTCGGATAGGCCCCGCCGGCCACCAGGCCGATGAAATGAGACGCGTCGACCCACAAGAGCGCCTCGACCTCGTCCGCGATCGCGCGGAACGCGGCGAAGTCGATGTCGCGCGGGTACGCCGTGTATCCCGCCAAGATGATCTTGGGGCGCTCAGCGAGGGCCAGGTCCCGAACGCGATCCATGTCCAGTTGCTCGGTCGTTCGATCGACCTCGTAGCCGATGAAGTTGAACCACATGCCGGAGACGTTCACGGGCGAGCCGTGCGTGAGGTGGCCTCCGTGGGCGAGCTTCATGCCGAGCACCTTCTCGTCGGCGTCACGGGGGGTGAGGAACGCGCCGAAGACCGCCAGGTTCGCCTGCGCCCCCGCGTGGGGCTGGACGTTGGCGTGCTCGGCCCCGAACAGCGACTTGGCTCGATCGATGGCGAGCTGCTCCGTGACGTCGACGAACTCGCATCCGCCGTAGTAGCGCCGGCCGGGATACCCCTCCGCGTACTTGTCGTTCATGACCGAGCCCACCGCTGCGAGGACCGCGGGGCTCGCGTAGTTCTCCGAGGCGATCAATCGCAGGCTCGTGCGCTCGCGCTGGAGCTCGTTCGAGATGGCCTGAGCGACCTCCGGGTCTGCGGCCTTCAGTGCCTCCCAGTCTGCCGGGTACTCCCTCATCACTGCTCCCCTCGCTCGATCTTGCCGATCTGCTCCAACCTCGCCACGTGGCGGCCCCCCTCGAACGGGGTGGCCAACCACACGCGGACGATCTCCCTGGCGTAGGTGGGCGCCACGACCCGCGCCCCCATGCCCAGGACGTTCGCGTCGTTGTGTCGCCGCGACAGCTCGGCCACGAACAGGTCGTGACACAGGGCTGCGCGGACACCGCGGATCTTGTTCGCGACGATCTGCTCTCCCTGGCCGGACCCGCCGAGGACGATGCCACGGTCGGCCTCGCCGGCCGATACGGCGCGCGCTGCGGCAGCGCAGAAGGCGGGGTAGTCGACGGGCTCGGGCGAGTCGGTGCCCACGTCCAGGACCTCGTGGCCCGACCCTGTCAGGTAGCCCTTCAGGTCTTCCTTCAAGGCGAAACCCGCGTGATCGGAGCCCATGGCGATCCGCACGCCTAGCGCTCCGCGGCCCGCACGAGCGCGCCGAACAGGCCGTCGATCAGGCGGGAGGTCCACTCGTCGAGCTCCCATGCGATGGCTCGATAGCTGTCGAAGGGCATGCCGAGTGGGTCTGCGATGTCGAGGTCGTGGGGGTTCCCGGCGAACCCCGTCGCGCGCTTGTCCTCCGCCTCAGCCACGCGGGCGGCGAGGGTGTCGGGTGAGACGCCCGGTGCGACGCGCGGCAGCGCCTCCAGCAACCGCACCAGCTCCTTCAGCGTGAAGGTCTTGTGCGCGGTCTCGAGGTCGGAGGACGCGATGGCGCGACGGTGCTCAGCGGCCATCGTCACGACGAGCGCGGCGTCTTCGACCATCCCGCCGGTCACCTCCCGGGCGACGTGGCTCGCGATATCCACCCCTCGCTCGGCCGCCGCCCGCACCGATTCGGGGCGCGCTCCCGAGCCCTGCATCCCCATCGTCCCTGCCGAGGAGACGTGGGGCGCACGCGTCCCGAATCGCGCCACCAGAGCGTCCCGCAGCAGGCCCTCCGCCATCGGGGAGCGGCAGATGTTGCCCGTACACACGACCAGGATCGACGTCATGGGCAGAGCGGCGAGTCTAGCAGCGCGCCCTCTTCGCCCAGGATCCGCGCGATCGTGGCGGCGTCCACCGACCCGTCGCGCAGGATGCGCGCCGTCCCGTGCGCGAGATCCAGCACGGTGGAAGCGACCCCCTGGGGCGGCTCGTCCTGGCAGAGGTAGATGGCGACGGCGTCGCCGAACGTCCGCTCCAACGCGTCGGCGTCCTCGGCGGTCGGCTCCCCGGACCGGTTCGCGCTGGTAACCGCGAGCGGCCCGGTCGCCGCCAAGATCGCGAGCGCGAGGGTGTGGTGGGGGACGCGGACGCCTACGGTGAGCGGATCGCCGCCGAGCTCCCAGCCAGCGCTGACCGCGGTGCGCGCGAGCACGAGCGTCAGCCCGCCCGGCCAGCAGGCGGTCGCGAGGCGATCGGCGCGGGCGTCGAACACCGCCACCGTCCGGGCCGCGGCCGCCGTGGCCGTCAGCACCGGCAAGTCCAGATCGCGCGAGCGTCGTTTCGCCGCGAAGAGGCGCGCCGTGGCTTCGGGCTGGTCCGGCCGTGCGGCGATGCCGTAGACGGTGTCGGTCGGGAAGACCACCAGCCCGCCGCGCCGCACGCTCTGCGCCGCCTCCGCGATCGGGTCGTTCCTCAGGGCCATCGGGCGATCACCACCCGGTCGCGTCCGCTCAGGTCGGGGCGCACGCTCGTGTCCTCATAGCCGGCGGCCTTAAGAACCCGGGTCACCGCCCGCCCGGTGGTCTCCTCGATCTCCACGATCAGCGCCCCTCCCGGCGCGAGCCAGGTGCGCGCCTCCGCGGCCAGGCGCTCGTAGAGATCCACCCCTCCCACCAGCGCGAGGATCGGCTCGGCGCGCACCTCCACGGCGAGGCGGTCCACGGCGTGGGGCGCGAGGTAGGGAGGGTTGCTCACCACGAGGTCGACGTTGCCGCGGAGCTCGGTCGGCAACGGTCCCAGCAGGTCGCCCCGCACGACGACGACGTCCGCCGCGAGCCGCGCGGCGTTGGATCTGGCGAGCTCGACGGCCTCGGAAGCGATATCTGTGGCCCATACGCGCGCGCCCGGGTGCTCGGCGGCGATCGACAACGCGATCGCGCCCGATCCGGTGCACACGTCAACCACCACCGGGCCTCGTCGTCTGCGGATCGCGTCCAGCGCGACATCGACGAGCCCCTCGGTTTCCGGGCGCGGGATGAACACGCCGGGTCGGACCTCGAGGATCAGCCGCCGGAACCCGGTTTCGCCGGTGACGTATTGCAGCGGCACTCCCGAGCAGCGCCGACACAGCGCACGACCGAACCGGCGCGCCTCCGCGTCCGTGAGGGGTCCCCTCCGCTTGTATAACCCGGCCCGATCCGTGTCGAGGACGTGCGCGAGCAGCAGCTCCGCGGTAGGGAGGGGCGAATCGACCCCGTGGCGGTCCAGGTAGGCGGACGCGCGACGCGCGACCTCGGCGGGGCGCATCAACGTACCTCGGCGCCGCCCTCGGCGAGCTGTTGGGCGCGCTCGGCCGCGTTCAGGCGGTCCGCGAACTCGTCGAGACCCTCGCCGCCGGCCAGCACATCCTGCATCCGATGGGACGTGAACTTGATCCGATGGTCCGTGATGCGCCCGTCGGGGAAATTGTAGGTCCGGATCTTTTCCGAGCGGTCCCCCGTGCCCAGCTGCGAGCGGCGCGCGGCGGCCTCCTTCGCCTGCGCCTCGTCCAGCGCCTTCTGCAAGAGGCGCGCGCGCAAGTAGCGCATGGCCTTCTCTCGATTCTGCAGCTGCGAACGCTCTTCCTGGCACTCAACCTTGATGCCGGATGGTTTGTGAACGATGCGTACGGCGGAGTCCGTGGTGTTCACCGACTGGCCACCCGGGCCCGAGGAGCGATAGACCTGGATCTCCAGATCCTCCGGGCGGAGCTCGACGTCCACATCCTCCGCGGTGACCAAGACCGCGACCGTCGCGGTCGACGTGTGGACACGGCCCTGGGATTCGGTGACCGGCACGCGCTGGACCCGATGCACGCCGGACTCGTGCTTCATGACTCGGTGCGCATCCTTCCCCCGAACCTCCAAGACGACCTCCTTGAAGCCCCCGAGCTCCGAGGGCGACGCGGACAGCACCTCCGCCTTCCAGCGGTGTCGCTCCGCCAGGCGCTCGTACATCTCCAGCAACGCTGCGGCCCACAACGCGGCCTCCTGACCGCCGGCCCCCGCCCGGATCTCCACGATGAGGTCCTTGCCGTCGTCCGGGTCCTTCGGGGTGAGCAGGAGCTCGAGGCGCGCCCGAAGCCGCGCGGAGCGCTCTTCGGCCCGTTCCGCTTCCTCCTTGAAGAACGCCGCCATCTCCGCGTCCTCCTCGGCGTCCGCGAGCTCGTGCGCGTCCTCAGCTGCCCGCGCGGCCGCCCGATACTCGCGATACGGCGTGACGATCTCCTCCAGCTCCGAGAAGGCCTTGCCGAGGTCTTTCAGCCGCGCAGGCTCATCGCCCACATCGGGCGATGCCATCTCCGCCGAGACCGCCTCATAGCGGATCTCGATCTCCTCCAGGCGTTCGTCCATGTCGGTGGCCACGGGCCGATCATCTCAGCCGTGGATCCAGATCGTCCGACGCGCTCGAGGCGACGGGAGGATCAGTTGCCGGGGCGGTCCTCCGCGTCGAAGTCGAACTCGATCGACGCGAGGTCGGGCAGGTCCATCGAGTCGTCTTTGGCCACCCACAGGTCTTCGATGCCGAGAGAGTCGTCCCCCTCCTGCGCTGCGCCCGCATCGTCCGCGCCAGCGGGGATCTCTTCGCCCGCGGCCGCCTCCGCCTCCGCGATCGGTCCCGGCAGCTCGGCGGCATCGTCGATGACCACGTCGAGATCCTTCGCGGCCGAGAGCAGGCGCGACTGCATTGTCTGAAGCTGATCCGCCAGCTCCTGGCGCCGCGAGGCCAGCCCGCTGAGGGCCCGATCCGCCTCGGCGCGAGCTTCTGCCAGGAGCCTGTCGGCGTCCGCGCGAGACTCCTCCGCCCGGGACTGCGCGTCCGTGCGGATGCGGTCGGCGTCGGCGCGAGCCTCGTCCAGGATGCGCGCGGATTCCTCCTTCGCCTCGCTCACGACGCGTTGGGCCTCCTGGTCAGCCGTCCCGAGCAGTCCCGCGAATCGCTTGGCGAACGCCTCGTAGGGATCGACGGCGGGCGCCGACTCGGCCGCGGGCCCGGACGCGGCGTTGCGCATCGCGTTCTTCGTGGCGGCGCGCTCGTCGCGGAGCTCCCCCTCCAACGCGTCGATGCGGTCGGCGAGCGCGTAGAGGAAGTCGCTGACTTCGTCGGGGTCGTATCCCCGCCGGATCGAACCGAACTCCTTGCGGCGGATCTGGTCGGATGTGGGGCTGGTGGGAAGGACGAGATCAGGCATGGGGCGCCTCCGAGGTTCCGGTCGATGGAGCACCCATCTTCGGTTCGCCGGAGGGCGGATGCAACGACCCCGGCGAGGGGGCGCGACCGTCCGGCGCTACCGTCGGGACGGGGTCGGGGCGCGAACCCGCGACCTCCTCGCACCGCAGCACCTCGTCGAACGAGGCGATCGCCACCTGGATCTGACCCGTGTCGGGCTCCCGCGTCGTGATGTACTGCAGCCAGATGCCCGGTCGCATGAGCGCACGCATCAAGGCGGCGTCGGGGAACCGTGCACCCAGCCGCAGGGCCTCGTAGGCCAACCCGGCGATGATCGGGATGGCGATGACCCTCGAGAGCAGACGCCACACCAGGCCGGGGGTCCCGAAGAGCGTGAACACGAAGATCGTCACGATCATCACGATGATCAGGAAGTTCGTGCCGCAGCGTACGTGCTCCTTCGGGAATCGTCCGACACCGGGGGGATCCAAGGAAACGCGATGCTCGAAGGCGGCGATCGTCTTGTGCTCGGCGCCGTGGTATTGGAAGACGCGCTGCACCTCCGCGGAACGGCCGATGAGCCACAGGTAGCCCACGAAGAGGCCCACGCGGAACACCCCCTCAGCGACCAGGACGGCCACGCCGTCCCCGAAGCGCCCTCCCACCCAGGAGAACAACACGGTGGGACCCAGGATGAACACCGCCGTGAACAGCAGCATGGCCACGCCCAGGGTGATGCCGATCTGCCGGGACGAGAGCTGTTCGTCCTCATCGGTGGAACGGTTGGCGGCCACCATCATCGCGCGCACGCCGATCGCGAGGGACTGACCCAACACGATCACCCCCCGCACGAACGGCCGGCCGAGGAGCGGATGGCGACGGGCCGCCGAGTGGATCTCGT
The DNA here is from genome assembly GCA_038249195.1 of Actinomycetota bacterium. Classification (GTDB taxonomy): domain Bacteria; phylum Actinomycetota; class UBA4738; order UBA4738; family HRBIN12; genus JAOUEA01. The sequence goes on from JBBRWM010000001.1 coordinate 200,228, forward strand.
GCGATTCGACGTGGATGCTCCCGGCGGGCTCGCGCACCGCCACGGCCCAATGGTTGGCTCCACGCATCATGACGCCTTCCATGACTGCCTGGCCGCCGTAGAGATGATCGGCGGTGGGCTCCGCGGGAGCCGGATCCGTCACGGGTTAGGACTTCGCGGCCTGCTGCGCCTGCTTCGTCTTCTCGTAGCGGCGCTGGAACCGCTCGACGCGACCGCCCGTGTCCACGAGCTTCTGCTTGCCCGTGTAGAAGGGATGGCAGTTGGAGCAGATGTCGGCGCGGATCTCGCTCACCGTCGAGCGTGTTTGGAACGTGTTGCCGCACGAACAGTGGACAGACGCGATCTGGTACTCGGGGTGGATCCCTGGCTTCATGGCTCGGTGCTCCTTGGGGTGAGTCGGCTCAAGGGTAACCCGGCGCGGATCCCCTCGCTCATCTCCTTCAACGCGGCCGTATTCCGGGCGTGGTCGAGTCGGCCTGGGCAGCTCAGCTCCCGGACGGGGCCTTCGCGATCTCCTTGAGGAACTGCTCGTTGGACTTGGTGGCGCGGATCTTGTCCGTGAGCAGCTCCAACGCGGCGCCTGGCTCCAAAGCGTGGAGCACGCGGCGCAACTTGATCACCAACGCGAGCTCCTCGGGCGCGAGGAGCAACTCCTCCTTGCGGGTGCTCGAGGCATCGACGTTGATGGCGGGGAACAGCCGCTTCTCCGCGAGCGAGCGATCGAGGCGGATCTCCATGTTGCCCGTACCCTTGAATTCTTCGAAGATCCCGTCGTCCATCCGCGAGCCGGTCTCCACGAGCGCGCTCGCGATGATGGTGATCGAGCCGCCCTCCTCGATGTTACGAGCCGCACCGAAGAACCGGCGAGGCGGGTAGAGCGCTGCAGAGTCGATGCCGCCGGTGAGGATCTTCCCCGACGTGGGCATGGAGAGGTTGTAGGCGCGGGCGAGCCGCGTCATCGAGTCGAGGATGATCACGACATCCTGCCCCTGCTCGGCGAGGCGCTTCGAGCGCTCCAGCACCAACTCCGTCACCTGCACGTGCTGATCCGTGGGTTTGTCGAACGTCGAGTACACGACCTCGGCCGCCGTGACGGTCCGCTGCCAGTCCGTAACCTCCTCGGGGCGCTCGTCGACGAGCAGCACGATGAGGTGCACCTCCGGGTTCGAGGCAAGGATACCGTTGGCGATCTGCTTGAGGATCGTGGTCTTCCCGGCCTTGGGCGGGGACACGACCATCCCGCGCTGCCCCTTCCCGATGGGCGAGATCATGTCGATGATCCGCTCGGACACGGCCAGGGGGCCGCCCTCGAGACGGAACCGCTCCTGCGGGAACAGCGGCGTGAGCTTGTCGAAGTTGCGTCGTTCCCGCGAGGCCTCTGGCTCGAGACCGTTCACGGTCTCGGCGTCCAGCAGGGCCGCGTATTTCTCGGTGTCGCGGGCACGCCGGACCTTCCCCGTAAGCACGTCCCCCTTGCGCAGGCCCATCTTGCGGACCTGCGAGAGCGAGACATAGGCGTCGTCGGGACCCGGGGTGTAGCCAGTCGTCCGCAGGAACCCGTAGCCATCGGGAAGGAGGTCGAGGATCCCCGAGACCACGGGGGCGTTCGCGATCTCCTCGGCGCGCTCCAGCTCCTCGCGTTGGCGGCGCTCCTCGCGTTGGCGGCGCCGGTCCTCACGGCTGGGACGCTGGCGGCGACCGTCTGCGTCCTGGTTGCGATCCCGATTCTGGTCTCCCCCGCGGTTCTGGTTGCGGTCGCGACCCTGGTTGCGCCCCTGATCCCGTCCCTGATTGCGATCGTCGCGACCCCGGCCCTGGCCCTGTCCCTGGTCGCGGTCCTGGTTGCGGTCGGGTTGCCCGCCTCGGTCCTGGGTGCGCTCCCCCTCCCGGCCGCGGTCCTGGTCGCTCGCGCGATCGGCCGCCTGGAGTGCCGACGCGTCCGCGGAGCCGGGCGCCTCGCGCGAGGCCGAATCGCCCCCGCCGGCCGCGGGCTCGAGCCCCGTGCCGGTCGCGCCGTCGTCGTTCTCGGCGGCGCTCGGCGCCGCGGACTCCTCGATGGCCTCCTGCGGATCGCCGTCTCGGCCCCGGTCGCCGTTCGACCTGCGGGCTCGCGGCGCTTTCGCGGGCGTCTTTGCGCCGACGGCGCTGCCGTGGCCGTTGCCCGCTTCGGCGCCGCCCTTGGCCACGATCGCGTCGATCAGGCCGGACTTGCGCAGCTTCTGGGTTCCCTCGATGCCCATGTCCTGGGCGATCCGTTGCAGCTCGGGGATGAGCTTCCCCTCGAGGGCGCTGCGGTCCGTGATGGTCTCCATGAGGCTACGCCTCTCCCTTCAGATCGGTCTGGAGCGTGTTCCAGTCGGCCAGGAACTTCTCGAGGCCGCTGTCGGTCAGTGGATGCTTCACGAGCTTCGCGAAGACGTCGTAGGGCATCGTGGCGATGTTCGCGCCGGCGAGGGCCGACTCCACGACGTGCATGGGGTGGCGCAGCGAGGCAGCCAACACGTTGGTCCGATAGCCCTGCACCTCATAGAGGTCGCAGATGGTGCGGAGCATCCCCATGCCGTCGCCGGCGACGTCGTCCAGCCTACCGAGGAACGGCGACACGATGTACGCGCCGATCTCGGCGGCGAGGATCGCCTGTGCCGGGGAGAACACCAGGGTGACGTTGATCCGGATGTCCTCTGCGGTGAGACGCTTGCCCGCAGCGAGGCCGTTGGCCGTCATAGGGACCTTCACTACGGCGTTCGGCGCTTTCGCGGCGAGCTTGAGGCCCTCCTCGTACATCGCGTCCGCCTCCAAAGACGTGGTCTCCAGCGAGATGTCGCCCGGGACCGTGTCCAGGATCTCTTGCCACACGAGGTCGGGGTCCTGCCCCTCCTTCGCGATGAGCGACGGGTTCGTCGTCACGCCGGAGAGCACCCCCCATCGGTTGATCTCGCGGATCTCTTCGATATCGGCGGTGTCCAGGAAGAGTTTCATGCCCGTGTCCTTCCGTGTTCGGGGGCGGCCTGCGCCTCGGCAGTCAATTCGCCGGCGCGGAGCGTGGCTCGTTCCATGACGAGGTCGATGACCGCGGCGATGGACTGGTCGAAGCTGTAGTTCGGGATCATGGGAACCCCGTGCGACAGCGCCTGACTCTTGGTCCAGCGCTGCAGCCTGCGGATGTTCTCGAACCCCTCGAGGTAGCGGCGAGCCGGCCGGGAGGCGATGGCGTCCTCCCGAGCCGCGAAGTGGTTCATGTGCCGGTCCTCGTCCTCGACGCCGATCAGGAACGGGACCGCCACGATGCGGTCGCCATAGGACTCGAGATCGAAGAACCCCGGAACCACGTGCGCCCCCTCGATGACGATGCTGGTGCCCTCCATAGCGGCCCGCTCGATCAGCGCGTTGATCCCCACCGAGACCGCGGCCGTCTGTTCGCGGAACCCCAGGATCAACGCGTCGGCGGACTTGGACGGGGGCTCCCGGAGCGCCGAGTCGGCCTGGAAGGACGACGTGTGCAGCGTGGGCATCAGCTCGGGGGAGAGCATCGATCGCATCACCTCGCGGATCGCGTCCGTGGCCACGACCCGCACGATCCCGAGGCGGGCCGCGAGCTGCGTCGCGATGGTGGACTTGCCGACGCCGGTGGCACCCCCGATCAAGATCACGAGAGGGACGTCCAGGTTCTCGACCTCGCGCCACCGCAGGAAGTTCTTGGCGTAGCGGTCGCCGTGCAGCTCCGTGATGACCGCCAATGCCACGGTGGACAACTCCTGGCTGGTGAGGGAAGAGCGTCCCTGTGCACGCAACCGGTCCTCGACGGCCTCGGCCACCTGATAGGCCCGATAGGGCGAGAGCCCCGTCACCATAACCTGGGAGGCCAGGAGCCCTTTCGAGAAGGGCAGGCCGGGCTCCCGGTCGGAGATGACGATGTGCGGCTCTTTGGGTTCCCTCTGATTCACCGTCTGCCTCGTTCCAACGAGCGATCGATGACTTCCCCGAACGCGGTGTCGAGATCCTGCGACCCCTCCACCACCACGGCCCGGTTGTCCACGAACACGACCTCCGCCCCCCGAGCCCGGGCCCGCGCGACGCCGACGTCGACGGCGGCGGCCTTCAGCTCCGTGAGGAGGACGTCGTAGGGCTCGGCCGCATCGAGATCCTCCGCGAGTCCCGCCCTGTCGGCCAGTCGGGCGCTCCACCCCACCACGGTGCATCCGTGGGCGGCGGCGAGGTGCTCGACCTGCGTCGCGGCCGCCGCTCGGGGCGCCGTGGTGATGAAGAACGCTCGCTGGTTCCGTACGTCCGCCAACGGGACCGGGATGAAATCGGTAACGACGTACCGGTCATCGCCGAGGTAGCGCCGGAGGTGGGGACGGAGTGCGGAGAGATTCTCGGGCCCAGCTACTGGGCTGCTCACCATGGTAACAACGGCGAGGTCCGACAACAAGAGCCGGAACGGGCCGAGGTAACCACCCAGGTATTCGGGCGGCGCGGAGGCCGGCACCACCAAGACGCCCGCATCCCACGGGATCGGCGGCACGGCCGACCCACTCCCCTCCATGATCACGAGACCCGCACCGCGCGCCACGGCCATCTCCGCGGCCTCGCGCATGTTGGTGGCGTAGGGGGCGCCCGCGAGCCCACCGCCCGCCCGGCGCGCGCCTATCGTGCTCACGCCCGTGGTCAGCGCGTCCTCCAGGTAGTCGCTGGCCGCGTGCTCGCCCGCCTCCACCAGTTCAAGGAGCCTGCCCAGATTTACGCTCCCGGCCTCGGCGATCTGCGGCTCGGCGGGGCCGCCGCGGCCCATGGCGACCACGATGGGGTCGAGTCCGCGACGGGCCGCCACCCGCGCCAATCCCCCGCCGATGGCGGTCTTGCCGGTGCGCTTGCCGGTGCCGATCACGGCGATCGTGGGCGCCGCCAGGCGCGGACCGACGATCGGCGGATCGAGACGGAAGTCCGCCCCCAGGTACGGGAGGCCACGGACCAGGGTCACGGCCGCCAGCTCCATACGCTCGCGGTATCCCACCACCGGCTCGTCGGACAGGTCGAGGACGGCCTCGGGCTCGAACGTCTCGATCGCCTCGACGAGCGACGCCATGCGGTCCGGGCCCGCGATCCGCGTCGGCACGCCCAGCTCGGGCTCCGCGTGCGGATCGATCTTCTCGGAGCCGCCCACGAGGAGCGCTCCCACGACCTCGTGCCCCCGAGCGCGCGCGCTTGCGACCCCCCAGCGCGTGACGGGAGGGTAGTGTTCGCCGTCGACCAAGACGAGCGTGCGCACCGACTGAGGACCCTCCCTCTCATGGACGTACGTTGTGGCGGAACGGCTTCGGGGCGAAGCTACTCGGCCACCGGGACGGTGCGTTCTTGCACTGGCAACTCGTGCTCCCGATGGAACTGGGCGCCCGACAGCGAGAAATGCGCCATGACGGTGGCGTCTCCGAACGGGAACTTCCGCAGGATCTTGACCTCGCCGCGGTCGAATTCCAGGACGTTGTAGCAGGGCTTCGTGTAGCCGCGAACGCGCAGGGACGACACGGTTCCCGCGTTCGCTACGTACATGTCCTCCAGGCGCCACACGTACGGGACATGCTTGTGTCCCGAAAGCACCACGTGCACGCCCGCGTGGATCAACACCTCCAGCAGGTCCCCGGCGTCCATCACCGTGCTCCGTTCGCGCCCGGTGCCGGGGATGGGCAGCAGATGATGGTGCAGGGCGAACACCTTCAGATCGGCCGGCTCCGTGAACTGCCGCCGGATCCAGTCGTAGTGGACGCGGCCCACCTGGCCCTCGTTGAGGTCGGGCTCGCTCGAATCGACGCCGACGATGCGGACGCCCTCGAACTCGATCGACCACATGCGGGGCCCGATGAGATCCTCGAAGTGGAGATACCCCACGTTGCGGGAGTCGTGGTTCCCGGGAACCGTGAAGATCGGACCCTGGATGCGCTCCGAATAGGCGACCCAGTTCTTGTACTCCTGGCGGTACCCGTCCGTGGTCAGATCGCCGGTGCACACCACCGCATCAGGCGCGAGCTCGTTCAGTTCCTTGATGACGCGGTTCATCAGATTGGGAACGAAGAACGGCGAGCCGACGTGCGGGTCGGAGATATGCGCGAGGGTCACCACGTCGAGCCCAGTCTAGTCGTGCGGTGGCGCTTGCCGGCGGGGATCGACGGGGCGTTCTGCCGGCCGACGGGCGGCGTTGAAGCCCGCGCGCATGCCGCCATCGATCACGAGGACGGCGCCGTTCACGAAGGACGCGCGATCCGACGCGAGGTACAGGGCGGCTTCGGCGACGTCGTCGGCCCGGCCGACCCTCCCCAAGGGAGGCACGGGCCAGTCGGCGGGGCCGTCGTCATCCGCGCGGTCGTGATCGCCCGGCGGGCCCATGTGCCGCATGCCCGGGGCGACGTCCCCAGGAGCGATCACGTTCGAACGCACCCCGCGCCGGCCCCCCTCGACGGCGAGCACGTTCGAAAGCATGTGGACCGCCGCCTTCGATACGGAGTACACGCCGATGGTCTCTTCCCCGAGTATGCCGGCGTCCGACCCGACGTGGATCATGCTTCCCCCCCGCGTCTGCAGGTGTGGGAAGCATCGCTGCGCGTAGCGGAGGTAGCCGCGCACGTTCACATCCATAACGCGGTCGAGATCCGCGAGCGGCGTCTCGAGCGCCGTGGCCATGACGCCCACACCGGCGTTGTTCACGAGGACGTCGAGACCGCCGAGGAGGTCCACCGCATCCTCCACGGAGGCGTCGATCTGATCGGGGTCTCCCGCGTCGGCACGCAGGAACCGCGCGAGGCCGGTCCGTCCGGCATCCGTCCGTTCGAGCCCCGCCTGCGCGCGACGGCCGAGTGCCTCGTCCCGCCCGGTGAGCACCACGGATGCGCCCTCGCGGACGAAGACGGTCGCGATGGCCAACCCGAGCCCGGTCGTGCCGCCGGTGACGAGGGCCGCCCGACCATCCAACTCGCCCATCGATACCTTCCCCCGCGGTCCGTGCGTGCGACGATACCCGCTCGATGACATGGCTCGACGCGGTCTTGCTCGTCCTGCTGGCGGTATCCTTGGTGGGCGGTTACCGCCGCGGCGCGGTCCTCCAGGTGATCGCGCTGTTGGGCCTCGTCGGCGGCGTGGTCGTCGGCGTGCTGCTCGCACCCAGGGTCGCGGGACTGGGGCACGATCCCATGAGCGAGGTGGGTCTCGTCATGGCAACGGTGATCGCCTGCGGCGCGGTCGGGAACCTCCTGGGTCGGCTCGCCGGGAGTCGCCTGCGCCCGCGCACCCACGCATCGCACCTGCGGCGCGTGGACGCCGCGGGTGGGGCGCTCGTCTCGGTGGTCGCCCTCCTGTTGGTGACGTGGTTCCTCGCCCTCAACCTGGCCAACGGTCCCTTCCCGCAGGTGGCGCGCGGGATCCGCGACTCCGTGATCGTCCGCGAGCTCGACGCGGTCATGCCTACGCCGCCGTCGCTGCTGGGCGAGGCGCAGCGCGTGCTGGCGCTCCTAGGCTTCCCCGACGTCTTCGTCGGGGTGCCGCCGGCCCCCGCGAACCCCGTGCCCCCTCCCCGCGCCGGGCCCGCCCGGATGGCGTTCCGCGCGGCCCGGGCGAGCACCTTCGAGGTCCTCGCCGACGGATGCGACGCGGGTTATCTCAACCAGGGAAGCGGCTTCGTCGTCCGGCCCGGATACGTGCTCACGAACGCGCACGTCGTGGCCGGAACGACCCGCCAATGGATCCACGCTCCGGACGCCGACCATCAAGCCCGCGTCGTGGCCTTCGACCCCGAGGAGGACTTGGCCCTGCTCAGCGTCGTGGACCTGAGCGCGCCGTCGCTTCCGCTGCTGGACCATGAGGTCGCGCGCGGCACGGGGGGCGCCGTGCTCGGGTTCCCCGGCGGCGGACCGCTGCGCGGCAGCGGCGCCGCGGTCCGCCAGGCCCTCGCGCCGGTGGGGCGCGACATCTACGGTCGGAACGAGGTCACGCGCCGCCTGTACGAGATCCAAGCCCACGTGCACCACGGCAACAGCGGGGGTCCGCTCGTGCTGCCCGGCGGCGCGGTGGCCGGCGTCGTCTTCGCGAGCTCGGTGGTGGAAGACGGCGTCGGGTACGCGATCGCCTCGACGGACGTTCGGCCGTTCGTCCTGGGCGCGACCGGGGCGCACATCCCCGTGAGCACCGGGTCGTGCTCACGCTGACGGGCGCTGGCCTCACGCGCCGGTAACGCGCGCACCCTGGGCGCGCACGCCGAGCGAGACGAGCCGCCACCCCTCCCCCAGCTCCGGGATCTGCGCGCCGTCGCGCTCCCACGCGAGCAGGGAGGGACCGGACCCGGACACCGCCACCGCCACGCCGGCAGCGGCCACCGCGTCGAACACGTCGCGGACCGCCGGCAGGAGGTCCAGGCGGGCGTCTTGATGGAGCCGGTCGCGCACCGCGAGTGGCAGGAGCTCCGGCCGCTTCGTGAGGGCCACGACCATCAAGGCGGCATGCGACAGGTTGTAGACGGCGTCCGCGCGGGTGATCGAGGGAGCGAGCTCACGCCGGGCATCCGCGGTGGAGGATCGCTCGTGCTCCGGGATCAACACGACGGGTCGCAGCGAGGGATGCGGGTCCAACCGAACCACCTCGCCGTCCTGGGGCACCAGCGTGAAGCCTCCGTACACGGCCGCCGCCGCATTGTCCGGGTGTCCCTCCAGACGGCTCGCCACGCGGAACGCCGCCGCGGGATCGGGAGCCGGGCGGCGACCCAGGCCGTCGGCGAGCAGATGCGCGGCGAGCATGACGCCCGCCACGGCCGCCGCGCAGGACGATCCGAGGCCGCGCTCGATCGGGATGCGATTCACGCCGTGGAGGGCGAACGCCGGCAGCTGCGCCTCTGCCTCGCGCGCCACGAACGCGATCGAGCGCGAGATCATGTCGGTGCCGTCCGTCGGGAGCTCGTCCGAACCCTCGCCCTCCCACGTCACGCGCGGCTCCGCCCCGGTGTCGAGGATCACGTCGTTGGCCAGCTCGAGAGCGAGCCCGAAACAGTCGAATCCCGGCCCGAGGTTCGCCGAGGTCGCCGGGACCGTGGCGGTCAGCCGCACGTGAGGCCCAACTCGGCCGCCACGGCCGCGGGATCGGCCGGCACCACGGTCGGTTGCGCCGCCCCGGCGATCGCCCACTCCGGGTCCTTCAGGCCGTGGCCCGTGAGCACGCAGACCACGGTGGCCCCCGCCGGGAGCGTCCCCTCCTCGTGGCGATGGAGCAGGCCCGCGACGCTCGCGGCGCTCGCCGGCTCCGCGAACAGCCCCTCGCGCGCCACGCGCCGGTAGGCGGCGAGGATCTCTCGGTCGGTCACGGCGAAGATCTCCCCTTCCGATTCCGTAGCGGCCGCGACGGCCTTGTCCCATGAGGCCGGGTTCCCGATGCGGATCGCCGTGGCGATCGTCCTCGGGTCGGCCACGGCCTCCCCACGCACGATCGGCGCGGCGCCCTGCGCCTGGCAGCCCATCATCTGCGGCGGTTCGTGGATCACGCCGTCCGCGAGGTATTCCGCGTAGCCCATCCAGTAGCTCGCGATGTTGCCCGCGTTGCCCACGGGCACGAAGTGCAGGTCCGGGGCTCGCCCCAGGGCATCGCAGATCTCGAACGCCGCGGTCTTCTGCCCCTGGAGCCGGAACCGGTTCACCGAGTTCACGAGCGTGATGGGATAGCGCGCCGCCAGGTCCTGCGCGAGCTCGAGCGAGGCGTCGAAGTTGCCTTCCACCTCGAGCATGCGGGCGCCGTGCACGAGGGTCTGTGCCATCTTGCCCATGGCGACCTTCCCCCTGGGGACCAGCACGGCGCAGGTGAGACCCGCCCGGGCGGCGTAGGCGGCCGCGCTCGCGGAGGTGTTGCCGGTGGACGCGCACACGACCGCCTCGGCCCCCTCCTCGACGGCCTTCGAGATCGCCATCGTCATGCCACGATCCTTGAAGGAGCCCGTGGGGTTGGCACCGTCGTACTTCAGCCACACGTCGCAGGCCGTCTCGGCGCTGAGCGGGTCCGAACGCACGAGCGGCGTCCCGCCTTCGAGGAGCGTCACGACGGGGGTGGACGCGCTGACGGGGAGCCGGTCGCGGTACTCTTCGATCAGGCCTCGCCACTGCGGCCGGCCGGTGCCCGGGGCGCGATCCGAGCCCAGGGCCGACCGGTCGTCGGCGTTCACGGCTCCTCTCCTTCCACGCGGAGCACGCTCGTGACGGCCCGCACGGCCGAGAGCTCCCTCAGCTCCTGAACGGTCTTCTGGAAGGCTCCCTCCTGCGCCCGGTGCGTGATGAACACCAGCGTGGCCTCCTCGGCGGACCCCTCCTGCCAGACGCGCTCGATGGAGACGCCGTTGCGCCCGAAATGGTCGGCGATCTCGGCCAGTACGCCGGGCCGATCCTCGACGTGGAGGTTGAGGTAGTACTGGCCCCGGGTGCCGTCCATCGGGCGGATCCGGCGGTCCTGCGTGCAGGTGCAGCCCACCCCGCGCACGCCCGAGAGGCGGTGACGCGCGACGGTCACCACATCGCCGACCACGGCGCTCGCGGTAGGGTCGCCGCCCGCGCCTCGACCGTAGAACATCAGCTGACCGACCTTCGGTCCCTCGACGAACACCGCATTGAAGGCGTCGCGCACGCTCGCGAGCGGATGCGAGACCGGGATCATGGCCGGGTACACGCGCGCCGAGACCTCGCCGTCATCCAGTTCCGCGATCGCCAGGAGCTTCACCACGTAGCCCATGCGCGCGGCGTCGGCGATGTCGAGCGCCGTGACGTTCTCGATGCCCTCACGGTAGACGTCGTCCGAGACCACCCGGGTGTTGAACGCGATCGAGGCGAGGATCGCACACTTCGCCGCCGCGTCGAAGCCACCCAGGTCCGCCGTGGGATCGGCCTCCGCGTAGCCGAGCGCCTGGGCCCGCCGCAGGGCGTCGTCGAGGGACCATCCGTGTTCGGACATCTGCGTGAGGATGTAGTTGGTGGTGCCGTTCACGACGCCCAGCAACCGACCGATGCGCTCCCCCGCGAGCGACTCCTTCAGGGGGCGGATCAGCGGGATCCCTCCTGCCACCGCGGCCTCGAAGTACAGGTCCTGGCCGGCGTCGTCGGCGGCCTCGAACAGCTCCTGGCCGTGATCGGCGAGCAGCTGCTTGTTCGCCGTCACCACGGACTTCCCGTTCGCGAACGCCCGCAGGATCAGCGCGCGCGCGGGCTCGACCCCGCCGATCAGCTCGCACACGATGTCGATCCGCGGATCGTCCACCACGGCCGAGGGATCCGTCGTGAACACGCTGGGATCCAGGGGGACGGCGCGCTCGCGGCCGGCGTCGCGCACGCCCACGCGCGCGACCGAGATCCGGCACCCGGCACGAAGGGCGATGTCGTCGCCGTGCTCGTGCAGCACGCGGATCACGGCTGAGCCGACGTTGCCGCAGCCCAGGAGGCCGAGGTTGATCGTTCGATCGCTCATGGCGAGGAGGCGCTCCCGTCGCTTCCCACCCCGATCCACGCGCCCATCATCACCTCGTCCTCGTACCCGTAGGACTTGCGGGAGCGGCGGGTGAGCCGGCCCTCGTCCACGAACCCGAACTTGCGGTACAGGGCGATGGCTCCCGCGTTGCTCGGATAGACCGAGAGCACGAGCTTCTCCACGCCCGACCCGCGTGCCCACGCCAGGCCCCGGGCCATCAGGGCGCTGCCGACGCCCGTGCCGCGCACGTCGCCCGCGACCGCGATCCCCAGCGTGGCGACGTGGCGGGAGACGGGGTGCTGCTCGCGTTGCAGAGACACGTGGCCCACGACGCGGCTCCCGTCCATAGCCACGATCTGGGCCTCGTCGTCGGTCCAGGCGTGCCGAAACCTCCGTCGATACTCGCGGGGTGGGTGCGTCACGCTCTCGCTGCGCACGTAACGACCCTCCGCTACGATCGCTCGCCAGAACGTCAAGAACGCGGCGACGTCGCCGGGGCGCGCGGCGCGCACGACGATCCCGGCGGAAGGTGGCGTGTCCGCCGGCGCGCGTCGATACGCGGCGGTCTCGAGCCGGTCGAGGTCGGCGGCGTCCTCCCGTCGCAGCAGGAGCGTCGCGTCCCCCTCTCGCACGCCGACCACGGCGGGGCGACCCACGCGGTTGTACGTGCTCGCCATGCCATAGGTGTAGGCGCCCGTGGCCGCGAAGGCAACCAGGTCCCCCCGCGCGAGGTCGTCGGGTAGGAGCACATCCTCAGCGAGCGTGTCTCCCGTTTCGCAGTGCTTGCCCACGACGCTCACGGGCACGAACCGGGATCCACGCGGCGGCCCTGCCGCCGCCACGCTGAACCGCGCGTCGTAGAGCATGGGCCGCAGGTTGTCGGACATCCCACCGTCCACGGCGGCGAGCAGGCGGCCGCCCACCCGTTTCGTCGTGCCGACGCGGTAGAGGGTGAGGACGGGATTCGCCACGAGGGCGCGTCCCGGTTCGACGATGAGGCCGGGCGTCGGGAGGCCCGCGGCCGCGCAACGCTGGCGCATCCGCTCGGTCACGGCCGCCGTCACATGTCCCGGATCCAGGCCGGGCTGATCCACGTACGTGACGGCGAAGCCACCGCCCACGTCCAGGGTCCCCACCGCGATGCCGGCGTCGTCGCGGAGTCGCGTGGCGACGTCGATGAGCGCGTCCACGCATCGGAGATACGGCTCCACGGACGGAACCTGCGACCCGATATGCGCGTGCAGGCCGTGGAAACGCACGCCCGGGAGCGAGCCCAGCGCGCGCACCGCGTCGACGGCTTCCGCGCGCGGCGTGCCGAACTTCGAACCGAGGTGACCCGTGGCGATGGATGCGTGGGTGTGGGCGTCTACCTCCGGGATCACGCGCAGCAGGACCGGCTGCACCGAGTCGCGCGCTCGGGCAGCTGCGTCGATGCGGACCAGCTCGTCGAGGCCATCCGCGATCACGAGGGAGATGCCGCTCGCCACTGCGAGTGCGAGCTCGTCGTCGGACTTGTTGTTGCCGTGCAGGACGAGGCGCGAACCGGACGAGCCTGCCCGCAAGCATGCCTGCACCTCGCCGCCGCTGGCGGCCAGGAGGTCGAGGCCCTCCTCCAGCGCGATCCGGATCACGGCATGGGCCGTGAACGCCTTCACCGCGTAGAGCACGCGCGGAGCGGAAGCCCGTACCGCGCGGCAGCGCGCGCGGAGGTCCTCCTCGTCGAGCACCAGCAGCGGCGTCCCGAAGCGCTCGGCGAGGTCGGCGACACGCAGGCCGGCCACGACCAATCCCTGCGCGCCGAACGTCGCCGACGCGGGCCACGGGCTCCTGCTCCGTCCGGCGGCGGTGTGGGCCGAGGGGACGAGGGAGGCCGCCTCAGTCATCCGAACGATCCATCGACGCGGGGGCTGAGACCCCGAGGAGACCCAGGAGGTTCGCGATCACCTGCTGGGTGCCCGCGCACAGCCACAGGCGTGCCTGGGTGAGCGCGGGGTCCTCGGAGAGGACCGGACATTCCGTGTAGAAGCGGTGGAAGCGTCCCGCGAGCTCCAGCGCGGCGTGCGTGAGCCGGTGCGGCGCGCGTTGCCGAGCCGCGGTCGCGATCGCGCCGGGGACGTCGGCGAGGGAGCGCAGGAGCGCCGCCTCCGCTTCGCTCTGCAGGAGCCCGAGGTCCGCCTCCTCCACGGGCCCGAGCACCACGCCGCGCTCGGCGGCCCTGCGCAGGATGCTCGCGATGCGCGCGTGCCCGTACTGCACGTAGTAGACGGGATTGTCCATCGTCTGCTGCTTCGCCACCTCGATGTCGAAGTTCATGGCGGAGTCGTTAGAGAACGACAGCAGCGTGAAGCGCGCGGCGTCCGTTCCTACCTCGTCGATCAGCTGATCGAGCGTCACGAACTCCCCGGCGCGCGTGCTCATCGACACGGGCTCGCCGTCGCGCAAGAACGCCACGAACTGGTAGAGCACGATTTCGACCGCCTCGGGATCGAACCCCAGCGCCTGTGCGGCCCCCTTCACGCGGGCGATGTCGCCGTGGTGGTCGGCGCCCCAGACGTAGATGACGTGGTCGAACCCGCGTCCGAATTTGTCGATGAGGTAGGCGCAATCGGCCGCGAAGTACGTGTGCGTCCCGTTCGAACGGATGACCACGCGATCTTTGTCGTCGCCGAACGCCGTAGAGCGGAACCACACCGCGCCCTCGGCTTCATAGATGGACCCGGCCTCTCGGAGCCGCCGGATGGCCTCGGCGATCTTCCCCCCTTCGGCGAGGTCGTGTTCGGAGCGGTAGGCGTCGAAGGCCACGCCGAAGCGCTCGAGGGTGGCCTTGATCTCCCCAAGGATCCGAAGAGAGCCCAGGTCGCGGAGGCGCTCGAGCCGCACGTCCCCCGGCAGCTCCGCGATGCCCGGGCCCTCGGCCGCGAGGATGTCGCGGGCGATATCCGTGACGTATCCCCCCCGATATCCGTCCTCGGGCATGTGCGCCTCTCGGCCCGAGAGCTGCAGCACGCGGGCCTCGACGGAGCGGCCGAACTTGTCCACCTGCCCGCCGGCATCGTTGAAGTAGTACTCCCGTTCAACGGACCAGCCCTGATGCTCGAGGATGGAGGCCAGCGCATCGCCGATCGCGGCATTGCGCGCATGACCGATCGTCAAGGGACCCGTGGGGTTCGAGCTCACGAACTCGACCTGGACGCGGGCCTCCTTGGGCTCCCCTCGCCCGTAGTCCGCGCCCGCCTCGGCTATCGAGCGCACGGTCGCATGCAGCCAGTCGTCGGTGGTGAACACGTTCAGGAAGCCGGGCCCGGCGATCTCCACCCTCTTCACGAAGGGGGCCGGCGCGAGGGCGTCGGCCAACGCCTGCGCGATCTCGCGCGCTGGCTTGCCCGCCGACGGCGCGATCGCCATGGCCACGTTCGTGGCGAAGTCCCCCTGGTCCTTCCGCTTGGGGGCGAGCAGCTGGGGCGCGGGGAGGTCCCCCGGCTCCATGCCGATCCGTGGCGCCGCCGCCGACAGGCCGGCGCGGAGCCAGTCGGTCAGCTCCTGCTCGATGCTCACGCTCGGTCGCTCTCGCCCGCCAGCCGGCGACGCACCGTCCCGATCAGCTCCGCCGGATCGAACGGCTTCGTCAGGTAGTCGGCGCCGAATGCCTCTCCCTGCGCGCGATCCTCCTCCATCACGCGCGCGGTCAGGAAGACGATAGGCACCTCGGCGAACGACGGGTCTTGGCGGAGCCGGGCCGCGACCTGGTAGCCGTCGAGGCCCGGCATCATGACGTCGAGGATGAGGGCATCGGGAGGGTCCGCGAGCGCCTGGACGACCGCCTCGTCGCCCCGAGAGGCGGTCTCCACCCGGAAGCCCTCCAGCCGGAAGTTCACCTGGAGCAGCCGGAGCATGGCGGGATCGTCGTCGACGAGCAGTACGCGCGGACCCTCGGTCATGCGTTGGAGGATACCGGCCGGGGCCGGCCTGGCCGACCGGGAGCCGTTGCTAGACTCGGTGCCACTGGCCCCCGTAGCTCAGCGGATAGAGTGCCGGCCTCCGGAGCCGGAAGCGCAGGTTCGAGTCCTGCCGGGGGCACCGACCCAAACGGTGGTCCAAGATCGGTGCCCGGAAGACCGGCTGAACCTGTCCGGCGTCTTTCGGAGAGGGTGATCGGCTGAGGAGCCTGAGCACCCATCGCTTCAGGCCTCTGTGCCGCCGTCCCCAGCCCGCTTATGGACGTAGTTGATCAGGTCCAGTTCGCCTGGGGACCTATCCTCGGCCGTGAGGAGGGCCGCCGCCTCTGCTCGGTGCTGAGTCCCGTGGTTGACGACGTGCACCAGCATCTGCCAAACGGGTGCCCCGTCGTGCACGTATCGGACGAAGCCGTCCGTCAGGGTCGGCAGCCAGGCGTCGTCCGCGGCCCACTCGGCCTCCCAGCGTTCACGCAGCTCGTCGATCGTCGGCAACGGCTCGAGTTCCGGCTCCGGTCCTTCGTCGGAGCCCTGTGTCTCGAAGCTGATGCGCCAGCGTTGGGAGGCGCCGAGGTGATGGACAAGGATGCCGCCAAGGCCACGCTCACCGACATCGTGCGTTCGAGACCACACGGCCGGATCCAGGCCATCGAGGACCGCCAGCACCTGCCGCGTGGCCCAGCGGTCATACGCGAACAGAAAGCGGATCTCGTCGGCCTGCACGTGAGCCTCCTTGTCCTTCGAAGCGCCAGCGACCGGTGAAACCGCTGGCAGCCTATCCATCCGGCGGGTGAGGGATCGATCACCGCTCGGCTGTGGGCGAGGCCGGCGATCCGTTCTCGGCCTCGACGCGCTCCGGGAGGAATGTCTGTCCGACAACGCTCGCGTCGAAGCTCGCGTGACGAGCACCCGGACGGATCACATGCCCTTCCACCCGCGGGTACCTTTTCGAATCCTGCCGGGGGCACGAGCGATACCGCGGGCCGTACGATGGGCCTCGATGACGGATCCCAGGACGATGCGAGCGCCATCCGGATTCCACGAGGATCGGCCCCTCGACCGTTCCGACCTCCTCGCCGATCCGATCGAGCTGTTCGGTCGATGGCTCGCCGACGCCGAGGGGGCCGGGGTACCGCTCCCCAACGCCATGGCGGTCGCCACCGCCGACGCGGACGGGAGGCCGTCGGTTCGTCACGTCCTGCTCCGCGGCGTGGACGAACGGGGCTTCGAGTTCTTCACGAACTACCGCAGTCGCAAGGGCCGACAGCTGGCCGACAACCCGCACGCCGGGCTCGTATTCCTCTGGAAGGAGCTGGATCGCCAGGTCAACGTGACCGGCTCAGTGATCAGGAGCTCGGCCGAGGCCTCCGACGCCTACTTCGCCACCCGCCCGCGTGACGCACAGCTCGGGGCGTGGGCATCGCATCAGAGCGAGGTCCTCACCGGTCGCGATGAGCTCGAGGCCCGGCTGGCCGAGGGGGAGGCGCGATACCCCGGCGCGGTCCCGCGACCCCCCCACTGGGGTGGGTTCCTCGTGTCACCGGAGGCGATCGAGTTCTGGCAGGGTCGACGTCATCGCTTGCACGATCGGTTCCGATTCACGGCGGGATCGGCCCCGGGTGATCCCTGGCGGATCGAGCGGCTCTCGCCCTAGGCGCGCTGGCGGTTAGGCTGGCTCGCAGCCATGGACGCCCATGCCCTCCGCCGCCGCGTCGCCGACGGCATGCCGCAGACCGTCGACGACCTCGCACGGCTCGTGGCGATCCCCTCCGTCGGTCACGCGGGCTACGACCCGGCTAACGTGCGCGCGTCGGCCGACCGGGCGCGCGACATCCTCGTCGAGTCAGGCGTCGCGGACGCCCGACTCATCGAGCTCGACGGCGGGCATCCTGCGGTGTTCGGGGCGATCGCGGGCCCGCTGGGGGCGCCCACGCTTCTGCTCTACGCCCACCATGACGTGCAGCCCGAGGGCGACGCATCCGCCTGGACGACGCCACCGTTCCAGCCGGACATCCGCGACGGACGCATGTACGGGCGCGGTTCGGCCGACGACAAGAGCGGCATCGCCGTGCATGCCGCGGCCCTGCGCGCGCTCGGCGTTCACGAAGATGCCGCACCTCCGGTCACCGTGAAGCTCCTGATCGAGGGTGAGGAGGAGTGCACCACGGAGCACCTGCCCGAGCTGGTTCGCGGCCACGCGGACCTCCTGCGCGCCGACATCGCCGTGATCGCTGACGGTGGCAACGTGCGCACCGGCGTGCCGACGATCGATACCAGCGTGCGCGGGGTCACGGACTGCACGATCTCCGTGACCGTGATGCCGATCGCGCTCCACAGCGGCTCCTACGGCGGCCCTGTCCCCGATGCGATCACCGCGCTCGCCCGGATCATCGCATCGCTCCACGACGACGCCGGCGAGGTCGCGATCGAGGGCCTCCGCTCGTTCGCTTGGCAGGGCGCGGCGGTCACGGAGGAGGAGATCCGCCGCGATTCGGGGATGTACGACGACGTAGAGCTGCTCGGCACTGGGCCGATCGCCGACCGGCTCCTGTCCAAGCCGGCGGTTGCCGTACTCGGGTTCGACGCGCCCCGCGTCGCCGAGTCGTCGAATCAGCTCGTGCCGACGGCGCGCGCCCGCGTGTCCCTTCGCCTCGCGCCCGACGACGACCCGGTCGCCGCACGCGGGAGGTTGCTCGCCCATCTCCGGGCGGCGGCGCCTTGGGGCGTGCACGTCGACTTCGGCGGAGATGCGGAAGCGGGGATGGGATACATGGTCGACACCTCGACGCCCGCGTACACGGCCGCGAAGGAAGCGCTCGCCGAGGCCTTCGGCGCGGCCGTCGAGGAGCACGGCAGCGGGGGCTCGATCCCGCTCGTGCCCCTGCTCGCGGAGACGTTCCCCGGTATCGCGGTGCTGATCTGGGGCGCGGGCGACGAGAAGTCCAACTGGCACTCCCTGGACGAGAGCGTGGACCTCGCCGACCTGGAGCACCTTGCGTTGGCGGAGGCGCTGTTCATCCGCAACCTCGGCCCTCCCGGCAACCGGGCGTGAGCGCCGAGGACCCGGAGCCCGCTGCTAGGTTGGAGCCTCTATGAGCATGGATCCGGACGCCTCCCAGACCGAGACGGTGGAAGCCGTGCCTGTGACCGAGGCGGCGGCCGCCGAAGCGACCCCCGCCCAGGGCGAGGCCATCACGCAGCCGGCCAAGCTGCTGCGGATCGCGAGCATGGTCCGCGAGCTGCTCGAGGAGACGCGCCAGGCATCCCTCGACGAGGCGGGCCGGCGGCGTCTCGCCGAGATCTATCAGCGGGCGGTGAACGAGCTGTCCGAGGTGCTCTCCGGCGACCTGCAGGAGGAGCTCGCGGAGCTGGCCCCGCCGCTGGAAGGTGTCCCGACCGAGTCCGAAATCCGCCTCGCTCAGGCGCAACTCGTGGGATGGCTCGAAGGGCTCTTCCACGGCATCCAGGCCGCGATGTTCGCCCAGCAGGCGGCCGCGCGGGCGCAGTTCGAGGAGCTCCGGCGGCGCGGCCTGCCCGGCTCGGGCGAGAACCCCGGCAACCCGGACGGGCCAAGCCGCGGCGGCCAATACCTCTAGCGGATCAGCCGGGCCCGGCCTCTTCCAGCGCGGACACACGAGCCGGCGTGGCGGCGCGTCCCTCGCCGGTTGGGCGCGTGGTCTGCAGGCCTCCCGCGAGCCGTTGCGCGAGATATACCGGGACGATGGAGAGCACCATCATCACGAGCGCGACGGCGTTCACCACCGGCTGCACCCGTGGCAGCCGGATATTGTTGAAGATCCAGATGGGAAGGGTGAGGGTGGAGCCGGCGGTGAAGTTCGTGACGACGATCTCGTCGAAGGAGAGGCCGAAGGCCAGCAGCGCGCCCGCCACGAGCGCCGTGCGCAGGGCCGGGAACGTGACGAAGCGGAAGGTCTGCCACCCATCGCCACCGAGGTCCATGGAGGCCTCGATGAGTGAGGTCGGGGAGCGGCGCAGGCGCGCGATCACGTTGTTGAACACCACGACGACGCAGAACGTCGCATGTCCCAAGATGATGGTCGTGAGCCCGAGCGGGATGCCCGCATAGTTGATGGATGACGACAGCGCGATGGCCGTCACGATGCCGGGCAGGGCGATCGGCAGCACGAGGACGAACGAGATGGTGTCGCGTCCGAAGAACGCGAATCGATGCACCGCGAACGCGGCGAGAGACCCGAGGACGAGGGCCAAGGCGGTCGCGCCGGTCGCCGCTGCGAGCGAGTGCCAGATCGCCTGGCGCAGGCTGTCGTCCTCCCACGCGGTCCGGAACCATTCGAACGTTCCGAGGTCCGGCGGCCAGGCCCGCGAGATGCCCTTGCTGAACGCGTACAGCGCCAGGATGACCAGCGGGACGTAGAGGAATAGCAACGTGAACCCCGCTCCCAGCTTGATCACCACGCGCACCCAGCGGGATTCCATCAGATCGCCTCGAACGCCCCGAGCTTGCGCGCCACGACGAGGTACGCGCCCATGATCACGATCGGCACGATCGCGAACGCCGCTGCCAGCGGAAGGTTCTGGGCGACCCCCGCGAGGTTGTAGATGGCGTTGCCGATGAAGAACGCCTTGCCGACCAGGATCGGCGCGATGTAATCACCCAGGGTGAGGGAGAACGTGAAGATCGTCGCCGCCACCATCCCGGGGAAGACAAGCGGAACGATGACACGGCGGAACGTGAGCCCGCCGCGGGCCCCCAGATCGCTCGACGCCTCCAGGAGTGAATCGGGCACCCGTTCGAGCGCCCCGAAGATGGGAAGGATCGCGAACGGCAACCAGAGATAGGAGAACGTGAGCCACACGGCGATGTTGCTGGCGGAGATGCTGTGATCGATCCCCACCAGACCCAGGAGCGAGTGCAGCGGACCGTTGCCCGACGTGATGATCTTCCATGCGAACACGCGGACCAGGTAGTTCGACCACAGGGGCATCACCACGGCCAGCAGCAGCAGGGGGCGCATCCGCGGCCTGGCCATCCTGGCGATGAGATACGCGATCGGGAACGCGAGGACGAGGTCGGTGAGCGTGACCGCGGCCGCCATGCCGACCGACCGGATCGTGATCGTGCGGTAGACGGGCGTGCTCCAGAGCGTCTGGAAGTTCTTGAGCGTCCAGATCCGTTCGATCTGGGACGTGAGCTCGTTGAGGCTCCAGAATGACGTGATAAGCAACAGCACCAAGGAGGCGAGATAGACCACGATCATCCAGGTGAGCGTCGGGCCGAGGGTGAGCCCGAGCTTCACGCGTCGATGGCCGTGGAGCCATGCCGAGGCACGCCGTCCGCTCCCTTCCGGGGGCGGCGTCGCGCGGGCGGCAGGGACGTTCGTCATCGTTCAGCGGACCGGACGTGGGCCCGGTGATGCCTGGCCCACGTCCTCAGCGGCGTCATCCCTGGCCGCGGACCTCTGTCCACGCGTTGGTCCACGTCGAGTAATCCGTGCAGGTCGCCCCGCGGTCGTCGCCGCACTCCGACAGCGGGGTCTTCCACAGGGCCACCTGCGAAAGGAACGCATCGTCGCCGCAGTGATAGTTCTTGGCGTCGGCCCCCAGGTCCTTGTTCAGCTGGGCACATGACTTGGTGTTCGAGGGTGTGGCGCCGTAGTACTCGGCCACCTGGGTCTGCACGTCGGGCTGCAGCGTGTATTCCATCCACTTCAGCATGCAGTTCGGGTGCATCGCGTGGCTGGACATCATCCACGTGTCGGCCCAGCCGGTAACGCCTTCCTTGGGGATAACGGAGGAGACCGGCACCTTGCCGTCGCTGACGAGGATCGATTGGTTCACGGGCCAAGCGGTCCCGATGACCATGTCGCCGGCCTCGAACCCATCGATCTCGTCCGTGTAGACCGACCAATACTTCTTGATCATGCCCGCCTGTTGCTTCAGCAGGTCGGTGGCGGCCGTGAGCTGATCTTGGGTCAGCTCGTACGGGTCGGTGATGCCGAGGTCGGGCTGGGTGGCCTTCAGGTAGAGGGCCGCGTCCGCGATGTAGATCGGACTCTCGTAGGCGGTCACCTTCCCGGCATAGGGGTTGGCTGAGGTCTCGAAGACCGAGCTCCAGCTCGTTGGCGCGGGCTTCACCATGTCGGTGTTGAACATGAGGATGTTCGGTCCCCACATGTACGGCACGCCGTAGTGCACACCGTCGACCGTGTTGTGCGCCGGTTCCTGCAGCGACTGCATGACGTCGGCGTACTCCGGGAAAAGGGTGTTCACGTCGACCGCGGCAACGTCGCCGGCCGCGATGAGCCGGTTGGTGGCGTCGCCCGAGGCCGAGACTCCGTCGTAGGCCGTACCGCCGCTCTGGCGCATCAGCTGCACCATCTCGTCCGACGTGTTCCCGTACTTGACGGTGACCTTACAGCCGCTCTGATCCTCGAAGGGCTTCACCCAAGACTTCTGGGTATAGCCGGGCCAAGCGATGAGGTTCAGCTGACCCTCCGTCGGGCCGATCGAGCTGACCGCCCCTCCCCCCGATGCGCTCGAGGCGGCGCCTCCCCCTCCTCCCCCGTTGTCGTTGCTGCCGCATGCCGCGGCCGCGATCGCCAAGACGCCGAACAGAGCCATGCATCGACCCACGTGCTTCATCCGTGTTCCTCCTCTTGGTCCGCCGATCCCTCGAGAGCCCCGGCGGCCGCCTGGACCGGCCGGTTGTTGCTGCGTTGCCATGCCAGACGCACGGGACGCCCCTTCACCTGGAGGGCCTCCATGGAGGAGGTCGACAGGTTCTGTTGCATCACCACCAGCTCGCCCCCTGGGTCGAGCGTAACGACGTAGCGGGTGAAGGCGCCCAGGTAGATCACCTCTCGCACGTGCCCGGTAGCGGTGCATTCCCCCGCCTCGGCCGGACGATCGAGCTCCACCATGGCGATCTTCTCCGGCCTGATCGTGATAGAGCGCTCGTCGCCCGTGATGTCGCGGGCGGGATCGCCCTCCAGCACGTTCGATACGCCGACGAATCCCGCGACGAATCCGGTGGCGGGGGTCTCATACACCTCGGCGGGGGTGCCCACCTGCTCGACGCGTCCCCGATTGAACACCGCGAGACGATCGCTCATGGTGAGCGCCTCTTCCTGATCGTGCGTCACGTACACGAACGTGAGCCGGACCTCCTCCTGGATCTCCTTCAGCTCGATCTGCATCTGCTGACGGAGCTTCAGGTCGAGGGCACCCAGCGGCTCATCGAGTAGGAGCACCCTAGGACGGTTGACGAGCGCGCGCGCAAGCGCCACGCGCTGACGCTGGCCGCCCGAGAGCTGTCCCGGCTTGCGGTCCCCGAACGGCTCGAGCCGGACCATCGCGAGCGCCTCGGCGGCGCGGTGCCGGCGCTCTTCGCGATCGACCTTCCGCACACGGAGTCCGTACTCGACGTTCTGCGCCACGGTCATGTGGGGGAAGAGCGCGTAGTCCTGGAACACGGTGTTCACGTCGCGCTGGTAGGGAGCCGACCGCGCCACGTCCTCGCCCCCGAGCAGGATCCGCCCATCGGTGGGCTGTTCGAACCCGGCGATCATGCGCAGACAGGTGGTCTTGCCCGACCCCGACGGTCCGAGCAGGGAGAAGAACTCGCCTTCGCGCACGTCCAGGTCCACACCGTCCACGGCGGTGAAGTCGCCGAACCGCTTGACGACGCCCTCCAGTCGCACGGCGGAGGTGCCCACGCGGGCGGCATCCATCAATGCTCCGGAAGGTCCGGACACGCAGGCTCCCCTCGTCCCTCAACAAACGCGCGCTCATCTTGACCGCACGCGGCGGGCGGAGCAACACAACCTCGCGGCGCGAAGCCTCAGGTCGACTGCGCCGTTCCGGCGTTGCCCTCAAGGGTGAGCCCACCGGCCCTCCGGCGTTCGGCGAGTCCTCGGGTGAGCCCGCCCACCACCCCTGGCCCTTCGTAGATCAAGGCAGCGTAGATCTGCACCGTGCTCGCCCCCGCCTCGAGGCACGCCGCAACGTCATCGGCAGTGAAGATCCCCCCGCACGCGTTCAGGGCAAGGTCGGGACCTGCGGCCTCACGTAGGGCGGCAACCTGATCCACGGTATGACCCCACAGCCCACGCCCCGAGAGTCCTCCCTCTCCCGACGCCAGCCGAGCGTCCACCACGGGTCTCGTGTTCGCGCAGGTCACCCCCTGCGCGCCGGCCTCCTGGGCCACGTGTGCCAGGGCCAGTACTGCCTCGCGCTCCGTCTGCGTCCGAAAGGGCGGCAGCTTCACGAACACGGGCCGGTCGGTCCGGGCCACGAACGCGACGACGAGCGCCCGCACGTGAGCTTCTTGATCCCCGTCGCGACCCCACGCGACGTTGGGACAGCTGGCGTTCAACTCGATCCCGTCCGCCAACGGCGCCAGAAGCTCAAGGGATGCGACGGCATCCGCCACGTCCTCGTCGGCGAGGCTCACGAAGCGCGGCGCCGGCCCGGTCGGCGAACGGGAGAGGTTCGCAGCTGCGGGTTCCGCACCTGGATTGGGCAGGCCCATGGCGTTGGTCAAAGAACGGCTGGAGGGCGATCGGGCGATGCGTGGCCGCGCGTTCCCGGCGCGCGCGGCCCGTGTGATCGTGCCGCCCACCACGTAGCCGAAACCGAGCGCGCCCAGCGCGTGGAGGTGGCGCAGGGTCTTGTCGAAGCCCGCCGCAAGCCCGATCGGGTTGCGCAGGCTCACCCCGGCCAAAGTCGTTGCGAGGGCGGGATCTCGATCGGCGCCGCCGAGCCGTTCCCAGGGAAGCGGGAGCGCCAGGAGGGCGCCGGCCGCGCGATGCGCCGATTCCGGGGGGATCGCGAAGAATGCGCGCCGTCCGACCGCCCCGTACCAACCCATCTGTTCCGTATGCTACCCGGCCATGAACGACGAACTCGTGGGCCGGCTGGTGGCCGCCTCCGAGTTGCACGGGGACTTCGTCCTCTCCAGTGGCAAGCGCTCGTCCGTCTATTTCGACAAGTTCCGGTTCCTCACGCGTCCGGACCTGCTCCGCGATCTCGCGACCGAGGTCGCCGGCATGCTCCCCCCTCAGACGCAGCTCCTCGGGGCGCCGGAAGGGGCGGCCATGCTCCTCGTGGCCGCCGTGTCGTTGGCGTCCGACCTGCCCGTCGCCGTCGTGCGCAAGGAGGCCAAGGCCTACGGGACCCGAGCTCAGGTCGAGGGCGCTGTTCGCGCGAGCGCCCGCACCGTGTTGATCGAGGACGTGAGCACGACGGGGCGTCAGGTGCAACGCGCGGCCGACGTCCTCGCGAGCGCGGGCGCCGACGTGCGCGGCATCATCCTCGCCATCGACCGCGGAGGGGCAGCCCACCTGCGAGCCGCCGGCTACACGGTGGACGCCGTCGCGGTGCTGGGCCCTCGTCCGTGACGGGATCCGCGCACCTCAGGCTCGCGCGGCCAGCTTCCTGACCTCGAAGGCGCTGATGATCGCCAACAGCCCGTAGACAACCATCCAGATCCCCAGGACCCACGCCAACACGGTGATCGATGTGATGGGCCAAGCGACGACGACGATCCCGGCGATCAGGCCGACGAGGCCCATGAACATGGTCCAGCCGCGGGCGGGCATGGCCCGGTTCTCCAAGGCCCCGAAGAACTCCATAACGCCCTGGACGATCCAGAAGATGCCGACGATCACGGGCAGCAGGGCGATCGTGAAGTTGAGGTGCCGCAGGAGGAACGCCCCCAGCGCGATGGATACGATCCCCAGCAAGATCCACCAGATCCGATGCCCCTCGCCTTCGTGCGTGAGGCTCGCCACCAGGCGGAAGATACCCGCCAGCACGAACTGCAGACCGATGACGATGGCGACGAACGCGACGGTACCGCCCGGGTCGGCCACGACGAGGATACCCAGCAG
Source organism: Actinomycetota bacterium (assembly GCA_038249195.1). Classification (GTDB taxonomy): domain Bacteria; phylum Actinomycetota; class UBA4738; order UBA4738; family HRBIN12; genus JAOUEA01. The sequence continues at coordinate 225,528 of JBBRWM010000001.1, forward strand.
GAACGTCGCGATCCCGAAGAACAAGATCCATCCCCACGACCGGCCGAGCGTCCTCAGGGTCTCCGCGGCGTCATCCGGCATCTGCGCCACGAGGCATCCTTTCGACGGGCGCCGCGGCCCGGCGCCGATCTCGCGACCGGCGAGGGCCGGCCCGCCGCATTCAACCCCGCTCGGTCGCCGCATCCTCGCGAGCCTCGAGGCGCTGCTGGCGTGCATCCTCGTCGCGCTTCCAGGCCGCGGCCTCGATCAACATCGCGAGCACGAAGCCGAGGCTGCCCACCAGCCACATCGTCACCGCGGCATCGCGCTGACTGGAAAGAGCCGCCGGTCCCCACGGGGCGGGAAGGGATGCGTAGGAGGCATACAGGGGCGCCGAGGCCGAGTAGATCGCGACCGCCAGGAACGCCATGGCGGGCATGGCGAGGAAGAGCGACAGCAGCCGGACGGGATAGGACACCGGGTGGGGCGACGGGTCCCGACCCACCATCGGCCACCAATACACGAGGGCAACGCTCAGCCACAGCGCATGCTCGAAGGCATGGACCCCGTTCGAACGGAGGGCGGCGTCGAACAGCGGCGAAAGATGGACGGCGTAGGACACCCCCACGAAGAGCAGCCACCCAACGACGGGACGCGCGAGGAGCGTCCCCGCGCCGCTGCGCAGGAACGCGCTGACGGCGCGCGCTGCGCGGGGCGGAGCGGTCCGCAGAGCCAAGGTGATCGGCGAGCCAAGGGCGAGCAGTGGCGGCGCGAGCATCGTGAGGATCAGGTGCTGGACCATGTGAACGGAGAACGAGACGTCGGCGTAGGCGTCCACAGGCGAGAGCAGGGCCGCCGCGACCGCGGCCAGCCCGGCGAAGAACGCAACGGCCGCACCCCGGGGCATGGTGCCCCCTGACCTGCGGACCCTGATCATGCCGGCCGCGTACGCCGAACCGGCCGCCGCGAGCGCGAGCACGGCGAACGGTTCGAACACCCAACGGGCGAGGATCGCCCCCGCCCCACCCGAAGGTGGCGCGACCATGACCACGGCACCATCCTGCCAGGTCGACCGAGGCTGAAGGCGCGCGGCAACGACGGGCCGCACCCGGCGCCGCACCGACGGCGTAGCCGTGCTAGAACTGTGGAGGATGGTGCAGACGTCGGCCGCCGCCCGCTCCGAAGCGCACCGGGTCTCGCCCGTGCTCTTCGGTACCGTCGTCTTCCTCGCCTCGGAGCTGTTGCTGTTCGGCGGCCTGTTCGCCGCCTACTTCGGGCTCCGTTCCGAGACCTCCCCATGGCCGCCGGCCGACGTGCACGTGGACGTCCTGCTCGGTGCCATCGGCACGGTCCTCCTGCTCGTTTCGAGCGTCACCTTCCATGCCGGGGTGGTCGCGGCAGAACGGGGCCGTCTCGAGGTTCTTCGCCGATGGGTCGTGGGCACGATGGCGTTGGGCATCGCGTTCCTCGGCGTCGAGCTCTACGACTGGCTCACGCTCGACTTCTCGGTCTCCACCCACGCGTACGGCACGATGTACTACGCGATGACGGGCATCCACGGGCTGCACGTCGCCGCAGGCGTGGTGCTGATGCTCGTCGTGCTGGGGCGCCTGGCCCAGGGGGCGTATCACGGCGGTCACCTGGACGGGATGCATGCCGCCGCCTACTACTGGCACTTCGTGGACGGCGTGTGGATCGCGCTGTTCCTGACCCTGTTCGTCCTCCGATGATGGCGAAGGAGCCGGTGGCAGCGTGAGCGCCCGCACCGAGGCCCGCGTGCTGTCGAGGATCCTGCGCGTCGGGCTCCTGCTCGCGATCGCCGGTCAGATCGCCTGGTCCTTCCGGCCGGCACCCAGCCGGGCCGACACCGATCAACTTCGTCAGGGGCAACGCTTGTTCGAGGCGAGCTGCTCGACCTGCCATGGGCTGAACGCGCAGGGCACGCAGAACGGGCCGACCCTGCAAGGCGTCGGGCCTGCCGCCGTTGATTTCATGCTGAGCACCGGTCGCATGCCGCTGTCGAACCCGGGCGTCGAACCCGCTCGTCAGCGCGTCACATTCACGCGCGAGCAGATGGATGCGATCATCGCGTACGTCGCGTCGATCGCTTCGGGCGGACCGGCGATCCCCGACGTTCGCCCGAACGAAGGCGACCTGCCCACGGGCGCCGCCCTGTTCCTCGCGAACTGCGCCGCCTGTCACGGCGCGGGGGCCTCGGGCGACTCGGTGGGAGGCGGCCAGATCGCGCCGCCCCTGAACCCGGCGGACGCCACCCAGATCGGCGAGGCGATCCGCGTCGGTCCCGGGGTGATGCCGCCGTTCAGCGAACACACGCTGTCGGGGTCCGACGTCAACGCGATCGCCCGCTACCTGCTCTGGTTGCGCGATCACGGCGACGAGGGCGGGCTCCAGCTCGGCCGCGTCGGAGCCGTGGCGGAGGGACTCGTCGCCGCCGTGGTAGGCCTCGGGCTGATGCTGCTCGCGATCAGACTGACGGGATCGAAGACGTGAGCTCCCCGGCACCTCGGCGCCCTGCCGAACGCGCGATCGGCGCGTGCTTCGCGCTGTCGTTCCTCGCCGCCGTGGGTCTCATCATCCTCTACGCAGCGGGCGGGCAGACCCAGGTGGAGGGGACGCTGCTGGCCGTCGCACTCGGCGGGATCGGGGCCGGCCTGGCCGTCTGGGCGAAGCGGCTCATGGACCACCTCCCCGACGAGACTCAGCCGCGCCATCAGCCCGCCCCGACGGACGCCGAACTCGATAGTGCGGCCGACACGATGGAGACGGGCCTCGAGGAGATACGGCGGCGGCGGTTCCTCTTCCGGATGTTGGTGGCGGCCGGCGCGGCGCTGGGATTCGCCGCGTTGTTTCCGATCCGATCGCTCGGTCGGGCGCCCGGCGATTCGCTCGAGTCCACGCGGTGGACACCGGGTGCGAGGCTCGTCACGGCCCAGGGCGACCTGGTCACCGATGCGACGCTTGAGACCGACTCGTTCATCACGGTGTTTCCGGAGGGATCCGCGGGTTCGGCCGACTCGCAGGCCGTGTTGATCCGCGTGGCGCCGGGCCTGCTCCGCCTCTCGCCCACCGGGATGGCGGGGGCGCCCGAAGGGCTCGTTGCGTACTCGAAGATCTGCACCCATGCCGGTTGCCCGCTCGGTCTCTACCTGGCCGAGGAGCATCAGCTCCGGTGTCCGTGCCACCAATCGACCTTCGACGTGCTGGACGGGGCGAAGCCCGTATACGGACCCGCGCCGAAGCCGCTCCCCCAGCTCCCGATCGTGGTGGGGGTCGACGGCGTGCTTGAGGCCACCGGCGACTTCGACCGCCCCGTGGGCCCGAGCTTCTGGGACGAGTCGTGATGCTCAGGCGCGCCGTGCAGGAGCTGGACGAGCGCCTGGACGGGACATCGTTCCTGCGGCAGAGCCTGCGGAAGGCGTTCCCGACCGACTGGTCGTTCCTCCTCGGCGAGGTCACCCTCTACGCCTTCGTCTTGTTGATCCTTACCGGCATCTTCCTGACCTTCTTCTACGTCGCGTCCTCCGCGCCCACCACGTACCGCGGTCCCTACGCGCCGCTGCAGGGCCAGAGCGTCTCGCAGGCCTACGACTCGGTGCTGCGGATCTCGTTCGAGGTGCGCTCGGGGCTCGTGATGCGCCAGATGCACCACTGGGCGGCACTGGTGTTCATGTGGTCGATGGTGGCACACCTCGTTCGGGTGTTCTTCACCGGCGCCTTCCGGAAGCCGCGCGAGATCACCTGGGCGATCGGCGTCGCGCTCCTCGTGGGTGGGATCGCGGCCGGGTTCACCGGCTACTCCCTGCCCGACGATCTTCTCTCCGGCACCGGCCTGCGCATCATCTACTCGGCCGTCCTGTCGATCCCGTTCGCGGGTACCTGGCTCGCGTTCCTCTTCTTCGGGGGCGAGTTCCCGGCCTCGGAGCTCATCCCGCGCCTCTTCATCTTGCACGTGCTGCTGATCCCGCTCCTGCTCCTCACCTTGCTCGGCGCCCATCTCACGCTCGTGTGGCACCAGACCCACACGCAGCATCGCGGTCCCGGAAAGACCGAGGACACGGTGACGGGCACGCCCGTGTGGCCGCGGTTCGCGCTCAAGAGCGCCGCCGTGGCGCTCTTCACGTGGGCCGTCGTGGCGCTGCTCGGCGGGCTCTTCCAGATCAATCCGATCTGGCTCTACGGCGGGTTCGTACCCTACGAGGCTCCCTCCCCGGCCCAGCCCGACTTCTACGCCGGGTGGCTCGAGGGCATCCTGCGGCTGTGGCCGAATTGGGAGCTGCATCTCTTCGGGCACACGGTGGGCAACCTGTTCTTCCCGGCCGTGGTGTTGCCGGGGATCGTCTTCACGATCCTGGCGCTGTGGCCGTCGCTGGAGGCGCGCGTCGCTGGGGACCACGGCGTGCACAACTTCGCGCAACGACCCCGCGAGGCCCCGCTGCGCAGCGCCCTGGGCGCGGCAGGGATCACGTGGTTCGTGGTGCTGATGCTCGCGGGCAGCAACGACGTCTTGGCGAAGTACCTCCAGGTCGAGGTGGACAGGCTCAATACGTGGCTCAAGCTCTTCGTCTTCGTCCTGCCGCCGGTCGCGGGGTTCGTGACGTTCCGGATCTGCCGTGACCTGCGACGCAAGGGGACACGGCCGATCCGCGCGCCCTCCCGGGTCACGTTCGCTCGGACCGCCGCGGGAGGATTCGAAGAGCGGGCAGACCCGCCGTCCGCCTCGGACGAGCGCGCCGAGCGCGCCGCCGACGCGGGACCGGGGGCGCCATGAGTCGACTGCGCGTCCGGCTCGCGGCCTCGAGCGTCCTGGTGGCGACCGCGACCGGGTGCTCCTCGTCGTTCGGCATGCCCCGGGGCGGGACGGAACAAGGACAGGAGATCTTCAAGCTCTGGCAGATCTTCATGATCGCGGGCATCGTGGTTGCGGCACTCGTGTACGGATTGATCGCCTGGTCGTTGATCCGCTACCGGCGACGCCGGACCGACGATCCGGCGGCTCTCGGTCGTCAGTTCCATCTGAACGTCCCCCTCGAGGTCGTCTACACCGTGATCCCGATCGTCATCGTGGTGGGCCTGTTCGCCGTCTCGTTCCGCGGCGAGCGACGGGTGGAGAGACTGGTTCCGGATCCGGCGGTGACGTTGCACGCGGAGGCCTACGCGTGGGGTTGGCGATTCACCTACGGCGACGACGGCCCCACCGTGGTGAGCGATCCAAGCGGGCAGGGTGTCGCCGGGCCCACGATCGAGCTGCCGCGCGGGCGCACGACGCGGGTCGTGCTCACCTCGAACGATGTGATCCACGCGTTCTGGGTCCCCGGCTTCTTGTTCAAGCGCGACGCCATCCCGGGGCGGACCACGGAGTTCGACCTCACCCCCACCGACGAGGGGAGCTACCACGGCGTATGCGCGGAGTTCTGCGGACTCAACCACGCGTACATGACCTTCACGGTCGTGGTGACCGACCCGGCGTCGTTCGACGCGTGGCTCGCGGACCGACCCTCCGAGGCGCCGACGCCATGAGCACCCTGGTCGAACGCTCGCCCGCCCCCCAGGCGCCGATGGAGCCGGAGCGCCACGGCCCCGTCGCCTGGCTCACCACGACCGACCACAAGAAGATCGGCATCATGTACTGCGTCACGGCGTTCGCGTTCTTCCTGGTCGGCGGGGCGCTCGCCGATACGATGCGCACGGAGCTCGCCGAACCGGGCCGCCAGCTGGTCAGCACGCAGACGTACAACACACTGTTCACGATCCACGGAACGGTCATGATCTTCCTGTTCGTCGCCCCGTTCGGGTCGGGGCTCGCCAACTACCTGATCCCCCTGCAGGTGGGGGCACCCGACATGGCGTTCCCCCGGCTGAACGCGCTGTCGTATTGGTTCTTCGCCGGTGGCGGGCTCCTCGTGCTCCTGTCAGGATTCGCGTCGGCGGGTGGGGGCGCCGCCATGGGATGGACCGCGTACACGCCGCTGTCTGAAGCGCGGATGTCGCCGGGGGTGGGCCCCGACCTGTGGATCCTCGGCATCGCGCTGGTCGCCGTCGCGACCCTGCTCACGGGCGTCAACATCCTCACGACGGTCTTCTTGCTCCGGGCCCCCGGGATGACGATGTGGCGCCTCCCGATCTTCACGTGGAACATGGTGGTAACGGCCCTCCTGGGCCTCGTCGCGTTCCCGCCGGCTGTGGCCGCCTTCGCGCTGCTGCTGATCGACCGGCGCCTCGGGGGCCACGCGTTCGATCCCTTCGGGGGCGGGGACCCGGTGATCTATCAGCATCTCTTCTGGTTCCTGGGGCACCCGGAGGTCTACATCCTGATCCTTCCCACCTTCGGGGTGGTCACCGAGATCATCCCGGTCTTCAGCCGCAAGCCGTTGTTCGGCTACACGGGGTTCGTGCTCGCCACCCTCGCGATCGGGGCGTTGTCGACCGGCGTCTGGGCGCATCACATGTTCACGACGGGTGCGGTCGACAATCCGTTCTTCAGCGCGATGAGCCTGTTGATCGCGGTCCCCACCGGCATCAAGTTCTTCAATTGGATCGGCTCGATGTGGCAGGGCAAGATCCGGATGGCTGTTCCGATGCTGTTCAGCATGGGCTTCCTGCTGAATTTCCTGATCGGCGGCGTGACAGGCGTGATGCTCGCGAGCCCCCCGATCGACTTCCAGGTGGCGGACTCGTACTTCCTCGTGGCCCACTTCCACTACACGATGATGGGCGGCGCGGTCTTCGGCCTCTTCGCGGCCATCTACTTCTGGCACCCGAAGATGACAGGTCGCATGCTTTCCGAACGGCTGGGGCGCGTCGTGTTCGCGTTGCTCTTCTTGGGGTTCAACCTCACCTTCTGGCCGCAGTTCATCCTGGGGATGCGAGGGATGCCGCGGCGCATCGTCGACTACGCCGGCGGGCTGGGGTTCGACACGCCCAACCTCGTCTCGAGCGTCGGCGCGGGTGTCCTCACGCTCGGGGTCCTGGTCTTCCTCTACGACCTCTGGGCCTCCCGGCGGCACCCCGTGGCGGCCGGCGACGATCCGTGGGGCGGCTACTCGCTCGAGTGGGCCACGTCCTCGCCACCCCCCGAGCGCAACTTCACATCCCTGCCGCGCATCCGATCCGAGCGCCCGGCCTACGACATGCGGCATCCAGGGGCGCCACGATGAGGACGATCTCGCGGCTCCTCTGGGTGATCAGCGGGTTCGGGCTCGGCGTGGGCACCCTCTACTGGTTCCTCACGTACGAGGCCACCGGCGCCGTCCTGCTGTGGTTCTTCGGGCTCATGCCGATGATCGTCGCGTTGTGGATGTGGCGACGCGGGCTCGTGAGCGCTCACCTCGCCGAGGACGAACCCGAGGCCGACCCGAGCGCCAGCGCCGGAGAGGTCGTGGGTTCGTTCCCGCTCATGAGCGCCTGGCCGATCATCGCGGTCCTGGGGGTGGTCATGGCGGGGGCGAGCCTGGTGTACGGGCTCATCCTGCTGGCGCCCGGGATCGCCTTGCTCGGGTACGCGATCTACGGCCTCATGCGCGAGAGCCGTCACTAGCGGCGCTCCAACGCAGCAGGCCCGCCTTCCGGCGGGCCTGCGTGCGATCGATCGTGTCGAACCGTCTTCAGGAAGCGGCCGGCTCGCCGTGCAGCTCCTTCTGGATGTCGGCCGTCGCCTCGTCGGACAGCGACGTCTTCATGACCGTGCCTCCGAACTTGGAGAGCGCCGCGAGGGCCTTGTCCGTCGTCATCTTCTCGAAGACGATGAACAAGGCAGAGGTGCCCGGCTTCAGCTTCTCGCGCACCTGCTCCTGGAAGCCCTTGTCCACGCCGCCCTTCTCGATCTTCCCCATGATGGCGCCCATCCCGAGGCCGAACGCCATCCCGAAGAACGGGACGAAGAACAAGATGCCGAACAGGAAACCCCAGAACATGCCCCACGTGGCGCCTGCGCCGACCATGTGCTGGTTCGTGATCGTCTTGAGCTTGCCGGATTCGTCGCGCACGATCGCGGCGACGGCGTCGGCTTCGATCACGAGCTCCTGCTGCATGCTCTGGACCTCCGCCATGGCCAGCTCCGCCGTGGTCATGTCGTCGTAGCCGATCGCGATCAGGTCTGCCATCCGTACCTCCTCGAAAACGGGAGCCCGCTGGGCGGGCGCGGGACGAAGGCCCGCGCGAGCGAGTATACGGAAACCGGCGGGAGTCCTTAGGCGACGCCGCCGCCCGCCAGGGCCGCGCGAACCGCCTCGACCTGCGCGTCGCTCAACGGCTCGCGAAGCTCGGCGGTCGTCACGGCATCGACGCTGTGGATCTCGTGGACGAGTTGATCAACCGTCTCGGGATCCCCGACCACCAACACAGCGGACGACCCCGGCGGGAGCGCCTCCTTCAACCGGTCCACGAACGCGTCGCTCAGCTGGAGATCGTGGGCCGGGACGCCGCCGAGCGATCCCCCCACGAGCCCGCCGCCGAAGATCCCCGCGATCAGGCCGAACGGGCCCAGGACCAAGGCGCCGGCGAGCGCCCCAACCAGCGCTCCTTCGGCGACGTTGCGACCCCGCGTGTGCTGCGCCGAGTAGCTGTGCACGCTGAACCGCCCGCCTGGGTGGTGCTCCACGATCCCGACCTCGTTCGTCATCCCTATGGCGCCTCGGTCCCGCAGCGAGGACACCAGCCGCTCGGCGGCCTGCGGGTCGCTGAACGTGATGACGCCGATCTCGTAGGCCGCGCCCATCGCGCCGCTCATCGCCCATCCCCCCGTCGGATCGTCCGAGGATCCTATCCCACGCCGCTACACTCGCGCCCATGGACTCCGACGAGCGCGCGCCGGCATCCGAAGAGGCGGACGGCGTGAACCAACCTCGCCGCACCCCGTTCCGCGACCTTGGGCGCCGCTTCCGCCGGGCCGACAGCTACGGCCTCGTACTCCTGCTCATCGTGATCAGCTACGGGCTGACGGCCACCTTCTCCGAAACGGCCCGGGTCTCGGGAGCCTCCATCGTTCTGGTGGTCCAGGTGGCGACCGTCTGGTTCGCGCTACGGACGTCGCGGGCCCGCCGCTCGGTGCGCCTGTTCGCCGACGTCCTTCTCGCCATCGCTGCGATGATCGCCGTGGGCGCCGTGGTGCTGACGGAGGGCAACGACCCCTCGCTGCTGGTCCTCGCCTGCAGCGCCCTCCTGTATCTCATCGCCCCTTCGTCGGTCATGCGCGATCTCATCACGCGTCCCAAGGTCGACGCCGAGACGTTCCTCGGCGCCATCGCGGCATACCTCCTCCTCGGGATGTTCTTCGCGTACGCCTACCGAGTCATGGCCGCCCTGCAGGACACGCCGTTCTTCGGTTCCGCGGGCACGGGCACCGGATCGCAGACGCTCTTCTTCAGCTTCACGACGCTCACCACGACCGGCTACGGAAACTACGTCCCCACGCAGAGCATGGGCCAATCCTTCGCGGTGCTGGAGATGTTGATCGGTCAGATCTTCCTGGCGACGGCGATCGCGAAGGTGATCACGTCGTGGACCCCAAAGCGACGGGCACCGCAGGACGGATCCCACGCTTTCGGAGCCGATTAGGCGTTCACGCACCGCCAGATGCGAAGTTCCCACAGCATCCGGCTGCCGCGGCGATGCAGCTTGAGCAACCCCTCTTTCACCAATCGCGCCGTGGCCTGGCCCTTGGCGACGAGATCGGGCAGCGGGAACTCCCGCTCGAGCACGCGCTCCATGTTGTCGCCGAAGACCTTCCGGGCGGCGGTGAGGATCCGCGCCTCGTCCTGCAGGCTGCCGGTAGGCAGGTAGAGGCGGCCGCCGGGCGCGAGCGTATCGCCCAGCGTCGCGAGCAGCCGGCTGGGCAACTCGGCACCGGTCGGCCCGCCCGCGGGCACGTCCTGGAACCAACCGGAGACCTTCGCGAGCTCATCGGGGATCCCGGAGACGTCGCCGATGAGCACCGTGGCCGTCACACCGCGCATCGGCTCCAGCAGGTTGCCCTGGCGGAACTCGCAGACATCCTCGAGGTCGAGACGCCTCGCGTTCTCCCGTGCCGCCTCCACGGCGGGACCCGACAGGTCGCACCCGTAAACCTTCTTCGCCCCCAGACGAGCGGCCACGAACGCGAGCACCCCGCTGCCGCAGCCCACGTCGATCACGGTGTCGTCGGCATGGATCTCCAACGCGTCGGCGAGCGTCCGACTGGTGCTGGTGGGGCTGAAGACGCCGGGGCGCACGACGAGGTCGAAGGGGCCCGTTCGGCCCTTCCAACGGATCTCGTTCGACATGGTCTCGCTCGTCATCCTGCAAGGCTACACGCAGGCCCTTCGGCCGCGCTACACGTCCGGCGGGTCGAAGGTCACGTCCTCCGCGGGCACCAGGGCCCCTCGCTCTACGCGCGACGCGTCGGCCTCCAGCTTGTCGCGCAACGCCTGGGTGTGGATCCCGCGGTGCCCGTCGGGGTATCCCTCCACGCGCCTGGATGCGCGACGCAGCAACGTCACGGCCCCGTGCACGTTCCCACGCTGCAGGTGCACGTAACCGGCGCCCATCTGCGACAGCCCCTTGAAGAACTCCGCCTCGTCCGTGGCGCGGGCCTGCTTCCACGCGGTCTCCCACGCCTCGTGCGCCGGGAAGAACCTGGCGGCGCGGGTGTGCGCGCGGCCCAGCTCGTGGTTCTGCTCGAGGCTCAGATGGTCGTAATCCTCGAGCTCGAGCTCGTTCTCCGCGTCCCACGCCAGGGGACGGCCGAGCCGGTCCCGTGGGCGTTCGGGCTTCTGCCGGCCCTCGCTCGGGATCCCCGTCTTCCCCTTGGCTTCCTCAGGCATGTCGGCATGCTACCGCCGGACGCGGCGGGCATGAGAGCGACTAGCATGCCGACATGGCGGAGACCTTCGACGTCATCGTGGTGGGAGGCGGCGCCATGGGAACCGCGGCGGCGTGGAACCTGGCCCGTCGCGGCCGCCGGACCTTGGTCCTCGAGCGGTTCGGGTTCGGCCACGCCGAGGGGAGCTCCGGCGGACCGACCCGGATCTTCCGCTACGTCTACGACGTGCCTCAGTACGCCGCCATGGCGGTCGCGGCGCGCGAACCGTGGGAGGAGGTGGAGGAGGCTGCAGGGGTCAGTCTCCTGCGCACGACGGGCGGGCTCGACCTCGACCGGGTTCCCTCTGCCGCCGAGGCGCTGACGGCCGTAGGGGTTGCCTTCGAGCTCATATCCGGCTCCCAGGCGAACGAACGCTGGCCCTCGTTGCGGCTCGCCCCCGCCACGCAGGCCCTGTTCCAGGCCGACGGGGGCGTGGTGCGCGCCTCCGAGACCGTGACGGCGCTCGCCCGCCTCGCCGGGGCCGCCGGCGCGACGCTGCTGGAGGACGCCGCCGTCTCCAACGTTCGCCCCGCCGACGCCGGGGTCGAGGTCGTGACCGCGGCCGGCGACACGTTTCGCGCCCCCGTGGTCGTCGTCGCCGCGGGTCCCTGGGCGGGCGGACTGCTCCGCGGCGCCGGCGTCGACGTCGCGCTGCAGGCCAGCCAGGAGCAGGTCTCGTACTTCGCGCTGCGGGACCCGGCTCCCATGCCGACGTTGATCGACTGGGGCGCCGAGCGGCCCACCCCGCCCTACGTCGTGCCCGACCCGTGGGAGCCGGGCGCGTTCAAGGTGGGCCTGCACCGATCCGGGCCGGACGTCGACCCGGACGCTCCCCGCCTGGGGGTCGATGAAGACCGCCTGCACCGAGTGCGGGCCTACGCGGCCACGCGGATCGCTCCCCATGGCGATCTGGGCCGCACCGACACGTGCCGCTACACGAACACGCCCGACGAGGATTTCGTGCTCGATCGCGTCGGGCCGCTCGTGATCGCCTCCCCCTGCAGCGGCCACGGCTTCAAGTTCGTCCCTCTGATGGGGATCGCGATCGCGGACCTCGCCACCGGCGGCGAACCCCCGTTCCCGCGCGAGCGCTTCCGCTCGGACCGAGCCGCGCTGCGAGTAGCCGGGTGAGCCGACCGCTATCCCACGGACCCTTCCCCGCCCGTGAGCTGGTCCAACGCCTCGCGCAACGTTTCGTAGCGGCGATCTCCGAGCACCCGCTTGGTCCGCGCCTCCAGCGACGCGACGGCCCGGCGAGCCTCTGCCGCCGCTCGGCGGCCGTGGGCGGTGAGCTTCACGATCTTCGCGCGGGCGTCCTCGGGGTCGGCCGCCCGGCGGACGTAGCCGCGCGCCTCCAGGTCGTCGACCACCAACATCATGCCCTGCTTGGTCATGCGGGCGCGCGAGGCCAGCTCCGTCAGTCGGGTGCCGCTGCGGCGGTCGATGTGCTGGAACACCGCCAGATGACCTGCCCGGAGATCCGGATAGCCGCGCTCCTCCAGGGACAACACCAGTTCCGCCGCCAGCACCCGGTGGCCTTCGAGCAGCGATCGACCAAGATCGGCGGCGCTCATGGGACGCTCATCCTGCCAGCGCGACCGATGGTGGTCAATCAACCTGACCATCCCGTGCGTATAGGCTGCCTCTCGTGACGCAGATCCAACTCCCGCCCGAGGACCGCGAGACCAAGCGCCAGCTCCCGAGCCTGCTGGACGTGCGGCGACGGCTCCGCAAGGGCAACCGTCTCCCGTCCCACGGTCCCGAGATCGATGAGCGAACGGCCGTCGCCGGCAAGAGCGGCGCGCTGCGAGCGGCCGTGTTCGGGATGAACGACGGCCTCCTGTCGAACGCGGCGCTGATCATGGGGTTCGCGGGGGCTTCCCAGAACCGTAGCCTCATCGTGCTGGCGGGGATCTCTGGGCTGTTGGCCGGCGCGTTCTCCATGGGCGCGGGCGAGTACGTGTCCATGCGGGTACAGCGAGAGATGCTCGAACGGCTGCTCCATCTGGAACGCCACGAGCTCGAGATGGACCCTGAGACGGAGCAGCTGGAGCTCGCGGAGATCTACCGAGGTAAGGGACTGTCGGCGGAACTCGCGGCCCAGGTCGCCGCAGAGGTCATGAAGGACCCCGCCGTGGCGCTCGACACCCATGCGCGCGAGGAGCTGGGACTCGATCCCGACGAGGGGCTGGGCTCGCCCTGGCGCGCCGCGATCTCGTCGTTCGTGATGTTCGCCGTGGGGGCCGTGATCCCGCTGTTCCCCTTCTTCTTCGCCTCCGGGCGGAGCGCCACGATCGTCTCGCTCGCCCTCACGGCGCTCGCCCTGTCGATCATGGGAGCCTTGACGTCGCTGCTCACCGGCAGGCATCCGGTCGTCTCGGCCCTGCGCCAACTCGCGATCGGCGTGGGGGCGATGGCCGTGACGTACACGATCGGTTCGCTGCTCGGCGTCACGGCGACGTGAGACGCCGGCACGCGGGCACGCGGCCCGATGGCGCCGCGAGCGTGGAGGTTCGCGACGTGGCGCCCGATGAGTACGGGGAGGCGGGCCGCGTGACCGCGGACGCGTACCGGGAGTTCGTGCGGCCCGCCGACGACGGTTGGAACCGCTACCTCGAGACGCTCGGCGACATCGCGGCGCGCGTCGGACACACGTCCGTCCTCGTGGCCGTGGAGGACACCAGCGTCGTGGGCACGGTCACGCTGGAACTGGATGCGCGCGTCGATCCCGACGAAGACGGCGCCTTGGCCCCTCACCAGGCCCACATCCGGATGCTCGGCGTGAGCCCGCAGGCGCGTGGGCGCGGCATCGCTCGAGCGCTCATGGCGGCGTGCGAATCGCGCGCATCGGACGCGGGACGCACCCTGATGACCCTCAACACCACCGAACGGATGCAGACCGCCCAGCACATGTATGAGGCGATGGGCTACGAGCGCGGCGAGGACCGGGTGTTCCCGGACGGGTTCGTGCTCCTCAGCTACGCGAAGCACCTAACCCGGTAGCCGCTCACGCGGGACCGGGCGGGACGACCTCCCCCGTGCGCAACAGCAGGCCGTCTTCCAGCTCCGCCTCCACCAACCCGCCCCTGAACTGCTGTTCGTACAGCTGCGCGTAGAGGCCCCCCCGCTTCAGGAGCTCTTCGTGCGTGCCGCGTTCCGTCACGCGTCCGCGGTCGATCACGAAGATGACGTCGGCCTTCAAGATCGTGGACAGGCGGTGCGCGATCGCGATCGTCGTTCGGCCCTGCATGAGTGGCTCGAGGGCCGACTGCACCAAACGCTCGGACGTGGTGTCGAGGGACGAGGTGGCTTCGTCGAGGATCAGGATCCTGGGATCCTTCAGGACCACGCGCGCGATCGCAAGTCGCTGTTTCTCACCGCCGGAGAGCTTGTACCCGCGCTCGCCCACGATCGTGTCGTAGCGCTCCGGCAGCTCCGTGATGCGCTCGTGGATGTTCGCCGCGCGTGCCGCCGTCTCCATCTCCTCCTGGGTGGAGGTGGGCCGCCCGTACATGAGGTTGCGCCGGATCGTGGTGTGGAACAGGTAGGTCTCCTGCGTCACCACGCCGATCATCTCGCCGAGGGATTCCAGGGCGTAGCTCCGCACGTCGAGGTCGTCGATGAGCACGCGGCCCTGCTGGACGTCGTAGAGCCGCGGCACGAGGTAGGTCACCGTGGTCTTTCCGGCGCCACTCGGGCCGACCAGGGCCGCGAGCTGCCCAGGAGCGATCTCCAGGCTGACGTCATCCAGCGTCCACTCGCGGGGCGCCTCGTTGGCGAGTGCGAGGTCCTCGGGAGCCAGCGAGGTCTCATCCGGCGGTACCTCGTAGCGGAACCGGACGTGATCCATGACGACCTTGCCCCGTATGGTCGAGAGGTCGGGCTTGACGGCGTCGGGGGGATCCTCGAGCTCGTGGTCCATGTCTAGGTACTCGAAGATGCGGTCGAAGAGCGCGAACGAGGACTGCACCTCGGTGGAGACCTGCAGCATCGATCCGATCGGGAAGAAGAGGCGGGACTGCAGCGTGGTGAACCCGACGAGCGTGCCGTAGAGGATGGGGTTGGCGGGGTGGCCGCTGTTCACCCACCCGGCCACGAGGTAGACGAGCGCCGGCGTGATCGAGAAGAAGGTCCCCACGACGGCGAAGAACGAGCGACCGATCATGGTCTGGCGGATCTGCAATCCGGTGAGCCGTTCGTTCTCTTCGTTGAACCGGCCGATCTCGTGACGCTGGCGCCCGAACGACTTGGACAGCAAGATCCCGCTCACGCTGAGCGTCTCTTCGGTGATCGACGTCATGTCCGCCATGGTGCGCTGTGTGCTGGTCGCCACGACGCGGCGCGCCCGGCCGACCTTCACCGTGAGCCACAGGAACAACGGCAAGAGCGCCAGCGACAGGAGGGTGAGGGGCACCGAGAGGATCAGCATCGCGATGAGCGTGCTGGCGATCGTGACGACGTTCGCGAGGACGTTGGAGGCCGTGTCCGTGACCACGGTCTGCACGCCGCCGACGTCGTTGGCGAGCCGGGATTGGATCTCGCCCGTGCGCGTGGTGGTGAAGAACCGAAGGGGCATGAACTGCAGGTGGGAATACAGGGAGTTGCGGAGATCCTGCATCACGCGCAGCCCCACGAGGTTCGCGTAGTAGGTCTGCCCGATGCCGATGATGCTCGTGACGACCGGGATCGCGATCATGAACGCCACGTACCGGTAGAGCAAGGGAAGGTTGGGGCAAGCAGCGCCGGCGCAGGATCCGGGCGGATTGCCGAAGAGGGCGTCGTTGAACACCTTCACGATCAGGAGCGGATTGATCACGCCCAGGCCGGAGGTGATGACGATCGCCACCGCGACCAAGCCGACCTTGGCACGGTACGGACGGAACGTGGCCACGACGCGACGCACCGTCGCGCGGTCGACCGGCCGCTGATCCTCGGGCCCGGGCGGCACCGCGTAGAACCCCCGATGTCGACCCATCCGCCCAGCATACGGGCGCCCTGTGCTACGCCTTGCGCGCGCGGATCCCCGCCAGATCGCAGGCCCGCGCCATCACCGCGTCCATCATGGGCGGGGTCAACTTGCCCGTGAACGTGTTCTGCTGGCTCGGATGGAAGCAGCCGAGTAGGACGTACGGACCGGCCGTGGTTTCCGCGCCGTGGGCGAATCGGGGCTTTGGTCGCACGGGGTCGCCGAGGGTCGCCACCGCGCGCAGCGCGCCGTCCCACGCGAAGGAGCCCAAGGCCACGAGCACGCGCAGCCGGCCCAGCGCGGCGAGCTCTCGCTCCAGGAACGGCAAGCAGCGGTCGCGCTCCTGCGGCGAGGGCTTGTTGGCGGGGGGCGCGCAACGGTTCACCGCCGTGACATAGGCGTCGTTCAGCCTCAGGCCGTCGTCGCGCGCCGAGCTCGTCGGCTGGTTCGCGAGGCCCGTTCGGTGCAGCGAGGCGTACAGGAACTCCCCCGAGCGGTCCCCCGTGAAGACCCGGCCCGTTCGATTCCCCCCGTGCGCGGCCGGAGCCAGCCCGAGGATCAGCACGCGGGCGGACGGATCTCCGAACCCCGGCACCGGCCTGCCCCAGTACTCCTGGTCCGCGAATCGCGCGACCTTCACTCGCGCCACCTCCTCTCGCCACGCCACGAGCCGGGGGCACGCGCGGCATGACGTGACCTCGCGCCCGATCGCCGCGAGCATCGTGGGGGATGCGTTCATCGCTCCCGGGCCTCGCGGGGCCGCGCCGCGGCCCACTCGTCGAAGCTCCCCGGCGAGGACGTGACCGAGCCATCCCGGACCGCAACGATCCGGTCGGGGATCCGGTCGAGGAGGTAGCGGTCGTGTGAGATCACGATCGCCGTGCCGTCATAGGACTCCAGCACGCCCTCGAGGACCTCCATGCTCTCGATGTCGAGGTGGTTCGTGGGTTCGTCCAACAGGAGGCAGTTCGCGCCGCTGAGCATCAACAGGCAGAGCTGGAGGCGCGTGCGCTCGCCCCCGCTCAGGGTTCCCACCGGCTGGCGCATCTGGTCGTAGCGGAACAGGAAGCGGGCCAGAAGCGATACCGCCTCCTCCTCGTACATCGCCTTGGCGTTGCGGATGGACTCGATGGGCGTGAGGTGGGGAGGCTCGGTCTCGTGCCCTTGGGCGAGGTAGCCGAACTGGACCGTGGGGCCCGCCCATCGTTCGCCCGCGCTCGGCGCGAGCCGGCCCGCCAGGACCGAGCCGAGCACGGACTTGCCCGACCCATTGGCCCCGATCACGCCGATGCGTTCGCCGCGGTACACGGTGAGGGAGACGTCGAGCAGGACCGGGTCGTCGTCGAAGGTGAGGCTCACGTCCCGCAGGTCCACGATCTTGTTGCCGCCCCGTTGGGCGCTGCGCATCGACAGGGCGATCTTGCGACGTTCGAAGACGGGCCGCTCGACCGCGTCCATCCGCCCGATGCGCCGCTGCATGTTCCGCGCGTGGATGATGTGGCTCTTGTTGACCACGATGCTCGCCCACAGCTCGAACCGTGCGATGGCCTCCTCCAGGCGAGCGATCTCCTTCTGCTGGGTCACGTGCTGCTGCTGCTGCCGCTTCAGCGCGATCTCCTTGGCCACGGCGAACGCGCTGTAGTTGCCCGGCCACAACGAGAGGCGCCCGCCGTCGAGCTCAGCGATCTGCGACACGGTCTCGTCCAGGAGGTATCGATCGTGCGAGACCGTGACCACGGCCCCGGGGAACCCGGCCACCAACGCCTCGAGTTGCGCGCGCCGATCCGCGTCGAGGTGCGTCTCCGGCTCATCGAGCAGGAGGAGGCCGGGCTGGCGGATGAGGCACGCCGCGAGCGCCACGAGTTTGCGCTGACCGCCCGAGAGCGCCGTCGTCGGCAATGTGAGGTCGGGCGCATCGAACCCGAGCGAACGCAGCAACGCCTCCGCCTCGCCCGCGAGTCCCGCCCCACCCGCCGCCACCCATCGATCGAGGAGCTCCCGCTGACGGGTGAGGACGCGATCCATCCTGTCCAGATCGGCGACGACCTCGGGCCGAGCCAGATCCGCCTCCACCGCGCGCAGCTCGGCGTCAAAGGACCCCGCCTCGGGCCGCGCGGACAGCACGGTCTGCACGGGTGTGCGCTCGTCGCCATCGGGGTTCTGTTCGAGGTAGGCGGTGACGAGCCCCTTGCGCCGGGCGACCTCCCCGGCGTTGGGGGCCTCCAGATCCGCGAGGATCCTGAGCACCGTCGACTTGCCCGCGCCGTTCGGCCCCACGATCCCGATGCGCGCCCCCTCGCCCACATCGAGGTCCACGCCCCGTAGCACCGGCCACGACCCGAAGGACTTCTCCACGCCGACGAGGCCGACGACGGTCATGGCAGGGCGTTGAGCTCGCGCAAGGAAACCGATCCCGGCTCCGCCGCGAGCCAGCGTTCGAGGTTCGCCTTCCGCACGGGCCATTCGCGGTCCAGCATCGAGAACCATGCCGTGTCTCGGTTGCGACCCTTGACGATCATGTGCTGTCGGAACACGCCCTCGAACGTGAACCCGAGGCGGAGGGCCGCCGCCCGAGAGCGCGCGTTGAGCGCGTCGCACTTCCACTCCACCCTTCGGTTCCCGAGCTCGTCGAACGCGCGCGTGAGCAGGAGCCCAACCGCCTCGGTGTTGACCCGTGTTCGCTGCGCGTCGGGCCCGTACCAGATGTGCCCGAGCTCCACGTGGCACATCGCGGTGTCCACGTTGAGGTAGCTCACGATGCCGACCGGCCTCGCGCGCGTCCGGTCGATCACGGCGTAGAAGCGCGGGTCCTCGGAATCAGCGATCTCCGCGAGCCACATCTGCATCGACCGCTCGTCGTCGAAGGGACCGTACGACAGGTACGTCCACACGGCGTCGCGCTCGGGACTGCCGTGGGCGGCGGCGAACAGGCCCGCCGTGTGCTCGGCGGGCTCGAGCTGGACGAGCGAGACCCAGGTCCCCGCCATGGAGGCGGCCGACGGCGCGAGAGCCGGCGTCGGATCGACGCTCTCTCCGAGGGGCAGATCGTTCACTCACTCGCTCCGATGCGGTCGGGGCCTGGACGGACTGAAGGCTACCCGCGACGGAGCGCCGCCCGGCTCAGGTTCGCAGCTCGTGGAACCTTCGCTCCGCCGCCGCGAACGGCATCAACGGATCCATCAACGACTCCACGCTGGCCAGCAGCCCCTCGAAGCCGCCGAGGTCCGGCGCCTCCTCGCGGAGCCGCTTCGCGAGGAGCAGGCCTTCTCGAAGGCCGTCTTCGCACGGCCCCCACGCCGACTCCAGGGGAGGGCGTCGCCAGGCCGGCATGCGCGCGAGTGCGCGATCCAGGCCGGCCTCGTAGTCCAGCAAGGCGTCGGGGAGCGGGCGACCGGCCATCCGCGTGGTGGGCATGCACTCGGTGAGCGCCGCCTTGGCGCGCTCGACGTCCGCGAGGACCTCCAGAAAGGCGGTGCGGGTCGCGGCGAGCTCTTCCGGAAGCCGTCGGCGGCGGAAGATCACCCGAGCCCCGCCGCACGGCGGGCGTCCACGATCGCGGCCGGGTCGTTCGTGGCGACGGCGTCGACGCCGGCCCGCATGAGCTCCACGCACACCCGCGGGTCGTCCGAGATCCACGTGCCCAGCCGCATGCCCGCTGCGTGCACCTCATGCGGGAACGCCGCCCCGCCCGCCCGGGCGGACGCCACCGAGGGAAGGATCCAGTCATGGCCCTGTTCGGAGGCGAAGGCGAACGCGTCGTGGGCCTCCACGGCATCGATGCACAGCAACCCGGTGGGGGTCGCGGGAGCGAGCTCCTTCGAGCGCGCGAGGGACAGTGGATCGAAGCTCGAGATGAGGACCTCGCCCGTGAAGGCCGCGTCATCGAGCGCCTCCAACGCGGCCTCGACGACCCGCCCCTGCCCCGGGTCGTAATCCGGCTCCCCCGGGATGTTCTTGATCTCGATATCGACGGCCACGCGACCCGAACAGGCGCCGAGGGCCTCTTCGAGGGTCGGGACCCGAGCTGGGCCTCCAGCACCCACCGGGATCCGCAGCGATCGCACCTGTGCCAACGACAGATCCATCACCAGCCCGGCGCCGTCGGTGGTGCGGTCGACGCCTGCGTCATGCATCACCACCGCGTGGCCGTCGCCGGTGAGCCTGACGTCGAACTCGATCACGTCCGCGCCAACGTCGATAGCGAGCTCGAACGCGTCCAGGGTGTTTTCCGGCGCCTTCGCCGAGGCCCCTCGGTGGGCGACCACCTGGGGAGCCGAGGCCGGCCGCTCGTTCACACCTGACTCGAAGGACAAAGGTCGCTCAGGGTGCACTCGCCGCACAGGGGCCTCTTCGCGTGGCAGATGCCCCGCCCGTGATCGATGATGCGGTAGGAGGCGGCGAACCACTCGGCCTCGGGGATCAGGCGCATGAGGTCCCGCTCGATCTTGTCGGGATCGGACTGCTCGCTGAACCCAAGCCGGTTCGCCAGGCGCCGCACATGCGTGTCCACCGCGATGCCCTCGACCTTCCCGAACGCGTTGCCGATCACGATGTTCGCGGTCTTGCGCGCGACGCCCGGCAGGGTGATCAGATCCTCCATCGTGTCGGGCACCTGCCCGCCGTACGCCTCCACGATGCGGGTGCAGGCACCGCGGATCGACCGCGTCTTCTGGTTGAAGAACCCCGTGGAGCGGATGTCGTCCTTGAACACGTCCTCGGGCACCGCGAGGTAGTCCTGCGGCGTGCGGTACTTCGCGAACAAGGTCTCCGTCACCATGTTGACCCGCTCGTCCGTGCACTGCGCCGAGAGGATCGTGGCGACGAGGCACTCGAGCGGGTTCGTGAAGTTCAGGGCGACGTGGGCGTCGGGGTAGGCCTCGGCGAGCCGAGCCAACAGGATCGGCGCGCGCTGCTCGATGGGCGACGCGCGGGTGAGCTGCCGCTGCTTCGGCGTCATGCGCGGCAGCGTACGACCTCAGGCCCGGAGCAGCGGCAGCTCGAACGCGGCTCCGGCTTCGTGGTGGATCCAATCGCGTCCGGTCATCACGTGAACCCCGCCGACGCCGGCCACCGACCACGCGCGCCCATCGCCGACCATCGCCGTGTTCTCGTCGATGCCCACGAGCGTCTCCCCGTCCGGCACCGCGGCGATGATGAAGTTGGTGAGGCCCGGGGCGAACCCGTCGAGCGCGTCCCAGTGGGGCCCGAACCAGTAGCCGGGGAACAGACCCAACCCCGGGCGCCAGAGCTCCTCGTCGAATTCGGTGCGGGCGCTATCGGGCGCGATGTCGCCGAGGCACGCCACGCCTGCGCTGCATCCCGCGTACGCCGTCCCGCGTTCCATCGCCGCAAGCAGGGCCTCCCAGAACGGACTCCCGCTCAGCACGGATGACAGGTAGGCGGGATTGCCGCCCGAGAAGTACGCGACCGCAGCGTCGTCGAGGGCGCGCACGAACTCCGGACGTTCGGCGTCCTCCCGGGTCTTGAGCGCAAGGACCTCGGCGGGGATCCCGAGCGTCTCGTAGTGCGCCGATCCCTTGCGCGCCCACATCTCGAAGACGTCGTCCCCTTCGGCCGCGGAGGCCGTGGGCAGGATGAGCACGCGCTCGCCCGGCGCATCCTCACGCCCCACCATCCACCTGTCCACGGACGCCGTCCACGGGTCGAACTCCCCGGCCCCGAGCAGCGCGATCGCGGGCGTCGCGGGACTCAACGTAGGTCCTCCGGGCGCAGCTCCACGTCGAGCTTCGCGCCGAGCTCCGATCCCACCTCGAGGACGGCGTCCATGTCCTCGGCCTCGGTGCGGAAGTTCACCACGCAGGTGCGAAGGACGAACCGATCGTCGAGGATCGCGTTGGACAGGAACACGCGGCCGTCGAGCTGCAGCTCTGTCATGAGGCGCTGGTTCAACCTCGACAGGTATGCCTCGCGCTCGGGGCCCTGCGGGAGATCGGCCGGGACGAAGCGGAAGCACGTGATGGACAGCCCCACCGGGGCCATCAGCTCGAACTCGGGATGCTCCTGCACGCACGCGCCCAGGTACCGCGCGAGCGCGGCATCGTGTGAGATCCTCGCGGCGTAGGCCGTCCGCCCGTGCGCCAACAGCGACAGCCATACCTTGAGGGACCAGAAACTCCGGCTGAAGTTCGGGCCGTGGCGCCCCAGGTCGATCCCGTGCCCGGTGGCCTCCTTGTCCTGGACCGTGTAGCTCGCGTACGCGTCGAAGCTCTGGCGGAGATGGTCGAACTCCCGCACGACCACGCAGCCGCCCGCGTGCGGGGTGTAGAGCCACTTGTGGGGATCGAACGCGATCGAGTCGGCCCGCTCGATGCCCTCGAAGAGCGGACGGAGGTCGTCGGCGAGCATCGCCGGACCGCCGTACGCGCCGTCCACGTGGAACCACAACCCTTCCTCGGCACACACGTCCGCGATGTCGGGGAGCGGATCGACGACACCGGTCGCGACGGTCCCCGCGGTACCCACCACGGCGAACGGACGGATCCCGGCCTCGCGGTCCGCTGCGATCTGCGCGCGGAGCTCGTCGACCCGCATGCGGTAGTCGGCGCCCACGGGGACGTGCCGAACGTTCCCCCACCCGATGCCCAGCATGTCGGCGGCGCGATCGGAGACGACGTGGGTCTCCGTGGACAGGTACAGACCCAACGGCGGCCCGGCAGCGACGCCCTCGTTCCGCACATCCCAGCCGGCACGTTGGTCGCGCGCCGACTTGAGGGCGATGAAGTTGGCCATGGCGCCGCCCGAGGTGATCTCCCCGCCCGAGCCCTCGGGGAGCCCGAACAGCTCCTGGGCGAACCAGCGGCACAGGAGCAGCTCGATCTCCGTGGCCGAAGGGGCCAAGAGCCAGCCGCCCACGTTCATGTTCAGCGAGGACGCGAGCAGGTCCGCGGCGGCGCCGGGAACGGTGCCCGCCCCGCTCACGTAAGCCATGAACCGGGGGTGCCCCAGGTACCCCGACCAATCGAACACGATCTCGCGGAGGTAGGCGAATAGGTCGTCCGAGGACATCGGCTCGTCGGGAACCGGAAGGTTGACGGCCTCCCGCACTTGTTCCGCGGTCCAGCGCCGTCCCACCGGTTCGTCGCGGAGCCGAGTGAGGAGCTCCTGCACGATGTCGGCGGTTCGATCCGTGAACGCTCGGGCGCGCGTCGGGTCCCAGTCCAGGTCGCGGACGGGGGCCGGACGTGCCGGAGTCATGCAGGCTTCCTCGACGCGAGCGCGAAGTACTCGTCCTTCATCGCCGTGCGGAAGATGTCTTCGCCGAAGGCTTCCACCATGCCGCCTACCTGACTCTCGTGCGCCTCGATCGCCTGCAGCTTCAGCTCCAGCACGTCGGGCGGGAGCGGGTAGTCGATGCCGAGCTGGTCGCGGGGGATGACCGGAGGGGTGCCCGGGCGGAAGATGTTGAAGCGGTTGTACATGGGGACGAACTCCGCGGCCCATTCCTCCGTATACGTGGCGTAGTACAGGCCGGCGCCCTCGGGCGCGGCGTCCTCGAATGCACGGGTGGCCCAGGCGGACGCGCTCATGTGCGCCGCGTGACCGGTCATGCCGTCGGGACCGAACGTGAGCACCGTCTGCGGCTGTACCTCGGTCATCAGCTCGAGGATCCTGGGATAGCTGGACTCGGGCAGCGGTGTGTCCATGTCGATGTCGGGCAGATCGAGCCAGATGTGCTCGCTCACCCCGAGGATCTCCAGGCAGCGCATGAGCTCCGCCTCGCGGACCTTCCCCATCGTCTCGGGGGGCCAGCGCTCCTCGTCGAGAGAGCCTCCCTCTCCACGCGTCGCCGTCACGCAGACGACCCGTCCTCCGTCGCGCACGGCCTGGGCCATCAGCCCGGCAGACAGGTACGTCTCGTCGTCCGGATGCGCCCAGACCCCCAGCACGGTACCGAGTTCCATCGCCTCACGCCTCCCGCGGGCATCCTAGCCGGGGACGGGCGAAGGGGCGAGAGGCCTTGCGCTAGGCGCTACGGGGTTGCAGCCGCTTGCCGCGGTAGCTCGGAAAGCTGAGCTCGGTGTGCTGCCAGCAGCGACGGACCGGGTTGTACATCGAGAGCTTCGTCCCACAACCCTCGGCCTCGCAGACGCGATCGGTGCCGTGCACCTTCGACGGGGGCGGCAGGCGACGGGGATGGGTTCCCTGCAAGTGGGGCTCCGACATGGCACGACCTCCTCGTTATGAGGTGGTTCGCCGCCGTGGCGGCAGGGGTTCGGGCTCGATCAGCCGGCAGGTTCGTCGAGGCCGCGGATGAGATCCATGACCTTCGTGTGCAGCGCGTCGGGCACCGCGTCACCGGCGCACTTGGCGGAGATCATGATCTTGAGATGGCGCCGGAACTCCGTGCGCTGCATGCATGGAGCGCAGCCGCTCAGGTGCTGCTCGATCGACACCTGGAGCGAACGATCGAGCTCGCCGTCGAGGAAGCGCTGGACCTCCGCCAACGTTTCCTCACAGTTCGATCCGTGCTCAGCCATCGACCAGTCCCCGTTCTCGGGCTGTTTCCCACAACGCCTTCTCGAGCGCTTTCCTTCCCCGGTGCAAACGAGACATCACGGTGCCGATCGGCGTCTCCATGATCTCGGCGATCTCCTTGTAGCTGAATCCCTCAACGTCCGCGAGCAGAACGGGGATCCGGAAGTTCTCCGACAGCGACTCGAGCGCCGCCTTGACGTCGGTATCCGGGATCCGATCGAGCACCTCGTTCTCCGCGGACACCTCAACACTGCGCCCTCCTAGCTTGTCGTACAGGTACCACTCGTTGATGTCTTCGGGGCCTTCGACGATCTGGGGCTCGCGTTGCTTCTTGCGGTAGGTGTTGATGAAGCTGTTGGTGAGGATCCGGTACAGCCACGCCTTGAGGTTCGTCCCCTCCTTGAAGCCGGCAAATCCGCGATACGCGCGGAGGTACGTCTCCTGCACGAGATCCTCCGCGTCCGTGGGGTTCCGCGTCATGCGCATCGCCGCGCCGTAGAGGTTGGGGAGCAACGGCAGCACGTCGCGCTCGAACCGCTCGCGAAGGGCGTCGTCGTCGGTGGTCGCTCGAACCATGCCGCCAGTATCGCGGAAACGGTCCCGGGGCGGCGCGGATACCGTCGACCCGCCCCGTTACAGCTTCCGCACATGCGCGCCGACGCCGTACCTGTCATTACTCGAGAGGGGGTGGGAAGATGGTTCGTACATGCCCGATGACAACGATCGCAACCCCTTCAGCCGCCGCACCGGTGGGGATGGCCCCAACGGGCCCTCCACGCCGCGTCCACGCACCTCGTCCTGGCTCGCCATCGCGATCCTCGCGCTCGTAGGGATCTTCCTGCTCCAGGGCCTGTTCCAACGCCAGAACACGGACAAGATCAGCTACAGCGACTTCCAGACCGCCGTGACCGACGGGAAGATCGATCCAGGCACGCCGGTGAAGGTCTCGGATTCGTCGATCTCCGGCGTGATCAAGCAGAGCGACGGCACGAGCCAGAACTTCAGCACGTCACTGTCGCCCAACGTTCAGATCGACACCGCGTTCACGGACTGGCTGGCACAGCACAACGTCAACTATCAGTTCGAGACCCCCAGCGTCATCGGGCAACTCCTGGCGAGCGTCCTGCCGATCGTCCTGCTCATGGGCGCCCTCTACTGGTTCGTCTTCCGCCGCATGAATGCCGGGGCCGCCGGCGCGCTCAACATGGGGAAGAACAAGGTCAAGATCTACGACCGCAAGGAGATGAAGACCACGTTCGCCGACGTCGCGGGCGTCGACGAGGCCAAGGACGAGCTACGCGAGATCGTGGAGTTCCTCTCCAACCCGAAGAAGTACCAGCGGCTCGGAGGGCGCATCCCCAAGGGCGTGCTGCTGCTCGGCCCCCCCGGGTGCGGCAAGACGCTCCTGGCCCGGGCCGTGGCCGGCGAGGCGAACGTCCCCTTCTTCTTCATGAGCGGGTCGGAGTTCGTCGAGATGTTCGTGGGCCTGGGGGCCGCCCGCGTCCGCGAGCTGTTCCAGCAAGCCAAGGAGAAGGCTCCCGCGCTGGTATTCCTTGACGAGATCGACACCATCGGCAAGGGGCGGTCCGGCACGAGCGGCGCCGGCTTCGGCGCGCACGACGAGCGCGAGCAGACCCTCAACCAGCTCCTCGTGGAGATGGACGGGTTCGACGCCAGCAAGGGCGTCATCATCATGGCCGCCACGAACCGCCCCGACGTTTTGGACCCGGCGCTCGTGCGCCCCGGCCGCTTCGATCGACAGGTCGTGGTCGATCGTCCCGACCTCAAGGGGCGCGAGGAGATCCTCGCCGTGCACGCGCGCGGGGTGGCGCTCAGCCCGGACGTGGAGCTGCACACCATCGCCGCACGCACGCCGGGCTTCACCGGCGCCGACCTCGAGAACGTCGTGAACGAGGCCGCGCTCCTGGCGGCCCGCCGCGAGAAGAACGCCGTGCACGAGGACGAGCTCGAGGAGGCCATCGACCGTGCCTCGGTGGGCCTCGAACGCAAGTCCCGCGTCATGAGCCCGAAGGTCAAGACGCGCGTCGCCTTCCACGAGATGGGACACGCGCTCGTCGGTCACTTCGCCGAGAACGCCGACCCGGTCCACCGCATCACGATCATCCCGCGCGGCACGGCCGCGCTCGGCGTCACCTGGTCGCGGCCGCTCGAGGACCGCTTCATCTCCACGGAGCCCGAGCTCAAAGACATCCTCGCGCAGGCGATGGGCGGCCGCGTCGCCGAGGAGATCGTGTTCCGCGACCTCAGCACCGGAGCGCAGAACGACCTCGAACACGCCACGGGGTTGGCGCGCGCCATGGTGTCCGAGTACGGCATGAGCGAGAAGCTCGGCCCGCAATCGTTCGGTCACGAGGAGCCCGGATCGATCTTCGGCGGCGGAACGCGGATCTCGGCCGCCACGGCCCAGACGATCGACGAGGAGGTCGCGCGCATCCTGAACGAGGCGCACGAGCAGGCGATGCAGACCCTCGAGGGGCATCGCGACCTGTTGGATCGCCTTGCCAACCTGCTCCTCGTCGTCGAGACCATCGACGGCGACGATCTCCGGGCCTACGTCGCGGGCACCAAGGTGGTGCCCGACCTGGAGGAACTCCGCCGGCAGGAGGCGATCAAGCAGCAGCACGCCGCCGCGTCGGCCCTCCCGGTCCCCGACCGGCCCACGCGCGAGCAGCCCCGCATCTCACTCCCCCCGGCACCGCCCCTGCCCACGGTCGAATAGATCGAGGAGGGCCTCAGGGCTCGTCGTCGTGGTGGTGGTCCGAGCCGTGGTCATGAGGCTCGGGCGGCACGGGATCGAGCACCAGGTCCCATCGGTCGCGCCAGCGGTCGAGGAACCGGTAGTAGTTCCGCTTCGACCACCTCGCGCGCGACTCGGCGTCGGTCTCGAACCACATCCGATGCTCGTGCTTGATGACGGGCGCGTCGACGACGACGGTCGCGAGCCCCAGGTCCTTCACCCGGAAGGAGAACTCGATATCGGCGGTGCGGTACCACTTGAACTTCTCATCGAACATGCCCGCTCGTGTGAGGATGTCGCGGCGCATCGCCATGCAGTAGCCCTCCACCGCGTCGCACGCACCGGCGTCGGGAGCCTCGTCGAACTGCCGCAGATCCTGCGTGACGATGCCGAACGGCCCGGCGATCCCCACCGCGGGATCGACGAGGGCCGCCTCGAGGGGAGCGAAGACGTCGCCGGTCGCCTCGATCGACCCGTCCAGGGCCACCACCACCGCGCCCACGGAGCGCCGCAGGCCTGCGTTGCGCGCCGCGGCCCAGCCGGTGCCGGGCTCCAGGGCGATATGCTCAACGTCGTCGCCGAACGCGCCCACGGGGCCGCCCGTCACATCCACCACCACGTACTGCACGGCGCGCTCCCCCTGCACCGCGCGGAACGACCCGATGGCGCGGACGACATCTTCGGGCCACCCCTCGAGCACCCAGTGCAGGCTGACGTCGGCGGTGGGCGGTTCCTCGAGCATCGACGTCACGTCCCCGGCGCGCACAGGTCCGTCCGGCGGGACGGGCTCCGGGGCAGGGGTGGGCTCCAGGGTCCAGCCGCCGGGCACATCGGCCACCGTCCATCCGGCCGCGGCGATGCGCTCGCGGAGCTCGTCGGCGTGCGCGAAATCCTTCTCATCGCGGGCCGCCGCCCGCTCCTCGGCGAGGGCCCGGATCTCGGCGGGTGCCTGAGGCCCCTCAGCCACCGCGATACCTCGGGACGGGACTCATCGCCAGTGCTCGGCGATCACGCAGTGGCGGCTCGCGTCGCCTGGCGGAGTCGGCCGGCCATGGCCTGAAGCGTCTTGACGCCGATCGAGGGGTGCTCCTGCATCAAGCCGCGGAAGACCCACTCGGTGAGCCCGAGCAGCCGGACGTCGCTGACGGCGGTGACCGTCGCGGTGCGTGGCCCGCCGTCGAGCAACGCGATCTCTCCGAAGAATTCGCCCGGCCCCAGCGAGGCCTTCTTCTTTCCGCCGATGGTGACATCGGCCATGCCCTCGGCGATGAGGAACAAACCGATCCCCGGGTCACCTTCGCGGGCGATCACGGTCCCCGCCGGGTGATCGATGTCTTTCACGACGCGGGCGATGGTTTGCAGGTCGCGTTGGGAGCAGTCCGAGAACAGCGGCACGTTCCCCAACTGGCTCACGACCTCTTTGGTCCCCACGGTGCCCTCCTTGCCTCTGCGCGGACTGTGCGTGCGACGATCGCGCGAACCGTGCCCGCCGCGTGCGTCGACCGGCTCATCCTAGTCGCTGGCACGCGAGACTAGTCCACGCGCCACTTCGCCCAGTAGGCGGCGTCGATCCCGTCGATCCCCTGGGCGCTCGCCGCGCCCTCGACCGCAGCGCGGAATGCAACGGTGCGAGCGACCCCGAACCAGTGCGCCTGCGCGTAGTCACGCAGGACATCGAGGAACCGCGACAACCCGAATCGATGGGCCAGGTTCGCCAGCAGGCAGCCTCCCGTGTAATACACGACGGCGCCGTAGGACGAGCGATGGATATTCCAGTAGGCCATGTCGTTCGTCAGCCGGTCGGTGGGGTGATGCCAGGCAGGGATCCGGCAGGAGCGCCACGGCCCTCCGGCCCCGGGTGGCAGGCGCTGGGCCCACGTCGCGAAGCCTTCGTCGAGCCAGGGCTCGTGGAACTCGTCGTCGCCCACGATGCCGTACCACCACTGGTGCGCGATCTCATGCTGGATCGCCGGGGGGTTCGTGAAGACGATCGTCGGATACTCCATCCCCCCGAAGGAGCTGAACGCGGTGAGCACGACGTCCAACTCCCGATACGGGTAGCCGCCGAAGTCACGGCCGTAGGTACGCAGGGAGCCGACTGCCACGCGCAGCGCATCGCGGGCCTGATCCCGCGTGGAACCCTGTGGCTGATAGGAGACCACCACGCGCGCGGAGCCCGCGTGACCCACGACCGTGTCGAAGCGGGCAGCCGCCCACGCGAAGTCACGCACGTGCTTGGCCTCGTAGGTGGAGCGCATGCGGCCTCCCGGTTCGATCACGCGTGCCGTCCGGATCCCCGTGGCAGGCGTGTCTAGTCCCAAAGGCGTGTCGAGCGACACGCGATAGTGCCCGACGATCGAGTAGAAACTCTCCCCGAGGTCGATGAACGGCTCCGTGTGATGCCAGCCCTGCTCGTCGCGCACGGCAAGCGTCGGCAGGGCCGTCCCCAACAGCGCCACGCCGTGGTGGTACCCGAACCGGTCGTTGCGGGCCGGCACGTCGATCCTGAGGTTCATCGCGACGGACCCCGAACCGCCGGGAGGCACGGGCGCGTCCAGCCGGATCCGCAGGGCGGTGCAATCGACGTGCGGGGTGCCGGGCGTGCCGCCCACGACATCCGATATCCGGATGGCATCGTGGCCGCCCATGCCGCCGCAGCCCTCCACGCCGTTGGACCACAGGCGCAGCCAGATGCCCGCCATCGGGTTCGCGCCCAGGTTCGTGAAACCGATGGTCTCGGTCCCGGTCCACCGGTGACCCTGCCCGCCGCTCGAGAGCTCCACCACGTAGGAGGGCGAGCCGGGATCGCGCAAGGCCGTCCTGCCCGCCGCGGCCGCGAGGGGCGTCGCGAGCCCGGCGGAGAGCGCCACGGCCGCAAGAGCGGCGGCGATCCGACGAACAAACATCCGCCGAGTGTACGGGTGACGTCCGATGGCCGGGCTCCCGAGGTGCCTCGGCCGAGGCCGACCTTCGACCTGATCCGGAGAGCTCCACAACGATCCTCCCTGAACAGGCCCGGGTCGTCCGTAGAATGCTCGTGCACCACGCTGACCGACCGGAGCCGTGCGGCACACCGCACTCCTAGGGAGAGGATCGAACAATGACGAGCGTTACCTCCGGCAGCATCACCTCTGCCGACGGCACCGGCATCGCCTTCGAAGAGACCGGCACCGGTCCGGCGCTCGTACTGGTCAACGGCGCCATGAGCTACCGAGCGTCCAACCCCACCGGGTCGGCCGTGGCCCAGGCGCTGGCCGACCGAAACACGGTCTACAACTTTGACCGCCGTGGTCGGGGCGAGAGCGGCGACGCCGACACCTACTCGGTGCAGGCCGAGGTCGACGACATCGCCGCCCTCGTGGACCACGCCGGCGGAGAGGCCGCCCTCGCGGGCTTCTCCTCGGGCGCCGTTCTCGCATTGGAGGCGGCGCTCGCCGGGGTTCCGGTCACGGGACTCGCGCTCTGGGAGCCACCCTTCATCGTCTCCACCGATCGCCCGCCGGTCGCCCCCGACGTCCGTGAGCGGGTCCAGCAGGCAGTGACGGAGGGTCGGCCCGGAGACGCGGTGGCACTCTTCCTCACCGAGACCGTGGGCATGCCCGCCGGAGCCGTGGAACCGATGCGCTCCGGGCCGCAGTGGATCGGCATGGAGCAGCTGGCGCCAACGCTCGCGTACGACGCGGCCGTCATGGGCGACACGATGAGCGGCGACCCGGCCTCACTGCGACGATACGACTCGGTCGGCGTCCCCACGCTCGTGATGCTCGGCGGGGCCAGCGATCCTTGGATGGCGGCCGGCACCACCGCGATCGCCGGCATCCTGCCGAACGCGCGGCACGAGGTGCTTCCCGACCAGAACCACGCCGCCTCTCCGGAGGCGCTCATACCGGTCCTGTCGGACTGGCTGAGCACGCTGGCGAGCTGACCCGGCAGCGGCCTCCCCTCCGAGGTAGAGCGTGGGGGCAGTCCAGGGAGTCCCAGATCCCGAGGTCCCTACAGCCAGACCGTGGCCAGCCAGGCCTCCACAGCCGCCAGGACGAGGAGAACGAGATTGAGACCGATGTCCTTGGCCTCGCCACGCGAGAGGTGAAGCCCGGTCGCGAGGATCTGGAGAACGACGAACCCTATCGCCGCCGCCAGCGCCAGGGCGGGCACGGCATTCGTCAGCGGGGGAACCACCAGGCCGATGACACCGAGGATCTCTAGGGTCCCGATGACGCGGACGAGCCACATCGGGATCGTATCGACCCAACCCATCATCGGCGCGAGCTGCTCCTTGCTCTGCATCACCTTCTTGCCACCGGCGTACAGGTAGAAGACGCCGAGCGATGCGGCGATGATCCAGTAGGCGATCTTCAAGATGCTCCTTCGACGTCGTCACGACAGGCAAGGAAGACTAGCCTGACGCCCTGGTCACCTCCGTCGCCTGCGGAGAGAGAACGATGGGAGAACGCCGAGAGAGCCCGCCAGGGCGTGATCCTCGCCTCTTCGAGTCGCTTCGAGCGGACAACCCACACCGGAACGCGGCTCCGCCCCCCGACGCGAGGGGGCGAACCCGGAACCCGGCTTCGAACCGACTCGGACAGGATTTGGATGAGTCCGTGTGGACGTCCGAGCAGCTTAGAACCTTCCTCGGCTTCGTCGAGAACGACCGGCTGAGCGCCCTTTGGTACACGGCCGCGATGACCAGTATGCGCCGTGGCGAGCTGGCCGCGTTGCGGTGGTCAGACATCGACCTGGATGCCGCCCGGATCGCGGGTGTGTGCTCCATCGTGGTGGTGGACTACAAGCCCACGATCTCCGAGCCCAAGACGGCGAGCGGGCGCCGCTCCAAGGCGATGGATGCCATCCTGGTCGCGGCCCTCAAAGCGCACAAGCGACGTCAGTCCGAGGGGCGCATCGCCCTCGGGCCCGCCTACCATCGACCTGCGCGGTCACGGGGAGAGCGACAAGCCCCGTGATCCGTCTGCCTACCGTAAGGGTGAGGTCGTGGGCGACGTCCTCGCCGTTGCCGATGCCGAGGGGATCGATCGGTTCGCCATCTGGGGGCTGTCCTACGGCGGGTGGATCGCCTGGCTGACGGTCCTCGAGGTCCCGGAGCGGATTCCCGCGATCATCACGACCGGCGCCTGCGACCCACGGGCCTCGACCGAGGAGGAAGCCCTAGCGGAGTTCGACGCCGGTTGGGGCGCGGCTCTTCGCCAGGATGGCGTGGAGGGTTTGATCGAGGCATTCCGGGAGGAGGATGGGGACGATATGTCGCGGGAGTTCCCGCCGTGGGCCGTGGCGGCGACGCTTCGTCAAGATTCCCTGGCCTTGCTCGCTATCCAATCTCACGAGCTGGCAGGAGAAAGGCCGGCCACGCTCGAAGACTTTTCCGTGCCTGCCCTGCTGATCTCTGGTGAATACGAGGATGAAGATCACGCCGCGGCAGAGACCGCGAGCATGACCCCCGACGCCGAGAGCTTGTGGCTCCGGGGTCTTGGGCACGGAGGGGCATGCCAGGCGAGCGCGCTGATGAGCAGATGGTCGCGGTTGAGAGCCTCGATGTAGCCGGACTCGCCCACCAGGTGCGATCACAGCACCATCCGTGCAGGAGAAGGGTCGCCCTTGCCCGATCACGTCGCAGCTGATCCGGACGCCCTCATTCGAAACATCAGCCATAGTCATCATCCCGCATCGGGTCTCACCATATCCCCCGACCGGCTCGTGTTCGAGTCTTCGATGACGGATGCAATTGCGCCCGGCCGACCAACCCTATGGCGGTCACTCTCCCCGGCGGACGTGACTCTCCAATGGAGCAGCAGCCGCTTCTTTGCCCGGACCGTCTTCGGTTACTCAAGCGGCGATGGGTGGAATAGATCCGATTGGACCGCCGGCAAACGGAACGCGACCGCGCGTGTGTTCGACGCACGGCAGTGTAGATCGCCGACCTCACAAGACGAGCAACGAGCTGAGGGGCGCGCCTTCCCGGATGAACTGTCTCAATCACGGTTTCGAAGAGCGCTGATTCCGCCGTGCCCGTCTGGTGGAGTTGCCGAGCCAGAGCTTCGATGTCTCCGTACGTCCACTTCCCGGGGGATCCACCACTCGCGCTTCCCGTTTACCTGGTAGAAGCTCCGTTTGCTCGTCATTCCAGTTCATGAACTTGCGCTCCCCGACCACGCGGATCGGTTCAGCCACTTCTCGTCACGGTCTTCAACATGGATTCCGCTGGATGTTGGAGGGCGGAAGCCCGCCCTCCAACATCCGCTCGTCGAGCGCGAACGCCACATGGGCGGGATGTCGCGCTCGGTTCGGATCGTCAGATACCGGGACACGTGCCCGGATCCGGCTCGTCGGTTCTCGCGGACGCGCCCTGAGGCACACGCGGGAACGTGACGAACAGGACATAGGGGACCATGCCCGTGTTGATGACTTGATCCACTTCGCCAGGTCGCTCGAAGAACGCCTGCCCCGCGCTGTACGTCGCGGTCCGACAGTGATTGCCGCGGTGGGTTTGGCGATCACGATCCCGGCCGACCGGCGAATAGAGCGTGAGCGAGCCCTCCTGCACGACGATGATTGCGCCGCCGGGATGGGAGTGCCAGCCTGAGGAGCCCCCCGGGTCGACGGTGATCTGTGCCATCGCGACATCCGTTCCGGCTTTCAGTCGGATGGTCCCATGAGAGGTGTTGGTGCCCCGGGCCAGCGGGGCGTTCGTCAGTCCTGATGGCGGCGTGGCCCCACCGGGCGCGATGGTCATCGCCGTGACGATGCCGGCGAGTCCGAAGCTCATCAATGCCCAACTAGCTGCTCGCTTCATTACCTCCCCCTTTTCCGGTACCTCTTGATCCGGCCCTTCGCTCCTGGAGATCCAGGAACGTCTATGCCTTCCTTATCGTTGTGTGGCCAATCCAATCGACCCCCTTTCATCCGTGGCACTCGCAGAAGTTTGGTCAGCCGTTGGCGTTCTTCCTCGAAGAAGACGTCGAAGCGGGCCCCGGCTTCGACCTCCCCGTGGAGAACCTCACGACTTCTTCTCCTGCTCGCACCCCCCATGGATACATGAGGACCATGTTCTGCTCAGGCGGGCGATGAGAAAGTTGATGGATCGAGCGTGGAACCCCCTTCGCGGCGCCGGGAGAACGTCGTCCTCGAGGCCCGCGTCCGGTCAGTTGCGCCTGAAGAAGAAGTTCTTCGATCGGCCGCCCACGACGACGCTCCTGCACCGATCAGCGCGCCCATCACGACGTCACTCAAGCTAGCCTCCAACTCCCGTGCCAATCCCGTCGATGAGAGTTCCTGAAGTGACGGAGCATCGAGCGCTCACATGCGGAGTCACCGTTGGCCTCGTCCATGCGGCGCGACGATAGACGTGCCCGGGATCAAACGGATATCCATGGAGTCGTGGCGGTGCGCAGTGTCTGGGTAGGGATCGTCGTCGAGGAAGCTCCGAGAGACCTCGCCGTACTCGTTCAGCAGCTCAGGGCGACGTCTGCCTTCTTGATCAACCGATCTCCCTTATGAAAGAGGGAGAACGCTTCGCGCCACGTTGCCTTTGGGTCAGTGGGACGATGTGGATCTCGACGCAAGGACCGTTCCTATCCGCCGAGAGGTACTCGTTCGGCCTCGGCGAGTCGCCGATTCCCCGCGGGTGTACGTGCGAGAGACAGCGAAGTCGCGCCGACGCCGCGTCGTGCGGTACGACCGCTCTACGGCGGCAGGGCTTCGGAAGTGGAGGGCCGATCAGTCGGCCGAGCGCCTGACGTTCGGCCCGGCGTGGCGTGCCGACGATGGTTTCAGCGCGCTGGCGTCGTGGGTGGTCATGGAACCCGATGGCGCGGTGGTAAACCCCGAGACTCTGCTTGGACGCTGGACCCGCGTCGTTCGGACAGCCGGCGTTCCCGCGATTCCCATCCACGGAGCCAGGCACTCCTACGCCGAATGGGCGCTCCGCGGCGGAGCCCGGCTCGACGTCGTGAGCCGTCAACTCGGTCACGCGTCGATCGCAACGACCGCAATCACGCATATCCACGACGCGGATGAGCCAGCGGCGTAGGTCGCTGACCTCGTTGGGTTGCTCCTCAACGCCGACAGCGAGACGGCCAACGACGGTCGGGGGGAATCGCGGGGGAATGACGGCCCACGCAAAGAGGGTGCCGGTTTCCCGGCACCCTCCGTGGCCTGCGGTTCTCCTTCGTCGCGGGGACAGGATTTGAACCTGTGACCTCTGGGTTATGAGCCCAGCGAGCTACCGGACTGCTCCACCCCGCACGACGATGCTAGCAAACGCGGCTGGGGTGGGTCTGCCAGCGCAAGGGACCTGCATGAGC
This sequence comes from Actinomycetota bacterium, assembly GCA_038249195.1. GTDB lineage: Bacteria > Actinomycetota > UBA4738 > UBA4738 > HRBIN12 > JAOUEA01. The sequence continues at coordinate 260,897 of JBBRWM010000001.1, forward strand.
GATCGCCTCAGACGTGCACGAGGACTCGATCCAGAGGCCGCGGGACACGGGTGAGATCCAGCGCGCCGACGAGCAGAGCCGCCGTGCGGATCTTGCGACCGCTGCCTGTGCCCAGGAAGCGCCGGAGCTGGTCCTCGGCACTCCGTCCCCGCCACTCGGGTTGCTTCTGGAAGGTGCGGAACGAGACCAGGTCGCCCTGTTCTTCGAGGACCGCTTCGACGGCGTCTGCACCGAGGCAGCGGATCAGCTCGTCCTCGAGGTCCTCGACGCACACAAAGAAGCCGAGATGTTCCATACCGTCGCGGTTGAGATCGACGCCGAGGCCCGCCAGTTCGAGAGCGCGCCGGAAGTCGCCTTCTTCAGCGGCGTCGCACAGGCCCGCGAGCTGGGCATCGCGCCCACGAGGGCCGAAGACGTCGAGGGCGCTCGCGATGTTCGTGGCGCCGCCGATCGACACGACCGAGACGCCCTCGGCATCGAGGTCTCGGCCGCGACGTGTTGCGAGCGCCTCCAGCGCGCGCCGGTCGCTCAGCCCTTCGACGAGCACGACCGCGCGAGCACCCTCGTCGTAGGTGAACTCCATACCCGAGAAGGTAGCGTGGGTGTCGGGCGACTCTTCCTACGCTGCGGCCGGCGTCGACCCGCTCACGCCGCTGCGCGAGACGCCGGTGCCCGATCCGGCTCAGGCCCGAGAGCTCGGTTCGTGGACTACAGCAATCGCCCGAGAGCAACCGATACTTCCTCGGGATAGGTTTCTCCCAACCGAGGGGACTCACGGTTCTCAACAGGAGCATCGCGAGATGAGGAAGAAGGAACTGCGCGCCCGCAACGACGCCCTGCGCCGAGGGCTTGCCGATGCCAACCACGTGGCGGCGGCGCAAGTGAGGCGCCTCAACGAGCTTCGCATGGAGATCGCGTTCCTCGAGCAGGAACGCGCCGTCGCGGACGAACATCGAGACCGCCTCGCGACGGTTGGCGGCGCGACCGCAGGGGCCGCCGAGCCCGACCTGAAAGCCTGCCCAGATTGCGCTGAGAGCGTGCGGTCTGCGGCGCGCAAGTGCCGATACTGCGGATACCGCTTCGACGGCGTGGAGCTGGCATGGAGCACGCGGGAGGCGAACGACGGCGGCTCGAACCCGGAGCCCTCCGTGACGCGGTTGGGCACGGCGTCGGGCAGCTGAACCTCCGGCGACGCGACCCACGGCTCCGTCGTACCATCCCGGTCATGACGACCGTCGCCTCGATCGTGGCCGGCATCCCCGTCGAGGGGGCTGTCGGCGGGCGCCTCACCATCTCGAACCCGGCACGCCTCGACGAGGTCGTCGCCGAGGCCGCCCTGGGTGACGCGGCCACCCTCGTGGACGCGTGCCGAGCGGCTCGGGCCGCCCAACCGGGATGGGCCAAGACGCCGGCGCCCGTGCGCGGCCGTGCGATCCAGCAGCTGGGCCGCCTCGTGGAGGCGAACTTCGAATCGCTGAGCGCCCTCATCACGCGGGAGATCGGCAAGCCGATCGCCGAATCCCGCGGTGAGGTCCAGGAGGTCGTGGACACGTGCAACTTCTTCCTGAGCGAGGGACGGCGGCTGTACGGCCAGACCGTGCCGAGCGAGATGCCCGACAAGCAGCTCTTCACGTTCCGGATGCCGGTGGGCGTCGCGGCCATCGTCACGGCCGGCAACTTTCCGGTGGCGGTGCCCTCGTGGTACCTCGTGCCCGCCCTCCTCTGCGGTAACGCCGTCGTGTGGAAGCCCGCCGAGTACACGCCGGCGACCGCGGTGGCCTTCGCGCAGCTGATCTTGCACGCGGGGTTCCCCGACGGCGCGTTCAACCTCGTGCTCGCGGACGGGCCGCGGACGTTCGACGGGCTCGAGCGGGCGCTCGACGCGGGGCTCGTCGACAAGGTCGGATTCACCGGTTCCACGGAGGTCGGCACGCGCATCGGCGAGTTGACCGGGCGCCACCTGCAGACCGCCTGCCTAGAGCTCGGCGGGAAGAATCCGCTGGTCGTCATGCCCGACGCCGACCTCGATCTCGCCGTCGAGGGCGCCCTGTTCAGCGGCTTCGGGACCGCCGGCCAGCGCTGCACCTCGCTCGGGACGGTCATCGTCCAGGCGAGCGTGCATGACGAGTTCCTGGAGCGCTTCGACCGCGCTACCCGAACGGCTCGGATCGGAGATCCCACCCAAGACGTGCTGTACGGGCCTATGATCTCCGCTCGATTCTGCGACCGGTTCGATGCCTGGCTCGACCTGATCCGACCCCATCACGCCGTCTTCGGCTCGACCGCGACGGGCCGGATCGACGCGACGCACCCTCGCGACGGCTTCGTTGGCGACCCGGAACGAGGCCTCTTCGTGCACCCCACGATCGTGGACGGAGTTCGCATCGAGGACGATCTCTACCGGACCGAAACCTTCGGACCGCTCGTGGGCGTGGCCACGTTCGGGGACCTCGATGGGGCCATCACGCTTGCGAACGGCCACGGTTACGGACTCTCATCCTCGATCTACACCACGGACCCGTTGAACGCCTTCCGGTTCCGCGAGCGCGTGAGCGCGGGAATGGTGAGCGTGAACAACTCAACCAGCGGGGCCGAGGCCCACCTGCCGTTCGGCGGCAACGGTCGCAGCGGCAACGGGTCGCGCCAGTCCGGGATCTGGGTGCTCGACCAGTTCACGCGCTGGCAATCGATGAATTGGGATTACAGCGGACGGCTCCAGCGGGCGCAGATGGACGTCGCCGACGTGAGCGCCGACGTCGACTTTCGGTTGCCGGAGGCCTAGCCCGAGGGCGTTGGGCTCGCCGACGGGCTCGGCGCCGCCGAGGGGCTTGCACCCCCCGTGGGCTTGCCCGCCTCCTTGGTGGCCAGATCGTTGGCCTGCTGGACCAGGTCCTGGGCGGTCGCGAGCTCGCTCTGGTACGTACCGAGCTCGCCGGCCTTGAGGGCTGTGTCGGCGGCCTGGAAATGCTGGAGCGCCTGCCCGAGCAGATTCGCCACCTGGTCCGCGACGTTACCGGGTCCCCCTCCTCCGCCGTTGTCGGGAACCTGCCCGGACACGGAGTTGGCCAAGGCCTGCTGGATGGTGTCGCCCAGGCCGATCGCCGCCCCGTTGGCGACGATCACGCGCTTGAGCTCCGGCACCGCGGTGGATTGGCTCGACCGCACGAAGATCGGCTGCACGTAGATGAACGAGTTCTCGATGGGGATCACCAGGAAATCGCCGAACTGGACCCCGGAGCCGCCCTGGCCCAACAGCGTGCGTTCAGCGGAGAACTGGGGGTTCTGATTGATGCGCGAGAACACCTGCGCGGGCCCGTCGATGTTCACGCCCGTGGGGAACTGGAACGCCACCATCTGCCCGTAGTTCGCGGGGTCCGAATCCGCGGCCATCCATGACACCATGTTCTGGCGGCCTTCGGGCACGAACGGCAGGATGAGCTGGAACCGCTCGGTGTCCTGCCCGGGCACCTTCATCAAGACGTAGTAGGGCCGCAGCGCGGGGCCGCTGCTGCCCACGGTCTCCGAGGCCGTCGCGAGCGTGGGGTCGGCGGGGATCTGCCAGAAGTCCTGCTTCTGGTAGAAGACCGACGGGTCCGTCACGTGGTAGTTGGCGAACTGCGTGGCCTGCACCTGGAACAGGTTCTCCGGATAGCGGAAGTGGTCGATGATCTCCTGGGGAGCCTGGTCTCGCGGCGTGAAGAGACCCGGGAATGCGTTGGACCAGGCCTGGATGATCGGATCGCTGAGGTCCGCGTAGTAGTTCATCTTGCCCGTGTAGGCGTCCACGACCACCTTGACGGAGTTCCGCATGTAGTTGGCGCCGCCGGTCAGGCCGCCGGCGTCGCTGTTGGCCTGCGTCGCCCCCGCCAGGTCGATGTTCTCCGAGTAGGGGTATTCGTCCGTGGTCGTGTAGGCGTCCCAGATCCACTTGAGCCCGTCGGGCTCGATCACGAGGTACGGGTCCGAATCGAAGGTCAGGAACGGGGCCGCGCGGGGGACGCGCTGGGCCAGATCACGGTAGATCATGATCCGGCTCGAGGGTTGGATCTGGTCGGAGATCAACAGGTTCACGTCGCGGAAGCGCCAGGCGAAGAGCGCCCGCTGCAGCGTGTTGCCCATGGGGATGCCGCCGCTGCCGGTGTACGGCACTGAAGGGGCGCCCTCGAAGTTGAGTTCGGGGGTCTTCGAGTTCACGATCACGAAGGCGGCGTCGCCCGGCACGCCCTCGCCGTAGTACAGCGCGTTCAGCTCCTGCGGGGACACGGTCGGGCCGATGCCGGCCGGTGGGATGTTGCTCGTCGTGAAGACCGGCGCTCCCTCGGTGGTGGCGGCGTTCACCTGCGCGGCCACCGCGCCGTACCCGTGCGTGTAGACGAGGTGCTGGTTCTGCCAGGTGCCGCCACTGCTCGGGATCCCGTCCTGTGAGACTTCCCGCCCCGAGACCATCTGGACCCGCTCCTCGCCGTTGATCTTGTATCGATCGACGTCGACGTCGAGGAAGTCGTAGTACTGACGGATCCGCTGCAGGGACTTGAAGTTCTCGCCCAGGATCGGCGGGCGCCACACCCGCACGTTGTCGACCGTGGGCTGGTTGTTGCGGATGTCCTGTGCCGAGACATTCACATCCACCTGCCGGTTCGACTTGAAATCGATCGTGTCCAGCCCGAACGCCGTCCGTGTAGCTTCAATGTTGTCCTTGATGTAGGGCTCTTCTTGCTGGAACTCCTGCGGAGCCACCCGGAAGCGCTGCACGAATGCCGGGTAGGCAGTTCCGAGCAGCACCGACACGATGGCGAGGAGACCCACCGCGATGATGGGCAGCGCCCACACCCGCAACCTGATGTTCGCGAAGAACAGCAGCGCGCAGATCACCGCGACGATCATCAGGAGCTTGAGCGCGGGCAGCTCTGCGTTGACGTCGGTGTACGACGCCCCCTCCACCACGCCGCGCGGCGACGTCAACAGGTCGAACCGGCCGAGGTAGTAGCCCCAGGCCTTCACGAGCATGATCAGGCCCAACAGCACGGACAGGTGTGCCTGGACGGCCGGGTCCACCTTCTGCCGAAGGCCTCCCGGCGCCTGCGGCTGGATGCCGCCCCACAGGAAGTGAGCGATGGCGACCAGGAAGGTCACGCCCACGAGCACGGAGAAGAGCCAACCCTGGAGGAAGCGGAGCCACGGGAGCGAGAAGACGTAGAAGGCGGGATCGCGCCCGAACAGGGGATCGGGATGGCCGAACGTGATGCCGGCGGAGTTCTTCCACAGCAGATACGTTTGCCACTGCCCCGAGACACCGATGCCGACCAGCAGGGCGAGCACGGCCGCGCCCACCGGCAAGATCCAGCGCAGGTACGGTTCGAAGCTCTGACGGATCCGCTCAACCACCTCCTGATCCGGCGTGAGGGCCCGCGTGGTGGGCGAGAAACGCCGAACGATGACGAGGTTGACGTACAGGAGCGCGAAGAACACGACGCCGAAGACGAGCCCCAACACCACCTTCGTCCGCAAGGTGGTCCAGAACACCGAGGTGAAGTCGAGTTCCCGGTACCACAGCAGATCGACGTAGAACTGGGACATGAAGGTGAACAGCACCGCCAACAGGACAACGGCGATGATCACGTACGCAGGCCAGCGCCGCCGTTTCGGGAACGCCATGCGGACGCTCGACATCGTGCGGTGGGTCCTCCCTGCGTTGGTCGGCGTCTGGGTCGGCGCCCGGCCAGCCTAGCGCATGCCGTCCGGTTCGAGGCGGCCGCTCACGTGCGCGCCGACAATGCGTCGACGGCTTCTTGGAACGTGGCGACCGATACCAGGCGCATGTCGCCCGTGTCGACTCCGGCCAGCTCGGCCATGTTGTCCTTGGGGACCAGGAAGATCGATGCGCCCGCCCGCTCGGCGGCCACCACCTTGTCCGTGATGCCGCCGATCGCGCCCACCGTGCCCTGCGGGTCGATGGTGCCCGTCCCGGCGATCGTCCGACCCTGGGTGAGATCGCCGGGCGTGAGCTCGTCGTAGAGGCCCAAGGCGAACATGAGACCCGCCGAGGGTCCGCCCACGTCGCCGCTGGAGATCTCTACGCCGAACGGGAAGGCGTTGACGATCGAGATCCCGACCAACGGCCGATCGGCGCCCGGGCACCGACCCTTCGTCAGCTCCACGTCGTGCGTTTCGCCGGCAGCCTGCACGCGGAAATCGATGCGCCGCCCCGGCCGGGCGGCGTCGAGCAGCTTGGACGCGTCCTTGGCCGAGGCGATCTCGTGGTCGTCGATCGCCACGATGGTGTCCCCCGCGTACAGCTTTCCATCCGCGGGGCACCCCGGCCCGGTGACCTCGATGAGGGCGCCCGCGCCGTGATCCTTCGGGTAGCCCACGAGGTCGGCGAGCACGACGTACGTGGCGTCGATCTTGCTCTGATCCATCTGCGAAACAGCTCGGCGCTGTTCGGCCACCACGCCTTGGCCCGGCGGGTACAAGATCGTCTTGCTGACGACGGCCTTATGAGGGTCCGCCCACGCCACCAGCGCCTGCAGCGGCGTCACTTGGTACCAACGCACGGTGGTCATGATGAGCTTGCCCGTCGATGGATAACGCACGTGGCCCTGCACATCGATGAGCGGCGTCACCTCGCGCGCGGGGCCGGGTCCCACCGCGTAGTACGGCAGTCGCATGTAGGCCCCCACGAAGATCAGCCCGAGGACCAGGGTGAACGCGGCGATCTTGAGGAAGCGCTTCATTGGGAACATCCGATGCTACCGGGGTGGCCTGGCTCGGGATGGGTCGGCTCGATTGCCTTCTCCCCGAGGCCCGGTGGGACTAGGCTCTCGGGGCGCCGAGAGGAGTTCGATGCTGGAGTACCTGTTGGTTCTACTGGTGGCCGGCGGCGTGGGCTATGGCGTGTACTGGCTCGCGCTGAGGTGGGGTCCCGGCGCCGACCCCGTGGTCCCGGCCGACGTCGGCGAATGGGACGGGTCCGAGGCTCCGCCCGACGCGATGCGCGTGGACCCGGCCCCCCGCGGCGCCTACGTGCCGATCGCGGCGGGGCCGCTTTCGTGGCAATCACGGCTCAGCGGCATCCTCGGCCTCGCGGTCGCCGTGGCGGTGGCCGCCGTCGGCTCGGCCTTCGCGCTGTACGCCGTGGGCCAGCTGATCGCGCGGATGCTGCGATCGAGCGCGGCGGGATAGTCGCGCCCTCCGATCCGGCCTACCTGCGGCGCACCAGCTGGAACGCTGAACGGTAGTCGTCGAGGTGCTCGAGCATGTGCCCGGCTCCGAGGACGACCGTCTCCAGCGGCTGTTCCGTGACGTGGACCGGCACCTCGCATTCCTGGGCCAGGAGCATGTCGAGCCCGCGCAACAGGCTCCCACCGCCCGTGAGGAACATCCCCGTTTCCAGCACGTCGTGGGTGAGCTCCGGGGGCGCCTCCGACAGGCATCGCCGGGCGGCCTCTACGATGCCGCCGATCGGGGCGTCCATCGCCTGGCGCACCTCGTCCTCGGTGATCTTCACCTCGACGGTGTTGCCTCCCGAAAGCTCACGTCCGATCACGACTGCCGCCTTGCCCACGGGCGACGGGAACGCCGACCCGATGGCGATCTTGATCTCCTCGGCCGCCTTCTCACCGATCACGACCCCGTAGCCCACCCGGATGTGATCGCGGATGGCCGCATCGAGGTCGAAGCCTCCTACCGTGACGGCGTGCCCGCTCACCACGCCGCCCATGGAGACCACGGCCATCTCGGAACGGCCGCCGCCGATGTCCACGACGAGGTTGCCCACCGGCTCGTGAACGGGCAGCCCAGCACCGATCGCGGCTGCCAGCGGCTCCTCGACCAGCGTCACCGCTCGGGCGCCGGCGAACCGGATGGCCTCCTCGATGGCGCGCCGCTCGACCTCGGAGCTGAGGGAGGACACGCACACGAGTACGCGGGGGCGGCTGAATCGCGCGAACCCAACCTTGCGGAGCACCACCTGCAGCATCCGTTGCGTGATGTCGAACTCCGTCATGGTGCCCGCCCGGAGCGGCCGTACCGCCACGACGTTGCCCGCGTCGCCCCCGATCATGCGCCAGGCGTCCTCCCCCATCGCTGAGACCTCGCCCGTGGCGCCGTTCACCGCCACGACGGTGGGCTCGTCGAACACGACACCGGCGCCCATGCGATACACGAGCGTGTTCGCCGTGCCGAGGTCGATCGCCAGGTCGCGGCCCATCTAGCTCCCCATCACCCAATGGGCATCGCCGTCGACGAGCGCCTCCTTCTTCCAGATGGGCACGTCCTCCTTGAGCCGCTCGATGCCTTGGCGGCAGGCGTCGAAGGCCTCGGACCGGTGGGACGCGCTCGCTGCGACCACGACGCTCGTCTCCCCCACGGCGAGTGCTCCGGTTCGGTGCAGGATCGCGATCTTCCGGGCGGGCCAACGGCCGAAGATCTCCTCGGCGATCTCGGCGAGCCGCTTCGCGGCGAGCTCGTCCCACGCCTCGTAGGTGAGCCCGGTCACGTCCCCTTCGGACGAGTGATCGCGGACGGTGCCCAGGAACGCGCACGTGCCGCCCACGCCGGGATCGGCCACGAACGCGAGGGCCTCGTCGACGGAGAGCGGCTCGGGCGTGATGCGCACGAGGAGCCGGTCGGACACGAGCTCATCTTACGCATGGTCGTACGATGGCTCGCATGAGCGATGTTCCGCGCGGCTTCGGGCTTCCGTTCGGCGGCGACCCCGACCTGTTCAAGGACGCACCGCTGTTCCGCGAGCTCCAGCGGGTGATGTCCTCGGCGAGCGGGCCTGTGAACTGGGAGCTCGCGCGTCAGGTCGGGATCGCGAACGTGGCCGAAGCCGGCGAGGATCGCGCGCCCACCGAGGCGGACCTCCATGGCCTCGAGGCGGCGGCGCGTGTGGCCGAGCTTCACGTGGCGGAGTTCACGGGGCTCGAACCGCCCTCCGACGTCGCCCCCGTCCGCGTGGTGCGCCGTGCCGAGTGGGTCACGGCGAACGCCGAGAGCATGAAGGATCTCCTGGACCCGGCGGCCGGACGCATCACGGAGGCGATGGCTCGCGCGTCCGCCGATCAGCTGCCACCCGAGATGGCCGGGATGGGCGGATTCATGGCGCAGCTCGGCCCGCTCTTGCTCGGGACCCAGGTGGGCAGCGTGCTGGGCTTCCTGGCGCAGCGCGTGCTGGGCCAGTACGACGTGGCCGTGCCGCGCAGCGGGCCTGGATCGGTCCTGTTCGTGGTGCCCAACATCGCCGCCTTCGAGCGTGACTGGTCGCTGGACGCAACCGACTTCCGGACCTGGGTGGCGCTGCACGAGGTCACCCACCGGTTCGAGTTCTCCCAGCGCTGGGCCCCCGCCCACTTCCGAGCGTTGCTCGACGACTTCCTGTCCACCCTGACGATCGACATGGAGGGGATGCAGGCACGCCTCGCCACGCTCGACGCCGCGGACCCGGAGTCGCTGCAGTCGCTGATGGCCTCGGAGGAGGGCCTCTTCGGGGCCGAGCTCGACGACGAACAGCGCATCAAGCTCGCCCGCGTACAGGCCTTCATGGCGGCGGCGGAGGGCTACGGCGACCACGTGATGCACGCGGTCGGCAGGGAGTTGCTCCCGTCTTACTCGCGCATCGACGAGGCGATGCGGCGCTACCGAGAAGAGGAGACCGGCGATCCCGTGTTCGAACGGCTGCTCGGGATCGAGATGAAACGCGAGCAGTACGTGTCCGGGCGTGCGTTCTGCGACGCGGTGGTCTCTCTCACCGATGAGGCCACGCTCGCGCGGATGTGGATATCGGCCGAGGCGATGCCGTCCCTCCCGGAGGTCTTCGAGCCGCGCCTGTGGCTCGCGCGCACGGTGTGACGGCGTCGCGACGAGCCAGAGCTCTTGACACGTCCTGAAGCAACGCCGCGACCTTCTCGTCGATGGAGAAGGTGGGCTGCGCCGTTGCCTTCACTTGGTGGCGCCGTAGCCGATGACGAGCGTGTGGTCATCGAACCACTCCGCATCGTGGCCCACGGCGACCTTCCTGGTCTCCCCGGTCTTGACGCTCAGCACGTAGACCGATCCGCTATCGGTGTAGGAGATCCGCGTGCCATTCGGGACCACCGCAGCCAGCTGAGGTGTCCACCCCCCACCATCTCTCGTGGCTTGACGGATCGCAGTCCCCAACTCGCGACCCAGAGGCCTTCGCCGGAGAGATCCGTGGCGTTCATCGGGGCGAGATACGCGTAGTCGTGGCGAGCCGACGCTTTCCCGTACGCCAAACCGCCCCAGCCGCCGTTGTGCGTGGCGAGCGTTGGCCGCCCACCGGTGACCGGCACGGTCCACAGATCCCAGGTCAGGTTGCCGCGCTTGATGGTGGGGAGCTGGTAGAGGATGGATCGACCATCCGGTCGGAAGCTCGGGAACGTGAACCACCAGTCCCATTCCTTCGACTGATCGAAGTTCGTGAGCCGCGCTTGCTGGCCGGTTGCGACATCCACGATGAACAGGCCCCCGAGACTCAGTGAATCGCCGTTCCGCCGCTGGTAGAGGAGCTCGGATCCGTCCGGGGACCACTGCGCGCCGTATGCGCTCTGCCCCGTCGGCGTCAAGCTCCGGATCCCCGTGCCGTCGACGTTCGCAACGTACAAGGGGTCGTCCGCTGTACAGCACGAGCTGAAGGCGATCTTCGTGTAGTCGGGGGACCACGCGTAGTAGGCGGCCGCCATGGAGCTGATGCTGGCCGGGAGCGGGGTGACCCGCTGCGTGACGAGATCAACCATCGTTCCGGACTCTCCGGGGACCGGGGGCCCTAACGAGGTGCTGGGGAAACTCGCCGGCGTCACGTCCGTCCCGTTGCGTGCCAGCGCGAACGCGGCGGCCGCTCCGCCGATCAGCACGATCACCACAGCGACCGCTGCGAAGCGCCGGTTCCGAGCTGCTCGGCGCCGCCTGCGGATCTGTCGATCCTGGGCCCCGGGATCCTGCCGGACCTTCTGCGTCGCCATGCGAAACACCTCCTGCACGTCAGGCATCCCGCGCTCCTTCCGCTCTCAGGGCCCGCCGTCCCTGCGTTGCGGGGGACCGAACCGTCGACGGCTGGACGTGCAGGATGTGCGCCGCCTGCCCGGACGAATATCCGAGCAGGTCCACGAGCAGGAGCGCCGCACGCTGCCTCGGGGTGATCGTGAGGAGCAGCGTGCGGACGTCGGCGCGCATCTCCGCCTCCTGGAACGCGTCGGGGACCTCCACGGTCGGAACCATCTTCCGAACGCCATGGCGGCTCGGCGACGCCTTAGCCGGAACGCGTTGAGCGCCACCCGGAAGAGGTAGGCGGTCGGATCTTCGATCCGATCGATCTCACCCCAGCGCTCCCAGAGCTTCAGGAACGCGTCTTGGGTGAGCTCTTCGGCGTCGTGGCGGTTCCCAGTCACGAAGTACAGAACCTTGAACACCCGTTCACGCTCTTCCTCGAAGAACGTGTCGAATTGGGCCCCTGCTTCGACCTCCCTCGAGGGGAACTCAATGACCTTTTCTCCTGCTCGCACGCATCATGGATCCACGAGGCCGATGTTTTGCTCATGCGGGCCGATGAGAAACCTGACGGACGACGTCGGCTCCAACGACACGAGCACCTCATTCACCCTCGACGGCACGCGGGATGGCAGGTGGCGGGCCAACCAGAACGCGAGCCGCGTGTACGAGCGCGCATGCGCCGCGATAGGTAGCATTCCTGATGCCCTTCGACGACGGAATGAAGCGTGCCAGGAGCGATCCGGCATCTGATCGGGCGTACGCATGAGGTCGCCCAGATCTCACCGTTCATCGGATCGGTGTCAGAAGGTCCGAGCGGTCTGCTCCTCGAAGGAGCGGCGGGGATCGGCAAGACGGCCCTGTGGTTCGAGGCGGCCGAGATCGCGCGCGAGCGAGGCATCGTCGTGCTCGCCACCCGCCCGGTCGAGTCGGAGGCCACGTTCTCCTACTCGGCCCTGAGCGATCTGTTCGAGGTGATCTTCGACGCGGAGCACGTCGAGCTACCGGCTCCCCAACGCCGGGCGCTCGAGATCGCGCTCGTTCGCGCCGAGGCCGAAGGACCTCCGCCGGATCAGCATGCCGTCTCGCTGGCCGCGCCCGGCCTGCTTCGATCTCTGGCGTCGTCGGCTCCGGTGGTCCTCGCGATCGACGACATCCAATGGATCGACCAGTCCTCGGCCAGGGTGCTGGGATTCGCCCTTCGTCGTCTGAGGGACGAGCGGGTCGGCGTGCTCGCCTCCGCACGCACCGGCCTGCAGATCCCGGTAGAGCTTTCGCAGGCGTTGGACCGGATCGCGATGCGACGCGTGACGGTGGGACCGATGCCACCCAAAGAGCTCGGTGCGCTGCTTCGCGAGCATCTCGGTTCGGACCTTCCGCGCCCGCTCGTCGCCCGACTCCACGAGATCTCCGGAGGGAACCAGTTCTACGCCCTGGAGATCGGCCGGGCCTTGCAGCGGCAGGGCTCCCCGCCGGATCCCGAAGAACGACTCCCGGTGCCGCAGGACCTCCAGCAATTGCTCCGCGGCCGGCTGGCCGCGCTTCCGCCGAGCTCGGCCCGGCCTCTGCTCGTCGCCGCCTCGACGGCTCGGCCGACCGAGGACCTCATCCTCGCCGCCGGCGGACCGAAGGACCAGGTATGGGCCGGCCTCGGGGAGGCGGAGGCCGCGAACGTGATCCGCCGAGAGCGAGGACAGATCCGATTCACGCACCCGCTCCTGGGCTCGACCGTCTACGCGGCCGCCTCGGCGCACACGCGGCGGCGCCTCCACGATCGCTTGGCGAAGCTCGTCGCCGACCCTGAGGAACGGGCCCGTCACCTAGCCCTGGCGAGCACGGGTCCGGACGCCCGGGTCGCGACGGCGCTCGAGGAGGCAGCCCGTCACGCTCGCGGACGCGGGGCCCCCGACGCCGCCGCCGAGTTGGCAGGACTGGCCCGGCGGCTCACCCCCATCGAGGACGATGAGGGGTTGCGACGCCGCACGATGGATACATCCGGATACCTGTTCGACGCGGGCGACGCGCCGGGGGCCATCGCCATGCTCGAGGATGCGGCAGCCTCCGCGAGCCCCGGCCCCGGCAGTGCGGAGATCCTATTCCGTCTGTCGTCGATGAGCTGGATGAACCTCGAACGTGGAGTCCGAGATCCGCTCGAGCGGGCGCTGATTCAGGCCGGCGACGACGCCGAACTGCTGGCGGAGATCCACCTGGATCTGGCCTGGGTCGACTTCTACCAGGGCGATCTCGCCGCCGCCTCGGACCACGCCCGACGTTCGGTCGAGCAGGCGGCCGGAATCATCGATCCCGCCACCAAGGCCGACGCGCTCTCGACGTTCGGGATGGTCGAGTTCCTCTTGGGCAAGCCGGCGAACGACACGATGTTTAGGGCGTTGGAGCTCCAGGACGTCGGGATGGAGGGGGAGTCGTGGACCGAGGCTTCCGTCTACACCACGCCGCGCTCCGTCATCGGCCTCCAGCAGATATGGGCGGGGCGGCTCGACGAGGCGAGGGAAACCTTCGAGCACGAACTGGCCGAATACGAGCGCCTCGCCATGTTCACGGTTCGCCAAGAGGTCCTGTGTTACCTCGCTGAGCTCGAATGCCAGGCCGGGAGGTGGCGCGTCGCGGAAACCCATGCGGCCGAGGCGATGGACACCGTGATCGAATCGGGCCAGACGGCGACGCAGAGTCACGTCGTGCTCTTCAACCAGGCGCTCGCCGCGGCCCATCTGGGGCAGGTCGATGACGCCCGAGCCTGGGCGACGGAGGGGGTGCGTCTCGCCCTGTCGAACGATGACGCCTTCAACGCCAGCTGGAACCGGGCCGTGCTCGGATTCCTCTCGCTCTCGCTCGCGGAGTACGAGCAAGCCCACGCGCATCTGGAGCCGGTCACGCGGTACCTCGACCGCATGGGCTCGGTCGAGCCCGGCATCATCCCCTGCATCCCGGACGAGATCGAGGCCTTGGTCTCCTTGGGTCGGCTCGATGAGGCGGAGATGCATTGGCATCGCTTGGCGGAGCAGGGACGCGCGACGCGCCGGACGTGGGCGACCGCCGCGGCCGCCCGCTGCGGCGGTCTGATCGCGGCCGCCAGAGGCGACACCGCCGCGGCGCGGGCGGCGCTCGAGGAGGCGCTCGTCCAGAGCCGTAGCGGCGTACACCCGTTCGAGCTCGGGCGCACCCTGATGGTGAAGGGGCAGGTGGAACGCAGGGCAAAGCAGAAGCGTCTGGCCCGGTCGAGCCTGGACGAGGCGCTTCGGATCTTCGAGTCGCTGGGCGCCGCGCTGTGGGCGGAGCTGGCTCGGGGCGAGCTCTCCCGCGTCGGCGGACCGGTCGCTTCCGGGGAGCTCACGCCGACCGAGCGACAGGTCGCCGAACTCGTGGCCGAGGGGCTCACGAATCGTGAGGTCGCGGACTCGTTGTTCGTGAATGTGAAGACCGTCGAGGCGAACCTCTCGCGCATCTACCACAAGATGGGCATCGGCTCTCGGCGAGAGCTGCAACGCGCCCGGAAACCGTCCGGCACCGCCTCGGAGCCCTCGCGAGACGCACCCGGCCCAGGTCATCCGTAGGGTTCACCCCCGATTCCCCCCCAGGCCCGCGCCGCCTACCGTCGACGAACGGGTCGTGGAGCGGCCCAGGGGGGGTGACGACATGGAGGCGATCGACCGGAAAATCCAGCACCATGGGGCGACGACCGTCGATAGATCTCGAGCGACCGTCGTGGTTGCCCTTCTGGCTGCGAGCCTCTTCGCCGGCTTCGGCCTCGGACGCGCCAGCAGCGGCTCCGTCGCCGGCCCGACACGGCCGGTACCAACGATCCAGGGGCCGGGCCACGTGCCTCGGGTCTGGGTGGCACAACCGTGAGGGCGCGAAGTACCGGCAGACGTTCCACCTGATCCCGTAAGCGTCGGCACCCGAAGCGTCCGGCGATCAGGCGAGCCGGGCACAGATCGCGCGAGGGTCACCGTCTTCGTCGGCCATGACGTCGGGCGCGCCGAACCCATGGGCACGGAGCAGCCGCCCGATCGGAACGGCCTGTGCACCACCCAGTTCCAGCAGCAGCCAGCCGCCGGGGCGAAGCCATCCGGGGCTCCTGCGCACGACGTCGAAGAGCACGGCCATGCCGTCGGCGCCCCCGTCGAGGGCGAGCCGAGGTTCGAACGCCTGCACGTCGCGCGGGAGCAAGCGGAGCGAGTCCGTCGGCACATATGGCACAACCGCCGTCAGCACGTCCACGCGATGCAGGAACGCTCGTGGAAGCGGCTCGTCCAGGAACCCCTCGAACACCTCGACGCGGTTGCGCCGGGCACATCGTACGGCGGTCTCGTCGACGTCCGTCGCGAGCACGCGCGCCGTCGGTACGGAGCGAGCCAAGACGGCCGCGACCGCCCCGGCGCCGGTGCAGAGATCCACGGCCACTCCCCCCGGTGGCAGGAGCGCCGCCGCCCGCCGCGCCATCGACTCGGTTTGCGGCCGTGGCACGTACACGCCGGGCGCGACGAACACGTCGACGCCGCAGAACGTGACAGAACCGATCAGCCACGCGAGCGGCTCGCCCAGGGTGCGACGGGTCACCATGTGGTGCAGGACGACAGGGTCGCCGGAGGCGGCCCGCATCAGCTCGTCGGCTTCCGCGCCGGCGGCGACGCAACCCGCCTCCGCGAGCATGCGGGTCACCGAGGAGTGATCGAGGGCGGCGGAGCCACCGGGCGCGCTCATCCTCACAACGGTAGCCCGCCCCCAGCCGGATGGGAGGCACAGGCCGGAACGCGAGCGCCAACCCTTCGGCTATCCTCTGCCGCGAGATGGAACCCATCGGAGAGCTCGTGGCCGCCGCGGTGGTCGACCAGCGCGTGTGGGAGGCAAGGGGCGACACGGCCCCCGACGGCGTGTATCTCGTGGGCCAGCCCGGACCGGCGCTCCCCTTCGTGGTGTTCAGGGCCTGGAAGGTTCCGGTGGGCTTCGTGTCCGAACAGATCCGCTTCATCGGGCCCTCGGGGCGCACGATCCACCGGTGGGGCCCGCACGTGCACAGGATGGTCGGCGCGATGGACCTCACGACATCGGTCGACGTCATCACCGACGCCGTGTTCGACGAGAGCGGAACCTACGTCGCCTCGTTCATCCTGGACGAACAGATCGTCAGCGAACTGGAGTTCCCGATGTTCGTCCAGGCCGCGGCGACGTCGCTGCCCAAGGCCGTCGAGGAAGGGCTCAAGAAGTCCGACGTGATCTGGGTGGGCACGCAGGAGTTCGGCCGACGCAAGACGGTGCCGGCGTGGTTCGCCTACAAGAACGGCAAGATCTTCATGGTGTCCCAACGCGAGCCCGGGCCCCAGGAACAGACGGTGCCCGGCGTGCCGGACGCGCACGAGCTCATCGTGGTCACCCGCCGCAAGCTGCGCGACACCTCTCTCGACGAGTTCACCGCGTCGCAGCGCTCTCTGGAAGGCGCCGAGTGGGAGGACGCCGCCAAGGTCCTGGCGGACAAGCGCAAGAGCCGGGCGGGCGCCCCCGGGGAGTCCATCGCCCGCTGGCGGGGCACCTGCGACATCGTCGAGCTCGTGCCCAACGTGTCGGCCTGAGCCGCTCAGCGCTCAACGGTTGAGGGGACGTCGCACCGCTTCGGCCACGCGCGCGATCTGCTCGCCCAGCGCCGCCATCTCGTCGGGCACCAGCGCCTGCGGGCCGTCGACGAGGGCCTGCTCGGGATCCGCGTGGACATCGATCATCACGGCGTCAGCGCCGGCGGCCACCGCGGCGAGCGTCATGGGCGCCACGAGGTCGCGCTTGCCCACGGCGTGGGAAGGGTCGACGATCACGGGCAGGTGGGACTCGCGCTGCGCCACCGCCATGCCTCCCAGGTCCAGCGTGTTGCGGGTGGCCGGCTCGAAGGTCCGGATGCCGCGCTCGCACAGGATGATCTCCGAGTTCCCGCGCTGGGCCACGTACTCCGCCGCCTGGAGCCACTCGTCGACCGTCATGGCGAGGCCGCGCTTGAGCATCACCGGCTTGTTCGTCAGTCCCACCTCTTTGAGCAGTTCGAAGTTCTGGGCGTTGCGCGTGCCCACGCGGATGCAGTCCGCGATGTCGGCGACGTGGCCGACCTGGCTCACGTCCACGACCTCCACCACGAACGGCAGCCCCGTCTGATCGCGGCACGTGCGGAGGATCTCGAGGCCCTGCTCCCCCAACCCCTGGAACGAGTACGGCGACGTGCGCGGCTTGTACACGTCACCGCGCAGCACCGTGGCGCCCGCCGCCTTGGCGGCCTTGCAGGCGAGCAGCGCCTGCTCCTCGCTCTCGACCGCGCAGGGCCCGGCGATGATGGTGAACGTGCTCCGACCGATCGGCGTGGCTCCCACCAGCACGGTCGTGGGGTCGGGATGCAGGTCCCTCGCGACCATCTTGTACGCCTTGCCGATCTGGATCACGTGGTCGACGCCGTGCATCTGCTGCCAGTCGAGGGCGCGCAGCCGCTCGGTGTCTCCCACGAGCCCGACCACGGTATGGACCGTCCCCCGCGATACGAACGCCTCGCCGCCGGCCGTGCGTGCGCGCTCGGCGATGGCCTCGATGTCCGAGTCCGTCGCGTCCGACTTCATCACCACGACCATGGTGACCTCCCGTCCTCCCCGAGACCGAACCCGGGTAAGGAAGAACCCCGGGCGGGCCCGGGGTCGCTGGTGCGCTGAGGCTGCAGGCGACTACGCCGGGCGAGAGCCCGCGTAGGCAAACCAGGAGCCGAGGTTGTGCTGCATGAACCCCCATTGTGCGGCTTGCGGACCGCCCCTGGCAAGCAAGCACCGGGCAGCGCCGCCGACCCACCACTAGGATGCGAGTCCCATGCCCTCCTTCACCGTGCTGGAGCACCCGCTCGCCGGCGACCTCCTCACGCGCCTGCGCGACCGGAGCACGGGACCGGCCGACTACCGCTCGATCACGCGGCGGCTCGGCCGGCTCCTCGTGATCGAGGCCACGCGCGATCTCCCCGTGGAGGAGTCCCCGGTGCACACACCCTTGGAGCCATACACGGGCACGCGACTCGCCACGGGCCTCGTGGCCATCCCCGTCCTGCGGGCGGGGTTGGGGTTGCTGGATGCCGTCGTCGACCTCTACCCCGACGCCGTCATCGGCTACCTCGGCATGGAACGGGACGAACAGACACACGAGCCGCGCGACTACTACGCCAAGCTCCCACCCATGAGCGGGCGCCGGGCCTTGGTCGTGGATCCCATGCTCGCGACCGGCGGCTCGGGCAGCGCCGCGGTGCGCTACGTGAAGGAGGCGGGCGCGGTCGATATCTCGTTCGTCTGCGTGGTGGCCGCTCCGGAAGGGTTGCGCCGCATGCAGTTCGATCACCCGGATGTTCCCGTCGTTGCCGCGGCGCTCGACCGCCGGCTCAACGAGAGCGCGTACATCGTGCCGGGGCTGGGCGATTTCGGCGACCGCCTCTACGGCACCATCGCCGCCGACTCGTCTGTCCCAGACTAGAGGCCACCCTCGTACGCCTTGCCCGCCGCCTCCGGTGGTCGGACCTTCCCGACGAACCCGGCCAGGACCACGATCGTGACCACGTAGGGGATCATCCTGATGAACTGGTCGGGCACGAGATTGAACACCGGTGCGTCGGCCAGCCGGAGCGGGATCGCCTGGGCGAAGCCGAAGATGAACGCCACGAGCATGAGGCGCTTGGGGTTCCAGTTCGACAGGATCAGCGCGGCCAGCGCGATGAACCCCAGGCCCTGGGTCTGCCCCTCGCTCCACCCGTAGGCCACCTCCACGGCCAGGTAGGCGCCCGCCAATCCGGCGAGCGCGCCGGAGAGCAACACGCCTTGGTAGCGCAGGGGCGCCACCCGCACGCCCAGGGATCTGGTGGCTTCCGGGTTCTCGCCGCAGGAACGCAAACGCAGCCCCCACCGGGTCCGGTAGAGCACGAACGTCACGGGGAACACGATGAGCACCGCCACCACCACCATCGGAGATAACTGCTCGAACGCCCTGCCCAGGCCCCAGGGGATCTTGGACAAGAGCGGGATGTCGACGGGGTTCATGTGCGGCTGGCCCGGGTCGGACTGGGTGGCTTGCCCGAACATGATCGAGGACAGGAATCGCGCGAGCCCCACGGCAACGAGGTTGATAACCACGCCCGAGACGATCTGGTCGACCTTGAAGGTGACGGTCGCCAACGCGTGGATCGAGGCGAAGATCGCCCCGCAGGCCATCCCGATCACGAGCCCCATGATCGGACCCCACGGCAGGCCCCACCCGAGCCCGTCGGGCGCCGGCAGCGTGAAATGGTGGGCGCCCCACGACCCGGTAACCGTGCCGATGATCATCATGCCCTCGAGGCCGATGTTCACGATCCCTGAGCGCTCGCTGAAGAGCCCCCCCAGGCCCGTGAGGTAGATGATCGTGAAGTACGTGAGCGCGATGCCGATCGCAGCGCCGATGTCCCCGAGCGGCATCAGGCCGCCTCCTCGTCGGAGGAATCTTCGAAATCTTCCACCTCGGCGGCCTTCCGGAGCTGGCGGGCCAGCAACCGCCGCTTGGCCAGTTGGTAGGTCACGACCACGGAGATGATGAGGATCCCCTGCAGGATGATGATGAACTCCCGCGGGACATCGGTCTCGATCTGCACCGCGGTCTCGCCGCGTGCGAGAACCCCCCACAAGATGGCCGCGGCCACGATGCCAGCCGGATTGTTCTGGCCAAGGAAGGCCACGGCGATGCCCGTGAAGCCAAGCGACGCCTCGTAGCCGATCGGGAGATAGCCCTTCTCCCCCAGGAGTTGTTGCATGCCGACGAGGCCGGCGAGCGCCCCGGACAACAAGAAGAGCTTCAGCTGAACGCTCCCGACCGAGATCCCCGCAGCGCTCGCCGTGCCGGCGGAAGCCCCCACGGCACGGGCCTCGTAGCCGAGTCGCATGCGCTTGAGCACGAACCACACCACGGCGGCGGTGAGGAGGGCGGCTGGGAACAGCCAGGTCAGGTGGGCACTGGCCTTGATGCCGAAGTAGTGACCGAGATCCGGGATGAGGGCGTTGCGCGCGAACGGATCCGTCCGCAGGTTCACGTTGAAGTTGCCCTCCTGGACCGTGTACTTCAGCGGTCCGTTGATCGCCCAGGCCACCAGGCTCACGGCGATGCCGTTGAGCATGATCGTCGTTACCACCTCATGGGCGCCCGTCCTCACCTTCAACACGCCAGCGATGCCCGCCCAGACCATGGCACCGACCATGCCACCCGCGATGACGGCGAACATCAGCAACGGCCCGGGAAGGAGATCGAACTTGAGGGCCACGAACGCGGCCGTCATGAGCCCCACGATGTACTGGCCCTCGACGCCGATGTTGAACATCCCCCCCTTGAAACACACCGCGACGGCGAGCGCCGAAAAGATCAGCGGCGTGGCCGCCCCCAGGACATAGCCGAACCCTTCGCGCTCCCCGAACGAGAAACGCAGGATGGCCCCGTACACCGTGAAGGGGTTCTCGCCGTAAGCCAGGATGATCAAGGAGCCGAGGAACAGCGCGATGACGGCGGCCACGCCGAGTGCCCCGAGTTGGCCAGGGAGGCCCTCCAGCCACTCGGGGCGGCGACGATCCTCAACGACGGGGCCGGCGACCGTCGCCATCAGCCCGTTCCCACCGCGTCCGCGCGCCCGAGCATGCCCGCGCCGACCGCCTCTGGCGGCGCGTCGGGCGGGAACTCACCCGTGATCGCGCCCTCGTAGAGGGTCACGATGTGGTCCGACAAGGCGTAGATCTCGTCGAGCTCCGCGGAGATCAACAGCACGGCTCTGCCCGCGGCTTTCTGATCCAGGATCTGCCGCCAGACGAACTCGATGGCGCCAACGTCGAGGCCGCGGGTGGGCTGGGAAGCCACGAGCAGATCGGGGTCGGTCTCCAGCTCTCGCGCGAGGATCAACTTCTGCTGGTTGCCGCCGGACAGCGTGCGCGCCGTCGCCTGGATGCTCCGCGCGCGCACGTCGAACTCCCGCAAGAGCCGTTGGGCGAGCTCCTTGATCTTCCGGATGAACATGACGCCGGCTCGATTCGAGAAGTCCGCGTCGTCGTGTCGCCCCAACACGGCGTTCTCCCACAGGCTCATGTCCAGCACCAGACCCTGCTCATGGCGGTCTTCGGGGATGAGGGCGACGCCCGCGTTGCGGATCTGCTGGGTGGAGCGCCCCCGCAGGTTTCGGCCCTTGAGCATGATGGAACCGGCGTCGAGCGATCGGAGGCCGACGATAGCGTCCGCGAGGTCCCGTTGACCGTTGCCCTCCACCCCGGCGACGCCCACGATCTCTCCCGCGCGCACCTGCAACGACACGCCATGGAGACGGCCGCCCTCCAGGCCGTCCAGCGTGAGCACGGGCTCGCCCGCTTCCACGTCGGGCTTGTCGAGCCGGAAGAGGACCGGGCGGCCGACCATCATCTCGGCGAGGTCGGCCTTCGACGTCTCCGGAGGGGTCGTGGCCCCTACCACCTCGCCGCGCCGCAGGACGGTGATGCGATCGGCGATGGCGAGGACCTCGTCGAGCTTGTGGCTGATGAAAACGATGGTCTTCCCGTCTTCGCGCAATCGTCGGAGATTGGCGAAGAGCTCCTCGGTCTCGGCCGGCGTGAGCACCGCCGTCGGTTCGTCGAGGATCAGCACCTCGGCCCCTCGGTAGAGGGCCTTGATGATCTCCACACGCTGCTCTTCCCCGACGGACAGGTCGTCGATCACCGCCGAGGGGTCGATCTTGAAGCCGTAGGCCTCGGCCAACTCGGCGACCTTGCGCTCGGCCTCTTCCGCACGCAGGATCGGGCCGTCCTCCTGCCCGAGGATCACGTTCTCCGCGACCGTGAACGGGTCCACGAGCACGAAATGCTGATGGACCATGCCGATCCCGTGGGAGATGGCGACGCGGGGCGAGGTGATGCTCACCACCTCGCCGTGGATCGTGATCGAGCCTTCCTCCGCCGGGTACATCCCGTAGAGGACCCGCATCAACGTTGATTTGCCGGCCCCGTTCTCACCGATCAGAGCGTGGACCTCGCCGGATCGGAGCTCGAGGCTCACGTCGCGATTGGCCACGACGCCGGGGAATCGCTTCGTGATGTGCTGCAAGACGACGATGGGCGGGGCGCTTTCGCGCCCCGCCCGGTCGCCGGTGTCCATGGGTTGCCGCCCCTCCGGCTCAGCTCTTGCCGGGCTTCTCCGGTGGAACGATGGCGCCGCTGATGATCTTCTGCTTGTACTGGTTCACGGTGTCGATGATGTCCTGCGTCATGAGATCCGTGTTCGAGGTCGAATAGGAGATGCCCTCGGACTTCAGGTCGAACACCTGGTTGCCACCCTCGAACGTGCCGTCGGTCGCGGCCTTGATCGTGTTGTAGACGGCCGTGTCGACCCGCTTGATCATCGACGTGAAGATGTACGGGGCCTGGGCCGCGGTCACGGCCTTGTACTGATCCGAGTCCACGCCGATCGCCAGCTTCTTCTGCGCCGCCGCGGCCTTGAACAGGCCGTTCCCGGACTTGCCCGCGGCGTGATAGATGATGCAGGCGCCGTTGTCGTACATCTTGTTCGACAGCGCCTCTCCCTGGATCACGTCGTTGAAGGCCTTCGTGGAGTCGCCGATGTACTCGACCTGAACCTTGATGCTCGGGTCGATCTCCGCGACGCCGGCTTGGAACCCGGCCTGGAACTTCTCGATCAGCGGCCCGGTCTGCCCGCCGAGGAAGCCGAGGTTCGAGCAGTTCAGCTCCTTGGCCTTGAGCGCTGCGGCGACGCCGACCAGGTAGGACCCCTCCTGCTCCTTGAACGTGAGATCCACCACGTTCGTAGTGGCGTCGGCCTCGTTCGTCAGCCCGCACGCGGTGCCGCACGAGTTGTAGCCGTCCACGATCCCGAACTTGGTGTCGGGGTAGCTGGGCGCCGCCTCGTTGATGCCTGGCGTGAACGCGAAGCCCGTCCCGATCACGATGTCGTAGCCGGCGTCGCCGAGCGACTGCACGTTCTCATCGAGGTTCGATCCGTCCGCGTTGGACTCGATGAGCTTGGTGTTCGACTCGCAGATCAGTCCGTCGGAGATGGACTTCTGCAGGGCCGCGTACGCGAGGTCATTGAAGCCGTTGTCGCCGAGACCGCCGATGTCGAGGGCAAGGCCCACCTTCATGTCTGAGGTGCATCCGCCCCCCGAGGCCGACGTGGACGCCGAGCCCGAACCCGAGTTGTCGTTGCTGCCGCATGCGGCCGCCGTCAGCGCGAAGGCCAGGACCGGCACGGCGAGCGTGCGAACGATCTTCGTCATGCATTCCCCTCCCTATCGATGAACCGGTGCGGCCGGTTCGCGTGGATTCTCGTCGGGCAGCGCCACAGCGTCAAACGGCCCCGTGGGAGACTACGTAGCCGGAGCGATGCGGGGATGGGAGACGGGGATGGCCGAGGACGCCGGGCTGCGGGATCTCCGCGAACGTATGGCCTCATCGCCGTTCTACGGCTGGATGGGGGTGTCCCTCGTGGACGCTCGCGAGGGCGAGGTGGACCTCGCGATCGAGGCAGGGGCACACCACCTCAACCTCCAAGGGCTCGTGCACGGCGGCGTCCTCGCGAGCCTCGCCGATACCGCCGCCGGACTCGCCGTGCGGACGAAGCTGGAGCCCGGCCGGCGTCAGGTCACTGTGCAGCTGGACGTGCAGTACCTCTCGGCCGGCGCGCAAGGGGTCATCACTGCGCAGGGTCGAGCCGTGCGCGTGGGACGTCAGATCGCGTTCGCCGACGCCGAGATCCGCGATGCGAACGGGCGCCTGCTCGCTACCGCCCACGCCACCGTGGCGATCATGACGGATCGAAGCTGAGGACCCGCGCTCAGTACGCGACGTCGATCCTGGCCATCGCGTCGGGAAGCTGTGCGAAGGCGCCCTGGAGCCCCAAGAGCAGGCCCATGTTCCCGCCGATCTTGATCTTGCCCGTCATGAAGGACGTGACGGCCGATAGTTCGTTGCGGGCGAGCTTCGCGGCCGTGTCGTAGCTCTGCGTGATGGTGGCGTCGGGTGCATCGACGTCGCCCACGCCCATGTCGATGGTCCCGTCATCGAGTTTGATCCAGTAGTGGGTGTCGCCGCCGTCGGTCGTGATGACCTGCTGGATCGTCGCGTGCTGGCCGGCGGCCGCTTGGCGGAACGCGTCGGCGGCGTTGAGCTCGTTCTTCAGGGCCTCGGCCCATTCGGCTGAGAGGAACTTCACGGACACAGGTCGCTCCTTCGTTCAGGGATCGGCGGATGCGCCGGGAGTATAGGCACCCCGCCCGTGGACCTCGTCGGAGAAGAGCTGGGGCTGGGTGAGGTGCGTGTCGTCGGCCAGGAACCACACGGACCTGTCCTCACCGCTCACCCGCACGGTGTTCAAACTGGTGTTGGGAGGCAGGAAGAACATCTCTTGGTCACGGATGTCGAGCAGGGCGCCCACGTAGGCGTTGATCACACCGCCGTGGCACACGATCCACACATCTCCGGCCGGGTGCGCGCGCAGCGCATCCTCCGCCGCCTCGATGACCCGGCGCTGGAAGTCCTCTTGCGGTTCACCCCCCGGAGCCAGGAAGAAGACCGGATCCTGACGGAGGATCCGCCCGGGCATCTCGGGATGCTCGTTCAGGAGCGACTCGAACTCCTTGAACTCCCACTCCCCGCCGAACCACTCGGCGAGGTCTTCGACGACGGTCGCCTCGCGCTGGACGGCCGCCTCGTAGGGCGCGATCGTCTGCCGGGCCCGCGCGAGCGGCGAGACGTAGAGACCGGCGGGCGGGGGCATCTTGAGGAGACGGCGGCAGAGGATCTGCGCCTGCTCGAGGCCCACGTCATCCAACGGCGGATCCGCGACCCGCCCGCGCACGGTGTGCGTCTCCGCCGAGGACCGGTGGGATGCCCGGCCATGGCGGATGAGATAGAGCCGTCGCTCGCTCACGAGGGACCGTTCCGCCGGACGCGTGCGCGGCGCTCGTGCCACTCCCGGGAGAAGGCCTCGAGGTCCTCGCGGAGCCAGATCCGGCCGGAGGCGAGTGAGGTGAGCGGCTCCGGGAACGACCCGCGGTCGAGGTAGGTGATCACCCTGCGCTTGTCCCAGCCCATGATCTCGGCGGCCTCCGCCACGCCCGCGATCTGCGGCACGACCTCGACCATCAACGGCTCGTCGCCCGTCACCGAGACGAGCTCGTCCCAACAGGCCCGTCGGCTCGTTGCGGTGACCTCGATGTAGGCGGGCGCGTCGAGGATCCGCGCGTACCATCGCCCGCCGGCCTCCCACATGCGTGCGCGCACAGGCTCGCCCATCGGCAGGGAAGTCTAGCCCGCGCGTATGACGGCGTCACGCGTGCTCGGCCGACTACCCCGACGACGCCGGGCGGTGGAGGCCCCGACGGCGAAGCTCCTTGCGCCAGCACTCCGCGTGCCAATGGCGACGGGCGTCCACGTCCTCGTGAGGAACCACCACCAGGTGCCAGGATCCGGCACGCACGAGGTGGTCGCAACCCGGACACCGGTACTCCTTCTGCCCCCCAACCTGCCGCACGTCGTATCCGTCGACGAGCGCCCAATCGGGCGCCGACGCCCGGGCGGGCGGTTCCTCGGGCCTCTCGTAGTGCCCGAGGTCGCGGCGGTTCCTGCGCGGCACGCTCAGCCTGCCTGCCGGGACCGGATGAACGCCGCCACCACGGGGGCGAGCGCTTCGGCGGTGGCTCGGGGATCACGCCTGGCGCCGCGAACCTCGAAGGAGTGTCCCCCGCCCTCGACCGGGTGATACGTGGCTCGGTCGCCAAGCTTCTTCAGTGCCGGCCCAACCACCGAGGTGGTCGCGAACGGGTCCGACGTTCCCTGGATGAAGAGCATGGGAACCGCGATCCGGTAGAGGTGCTCGTCGCGGACGCGCTCTGGCTTGCCGGGAGGGTGAAAGGGATACCCCAAGAAGACAAGTCCCGCGGCGGGCATCCCCTCGGCCACCGCCATCGAGGCCATGCGACCCCCGAACGACTTCCCCGACGCCCACACGGACTCGTTCGAGGACGCGCGCGCGGACGCCGACCCGAGGGCGGCCTGCCAGGCCGCGATCGCCACGGGCGCGCGGTCGGGCGAGCGGCGCCCCGCCTCCAGATAAGGGAAGTTGAAGCGGAGCGTGGCAACGTCCTCGCCGTTCATGCCCCGCGTGAATCCCACCATGAACGGATGGTCCATGCCGGCGCCGGCGCCGTGCGCCACGACGATCGTGGCGTCCGCTCCTTCGGGGCGCGCGTAGACGCCCGAGACGTCGTCACGGCCCGGAACGGGGATCGCGATCCGCTCTTCGGGTGTGTCCATGCGTGCCATGATGCACGCCATGGCGGGACACTTCTACCTGGGGACATCGGGCTTCGCCTACGACGAGTGGCGACACGGGGTGTTCTACCCGGAGGACCTGAAGAAGGACGACATGCTCGACTACTACTCGTCCCAGATGTCCTCGGTGGAGATCAATTACTCGTTCCGGCGGTTCCCGAGCGAGAAGACGCTCACGACATGGCGCGAACGGGCGCGTCCCGGCTTCGTGTTCACGCTCAAGGCAAACCAGCGCATCACGCACTCGCGTCGGCTGAAGGACTGCGACGACGACGTCCGCGATTTCCTGGATCGCGCGCGGTTCCTCGGGGACCGCTTGGGTTGCATCCTCTTCCAATGTCCACCCAACCTGCACTACGACGGGGCGTTGATCGCGTCGTTCGTGGGATACCTACCGCCGCCAGGACCGGGCGTGCCGCGGTTCGCGATGGAGTTCCGCCATCCGTCCTGGGTCGCCGCGAAGGAGCTGCTCCTGTCCCAGGGCGTGGCCTGGTGCGTGGCCGAGACCGACGAGAAGGACCCCAAGCCCGAGGACTTGTCGTGGGCCCCGGCGGGCTACCTGCGCCTGCGCAAGACGGAGTACTCCGACGACGAGCTGACCTCATGGGCGGGCCGGATCCGCCCGGCCCTAGATGCCGGTGCGGACGTGTTCTGCTACTTCAAGCACGAGGACGAGGGGGCCAGCACCGAGATGGCGAAGCGCCTCGATGCCGTGGTGAGCCGCGAGGCCTAACTGGCTGGCTACCTACGCGCGTCAACGCTGGGGATCCAACCCCGCGAAGAGGTTCGAGCGTGTGTGCTCGGTCTCGGCATGCCTTGAGCGAGCGGCCCTAGATCAGTCGATCGCGGATGTCGGGGATGCGGCGAACCAGGTCCGCGAGCGACACGCGAGAGCGCTCGGGCTCCCCCTGTGCCAGGAGATTAGCCATGCCACCGTCGCCGGCCGCGGCCGCGGCAGGGATGCCGTCGAGCATGATCTGGATCCGGTCCGGGACCGCCATGAGGACCTGCTCACCCCGGTAGCCACCGTACGTATCCGCGATCAGCGCAACGCGTCGCGCGGCGGAGCTGGCGTCGATGTCGCGCCACAGCGGAACGCAGTTCCAGGCGATGAACGCCAACTCGTTCAGTGGTGAGGTGGGTCCCGCCAGATCCCAATCGAAAACGCCGACGAGGTCGTCTCCATCGAAGCACGCGTTGTAGGGGGCGATGTCGTTGTGTCCGATCAGGGTTGGATGCGGGATCGGGAAGTAGCGCCACGGGCCCGGGTGGTCGAAGTCGGAGACGGCATCGTGGAACCGACGCGTCCACCCAACCAGGGAGGCGATCTGTTCCTCCGAGAGCGACTCCCTCTCCACATCGACGACGTGCCCGGGAAGGAAGTCCAAGATCTCCCGGCCGGCATCGTCGAACCCCAGGACCCGAGGGACGTTGGGCACGCGAGTGGCCAGATGGGCCAGCAGGGCGTGCACAGCCGGCGTCCACGGACCCACCGGCCTGCGAACCGTGTCACCGACCCTCACGGCGCCGACGTTGCCGACGAGCCGCTCCTCCTCTGGGACGAACTCGATGGCTTGTCCTGACCGTTACACGGGTGGCGGAGGCGTCGGGGGCAGCCCGCCGCCCATGGACTCCATCGCCGAGCCGCCCGGGGGGGACCCGTACTGGTTCGGACCGGGGTTCCCGACGCCGGCGAGGAACACGATCAAGATGATGACCCCGACGAGGGGGATGAGGGAGATCAGATACCACCATCCCGATCGCCCCGTGTCGTGCAGTCGGCGCACGGCGGCCGCCAGGAGTGGAAGGAAGTACGCGATGAGGATGATGAACGCGAGGATCGGCGCCTTCGCCGCGCCGGCGATGATCAGCGCCACGACGTAGGCGATGACGTAGGACAGGAAGAACCACCAATATTCGGGCCGCCCCGCACGGCCCTTGAACTCCACGTACTTCGTGAAGCAGGTCTTGATGGCGTCGCCGAAGGACATGTCTGGCTCCTCGTCAATGGGCGTCCGGACAGTAGGCCACGAAGAGGCATCGCGCAACGACGCGGAGGCGTGAGGAGGCGCCTCCACGAGCCTTCCGGCCGCTCCGGGCTGGGGGCTCGCCCCGACGGCGTGGACCCGGGTCCTCAGGCCACGTGACGTCCGCCGCCTAAGAGCGCGAGCGCGTCGCGCCCCGCCTTGATGCCGCTCTCGATCGCTCCGTCCAGGTATCCGCCCCATCCGTTGGCGATGTCGCCCCCGGCGAAGAACACCTCGCCTTCCGGACGCTGAAGATCGGCGAGCGAACGTGTCATCTGCCCGGGCTTCATCGAGGCCCAGGTCGTCTGCGAGAACGGATCGTTGGTCCAGTCGTTCCCACCGACGGCCACCACGTCGGCGCCAGGCACCAGCACTCGCACTGCGCGCTGGATCGCGCCCTGGTCGCGCAGATCCAGGTCCCTCGCACTGGGTCCGAACCCCATCACGACGGTGTCGCCGTCCACCTGCGCGTCGGACTCGAGAAAGGTGATGGCGTGGCTCGACGGCGCCATCGCGATGAACGCGGTCAGCTCGCCGCGGACACGAGCCCACAGCTTCACGCCGCGCCCCAGGATCCCCTGCCCGAGGAGTCGGCGGCGGCCCGCCGACAGATCGGGCGTGAACGCCACGTCCCGCAGCCCGTTCACCGGCACCGCCATCACGCACGCACGCGCAAGCATCTCCGCCCCGTCGCGGGTCCGCACGACCACCCTGCCGGGCGCATGGGCCACGCCGATCACCGGCGCGTCCGTTCGGACCTCCGCGGCCCCAAGGTCCGCTCGGAACGCGCGCACGAGCCCCGAGGTCCCGCCGACCAGGCGGAACCCACCGTTCGCGGCCCAGAGCGTGTCGACGGAGTACGCCGCCAGCGCATACGTGCGCAACGCCGTGGGCACCAGGCCGATCTCGCTCGACGGCCCGCTCCCCAACGATGACCAGAGGGCGTCGAGGACGTCGCGTTGCACGGGATCCTCGATGTCGTCGAGCCGGTCCTTGATCGATCGCGCGTCCAACTCCCGGGCCAGCCCGGTCGCGAGCGGCTCGAACGCGCGCGGGATCGCCTCATGGGCGTCGCGGCAGAACCGCTCGACCCCTTCTCCGACGATGGAGACCAGCTCATCCGCGGACCCTTCGTGCAGGCGCCCGTCCGCGAACCAGGCGGCGCGCTCCTCCGTGGGAGCGGCCTCGATGCCGAGGCCGTAGCGCTGGATGTCGGTCCAGATGTTCGGCTGGATCCAGTGGACGAACGCGCCGCCGATCTCCACGGGTCGGTCCTCGAACACGCTCGTCCATGCTCGGCCTCCCAGCCGCGAGCGAGCCTCCAGCACGAGTACGTCGGCCCCCGACTTCGACAACTCTCGCGCGGACGCCAGGCCGGCAAGGCCCGCCCCCACCACGATCGCATCCCAGGTCTTCGCCACGTCGCGAGCCTCCCGTCGTTCTGGCCGATGCTAGCGCCAGCGGAGCCGGCCCGCCGCCCCGCGGGACCTACGGCTCGAGTCGAGCGCGGAGGACCGACTCGATCTCCGTGGCTTGCTCGGGCTCCGTGATCTTCCCCCCCAGCGCGTCGCGCACGTAGAACGCGTCGATCACCCGACCGGTGTAGGTAGTCACCTTCGCGAGATGGACGTCGAGCCGCAGCTCGGCCAGGGCGGCAGTGATGTCATGCAGCAGCCCGATGCGGTCAGGCACCCCCACCTCGATCACGGTGAAGAAGTCCGACGCCGCGTTGTCAACGGCGACCGTGACCGGCGCGTCGACCCCCGATGGATAGTGCCGACGCTGGTCGGCCACGCGCCGCTCGAGTGAGAACTTGCCATCTAAGACCTCCCGCAGGGTCGTACGGAACGCCCGCCAGCGTCGTTCATCAACCTGCACTTCGAACGCCCCCTGGACCTCGAAGAGGTCGACCGCCACCCCATCCTCGGTCGTGAAGACCTGCGCGGTGAGGATCGACAGGCCCGCGAGCGCGAGCGAACCGGCGATCCACGAGAGCAAGCCCGGCCGGTCGCCGGCCACCACCAGCAGCTCGTAGGTGTCGGGACCACCGGCGGGGGCCCAGGCCGTCCGCACCTCACGAGACCCGATCTCGGACGCCACCGTTGCGAAGTGCGCCGCCGCTCGGGCGGGATCGACACTCAGGAAGTACCCGCGAGGCATCCGCAGGACGAACCGGTCCACGTCCGCTTCTGGTTCGCGGGCGAGTCGATCGCGCAATTCCTCGACGCGCTCCGCGAGCGCGACCGCCAGCTCGGTCCCCATCTGCCCGCGGTCGAAGGACCGTTGGACCTTGGCCACGAGCTCACGGATCAGGGCCCGCCGCCAGGGCGTCCACGCCGCGGGGCCGGTGGCAGCCGCGTCGGCTTTCGCCAGCAGGTAGAGGGCGGCCAGTCGTTCCGGCGTGCCCACCGCCGCCGCGACATCGAGGATGAGGTTCTCCTCGGTCAGGTCTCGCCGCGTGGCCGTGTCCGGCAGGAGCAGGTGCTGGGACACCATGAACGCGGCGAGCGCGCGGGACCGTGGGTCGACATCTATCCGCGTTAACGTGTCATCGGCGATCCGCGCGCCTACGGCCACGTGTCCGCCGGTCCCGACCTTGCCGATGTCGTGCAGGAGCGCCCCCAGGAGGAGCCCGTCGCGATCCTCGATCTGCCGGACGGCCTCGAGCTCCATCGGGTCGTCGGCGCTGGGCGACCCGAGCATCCGACCGAGTTCGCGGAGGGTGGTCGTGAGGTGCGTGTCCACGGAGAACCGGTGGTAGGGGTCGCGCTGAGGCCGGCAACGAACGCCCTCCCACGCGGGCAGGAAGCGCGTGAGCAGTCCGAGTCGATCGAGCGTCTCCAGGGCATCCACGCCCCGATCGCCCGCACGGAGCAGCCGGAGGAACGCGTGGCGGATGGCGGGCGACCACGCAACGGGATCGGGGACCTCCGCAAGGTCGATGGCATCGAGCAACGGGGCCGGCGGCAGCGCATCGTCCTCGGCGACGATCGCGAGCGCCTCCAAGAGCGCCCCCGCGTCCAGAGGCCCCGAAAGCGACGGGCCCCCCGGGTCGTGGGCGGCGAAGTACATGCGTTCGGCGACGGCGGCGCTCACGAACGCCACCTGCCGAGCGCGCTCGAAGAGGGACCGCATCAGCCCGTCCTCCGCGATCAGCCCCGGCTCGTCCTCGAACCCCATCGCCCGCGCGATGGAGGGTTGGCGGTCCAGCGTCAGCCTGTCCGTGCGCCGGCCGGTCTCGAGATGCAGCGCGCTGCGGACCCTAGTGAGGAAGTCCTCGGCCGCGTGCACCGCCTCCCGCTCCCGCGGCCGCAGGAGGCCTGCTGCCTCGAGCGAGCCGCCGTGCGCGATGCCCAGCCAGCCGAGCGACGCGACGTCGCGCAACCCTCCTTGCCCCTCCTTCAGCTCCGGTTCCAGGAGGCGAGCGGTTGCTCCATAGCGCTCGTGGCGCAGCGCGGCGGCCGCCAGCAGACGCTCGGCGAATCCCTCGGGGTCGGCGCGAGCCGTCCCGATCACCTCGGCCACGATCGGTTCCGCCAACGTGGCATCGCCGTCCAGGAGTCGGAGGTCGAAGACCGCCGTGGTGTCTTCGAGCCGCTCGCGGGCGGCCTCGATGCTTTCCTCGGGCGTGCGCACCGCCTGGCCAACCTCGAGGCCCGCGTCCCACAACGGGTAGAGGATCGGCTCCGTCAAGGCCGCGAGCCCTTCCGCGTCACGACGCCCGTCGTGCACGATCAACAGGTCGATGTCGGAATGCGGCAGCAGCCCCCCACGCCCGTAGCCACCCACGGCCGCGAGCGCCACACCCGCGGGTGAGCCCGCGACCCGGAACCGAGCGCGCAAGGCGCCATCCAGCAGCTCGGCGCGCCGGCGGGCGCTCCACAACCCGTGGTGGCCGAGGGAGTAGGCGTTGTCGAGCGCAGCGAGGTCTTCGCGGAGCCGGGCGGCCGGATCGGCCCGGGCCGGCGGCGGCGTCGAGCTCAGACCGCCTCCGGGCCCATCTCGCCCGTGCGGATCCGGATAACCTGCTCCGCCTCCGTGATCCACAACTTGCCGTCGCCGATCTTCCCGGTGCGGGCCGCCTTGACCACGGCGTCCACGACCCCCTGGACATCGGCGTCGGCGACGAGGATCTCGACCCGCACCTTCGGGACGAAGTCGACCTGGTACTCGGCGCCCCGATAGACCTCCGTATGGCCGCGCTGACGGCCGAACCCCTCGACACCGGTGGTGGTGAGGCCGTTCACGCCGAGGTCGCGCAACGCCTCCTTGACTTCCGAGACGCGGTGCGGCTTCACGATCGCCGTCACGAGCTTCACGGTGCCTCCTGGACGGGTGAGCGCGGCGAGCGTCGCTCGGGCCGGCCCTCGATCACTCCCCCACAGCCTTCTTTCGCGCCGTGGTCTTCTTCGCCGCACGCTTCCTCGCGGGGCTCTTCTTCGCCGAGCTCCTGCGTGAGGCGGCGCCACGAGAGGACTTCGCCGGCTCCTCGTCTGTGTCGGGGGCCGACCCCTTCTTGGCGGCGGCCACGCTGGCCTTCAGCGCTTCCATGAGGTCGACGACCTTCGCCGTGGGCTCGGCCGCGACGAGCTCGATCTCCTCACCGTTGATCTTGGCTTCGACGATGCTGAGCAGCGCCTCGCGATACTCGTCCGTGAACTCCTCGGGGTTCCAGTCCGACGTCAGCCCCTCGATGAGCTGGCGCGCCATCTCCAGCTCCTGATCGCGGACCTTCACGTTCACGTCGACGTCGCCGAACTCGGCTTCCCTGATCTCGTCGGGCCAATACATCGTCTCGAGCACGAAGGCCTCGTCGCTGAAGCGCAGCGCGGCCAAGTGCTCCTTGTCTCGGAAGCTGACCTTGGCGATGCCGACCTTGCCGTCCTGCGTCATCGCCTCGCGCAGGAGGGAGTAGGCCTTGGCGCCGGTCTCGTCGGGGACCAGGTAGTACGACTTCTTGTACAGCATCGGGTCGATCTCTTCGAGTTCGACGAACTGCACGATGTCGATCGCGCGACTGGATTCCACCGGCACCGAATCGAAGTCGTCGTCGGTGAGGACGACGTAGCGATCCTTCTCGTACTCGTAGCCCTTCACGATGTGGTCGAAGTCCACGACCTCGCCGTCCTTCTCGCATACGCGCTTCTGGCGGATGCGCCCCATGTCCTCGTCGTGGAGCTGGTTGAAGCGAAGCGTCTTCTCCTCGGTGGCCGGATACACGGCCACGGGGATGGTCACGAGGCCGAAGGAGATGGCTCCCTTCCACATGGATCTTGGCATGTCGTACCCCCCGGTCGACGTCGACATCGCGGTGCAGCCTGCGGAACCACTGATTCTAGCCGCGGCGGGTGACGAGGTGCGCGGGCTCAAGACTCCCGGGCTCGCCACTCGCGATCGAGGATCGCGTAGGTCACCTCGTCCTGCCATTCGCCCTTCACGAACACGTTCTCGACGAGGTGCGCCTCCTCGCGCATGCCCAGCTTCTCCAGCACGCGCCTCGACGCCTTGTTGCGCGACTCCACCTGGCCGATCACCCGGTGCATCCCGACGTCGTCGAACGCGATCCGCAACAGCTCCCGTGAGGCCTCGGTCGTGTACCCGCGGCCGCCGTGGTGCGGGTGCACCATGAAGCCGACCTCTCCCCGGCGATGCTCGGCGCTCGGATACTGGAGCACGACGTAGCCCACGAGTGCCCCGGTGGCCCCGAGCATGACGGCGAGCGAGAGGACGTCGCCCTCGTCGTGGATCGCCGTGGCCGCGATCTTCGCGAGGCTCTCCGCGACCTCCTCGCGCGTGCGCGGCCCCCATTCGACGTAACGCAGCACCGCTTCGTTCGATTGCATCTCGAAGAGGACGTCCGCATCCTGCGGACCGAACGCCCGCAGGACGAGGCGCTCGGTCGCGATCGGCCCGGCGAGATCGAACCCTCTCATGGTCGCTCCTCGATGTCGTGGTGCGTGCCATCGGTTTCCTACCACAGCCCACTACCATCGGAGCCATGCCGGCACGCAAGCGGGGCACCGGCCCCGCCTTCACCGTGGAATTCCCCCGAACGCTCGATGCGCGCCGAGACGGCGACGCGTGGTGGTTCGAGGTGGCGGGACGTGACCTGCGCCTCTCCAACCTGAACAAGGTCTTCTGGCCCGACGAGGGCTACACGAAGGGCGATCTCATCGCGTACTACCTCAACGTGGCCGATCTGATCGTGCCGCACCTCGGGGGTCGGCCGCTCACCATGAAGCGGATGCCCGATGGCATCGACGGGGAGGCCTTCTACGAGAAGTCCGCCCCCTCCCACGTCCCCGACTGGCTCGGGCGCTGCCTCGTGACGAGCGACGACAGCCGCAAGGGCGTGATCGACTACCTCACGATCGAGGACGCGGCGGGCCTGCTGTTCATCGCGAACCTCGGCTGCATCGAGTTTCACCCCCTTCACGCGCGCTGCGCCGATCTCGCGCACCCCGACTACCTCTTCTTCGACCTCGACCCGTTCCCGCCCTACACCTACGAGGACGTGCTTGCCGTCGCCCGCCACATCAAGGTGCTCATGGACCAGCTCGGCCTCGCCACCTACCCGAAGACGAGTGGGGCGACAGGCCTGCAGATCTTCATGCCGCTCGAACGCGGCAGCTACACGCACGAGCTCGTGCGAGCGTTCGTGGGGACCTGCGGGCGCCTGATCCGCGACGCCGATCCCGACCGCGTGACCATGGCCTGGAAGATCGCGGACCGCACCGGGAAGATCTTCGTCGATCACAACATGAACCGGAGCGGGGCGAACATCGCCGCCGCCTACTCCCTGCGACCCGAGCCGCGCGCGCCCGTGTCCACCCCGCTCTCGTGGGACGAGGTGATGGAGGGGGGCTTCGAGCCACAGGACTTCCGCATCGACAACGTGTGGGAGCGGTTCGACCGCCTAGGTGACCTCTTCGCGAGCGTGCGCGAGGGGCCGTTCATGGATCTTGCACCCGCCATCGACGCGCTCGGCGTCACCATTGAGGAGTCGGCCCCCTCCCCACTGCCCCGCACGGCCGCGCCCACCACGCGCACCAAGACCTCCGAGGAGATCGCGGCGGCCTCCAAGGACCCCAAGTTGATGGAATACGTTCGGCGCCGCGATTTCGAGGGCACGCCGGAGCCCGCGCCCGGCGACTCTGAAGCGGGCGGGAACTCGTTCGTGATCCAGAAGCACCGGGCCACGGCGCTGCACTACGACGTCCGCCTCGAGCGGGACGGCGCCCTGCCAAGTTGGGCCGTGCCCAAGGGGCTGCCCGTGGCCAAGGGCGACAAGCGACTCGCCGTGCGCACCGAGGACCACCCGTTGGAGTACGGCTCGTTCGAGGGCACTATCCCCGAGGGCCACTACGGGGCCGGCGAGGTCCGGATCTTCGACAACGGCTGGTACGAGTCGGTGGAATGGACCGACAGCAAGGTGAGCTTCCGGCTGCACGGACGTCGATATCCGGGACTCGAGTTCCACTTCGTCAAGACTCGTCAGAACTGGCTCGGGTTCTTGGCCAGCGCCCAGGAGGCGCCGCTGATCGCCATGCCCGGTCGCTTCCAACCCATGCTCGCAGAGGGCGGGTGGAAGGCCTTCGACGATGCCGCTTGGTGGTTCGAACCCAAGCTGGACGGCATCAGGTGCCTGTCGGAGCTCGCCACCGGGGAGACGTCCCTGCGCACGCGAACCGGGCGGGACGTCACCGGCCAGTACCCCGAGTTGCACATGATCCACGAGCTCGTCGATCAGGTGAACGCCGTGATCGACGGAGAGATCGTGGCGTTCGACGAGGACGGCCAGAACTCGTTCCAGACGCTGCAGCAGCGCATGAACCTCACGAACGAGCGCGAGATCAAGCGCGTGGCCAAACAGATCCCCGTGGCGCTGGTGGTGTTCGACCTCCTCTGGCTCGACGGCCGCGAGACGACGGGCCTGCGGTTGGAGGAACGCCGCGAGCTGCTGGAGCTGATCGTGGAAACGGATCACCGCCTGCAGGTGGTGACCCACGTCGAGGGTGACGGCAAGGCGTTCACGCAGACGGCTCGCTCGCTCGGCCTGGAGGGGGTCATGGCCAAGCGCCTCGGTTCGACGTACCAGCCCGGGAAGCGGACCCAGGACTGGCGCAAGATCAAGCTGCGCGATTCACAGGACTGCGTGATCGTCGGCTGGACGCCGGGACAGCGCGGACGCGCCGGCTCGTTCGGAGCGCTCCTCGTGGCGGTCATCGACGGTGGCGCGTGGCGTTGGATCGGTCAGGTCGGGAGCGGATTCAACGAGCGGACGCTCGGCCAGATCCGGGAGCGGCTCGCGGCCCTCTCGCGCGACACGCCCCCGATCGATGACCCCGAGCTCGCCGCCGTGAAGGGCGCCACCTACGTGGAGGCCGAGCTCGTGTGCGAGGTCGAGTACCTCGAGCTCACCAAGGGGACCGGCAAGATGCGCGCCCCGTCGTTCAAGGGTCTGCGGCCCGACAAGACTCCCGAAGAGTGCGTTCTCGAGCGCCCTCAGAATGGCTCGTAGCCCACGCGAACCAAGAGCGCGCGGACGTCCCGCTCATCGAACCCGCGATCCAGCAGCTCCTTGTAGAGTCGCACCGTCGCGAGCGTGCGTCCGCACCGCGGACAGAACGAGAACTCATCGCCGAACGGCGTCTCACACCACGGGCACGTCGTGACCTCGATCCTGCGATCCGGCTCGAGGCCGAGGTCGGAGAGGGCATCGACGTATCCCTTGCCGTAGTCCCACTGGATGTATTCGTCCTCGGCGATGAAGAACGCCGGCTCGTGCATGCGCGGTTCGCCGGTCTTGAGCATGTGCTCGAGGTTGTCGTGCAGGAGTTCCCATTCGTAGAAGTGGTTCGCGCCGCAGTCCTGACAGGCGATCATGACGCCCTTCACCGACTGCGACTCGAACACGAGACGCATGGCGGACAGGTCGACCAGGTCGGCCTCGATGTCGCGCCGCTCCGCCTCTGTCAGTTCGACAGGGTCACGATCGTCGGGTTCCATGGCCTAGTCATCCTCGTCCGAGAGCCGGAAGGTCTTGAAGGCCTCCGCGAACGCGCAGCCGGCCTGTTCACCCAGCTCGGCGGCGCGTTCACGGACCCACGGGGCCGCCGCCTCCCCTTCTTCCGACGCGTGCTCGGCGAGCGCGGCGATCTTCACGTCCATGGTGTCGGTGATGTCGACGAACGTATCGGGCTCGTCGGTGGAGAGCCAGAGGTTGGGAACCTCGTAGGGCTCGAGGCCCTCGCGCTCCAGTTCATCGAACATCACGCGGGTCGGCGCGTCAGGCATGATCGCCGTCAACGCCAGAAGGCCGGCCTGCTTGTGATCCCAGTGGTTGATGTATCGGTTGCCCGACCACAGCCTCGCGGGATCAGGCGCGACGATGACCTCCGGGCGCAGCCGACGCACCTCGCGGCAGACCTTGCGGCGGGTGTCGAGGTTGACCTCGAGCATGCCGTCGGGCTCCCCCATGAACGTCAGGCCGCGCACTCCCAGGACGGCGGCGGCGGCGCGTTGCTCACGCTCGCGCACCGGCGCGGTGGCTTCACGGGAGGCGCCGGGCTCGTTCGAGCCGGCCGACCCGTCCGTGCAGATCACGTAGTGCACCTCGCATCCTTCTCGCGTCCAAGCCGCCACCGTGCCGCCACACATGAACTCGGCGTCGTCGGGATGGGCGAACACGACCAGGGCTGAGGCGAACGGCGGCATCGCCGTCGAGCCTAGCGGCTCCGGCGTCGAACATCAGGGGGCGCGCGCCGGGTTCATGCCGGCGGATGCGGGGTCGATACAACTCCCATGCGTTCGGCGAAGACGGTCGAGCGCCCGGGCGGCAGGATCGTCATGCGCTTCGCGCTGACGAGCTTCCTGGTGTTCGTCCCGGTGGGGGTCGCCATCACGTACCTGCGGACGCGCGATCTCCGAGAGCGCGAAGAGCGGGCCGCGGCCAGCAGGGCCGAGCTCATCGCGGACGAGATGGTGTCCCCCCTCCTCACGCAAGAGATGCTCGCCACGCGGCTCGTGGCAGAACGCTACGTGCGGGTGGACCAGGTCGTGGAACGCGCCAAGGGAAACGACCCCGGGATCGAGCGTGTGAAGATCTGGGGTACCGACGACACGATCCTGTATTCCGACGATCGAGCCCTCGTCGGGATGCGCCCGGCACCGGAGCCGGACCTGCTGGAGGCGATCGACGAGGCAGACGTGCAGAGCGAGATCTCCGACCTCTCGGGCGCAGAGAACGTGGGAGAACGACCCCTGGCGGACCGCCTGTTCGAGACCCTACGGGCCGGTGCGCGCCACCGAGGGCGGACCGGTGATCGGGGTGTTCGAGGTCTATCGGGACTACGCCGTCATCCAAGCCGAGATCGACCGACTCACCCGGACCCTCGCGATCTCCTCGGCCGCCGGGCTCCTCGTCCTCTACATCCTCCTCCTCCCGCTGATGGTCGGCCTCACGCGCACGCTGCGCGCTCAGAACGAACAACTGAGCGCCCAGGCCGGGCAGATGGGCGACCTCCTCGAGCGGGAGCAGGCGACCGTCACCGAACTCAGGGAGCTCGATCGGCTCCGCGACGACTTCGTCGCGGCCTCCTCGCACGAGCTGCGTTCGCCGCTCACGAGCATCCTCGGCTACGCTCGACTGCTGCGATCGTCCTCAACGCCGCCGACGTCGTCACGGAATCGGCCGACGCCATCGAACGCCAGTCCTCCCGGATGCTCCGCCTCGTGATGAACCTGCTGAGCGAATCTCGCATCGAATCGGGGCGGAGCGAGGGACAGGTGACATCCTTCAACCTCGGCTCGTTGATCGAGGAGGTGGCGGGAGATTTCCACCGCGACGGACGCCGGATCAGGTCCGCCGTCGCACCCGACCTCGACGTGTGCTGCGACCGGGGCAAGGTCGCCGACGTGCTCGTGAATCTCATCGACAACGCCCTGAAGTACGCGCCGGGCTCCCCGGTGACCGTCCGCGGCGATGTCGCCGAGGCAACGCTGACGTTCTCCGTGGCCGACGAGGGCCCGGGGATCGATCCCGGGGACGTCGGGCGGATCTTCGATCGCTTCTACCAGGCGGATCAGTCGGCCACGCGCGTTCACGGGGGGGTGGGGTTGGGCCTGCACATCGTGGAAGGGCTCGTGGCATCCATGCACGGCCGCATTCACGTCGATAGCGCGCCCGCGCCTGGTTGCACGTTCGTCGTGGAGCTGCCGCTGGTCCACCTGAGCAATCCACTGGAAACGGCCGCGAAGCAGGCCTGAGCGATCCACTGGGCGCCGCCCGAGCCCCCGTCACCGCCCGCCGCGCGGTTCGCAGAGCTTCTGCCGCGGCATGCAACGACACACGCTGTCACGATGGTCCTTGCGTCGGGGGCAGGGCGCGAACTCGCGAGACAAGCGAAGGAGGTGCTCATGACCAACCTCAAGTCGGTCGCAGACGACGTCTTGGAGGCGAGCGTGATCGGGAGCTTCACCGCCATCGGGTTCGAGGCCCGTCGCCGGCTCTTCGAGTGGGAGGACCTGCGGGCGCTCGCGATGGACGAGAAGATCGTCCTCATCACGGGCGGGAGCTCCGGGCTCGGGCTCGAAGCGGCCAAAGAGCTGGCGGGCATGGGGGCGAGGGTGCGGATCGTCGTTCGCGACGCCGAGCGCGGCGAGGCGGCCCGCGAGGAGATCGCCGCGGCGGGGCCTGGGGACGTCCGCGGATATCTCGCCGACCTGTCGTCGCTCGCCTCGGTGCGCATGGCTGCGGCGGCGATCCGTGACGCCGAACCACACGTCGACGTTCTGATCCACAACGCCGGCGCGCTGCTGCCCGAGCGGCATACCTCGGTGGACGGGCGCGAGATGACCTTCGCCACGATGGTGCTGGGCCCGTTCCTGCTCACGAACGAGCTGTTCCCCCTCCTGCGCTCCGCGCGCGGCGCCCGGGTGTTGTGGGTCTCCTCCGGCGGCATGTACACGCAGCCGCTCGACGTGGACGCGCTGGAGATGGGCGCGGAGGACTACCGCGGTTCCGTGGCGTACGCGCGAGCCAAGCGAGCCCAGGTGTGCCTCGCGCAGGAGGGCGCCCGGCACATGCGCGGCGACGGCATCGTCGTGCACGCGATGCATCCCGGCTGGGTGGACACGCCGGGTCTGCAGATGGGGCTCCCCGGCTTCCGGACGCTCCTCGGCCCGATCCTGCGCACGCCGCGGCAGGGGGTCGATACGATGGTATGGTTGGCCGCGGCGGAGGTCCCTGGCCGCTCCTCCGGTAGGTTCTGGCTCGACCGACGGCCGCGTTCGACCCACAAGCTCGTGCGCTCCGGCGCCACGCCCGAAGAACGCGCGCGCCTCTGGGAGCTCTGCGAACGGCTCACCCGAGAGGGCTGATCCGCTCCGCCCGCGCCCCGAGCCTCGCGCTCAGTGCGTCGGCCTGGGCCCGTACGCTCGATGTCGAAGGTCCGCCCGCGATCGTGCGCGACGCCACGCTGCGGTCGGCGTCCAACAGCGCTCCTCCGCCGGGGACGCCGAACGCGGCCCATTCCTGCGCCGTGAGGTCGCGAAGCCGGCTCCCCCGCTCCTCCAGCTCCCTCAGGAGGGCACCCGTGCGCCGATGCGCCTCGCGGAACGGCATGCCCGAGCGAACGAGGGCCTCGGCGAGGTCCGTGGCGTAGAGCCCCTCCGCGTCGCACGCGGCGCGCATGGCTTGGGGATGGATCGCGAGCGTGCGAACCGCGCCCGTCAGGGCGGGCAACACCAACTCCAGCGTGTCCGCGGCATCGAACGCGGGCTCCTTGTCCTCCTGGAGGTCGCGGTGGTAGCCAAGTGGCAGCCCCTGCAGGAGTGCGGTGAGCTGTCCGAAGCGCGCGGCTATGCGCGCCGCCTTGCCTCGCGCGAGCTCCGCCGTGTCGGGGTTCCGCTTCTGCGGCATCATGCTCGATCCCGTGGCGTAGGCGTCATCGAAGTCCGCCCACGCCAGCGATTCGTCCGTCCACCGCGCGAGATCCGCCGCGAGGCGGGAGACGTGGGTGCCCACGATGGCGGCGACCGCGGAGAACTCCTGCACGAAGTCGCGATCGCTCACGGCGTCGATCGAGTTCTCGAACGCGCGCAAGAGCCCCAGCCGGCGCGCCGTTGCGACCGGATCGAGACCGAACGTGGACGTCGCGATCGCGCCGGCCCCCAACGCCGAGGTCGAGGCTCGGTCGGCCCACTGCGTGAGCCGCTCCCGATCCCGGTCGAACGCCCACGCATGCGCGAGCAGATGGTGGCCCAAGGTGACGGGCTGCGCGAACCTGGCGTGCGTGAGGCCGGGCATGACCGTGGCGTCGTGCTCGCGGGCGTGGTCGATGAGGACCGCGATCAACGCGGCGAGGTCCTCCTCGATCCGCTCGCTCGCGGCCAAGAGCCAGAGCCGGAGATCGGTCACCACGAGGTCATTGCGTGAGCGGCCCGCGTGCAGCCGCTCGCCCAACGATCCCAGTCGTTCGGTAACGGCGCGCTCCACCGCCGAGTGCACATCTTCGTCTGCTCCGTCGAACGCGAGGGTGCCTTCGGCGATCTCGACGCCCACGGCCGTCAACGCGGATGCCAGCGCGTCGGCGTCGGCGGCCTCGAGCAACCCCGCGTCCTGCAGCGCGCGGACGTGCGCCACACCGGCGGCGACGTCGTGGGGGGCCAGCCGAGCGTCCACGTCCAGCGACCGCCCCAGCGCGTGCGCCTCGGGCGCTGGCGGCTCGGAGAACCGCCCGGACCACAGAGGCTTGCCACCCGCCGTCACGACGCCCCGGCTCCCTGGCCGGCCCCTTGCTTGGCCGACCAGACCTTCAGACCCAGTCCGTACAGGCGCACGTATCCCTCCGCGTGCGAGTGATCGAACGCGTCCTCGCTCCCGTAGGTCGCGAGCCCGAGGTCGTACAGCGCGTGCTCGCTCCTGCGGCCGACCACAGTGCAGGCGCCCGGCTCGAACCGCAGGCGGACCTCGCCGCTCACGTGCGTCTGCGTCGCGTCCACGTACGCGTCCAGAGCGGGCCGCAGCGGTCCGAACCACTGTCCGTCGTACACCGCGTCGGCCCACCGTTGTTCGATCTGGGGCTTGTGGTGGGCAACCTCGCGCTCCAGGGTCAGATCCTCGAGGGCGCGGTGCGCCGCGATGATCGCGAGCGCGCCCGGGACTTCGTACAGCTCGCGGCTCTTGATGCCGACGCGGCGGTTCTCGATCATGTCCACGCGCCCGTACCCGTAGGACCCGCCCAAGGCGTCGAGCGATCGCACGATCTCCGGCAGCGACATCGACCCACCGTCGAGCGCCACAGGCAGCCCGCGCTCGAACATGATCGACGCCTCGGCCGGCAGAGAGGGCCGATCCGCCGGGGCGGCGGTCCGCCCGAAGACGTCTTCGGGAGGCGCCACCCAGGGGTCCTCGAGGGGGCCGCACTCGACCGTGCGCCCCCACAGGTTCTCGTCCACGGAGTAGGTCGCCACCACGCTCGCGACGGGGATCCCCCACTCCGCGGCAAGGGCGATCGCCTTCCCGCGAGGGATGTTCGCATCGCGGATCGGCGCGAGCACCGTCAGGTCGGGAGCCAGCACGTAGAAGCCGACCTCGAAGCGCACCTGGTCGTTGCCCTTGCCGGTACAGCCGTGCGCGACGGTGTCGGCCCCGACCTCCCGCGCGACCTTCACGACCTCCTCCACGATGCAGGGTCGAGCGAGCCCGGACACCATCGGGTACTTGCCCTCGTACAGTCCGTTCGCCTGGATCGCGCGCGCGAGGTAGGTGGCGGCGAAGCGATCGACGGCGTCCACTACGCGCACCTCGGAGGCCCCCGCCGCCTTCCCGCGCTCGACGATCCGGTCGAAATCCTCCTGCTGTCCGACGTCGACGGCCACGGCGGTGACCTCGTACTGCCGCTCCGTCAACCAGTGGATGGTGACCGATGTGTCCAGCCCGCCGCTGTAGGCGAGCACCGCCTTCTTCTTCATCAGGTTGCCTCCATGATCCGAGTGATCGAACCCTCGACGGTGGAGGGTCCGACGCCCTCGCGGCCGAGGATGAGGATGGTGTTGTCTCCGGCGATGGTCCCCG
Source organism: Actinomycetota bacterium (assembly GCA_038249195.1). Lineage (GTDB taxonomy): Bacteria > Actinomycetota > UBA4738 > UBA4738 > HRBIN12 > JAOUEA01. Next base: position 304,372 of record JBBRWM010000001.1, read on the forward strand.
CGATGCCGGAGAGCTCTGCGCGGTCGATGCCCTCTGCGAGGGCCGCGGCCGCGCCGGGTGGGGTTCGCACGAGCAGGCCGTGGTCCGCGCGGATCATCGAGAGCGCGAATTCGTCCAGGAGGCGACGCAGCAGGGCTACCGACTGCGGCGAGGTCCCCTTGCCGGGCACGACGTAGCGCGTGCCGCCGTGGCCGCCGACACGCGCGAGGCCGAGCTCCTCGACATCGCGGCTGATCGTCGACTGCGTCGCCTCGATCCCCACGGCCGAGAGCCGGGCACGGATCTCCTCCTGGCTGCCCAGACGCTCACCAGCCACGAGCCGCAGGATGGCCTGCTGTCGCTTGGCCTTGAGGGCGCCGTTCACGCGCGTCACGTGCCCACCCCCGAGCCATCGGCGTCAGGCGTGATCATCGTGCCCACGCCCTCCGGCGTGAACAGCTCCAGAACCAGCGCATGCTCGACCCGACCATCGACCAGATGCACGCGACCGACGCCGGCCTGGAGGGCGCGCACCGCGGCCTCCAGCCTCGGGGCCATGCCGGCGCTCACAACGTCGCCTCCGCTCGAGAGCAGGTCGCGGCATCGCTGCGCGGACAACTCGGACAACAGATCGCCGCTCGGACCGATCAGGCCGGGCGCGTCGTCGATGAACACGACCTTCTCCGCCCCCAGCGCGATGGCGAGCTCGCTCGCCACCCCATCGGCGTTGACGGGGCGCCCCTGCCCGGTCTCATCCACGGCGATGGACGCAACGACCGGGACGAACCGGCGCTCGGTCAGCGTGCGCAACACCTCGATGTCGACGCACACCACCTCGCCCCCGAAACCGGGATCGGGTGCCCCGTGCCGACGCGTGCCCAGGAGACCGCCGTCCGCCCCGGACAAGCCCACGGCCCGCACGCCCACGCCGGAGAGGACGCCGACCACGTCCTGGGTTTGCGCGCCCGCGAGCACGCCGTCCGGTGGGGTCCCGCGCACGATGACCGTCGTGATCCCCGCGCTCTGCAACAGGGCGATGTCCTCTCCGAAGGATGCGGCGAGAACCGACCGGTCCATGGCGGCGCCACCCAACCTCACCACGATCATGCGGCCGTGGTGTTCACGCATGAACGGCAGTGCCTCGAGGAGCGTGCGCGCCTTGGTCGCCGTCCGTTCACGGACCTGCGGCGCGAGCGGTCGCGTCATGCGATGTCCGTTCCCGAGCGCGCGGCGCTCCGCCACGCCTCGATCCCGACGGGGGCGAGGGGCCGCCCGTGATGAGGGGTTCTCATGACGCATAGTTATGCAGAAGATGGGTAGAACGTCAACCCGGCTTCCGACGGCGTCAGCGCCCGCGACAGGGGCGGCGCCAGGGCCCGAGCGCCAGGCGTTTCTTGAGGAAGTTGAAGTTGGCGGCGTTCGCCCGGGGACAGAACGCGGGGCGGTTCAGCTTGTACTCCACGCCGAACACGGCCTTGCCGGCCCGCACGAAGGGCTTGAGGCGACCGCATTCGTGGTACTGGTAGCACTGCTCGTTGAGGGCGAAATCGAAGTACGGCAGCAGCGCCTTGACCTGCCCGAGATCGTTCTTGAGCACGGCGGACATGCCGCGACGGTGCGCCTGGTTGGCCAGGAACACGTTGTAGCGCCGCTGCTGGGCCCCGGTGAGCGGGAACCCCGTCCGGTTCTGATAGCCGTCGACGTTGTCGAATTCCACCGCGTCGAAACCCTTGGCGCGGCACAGGTCGAGCCGGGACTTCATGATCGGGCCGAGCACGCCGATGCGGCGGATGTCCAGCCATCGCTCCCCGGGCCACCCGTTCGGGCGGCCCAAGACCGCTGGGGGGAACCTGCGCTTGTCCGGACGCCAGTTCTCCCAGGACCCTGCGCTGAAATAGCACACGACCCGCCGACCGTCTGCGTGCAGCCGTTTCACGAGGGACCTCTTCACGTCGAACGCGTCGACGTCGTAGAGGTCCACGTCGAAGGCCGTGTCGACCGGGAACTGGAGCTGCCATTGCCAGCTGGTGCGAAGCGCCGGCGCGTAGCATGCCGGGCATGCGACGGGCCCCGGCAGCCGATGTTGGGTAGCCGGGGCGCGCCCTGGGGCTCCACCCCTGCCCACGGCGCCCGCGGCACCGACGCTCCCCGCGACCAGTCCCGCGAGGGCGCCCGCGAGGATCGCCGATCTCACGCCACGACGGATCGATGCATGAACCTGCACCGGCACAGCATGCCACGCATCTACGGCACCGCGGCGAGCGTCCCCGTGTCGCCGGCAGGCGCGGGCGCGGCGGAGCGAGTGCGGGCGATGGAACCACGCGCCTTCCCGAGCTGGGAACGGAACTCGTCGGAGCCGTTGGCGATCATCGTGGCCGCGCGAACGAACTTGTTCTCCACGACCGTCTCCAGCACGTCGAGCACCCCGGCGACCTCGGCGAGGCCGGCCTGGACATCGGCGGCGTCGCCGAAGCGCTGCACCAAGGTGTAGAGGAACAGCACGATGGGAAGCGCCGACCCGTAGGGCACGATCACGACGCCACACGCGTAGGCGTCGGCATGCGCGCGCCGCAGCACCTCATAGGCGGCATCGGGCACGGCCGCCACCGCCACCGGCGCGGTGAGCGCCGGGTCGAGGTATCGCGACACCTCTTTGGCGCGCGCCGTGACCGCCTTCTCCACGGCCCGGACACAGACCTCCCGCGTGTTGAGGTCCTGCGCCCTCTGCAGGGCCTCGAGTTCCGCGAGCGCCGTCCACTTGGAGTCGATGGGTAGTCGCCGTCCGTCGGGAAGGAGGAGCCCGAACTCCACCACGTTGCCGCCCACCCGGAAATCGGTGATCAGCATCCCGGGCGGCAGCTGAGCGAGGTGCTCCCGCAGGACGTTCTCGCCCGCCCGGCCCTTGGCCGCCCCCCCGGCCAAAACGGTGGACAGCCGCTTCACGACCTCCCGATGTTCGGCCTCGACGACGCGTCGCTCCTGGTCGCGTTGCTGGAGCTGCTCGAGGGCGCGGCGAGCTCCGTCGAGCCCGCTCCGGAGCTGCTCGCCGGCGAGCTCGCGACCGGAGGACGCGTCCGCGATGCGACGCAGCTCGGCCGCCTGCGCCTCCAATTGACCCTGGATGCGCGCGACCGCGAGGGCGTCCTCGGCCAGGGGGCCACCCTCGACCGGACGCCTCCTGGCCGCGGCCAGGATGCCGATGCCGAGACCCACCGCCAGGGCAAATAGGACGCTGCCGAGCTGCACGCTCATGGTTCCTCCGTTCGGGGAAGGGAGGGTTGACGCTACGCGCCCCCTCTGACAGCGATCTCGCGGCGCTCGGGGCCCGGACGGTGAACGGCCGCGTACGCGATGATGGGCGCCCATGCAGGATCAACGGCCCGGCACGCGACCGCGCCCCATCGAGTCGATGGGCGACCTGGCCCGCGCCCACGGCCACCGCGCGCTTCGGGTGGGGGCGGTCGTGCTCGGCGTGGCGGCGCTGCTCGCGGGGGTGGGCGGTGCGATCCGCTATTTCCAGGGGCCGACGACGCCTGCCCTCACGCCGGAGACCGTCGATCGGCTCACCCCGGCGTGGACCACCGATGCCGGTCCCGGTCCCGTGTCCGGCGTGGCGACGAGCGCCGACGCCTTGTTCGTGAGCGGGAGCGATGGATTGGTCGCCTACCCCCTCCCGTGCACGCCCGACGCCGGCCGCACCTGCGATCCCGACTGGATTGCCTCGATCCCCGACGGTCCCTTGTCCACGCCCACCACAAGCGGCGCCGCCGTGTTCGCCGGCTCGGCGCAGGGCCGGGTGTACGCGTTCCCGGCCCATTGCGACACCCATTGCCGCCCCCTGTGGAACGGGGAGGCCGGGCACGGCACCGTCTCCACGCCCGGGGAGAACGACGATTTCGTGTACGTGACGTCCGGGAAGCTCTACGCCTTCCCGGCGACCTGCGGCACCAACGACCGTACGTGCCCACCCGCGTGGGTGGGCGAGATCCCCGGGCGCGGCGCGGCGGGCCGGCCGGCCGTGGGCGGCGGCCTCGTGGTGGTCACCTCGGCCACACGGCGCGGGGGCGTCGCAGCGTTCCCCGCCGTGTGCCTGGACCCCTGCAAGCCCGTGTGGGTCGGTGAGACGGGAGGGCGGGCCACGTCGGTCACCCTTTCCCAAGACACGGCGTACGTGGTGGCGCGGGGCGCGCTCCTGGCCTTCCCGTTGTCCTGCCCGGCGACCTGTCGCCCGGCGTGGAGGGGCACCATCCTGCCGGGCCGCCCGCGGGCGCGAGGCGCGCTCGGCGCCCCCACCGTCGATGCGGGGGAGGTCTACGTCGGGGCCGCCGACGGCACGCTGTGGGCCTTCCCGGATCACTGCGCGCAGGCCACCTGTCCCGCGGACCGAACCTGGGCGTTGGGGAACCTGCCACTCCTCACGCCGGTGATCCAGGACTCGGTGGTGTACGTGGCATCGACCGGGGGGGTGCTCATCGCGATCCCGCTGGGCTGCGGCGGCGCCTCCCCGGGCTGCGGCTCGTCCTGGTCCGAGCCACTGGGCGCCTCCGCCGGTGGCTCCCCCGACGCGACCTCGACCGGCGTCTACATAGGCGACGACGCGGGCGTCGTGCACGCGTACACCGTGGCGGGCACGCCGTGATGCCGCTTCGGTCGATGGCTCGGCCGGGGTAGCCTTCCACCGATCGAGGGATGATCGAGGGAGGGCAACCATGGGCATCCGCGCACGTCTGGCCATCGGGGCGCTGTTCGGGAGCGCGGTGCTCGCGATCGCGGGCCCGGCGCTCGCGCAGACGTCATCCCCGGCCCGGGACCACAACGCGTTCGTGGTGGTGACCGGCCGACTCGAGGTCCGCTCGGACGACATCTACGACGCCGCCGTCATCGTGGACGGGCCGTTGCTGATCGACGGCGCCGTGGTCCACGACGCGGTGGCGTTCAACGGCGACGTGATCGTGACGGGAAACGTCGGCGGGAACGTCGTGTCGCTGGGGGGCCGCGTGGTCGTTCGGCAGGGCGCGCACGTGGGCGGTGACGTCACCTCGAGGGAAGCGCCCGAGGTTGCCCCAGGAACGGTCGATGGCCGGGTCTCGCAGGGAGCCAACCTGGACGTTCGCTGGGCCCGGGTCGTCGGCCGGGGCCTCCTGTGGCTCATCATGTCTGGGTCGGTCTTCCTCCTTGGCCTGTTGTTGACGCTCGTGCTGCCGCGCGCGGCGGACGCATCGGCGGAGGTCGCCGTGCGCCGCGTCGGGCCGTCGGCCGGCTGGGGAATCGCAGGGTTCTTCGGTCTGCCGCTCGTGGGGATCCTGGTGCTCGCCACCGTCGTGGCCGGCGCAGCCGGCCTCGGGCTGCTCCTGGCCCTCCTGCTCATCTACATCCTTGCTTACACGGTCGGCGCGAACGCCCTCGGTCGATGGATCGTGAAGCCGCCACGGCACCGGTTCCTCGCGTTCCTGGCGGGCTTCGCGATCCTGCGGGGGGCCGCGCTCGTGCCGGTGCTCGGCGGGTTGCTCTTCGTCCTCACCGCGGGTTGGGGTCTCGGGGCCATGATCGTGGCGGGTTTCCGCGCCGGGCGTGGACGCGCCGAGCCGCCGGCGATGGCCGGAGGGCCGAAGGCGATGGCCGGGCCGCCGCCGATGCCATCCTTGCCCGCCCCACCGTAGGCGAGCCAACAGCCGTCAATGCGCCAGTGCGGCCTCCACGACGGCGATCGTGCCGGCGTCCGTTCCCTCTCGCGCGAGGTCGAGGACGCTCCGCCCTTCGTCGTCGCGCGCGTCGGGATCCGCACCCGCGAGAAGCAGGAGCCGCGCGAGCTCCTCGTTGCCGGTGCGCGCGGCCGCGTGCAGCGGCGTCCACCCCTGCGACTGACGCGCATCGGGTTCCGCCCCAGCCTGGAGCAGGATACGGGCGGCCTCGGTATGGCCCGCGCCGGCGGCGCTGTTCAGCGGCGTGCCTGTCATCCAGCCGCGACCACGCGCGTTGACGTCGGCCCCGCGATCAACCAGCAGACGGGTCGTCTCCGGCGGCGCGAAGAACGCCGCGAGGTGTAAAGCGGTGAAGCCGTCCTCGCTGAACCGCTCGTTCAGGGTGGGGTCGGCGGCGAGGAGCTCGTCGACGCGGTCGAGTTCGCCGAACGCCGCCGCCTCGAAGACATCCATCCGCTCGACATGTTCGCCTACCACGTCCGTGAGGGCTCGGTCCGATCGGTAGCGGGCCCGCATGAGCGCGGAGACGCCTTCCGCATCGCGAGCGACGGCGAGTAGGGGTTCGGCGGCGAGGATCGTTCGCACGCGCTGGGCGTCGCCCGCCTCGATGGTGGCGAAAAGCTGCGCCGAGCTGCTGGTCACGGCTTGCCTCCCGTGGTTCTATATGTTTAGGCTAACTAAATAGCATGCCGACGTCAAGGCGAACTTCCCCAGCGCACGAGGTCGAGGCGGTAGCGGACCGGCTGCATAAGGCCGCCATCCACCTCCTGCGTCGCCTGCGCGTCGAGGATGAGGCGATGGGCCTTTCCGCCCCGCGCCTGTCCGCGCTCTCGGTCCTGGTGTTCGGCGGCCCGATGCGGATCGGAGCCCTCGCCGGCGTGGAGCAGGTAGAGCCGCCCACGATGACTCGGTTGGCCGATGGCTTGGAACGCGACGGGTACGTCAACCGGCTCCCCGACCCCCAGGACCGGCGCGCGGTCGTGGTACGGGCTACCCCCGAGGGCACCCGCGTTCTCCACAGGGCCAGGGCCCAGCGCGTGGCGGCCTTGGCCACCGACCTGCGAGCGCTGTCTGCACGAGAGCTCGCCGCGCTCGCCGAAGGGGTGGAGGTCCTGGAGCGCTTGCTCGGCTAACTGGGGGCCCCGTCCGTGTGCCACGCCGCGAGGAGATCGGCCTCGCGCTCCGCGCTCAGCCCTGCCTTGGGCACGCCGTGTTCGCGATCCCACGCGAGCGTGTCGGCCGCGGTTTCGGCGAAGGAGCGACGCCGCAGACCCGCCGCCCCGGCCTTGCTCGTGTCGATCTCGTGCAGGCCCGCGTCCTCGACGTCCCAAAGGGGCAACGCCTCGAACACGTCGTCGCCCAGCCGGGCCGTGAGGAACGCTCCATCGACCCACGTCAGCTGCGTCCCTGCGCCTGCGGTCGCCACGAGCTGGGGCACGGCCGTGCCCCAGGTGAGGGGCGCTTCGGGACCCGCAACGCAGAAGACGTCGTCCGTCCCGGCCTCCAGGTTGCGCACGAGGAAGCCGGCGAGGTCGCGGGCGTCGACGATCTGCAGGGGCTGGGAGTGAGGGCTGGGGACGAGCATCTCGCCCCCCGCGGCGGCCCGCCGCACCCAGTACGTGAATCGATCGCTGTGGTCGTGTGGACCGACGACATATCCAGGACGAACGGTGAGGCATCGGCCTGCGAACGCCGCCCGTGCCGCCCGTTCGCACGCGACCTTCAAGGGGCCGTACAACGGGCCGAGGGCCGCATCGGTGATCTCCTCCGCCCCCGCGGGGGGCTCCGACGTGGGGGTCGCCTCGGTGGCGCCGGGCGCCGTCCCGTCTGGGTACACGGAGATCGAGGACACGAACCCGTAGCGCCCGATGGCGTCGCCGAGCGTCGCGGCGACCTCCCGGATCTGGCGCGGCACGTAGCCGCACGTATCGAGCGCCGCGTCCCACGAGCGCCCGGCGAGGGCCCCGAGGCCGCCGTCGCGGTCGCCGTGCACGTGCTCGACATCGGGGAACCCCTCGGGTTCGGCCGGGCCGCGGTGGAACACCGTTACGTCGTGACCGCGCGCCGCCGCCTCCTCCACGGCCGCTCGCCCGACGAAGCGCGTCCCGCCGATCACCAAGAGCTTCATCCCGTCTCCTCCCCCGCCACGACCGTCCCGGCACGCCAGACGGTCCTGGGCCGGCGCACCGCCGAGATGTCCTGAACGGGGTCCTCGTCGTAGAGGACCACGTCGGCCGCCTTGCCCGGCTCCACCGTCCCGACGTCATCGACGCGCACGAGCTCGGCACCGTTGGATGTGGCGGCGCGCATGGCCGCGAGGGGGGTCATCCCCCACGCGACCATCGCGACCAGTTCGTTCGGTGCGTTCCCGTGCGGGTTGAAGGGGGTCCCCGCATCGGTCCCGCACACATGCCGGATGCCCGCACGGATCGCTCGTCGGTGGGCGTCGCGCGATGCGCCCTCGAGCGCTCGAGCCTTCCGCACCGCGTAGCCCGCCACGTCGTCCTCGTGGTCGAGGATCCCGCGGATCGCGCTCAGCGTCGGCGAGCGGAACGTGCCTCGCGCCTTCATCTCCCGTGCGATCTCCGGGGTCACGTGGTTGCAGTGCTCGACTGAGTCGACCCCGGCCAGGACCGCGTTCAGGATGCCCTCGGCTCCGATCGCATGCGCGGCGACCCCCCTGTCCCAGGAATGGGCTTCATCGACGGCGGCCGCGAGCTCCTGGGGCGTGTACGCGGCGAACGTCGCGCCGATGCCCGGCGTCAGCACGCCGCCGGTCGCGACCACCTTGATCGCCGTGGCGCCCGCGCGGATCTCCTCGCGTACCGCCTTTCGCATCGCGTCGGCGCCGTCGACCTCTCGCGCGAACGCGACGTTGTGCCCGTGGCCGCCCGTGACCGTGAGCGCCCGGCCTGCCGCTCGCACCCGCGGACCGCGGATCAGCTCATCGTCTACCGCACGCCCCACGTCGCAGCTGACCGCGTCCATGCCGCCGAGGTCCCGCACCGTCGTCACGCCGTTCGCGAGGTGTCGACCCAGGTTCGCGGCCGCCTTGAGCGCCGCCCGGGCCGGCGTGAGCGCCCGCGCCTCGCCTTCGAAGTCGGCCCCTCCGTCGAACTGGAGATGCACGTGACAATCGATCAGGCCCGGAGTGAGGGTCCGCCCTCGGCCATCGACGGCCTGGGCCGCGGTGGCACGCTTGGGCGCCCGCGCGTGGGCGCCGACCCAGGCGATGCGATCGCCATCGATCAACACGCCTTGCTTGGCTCTTGAGGTTCGTCCGTCGAACACGCCGACGTTCGCGATGTACGTGGGCATCATCGTCACGATACCTGCCCGCCCGGCACCGGACTCGCCTCGCACGGCGCGCTCCTGATCCGTTGGGCGATGCCGGTCGAGGCATGATGCGGTCGAGGACAGATCCGGGTGGCTCACCCCGGCAACGGGTACCATGCCGCGCGTCGAACGGGCTGTCCTGGCTCGCTGGCCGGCTCGCGAGCTCCGAGGGGGGTGTCCGGGGTTGTTGGATGTCGCGAAGATGGCGGTGGAGGCTGCGCGGAGACTGGGCGCCGACTTCGCCGATGCGCGAGCGGGACTCGACGAGACCGAATCCCTCACCGTGCGCAACCAGCAGATGGAGGGGATCGATCGCACCACGTCCACCGGAGTAGGGGTCAGGGTCCTCGTGGGAGGTCGGTGGGGCTTCGCGGCCACGTCTCGACTCGACGAGGCGGAGGTCGTACGCACCGCCGAGCTCGCGGTCGCGATCGCGAAGGCGGCCCAGCGCCTCCCCGGCGAACCGGTCACCCTCAGCCCCGTCGAGCCCGTGGTCGCCTCGTGGCACGGCGGCGTCCTCGAGGATCCGTTCCTGGTGCCCCTCGAGGAGAAGGTGGCCCTGCTCATGGAGGCGACGCGCCGCATGCAGGGCGTGGAGGGCCTGAGCTTCAGCGAGGCCGCGCTCGACTTCTTCCGTCGCTCGACCTGGTTCGCGTCGAGCGACGGAGCCGCCATCGACCAGGTCGTCACGCACAGCGGCGGTGGCACCGAGGCCGTCGCCGTGGGCGACGGCGACGTGCAGCGCCGCTCCTACCCCAACTCCTTCCGGGGCCACGTGAAAGCCGCGGGGTACGAGCACATCCGGACCCTGGGACTGATCGAGGAGGCCGAGCGGATCGGGCGCGAGGCAGTGGACCTCCTGCACGCCCCCGACTGCCCCAGCGAGGTCACCACGCTGATCCTTGACTCCGGCCAGATGGAGCTGCAGGTTCACGAGTCGATCGGCCACCCGATCGAGCTCGACCGCGTGCTGGGGATGGAGGAGGCGTACGCGGGCTCGTCTTGGCTCGCCCCTCAGGATCGCGGGAACGTGCGGTACGCGAGCGACCTCGTCTCGATCACCGCGGACGCGTCACTGCCCGGCGGGTTGGGTTCCTTCGGCTACGACGACGAGGGGGTGGCGGCCCAGCGCACGCCCATCATCGTGGACGGCATCTTCCAGAACTTCCTCACGAATCGGGAGACCGCGCCGGTGGTGGGGCAGGCCTCCAACGGCACGAGCCGCGCCGACGGGTGGAGCCACCTGCCGCTCATCCGCATGACCAACATCTCGATCGAACCGAAGGCGGGGTCCCTGGCCGAGATCATCGGCGACACCAAGGACGGTCTCTTCATGAGCACGAACACCTCGTGGTCGATCGATGACAAGCGCATCAATTTCCAGTTCGGCTGCGAGACGGCGTGGCGCGTGAAGGACGGGAAGCTCACCGAGCTCTACAAGAACCCCAACTACACGGGGCTCGCACCCGAGTTCTGGGGGTCGTGCGACGCCGTGGGGGGACGAGAAGAGTGGGTGGTCTGGGGCACGCCCAACTGCGGCAAGGGACAGCCCGGCCAGGTGGGTCGCGTCGGGCACGGCACTTCGCCAGCCCGGTTCCGCAACGTTCAGGTGGGGGTGCGCTGATGCCGGGGTTGATCGGCGCCGACGGGTTCGGCGCCGTGTCCGAGGCGGCGCTCGCCATGGACGGTGTGGATGGCGTCGAGGTGCTCTTCATGCACGATTGGGGCGGGCTCACCCGGTTCGCGGGCTCGGAGATCCACCAGAGCACCTTCCGCGAGGACACCGAGCTGCGGGTCCGCGTGGTTTCCAAGGACCGCGTCGGCGTGGCGGCCACCAACGACTTCACGCGGGCGGGCGCGGCTCGTGCCGCCCGCAGCGCAAAGGAGATGGCGGAGATCGTCGCACCCGATCCCCTATGGCCCGGGCTGGCGCCGAAGGCCGAGGTTGCGGACGTGGAACGCTTCTTCGCGTCGACCGCCGACGCCTCCCCAACGACGCGCGCCGCGGCGGCGGAAGGGCTGATCGGGCAGTGCCCAGTCGGCTTCACGGCTGCGGGCGCCTACGAGACGCAGGCGGTGGAGGTGGGCGTCGCGAACACGCTGGGACAGTTCTGCTGGTCGCCGTCCACCGTGGCGTCGCTCACCACGGTGATGTCCGGCGGCGAGCAAGGAAGCGGCTTCGCAGAGGTGTTCACGGGCGACGCGGACGCCATCGACGCCGAGGCCGTCGGGGGGCGCGCGGCTGAGAAGGCGGTCGCGTCGCAGTCGCCGCGCGCCCTCGATGCCGCCGTGTACCCGGTGGTGTTGGAGCCGGCCGCCACCGCCACGCTGGTCGGGTTCCTAAGCTGGGTGGGCTTCGCCGGCAAGGGGTACGTGGAGGGCCGCTCGTGCTTCAGCGGTCGCCACGGCCAGCAGGTGGCGGCGCCCGCCATCCAGCTCTGGGACGACGCCACGGATCCCGGCACCCTCGGCGCCTCCTTCGATTTCGAGGGCGTCCCGCGGCAGCGCGTGGACCTCATCAGGAACGGCGTGTTCCTCGACGCCGTCTACGACCTGCGCACCGCCAAGCAGGGAGACGTCGCCTCCACCGGGCACGCGCTGCCATCGCCCAGCCCGGAGGGTCCGTTCCCGTTGAACGTCTTCATGGGCACCGGGGACGCCACCGTCGATGAGATGATCCGCGGCACGGAACGCGGGATCCTCGTCACGCGCTTCCACTACTCCAACGTGGTGAACCCGATGGAATCGACCATCACGGGCATGACCCGTGACGGCACGTTCCTGATCGAACGCGGGGAGGTCGTCGGCCCGGTCCGCAACTTCCGGTTCACCCAGTCGATCCTGTCCGCGTTCTCGGAGACCACCATGGTCGGGAGGGACGCGGAGCTCGCCAGCGAGTTCTTCTTCAGCGCCAGCCGCGTGCCCGCCCTGAAGATCGAGGCGTTCAACTTCTCCGGCGTGAGCGACCACTAGGCCAAGGCATCACGCGATGGTGCCGTGGGGCCCTGCGGTAGGCTGGCTCCCCTACCACGCACGCCGAGGAGGAGCCATGCAGGTCGCGGACATCATGCACGCGGACGTGAAGACGGCGGACGCGGAAGACACATTCGCCGACGTCGCGAAGCTGATGCGGACCAACGGGATCTCCTCGGTGGTGGTGCTCGACGGCAAGAAGCTCGCCGGGATCGTGACGGAGCGCGACATCGTGAACCTCGTCGCCGCGGGCGGCGACCCACACTCGGTGAAGGTCGTGCACGGCATGACGCGGCGCGACCTCGAGACGATCGGACCGAAGGTCGACCTCGGCGATGCCGCCGAGCACATGGTGAGCCGCAACATCCGGCACCTGCCGGTCGTGGACCGAGGGCGCGTGGTGGGCATCGTGTCGATCCGCGACCTCACCAAGTGGGCCGCCGAAGAGCTCGCCGGCGGCCACGAGATGCCCGACATCGCGCGCAGCCACAAGGCGCTCGCCGCCGCGAGCGAGTTGCAGAAGCAGCGGCGCAAGGGCGCCTAGTCTTCGGGGGCCCCTCCGTCTCCGGCGGCACGCTGGAACGGCTCGTGCGGATGCTCGAACGACCCGAACTGCGTGATGTCGCGCGGGAAGAGCAGCGCGACGGTCCAGTCCATGGCGATACGCACGCGTCGTCCCAGGGTCGGCATGGCGAGCAGGTGGTAGGTCCGGTGCAGGAACCAGCCCAGGAACCCTTTCACCTTCACCCCCCGGACGTTCGCAACGCCCTTGTAGCGCCCCAGGGAACACACGCCGCCGACGTTGCGCCACACGAACGGCTCCACGGCGCCCCCAGCCCCGAGCTGCGCCCCTATGTTGCGGCCCAGCCTGCGCCCTTGGCGCAGCGCGTGCTGCGCGGTGGGCGGGCACGTCCCGCCCCCGACGAGGTCGGGGACCGCCGCCAGGTCGCCCGCCGCCCAGGCGCCGGGCACGCCCACCACCCGGAGCTCGGCGTCGACCCGGATCCTCCCCCGTTCATCGAGGGGGAAGCCGCTCAGCCCCGCCAGCGGCGATGGCTTCACGCCGGCCGTCCACACGAGCGTTTGCGACGCGAAGGACTCGCCGCCTGTCAGGCGGATCACGCCGCCCTCGGCCGACTCGAGCTGGGTCCGCAGCCTGATATCGACCCCGCGTCGCGCGAGTCGAGATCGCGCGTACCGGGCGAGGTCCTCCGGCAGCTCGGGCAGGATCCGGTCGCCCGCCTCCACGAGCACCCATCGCATGTCGGACGCCTGGAGCGTGTGATAGGACCCGAGCGCATCGCGGCTGAGGTCCTCCAGCTCGCCGAGCGCCTCCACGCCGGCATAGCCGGCGCCCACGAACACGAACGTGAGCGCCGCCCGCCGCACGGCTCCATCAGACGTCTCGGCCGCGAGGTCGAGCCGCGACAGGACGTGGTTGCGGAGCCAGATGGCCTCCTGGACCGTCTTGAACCCCACGCCGTGCTCGGCGAGGCCGGGGATGGGCAGCACGCGCGACCAGGACCCCGCCGTGACGACGAGCTCGTCGTAGTCGACGCGATGCTCGCGCCCGTCGCCGATGAGCACGGTCGCGCGTCGGGCGTCGTGATCGACGCGGGAAACCTCCCCCACGATCACCTCCACGTCATTCAGCACGCTGCGCAGCGGCACCACCACCGCCCGTGGGTCGATCGTCCCGCTCGCGACCTCGGGGAGGAACGGCTGGTACTGCATGAAATTCTCCGCGCTCGCGAGCGTCACCCGGTGACCCGCCCGGGCCGCGCCCCGCAGCTCCATCGCCGCGTACAGCCCGGCGAAGCCCCCGCCCACGATCAGGACCCGGCTGCCGCCCATGACTCCAGCATCCCCGGAATTTCCTCGAGCGTCCGCACCCAGCCGTCGGGCTCGGCGAGCTGCTCGGGCGTTGGGTCCTCGGGCGCCTCGCCGCGCAGGACCCATATCGCGTGCATCCCGACGGCTCGGGCGGGCCGCACGTCGTAGTCGAGGCGATCGCCCAGCATCACCGCGCGGGCCGGGTCCACCGCGGCCGTGGCCAACACGTGGGCGAACAAGGCGGGGTCCGGCTTCTGCAGCCCCAGGTCGTCGCTCACGCCCCAGACCTCGAACGATCCCGAGAGGCCGTCGCGATCCAGGGCCGCGCGCACCGACGAGGGTTGGTTCGCGATCACGCCCAGACGGTACCGGCGGGCGAGCGCCTCCAGGCACGGGCGGACGTCCGCGTAGAGCGCGGTGGGCGGATACGCCCAGTACCGCGCCGCACGCGCCTCGAGCGCGCCCAGGTCGTAGTCTTGTCCGAGGAAGCGCGCGCTCAGCCGCCGTCGGAAGGAACCGTCCTGAGCCGCACGCGTCGCGGCGTACTCACGCTCGAACTCGTCATCGCTGAACTCACCGCCGGCCTCGCGCAGCGCGCGCATCCACGATCGCGCGTAGATCGAGTCGTCGTACATCACCCCACCGATATCGAAGAACACCATCTCGATCCGCGTGGTGGCCGCCGGATCGGTGGGCGGGGGGATGGGCACGACCGGCATGCTAGCGGCCCGGCATCGCCAGCGCGTAGCAGGCGACGGCCGCGGCGGCGCCGACGTTCAGGGAGTCGTTTCCGTGGTGCATCGCGATCCGCAGGCGGAGATCCGCCTCGCCCAGCCATCGTTCGGACAAGCCGTGTCCCTCGCTGCCGAACACCAGCGCGAGGTGCGGATGCAGAGCGGGATCCACGGCGCCGAGCGAGGTCGCGCTCGGCGCGGGCGTGAGCGCGGCGAGCTCGAACCCCGCGGCGTGGAGCAGCTCGGGGCCCTCGAACCACGGCACCCGCGTCCAGGGCACCGAGAACACCGCCCCCATCGACGTGCGCACGGCCCTGCGATAGAGCGGATCCCCGCATCGGGGCGTGAGGAGCACGCCGTCCACACCCAACGCCGCCGCGCTGCGGAAGACGGCGCCCACGTTCGTGTGGTCGTTCAGGTCCTCCAGGACCACGATCCGCGCCGCCCCGTTCAGGACCATCGCCGGATCCGGCAGGGGGCGTCGATCCATCGATGCGAGCGCGCCGCGGTGGACCGGAAAGCCGGTCGTGGCTTCGAGTACGTCGTCTCCCACGACGAGCGCCGGCACACCCGTCGACGTCAGGAGGTCCTCGAGCGACGGGAGCCAGCGCTCGGTGAGCAGCACGGCCCGCGCGACGTATCCGGCCGCCAGCGCCCGGCGGATCGTTGCCTCCCCCTCCGCGAGGAACAGCCCCTCCTGCGGCTCGCGGCGGGCGCGTAGCTGAACGTCCCGCAGCCCGGTGAAATCGCGGAGTCGTGGATCCTTCGGATCCACGATCCGCTCGACGCCGGGCGTGCGCATGGCGATCGCGGGTTCGCTCAGGCGGCGGGGATGGGCTCGAGGCCGGCGCGGCGCCTGAGCTCGACCACGAGCGGCTGCGCCGTGGTCTCGCACCCCATCCGGAACCCGTAGCGCTCCCCGTGACAGTCGCTCCCCCCCGTGGGCACGAGCTCGAGGCGCTCCGCCATCGCCAGGTAGTGGCTGCGTTGCTCGGGGTTCTGGTCGGGGTGGTCGACCTCCAAGCCGGCCATGCCGGCCTCGGCCATCTGCTCGATCAGACCATCGGGCACGGAGCCTTGTCCCTTCCACATGCCGGGGTGAGCCAGGACGCAGGCCCCCGCCGCGCGGCGGATGAGCGCCACCGCCCGGACCGGATCGAGCGCGTGCTTGGGCACATGGGCAACGCCGTCGTCGCTGATGAACCGGTCGAACGCTTCTTTCTCCGTATCCACGATCCCCGCCTCCACCATGGCCTTCGCGACGTGCGGCCGGGCGATCACGCCGCCCCCGGCGAGCTCCTCCACGCGCGCGAACGAGACGTCGTAGCCAAGCCCCTGGAGCTTCTCGACCATCATCTCGCCGCGTCGCAGCCTCGTGTCCGCGAGCCGTTGAAGCTCGGTCCGAAGCTCGGCGTTGGCGGGGTCGATCCAGTACGCAAGGACGTGCAGGCTCGCCCCGTCGTGCTCCGCGGAGAACTCGATGCCGGGCACGATCTCCAACGCGAGGCCCTCGGCGGCGGCCGACGCCTCCGCGAGCCCCTCGGTGGTGTCGTGGTCCGTCACCCCGATGCCGTCGAGGCCGCGCTCGGCGGCCATCGCCACGTTCTGCGCGATCGTGGCGGTGCCGTCCGAGTGCGTGCTGTGGGTGTGGAGGTCGTAGCCGCTCATAGGGCAAGGGTGGCAGACAGGCCCCGAGGGCGTCATCCGTCGCCTCGGTCCCCGCCGCCCGACGGCACGGAGGATCTCCTGCGCGGTAAGCGGAGATCCCCGGACCTTAGGCGTTCCCGCGCGCGGCCAGGCGCCCCGCGCCCATGTCACGGGAGAGACCTCGGGCCGTCTCCTTGACGGCGGCTACCAACCCTGCGGCCGGCCCGTCGGGCATGAGCCGCTCCACGGACCCGACCACCCCGATGGCCCCGGCCGGATCGCCCAGGTGATCGAACACCGTGGCCGCGATCTCGGCCTCTCCCACGACGGCCTCCTGATCCTCGAAGGCGACGCCGGAGGCCACGATCTCTTCGAGGACGCCCACCAGCTGCTCCGCATCGATCACGGTGCGCCCCGTCAACGCGGTCAGGGGCTCGGCCATCAGCCCTGCGCGCGTCTCGGGCGGCAGGTAGGCGACGATGGTCTTGCCCAGCGCGCACGCGTGCCACGGTATCGAAGCCCCGACCTCGAGGATCTGCACCGAGTTGTCCGGACGGAAGACATGGTGGACGATCAGGACGTTGGTGCCGTTCATCACGCCGACGCGGACCGACTGCCCGACGCGCGAGGCGAGCGCGTCGGCCCACAAGAGCGAACGCCCTCGCAGCTCGTGGTTGTCGAGGAAGGCGTTCCCGAGTTGCAGCATGGCGGCGCCCAGCCGGTATTTCCCCGTCTCGGCGTCCTGCTCCACGAACTCCTGCTGTTCGAGGGTCCGCAGCAGCCCGTAGCAGGTTCCTTTGGCGAGGCCCAGCCGTTCGGCGATCTCGGTGACGCCCAGGCGGGAGGAGCCCGACCCCAGGGCCTTGAGGATGCGCGCGGCGCGCTCCACCGACTGGATGCTGCCGCGCCGCTCGCCCGTGGTACTCACGATGGTGCCGTTCCGCTCCATGACCGCCGGAGCCTACCCCGGGGCCACGACGTAAGCGGGTACGTCCGGCGGCGCCGGCTCATCGAACCCTCCCGTCGGCCGCCTTGGCGAGCGCAAGGAACAGCAGCGCCATCGACGTGGCGCCCGGGTCCTGATGCCCGACGCTGCGCGAGCCGAGGTAGGAGGCGCGCCCCTTGCGTGCCTGCATAGGAACCGTCGCGCGCATCCCTTCTCGCGCGGCGGTCGCGGCCTCGGACAGTGCCGAAGCGAGCGCGCCGCCCGAGCGCAAGCACCGCTCGAAGCCGTCCAGCGCCGGCACGTACGCGTCCACCATCGTCTTGTCACCTTCAACCGCCGCACCCAGCGACTGCACGGCGTTCAGGCCGGCGCGCAGGGCCGCGAGCAGAGCCTCGGGGTCGATCCGCTCCTGGGTCCCGGCCGCCGCGCCGGCCTGACGGTACATGGTGCCGAACAGCGGACCGGCGGCACCGCCCACGCGGTAGACGAGCGTCGTTCCGACGCGCTCGAGCATCTCGCCGGGACTCGAGTGGTCCGACGCCTGCATGTCGGTGAGCGCCGCGCTGAACCCGCGCTCCATGTTGATCCCGTGGTCGGCGTCGCCGATGGCGGCGTCGAGCTGGGTCAGATAGTCCCGGCTCGCGGCCATCTCGGCCGCGGACACGTTGATCCACCGCCCGATGAGCCCGACGTCGACGACCGGCTCGCCACGCCCGCGGTCTCGTCCCTCGTCCACGGGCAAACCCTCCGGTCCGGACGCCGCCCTGTCAACCCATCCACGCCTCGACCATGGCTAGAGCCCATATCGTTCGACGATGCCGAACAACATCTGGCATCGCCATCTCATCCGCGCGTTCGATGAGGTATTGACAACTTACGGCGAACGCACTTTGCTGAGGTCCGACGGGTGTCCGCACGGAGGAGCCCGAAGGAACGAGGGGGTGGTCGCCGAGATGTTCCTCGGAGAAGTGGTCGGCACCGCGGTGCTGGTCTTGCTGGGCGACGGCGTCGTCGCCGGGGTCTTGCTCAACAAGTCCAAGGCACAGAACGCGGGATGGGTCGTCATCACGTGGGCGTGGGGGATGGCCGTGACGATGGGCGTGCTCGCGAGCATCGCCGTCGGTGGCGGCGTGGGGCACTTGAACCCGGCCGTCACGATCGGCCTCGCCGCCATCGGGGCCTTCAAGTGGGCCGACGTGCCGCAGGTGATCGCCGGGGAGTTCATCGGCGCGTTCATCGGTGCCACGCTGGTTTGGCTGGCCTACCTCGCCCACTGGGGCGAGACCGAAGACCCAGGCCTGAAGCTCGCCGTGTTCAGCACGGGCCCGGCGATCCGCAACACGGCCGCCAACCTGATCACCGAGATCATCGGCACGGCGATGCTGCTCCTGGGGATCCTCGCGATCGGACACACGACCGCGTTCGCATCGCTCGGCGCGTTCTTCGTCGGCCTGTTGGTGCTGGTGATCGGGATGTCCCTGGGTGGACCCACCGGTTACGCCATCAACCCCGCACGCGACCTCGGGCCGCGGATCATGCACTTCATCCTGCCGATCGCGGGGAAGGGCGGTTCGGACTGGGAGTACTCGTGGATCCCGGTCGTTGGGCCCATCATCGGCGGCGTCATCGGGGCGTTCCTCGCGAAGTGGGTATTCAACCTGCAGTTCTGATCGTTCCGGCGCAGGGAGGGCCGCCCGCGGTCCTCCCGTTCCCGGCTGAGTCTCAGGAGGTGGCGCACACACGATGAAGAAGCTGATCAACGACCCAGCGGACGTCGTCCGCGAGGAGCTCGAAGGGATCGAGGCCGCCCACGGAGACCTCGTGAAGGTTCTCTACGACCCATACGTCATCGTGCGCGCCGACGCCCCCGTCCAGGGCAAGGTGGCCTTGATCTCCGGCGGCGGCTCCGGTCACGAGCCCATGCACGGCGGGTTCGTGGGCCGAGGCATGCTGGCCGCCGCATGCCCGGGCGAGGTGTTCACCTCTCCCACGCCCGACCAGATGGAGGCCGCCACCAAGGCCGTCAACGGGGGAGCGGGCGTCATCCACCTGGTGAAGAACTACACAGGCGACGTCATGAACTTCGACATGGCGGCCGAGCTCTGCCGGGCAGAGGGGATCGACGTCGAGTCCGTCTTGGTGGACGACGACGTGGCGGTGCAAGACTCCCTCTACACGGCCGGTCGCCGAGGCGTCGGCGCGACGGTCCTCATCGAGAAGATCGCCGGCGCCGCGGCCGAAGCGGGGCGTCCGCTGAAAGAGGTGGCCGACGTCTGCCGCGAGGTGAACGCGAACGCCCGGAGCATGGGGGTCGCGCTCACGTCGTGCACCGTCCCGGCGGCCGGTAAGCCCACCTTCGATATCGGCGACGATGAGATCGAGATGGGCGTGGGGATCCACGGCGAGCCCGGTCGCGAGCGGATGAAGATGACGGGCGCCGCCGAGATCGTCGAGATGATGGCCTCCGCCGTCGCCGACGACCTTTCCCTGGCCGACGGCGATCGTGTCCTCGCGTTCGTCAACGGCCTCGGCGGCACGCCCCTGATCGAGCTGTACGTGGTATTCAACGAATTGAGCAAGTTCCTGAAGGGTCGCGGGGTGACGATCGGCCGCAACCTGATCGGGTCCTACATCACGTCGCTCGAGATGGCGGGCTGCTCGATCACCCTGCTGAAGCTGAGCGACGACCTCACCAAACTGTGGGACGCGCCGGTCAACACCGCCGGCCTCCGTTGGGGGGTCTAGCGACGCTCGTCGATGACGGAAAGGGTCGAGCAGCATTGAGCGTCACCTATGCCGACGCGGCGGCGTTCGTGCGGACGTACGCCGCCACCGTCGCCGAACACAAGGACGAACTGACCGAGCTCGATTCGGCGATCGGCGACGCCGACCACGGCATCAACATGGACCGCGGCTTCCAGGCGGTCCTGCTGAAGCTGGACGACGTCTCCGACGGAGACATCGGCGTGCTGTTCAAGACCGTCGGCATGACGCTCGTCTCGACCGTGGGAGGGGCCGGAGGGCCGCTGTACGGAACCCTGTTCCTGCAGCTGGGCGTGGCCTCGGCGGGCAAGACCGAATTGACCGCCGAGGATTGGCTCGCCGCCCTCACGGCGGCCGTCGAGGGGGTGCGGGCCCGGGGGAAGGCCGAGCCCAACGACAAGACGATGCTGGACGCCCTCATGCCCGCCCGGGCTGCGCTCGCCGAGGCGATCGAGGCTGGCGCGTCCTTCCCCGAGGCCCTGCGGCGCTCCGCCGCCGCAGGTGAGGAAGGGATGAAGGCCACGATCCCTCTCGTGGCCCGAAAGGGGCGCGCGAGCTACCTCGGCGAGCGCAGCGCCGGGCACCAAGACCCGGGAGCGACATCGTCGTTCCTGCTACTGAGCACCGTCGCCGACACATGGGCCGGCGCCTGAACCGGTACGGACAAAGGGAGGTTGCGATGGCGGACTATGTCGGAGCACTCGATCAAGGGACCACCAGCACGCGATTCATGATCTTCGATCACGCGGGATCCGTGGTGGGCGTGGACCAGCGTGAACACGAGCAGATCTTCCCGCAGGCCGGTTGGGTCGAGCACGACCCCCAAGAGATCTGGACCCGCTCGACCGAGGTCATCGACGCCGCCCTCAAGAAGACCGGGCTTGCATCTTCCGACCTCGCGGCCGTCGGCATCACGAACCAACGCGAAACCGCCGTGGTGTGGGACCGGAGCACCGGCGAACCGGTCTATAACGCCCTCGTCTGGCAGGACACGAGGCAGCAGGACATCGTGGACGCGCTGTCGGCAGACGGAGGACAAGACCGATTCCGCGAGAAGACCGGGCTGCCGCTGGCCACGTACTTCAGCGGCACCAAGGTGCGATGGATCCTCGAGAACGTCGAGGGCGCCCGGCAACGGGCCGATGCGGGCGATCTGATGTTCGGCAACATGGATACGTGGTGCATCTGGAACCTCACCGGCGGCACCGACGGAGGGCGTCACGTCACCGACGTGTCCAATGCCAGCCGCACGATGCTGATGAACCTGAACACGCTGGATTGGGACGAGGACCTGCTCTCGGCGATCGGCGTGCCGCGTTCGATGCTCCCGGAGATCAGGCCCTCCTCAGAGGTGTACGGGGAGGCGAAGGGGACCCTGGCGGGCGTGCCCGTGGCCGGGGATCTAGGTGACCAGCAGGCCGCGACCTTCGGACAGGCCGCCTACGACGTAGGCGACGCCAAGAACACGTACGGCACCGGGAACTTCATGCTGTTGAACACCGGCACGGAGATGGTGCAATCCAAGCATGGCCTGCTCACCACCGTGGGCTGGAAGCTCGGCGACCAGCCGGCGGTGTACTGCCTGGAAGGGGCGATCGCGATCACGGGATCCCTCGTGCAGTGGCTGCGCGACAACCTGGGGCTCATCGCCACCTCCGAGGAGGTCGAGACGCTCGCCGCGACCGTCGAGGACAACGGCGGCATCTATTTCGTCCCGGCGTTCTCCGGCCTGTTCGCCCCCTACTGGCGGGGAGATGCCCGCGGCGCAATCGTGGGCATGACCCGCTACGTCAACAAGGGCCACTTCGCGCGCGCGACCCTCGAGGCCACGGCCTGGCAGACGCGAGAGGTCCTGGATGCGATGGAGGCGGACTCCGGCGTGAAGCTGAACGAGCTGAAGGTCGACGGCGGCATGGTCTACAACGACCTCTTGATGCAGTTCCAGGCCGACTGCCTGCAGGTGCCAGTGATCCGTCCCAAGGTCGCCGAGACGACCGCCCTCGGTGCGGCGTACGCGGCGGGCCTCGCCGTCGGCTTCTGGGGCTCCTACGAAGATCTCCGTCAGAACTGGGGCAAGGACAAGGAGTGGGAGCCGCACATGGACGCCGAGACGGTGGCGGCCGGGTACGCGCAGTGGAAGAAGGCGGTCACCCGCACGTTCGACTGGGTGTCCTAGCCCAAACGAGGAGGCGAGATGGACGAGGACAAGGAGAAGGACCAGGAAGAGACGGGCAAGCACGAGCACGCCACGCCCCACGAGCACGAAGGTGACTTCGCCGAGGGGGAGGAAGCGGAAGATCACGGCGACGAACACCGAGGCTCGTTCGCGACCGGAGAGACCGAAGGCGAATCGCCCGAGCTGGGCGCCCCCAAGGGCTTCTTCGCCGAGGGGCAGGCGGAGGACGAGGAGGAGGATCTCGACCATAAGGGAACGTTCGCCGAGGGGCAGAGCGAGGAGGACGAGCAATGAGCCGCCGCTCGGTGCGATGATGGACTCATGGCGCGCGTCAGATCCCTTCCCGCGCACGTCCTGATCATCGGGGGTGGCGGGACCGGCGGCGCGCTCGCCCACGACCTGGCGCTGCGCGGGTTGAGGGTGACGCTCGTCGAGCGGGGCGAGTTCACCTCGGGTACCACGGGTCGCCATCATGGGCTCCTGCATAGTGGCGCACGCTACGCGGTGAACGACCGGGAGTCCGCGGTCGAGTGCATCGAAGAGAACCGCCTGCTGCGCCGCATCGCCCCGGGATCGTTCGAGGAGAACGACGGACTGTTCGTCGCCGTCACCGATGAGGACATGGACTACCTGCCCCAGTTGATGGCGGGGTGTGAGGAGACCGGCATCCCGGCGCAACGCCTAGGCCCTTCGGAGGCACTCGCTCTCGAGCCGAACCTCAATCCCTCGCTCAAGGCCGCCGTGCGCGTCCCCGACGCCTCGATGGATGCGATGCGCATGCCGATGCGGTTCTTCGCGACCGCGCGGGCCAACGGGGCGGACCTCCTGAACTTCGTCGAGGTCACCGGCATCCTCACCGAGGGCGCGGTGGTGGCCGGCGCCTCGGTGCGCGACCACGTCTCGGGCAACGAGACGCAGATCCACGCCGACCTGGTGGTCAACGCCACCGGTCCGTGGTCGGAGAAGATCGCGAGGATGGCCGGGGCGGACGTCCCCATCCACCCCTCCCCCGGCGTGATGGTCGCGCTGCGTGGGCGCCTGTGCAACATGGTCGTGAACCGCCTGCATCGCTCGGGCGACGGCGACATCGTGGTGCCCCAGCGCGGGCTGTCCGTGGTGGGCACGAGCTCCTGGGACGTGGAGGATCCCGATGAGTTCGACGTGCCCGGCGAGCACGTCCAACGCATGATCGATGAGGGATCGGCGCTCATCCCCGCGGTGCGCACGGCGCCGCGGCGGGCCGCCTGGTCTGCGGCGCGTCCCCTCGTGGGCAGCACGGGAGACGCCGACTCCGGACGCGAGCTCTCGCGCACGTTCGTGTCGATCGACCACGCCCGGGCCGACGGGGTGGAGGGCTTCGTCACCATCACCGGGGGGAAGGCCACCACGCTGCGCGGGATGGCCGAGCGGTGCGCGGACCTCGTCTGCGCCAAGCTCGGCGTTGACGCCCCGTGCCGGACGCGCGAGACGGTCCTGCTCCCCCATAGCGCGTACTTCGCCGCATGAACCCGGGGAGCGACCTCCCGGCGCCGCTCGCGGCCGGGTCCTCGGAGGCGGGGGCCGGCGGTCATCCTCGAACGGGGACCCGGGCCTTGCGGATCTTCCGTTACCGGCCGGGCGCCGCGGGTCCCCGCTACGAGGAGCACGACGTCCCCGTCGGGGCGTCCACAACCGTGCTCGAGGCCCTGCGGTGGATCCAGATCCACCGCGACCGAACCCTCGCGTTGCGGCACTCCTACTTCCACGCTTCCTGCGGCACATGCGGGTTGCGCGTGAACGGACGAGAGGCCCTCGGGTGCGTGACGGCGCTCCGCGACGCGGGAACCGGCACGGTGACGGTCGAGCCGATGGCGAATCACCCGGTGCTCGCCGATCTGGTCGTGGACATGACCCCGTTCACCGAACGGTTCCACGACGGGCAACCCATCCTCCGCGCGAGCGAGGTCCCGGTCGGCCCGCAGGTCCCCGGCGCCGGAGACCGCACGCGCTTCGAGGACTGCATCGAATGCGGCCTCTGTCTGTCGGCCTGCCCGATAGCCGCCACGGACGACTCGTACGTGGGCCCCGCCGCCCTCGCCTTCGCCCAGCGGCTCCTGGAGGAGCCTCGCGGCAGCGATAGGGAGGCGATCTTGGCCTGGGCCGACGACGACCATGCGGCTTGGCGGTGCCACGCCGCCTTCGAATGCACGGAGGCATGCCCGTCCAACGTGCGTCCGGCCGAACGGATCATGACCCTGCGACGAGAGATCCGTCGTGGCAGGGAGGCGGTCTGATGCCTTCACCGCGTCCCGCGGATCCCGGGGTCGAGGAGCTCAAGCGCGCTCGGGAGGAAACCGGCCCCGTGTTGCGCAAAGGCCCCGGGCCCGCGGCCTGGTTCGATGTCCGGCGCCGGAGTCTCGGTCACATCGCGTTCTCGCTCAACCGTTTCACGGGGCTCGGGCTCGTGTTCTACCTGTACCTGCACCTCGCCGTGCTCTCGTTGCTGCTGCGGGGGGAGTCCGCGTGGTCCTCCTTCCTGGGGATCGCCACCACGCCCGTGTTCCTCGGTCTCGATGTGCTCCTGATCTTCGGGCTCCTCGTGCACGGGCTGAACGGGCTCCGCGTGGCGATGGTGGGCAGCGGCTTCGCCTCCAACCGCCAGAAGGCGCTGTACCGATCGCTCATGACCATCGGAGGGATCCTCCTGCTGGGCGCGGCGCTGCACATCTTGGGGAGCGGCTGATGGCCCACACCGCCCCTCGCGCCGGCGCGCCCAAGCGCTCGGGCTCGGGCTCGGGGGCCTTCCGCTGGACGGCCGTGAGCGGCGTCGCGTTGCTCGTGCTGCTCACGATCCACATGGTGGCGAACCATTTCGTGATCGAATCGGTCGGAGGCTTGCGGTCCTACCGGCAGGTCATCGAGTACATCGGCGATCCCCTGATCCTCGTGGTCGAGACCCTCTTCCTGGCCGTCGTGACGCTGCACGCGATGCTCGGGCTCCGGTCGGTGATCTTCGACTTCGGGCTCAGCGACCGCGCGCAACGACGGGTGGACCGAGGGCTCACGGCCCTCGGCGTCGCGACGGTCGTCTACGGCCTCGTGCTCGTCGGCACGCTGGCCTCGAGGGCGTGAGGGAGCCTCGTGGTCGGGATCGTGATCGTCTCGCACAGTTTCCGGCTCGCGGAGGGCGTGGCCGAGCTCGCGCGTGAGATGGGAGGCCCCGACGTCAGGCTCGAAACGGCGGGGGGCCTCGACCTCCCCGAACACCCCGTGGGGACCGACGCGGTGATGGTGATGAACGCGATCGAGCGCGCGTGGTCGCCCGATGGGGTCCTGGTGCTGATGGACCTGGGGAGCGCGGTGCTGTCCGCCGAGATGGCGATGGAGATGCTCGGCGGGCAGCGGGAGGGCGTCCTGCTGTGCGAGGCGCCGCTGGTGGAGGGCGCTGTGGCCGCGGCGGTCACGGCGAAGCTGGGCAGACCCTTGGAATCGGTGGCGGCGGAGGCCCGCGGCGGCCTGGGCGGCAAGATCGCCCACCTCGGCGTCACGACTCCCGACGCCCCCACCGGCGCCACCGATAGGGAGGGCGAAGCGGTCACGCTCCAGGTAACCGTGCGCAACCCGCACGGCCTGCACGCGCGGCCGGCCGCCCGGTTCATCCAGACGGCCTCCGGGTTCGAGGCGAGCGTCCAGGTGCGCGATCTGACCAACGCGCGAGGCCCCGCGGACGCCGCCAGCCTGAACGCCGTCGCGATGCTCGGCGTCACCGAGGGGCACACGATCGAGATCGCAGCGCGGGGCCCGGGGGCGGTCGACGCGATCGCCGCGCTGGAGGCGCTCGCGCAACGCGACTTCGATGACGTGCCCGACCTCCCGGCTCCGGACGCCTCGACGGAGGTCGCGGGGTCGGTCTCGGCGGCGGAGGGTGGGGCGCTCACCGGCGCGCCCGCGTCCCCAGGCGTCGCGTTCGGCCCCGCTCGCCGGCCTCGGCCGGTCGAGCTGAAGGTCCCCCCTCGGGTCGCGACGGATCCTGCGAGCGAAGCCTCTGCCCTCGACGTGGCGCTCGGGGCCGCGCGACTGGACATCGAGGAACAGCGCGCCCATGTCGCGCGGGTCGCCGGAGCGCCGGCGGCGGAGATCTTCGACGCGCACCTCCTGTTCCTCCGGGACGACGCCCTGGTCGGAGCGGCGCGACGCCGGATCCAGGCTGATCACGCGACGGCGGCGGAGAGCTGGCGCGACGCCGTCGAGGAGACGGCCGCCGCCTGGGACGGCCTGGAGGACGGCTACCAGCGCGCGCGCGCCACCGACCTGCGCAGCGTCGGGGCGCAGGTCCTTGCGCACATCCTGGGTCAGCAGCAGCCCCAGCTCGAGCTCCACGAACCGGGGATCCTCCTCGCCGCCGACCTCACCCCTGCCGACACGGCTCGGTTCGATACCGCGCGTGTGCACGGGATCGTCACCGTCCACGGAGGCCCGACCTCCCACGCGGCGGTGCTGGCCCGTTCCCTCGGCATCCCCGCCGTGGTGGGCGTCGGCGCAGGGCTGGATCGGGTCGAGGAGGGCGAGCCGCTCGCGATCGATGGGAGCGCCGGCGCCGTGTGGATCCGCCCGACGGAGAAGCTCGCCGGCCGCCTGCGCGATGACCAGGCCGCCGCCGCTGCGCGATCGGCGTCGGCCCGGGCGGGCGCCGCGCTCCCGGCCCGCACCGTGGACGGCGTGCCGATCGAGGTCGCGGCCAACATCGGGCGCCCCGAGGAGGCGGCGGCCGCCCTCGAGCGAGGCGCCGACGGCGTGGGCTTGTTCCGCACGGAGTTCCTGTTCATGGGGCGTGATCAGATGCCCACCGAGGAGGAGCAGACCGAGGCATACGCCCGAGCGGCCGACGCGCTCGACGGACGTCCCCTGCTGCTTCGGACCCTCGACGCCGGCGCCGACAAGCCCATCCCCTACCTACATCAAGCGAGCGAGGAGAACCCCTTCCTCGGCGTGCGGGGGATCCGCCTCGGCCTCGAACGGCCTGAGCTCCTCGCCACGCAGTTGCGTGCGATCCTGCGCGCCGCCGAGGGCAGGCGGCTCCGGGTCATGTTCCCGATGATCGCGACGCGCTCTGAGCTGCGTCGCGCCCGAGCCATCCTCGACGAGGCGCGGGCCGACGTCGGCACCCGCGCTTCGGTCGAGGTCGGGGTCATGATCGAAGTTCCCGCAGCGGCCCTCACCGCCGCCTCACTGGCCCAAGATGCCGACTTCTTCTCCGTCGGGACGAACGATCTCACGCAGTACACGCTCGCGGTCGACCGCGGCAACGAGCGCGTGGCCTCGCTCACCGACGCCCTGCACCCGGGGGTGCTGCGGCTCATCGAGGTGACGGTATCCGGCGCCGCATCGCTGGGGCGCTGGGTGGGCGTCTGTGGGGAGATCGCGGCCGACCCGACCGCGACCCCGCTCCTGATCGGCCTGGGCGTCAGCGAGCTTTCGATGAGCGTTCCCGCGATCGCCTCCGTGAAGGAGGCAGTGCGTGCGACCTCCCTCGCGGACTCCCGCGCACTCGCCGGCCGTGCCTTGCTCTGCGGGGACGCGCCGGAGGTCCGCGCCCTCCTCGAGGATGGCTGAGGCAGCGCTGCTACGATTCGCGGGGCCGTGAATTCCGCCGACGATCGAGCCGCCGCTTTCCTCACCTTCATCACGTACCTGCGGGTCGCGCTGACGCCCGTCATCATGGCATTGATCCTGTCCGGCGATCGGCTCGGATGGGCGATCCCCACCGCCACGCTCCTGTTTACGCTGGCCGCACTCACCGACTTCTTCGACGGTCGGCTCGCCCGGCGCTGGAAACAGACCACGACGCTCGGCACGTTCCTGGACACCACCGCCGACAAGCTGCTCGTGTCCGGCGTGCTGATCGCGATCGTCGAGGTGGGACGCGCCTCGGCGTGGGTTGCGTTCATCATCGTCGGTCGGGAGCTCCTCGTCCTGGGGCTGCGCGGCGCCGTGAGCGCGAGCGACGGCACCGTCGTCGCACCCTCGATCTGGGGCAAGCTCAAGGCCAACGTCCAGTTCGTGGCGATCATCATCGCGATCTGGCAGCCGGCGGTCTTCGTTGGGAACTGGACGCTCGCGCAAGCGGCCCTGGCGGTGGCAGCGGTCGTCACCCTCGGCTCGGGGGTCGAGTACCTCGCGCGTTTCGGAGGCGTGCTCACCCGGCGGGACGAATGAGCATGACCGGCCCGGCATTCATCACGGGGGCGAGCGGCTTCGTGGGCGGCGCGGTCCTGAGGCGGCTCACGGCCCAGGGACGGGATGTCCGGGCGCTCGCTCGCTCGGACGAAGCGCAGGAACGCGTCCTCGCGGGGGGAGCCTCCTCGGTGCGCGGCGACCTGGAGGACCCGCAGGCGCTCCTCGCCGGCATGCGCGGTTGCGACACGGTCTTCCACGTCGCCGGCGTCAACGCGACCTGCCTGCGCGATCCCACCGAGATGTTCCGCACGAACGTCGAGGGGACGGCGCACGTCGTCCGGGCCGCGGCGGCGGCCGGGGTAGGCCGCCTGATCTACACGTCCTCCGCCGCGACGATCGGAGAGGCGGCCGGGACAGTGGGCCGGGAGGATTCCCCCCATCGCGGCTCGTTCCTCACGGCCTACGAGCGATCGAAGTACGAGGCCGAGCGGCGGGCGTTGAGCCTCGGTGCGGCGCTCGGGCTGCCGGTCGTGTGCGTGAATCCGTCCTCCGTGCAGGGTCCCGGGCGCACGGAGGGCACCGCCCGCCTGCTCCTCGCGCTCGTGACCGCGCGGAGGCCGGTCGTGGTGGACACGTGGGTTTCCGTCGTGGACGTCGACGACTGCGCCGAGGGACACCTGTTGGCCGAGTCGTCCGCGACGCCGGGGCAGCGATACCTGCTCAACGGGATGTCGCTCTCCGCGCGCGACGCCGTCGACCTGCTCCGCTCGGTATGCGGTCGTCCCGTCCACACCATCCGACTCCCCGCATGGGCCGTGCGATCGGCGGGCTGGGCGGGGGACGCCGTCGCGCGCGTCACGCGACGCGAGGCTCCCCTTTGCCGCGAACTCACTCGGGCGGTGCTGCACGGCCATCGCTACGACGGATCCCGCGCCCAACGAGAACTCGGCCTGCGATACCGCTCCGCCGAGGACACGGTGCGACGGAGCCTGGCGTGGTATCGCGAGCGCGGCCTCATCCACCCCGACACCCTCGCTCCGGACGCCGCGTAGGATGGGCCCGACCCGCCGCGCCGCGGTCCTCAGGAGGCGATCACCTTGACCGGAACGGACCGTCCCGACCGCAACCTGGCGATGGAGCTGGTGCGCGTGACCGAAGCGGCGGCGCTCGCCGCCGGGCGGTGGATCGGCCACGGGGACAAGATCGCGGCCGACGGGGCCGCCGTGGACGCCATGCGGTTGATGATCGACACCGTGTCCATGAGCGGAACGGTCGTCATCGGCGAGGGCGAGAAGGACGACGCCCCGATGTTGTTCAACGGGGAGGAGGTCGGCAACGGCGAGGGGCCCGGTACCGACGTCGCGGTCGATCCCATCGACGGCACCACCCTCACGGCGGTGGGCCAACCCAACGCGCTGGCCGTCATCGCGCTCGCCGAACGTGGCGCGATGTTCTTCCCGGGCTCCGCCGTGTACATGGAGAAGATCGCGTGCGGCCCCGACGCCGCCGGCGCGATCGACATCACGCTGCCCCCGGAGGAGAACGTTCGCCGCGTGGCGAAGGCCAAGGATGTCGGCCCCGAGGACATCGCCGTCACGATCCTCGATCGCCCGCGACATGCCGAGATGATCGCGGCGGTGCGCAGCGTGGGCGCACGGGTGTTCCTGATCTCCGACGGTGACGTGGCAGGAGCGATCGCGGCGGCCGCGCCGCGCTCAGGGGTCGACCTCCTCTATGGCATCGGAGGCACGCCCGAGGGCGTGATCGCCGCGGCGGCCCTCAAATGCCTCGGCGGAGAGATGCAGGGTCGCCTCTATCCCCGCGACGACGCTGAGCGCCGGACGTTGCTCGACGAAGGGTTCGATCTGGACGCCGTGTTGAGCACGGACGACCTCGTGAGCGGCGAGCACGTATTCTTCGCCGCCACGGGCATCACCGACGGCGCGTTGCTGCGCGGCGTCCAGTACTGGCCGGACGGAGCCACCACGTATTCCATGGTGATGCGCTCGCGATCCGGGACCCTTCGCTACGTCGAGGCGCACCATCAGTTCGAGAAACTCGAGCGATTCTCCCCCATCGCGTATCGCCGCTGAATCACCGAGCGGTCGATACCGCCTGATCTTTTCGTATCCTCTTGCGCACGTCGAGCGAAAGGACGAACGAGATGGCGGAGAAAACGATCCTCGTCTGTGACACATGCGGGAAGCCCGCT
Organism: Actinomycetota bacterium; assembly: GCA_038249195.1. Taxonomy (GTDB): domain Bacteria; phylum Actinomycetota; class UBA4738; order UBA4738; family HRBIN12; genus JAOUEA01. Next base: position 334,829 of record JBBRWM010000001.1, read on the forward strand.
GCGGAAACCGTCACGATCAAGCTGGAACGCGGGAACTACGTGAAGGACCAGTGCCCGACCCACGTCCAGGAGCTCATCAAGGGAGCGCGGAGGCCGCGGCCGGGACGGCGCAAGGCCGTTGCGGTCCCGTCCAAGCCCGCCGCCGCGCCGAAGAAGCGCGGTCGGCCGCGCAAGAAGCCCGCCTAGAGCGGGATCTCGTACACGCCGGTCTCGGTGCGCACCACGACCCCTCGGCGGGCAGCATCGAGCAGGGCGCGCTGCAGCTGCCGGCGCAGGTCCTTCTGAACGAAGGGGTCCAGGTAGCCGCGCCTGAGCGCGAGGTCCTGGATCACGGTCCAATGCAAGGGTCGGCCCTCCTCGCGCAGGACGGACACGGCCGCGTCGAGGACCTCCATCACGCTCGGGCAAGCGGTCGCAAGACCTGTTCGGCGAAGAGGTCGAGTTGCTCCGGCTCGGGGATCGCGAACGGCAACACCCACGGCGCGATGATGAGCTCCTCGACGCCGAGATCCGCGAACGATCGGATGCGGTCGATGACCTGATCGGGCGTGCCGGACAACGTGTCGGCCCGCCAACCCTCGTACGTCTCCTCGCGCATCGCCCCCCCGGGCATGGCGGCCCGCCCCCGGTCGAACGCGGCCCGTGCGCCGCCGTCGTCCTCGCCCATCAACAGGTAGAGGCCCACGGAGAGGCGGAACGTCGCCGGATCGCGTCCCACCCGTTCGCAGGCGGCTCGCGCTCCCTCGGCGCGTTCGGCGAACGCCTCGGGGGCCCATCGCCACGCGGCGTTCCAGCCGTCCGCGTACCGGGCGGCGAGGTCCAGCAGCCGGGGACCGCCCTTCCCGCCGACCCACAGCGGGATCCTCGGCTGAACGGGCGCCGGGAGTATCCGGGCATCCCGGAGCGAGAAACCGTTCGCATCCATCGTCACGGGCCCGTCCCCGGCGAGGGCATCGAGGACCTTGAGCGAGGCTTCGAGCGACGCGAACCGGTCGCCCACGTTGCCGAAGGAGTATCCGAATGCGGCGAACTCGGCCTCGAGCCAGCCGGCCCCGAGACCGAGCTCGAACCGCCCGCCCGAGATCCCGTCGATCGTGGTGGCCATCTTCGCCACGAGCGCGGGATGGCGGAACGGCGCGCACAAGACCAGGGTTCCCAACCGCACGCGTTCGGTGACGGCGGCGAGGCCGGCCAATGCCGTCATCGGCTCGAGGGCGGGGATGGGAGTCGGATCCGCACCGTACCGCCCGAACGAGTAGTAGAAGTGATCGGAAACCCACACCGAATCGAACCCGAGATCCTCCGCGCGCCGGGCCCACGCGGCCAACGCCTCGAAGGTGAGCGGGGCCTCGCCGGGCAGGGAGAACCCGTAGTGGGGCAGGCTCAAACCGAATCGCATGCGGCGAAGGATACGCCAGCGGGGAAGGCTCGGCCCTAGCGCGAGGGCGACGCCAAACCGGCACGGGTCGCGAGCGAGCCGCTCATGACGAGCGTGCCGGTCGCATCGCGGACCGTCACGCGATCGTATCCCTCCAGATCGAGCTCGAAGTCGCGCGAGACGATGGCCGAGCCGCCGGCGTCGAGCTGGATCTTGCCGACGCGCAACGCCGGCAGCCGCGGGCCCTGGAGCCGGACGACGTAGGGCTCCGTCTTGGGCGGCGCCGGCGAGAGTTGATTCACCATCACGACGGCCATGTCGATCATCGTGGACGACACGAGCGTAAACGCCGATCCTCCGCCCGTGCCGCGCAGCGGCGAGAGTCGGCCGATCACGACCTGGTTGGTCGGGTCGGCGAACTCGGCGGTGCTCACGAGCCATTCGAACCGATCGGCGGCGCTCTGTTGGCGCACGATCGCCACCTTCGCGGCTTCTTCGGAGCGGGCCGCTCTGCCGGCCATGACGGCACCCCATCCCAGGCCGGCCACGGCCACCATGGCGGCCACGACCGCCGAGACCGCGAGGCGGCCGCGGCGCACGGGCGCATGGGGCGACGGGCGCCCGTTGGGGGCCGCGGCCTGACGGCGAACGGCGGCCACGACGCGGTCCTCGAGATCCGGTGCGGGGTCCGAGCCAGCCACCGCGAACGCGAGCGTAGCGGCTGCCGCGTCGAACTGCCCGGCCTCCTTGCGGCACGCCGCGCACCACTGCAGATGACGATCAACGACCGAAGTGTCGCGGGGGCCCAGCGTGCCGAGCGCGCGCTCGGGGAGCTGATCGCGGATCACCGGGCAACTCATGAGGGTTCCTTGCCCTCGTTGGCGCGGCGGACCTTGATCATGGCCGAACGGAGCCGCGTCTTGACCGTCCCCAGCGGGACGCCGTCGGATTCCGCGATCTCACGGGCGGTGAGGCCCCGGAAGTACGCGCGGGCAACGAGCCGCCGTTCCGCATCGGACAGGGACTCGAGACAGCGGATCGCGGTGTCGCGCTCGATCAGGACGGCCTCTTCGTCGATGCCCGGGGCGTCGGGGACCTCGTCGACCAGCACGAGCGTCGGCCGCGAGACGCCGGTCTCGCGCCGCAGGCGGTCCACAGCGAGGTTGTGCGCGATCGTCATGAGCCACGTGGACAACCGTCCCCGGGTGGGATCGAAACGCGCTGCCTTGCGCCATGCGGTGAGGAACACGTCCTGGGTGAGCTCCTCGGCGGATTCACGGCTGCCGAGCAGGCGAAGGCCCAGCCCGTACACGGGCCGTCCGAACCGCGCGTAGAGCGCGCGGACGGCAGCGTCGTCACCGACGCGAAGTCCCTCCATCAACTGTTGTTCCTCCTTCGGGAGGAGCGGTCCTTCGTTCCGGTCGTCCACCGGGTTCCTTCCGATATACGCGCGGCGCGTCCCCGGTGGCTTGCCTTCAGCGCCCGGAGCTCTCGCTCGAGTATGTGGCCTCGAACGATTCCCTGCACGCCATTCGTACCTGGCGTACGCTCGGTTCCATCGTGAGAGAACGCGGGCATCGAGGCGGTCGAACGGCGCGCGCAGGGTCGGGCGCGACCCGCCGCAGCATCATCGCGTTCGCAGCCCTCATCGGCATGATCCTGATCGTCGGGACGAGCGGCGTCGCGCACGCCCAGTCCTCGGAAGGCACCGTCGTGCGCCTGCACCTCGACGGCGTGGTCGATCCGTTCGTGGCCGACTACCTCGAGCGTGGGATCGCCGACGCCGCGGCCGCCCGTGACGCCGCCGTCCTCATCCAGATCGACACCCCCGGGGGTCTCGATTCCTCGATGCGCCAGATCACCCAGGCGATCCTCGGCGCGCAGATCCCCGTCATCGGCTACGTCGCGCCCTCAGGCGCGCGGGCCGCCTCGGCTGGCGCCTTCGTGCTCATGTCCACGCCGCTGGCGGCCATGGCCCCGGGCACGAACGTGGGCGCGGCCACGCCCGTGGGCATCAGCGGCGCCACAGGCTCTGACAAGGCGGTGCAGGACGCGGCCGCGTACATGCGGTCCCTCGCCGAGCAGCAGGGACGTAACGCCGACGTGGCGGCCTCGTTCGTGTCGGACGCGACGAGCATCTCCGCCGAACAGGCCCTCGCCGACGGCACGATCGAGTTCGTGTCGTCATCGGCCGAGCAACTCCTCACGGACGTCGACGGCCAACAGGTCGAGGTCGCGGGGACCCCTGTGACGCTGCACACCGCCGGCGATCCGATCGTGGACCAGGAGCTCGGCGGGGTCGTGGGGTTCCTCCACGGCTTGATCGACCCGAACCTCGCGTTCATCTTCTTCTGGCTCGGGCTCGCCTTGATCGTCCTGGAGCTCATCGTTCCCGGGCACATCTTCTCGGGAACGGTGGGCACGATCCTGCTGATCTTGGCCATCGTTTCCTTCGGCCTGCTGCCCGTTCGGATCCTCGGCATCGTGCTCCTCGTGGGCGCGGCGGCGGCGTTCATCGCGGAGGCCTCACGCCCCGGACTCGGCGTCTGGGGCGTGCTCGGGCTCGCGCTCCTCGTGCTCGGGGGGTGGTTCCTCTACGACCGGGCCGACGGCGCGGGCGTCTCGGGATGGGTCCTGGGGATGGTTGCGGTGGTGATCGGACTGTTCTTCGGACTGGTGGTGGCGAAGGCGCGGGGTCTGCGGAACCTCCCGCCCGCCGCCGGCCCCGAGGCCATCGTGGGCGAGGAAGGGATCGCGCTCGGCGCCGGCCTGGATCCGAGCGGCGTGGTGCGGATCAACGCGGAACAGTGGCAAGCCGTCACGACCGGACGCCGGATCCCGGGGGGAGCACGCATCCGCGCCACGGCGATCGACGGCTTCACCATCACCGTGGAGCCCGTCGGAGCCGGATCGCTCCCGGGAGCCACGCGCGCACAGGAGATACCGGCGACGGACGCCAGGTCCGCGTCGCGGCCGGTCGACGAAAGGGGAACCACCTAGATGCCTGCACTCATCGGTAGCGCCCTGGTCATCGTGTTCATCGTGGCGGTGCTCGTGAGCGCGATCAAGGTCGTGCGCGAGTACCAACGCCTGGTGGTCTTCAGGCTCGGGCGTGTGATCGGGGTCAAGGGCCCCGGGCTCGTGCTCCTGATCCCGTTCGTGGACAAGGCCACGACCGTCGATCTTCGCGAGTTCTACCTCGAGATCCCGCATCAGACCGCGATCACGGAGGACAACGCGTCGATCTCCATCGACTTCATCGTGTTCAACAAGGTGCTCGATCCGCAGATGTCCGTGATCTCCGTCGGGAACTTCGCGGGTGCCGCGCAGAACATCGCGGCCACGACGTTGCGCTCGGTGGTGGGCGACATGTCGCTGGACGACGTCCTCGCCAAACGCGAGCAGATGAACGAGATCCTGCGCGTGAAACTCGACGAGGTGACCGAGCGCTGGGGCGTGAAGGTCACCAACGTCGAGATCCGGGAGATCGTGCCCCCGCCCACCGTTCAGGAGGCGATGACGCGACAGATGTCGGCCGAGCGCACGCGACGCGCCGTGGTCACGGAGGCCGAGGGCGCGAAGCAGGCCGCGATCACGGTGAGCGAGGGGAACAAAGAGGCCGCGATCTTGAACGCGGAAGGCGAGAAGCAGGCGGCGATCCTGCGCGCCGAGGGTCAGCGCCAGTCGGCGATCCTGCAGGCCGAGGGCTTCTCGCTCGCGCTCGCCAAGGTGAACGAGGCGGCCGACGTGGTGGGAGGCAACACCATGAAGCTCCAATACCTCGACGCGCTGAAGGCGCTCGGCGTCTCGCCTTCGTCCAAGGTCGTCGTCCCCATGGAGCTGGCCGGCCTCGTGGCCGGGTTCACCGCCATCGCCGAAACCATGGGTGGCGACGGTGCGGGGACGACGTCGACCTGAGCGAGGGTCCGCATCACACGGTCTCAGGCCACGGTCTCAGGCAACGGTCTCAGGCGGGAACGGTGAGACCGGCCTGCTGCATGGCGAGCTCGAAGTCGTGGCGGGAACTGACGGCCTTGAACGCCGAGTCCACATCGATCTTGCCCTGCTTCAGCAGCTCGAGCAGCCACTGGTCGAACGTGACCATGCCGTAGAACGCTCCGTCGGCGATGACGTCCTTGATCTCGTGGGTCTTGTCGGGATCCGCGATCCGCTCCGCGATGCGCCCTGTGTTGATCAAGATCTCGAGCCCCGGCGTGCGTCCGCCGTCCACGGTGGAGACCAGGCGCTGGCACACGATGCCCCGGAGCGTCCCCGCCAGCGCGAGTCGGACCTGCTTCTGCTGGTAGGGCGGGAAGAAGTCGATGACGCGGTTCACGGTCTCGGTTGCGTCCTGCGTGTGCAGCGTCGAGAGCACGAGGTGTCCCGTCTCGGCCGCGGCGATGGCGGCGCGCACGGTCTCCGTGTCCCGCATCTCCCCGATCAGGATCACGTCGGGATCTTGGCGCAGCGCGGCGCGCAGGGCCACCAGGAAGTCCTTCGTGTCGCTGCCGACCTCGCGCTGGTTGATGGAGGCAACGTCGTCGCGGTGCAGCACCTCGATCGGATCCTCGATCGTGACGATGTGCACCGGCTTGGTCCTGTTGATGTATTCGATCATGGCGGCCAGGGTCGTGGTCTTCCCCGACCCCGTCGGGCCCGTGACCAGGACGAGGCCCCGGTGCTCGTCGGCGATCGTGCGCACGGCGTCGGGGAGCCCGATCTCGGAGAACGACGGCCCGCCGAAGCGGAGCTTCCGCAGCACCATGCTGATGGCCCCCCGCTGCCGGAACACGTTCACGCGGTAACGGCCGACGCGCGGGATGGAATACGCGAAGTCGATCTCGCCCGCTTCGTCGAACCGCTCGAGGCGTTCCTCGGGGATGATCGCCGCCGCGATGGTGTCGGTCTCCGCGTTGGACAGCGGCGCTCGGTCGAGGCGCTCCAGCCCGTTGGGCATGCGGATCAGCGGCGCCGAGCCCACCTTGACGTGCAGGTCGGATCCCTCGCTGTCGACGAGGTCCGTGAGCCAACCGTTGAACTCCTCAACGATGGGCGCGGTGGTGCCCTCCATATGGGACTCCTCGTATCGGATCGCGGGACGCCGGCGATCCGCCGACGGCAGGTTCTGGGTATCCATCGGCGGGCACGCCCGAGGACTTCAGTCCCCGTACGTGCTTCGCGTGAGGACCCGCGCCACGGGGGCCGTTCCGACCCCTCAGGCGCGCGCGACGAGCCGGCACACGGCGGCGTGATCGGCGCGTGGTTCGAAGTCCGTGAGGGCCATGGGCGGGCGGGAGGCGGACAACATGCCTTCCAGGAGGCCCCGGTGCACCGCGCATACCAGGTCTCGATGCTCGTCCAGCAGATCGTGGAACGGGCAGGTCCGCAGCGTGATCTCGACGGCCTTGGCGCCGCGGCGACGGAACCGGGGGTCGAACCCCGCTTCGGCGAGGGCCTCCTGCAGCACGGCGAGGTTGGGGCCGGGGCGGCGCGCGCCCGGCTTCGGCACGCTCCGCCCCACGAGGTAAGCGCCCCAGTCCCGCGCGAGCTCGGTGGCCCGATCCTGCTGGCGTCTGGTGCTCATGAGGCCCGCGAGGATGTCCGCGAACAACCGGTAGTCCCGGCCCTCGCGGCCCTCGCGGTCCGTGGCGCTGAACAGCGCCTGGGGACGCCCCACGGAGGTCGCCTTGCGGGTCTCGCTCGCCACGAGACCCACCTCCTGCAGCCGCCGCAGGTGGGGCCGCAGCGTGTTGGGGTGCAGCGACAGCCGCGCGGACAGTTCACGCACCGACACGGGCCGTCCCGACAGGCGCAGATAGCGGTAGAGGCGGTAACGGGTGTCGTCGGCGAGCGCCTTGTGGACCTCGAGCGGCGCCGGCTCCGTCATGCTGCCTCCGTCGTAGACTGGATTTCCACGGCGACGACCGTGTCAACCAACGCTACCGCAGGAAAGGAACCCCGTGGTCACCGAGGCACTCGTCCGCGAAGCCCTGAAGCACGTCATGGATCCCGAGATCGGGCGCCCCATCGAGGACATCGGGATGTTGCGCGACATCCGCATCGACGGCGGCGCCGTGACCGTGGACGTGCTGATCACCATCGAGGGCTGTCCGTTGAAGGATCGCATCACGCAGGACGTGACCGCGGCCGTCGCGCCGCTCGAGGGCGTCCAGACCGTCCGCGTTGAGCTCTCCCCCATGAGCCCCGAGCAGCGCGAGTCCTTGGTGCAGCAACTGCGGGGCAGCGCCCCAGCCGGGGGCGACGCGGCGCCCCCGCGGATCCGGTTCGCCCCGCAAACCGCCGTGATCGCCGTGGCCTCCGGCAAGGGAGGGGTAGGCAAGTCCAGCGTGACCGTGAACATCGCGGCGGCGCTCGCGGCCGAAGGCCACGCGGTGGGCGTCCTCGACGCCGATGTCTGGGGGTTCAGCGTCCCGCGGATGATGGGGGTCTCCGGCCAGCCTGTGGGGTTCAACGACATGATCCTGCCCCTCGAGGCGCACGGTGTGAAGGTGATCTCGATGGGGTTCTTCGTCCCCGAGGAGACGCCGGTGATCTGGCGCGGACCCATGCTGCACAAGGCCATCGAGCAGTTCCTCGGCGACGTGTTCTGGGGCGACCTGGACTTCCTCCTGTGCGACCTCCCGCCGGGAACGGGGGACGTGAGCATCTCGCTGGCCTCGTTCCTGCCGGGCGCCTCGATGCTCGTGGTCACGACCCCGCAGGAGGCCGCCCGCAAGGTCGCCGAGCGCGCTGGCAAGATGGCCGAGCGAACGAACCTGCGCCCCCTGGGCGTCGTCGAGAACATGAGTTACTACCTCTGCCCCCACTGTGGCCAGCGCGACGACATCTTCGGCTCGGGGGGAGGGCGGGAGGCCGCCGACACCCTGGGCGTCCCGCTGATGGCTCAGGTGCCGCTGCTCCCCGCCCTGCGCGAAGGCGGTGACGCGGGCATGCCCATCGTGCTGAGCCACCCGGAGGCGGCCGCATCGGGCGCGCTCCGCGAGGCCGCCTCCGCCGTGGCGCGAGCCACCAAGTCGAAGGTCGGCAAGCCGTTGACGCTGATGACGGCCGGCGCCGCCGCGAACGCCGGCACCCACCAGCACTGAGCCGGCCCGCGGGCGGGGAGCGCCTCAGCTTCGAGCGGGCTCGGGGTCCTCGGGACCGGAGCCGCCGCTCTCGGCGCCATCCTCCGTGGCCTCCTCGCCCGCCGAGGCGTCGCCTTTCGGATGGAAGGCCCACCAGATGAGGATGCCGGCCGAGACGAGCGCGACGCAGAGCGCCGTCCACTGCGAACCGGTGAAGAACCAGAACCGCTTGTCGATGCGAACGGAGTCCTCCAGGATGCGCGCGCACCCGTAGATGAGTCCGAAGCACAGGGTGAGGACGCCCTCGCGCCTCGGCCGCTTCATGAACAACCACAGGAACGCGAACAGCCCCCAGGCGATGATCATGTCGTAGAGCGCGGTCTGGTGCAGCCCGCTCCCCTGCGCGATCAGGTTGCCCTGGGCGTCCAGCAGCCGAACGCCGGTCCGCGTGACGATCTCGAGATGGCCGCCCTGGAGTGCGGCCTGACACGTGCCCGCCACGCAACGGAACGGCGGCGCGAGGTTGCCCCCGTGATACGTCCACGCCAGGAGCCACGAGGTGGGCTTGCCCAGGTGGTCCCCGATGATGAGATCGCCGATGCGGCCGATCGCGATGCCGAACGCGAGCGCGGGCGCGACCGCGTCGGCGACCTGGAAGAAGCGGTAGCCGCGGCGCCGCACGCGAGGAACGTTGACGATGACGGCGCCGGCGATGCCCCCCAGCAGGGAGATGCCCCCCCGCCATACGGCCAGCATCTGCCCCAGGTTGTCGAACTCGGAGACGTGCCCGATCACGTAGAACAGGCGCGCCCCGACGATGGCACCGATCAGCGACCAGAACGCGATCGCGTTGACTTCCTCGGCGGGGATCCCACGGGGCGGGCCGATCCGCCCGAGCAGCCACGCGCCGAGCATGAAGCCGACCGCGATGAAGATCCCGTGCGGGGAGATCGCGAACGCGTCGCCGAAGCGGAACCGGTCGAGCACGGACCATCCGACGGCGGCGAGGAAGAGCGGCATCTCAGGCGAGTCTACCGGCGCGCCGAGGGCCACAGCCGGGCCACGCAGCGACCCATCAGGAGCCCGGCGACGACGTCGGATGGGTAGTGCACGCCCAGGTACACGCGGGACGTCGCCACGGACAGATCCAGGAGACTCAGCGACGCGCGAGCCGTGGCGCCGAGCGCGAGCTCATGGGCCGCTACCCGCGTGAACGCGGTGAGGACGGCGGGATGACTCGAGGGCCATGAGGTCCCCATGGGCTCGGCGATCAAGGTGCGCGTGCCCTCGGAGTCGGCGTGATAGGGACGGGGCCGGTCGACCACCCGCTTCAGGCCTTGGCCGAGCAGCCAGGTCGCGCCGGCCGCGGACGCGGCGCTCGCGGCGGCGCGGCGGCGGCCCATCAGCGCGAGCGACGCGGCGGCGGCACCGGCCGCGTACAACGAGCCGAGCTCGGTCACCCCGTGGAAGAACCGATCGGCCCGAGGCCGTCCTCCGGCGTTGAGGGCGGAGCGAAGCTCCTCGTCAGCCCGGCGTCCCGCGGACGTGCGCAAGGCCCCATGGCCCACCGCGGCGACGCCGCCCGCGAGGGCGGCGCCCCACGCGATCCTCCGCACCCGCACGCCGCCCACTATGCGACCATGGACATCCACCCGTCACACGAGGAGCCACGATGCGCAACCGCGACGACGACGGTCGAGACAAGGACCTCAACACCGGGTACACCACCGAGGGGCCCAGCGGCGGCGTCATCGCGCTCATCGTCGTCGCGGTCTTGCTCCTGCTCTTCATCCTGCAGAACGGCGAGAAGGGCACCATCAGCTTCCTGTTCTGGGACGCCACGCTGCGGACCTGGGTAGCGCTGCTGATCGCCGCCGTTCTGGGCTTCGCGAGCGGCTACCTCGTGGCCCGCATCGGCCGGCGCAGGCGCCGGGAAGGCTCGGAAGGTTAGGACGGCGCTTCGATCTGCCGCTTCTGCGCCAGCACCCCGTGGCGCAGGGCCAGCTGCGCCCCGCCGAGCATGTTGAGGCTCGTCGCGCCGAATCGCCCGAGTGGGCCCTTGAACCGGTAGTCCACCTCGTGCCGCAGGACGCTTCGGTCGAACGGCAGCGCGGCGATCGACGTGGTGATCGTCGCCTCCACCAGCCCCTCGAGTCGGATCTTGCTGCGCCACGGCGGCTCCCACTCCTGCACGGTGCCGCGCACCGTGGTCTGGATCGCGGAGAACCCCATGTCGACTTCGTACTCGACGCCCCGGCCCATCCCTCCCTCGGGCAGGCGCACCCGCACGACGTGGCGGTCCCACTGCGGAAGGTTCGCGGCATCGCTCGCAACCGCCCACACGCGCTCGGCGGATGCTTCCACCTCCACCGAGAACTCAACCGTGGTCATGCGGCCGGGGCGCTCCCCCTGGACCAGCCCTTCCACCACACGAGGCGCTGCGGAACGATGCGCATCAAGGCGTCGGCTGAGGGATGCAGGGCCGCGGCGAGGGTCCGCGCGCTCTTGGCGCCCGACCCCAGATCCTCGACGAGGTAGCACATCGCGTCCCCTTGGATCATCGCGCCAACCATCTCCTTGGCGCGCCAGGCCGACGCCTTGTCGACGGTGAGGGCCACGGCGGGATCGGCGCCGGCTCCTGCGAGCGCGAGCGTCTCGGCCGGCAGCGCGGCGTACAGAGCGTGCTCGTCGGCGAGCCAACGCACCGGGAGCACGACGGGACCACGCGACCCCGCGATCGCCAGCGAGGCCTCTCCCGAACGCCCGAGCTCGGACGCGAGGTCGGCGGGCAGCGCGCCCAGCGGATCGGGGCCCCGCGCGGTGCGACGAAAGGTGGGGTGCGAGGCCGCGGCGCCGCTCCAGCGACCGCGTCCCTCCTGCACCCCGTCGGCGTCCAGCAAGGCGGTCCGCTCGAGATCGACGCCGACGAAGACACGACCCGGCGGTGTCCACGCGAGCGGCACCTGGTGAGCGTCGAACGCATAGCCCGCGAAGAACCTCGCGTTCTTCTTCGAGAACGTTCCGGTCGCTCGCGCGATCGAGGTGGCGCCCGCGACGGCCGCGCCCCACGTCGCGCGGTTGAGCGCGTCATAGGTCTTGACCGTCCCCGTGAACGTCACCGCCAGCTCACCATGGCGGATCAGGCCGCAAACGCCCGGATCTGCCTTCCAGGCGCGAGCCTTGACGGACCGCCGCGACGTGGTGACCCATACTCGGCCACCCGAGTACGCGAAGACGAGGGGGGTGCAGTGCGGGCCTCGCGGCGTCGTGGTCGCAACGGCGCAGAACGGGCCGGACGCCAACACGCCTTGCACCGCCGTGGACAGGAAGCTCACACCCCCACCTTCCCTTCGGCCGCCGCCCGGCATCGGGCGGGAACGCGAGCATCGCACCCGTCCAAAGGATATGGCTCACGAGGCTCGCCAGCACGCCGCCGGACCACCACGCGAGCCCGCCCCGCAGCGCACCCCCCACGAGCGAGCCCGCGACGATCGGCAAGCTCCGGCTGGCGGCCTCGTACTCTTGGGCCACCCGCAGCGGAACGGCTCGCAGTGCTCGGCGCTCCACACGAACGCCCGCGTCCGAGCCACCACGCCGCCATCTCGGCGACGAGGCCCGCGACGACGAGCCGCTGCGCGTCAGCCTGCGAGGAAGCGCGTCTTGACCGCGAGCTCGGCCGTGAACGCCGTGACGACCGCGAGGTAGTAGAAGCCCGTGGCCGACTGGACGGCAGAGGCCCGCTCGCCCTTCAGCGCGGCCCTTATCAAGCCCGCGATCAGTGCGGTGGTGCCCACCATCCCCAGCGCGATCCACGGGGCGAGCGCGCCCGCCGTCAGGAGCGGGTTCACCGCCTGCGAGGACCCCGTCCCCTGGAACCCGCCGCTGATCACCGCCGCCGCCTCCACCGCCACGGCGACCAACAGCAGGTTCGTGGCTCGGTTGATCGGGCGCCGAGGGAGCCCGCGGTCCGTGAGGTACCAATGGCCGAGCAAGAGGCCGTCGATGACCGAGCCCAGGAAGAACCCACCCGCGAGCAATTGGAAGAACCCGAGGACCCAGGCCTGGCGGCCGGTGCCCGCCATGGCGGCGAGTACCGCGACCGCCACGGGGACCGACAACAACCCAAGGATCCGGCCGGCCCACCATCGCTTCGCGAGCAGCAGGCCGGTTCCCAACGCCAGGACCGCGAGCGTCGCCGACGCCAGGAGCACCGAGCGTTCGCCGGCACGGTCCCCCTCCACGATGCCCGAGCGTGTCGCCCACCAGGCGGCCGCCGCCAGCACGAGCAGGATCGACATCGTGAGCGTGAAGAAGCCCCGCTTCACCTCTGCCCACAAGGGGGTGAGCCACACCAGGGCCGTGGCACCCGCCACCGTCTCGGCCAAGACGAGCGCCATCACCCCCGCAGACCCGTTCACGCCCCCCTCCCGGCCATACGGGGCATCAGCCTACCGGCCGGACGTCTCGTCTCGTTCGCAACGGCGCCCGGTACCCTTGCGAGCCATGAGCGATTGGCGGACCTACGACGACGTGGCCGAGATCTACGAGCGCGTGCACGCGCCGCGGTTTTCGGAGGTAGCGCGCGACCTGATCGCCCTGGCCGACCTGCCCGCGGCCGCCAGCGTTCTCGACGTCGGGACCGGGACCGGCATCGCCGCGCAGGTCGCCGTGGACGCCGGCCATCGCGCCGCGGGCATCGACGAGTCCATGGGGATGCTGAGCGTGGGGCGCCGCGTTCGTCCGGGGCTCCGTCTCGCCGCCGCCCACGTCATCGACCTTCCGTTCGGTCCAGGCTCGTTCGATGCCGCCGTGGGGAACTTCGTCCTGGCCCACTTCGATCGCACGGACACGGCGCTCTTCGACGTGCTCCGCGTGGTGCGCCCCGGAGGCCGCGTGGCGTTCTCCTCGTGGGCAGACGGCATCGATGCGTACCAGCAGGCCTGGCACGATCTGATCGAGACGGTGGTGCCCCGCGAGATGCTCGCCCCCGCATATCGGGAGGCCGCGCCGGGCCACGAGCGCTTCCGCAAGCGCGGCCCGGTGGAGGAAGTACTCCTCGAGGCCGGCATCCGCCACGTGCGCACCGACCTCGTGAAGTACCGATGGACCTACGCGCTCGGCGACTACCTCGACGGGTTGGGCGTGTGGGCCACGGGCCGGTTCGTCCGCAACATGCTCGGCGAGTCCGGCTGGGTGTCCCTGATGGAGCGCGCCCGCACCGTGTTCGAAGAGCAGTTCCCGGACCCACTGAACGACTTCCGCGAGGTCATCCTCGCGGTGGGAACCCGCGTCTAGTCCTGGGTCCTCCAGATGAATCGGCTCGGTCGTCCGGCCCGGACCACCACCACGCGAGATCACGTTGCCGTGGATGGTGTTGCCGTCCAGGGACATGGTCAACGCTCCATCTGCCACGATGTTCCCGCGCACGGTGTCGTTCGTCGTCGTCATTTCCACAGGGCGGGACCGGACCGATCGAGTTCGCACGTGGACCGAGCGTGAGGTTGGCGCTGACCCTCAGGTTCTTCCCCTTCGGCACCTAGGCATCACCGGTGACGAGGAGATTGCCCTGGTGAGAGCCCCACAGGGCGGTTCCAGCGCTCAGACAGAGCTTCGGTACCACGAACGGGTCCGCGCCCGCCGCCGCCGGCAAGAGCCTGCCGCCACCCAAGCACGAGGCCGGTAGGGGGCTGGAGGGGTCAACGCTCCCCGAGGATGAGCGTGTGGTCGTCGAGCCATTCGGCGTTGCCTCCGTAGGCGACCCTTCGGGTCTCACCCGAGGTCGCCCCGGTGACGACGTTCAGCACGTAGATCGACTGGCCATCCGAGTAGGAGATCCGCGTGCCATCCGGGGACCACCGCGGCCACCCAAGCTTCCAGCCGCGAACCAACGCGCGGGGCCTCGCCCCTCGCGGGTCGAGGGCCGTGAGCCAGAGCGCCCCGCCCGAGAAGTTAGCGTTCATCGGCGAGAGGTACGCGAAGTTCCTGCTGGTCGACGTCGAGCCGTACTTCAGACCGCCCCACCCCGCATCGCGAGCAACACGGGATTGCTTCCCGCCGGCGACCGGTACCGTCCACAGGTCCCAGGCGGTGTTCGAATTGTCGCCTCTGGGTAGCTGGAACAGGATCGATCGACCATCAGCCGCGAAGCTCGGGAAGGTGAACCACCATCCCCACGACCGCGACTGGTCGAGGTTGGTGATGCGCGTCTGCTGACCGGTCACGACGTTCATCGTGAACAGGTTCCCGAGTTTCCTGGTCGACTGATCCCGCTGCTGATACACGAGCAGCGAACCATCCGGTGACCACTGGGCGCCGTAGGCATCCTCGCCGGCCGGCGTGACGCGGCGGATCCCCGTTCCGTCGAGATTCGCGGTGTACAGGGGGTTATCCGTCAGGCAGCAGGAGCTGTACGCGACCCGCGTGTGATCGGGGGAAACCGCGTAGTACCTGGCCCCCGTGGCTTCGAGACTGAGAGGGAGTGGTGTGATCTCCCCGGTGTCGAGGTTCACCGTCGATCCGTACGCCTGTGGCGTGGTCCCCGGGGTGAGCGATGGTGGGTTCGGCTCCGCAGGCGTCGCTTCCGTGCCGCCCCGCGAGAGCGCGAACACGGCGAACGCCGCAACCACGAGCAGCGCTACCGTCACGAAGACGCCTCCCCGCCGGTTCCGTGCCACCTTTCTTTGCCTTTCGAGCTGTCGCTCGAGGGCCCCGTCGTCCTGGTCCACCTTCTGCGTCGCCATGCGGAATAGCTCCCGAAGCTCAGGCATCTCACGCTCCTCCCGCTCGCAGGGCCTGTCGCCCAAGGGTTGCGAGCGACCGGACCGTCGACGGCTTGACGCGCAGGATGTCCGCCGCCTGCTCGGACGAGTATCCGAGCAGGTCCACGAGCACGAGCGCCGCACGTTGCCGCGGCGTGACTCCGAGGAGGAGTTGCCGAATGTCGGCGCGCATCTCCGCCTCGGCGAATCCGTCGGGGGGCTCCGGGATCGGGATCAACTTGCGCACCGCCATCGCTGCGCGACGCCGCCTCAGGCGGAAGCCGTTCAGCGCGACACGGAAGAGGTAGGCGGTGGGGTCGTCGATCCGATCGATCTCATCCCATCGCTCCCAGAGCTTCATGAACGCGTCCTGGGAGAGCTCCTCCGCGTCTTGCCGGTTCCCGGTCACGAAGTAGAGCGCCTTGAACAGCCGTCGGCGCTCCTCCTCGAAGAAGATGTCGAAGCGGGCCCCTGCTTCGACCTCTCCCGAAGAGATCCTCACGACGTCTTCCTCTGCTCGCACCTTGCATGGATGCACGAGGGCCATGTTCCGCTGATTCCGAAAGGAAATCGAGGGTCCCTCGTCAGGATTCCGGGGAGCGGTCCCCTCTGGAACGCTGCTGTTGAAGACGAAGGTTGCGGCGCGCGTCGCGATGGGCGTGAGGAGTCATTCGAGCCTGAGGACTCGAAACTCCTCCGCGTACTCCGCGCCGATCTTCTCCCCCGCCCGGACGGCCTCGTCCCGCATGGACGTCTCGAAGAACGCTATCCCTTCCGCTAGCTGGCTCGGGTGCTCCGCGAGCGCGTCGACCTTCGTTTTAAACCGTCGCGCTCCGTCCTCGGTGTGGTTGGGTTCGTGCGTCCAGGCGAGCCAGACGTCCCGCACCTCCTGCACCCGTAGCCCCTCCCCAAGATGCTCCGAGAAGAAGTGGGGATTCCCGGAGCCGGGAAATGCTGAATCGAGGGCGATCCATCCGGCGGTTCGATGGTCGGAGTGGTTGTAGTACCGGTTCTCGAAGAAGGTCAAGTACTCGAAGGCATTACTATCAGGCGATCTTGCCACGGCTCGCTCCGACGAGGCCGGGAAACTCATTCCCCCTGACCTGCGGCTTTCGGCGAACGCCGCAAGACCTCCGGCGGCGTAGGCCACCTCAAGTTGTCTCGAACTCGATTTGGCCGAAGCTGCCCGCCCGAGAAACCTTCTGCCTCGGTGAAGCCCGCCTCGCTCGCACGGACAGGTCGAATGTGCCATACCCGAGGATTGGTGCTGTAGGCCATCTGCCCCATCGTCGACGGGGCTCGAACAGGCGCAGGATTGGTCATGCGCCTACGGGTGCTCTGCTTGGATTTGACCAGCAGCGAACCGGTCGTCGAGTGCCGTGTCACCTGCAGCGTGACCGTCGCGCCCCGCCGCACCAGGACTATCGAGATCCCTGACGGCGACACCGGGACGGTCCCTGTGGCCATGTTGCTCCCGATCGACGACTTCCCTCAGCCTGGCGATACCGGAAACGGGACCGTCGAGGTCCCGTTTATCGTCATGAGCCAGGCCGTGGTCCTTCCCCTTGAGACGGCCACCACGAGCCCAAGTGGCGCCGTAACGTTCGAGGTTGACCTCTCTCGCGAGTTCACGCGGCTTGCGGCGGCCAACGATGATCGGGACGACTTCTTCGATGTGGTCGCCCTCGTGCTTCTCGGCGGTTCCGCAGATGGCCTAAGCCGGTCCTCCCTTCCGGTGCTCACTACAAGGAGCACGGACTCCCCCACCGGCGAGGTCGACCTCGAACGGCTCTTCCTGATGGATTTCGCGAAGGCCATCGTCGGTCACACGACCGAGCGCGAGAGCCGCCTCTGGTTCCAGTTGCACGGCCAGGAACTCGCGGGCCGCCGCTACGAATGTGAGGTGGACGAACTCCGCTCCGACGGATCGCCCGTCGATGGCTCTCCGCTCCAGCTCCACCGCGTGACATTCGATGAGCCGGTCACTACCAAGGTGCTCGACCTCGCCGGACTCCTGCCCGGCAGGACATACGGATTCCAGCTGCGGATTCGGCCGTCCGCAGGCTCGACACCCCGAATCGGGCGCGTGCTTGCTGGCGGTTCGTTCACCACAGCCGGCGCCGACGAGCGCGAGCTCACCTTGTTCTTCGGCTCATGCCACAAACCATTCGACTCGGGGTTCCTCGACCCGTCACGCGACATGCGGCATTGGCGCAGCCTTGCCGACCGCACGGACGGCGATCTCCAGCTTATGATCGGCGACCAGGTCTACGGCGATGAGGTCCCCACCCCAGCCCCTGGAGAGAGGTGGTTCGACGGTTACGTCCGTCGATACAACCAATTCTGGAGTTTCCAGCCGCTCCGACAGGCGCTTGCCAGGCGTCCTACATACATGACGCTCGACGACCACGAGGTTACAGACGACTGGGGCGTGGACGACGAGATCCCGGACGAACGCATCGACGACGCCGTCGACGTGTTCCGCGCCTATCAGCTCGCGTACAGCCCTTCGGGCCGGGATGGTCAGGTCCACTATCACTTCCGCCGCGGCCCTGTCGCCTTCTTTTCCTTGGACTCTCGGACGTGCCGGGGCAAAGACGACGAGTTTCCGATCCTCGGGCGCCGGCAGGTCGATGACCTGCGGCGGTGGGCGACGTCCCCCGAGGTGCTCGATGCCGACGTTGTGGTGCTGGTCAGTGCGGTGCCGATCGCACTCCTACCCATCGGCCTGCTTCGACGTATCGCCGAACTTGCGACGACGGGTGCCGGAGTGACCGCCGGCGTCATCGCTGGCGCGGCCGTTGGATTTTTCATCGGCGGTCCGGCAGGCGCCGGGGTAGGAGCCAGCTTCGGCGGCGCTATCGGAGGCGCCGGCGCGCACATCTACTACGACGCGATCGAAGAGGACAAGCTCATCGAGGCGGATGCCACAGACATGTGGTCGTTCGAATCCAACCAGAGGGACCTTGTCCGCGTGCTTGACGTGCTCTTCGACCTAGCGACCGATCGACCACGCAACGGAGCCCGCCCGCGGCTCGTCTTCGTCCTCGGTGGAGACTCGCACTTCGGCTTCTTGCACCTGATCGCCTCGGACCACGACGAGGACGGCGGCGTCGACCATGGGACGAACCCCCTGATCTTCCAGGCGACCAGTTCCGCCATTGGGCGGCGTCCTCAGAATCAGGAAGAGATGCGCGCACTGTTCCGCGACGTGGACGAGAACCCCGCGAACATCGACTCGCTGAAGGGGGATCTCGTGGGGCTCCTGAACGACACCGCGGAGCGGTTCGTGCTCGACGACGAGCAAGGGGAGCACTATCGCGCCCAGTGTCTCGGGGCGCTGTTCGAGCGAACGCTAGGCAAGATCCACATGGCACGATCTGGCGAGGGACGTCGATACCGAATCGAAGTCACGATTGAGGGCGAGACTCGCAGCCTCGTGCAGATGTTCGACGTGGACCTCGACGCCCGCCCAGTGACATGGCGGTCACTGATCGGCGAGGTCCTCGCTGCCGAGGGCGAGATCACGACGCTGCGCGTTCACGAGGTCGGCTCCGGGTTCGGCGCTGCGGCTGACCGGCTCGATGTCGAGGTCGTCGTCCAGCTGGATGCCGAGCGGAACCGAAGCTTCGGCTTCCAACTCCGGCGGGACGAGGACGAGGAGGTTCGAACCGCGATGCTCGGCGAGCTTCGCGAAGCCTTCAATCATCGGCGCCGGGTGCGGTTGGACTACCGACGCACGGGCATCCGCAATGGCGAGATCATCCGGGTCATGGCGCCCGGCTGACCAAGGGGAGGGGACATGGCGCTTCTGAACGCCGACGGAAAGGTCAAACTGTTGCGGGTCAACGAACGCGGAGACCGCTTCGGTGGGCCGCCCGACCAGTTACAGGCCGAGGTGATCCTGCAGCTCGAGGACGACGCTCGTTCCTTCGGCTTTCGGATGCTCGACGACGACGATCTCCCGGTTCGGAGGGGATATCTGGACCTACTCCGGGACGCCTTGAACCACGGCCACGTCGTGCATATCGACTTCGAGATCGCGCAGGGGAGCACCAAGGGCCGGATAACGCGGGTGTGGCTGACTCCAGCACCCCGTCCGCACCCAGGGATTCCCGGTCCGATCCTGACCCACGAAGCCGTGCTCGGAGCGGACAAATGAGATGACCGCACCCGCCATCTCGTTCAGAGCATTGAACGATGCCGTGGACGTCGTGACGAAGGTCGGGGATGGACTTGTGACGCTCGAGGGCCTGCCGGGGCGGGAACGCCAGCGCTACCGAGACGCCGTCGATGCGACGTTTCAGATCTTGGAGGAGTCCGTCGGACTCCTCAGCAACAGACTGGGCGACATCCGCAACCAGGCCCTCGATCCAGCAAAGCCCGATGACCGGTCGAAGCTATCGAACGAGTTGCGGCCGCTGGCGGACTACGAGGCCTGGCACAGGCTAGAGGGCGAGGTTCGTCTGTGCAGCTCCCTCCGGGTGACCAGACGGGAAATGGATGGACTCCGTGACCGGCTGAGTGGTCGAATCGCGCTGAAGGACTGGGATGGGTTCGACCAGATGGTGTCTGCGCTGCTAGCGGGCGAGTCAGCTCTGGCGAACACTCTCGCTGGCGCCTTGTACAACCTCTCGGCGACAGCTCCTGCGGCCGAGGCCAGTGAGCGGGGGGCGATGGCCGCGCTCCGTGCGGTCGACCGAACTTGGCGGAACCTGCGAGACCTACGCCGACGGATCATGTCCAAGCACATCGACGTCTACGAAGCCATCTAAGCGGCCGCGCTGAATCTGATCCGCAACCTTTGGAGGGCTGATGCCGATCCGAGTCTGAACCTTCAACCTGAACAACCTGTTCTCCCGGTACAACTTCCGCGGAGCGATCCGGGCCCTGAACGCCGGGCGACATCGATGTTGAAGAGCCGTACCGTTCGGTGATCCGACGATCTTTCACTCCGAACGTTCAGGGGAACGCTGGTCAATGCCAGGACGCCGCCGACACGGCGACGATCGCTCAGCGACTCTTTCGAGATGGCTGGCGTTCTGGCCGTGAACCCGTGAGCTTGCCACACGCGGACTACGCTCCCGAGCGACTCACCGTTGAGGACGCGCTCGGCCGCGTCGCGGATGGCCTCGGCCTCGTCGGGCACGATTGAGCCATCGGCGCTGTAGCCGAGCCCGAGCGACCCATGGTGCGCCCGTCGGCTGAGTCGAGGTCGATGTCCCCGCTCGCGACCGTCGCGATGCGCAATCCGCGCGCCTTGGTCAGGTCGATGTGCCGTTGCAGATCGGCGGGGCTCCGGTACCTGCGCGAGCTGGAGTAGGCCCACGACGGCGTCGACGCTGCCCGCCTCGATGTCGTCGAGGAGTTGCTCCCACGCCGGCCGCCGCTTCGCGTCGCTCGGGCTCACGTCGTTGTCGGCGTAGATCGCCCCGACAGGCCACTCGCGACGTTCGGTTCAGCGCTCGCGCATCCTGCTCCTGGCGTCCGACGCCGAGCGCCTTCCCCTCGGGGTCGCTGCTGATGCGGACGTAGATTGCGGCGCGTACGATGGCGCTCCGGCGATCATTCGAGCCTGAGGACTCGAAACTCCTCCGCGTACTCCGCGCCGATCTTCTCCCCCGCCCGGACGGCCTCGTCCCGCATGGACGTCTCGAAGAACGCTATCCCTTCCGTCAGCTGGCTCGGGTGCTCCGCGAGCGCGTCGACCTTGGTTTGAAACGTGGCGCCCACGTCCTCGGTGTGGTTGGGCTCGTGCGTCCAAGCGAGCCAGACGTCCCGCACCTCCTGCACTCGTAGCCCCTCCCCAAGATGCTCCGAGAAGAAGTGCGGATTCCCGGCGCCCGGAAACGCGGAATCGAGGGCGATCCATCCGGCGGTTCGATGGTCGGAGTGGTTGTAGTACCGGTTCTCGAAGAACACGGATGTCGGGTCGCACGACAGGAGCGTCTCGGCGCGCTCCTCGCGGATCCTGCGCACGACGGCCTCGCGTATCTCCGGGCGGTTGCGCAGCTCCCCGTCGTGTGTGGAGAGGATCCGGCAGCTCGCGAGGCTCATGACGGCAGCGGCCGCTTCCGTCTCCTCGCGACGCGTCCGGGCCAGCTCGTCCCGATCGCGCCGCGGGTCCTGCGACCCGCGGTCGCCGTTGGTGAGGACGAGCAGATGGACCTCGCGCCCGGCGCGCGCCCATTTGCTCAGCACGCCTCCCGCGGCGATCTCAGCGTCGTCGGGATGCGCGAACACCGCGAGCACGGGTGCGGTGCGGACGGTGGGCGCGTCCTCGTGGGTCACCGAGAGCGTCGACCTGGCTTCGCGGCCGGAACCGCCGCCCGGTCCTCCAGGAACCTGACGAGCGTGCGCACGGGCACGCCCGTGGCGCCCTTGGGCCCGAGATCGGTTCCGCCCGGGGCGAACGCGGGCCCGGCGATGTCCATATGGACCCACGGCGTGTCGCCCACGAACGTCGCGAGGAACCAGGCGGCAGCGATCGCACCGCCGTAACGCTCGCCGATGTTCTTGATGTCCGCCACGTCGGAGTCGATGAGTCGTCGGTACTCGCCGAAGAGCGGCAGCCGCCAGACCGGTTCTCCCACCGCCTCGCCGGCAGCGATCACGCTGGCGACGAGGTGGTCGTCATTCGAGAACGCGCCGGAGATCTTGTCCCCCAGCGCAACCACGCACGCGCCGGTGAGCGTGGCCGTGTCGATGATGAGCTGGGGTTCCTGTTCGCTCAGGTAGGCGAGGGCGTCCGCGAGGACCAACCGCCCCTCGGCGTCCGTGTTCAACACCTCCGACGTGGTCCCGCCGCGGTGCACGATGACGTCTCCCGGGCGCTGCGCGGTGCCGCTCGGCATGTTCTCGGCGCAGGGGATGACGGCGATCACGTTGAGCTTCGGCTTCCGCTGCGCGATCACGCGCATGGTGGCAAGGATCGACGCGGCGCCCGCCATGTCGTCCTTCATGGATTCCATGCCCTTGGCGTCTTTGATCGACAGGCCGCCCGAGTCGAAGGCGATGCCTTTGCCGGAGAGCGCCACCGGCGTCGCGCGGCCGGCGCCCGTGTACCGTAGCTCGATCATCCGCGGCGGGTTGGCGCTTCCCTGTCCCACGCCGAGGATCCCGCCGAACCCGCCCTGCTTGAGCTGCGGCACGGCCCAGACCTTGCAGGCCAGGCCCACCTCGCGGGCCATGGCCTGCGCCTCCTTGGCTATCGTGGCGGGCGACATGTCGCCGGCGGGCGTGTTCACGAGATCACGAGCCCAGGAGACGGCCTCCACGAGCCCGGCCGCGTCCTTCACGGCTGCGCGCATGACCTTGGCGTCCCAGCGCGGGGCGCCGAGGACGGTGACCTTCTTCAGGGTCGCGGCGTCGCCGTTCTTGGTCCGGAAACGGTCGAATCGATACGCCCCGAGTCCGATGCCCTCCGCCGCGGCCGCCACGGCCTCGGCCGCGTCGCGGGCGCCGAACGCCTGGGCGAAGGTCGTGGCCACGGTGCCGAAGCGCCGCGCGGTTTCCGCCACGCGACCCAGCGCGCGGCGTGCCGCATCCACGGTGAAGGCGTCCTTTGGCCCCACGCCGACCAGCATGACGACGTCCGCCGCGAAGTCGTCGCCTGGCCGGCGCGGAACGAGCAGGTCCTCGCCGCGCTTGCCCGAGAGCCGCGCCGCCCCGTAGGCCTCGGCGAGGTTGAGCTGATCCACGCCCGGCCCGGGCTTCGGGCCCTGGAACACGGGAACGATCAGCAGGCCCGTGGAGAACTGCGCTGCGGGCTCGGCGGTGTACGAGTAGGTGCTCACGCGGGCTACTCCTTCGGCGAGTGAGGGACCGCGGCTCTCTGGTGGCCGGGCGCGGCGGCGGACGACCGCTACCCTAACCATGATGAAGCCCCGCGACATCCGCGACCTCGTCTGGTTCGCCGACGACGAGGCCCGACACGAGACGCTGTTGGAAAGCGATCGATTGTGGTCCCAGGTGGTCTGCCTGCAGCGATCCCAGGGGGTGGGCCCCATGACGGACGCGGGCTCCGACGCGCTCGCCACCGTGCTGGCCGGCGAGGTCGCCGCCCAGGTGGGGTCCTCGCGCATGCGCATGGCGCAGTGGGACGCCGTCCTCGTCCCGCGCGGGGAAGGGCTCACCCTGCGCAACGCCTCCGCCGAACCGTCCGTCGTCCTCCTCGTCCTGGCGCCCCCTCCGGCGCCTGCGGCCTAACGGCCGCGCTCGGCGGCTCCCCTATGCCTGGGCAGGACGACGAGCGCCACCACGAAGGCGACCACGAAGGCGGGGATGCTCGCACCGAGCGGAGACCCGGCGAACAGGGGGAACGGCAGGTGGAGGGCTTCGAACATATTCGCGATCGCCGAGGTCCACCAGTCGGGGCCTGTCGGGAGGCACCACTGGTAGACGACGGCGCCGGCGATCCAGGGCGCGAAGGCCCGCCACCGGAACCCCGGCGGGGCCTGCGCGAACAGGGACGCCTCGCCGAACCGACCCCCACGACGCACCCCCCAATCCGCCAGGAACACGCCGAACAGCGGCACGAACACGGCGCCCACGAGGTAGAGGAAGAGCTGGAAGGTTCCCGTCGCGTTCTCGCGAAGGAGAGCGGCGATCGCGAACCCGGCGAGGCCGATCGCCACGATCAACCGGCGCTGCGGGGCGGACGGTCGCACGTTCTGCACGGAGAGCGCGCCGGAGTAGATGTTCGCCATAGCCTGGTCGCTCTCGCCGACCAGGAGGGCGAGCAGGACCACCGCACCCCCGGCCGTGGCCGCGATCGTCGTGCCGATGTCGAGCACGTCCGCGCCGGCGCCGGCCGCGAGCACCAGCAGGGCGCCGAGGGCATAGAACCAGATGTTGCCTACCGCGTAGGAGGCGTAGGTCCCCCCGAACGCCGCGCGCGGGCGCCTCGCGAAGCGGTCGAAGTCCGCGACGAGGGGAAGCCACGAGATCGGCATCGCGATCACCAGATCGACCGCCAGCCAGAACGGCAGACCACCGGTCCCCGGCGCGCGCCAGATGGCGCCGAGATCGCCCACCGCGAGCACGCGCAGCGTGATCCACAGCGACACGGCGGCTACGACCCAGATCCCGAAGCGCTCGAGCCAACGCCGCACGGCGAAGATGGGCCCCGCGAGCGCCAGGGCGGTGCACAGGACCGTCACGAGCGCCAACCAGAAGAGCCCGGCGTCGACGCCGAACAAGTCGCGTGAAACGGCGTTGGCCACCCGGCCCATCGCCCAGAGCTCGAAGGCGGTCCATCCTACGAGTTGCACGAGGTTCAGCGCCGAGGGCACGTAGGACCCGCGGAGGCCGAGGACCGGGCGGAACAGGACCATGCCGGGGACCCCATCACGGGCGCCGGCGAGGCCGACGAGGGCGAGCGGCAGGCAACCGAGGAGGCTCCCGACCACGATCGCCAGCAACGCCCTGGGCAGACCGAGCGCCGGCACCAAGAGCGCGCCGGAGACGAGCACCAGGAGGCCGATCGACAGGTCCCCCCACAGGACCCCGATGTCGACCCCCGAGAATCGCCGCAGGCCCACGGGCACGGGCCGGATCCCCCAGCGCGGGGTCTCTCGCTCGAGCGCCTCTTCGAGCCGATCGCTGACGCGTGCCACCGTGCTCCCTCCGCCGGCATGACCCGGTTCAGGTTCGAAGGGTCGCCGACCCTCGCGCGCAGCCGGCCTCTCAGCCCGGTTCCGGCCGGGCTCCCCTGCTATCGGACCCACTCTAGCAACCGCCCCTCCCTATGCGGGAACCATCCGAAGGGACCATCTGTCTCATCTCAAGTCATCCCCCAGACGCCCGATGCCGACGGTATGGAAACGTCCGAACCGAGGCGAGAGCGCGAACGGCGGCGCGGGCGGGACGTCCTGAGCGCGCTGATCCTGCTGATCGCCGTCTCGGCCATGGGCCTGGTGGCCTACGGCCAGCTCGCCGCCACGCGCGTCTCACGCGCCCAGGCGGAGCTCGCGCCCGTCGCCGACGGCGTGGCGACCCGTGTGGGGACCGCTCATCTGTACCTGGTGCAGGCACTCGGCGGCGACGCGTCGGTCGACGTCGGCGACGACGTCTTCGCTCCCCTCGCGCAGGCCCAGCAGCTGGCGCAGACGGCGCTCGACGGCGGGCCGGCGACCCCCGGGGAGGTGCCGGGCCCGACCATGGATCCCGTGGTGACGGCGGACCTCCGGCTGCTCACCGCCCAGGTGGACAGCTTCGCGAGCCAGGCGGGCTCTCGCTGGATGCATCGCGAGGGGGCCGGGCAGATCGGCACCAGGGCGGATCAAGAGTTCGACCGGCTCTACGCGACGATCATCGCCCAGACCGACACCCTCTCGCGCGACATCGGCCTCATCGAGGACCGCGCCCGGCACCGGATCCAGGTCGTGAACACGGCGGTGCTGGGCATCTTGGCCGTGCTCTTCGTGGGCGTGGCGACGTTCGCGCGCCACACGCGCAGGGCGATCGTGGCGAAGAATGAGGAACTCGAGACGAGGGTCGTCGAGCGGACCACGGAGCTCGCCCGGAGCGAGGCCCACACCGCCGCGATCGTGGACACGGCGCGCGACGCCATCATCACCGTCGACGAGGCGGGGTTGATCCGTTCGGTCAATCCCGCCGCGCAGCGGATGTTCGACTACGCGAGCGAGGAGCTGCTCGGCGCCCACGCGGCCATGCTCATGGCCGAGGACGATCGCCACCCGCGCGACGGCCACCTGCGACGCTTCCTGGAGGCCGGCGCCCGCGACGTGGTGGGCCTGGGCCGCGAGGCCGTCGGGCGCCGCCGCGACGGCAGCCTGTTCCCGATCGACGTCTCGGTCTCTCATGCCCGCGTCGGCGACGACCCGATCTTCGTGGGCGTGATCCGCGACATCACGCAGGGCAAGCGCGTGGAGGCGGAGCTCCGGGCGGCCAAGGCCGTCGCGGAGGAGGCGGCGACCCACGACCCCCTGACGGGGTTGTGGAACCACAACCGGATCATCGAGGTGCTGATGGAGGAGCTCGCGCGCTCCGGTCGGCACGGCTCCCCCCTGAGCATCGCCATGGTCGACCTCGACCACTTCAAGGAGATCAACGACACCTACGGTCATGTGGTGGGAGACGAGGTGCTCCGCGAGATCGCGCTGCGGCTGCGCCGGTCCATCCGCGCCTACGACGCCGTGGGCCGGTTCGGGGGAGAGGAGTTCATGGTGGTCCTGCCCGGGGCCGAGGGGGCCACGGCGGAGGCGGCCGCGGAGCGCATCCGCACGCGGATCAACCGCGAAAGTGTGCTCACGACCGCCGGCACGCTGCAGGTGACGGCCAGCCTCGGGCTCGTGACGAGCGTGGGCGATCTCGTGCACGACGCCACCGCGCTCCTGGTCGCCGCCGATACGGCGATGTATTCGGCGAAGGTGGCGGGACGCGACCGGGTCAGCACGGGCGCGATGCGCTGAGCGGTTCCGGGCCCGTGGCGATGATGTGACGCCGCAACCCGGTCATCGCCCGGTCCATCAAGATCCGCATGATCGGACGGTAAGCCAGGGCGGCGAACTCGCCTGCCACGGGGACGGCCAGCCGGATGTCCTCGGACCAGGTGAACCGCGTTCCGACCACGGTCGGCTCGAGGGTCCACACGCCCATGCCCGCGACCAAGCTCCCGTGGCGGATCTCCAGTCGCCGCGGCGGATCCCAGCCGAGTACCTCCATGGGCTCCGTGAACGCCGGCAGGCCGGCGATGCGCGTCTTGACGGCAAGGCGAACCCCGATCCCTTCCCGGTGCGCCGACACCACGCGCACGACGTCGGCGTCGAGCATCCAGTCGGCCTGTCGCTCCCAGTCCATCAGCACGCTCCAGACCGCCGCGGGCGGTGCTGGGAGCACGATGCGGCCTTCGAGCTTCACGCCCTCACCTTACGGCCGGACCGTCGGGGGCCGATGCGGCTAGGCTGCGGTCTCATGGACCGGGGGGCGGCCGTTGCGGCAACGATGGCCACCGCGACGGGAGCCCTCCCCGCGCGCGGTCGGGGCTTGGCTGCCCGCGTGAGCGAACGGGCGGGCGTCGCCTGGGACGAGACCGGCACGATCGTGTACACGGGGCGGGCGGAGGCGATGCCCTGGCCCGCGACCATCGGAGATCCCGGTCGCGGCTGTCTGGTCCCGGGCTTCGTGGACTGCCACGTCCATCTGCCCTTCTACGGTTGGCGAGCCGCCGAGTTCGAGGCCCGCGTGCGCGGCACCTCCTACGCGGAGCTGCACCGCTCCGAGGGCGGCATCTTCAGCTCGAGCCGGCTGCTGAACGGGGCCGGTGACAACGAGGTCATCGGGTTCTGCGAGCCCCTGCTCGAGGAGATGCTCGCCCACGGGACCACCGCGCTGGAGCTGAAGACGGGCTACGGACTCGGGCTGGAGGCGGAGCTCCGCCAGGCCCGGCTCGCCCGGCGGTTGGCGGAGGCGGTCGAGCAGACCTGCACGGTGACGCTCCTAGCCTGCCACGCGATCCCCGAAGGCGTCTCCCGCCAGGATTGGGTGCGCACGGCCTGTCGCGAGCTGATCCCGGGCGCCGCCGCTGAGGGCCTCGTCGACGCCGTCGACATCTACGTCGAGGATATCGCCTTCACCCTGGAGGACCTCGAGACCGTCGCCGAGGCGGCGAGCGAGGCCGGGCTGCCGCTCCGCGTGCACGCCGATCAACTGGGGCCGACCGGCGCTACAACGGCCGCGGTTCGCCTGGGCGCCCGTAGCGCCGACCACCTGAATCATTGCGGAAACGACGGCGTCGCCGCGCTCGGCTCCGCGACGGCGACAGTGGCGGGCCTGCTCCCGGCTTCCTCGTTCTTCCTGGGGGCGAGCCTGCCCCCCGCCCGGGCCATCCGCGACGCGGGGGCGGCCGTCGCGATCGCCACCGACTTCAACCCGGGCACCTCACCCACCTGCTCGATGCCCGAGACGATCGCGATGGCCTCAACCCTCTACGGGTTGCCGCCCTTGGAGGCGCTCACCGCGGCGACGGCGAACCCCGCATGGGTCCTGGATCTGGACGAGCGACTGGGAACGCTGGAGGTGGGCAAGCGCGCGGATCTCCTGCTCCTCGAGGAGCCGTCCTTCGCCCAGGTTCCCTACCGACCGGGGCACAACCCCGTCACGACGGTGGTGGTCGGCGGCCGGCTCGCGGCCGCGCATCCCGGGTCTTAGTCGAGCGGGCCGACGACGGATTCGGCGGCCTCCACGAGGGATCCGCGCCCCACGAGCGCCACCGCGTCCGCGATGTCGGGGCCGAACTCTCGGTCGGCGTCGAAGAACGGCACCGAGGCGCGCAGCGCATCGTGCACCGCCCGCGTGGCGGGCCCGGGTTCCAGCGGCGCGCGCAGATCCAGCGCCTGCGCGGCAGCGAGCGCCTCGAGCGCGATCACGGTCTCCGCGTTCTTCACGATCTCGCGCGCATGACGCGCGGCGGTCATGCCCATGCTCACGTGGTCTTCCTGACCTGCGCTCGAGGGGATGGTGTCGACCGAGGCGGGATGCGCGGCCGACTTCGACTCGCTCACGAGCGAGGCGGCCGTGTATTGCACGAGCATGAATCCGCTGTTCAGCCCGCTGCCATGCACGAGGAACGCGGGGAGCCCGTTCGATTTCTTCGGGTCGGTGAGGCGGTAGAGACGACGCTCGCTGATCGACGCGAGCGGGACCGTGGCGAGCGCCAGCGCGTCCATCGCCGTCGCCACCGGCATGCCGTGGAAGTTGCCGCCGCTGCGTATCTCGCCTTCGCCCGCTCCGCCCTCGGGCAAGACGATGGGGTTGTCGGACACGCTGCCGGCCTCGATCTGCAAGACGCCCTGGACGTAGGCGAGCGCGTCGCGCGTGGCGCCGTGGACCTGCGGTGCGCACCGAAGTGAGTACGCATCCTGCACGAGATGGGGACTGTCTCGGTGCGACTCGCGGATCGGCGAATCGGCCAGCAGGCGCCGCAGGTTCGACGCGCTATTCGCCTGCCCGGCATGAGGCCGGAGGCGCTGGAGCCGTTCGTCGAACGGGGCGTCGGTACCCAAGGCCGCCTCGATGGTCATCGCGGCCACCACGTCGGCCGTCCGCACGAGACGGGCCACGCGATCGGCCGCGAGGATCCCGACGGCGAGCATGCCCTGGGTGCCGTTCACGAGCGCGAGGCCCTCCTTGGCCTCCAGGCGCAGGGGCTCGAGCCCCGCGCGTGCCATGGCGGCCGCCGCGGGCTCCACGCCGCCCTCGGGCGCCAGCACGTCGCCATGGCCGATGAGCGGCAGGGCGAGGTTCGCGAGCGGCGCGAGGTCGCCCGAGGCGCCGAGGGACCCCTGCTCGGGCACCGCCGGGATCACGTCCTGGTTGAGCATCCGCACCATGAGATCGATCAACACCGGGCGCACCCCCGAGTAGCCGAGCGCGAGGACGTGGGCCCGCAGCATGAGCATCGCGCGCGCCTCCTCGCGCGACAGGGGCCGTCCCACAGCGGTCGCGTGGGAACGGATGATCCCGCGCTGCAGCTCGGCGGCCTGCGAAGGATCGATCCTGACGTCCGAGAGGGAACCGAACCCGGTGGTGACGCCATAGATCGTGGCGCCCGAGGCCAACGCCGCGTCGACCACGGCGCGACTCGCGAGGACGCGCGCGCGGGCGCTGTCGGGGAACCCGACGGGCGCCCCTTCCGCGACCGCCACGACGTCCGCGAGCTGCAGCCCCTCCCCGACCTCGACCGTCATGGGGTGGAGGCTACCCTCGCCACCGGCTCAGGCCCCATGCTCACGCATGGGGATCCTCACCCCGCGCTCCTCGGCCACCTCGACCGCTCGCGGGTAGCCCGCGTCGGCGTGGCGGACCACGCCCGTTCCCGGGTCCGACGTCAGCACCCGTTCGAGCCGCTCCCCGGCGTTGTCTGAACCGTCGGCCACGACCACCATACCGGCGTGGATCGAGTAGCCGATCCCCACCCCGCCGCCGTGGTGGACGCTCACCCAGTGCGCCCCGGCCGCGGTGTTCACGAGGGCGTTCAGGATCGGCCAGTCCGCGATGGCGTCGGACCCGTCGGCCATGGCCTCGGTCTCGCGATAGGGGCTCGCGACGCTGCCGGAGTCCAAGTGATCGCGCCCGATCACGATGGGGCCGGCAACGTCGCCCGCCGCCACGAGCTCGTTGAAGCGCTCGCCCGCCCGGGCGCGTTCCCCGTAGCCGAGCCAGCAGATGCGCGCCGGCAGACCCTGGAACGCGACGCGCTCCCCGGCCATGCGCAACCACCGCTGGAGGCGGTCGTTCTCCGGGAAGAGCGCGCCCACGGCGCGGTCGGTGGCGGCGATGTCGGCCGGGTCCCCGGAGAGCGCAACCCAGCGGAACGGACCCTTGCCCTCACAGAACAGGGGGCGCACGAACGCCGGGACGAACCCGGGGAACGCGTAGGCGCGCTCGTGCCCGAGCTCACCCAGCTCGGCGCCGGCGCGCAGGTTGTTCCCGTAGTCGAAGGCCACCGCGCCGGCGTCCTGCATCGCCGCCATGGCCTCGACGTGCGCGGCCATGGACGCCTGCGAGCGCCGCACGTACTCATCCGGGTCGTCGAGGCGGAGCCGAACGGCCTCCTCGAGCGTGACGGCGGCGGGGACGTAGCCGCCCAAGGGGTCGTGGGCGCTCGTTTGATCGGTCACGATGTCCGGGCACCAATCCCGGCGCACGAGCTCGGGGAGGACCTCTGCGCAGTTGCCCACGAGTCCGATAGACACGGCCTCCTTCCGTCCTTTCGCCTCGGTCGCCCAGGCCAAGGCCTCGTCGAGCGAGGCGGTCTCGCGATCGAGGTAGCGGGTCTTCACGCGGCGTTCGATCCTGAGGGGGTCCACCTCGACACACAACGCGACGCCGTCATTCATCGTGACCGCCAGGGGTTGCGCTCCGCCCATGCCGCCGAGGCCGCCCGTGAGGGTGATCGTCCCGGCGAGCGATCCACCGAAATGCTGGGCCGCGCACTCGGCGAGGGTCTCGAACGTGCCCTGCAGGATCCCCTGGCTCCCGATGTAGATCCAGGAGCCCGCCGTCATCTGCCCGTACATCGTGAGGCCCTGCGCCTCCAGGGCGCGGAAGGTGTCCCAGTCGGCCCACTTCGGCACGAGCATCGAGTTCGAGATCAGCACCCGAGGAGCCATGTCGTGGGTGCGGAATACCGCGACGGGCTTGCCCGACTGCACGAGGAGGGTCTCGTCGTTCCGCAGGTCGCGCAGCGTGCGAACGATCGCATCGAACGCCTCCCACGATCGAGCGGCGCGGCCGGTCCCGCCGTAGACGACGAGGTCCTCTGGGCGCTCCGCCACCTCGGGGTCGAGGTTGTTCATCAGCATCCGCATCGCGGCTTCCTGTGGCCAGCCGCGGCAGCTCAGCTGCGTGCCACGCGGTGCGCGGATCTCTCGTGCGCTCATCGATGCGCCTCCTCCGGGGATCCCGCCGATGCTACCGCCGGTCCCGGCTCGGTTGGGTGCTTGAGCCGGTCCCCCGTGAAGGATAGCGTCCCCCCGATGGCCCTCCGCCCTTCCCCCTACATGAACCACGCCCCCACCGACCCCATCCGCGTGTTGATCGCCGACGACGAACCCGCCCTGCGGGGTGCGCTCGCCGAGCTGCTCGCCCACGAGGATCACGTCCTGCTGATCGGCGCGGCCCAAGACGCGGATGAGGCGATCGCGATCGCCGACGATGCGCACCCCGATGTGGCGTTGGTCGACGTGAAGATGCCGGCGGGCGGCGGCGCGCGTGCCGCCCGCGAGATCGTGCGCGTCTCCCCCGCCACGCGCGTGATCGCCCTCAGCGCCTTCGAGGACCGGCCGACCGTGCTCGAGATGCTCCGGGCGGGGGCCGTGGGCTACCTCGTGAAGGGCACCGGCGCCGACGAGATCCTGGGATCGATCGATCGCGTGATGGGCGGCGGCGCGAGCCTTTCGGCGGAGGTGGTCGGCGGCATCGTGGCGGAGCTCACGTCCCAGCTGCGGCGCGAGGAGATCGAACGTGAGCAGGTCGACGCCGCGCGGGGCGAGATCGAGCGGTTCATGGCCGGCGACGGTCTGTCGATGGTGTACCAGCCGATCGTGGATCTCCGCTCGCGCTCCGTCGTGGGGATGGAGGCGCTCGCGCGGTTCCGGTCCCTTCCCCTGCGAGCCCCCAACGAATGGTTCGCCGAAGCCGTGCGTCTCGAGCTCGGGGTCCAGCTGGAGCTCGCGAGCGTCCGGCAGGCCTTGCGGATCCTTCCCGGCCTGGCCCCCGAGGTCTACCTGTCCATCAACTGCTCGCACCGGGCGGCCGTCTCCACGGAGCTGGCCTCCCTGCTGTCGATGGACGCACCGCGGATCGTCCTCGAGATCACCGAGCACGAGGCCGTGGAGGACTACGACGCGTTGCTCAGCGCCCTCGCCGGCCTGCGCGGTATCGGTGCGCGCCTCGCGATCGACGACGCGGGAGCGGGGTTCGCGAGCATGCACCACACCCTGCGGCTCGTCCCCGACATCGTGAAGCTCGACATCTCGCTCACCCGCGACATCGACGCGGATCGTGCCAAGCACGCGCTCGCGGCGGCGCTCGTGTCGTTCGCGCACGAGATGGGCATGGTCATCGTGGCCGAGGGCATCGAGACCGCGGCCGAGCTCGACGCCCTGCTGGCGCTTGGGGTCCCGCAGGGTCAGGGCTACTACCTGGCGGAGCCCACCCCGCGCCGCTAGATCGCGCGGCGGTCGACCGCCCACGATGAGCCGGTGGCGCCCTTCGTGAACTGTTTCATCTCCATCGCCACGGCGACGGCCTCGGCGTAGTGCTGGAACGCACGACGCTCGGTCGACGCGACGCCGATGGACATCGTGAGCAGGCCGAACCGCTGCAGCTCGCCACGGCGGTTCACGACCTCCACGAACCCCCGCTCGCGATCCTCGAGGTCGTAGAGCTCGTGCGCCATGGCGTCGAAGCGATCCACGACCGACTGCGCGACGGTCTCGGCACATTCGGGCGGCACCACCAGGACGAAATCATCGCCCCCGACGTGGCCCACGAACCCCGCCCCGTCGGAGAGCTCTCGTGCAACCTCGTCGAGCATGCGCGCCGTAGCCTGGATCGCCTCGTCGCCGCGCGAGAACCCGTAGTGATCGTTGAAGGCCTTGAAGTTGTCCAGGTCCGCGTACAAGATCGCGAACGGGATCCCCTGCTCCACGCGCGCGTCGATGGCCTCCTCGATCCGCACGTTGCCCGGCAGCCCCGTGAGCGGCGACTGCGCCCGCATATCGCGCGAGCGCCGAAGCACCCCCCGGATCCGCGCCAGGAGCTCGGGGGTGTCGAAGGGCTTGACGATGTAATCGTCGGCGCCGATCGCGAAGCCCTCGAGCTTGTCGGCGGAGAGTCCACGCGCCGTCAGCATGATGATGGAGACCGACGCGGTCCTCGGGTCCTGTCGGAGCCGCCGCGTGAGCTCGAACCCGTCCATGTTGGGCATCATCACGTCGGCGAGCACGAGGTCGGGGCTCCGTTCCTGGGCCGTCTCCATCGCCATCATGCCGTCGCTCGCGATGCGGACGTCGTATCCGGCGGCCTTCAGCTCGATCTCGAGCAGCCGCGCGATGAACGGATCGTCGTCGACGACGAGCAGGCTCTCGCCGCCGCCGCCCGGCTCTTCGTTGGGTTGCAGGTCGCTCACGGTCTCGCTCCATCGCCGTCCGTGTGGTGCGTCGTCGACACGCGTCGTCGCGCACTTCCGCTCCTGGAATCGGCACGTTACCCCCGGAGGTGTAGCGGTTCACGCAAGGTCGCCGGATCCGCGAACCTCGGCCGGGTCGTTCCCGTGGCACCATAGGGGCCGCGGACGGCGAAGGGGGTTCGGATGCAGGTGCTCGACACGTTCTTGGACGCGATGGGTGACACGCCGCTCGTTCGGCTGCACTCGGTGTCCGGCGGCGTTCGGCCCACGATCCTCGCCAAGCTCGAGATGCTGAATCCCGGCGGTTCCGTGAAGGATCGCATCGGCATCCGCATGATCGAGGCGGCCGAGCGGGAGGGGCTCCTGAAGCCGGGGGGCACCATCGTGGAGCCGACCTCGGGGAACACGGGCCACGGCCTGGCCATCGCCGCAGCGATCCGCGGCTACAAGTGCATCTTCGTGATGCCGGACAAGATGAGCCAGGAGAAGATCTCGCTCCTTCGCGCCTACGGCGCCGAGGTCGTGATCGCGCCCACCGCGGTCGCGCCCGATTCCCCCGAGAGCTATTACCGGGTGGCGGATCGGCTCGCCGCCGAGATCCCGGGGGCGTTCCAGCCCAACCAGTACTTCAATCCCGAGAATCCGCGCACGCACTACGAAACGACCGGACCCGAGATCTGGCGCCAGACCGACGGTGGGGTCGACGTCTTCGTGGCGGGCGTGGGGACGGGCGGCACGATCAGCGGGGTCGGTCGCTATCTCAAGGAGCAGAACCCGAGCGTGACGATCGTGGGCGCGGATCCGGAGGGGTCGGTGTACTCCGGCGACACGCCGCGCCCTTACCTCGTGGAAGGGATCGGCGAGGATTTCTGGCCGGACACCTTCGATCCGAGCGTGGTGGACCGCTACGTCAAGGTGAGCGACCGCGATTCCTTCCTCACGGCCCGCGCCGTCACGCGTCGCGAGGGCATCCTCGTGGGCGGATCGTGCGGGACGGCGGTCTTCGCGGCCCTCCAGGTCGCGCGGGAGCTGGACGCGTCGAAGACCGTTGTGGTCCTGCTCCCCGACACCGGCCGTGGCTACCTGTCCAAGATCTATTCCGAGTCGTGGATGCTCCAGTACGGGATGCTTGAGCGGCGTGACGCGATCCGCGTGGACGAGGTGCTCGCGGCCAAGGGCGGGGAGCTGCCCCCATTGATCACCGTGAGCGCCCGGGCGAAGGTTCGCCAGGCGGTCGACACGCTGCACCAGCACTCCATCAGCCAGGCGCCGGTCGTACGGGAGGACTCCGCGGACGTGGCGCAGTTCGTTGGTTCGATCCGGGACCGGGAGCTTCTCGATCGGGTCTTCCGCGACCCCGACGCCCTGCAGGCCGACGTCGCGGAGGTCATGGCGCCGCCGATGCCGCTGGTGGAGTGGGATGAACCGGTAGAGTCGGCGTTCGCCGAGCTGGAGCATGGCCCGGCGGTCCTGGTGGCGAAGGAGGGACAGGTGCTCGGCGTGCTCACCCGCTCCGACCTGCTGGACTTCTTGGCGCATCGACGGGCGCAGTAGCGGCGTGCGATCCCTGGGCGTCGACGTCGGGGTCAACAAGGGTCTTGACCTCGTGGTGATGGACGGCCGCCGCGCGCCCGCGCGTGTGCTGTCCCGCGCCGGACTCGAGGACGTGGAGCACATCATCAAGGAGTTCGAGCCCGCCATCGTGGCGGTCGACTCCCCGCCCACGTGGGCGCGGGGGGGGAAGTCCCGTCATACGGAGAACGAGCTGGCGCGCCTCAACATCCATGCGTTCCGCACGCCCTCGCAGGACCATGCCGAACACACGCGGTTCGACTGGATGCGCCGCGGCATGGAGGTGTTCGCGGTGGCGGAGCGCCTCGGGTATCCCCTGGCCACCGGCAGGCCCTACCGCAACCGTGCGATCGAGGTGTTTCCCCACGCCACCGCCGCCGTTCTGGCCGGCTGCCTCCCCCCGCGCGGGGAACGCAAACGGCAATGGCGCGAACGCGTGCTGAAGATGCAGGGCGTGCAGACGCAGGAGCTGACCACGATCGATCGTCTCGATGCCGCCCTCGCGGCGCTCACGGGGCTCCTCGTGCTCGACGGGCACGAAACGCACCTCGGCGACCCGAGCGAGGGCGTGATCGTGATCCCCATCTCGGCCCCGGCCCCCACGTATCGGCCCGGGACGTTGACCCGCGACGATCCGGCGCAGCTCTTCGCCTGGTGCGCTTGCGGGGAGCGGGGCTGCGACCGGCAGGTCCCCGCCGGCAGCGAGTTCGCACCGGGGCACGACGCGAAACGCAAGTACCGCCTGTGGCGCCAGGTCCGCGAGGGCGACCTCGCCCGCGAAGAACTGCTGCGACGCCGTTGGGAGCTTCCACCGGAGAGCGTCGGATGACCGAGCGGCACCTCGAGACGGAGGCCATCCATGCGGGACAAGACCCCGAGGCGGTCTACGGTGCGGTAAACGTACCCATCTATCAGACCGCCACCTACGCCCAGCGGGCGGTCGGTTCGTTCGCTCGCTGGGACTACGGGCGCGGCGGCAATCCGACGCGCGATGCCTTGGAGGTCGCCCTGGCGGCACTGGAGGGTGCCACGCGCGCGTTCTGCTTCGGCAGCGGGCTGGCCGCGGAGACGACCCTGCTGCTGACCCTGCGCCCGGGAGACCACGTCGTGCTGGCCGACGACGTGTACGGCGGGACGTACCGACTGCTTACGCAGGTGCTCGATCCATGGGGGCTCGCCTGCACCACGGTGGACCTGAGCGATCTCGACGCTCTCGCCGCGGCCATCGGCCCACGAACGCGCTTCGTGTGGGTGGAGACCCCGTCCAACCCCCTGCTGAAGATCGTCGACATCGAGGCGGTCGTCGGCGTCGCGCACGCGGCGGAGGCACAGGTCGTCGTGGACAACACGTTCGCGACTCCGGCGCTGCAGCGGCCCCTGCTGCTCGGTGCCGACGTGGTGGTGCACAGCGTCACGAAGTACCTCGGCGGCCACTCCGATCTGATCGGAGGGGCGGTCCTGACGAACGACGAGACCCTCATGGAGCGGCTCGGCTTCCTCGTCAACGCCGTCGGGGCGGTGCCGGGGCCGATGGATTGCTACCTCGCCCTGCGGGGGCTGAAGACCCTCGCGATCCGGATGCGCGCCCACGGCGAGGGCGCAGCCGCCGTGGTCGCGTTCCTCGCCCGGCATCCGCGCGTCACGCGCGTGCACTACCCCGGTCTGCCGTCCCATGCCGGGCACGCGGTAGCCGCGCGCCAGATGCGCGGGTTCGGCGGAATGGTCTCGTTCGAGCTGGCGACGCCCGAGGAGGCGCTCGCCGTGGCGGCGCGCACCGAGCTGTTCTTCCTCGCCGAGTCGTTGGGGGGCGTGGAGTCGCTGATCGAGGTTCCCGGGCCGATGACCCACGCGAGCGTCGCGGGCTCGGCCCTGGAGGTCCCGGCGACGCTCATCCGCCTGTCCGTCGGCATCGAGCATCCCGACGATCTCGTGGCCGATCTCGATCGCGCGCTCGGCTGAGCCGAGGCCGGCCCCGGTTCCTCGCGCGCCGTGAAGCGACTACGCTCACTCCGTGGCCGACATCGCCCAGCGCAACCTGGTCTTGATCCTCGCGCGGGACTTCGCGTCGCGCCTGGCCTCGGCCGTGTTCCTCGTGGATCCCGACGACAACCTGATCTACTACAACGAAGCCGCCGAGCGGATGCTCGGGATCCCGTTCGTGGAGGGACGCGTCGTGGAGGCGGCCCGCTGGTCCCAACAGGTCGTACCCGCTGATGAGGACGAGCGGCCGCTGCCCTCCGACGAACGGCCTCTGCGCATCGCGCTCGAGCGGCGGACTCCGAGCCACAGGTCGCTGAAGATCCGAACGGCCGGCGGCACCTACCGGCGCATCGAGGTCACGGCCTTCCCGCTGTTCGCGCACGCCGACGAATGCGTCGGGGCGATGTCGATCTTCTGGGAACCCTCGGACTAGGCCGGTGCGCATCCGCGTGTGGGGGAGCCGAGGCTCCATCGCGTCTCCGGGACCCGACACGGTGCGTCACGGCGGCAACACCTCGTGCGTGGAGGTGCGCTGGAACGACGGGCACGTGCTTATCCTGGACGCGGGGACGGGAGCGCGGCCCCTCGGCGTCCACCTGATGCAGGAGCCGCCGGCCCGGATCGACCTGCTGCTCACCCACCTCCACGTCGACCACGTCGAGGGGCTGGGGGCGTTCGCGCCGATCTGGTCGGAGGATACGGAGCTGCACATCTGGGGGCCGTCGTCGCCGATGGCGTCCCTGGACGAGCGGATCGCCACGTACTTCTCCCCTCCGCTGTTCCCCGTGCATCTGTCGCAGGTCCCCGCGCACGTCGTGTTCCACGACGCCCCCACCGAACCGTGGACCCTCGGGAGCGCCCGGATCACATCCACCCCGATCCTGCATCCGGGGCCCACGGTGGGCTACCGCGTCGAGGCCGACGGGCGCTCCCTCGCCTACCTCACCGACCACGAACCGGGGCTCGGCATGGACCTCGAGCGCGTCGGTAGCGAGTGGATCTCCGGTCGCGGCCTCGCCGCCGGCGCGGATCTGTTGATCCACGACTGCCAGTACGACGAGGACGAGTATCCGCAGCGCGTGGGGTGGGGGCACACCAGCACGGCCCAGCTCGCGGTGTTCGCCCGCAAGGCCGCCGCCGAGCGCCTGCTGCTCTTCCACCACGACCCGATGCACGGCGACGATCAGATCGACGTCATGACCGAGCGCGTCCGCGACCTGTGGGGCGTGGACGAGGCGCGCTGCGTCGCGGCCGCAGAAGGGATGCAGGTCGAGGTCTAGCTGGAAGCCGGTGGGGGCGCGCCTTCGATCTCGATGACGTCCCCGCCCTCCGTCGCGACCCTCACGGAGTGGACGCGGTGAGGCTCGCCTCCATCCGTTACCTCGATGGGCGCCCGAGCCCCGTCGAGCCAGGCCTTCAGGGCGGCGGGCTCACCGGAGACCGCCACGCCGGCGATGCCGGTCGGGCGCACGGCATGGTCGGCGTGCGAACGGCCGGGGTAAAGGTCGCCGGGCGCATCCCAGTCGATGAAGAACGGGAGCCAGTCGGGGCGTGAAGAATCCTCGATCCCGGCGCCGCGCCAGCGCACCTCGACCCCGTCCGGCCTGGTGCGCGCGCCCGCTTCCACAGCGAGTCCGAGCCGGGCCGCCGTGCGGTCGATGTCGGGATCGGCGAGGCAGACGGAGAACCAGCGGTCGCGGCCATCCCGCGAGAGCGCCGTCAGCCGGCGCCCGAGCGACGTCCCGGCGCCCAGGTCCGGCTCCACCACGGCGAGGAGCTCGAGATAGTCCGAGCCCAGGGGCACGATGCGATTGACCGTCCCCCAGCGCGGGTGCCGGCCGCCGGCGATCGTCGCGAGCCCCGTGCCCGCGGTGAACCGGGCCGCGGCCTCGTCCAGATCGGCGACCGCGAGCACCGCGTGATCGATGCGCACGGCCGCGTCAGGCCTTCGGTCGCTTCAGGTAGGCGACGGTCGACACACCGCCCATCGGGTTCTGGATCTGCGTCACTCCCACGAGCTCCCAGCCGTCCTCCCCGAACGTGTCGAGGATCTCTCCGGGGTTGTGTTCGAGCAGCGGCGCCACGAAGTATTCCCACTTGGTCATGCTGATGCCTCCCGATCCAGTCGCTCCTTCACACGCTTGATGCAGATCCCCATGATGACGTCCAGGCCGGCTTGCGACGCGATCCGGTGGGCCTCGTCGCTCACGATCCCCTCCTGCAGCCACAGGACCTTGGCGCCGATGGCCACGGCATCGCGAGCGACCGAGGGGGTTTCCTCCGCACGACGGAAGACGTCGACGACGTCGATAGTCAACGACGCAGGGATCTGGAGCAACGACGGGAAGGAGGGCTCTGCCAGGACCTCGGTCTCATGCGGGTTCACGGGAACGATCCGATATCCGTGCTCCTGCAGGTAGGCCGCCACCCCGAACGACGGTCGGTAGGGCTTCGAGGAGAGTCCCACGACCGCGATGGTGCGCGCGCTGCCCAAGAGGGCCTGGAGCTCGCGATCCTCCGGGTTCACGACTTCTGCTCGGTCCACGGCGTCTCCCTCCGCACCAGCTCCAGCAGAGCATGCAGCATCCAGCCCGTGGCGCCCCAGATCCTCCGGCCGGCCAGATGATAGGCCCAACCGTGCCACTGGCCGCCGTCTTCCCGAGGCAGTTGCATCGGGGCCTCCACGCTCGCGAGATCCGAAAGGCCGAAGAAGAGGACCTCGGCGATCTCTCCCCGGTTCGGCGTAAGCGTCGGTCGATCGCGAACGATGCCGACGAACGGGACCACGAGGATCTCGCTCACGTAGGTGTGGACGGGCTCCAGCGCTCCCAGGATCTCGGGGAGATCGGGGTCAACGCCGATCTCCTCGTGGGTCTCGCGCAGCGCCGCCTCCATGGGCCGCTCGCCGGGATCGAGCAATCCGCCGGGGAAGGAGATCTCGCCGGGGTGGCGCGAGAGCGTGCGTGCCCGCTCGGTGAACAGGAGCGAGGGCGTGGGCGTTTCCACGAGGAGCGCCAGGACGGCCGCCAGCCGGTCGCCCGGCGGTGGGTCGGGGGCCGGATCTTGGACCAGCCCCCGGCGCAGGCGGGCGCGCGCGGCCGTGGCGTGTAGCATCGCGCGCCATGGTAGAGGAGGCGGCCGCTCGGGCGGCGGCCGACGCCGTGGATCCCGACGAGGTCCTCGCGTACGCGCGCGCGCTCATCGCGGCCCCGAGCGAGAACCCGGGGGGGACCGAAGAAGCGGCGGCCACGGTCGCCACCGAGATCCTCGAGGAGCTCGGCGCCGCGCCGCACACGATCCGCTCGGCGACCGGGCGGCCGAGCGTGCTGGCCGCGCTCGGCTCTGGGCGGCGACCCAGGCTCGCCTGGAACGGGCACCTGGACGTGGTCCCGGCCGGTGCCCGGGACACCTGGGGCCCCGGACCCTGGGAGGGCGTCGTGCGCGACGGGCGCCTGATCGGCCGCGGCTCCGCCGACATGAAGGGACCGATCGCGGCGGCGCTCGCGGCGGGCGCCGCCATCCGCCGGGCGGGTGTGGAGCTCGCGGGAACCCTCGAGTACCACCTGGTCGCCGACGAGGAGCTCGCCGGCGTCCACGGAACGAAGGTCCTGTGGGAACGAGGGCTCCTCGACCAGGACGCGGCCGTCGTGGGCGAGCCGAGCGAGTTGCAGATCGGGCTCGCCGAGCGCGGGGGCGCCTGGGTGACCTTGACGGCATTCGGACGAGCGGCGCACGGGTCGCAGCCGGACCGAGGGGTGAACGCCATCATCTCGATGTCCCGGTACCTGCTTCGGCTCGGCGAGGTCTTGCCTGACATCGAGCATCCCCTCACGGGGCGCCCGAGCGTGAACGCAGCGCTCATCACCGGCGGGAGCGCGCCCAACGTGGTGCCCGACCGGTGCGAGGTCGACGTCGACCGCCGTTTGATCCCCGGGGAGCGCGATCCCGAACGCGTCCTCGCCCCCTTCCGTGCCTTGGCCGAGGATCTGCGCCGCGACCACCCAGAGGTCCGTGTGGACGCCGCGCTGAGGGAGTGGACGGATCCGGCGGAGGCTCCTGCGGAGACCGCCCTGGTACGGATCGCGCGCGAGGCGGTCGCGGCTGCGACGGGTCGCGAACCCCAACTCGTCGGGTTCACCGGCATCACGGACGCGCGGTTCTACATCAACGAGGCTCACGTGCCGACGATCATCCTTGGCCCGGGGTCGCTCGGCGTGGCACACACAGCGAACGAGTCCGTGGCGGTGGAAGATCTCGTGGCTGGCGCCCGCGCCTACGCGCGATCGTTCGTTGCCTTCCTGAGCACGCCGAGCGGCGCGCCGGGGCCTTGAGAAGCCCCGCGAGGGGGTATCCTGGCCCCATGGACACCGTCGCCACGCAAGGGGATGCGCTCGCGGTCAGCCACGCAGCCGCGCGCAAGATCCGCGCGCTCGCCACGAACGAGGGACGCGCCGACGCCATCCTGCGCGTACGCGTGACGGCCGGCGGCTGCTCGGGGTTCAGCTACGAGCTCTCGTTCCAAGAGACCGAGGCGTCGGACGATCTGGTGGTCGAGGCCGCCGAGGGCATACGCGTGGTCGTCGATCCGCGGAGCGTCCCTATCGTCCGGGGATCGACGCTGGACTTCGACGACGCGCTGCTGGGCGGCGGCCTGAAGATGCGCAACCCCCAGGCCGTCCACGAGTGCGCTTGCGGCGAATCCTTCAGCATCTGAGCACGCTGGACGCGCGCTGCGAATGGCGCCGATCGTCGGGCGTGGATCTCCCGATATATGCTGCGCGCGATGGCGTCCTCGACGGATAAGACCCAGTGGTTCGATCTGCACCACGAGGTCGTCGCCACGGGGCTCTGCACGGGCTGCACGGCGTGCATCGTCGTGTGCCCGTTCCATGTCCTGGCCTACGAGGACGGCGTCCCGGTGCAGTTGCAGGACGAGGGCCCGGACCGGTGCGGCCACGGGGACCGAGGATGCGACATATGCACGCGAGCGTGCCCGCGCTTCCGCGGCTGGGAGGACGAAATCGACGTCTCGCTCTTCGGCATGACCCGGTCGCCCGAGGAGCTGATCGGCAACTACCAGGACATCGTGCTGGCGCGCGCCACGGACCCCGGATCCTTGATGAGCGGCCAGGACGGCGGCGTCGTCTCGGCCCTGTTGATCTGGGGCCTGCGCACCGGGGAGATCGACGGCGCCTGCACGTCCAAGCTCTCGGATGAACGGGCTTGGGACGCGGAGCCGACCGTCGTGACCGACGCACAGGGCGTCCTCGATACCGCGGGATCGCGGTATACCTACTCCGCCAACCCGCTGGCGCTCATCAAGGCCGCCGAGCTGGGGCTCACCAAGGTCGCTCTGGTCGGGATGAGCTGCCAGGCCTCGGTGACGGGCGCGCTGGAGGCCCGCCGGGTGAACAAGTGGCGCAAGAAGATCGCGTGGACGTTCGGCCTGCTCTGTTCGAAGACCTTTACCTACGACGGCTTGATGGATGAGATCGTGCAGCAGGAACTGGGCCTGGATCTCGATCGCCTGATCCGAGTCAACATCAAGGGCAAGCTGCTCTTCTACACCGACGCCGGCGAGGAGATCACGTACCCCCTGAAGGACGCGCACCGGTTCACGAGGCCGGGCTGCTTGCGCTGTCCGGACTTCGCCGCGGAGCACGCCGACATCTCCTTCGGGGGACTCGGCCAGTCCGACGGCTGGACGCTCACCGTGGTGCGCACGGACCGCGGCAAGGACATCTGGGACCGGGCGC
This sequence comes from Actinomycetota bacterium, assembly GCA_038249195.1. Classification (GTDB taxonomy): domain Bacteria; phylum Actinomycetota; class UBA4738; order UBA4738; family HRBIN12; genus JAOUEA01. The sequence continues at coordinate 378,016 of JBBRWM010000001.1, forward strand.
TCGCCGACGGCGTCATCGAGTCGCGGCCGGGCTCGGAGGACCCCCATGCCGTCGACCTCATGTTCAAGCTCGCCGCAAAGTCGCGTCAGCGGTGGCCCGACGCCCAGGAGATCCCGTCGGCCGCCTCAGCCCCCGGCACGCTCCCGAACCCGGGCCAGGAGAAGGCCCCGAGCGGCTAGACGGCGTCCCACGCGGCCACGACCGGGTGATCGACCGCGGCCGGGCCGACCTGAGCCGCGCCGCCCGGCGATCCCACCCCGCTCACGGTATCGGCGAACCACTCGGCGTTGATCGGCGTGAACTGCTTCCACTCGCCGGGCACGTCGTCCTCGTAGAAGATGGCCGTGACCGGGCAAGCAGGTTCGCACGCTCCGCAGTCGACGCACTCGTCGGGCTGGATGTAGAGCATGCGCGGGCCTTCGTAGATACAGTCCACGGGACACTCGTCCACGCAGGCGCGATCCTTCACGTCGATGCAGGGCTCTGCGATGGTGTACGTCATGCCACGATCCCCTTTTCCACGGTGTTGACCTCACAAATCATACGACGCTCCCAGCGACCTGCAACCGCGGCCACGCGAACCCTTGGTCATCCCGCGGGGGCGAGGGCGTCCAGCGTCGCCGCGACCGACTCACCTTCGCGATCGCCCGCCAGCAGCGCGGGGTACACCACCGTCAGATCGGCTCCCGCCTCCCCGAAGGCCCGAAGTCCCTCACGGGCCGAAGACGGATCGCCCAGCAGACAGATGCGGCGCACGAGTGCCTCGGGGATATCCTGGGGTCGCCCCGCTCGGCCCGCGGCGGCCGCGGCGGCCGCCTGCTCCCCGAAGCCCATCGTCACGAACTGTCGAGCGTACGAGGGGTAGGACGCGTATCCGCCGAACGCCGCTCGGAGCGCGGCGAGGGCGGCGGCCGGATCCACATTCAGCGAGGCCCGCACGTAGACGGCGATGGTGACGTCGTCGGGGTTCCGGCCCTCCGCCTCCGCGGCCTCGCGGACGGCGTGGCGCGCCCGCGCCACCCGTTCGGGCGTGCACCAGTTGAGGAGTACACCGTCGGCGAGGCGACCCGCCAGCGCCACCGCCCGGGGACCCAACGCCGCGATCCAGATGGGGATCGGTGGATCGACCCGCAGCGCCGGGCCCGCGCCCCCGCTCAGGAGATCCCGGATCTCCTCGATCTGGAGCGCGAGCGCCTCCAGGGCCCCGCGTTTCGCGGGTCCCGTCCCGAGCCCCAGGATCATCCGCCCACCCGATCGCTCCGCCACGGTCGCGGCGCCCATCGCCGTCAAACGCGGCGATCGCGAGGTCATCGGGACGATCCCGGTTCCCAGGAGCATGCCGCTCGTCTCCCCCGCCAGACCCGTGAGCGCCGCGAAGGCGTCTCGCCCGGCGATCTCCGGCAGGAACACCGCCCGGTACCTCGATCGCTCGGCCTCCCGCACGATGCGAGCGAACGGGGCCCACGGCAGCGGGTCGCGCAATGCGAACGCCACACCCGTCGGTTGGCGGTCGGCCGTCATGGTGCCATCGTCGCATGTGGTGGAGCCCATCACGTTCACGGCGCGGGACGGCGTCCGGCTGGAAGGGGAACTGCGCAGGCCGGACGGACCCGCGCGAGGATCCGCCGTCATCTGCCATCCTCACCCACGGCACGGAGGCAGCAAGGACCATCCCATCCTGTGGGCCCTGCGCAACGAGCTCGCCGGCCGTCGAGGGATGGCGGTGCTGTCGTTCAACTTCCGCGGCGTCATGGGGTCCGCCGGCACGTACGGAGGTGGCCGCGATGAGCTCGCGGACGTCGACGCGGCGCTCGGCCTCGTCCGTGAGGAGGCACCTGGCCGGCCCACGGTCCTGTGCGGGTGGTCGTTCGGGGCCAACGTCGCGCTGCGCGTCGCGCTCGACGATGAGCGCGTCGCGGCGCTGGTGCTCTACGGGGTCCCGTTGCGTCCGAATGACCTGTCGCTTCCGGCTCTGCCCGAGGCGGCGCTGCTTCGGACCTTCCGCCGTCCGGTCCTCCTGATCGCTGGCGACGGCGACACGTACTGCCCGGCCGAGGATGTGCGAGCGTTCGCGTCCGAGTTCCCGGCCGCGAGCCTCGCGCTGCTCGAGGGTACCGACCACTACCTGTGGCGTCGGGAACGGGAAGCGGCAGCCATCGCCGGGTCGTTCGTGGAACGCCTCCTCATCGAACGTTCATCCGGTCTCTGACAGGATGGACTGCTCCGCGCGCGGAGCCGACGTCGGCAACAGGTTCGATCGGTGGAGGACTGATGCGAGAGAACGCCCGGCAGGGACGGAGCACGGTCCGCACGTCTCTCTTGCTGCTCCTGTGTGTGCTGGCCGCCTGTTCGGCCACGTCGCCCTCGGCGCAGACACCCTCATCGTCCGCGACGCCGACCGACCAGGGGGTCGCGGGAGCGCTGCCGACCCTCGTCCTGCGACCGGCGGGCTACCGTCTCAGCGCACCCATCCAGCGCGCGGTGGCGGTGAGTTCCGGCGGCACGGTGTACATCGCGGGAGGGCTCGACGCGGCTGGGACGACGGTGGGAGGCGTGTTCGCGATGAACCCGGCGACGGGCTCGTTGTCCTACCTCGGAAGCCTGCCTCGCGCCGCCCACGATGCCGCCGGATCGATGATCGGTGGCAGGCTGTTCGTCTTCGGCGGGGGGTCCTCTGCCGGGACCGACCTCGTGCAGGCCTTCGACCCCGCGAACGGGAACGGCGTCGTCGCCGGGCACCTGCCTCGGGTGCTTTCGGATCTATCGGCGGCCACGATCGGAGGAACCACCTATCTCGTCGGCGGCTACGACGGCGCCCGACCTCGTCCTGAGATCTACGCCACCTCGGATGGCACGCGGTTCCGGTTGGTGGCGACGCTGCCCGTCGGACTGCGCTACCCCGCCGTTGCGGCCGTCGACGGCACGCTGGTGGTGGCCGGCGGGAACGACGCCGCCGGCCCGACCGATGGCATCTACCTCGTGGACCCCGTCGCAGGAACCGTCGAACGGGCCGCACGCCTGCCGGCACCCGTCGCCCACGCCGCCGCGTTCACGATCGCCGGCATCACCTACGTCGCCGGCGGACGCAACGCTTCCGACGCGTCGGTCGCGAGGATGAGCGCCGTCGACACGGCGTCCGGGTCGGTCAGCACGTTGCCTCCCCTGCCGCGGCCCACCGCCGATGCGGCGGTCGCCCCCGCGTCCGGCGGCGTGCTGCTCATCGGCGGCTGGGGCGGCCACACCCTGGACCAGGTGCTTCGGGGAGGTCCGGCTTCGTCCGGCACGCCGGCCGCCCGACCGAGCCCGACGCCGCAGGCGACGGCCGACTCGAGCGCCCAAACCAAGCGTCCGTTCGCCGGACTGCTGCTCATCGCCGACCGTGGGAACAACCGGTTGCTCGTGATGAACGCTCACAAGCACATCGTCTGGCGATACCCGTCTCCATCACTCCCGCCCCCTCCCGATCGCTTCTACTTCCCCGACGACGCCTTCTGGGTGCACGGCGGACACGCGATCTTGGTGAACGAGGAAGAGAACAACCTCATCGCCGAGATCGCCTACCCGAGCGGGCGAACCCTGTGGACCTACGGACACGCGGGCATCGCCGGGTCATCTCCGGGCTACCTCCACCAACCCGACGACGCCTACCCCATGCCTGGGGGTGGGGTCGTCGTGGCCGACGCGAAGAACTGCCGGATCCTGTTCTTGAACGCGGCGGGGTCGTTCGACCACCAGATCGGGACGAATGGGGTGTGCACCCACGGCTTCCCGGCCACGGTGGGCTACCCGAACGGCGACACACCCCTGCCGAACGGGCACCTGTTGATCTCGGAGCTGAACGGCGCCTGGGTCGACGAGGTCGCGTCCGACGGTCGGGTGATCTGGGCGCGCAGGCCGCCTGGGGTCGTGGAGCCCTCGGATCCGCAACGGCTCGCCGATGGCACGTACCTCGTGGCCAACTACGCCCGGCCGGGGGCCGTGATCCGGTTCGATCGCGGCGGCAAGGTACTGTGGAGCTACCACGTCGCGGCCGGCCACGGCATGCTGGACCATCCGAGCCTGGCGGCACCGTTGCCCAACGGCCTGGTTGCCGTGAATGACGACTTCCGGCACCGCGTCGTGCTGATCGACCCCGCAACCAACCGCATCGTCTGGCAGTACGGCACGGGGACGTCCGGCAGCGGCGCGGGTCAGCTGTCCTTCCCGGACGGACTCGATCTGCTCCTGCCCGGGAACGCGATCCCCCTGCACGTCGACTTCGCCTCTCAGGTCGTGAAGGCGGGGCAGCCGTGAAGCTGACTCCGACGGGAGGGTTCTTCCTCGGATGCCTGCTGCTCTCCTTGAGCCTGGCGGCTGGGTGCAGCTCGGGGACCGTATCTGCTCCGCGGACCGGCGCGGCGGCGGCATCCTCCGGCGGGACCGTGAGACCAGCAGCGACCCCGAGCGCCGTCTCACCGACCGCCACATCGACTCCGCGAGCGCCCTCGACCGCGAACAACGTCTACGCCGCCACGACCTCAGGGACCTACGCGCCGGCCGTCGCGGGTATCCCGATCCGGGTCTACGTTCCGGACAACGACTCGAACGACGTGCGCGTGATCGATCCGAACACCTTCAAGGTCGTTCGGAGGTTCGCCGTAGGCAGCGAGCCGCAGCATATCTCCCCATCGTGGGACCTGAGACATCTCTACGTCGGCAACGTCTACAGCAACTCCCTCACCGAGATCGATCCTCGTTCGGGACGACCGGGCCGCACGATCAACGTGCCGGATCCGTACAACCTCTATTTCACCCCCGACGGCAAGCATGCCATCGACGTGTCGGAGGGTCGCGACACGCTGTACTTCTACGATCCCCAGACGTGGAAGCTGCAGGGTTCGCTCCCGATCCCGTACCGCGGGCCGGATCACCTGGACTTCTCCGCCGACGGCTCGTACTTCCTGATCAGCACTGAGTACGGCGGGGTCGTCGTGAAGGTGCAGGTGCAACCCCGGAAGATCGTCGGCGCGGTGAACGTCGGGGGCAGCACCGTCGACGTCAAGGTGGCCCCCGGCGGGGACGTCTTCTATGTGGCGAACCAGATCCGCGGGGGTGTCTCGGTGATCGACCCGAACACGATGAAAGAGGTGAAGTTCATCCCGACGGGTGCCGGCGCGCATGGATTCGCGATGGCGCGCGATGCCCGCCATCTCTACGTGACGAACCGACTCGGTGGCACGATCTCGGTGATCGACACGCGAACCCAGCGGGTCACGGCCACGTGGCACGTGGGCAGGAGTCCGGACATGCTGCAGGTGTCGGCCGACGGCACACAGCTGTGGACCTCGAACCGGTTCGATGCCTCTGTGTCGGTGATCGACACGCTGTCGGGGAAGGTGCTCCATGTCATCCCGGTGGGCGGGCACCCGCACGGGCTCACGCTGTTCCCCCAGCCGGGCCGGTATTCGCTCGGACACAACGGTGTCTACCGCTAAGCGGGCGCGGAGGTCCGCGACGGCGCGAGGCGCCGTCGGCTGGTCCGTGGATCGCCTACAACGGCACGTGCGACAGGACCATGATGCGCGGCTCGGTCATCTCCTCCATCGCGAAGCGCAGCCCTTCGCGGCCGAACCCTGAGTCCTTGCTCCCGCCGTAGGGCATCTGATCCGCGCGGAAGGCGCTCACGTCGTTGATGATCACGCCGCCCACCTCGAGGGTGCGATGTGCCTCGAAGGCCCGGTTGATGTCGTTGGTGAATACCCCCGCCTGCAGCCCGTATTTGGAGTTGTTGACCTCGGCGAGCGCGTCCGCGAACGTCTCGTACGGCGTGATGGTGGCCACGGGTCCGAAGACCTCCTCGCATCGAACCTTCATCTCCGGCGTGGTACGACCGAGCAGCGTGGGCTCGTAGACGGACCCTTCCGCCTTCCCGCCGGTTAGCAGCTCGGCGCCCTGCGCCACGGCCTCCTGCACCCACTCGCCGATGCGATCCGCCTCGCCCCGGTTGATGACCGGTCCGACGTCGACCGTGGGATCCATCGGATCGCCCGACTTGAGGCTCTCGACCTGCTTCGTGAGACGCACGGCGAAATCGTCGTAGACCTCGGACTGCACCAGGACCCGTTGAACGCTGATGCAGCTCTGTCCCGCCTGGTAGTAGCCGCCCACCGCCACGCGTTGGGCGGCGAGGTCCAGATCGGCGTCGCCGTGGACGATCACCCCTGCATTGCCGCCCAGCTCCAGCGTCACCCGCTTCTTCGGGTCCAGCCCCTTCAGGTACCACCCGATCGCCGCCGAGCCCGTGAAGCTGATCTTGCGGTAGCGCTCGTCGCGCGCCATCGTGTCGGCGACCTTGGAGCTCACGGGCAGCACCTGGTACATGCCCTTGGGCAGATCGGTCTCCGCGAAGTATTCGGCGAGCACCAGGGATCCGAGGGGCGTGGCGCTCGCGGGCTTCACGACGATCGGCGCGCCGACCGCGAGCGAGGGCGCCACCTTGTGCGCCACCAGGTTCAGCGGGAAGTTGAACGGCGTGATGCCGAGCACCGGACCGTACGGGAACCGGCGCAGGATGCCCATGCGCCCTGTGAACGCCGATTCGGTGTCCAGGCGCATCGCCTCATCGCTGCCGTGGCGGAGCACCTCCGAGGCCCAGCGGAACGTCGAGGCGGCGCGGGTCGCTTCCACCGTCGCCCACTTGAGCGGCTTCCCGCCCTCCCGGGCGATCAGCTCAGCGTTGCGCTCGATGTCTTCGGCGAGGCGCCGGGAGATATGGTCCAAGGCCTCCGAACGCACGTGCACCGGCAGGCGCACGCTCTCGGCGAAGGTGTCGCTCGCGACCTGCGCCGCCTCCTCGACGTCGGCCGCCGTGGGCACGCCGAGCTCCTCCACCAGGGAGCCGTCGAACGGGCTCTTGACCTCGAGCGTCCCCTCACCGGAGCGCCACTCGCCGTTCACCAGGAACGGTCGGATCATCATGGTCATCCACCACCCTTCGTGCGAGCGGCGCGCCCCCGTGGGGAACGCCCGCTCGCTCGTCGTGTCCCAACGACTAGTCGAGCGACACCATCACGTGCTTGATGTTGGTGTAGTCCTCCAGCGAGTACACCGACATGTCTTTGCCGTGGCCAGACTGCTTGTATCCACCGTGCGGCATCTCCGGCGTGAGCGGGATGTGCGTGTTCACCCATACGCACCCGTATTGCAGCCGGCGCGACATGCGCATCGCCCTGCCCACGTCCCGCGTCCACACGGAGGACGCCAGACCGTAGTCGACCCCGTTCGCCCAAGCGAGCGCCTGCTCCTCGTCGTCGAAGCGCTGAACCGTCACTACGGGGCCGAAGACCTCCTTCTGGATGATCTCGGCGTCCTGCGAAGGGTTCGCCACAACGGTGGGCTCGTAGTAGAAGCCGTCGCGCTCGAGCTGCTTGCCGCCCGTGAGGATCTCGGCGCCCGCCTCCTGGGCGCGCCCGACGAACCCCTCAACGCGCTCGAGCTGCTCCTTGGACACCACCGAGCCCACCTCGGTGTCCTCGTCGAAGATGTCCCCCATGTTGATCGACTGCACGGCGGGCACGAGCTCCGACAGCACGTTGTCGTACTGCGCCTTGCCGACCAGCACCCGGCACGCGGCCGTGCAGTCCTGGCCCGAGTTGAAGTATCCGGCGATCTTCACCCATTCCACCGCCGAGGCGATGTCGGCGTCGTCGAAGACGATGACTGGTGCCTTGCCGCCGAGCTCCAGATGCATGCGTTTGAGCGAGTCGGCGGCGTTCTTGGAGATGAGCTTCCCCGTGCCCGTGTCGCCCGTGAGCGAAACGATCCCGACATCGTTGCTGCGCACGAGGGCGTCGCCCACAGGTTCGCCGTCACCGGTCACCACGTTGAACACGCCGGGCGGGAAGATGTCGGCGGCGAGCTCGGCGAGCCTGATGGCCGTGAGCGGCGTGATCTCCGAGGGCTTCAGGACCACGGTGTTCCCGCTGGCCAGCGCCGGGCCGATCTTCCAGATCGCCATCATGAGCGGGTAGTTCCACGGCGCGATGAGCCCCGCAACCCCGATCGGCTCGCGGCGGACGATCGACGTGAACCCGGCCATGTACTCGCCGGCGCTCAGTCCGTGCTGCGTGCGGGCGGCCCCCGCGAAGAACCGCAGGTTGTCGACGATGGGAGGGATCTCCTCGGACATCGTGACGGCCGCGGGCTTCCCGACGTTCTCCGACTCGATCCGGACGATCTCCTCTGCGTTGGTCTCCACGGCGTCGGCGAGCTTCAGCAGCATCAGCTGGCGGTCCTTGGGCGTGGAGTCGAACCAGGTCTCTTCGAACGCGCGCTTGGCGGCAGCCACCGCCCGGTTCGCGTCCTCCGCGGTCCCTTCCTGCACGGTGGCGATGACCTCCCCGGTCGCGGGGCTGATGATGTCGCGGGTGGCGCCGTCGGACGAGTTCGCCCACTCGCCGTCGATGAACATCTGGTGACTGTCGGCCATGTTTCCCTCCTCGGTCAGCGACGCAGATCTCGCACCGAGATCGAACCGCCAGTATGGCGCGTATCGTCGGAGACGAACCACGGCTTAGTTGGTTCAGTGCGACCAGGGCCGCTGTACGGACCGGCCAATGCCTGTGTCCGCGGGAGCCCTACGCCGAGCGATCGGCCGTCATCAGCTCGCGGCCCCGCAGGGCGAGCCAGAACTCCATCCGATCGAAGCTGCTGCGCAGGTCCCGCCCGGACAGTTCCTCGACCTTGCGCATCCGGTAGCGGAGCGTGTGCCGATGCACGTACAGCTCGGCGGCGGCGGTCTCCCATCGAGCGTTGTGTTCCAGGAACGCCTGGAGCGAGGCGATCAGCTCGCCGTTGTGATCGCGATCGTAGGCGTCGAGTGGGGCGAGCATCGCATCGGCGAAGGCGCGCAAGACGCCGGGGTCGGCCATCGACAGTAGGAGGCGGTACGTGCCGAGGTCCGCGAAACCGGCCTCGGACCAACCCTCGAGTCGGCAGACCCGCAGGGCGTAACGCGCCTCGCGGAGCGACCGGCCGACCTCCGCCGGCGGGACTGACGAGCCCGCGCCCGCGCGCACGTCCGCGGACAGCCGCCCGCCGGCAGAGGCCACGAGGTCGGCGAGGTCGAGCGCTGGCTCGGCCGGAACCATCAGACTGACGCCCTGCGCATGCGTGGAGACCAGGAACCCGCCACCGGTGCGCGAACGATCGTCCGTGAGTACGGTCGCGAGGGCCTCGGGATCGGCACCTTCGAACTCCGCCACGACGACCTCTGCCTCCCGCTCGAACCCGAACCGAGCCAGCTCTCGGGCCACCCCTCCGCCCACGAGCGTCCCCGCCGCCAGCTGGTCGAAGAAATCACCCTGGAGGCGGCGCTGCGCATCCGCGACGGCGCGAGACGTAGCCAGCTCGATCGCGAACAGCGACAGGGCGTGGCCCGCGGTGATCCGATCGAAGGCGCTCGGCTGTGTCGGCTTTCCCACCACGAGGAACGCCTCGACCCGCCCCGAGGCCCCCACCGGCTGGACCCAGACGTGGTGGCCACGATCGACGAGCGTGAGGGAGAACGAGGCACCCGTCGGGCGGGAATCGCGGACCTCCTCCCAGATCCGAGCGGCGCGGGACCTCGCCGGGCGGCCCGTGGAGGCCAGGGGCATCCCATGCAGGTCCAGGAGCAGCACCCAACCCCTCGTGACCGTCGCGAGCGATCCGGCGAGGCCCTCGATCCCCTTGCCCTCCATCACCGCGCGCGTCAGCTGGTGTTCCGCATCGACCGAGCGCTGCAGGGTCCCGTACTGTTCCGCCAAGATCTTGGTGAAGACCGCCTCCGTGATGGCGATGAACGGCACGGCGTACGGCACCTCGAACAACGGCAGCCCGGCCGCCTCGGCGGCCCTCACCAGGGCCTTGGGTGTGCGCGCGCGCCCGAACCCGAGCCCGAACCCGAGACCGGCCACGCCCGCCGCGGCAAGACGCTTCACGTAGGCGCGCTGCGGTGCCGGGGTGGCGCCGAGGCCCATGCCCGTGGTGAGGATCAGCTCTCCACCCTTGAGCCAGGGCGTGGGATCCTCGAGCTCGGAGGCGTGCACCCAGCGAACGTCCCCGGCCGTACCGTCCTCGCCCGCCAACAACCGCAGCGACAGTCCGGCGACGCCGAGGATGTCCTGCACGGTCACGGCCACGACGGCGATTGTACGGAACGTATAGACGGTCGGCACGAGGGGCGGGTTCCCGGACCTCCACGCTGGACGGTCCGTACAATCATGCCAACCCGACATGGACCGGCGAACGCTGACATCGACGGCCGCGACGCCGACACTCGATCCAGCACCCCATGCGAAGCGTCCGGGTCCGGCCTCAACAACAAGCCCAGATCGAAGGAGGAGCCCGTCGGATGGACATCCCCCAGGAACGCAAGCTCGTGACCGAGATCCCCGGGCCAAGATCCCGTACGTGGTTCGCGCGACGCCAGCAGGCGGTCCCCGACGGTGTGGGTGCGATCCATCCGATCGTCACCTCCCGGGCGTCCGGCGCCATCGTGGAAGACGTCGACGGGAACCGGCTGATCGATTTCGCGACGGGCATCGCCGTGCTGAACGTGGGGCACACGGCCCCCGAGGTGGTGGCCGCCATCCAACGACAGGCAGAGCTCGACACGCACACCTGTTTCCACGTGACCGCCAATGAGCCGTATATCGAGCTCGCCGAACGGCTCAACGCACTCACGCCCGGCGACGGCGACAAGAAGACGATGTTCGCCAACTCCGGCGCGGAGGCCGTGGAGAACGCCGTGAAGATCGCGCGCACGGCCACCGGCCGCACCGCGATCGTCGCGTTCGACCATGCGTTCCACGGGCGCACGCTCTTGGGCATGTCCCTCACGGCGAAGGTGATGCCCTACAAGCAGGGCTTCGGACCGTTCGCCCCGGAGGTCTACCGATTGCCGTTCGCCTATCCCTACCGGTGTCCGTGCGGCGCAGACACGGCCGAGACGTGCGCTGCGGCGTGCCTCGCCTACGACCTGGACGAGATGCACAAGCACATCGGCGAGGAGAACATCGCGGCCGTGATCCTCGAACCGATCCAGGGCGAGGGGGGCTTCATCGTCCCCGCGCCCGGCTTCGTCGCCGGCATCGCGGCGTTCTGTGCGGCGAACGGGATCGTGTTCATCGCCGATGAGATCCAAAGCGGCATGGGCAGGGCGGGACGTTGGTATGCCATCGAGGACGAGGGGGTCGTCCCCGACCTCGTCACCACGGCGAAGTCGATGGGGGGTGGGCTCCCGATCAGTGCGGTCACCGGGCGCGCCGAGCTGATGGACACGGTGCACGCCGGAGGCCTCGGCGGGACCTACGGCGGCAATCCCGTTGCGGCCGCCGCCTCGCTCGCCGTCCTCGACAAGATCGAGAAGGAGGATCTGCTCGCCGCGTCGCGTCGGGTGGGAGTAGCGATCACCTCCCGACTCGATGCCCTCGCGTCGCGCCACGAGATCCTGGGAGACGTGCGCGGTCGGGGAGCGATGTGCGCCGCGGAGATGGTCAGCGACCGCGCCTCGAAGGAGCCGCTGCCGGCCGCACACATGAATGCCATCGCGGCACGATGCCTGGAGATGGGCGTGATCGTCCTCACGGCCGGCACCTACGGCAACGTCCTGCGGCTACTGCCGCCCATCAACATCGACCCGGTGCTCCTCGAGGACGGGCTCGACGTGTTGGAAGAGGCGATCGCGACCGCGGCTCCCTAACGGCGCCACGGCGCCGGCGCCACGGCGCGTTGCTACCGTTCGGGCGTGAACGAGGAGGACGAGCCCCGGGATCGATCGTTGCGCGGCCGCGTGCGGCGCACGATGGTCGATCTCACGCCGCTGCGCGCGTCGCGCGATTTCCGCCTGCTGTGGACGGGACAGTTCATCTCCGAGCTGGGGCACCAGTTCGCCAGGGTCGCGATCTACGTTCAGGTCTATCAGCTCACCCACTCCGCGCTGGCCATCGGCCTGGTGGGACTCACGGGGCTCGTCGCGCTGTTCGTGGGGACCCTCGTCGGTGCCTCCTTCATCGACGCGATGGATCGGCGGACGGTCCTGCTCTGGACGATGGTGGGACTGACGATCGCGGCCGGCACCCTCTGGTTCGGGGCCCTTTCGGCACATCCGCCCCTGGCTCTCATCTACGGCGCGAACGCGTTGACGGCGTTCATCGCCGCGATCGAGGACCCCACGCGCACCGCGATGATCCCCCGCCTGGTGGGCGGGGACCTCCTCCCGTCGGCGCTCAACCTCAACCAGGTCATGTGGCAGACCGTGCAGATCTCGGGCCCCGCGATCGCGGGGCTGGCCATCAGCCGATGGGGATTCCCGATCGCGTACGCGTTCGACCTCGTGACCTACCTGGTGTTGTTCGGCGCTGCCTGGATGATGAGACCGATGCCGCCCGAACACGATGCCGGGGCGGCCGCCGGCTGGCCCGCCGTCAAGGAGGGGTTCGCGTTCGTCCGTTCGAGCCGGCTGATCTCCTCGACCTTCGTGATCGATCTCGTCGCGATGATCTTCGGGATGCCGATCGCCCTGTTCCCCATCCTGGCCGTCGAGCGGTTCCATCAGGGCCCCGCCGTGGTGGGACTCTTGCTCGCCGCGCCGTCGGTCGGAGCCTTCCTCCAAGCCGTGAGCGGGGGCTGGGTCCGCCGCGCCCACCGCCAGGGCGTGCTCGTGATCTGGGCGGTCGTGGGCTGGGGAGCGGCCATCGCGGCCTTCGGACTCGCCGGCTCCCACCTCGCGTGGGCGCTCGCGTTCCTGGCCCTGGCCGGCGCCGCCGACGTGATCAGCGCCATCTTCCGCTCGACGATCATGCAGTTGGCCACGCCCGATCCCCTGCGAGGCCGGCTCTCGGGCATCTTTATCCTCGTGGTCACGGGCGGGCCTCGCCTGGGGGACTTCGAGGCCGGTGTCGTCGCCTCGCTCACGTCGGCCTCGATCAGCGTCATCAGTGGTGGGCTGGCGTGCATCGCCGGCGCCGCGCTCGTGGCGGCCCGCTATCCCGAGCTGCGCCGATATCGAAGCGGCCCGGGCGCGGCCGCTTCCTCCCTCCCGCCGGGTCGCGGACACGACGAGGGCTGAGTACGCTTCGCAACGATGACCGGGATCAACGAGCGGGCGGCACGGGAGGGCGAGCTCGGTCCTTGCGACGGACCGGCCGCGGCCCGCCTCGGCGAGGCTCCCTAGGATGGCGCCGTCGGTACGAACGCTCGAGGTCCGGGTCCTGGACGGACCCAACCTCTACTTCCCGCGGCCCGCGATCAAGCTCTCGCTGGCCGTCACGGGCTGGATGCGCGCCTCGGACGCGCGTGTGGGCCGCGCGGCGGCGGCACTCGGCATCTCCGGCGCCGTACAACCGGGTCGAGCCGGCACCGAGCACCGGCGTCGGATCGTGATGCGGATCGCCGCGTCGTTCACGCGCCGGGTCGCGGCAGCATCCGGAGCCCGCAGGCTCGCTGTCCGCGCACGCCCGGGTCCGGGCCCGGACCTCATCGTCGTGGCCTTCCCGTGGCGGCGGCGCGACGCCGCGCTCGCGTTGGCGGAGGAGATCGCGCTCGCCATGTCCGCGATGCTGCGCGGTGCCGGCCCCGTGCGACTCGCCGAGCAGGCGGGCGCGCGCCTGAGCGCCGTCGACCCAGGCCCGGAGCCCGAAGTCCCCGATCCCGGCGTGCCCGTCGTCCAGGTGACCGGCACGAACGGCAAGACCACCACCGTGCGGCTGTTGGCCCACCTGGTGCGCTGCGCCGGCCTTCGGGTGGCCTACTCCTCCACCGACGGCGTGTACCGCGACGACGGCAGGCTCGTGCAGTCGGGCGACTACTCGGGCTTCGGCGGCGCGGCGATCGCTCTGGCGCAACGACCCGACATCGCCGTCCTCGAAACGGCGCGAGGAGGCATGTTGCTGCGAGGCTGCGGCGTTCGGCACAACGACGTCGCCGTGGTGACGAACGTGAGCGCCGATCATCTCGGCCTCCAGGGGGTCGAGACCATCGATCAGCTCGCCGAGGTGAAGTCGGTGATCACCCGCATCACACGGCCCGGAGGCTGGGACGTGCTGAACGCCGACGACCCGCGGGTGCTATCGATGCGTCATCACGCCACCGGGAAGCTCTGGGTCTTCTCCCGCGATCCCAACCACCCCGGGATCCGGGAGGCCCTCGCCGGCGGCGGCCGCGCCATGACGGTGATGGACGGACGCGTGACCTGGCTCGAACGACAGCGCTCCCACCCGCTCGTCGACCTGCTCGACATCCCCAGCACGATCGCAGGCGTCTCGAGCGTCTACACGCAGAACGCGCTCGCGGCCGCGGCGGCCGGTCTCGCGGTCGGGCTCCCCCATCGGTCGGTGGTCCGCGGCTTGCGGTCGTTCGTGCTGGATCCCGCCCGCAACCCGGGCCGCGCGAACCTGTTCGACTTGGACGGGCGTCTCGTGGTGGTCGACTACGCACACAACGAGGCCGGGATGGACGGGCTCACCGAGCTGTTGAACGGGCTCCGCGTGGATGGCAAGCTCGTGTGGCTCACGATCTGCACGGCCGGAGACCGCACGGACGAGATCCTCCAGGGGTTCGGTCTTCGTGCGGCCCTCGGGTCGGATCGTCTCGCCGTCGCAGACCTTCCTCACTACCTCCGCGGCCGCAGCCGCGAGGATGTCGTGCGGCAACTTCGGGCGGGGGCCCACGAGGTAGGGGTCGACGACGTCTCGGTCTATGACGATGAGCTTCACGCCCTCCGGGCGATGGTGAAGGGATCGGCGCGAGGCGACGTGCTCGGCGTCACGGCACTCGGGATGCGCTCCGAGCTGTTCGCCTGGCTACGGCGACGGGGCGCCACCCTCCTGACGCCGGCTCAGGTCAAGGCCATCGTGCGGCGCGCGCGGGCATCGCGGGCCAACCCCGCGTAAGGGGGATGCGGGCCAACCCCGCGTAAGGGGGATGCGGGCCAACCCCGCGTGAGGGGGATGCGGGCCAACCCCGCGTGAGCGCTCATCGCAGCGCGCTGCATCGCACGCACAGCACCGACGACGGGCGCGCCTCGAGGCGTTCGGCGGGGATCGTTGCGCCGCAGCGGTCGCAGATGCCGTAGGTGCCATCTTCGACCTTCGCGATGGCGCGATCCACGTCGGCGAGCTTGGCCGTCAGCGCGTCGGCCTGGCCGACCCGTTCGATCCGTTCGACGGCTTGGCTCGTCCCCTCGCCGACGCGCTTGCCGAACCCGATCGTGGCGGCCGGATCGCGCGTCACGGTGGTCAGCGTCCCGAGCTCGGCGCGGAGCGCGACGCGCTCGTGCTCCAACCTGCGGCGCAGGGCCGCGACATCGAGCGCCATCGGTTGCGCTCAGCCCATCAGATCCGGGTCGCCGCCGACCGCGTCGGACAGCGCGCCCTCGGATGCGCGCAGGACGTCCGGGGACGCGACGCCCCGACGCTTCTCGAGCTCCTTGAATACCTCCGTGGCATAGTCCACGCAGAGCACCACGAGATCGCCTTGGCGCGATCGGTCGAGCGCACGGCGCACGGCCGCCATCTCGTCCAAGACCACCTCGACGCTGCCCGCGCGCGCCCCCCCTCCCACGATGGCGTCCTCGACCCCGTCGCGGATGAGGTCCGCGGTCGCGCCCGGCTCGCGACCCCGCGGGTTGTTGTCCTCCCGCACGATCACCTCGTCGAAATACCTCGCGGCGACGCGGCCCAGCTCACGCATGTCGTCGTCGCGCCGGTCGCCGGCCGTCGCCACCACGGCGACGCGCAGGTTCGCGGTCCAACTCGCCTCGCCGGGCCGTTCGGGCGAGGGCGCGTCGCTCACGAGCCGCTCCACGAAGTCGCCCAGCGTCTCCAATCCGGCCGCGTTGTGCGCGTAGTCGAGGATGACCTTGATGCCGTTGAGATCGAAGACGTTGAGGCGACCGGGCGCCTGATAGATCGATGTCGTGAACGAACGCAGGCCGTGGCGGATGTCGTGCAGGTGTGCGCCCACCGCCGTCGCCGCGGCCGCGGCCGCCATCGCGTTCTGCACCATCATCCGCGCCTTGCCGTCGAACGTGGATGGGAGCGTGTGCACCCACGCGATCGGCATGGTGCGCCGACCCTCCTTGATCACCATCATCTCGCCCCGGTCGCTGCGCTCCAGCACGACCGCCTTGCGGCCGCGGCGGACCCATTTCTCCACGAGCGGGTGATCATCGCGCATCGTGAACAAGATCACGCTGCCGCTGCAGCGCCGCCGCATCTCCAACACGAGCGGGTCGTCGGCGTTCAGCACCGCCCAGCCGTTGCGCGGCACGGCCTCGACCACCACCTGCTTGACCGCCGCGAGCTGTTCCAGGGTGTTGATCTCCCGCAGACCCAGGTGGTCGCCGGTGACGTTCAGCACCACCCCGACGTCGTTGCGCCCGTAGCCGAGGCCCTCCCGCAAGATCCCCCCGCGCGCCACCTCGAAGACGGCCATGTCGATCCGGGGGTTCTGCAGGACCATCTGGGCCGACTTGGGGCCGGAGGCGTCGACGCGCTTGACGAGCCGCTCGTCGATGTAGACGCCGTCGGTGGTGGTCATACCCACCTGGTGACCCTTGCCGCGCAGGATGTGCGCGATCATGCGCGTGGTGGTGGTCTTCCCGTTCGAGCCGGTCACCGCCACGATCGGGATCCTCGACGGCGTGCCGGGCGGGAACAAGCCGTCCACGACGTGCTTGGCCACGTACTGCGGCTCGCCCTCGGTCGGATGCGTGTGCATCCGGAAGCCCGGGGCGGCGTTGACCTCCACGATCGCCCCGCCGGCCTCGCGCACCGGCTGGGAGATGTCGGGCGCCAGGAAGTCGATCCCCGCCACGTCGAGTCCCACGACGCGCGCGGCCTCCTCGGCGATCTCGACGTTGTCCTCGTGGGCGTCCCAGGTTCGGTCGATCGAGATGCCGCCGGTCGACATGTTGCCGGTGGCCGCCAGCAGGACGCGTTCCCCCTTGGGCGGAACGTCATCGAGCCCGTACCCCTGCTTCTTGACGAGCTCTTCGGCGGCGTCATCGATCTTGATGCGTGTGAGGACCTTCTCGTGGCCGAAGCCGCGCCGAGGATCTTGGTTCTCCTTGGCGGCGAGCCAGCGAACGCTGTGACGCCCGTCGCCCGTCACGTGCGCGGGCACCCGTTCGGCGATGGCCACCATGCGCCCACCCACCACCAGCACGCGGTAGTCGTTGCCCGTCACGAACGACTCCATGATCACCGAGCCGCGCCGCGATTCCTTCTGGGCCCGCTTGAACCCCGTGCGGACGGCGCGATCGGTGCGCAGATCGAGTCCCACACCCCGGCCGTGATTGCCATCCAGCGGCTTGGTCACGACCGGGAAGCCGATCTTCTTCGCGAGCGCCACGGCGTCGGCCTCAGTGCGCACGACGTCCGCACGCGGGACGGGAAGCCCGGCCGAGCCGAGGAGCTGATTGGTCATCTTCTTGTCGCCCGCGATGTCCACGGCCAGGGCGCTGGTCATGGAGGTCATCGTGGCCCGGATGCGCTGCTGGTACTTCCCCTGGCCGAGTTGCACCAGCGACTGCTCGTTCAGGCGGATGAACGGGATGTCACGGGTCAACGCCTCGTCGAGGATGGCCTGCGTCGAAGGACCGAACTGCCGGCGCTCCGCCAACAGGATCAGGCGCTCCAACTCCGCGTCGAAATCGAATCCGGGCTCCGCCTTGATGAGGTGGTTCAGGAGGCGTACGGCGAGGCGCACGGCCGCGACGCCCACCTGCTCCTCCGCGTACCCGTAGATCACGTTGTACCGGCCCGGGGTCCCCGAGCCCCTCGTCTTCCCGCGGGAGATCTGCGCCCCCGACTCGCGCTGGAGCTCGAGAGCCACGTGTTCGGCCACGTGGCCGAGCCATGTGCCGTCCTGGAGGCGCTCGCGGAACCCACCCCGCTTGCCGAGCGAGCAGGAATGCTCCCCGACGCCCGGCAGCACCTTCAGCAGCTTGTCGTTGAACCTGGGGATCGTGTTCGAGGGCCAGTGTTCGAGCGAACCGAGGTCCACGACCATGCGGATGCACGGCTCGTAGGACCAATAGTTGGGGCCACGGAACGCCTGTGCCTGCACGATCGCGAGGTCGGGCCGCAGGGGAGGCTTCTTGGCCGCGGGCTCCGTCTTGCGCGCGCGCCGCGCCGCGCGGTTCGCGGTGGCTTCCGAGGTCACTCCGAGGCCTCTCGCTCATCCTCGAGCGCGTGCGCTCCCGCGAGCAGCCGGCGGCCTCGGAGGTCATACCAGTAGCCCGACGGCAGGGAGTGCAAGATCGCGCCCGAAACCATGAGCGGTTTATACCCCTTCCCGCGGTAGGCGTCCGTCCGGACCTGCGTGCCGTCCACGATCGTGACGGCGCCGCGCCCGATGACGTGCAGGGTCTGGTCGGCGAAGATGATCGCGCACGTGTCCTCGTCGATCCCGAGCCCGAGGAGCGACGGGGACTGGGCCACGAGGGCGAGGAGCCTCCCGATGCGGCCCCGCTCGCCGAAGTGCTGGTCGATCACCACGTTCGACACGATGCCGAGGCCGGCGGAGAGCTGGACCATGCGGTTCTTGGGCGTCGGCCCGGCGTTGCCGAAGGCCACCATGTGGCTGGCCACGGCGCTGGCGCCGGCGGAGGTTCCGGCGATCACGGCCCCGCGGTCGTGCGCGAGGAACAGGGCGTCGCCGAGCCTCGTTCCGGCTACGACCTGCGTGAGCCGGGACTGGTTGCCGCCCGTGAGGTAGATGCCCGTCGCCTCGCGCAAGATCGCGGCGACCTCGGGGTCGTCCGCCTCCTCACGCTCCTCGGGCCGCACCCCGACGATGCGGCCGATCCCCAGCTCCGTGAAGAGCTCGCTGTAGAGGCTGGTCGCCTGGTCTCCGAGCGAGGATGCCGTCGAGATCACCACCACGGTTCCGGCGTCGCCCCCGGCGAACTTGGCAAAGCGGGAGAGGATCACCTTGTCGCGGAGCTTGTCCTCGGCGCCTCCGATCACCATCACCGGCCCGGCCGAAAGACCCCCCAGCGCGTGCAGCGAACCCTCATCCTCCATGGCCGGATTCTAGCCGCACGTCGAGGTGGATCCGGTGCATCACCGGCACTTCGCGCGCGTGTATCGTGCCCGCCATGGCCGAGGACCCGCCGTCAGCGTCCGACCCCGCGTCGGAATGAGCGCCGTCGAGATCGCACTCCGCGGACCCGGTGGGGAGCCGGTGGACCTCGCGCGCACCCTGAACTCCCATGGCTTCGCTGAGCTCGCGCCGAACCTCCTCGACGGGAGCAGGCCCGCCTTGGAAACCACCGTGCGGGTCCCGGCGGGCCGGCCGCGGCGCATCCGGATCGGACCCGGCCGGTCGGGGACCGTCCGGGTGAGCATCCTGGGCCCCGCGGCCGGCCCCCGCGTGCAGGCCGCGGTCCGCCACGGGGTCCGCCACGTGCTTCGGCTGGATCAGGACCTCTCCGGCTTCTACGCGCGGGTCGCCGCGGACGAGGACCTGGCATGGGTGAGCACGGGAGCGGGCCGCATGCTCCAGAGCCCTACCCTGTTCGAGGACATCGTCAAGACGGTCTGCACCACGAACTGCGCGTGGAGTGCCACCGAGCGGATGGTCGCCGCGCTCGTGACGCATCTCGGCGACCCGGCCATCGGCGGGACGGGGCCGCTCACGAACGCCTTCCCGACCCCTTCGGCCATGGCCGAGGCCCCGGCGTCGTTCTACCGCGAAACGGTCCGGGCAGGCTATCGGGGGGCCTACCTCGCATCCCTTGCCCGCCTGGTCGCGGCCGGCGACCTGAAGCTCGATGGCCTCGCCGACCGGGCGACGGATCGCCTGAGCGACGACGAGGTCGAGGCGCTGCTCCTGGGTCTTCCGGGCGTGGGACCGTACGCGGCCGCGCACATCATGATGACGATGGGCCGCAACTCCCGCCTCATCCTCGACAGCTGGACGCGCCCGACCTACGCGCGCAGGCTCGGGCGCGCGAAGCTCGTGCCCGACGCCGCGATCCGCCGTCGGTTCCGAGGCTACGGCGACCAGGCGGGTCTCGCCTTCTGGTTGTTCGTGACGAGCGACTGGGTGACCTAGCCTCGGGATGCACCGCGGCGACTCGGTCTTCGTGAGGGCTTCGCGGCGGGGGATGCCTCCTGGAAGGGTTGCCCCGCACCGCGGGCGGAAGGCATACTGCCCGTGGCCGTCCCGGCCGACCGCAGAAACCAGCAGGAACGAGCGAACGATGACGGTGCCCTTATGTCCTCGCGCCGCCGGGCCATCCGGCGCCGCGCGAACCGACTCTACGGCTACTGGCGGGCCGAACAACGGACCCTCCGCCAGGGCCTGGTTGCGCTCGCCCTCAGCACGGTCGCCGGCTTCATCGCCGGGCTGACGCTCGCGGGCATCGGCGGCACCCTCGAGAGGCTGCCCGGACTCATCGTGTTGATCCCCGCCGCCGTCGGTATGCGCGGGACCATCTTCGGTGCGATCGGCGCACGGCTCGGCACGACGAGCGCGGCCGGTACGTTCGAGGTCACGCGGAACAAGGGCAGCGTCCTGTATCAGAACGTGTACGTCGCCATCGTCACGACGCTGGCGTCGTCGTTGTGGCTCGCCGTGCTCGCACGACTGATGTGCGCCGTGTTCGGGATCGCGTCCATATCCCTGTGGGACCTCGTCACGATCTCGGTCGTGGGGGGCGCGCTCGGCTCCGTGCTGATCTTGATGGTCACGGTCGGGCTTTCGATCCTGTCCTTCCGCAAGGGCTGGGACCTCGACTCCGTCTCCACGCCGATGGTCACGGCCCTCGGCGACATGGTCACGATCCCGACGCTCTTCCTGGCGACCTTCCTCCTCGACAACCAGGCCGTGAGCACCGTCGCGTTCGCGATCTGCCTCGGGGGGTCCCTGTTCGCGGCGTTCCGGGCGTACGCGGTCAACGACCGCGTCGTGCGCCGCATCATCCTGGAGATGACGGCCGTGATCCTCCTCACCCCGATCCTCGACGTCCTGTCCGGCCTCCTCCAGCAGCACCGGCTCCCTGAGCTGCTCGCCGTTCCCGCTGTGTTCGCGATGCTCGCGCCCTTCGTGTCGCAGGCCGGCGCACTCGGCGGCATCTTCGCGTCCCGGATCTCCTCGAAGCTGCAGATCGGCGTCATCACGCCGCGCGGCTTTCCGGAGATCCCCGCCCTCGTGGACGGCGCCGGCGTGTTCGTGTTGGGCGTCGCTGTGTTCGCGCTCATCGGGATCTTCGCGGTGGGGCTCACGTCGCTGGGCGGCCACGGTCCGAGCGATCCGGGCGCCGTGATCGGCGCCACGATGGTTGCGGGCTTGATCGCGACTCCCATCACGATCGCGGTGAGCTACTACCTCGCGATCGTGACGTTTCGCTTCGGGCTAGACCCCGACAATCAGACCGTCCCCATCATCACGAGCGCGATGGACCTGGCAGGGGTCGCATGCGTCCTGTTCGTTATGACATCATTCGGGGTCCTAGGGCATGGATGATCAACCGAAGAACGTCAAAGAGCTCCTCGTCGAACTGAAGGACGCCTCGGAGCTCATGGTCGACCTCGCGTACGCCGCGGTCTTCTTCAACGAAGAGAAGCTCGCCCGCGAGGTGGGGCGCCTCGAGCAGCGGATGAACGAGCACCTCCGCCGGCTCCGCATCACGGCCATGCTCGCCGCACGCTCCCCCGAGGACGCGGAAGGCATGGCCGGCGTCCTGTGGATCGCCGATGCCATCGAGCAGGTCGGCGACGCCGCCTCGGACATCGCGCGGGTGGTGGCCGCCCGGCTGGGGATCCCGGACGCGCTGCGTCCCGACCTTCGTCACGCCGAAGAGATGACGGCGCGGGTCAAGGTGCGCGACCACGCCGACGCCACCGGCCAGTCCCTGCGCGAGCTCTCGCTCCCGACCGAGACCGGGATGTGGGTCATGGCCATTCGCAGCGGTCTGGATTGGGAGTTCGATCCCGGCCCCGACGACGTCGTGAGCGGAGGAGACGTCTTGCTCATCCGGGGCCCCGGAGAAGGCGTGAACCGGGTCCGCGCCCTCGCGGGCGCGCCGCCCCTTCCCGCCGCGCCCGACGACGACCTCCCGGCGCTCTCGGAACTCGATCGCGCCGTCGACATCCTCGTCGAGATGAAGGACCTCGCCGAGGCGGCGGTCGGTCTCGCGTACTCCTCGCTGCTGTTCAACAACCGGGCCCTCGCCGCCGAGGTGGGCTCGCTCGAGGCGCGGAGCGATCAGCTGCACGACGAGCTCGAGTCCTGGGTGCTGCGCGCGGCTCCCGAGGCGCGGAACCCCGACGAGCTCCGCGGCCTCTTGCGACTGGGGAGTGCGGGCGAATACATGTGTGATGCGGCGCGCGATATGACGTGGTACGTGGAACGGGGCGAGCCGCTGCACCCCGTCGTCCAGATGGCCTTGGAGGAGACGGAGGAGACGAGCGCGGAGACCGTGGTCCAGCCGGGGTCCCCCGCCGCCGAGGCGTCGCTGAAGGACCTCCGGGTCGAGACCGAAACCGGCATGTTCGTCCTGGCGGTGCAGCGCGGCGCGCGGTGGATCTACCGCCCGCGAGGAACGTTCGTGCTGCAAGAGGGCGACCGGATCATCTCGATCGGGCCGGAAGAGGGCGAGGAGGAACTCTGGGCGCTCACCGGTGCACCCGCGCTCGCCGAGGGGTGAGCGGCCCGCGGTCCTTGTGCCCGCCCGGTTCCTGACCTAGCCTCCCGCGCATGGAAGCCTACGTCTACCTGCGGATACGCCCGGGAACCATGGCGCCGGTGCTCACCGGCCTCGCCACCAAGAGCAACGTGCGCAGGGCGATCGCCGTGGTGGGCGCGTGGGACATCATGGTGCACGTCGACGGCGCCGACTTCGCGGCCCTCGCCTCCTCGGTGCTCGCGGAGATCCATCACATCGACGGGGTCGAGCGCACGATGACGGCGCCCGTGGTGCCGCCCGACCGCGTCGGCATCGGCGGCTGGGGCGCGCCGCAGGCACCCGCAATCGTCGGCGACGCCTGCTACGTGCACATCAAGGCCGAGGCCGGCGCCGCGTCCGGGCTCGCGGAGCGGCTCGGAGAGATCGCGGACGTGAGCGGGGTCGCGGTCCTCGGCGGAGACTACGACCTCATGGCCTGCGTTGCTCACCCGTGGGAGATCGCCAGCGGGATCATCTTGGAGACGATCCACTCCCTCCCGGAGGTGGTGGCCACGAGCACGCTCGTCTCGATCGTGTTCGAAGAGCCGGAGGAAGACCGGGACCAATTCTCGACCTGGACCTAGGCCGGCCTCGCCGCCGAGGGCGCCGGCCGAACACCGGCGGGCAGCGAGAACTTCACATGCTCCTCGGTGAGCGTGACCTCCTCCACGTCGGCGAAGCCCCGCGCCGCGAGCCAATCGACCATGCGGTGCACGAGCCACTCCGGCGCAGAGGCGCCCGACGTGAGCCCGACGACGGCCGCCTCGTGGAGCCAGCCGGGGTCGATGGACGTCTCGTCATCTACCAGATGGGCCGGCGTCCCGAGCTCCCGGGAGAGCTCGGCGAGGCGATTCGAGTTGGATGAGTTCCGGGAGCCGATCACGAGCACGACGTCCGAACGGGGCGCGATCACCTTCACGGCGTCCTGCCGGTTCTGCGTGGCATAGCAGATGTCGTCCCGGGGCGGCCCCTCGATGGCGGGGAAGCGCTCCCGGAGGATCCGCACGATCTCGTTCGTCTCGTCCACCGAGAGCGTGGTCTGGGTCAGGTAGCGCAGGTTCGATGGATCGGCGACCTCCACGTCCCGTGCTTCCTGAGGCGATTGCACGAGGAGCGTGCGCTCCGGCGCCTGCCCCTTGGTGCCCACGACCTCCTCGTGTCCCTCGTGGCCGATCAAGATGATCGTGCGGCCCTGCTCCGCGAACCGGCGCGCCTCCACGTGGACCTTGGTGACGAGGGGACACGTGGCGTCGATCACCTCGAGGTCGCGCGCCCTCGCGTTGTCATACACCTCCGGGGCAACCCCATGGGCGGACAGGACCACCGCCGCACCTTCGGGCACCTCGGCCTCCTCCTCGACGAAGACCGCTCCCTTCGACTCGAGGTCCTGCACGACGTGGAGGTTGTGAACGATCTGCTTGCGAACGAAGACCGGCGCGCCGTGGGCCGCCAGCGCCCGCTCCACGGCGTCGACGGCCCGCTCGACGCCGGCGCAGTATCCACGGGGGGCCGCGAGGAGGATCCGTCCGCTCATGCCGTCCATGGTAGCGGGGTCCCTCGGCCCGTGGCGGCGGCCACGGAACCCGCACATCTCGCGGTTGCCGCAACCTTGACCCTCCCTTTAGGGTTGATGCGTCTGCACCGGACCGTTCGGTCCGCCCTCCCTCCCCGTGCATCAGCACTCCACCACCTTCCCAAGGCGGTCGAAGCGTGCCCGCGCGCGCGGAGTCGGGATCGGTCGATCCGGGTCAGACGCAGGTCACACAGAGACGATCGACACCGAGGAGGTGATGTCCACACCCGCGACCTACCGCGGGGGGCAAGGACCATGGGCGAGAGCCGCCCGGGCCCGACGCCACCCGAACGCAGCGGCCAGCTGCCGTTCAACCGCGGGGGTGAACCCCACGTATGACCCATGCCACCACGACGCGCCACAACCTCCCCGTGGCGCTGCTCCTGACCGCCGTGCTCCTGATCGTCCCGGCCGCCTCGGCCAGCGCGTCGATCGAACGCCACACGAGCCGGGTTCCCGCGAAGATGTGCCCCATCCCATGGCAGCGGGGCCCCTGGTTCGTGAGGCAGATGATCCGGTGCGCGGCACAGCACTACCAGGTTCCCGGAGGCGCCCTTAAGGCGCTGTCCATCGCGGGTCGCGAGTCGCATTTCCGCCCAACCGCGTACAACTCCTACAGCGGAGCCCTGGGGATCTATCAGCACCTGAGCCGGTACTGGCCGGGTCGCGCCACCGCCTATGGGTTCCGCGGATGGTCCGGCTTCAACGCCCGCGCCAACATCATCGTCACGATGCGGATGGTGAGACAGACCGGTTGGTATCCCTGGGGGGGCTGAGCCCCCTACCGAACCGGACCGCCCGGGCGCGGGGCTCCTTCGAGGAGACCGCGCACCTCCTCCGCGGAGGTGGCCACGGCGGTGGCCCCGGGCGCGTCGCGGTCGACCACGATGCGCATGCTCGGGAACCGAGCGGCGATCGAGGAGACGAGCGCCTCGAACGGCCCGAACACCACCATCATGTGCGGCCGCTCGGCCTCGAGCTGTCGCAGCGCCGACGGCCCGTCCGTCGCCCCTGCCGTGAGCTCCCACTCCGCGGAGACGCTCGCGACCTTCAGGGCGCGGAGCGCGTCGCGATCCGGTGCGACGCAGAGCACCTTGACCGCCCGGCACACCTCAGAACCATCCTCGCCGCTTGAAGACGACGGAGAGCACCACGGCCGAAACCGCCATGAGCCCGAGGGCTCCCGGATACGCGAGCCGCCATCCCAGCTCGGGCATGTCGTGGAAGTTCATCCCGTAGATGCCCGCGATGAGGGTGGGGACCAGGATGATCCCCGCCCACGTCGTGAGCCGCTTCATTGGTCGCCGATCCGGGCCAACTCCACCCGCTCATCGGTGGCCAGACCGTCCCGGTACAGACGCCCCTGGATCATGGCGGCGAGACTACTGCATCACTCACGAGGCCTTGGCGACGACCTCAGGAGGGCGGCGCGACGTAGCGCGCGACCGAGAAGAGGCCGGCCTCGCGCTCGAGGATCCAGGTGGACCCCTTCTGCCATCGAGGAGGATCTTGCATCGGGAGCCCGCGCTCGGCCATGTGAAGGACGACCGACGGGATCACGTCGCCGTGCGTGCTGATGACCACGGCGCCCGCGGCGCCGCGCAAGAACGCGAGGACGGCGGGCAACGATGCGCCTTCCGCGAGCGAGTCGTCCTCCTCCACGCTCAGGCGTCGCGCGATCGCGAGCGGACGCACGGTCTGCACGCATCGATCGAACGGACTCGACACGATGCGGTCGACCCTTCGTTCCTCGAATACTTCGACGAGCGCCTCGGCCTGTCGTCGGCCCTTCCCCGTGAGGGGCCGCAGGCGGTCGTCCTCGGTCCAGGCCTCCCGGTCCCCCGCCTTCGCGTGGCGAACGAGGTACACCGGAGCGTCGAAGGCGAGCATCTTGTGGACCACGTCGCGGTCGCGAGGGTGGGTGAGCGCTGCGAGCGCCTGCTCGGGAGGCATCCACCGCAGCCGGTCCACCTCGGCGTTGGGGACGAACCCGCCGCTCGCGGGATACATCAGCCAGTAGCGGACCACCTTGGGCCGATCGAAGCGGTCCCGGTACCGCACCTGCGTGACCTCGGGCCCGAGCTCGCACCGCAGTCCGGTCTCCTCGCGGACTTCCCGCAGCGCAGAGGCCACGTCGATCTCCCCCTCATCGGCCTTGCCCTTGGGTAGGGTCCAGTCGTCGTACCGGGGACGGTGCACCAGCGCGATCTCGGGCCCCTGCGGCCCGCGCCGTCGCACCACGCCTCCGCCGGCACGTACCTCGAGCTCGCCGCCCTGCAGATCGGGAAGGCTGCTCATCTCATGGCCGCCAGAATCGATACTTCTTGGGCCGCAGGGCCTTCCACGCACCAGGCCACGCGGAACGCGCCTCGGACTGCGCGAGGTGCTCCAGCCCAGCCAGCTCTCCGGCCACGAACGCGCCGCGCGCCGCGGTCCCGCCCGCCTGGGCGCGCAGCCAAGCGATGGCCACGACGGCATCCTGGTGCTCACCGAGGACGGTCTGCAGGTCCGCCGCGCGACGGGCGAACCGGCGGGCAGGCTTGCCGAAGATCGGGGTCATCGCCTCCGCGGCGTACCGGACCCGTTTCGCACGGATCCGCGCCTTGTGAAGCTCTCCGTCGGTCGACGCGGGGCCGAGCTCGCGGCAGATCCGCCGCAGATGGGCCCAGGGCCCCTCCATGAGTTCCCCCATGAACTCGTCGGCGGGGCGTCGCGTGAACTCGGGCAGCACCGCGGGCTCGGCCGCGGCGGCGACCACACGGTCGAGCAACGAGAGGTAGCGCGGTTCGCGCATCGCCGACATGAGGTCCATGCGGGCCGCGTCCCGCTCCGTGCGCACGCGATCCAAGAGCTTAGGAGCCGCCTCGACGTCGTCGTCCGGAAGCGATCTGATCCGCAGGCGGAGGCGTTCGTCCAACACGTCGAGGTCCCGCACGGTCCCCAACTCCCGGCCGAACCACTCCAGTTCCTCTCGCAGGTCCGCGACCCACGAGGGATCCAGGAGGGACCGATACGTCCGAAGGTCCGAGCGCAAACGCCGGGTCGCCACCCGCGCCTGGTGCACCGCCTCCGGATCCTCGCCCAACCGCACGCCCGCGTCGTGACGAAGCATCCGCTCGGCCGAGCCCGCGATGGACGCGCGCACGACGTCGACGACGGCGGCGCCGGGCACGGGCTCGGCGGTGTGTACCTCGGGGGCTTCCGCCGAACGCGGCTGAAGGGCTCGCACGAACTTGGGAACCTCGCTGCGAGCCTCCGTCCCGCCGGAGTCCAGACGCGCCACGATCGATCTCAGGACATCGTCGTCGGCGTCGGGGGCGAGCTCGACCTCGACCTCGCGGAAGCGCCCGGCGACCCGTCTCCCGTCCAGTACCGACACCTCGTCGTCCACGACCTCCGCGACCCGACCGTTGCCGTTCACCTCGATCCCCAACCGACGGCGCACCGTCTGCAGGCGAACGGCGAGCCGCACGGGCGCGGTGCGAACGTACCCGCGCACCAGATCCACCGCGCCTTCCGGGGGCCGTCCCGGGCCCGCCTCGAAGGAACGCTCGTCACGATCGAACCGCCCTTCGTTCACCGAGATCGGCAGCTTGACCGTCCAGCCCTCCCCCGTCCGGTACCGGAGAGCGCACCCCCATCGCGCGAGCCGCAGATCGGGTGTGTCGTAGTAGCTCGCCATGAACCGGCTCGAGCCCTCGTCGACGGCGACGGCGCCGGGCACGACCTCGGTGAGATCGGGGATCTGGAACATCGGCCCCACCGCGAGCTTGACCTCACGCTCGACGGTCATGACGCCCCCAGGGCCCGGGCCACGGCGAGCTCCTGGAGCGTCCGGTGGGCGTTCACACCACGCGTCGTGGGCACGCGGTGCCAGTTCCCTCCTCCGTCAAGCTCCCACGCCAGTTCGTCGTCCTCGAGCTCGATGCGCAGCACCTCGTCGACGCGCACCTGCAAGGCGGGGTCGAGCACGGGCGTGAGCGCCTCCACGCGCCGGTCGAGGTTGCGCGGCATCATGTCGGCCGACCCGATGAGGTAGTCGTAGCCTCGATCCACGCTGCCGAACCGGTAGACCCGCGAGTGCTCCAAGAATCGTCCCACGAGCGATCGCGCTCGGATGGTCTCCGACATGCCGGGCACGCCCGGGCGCAGACAGCAGATCCCGCGAACGAGCAGGTCGATCTGCGCGCCCTGCTGCGAGGCCTCGTACAGGGCGTCGATCAGGTCGACGTCCACCAGGCTGTTCATCTTCAGCACGATGGAGCCATCCTCGTGCTGCGCCTCGCGCCGGATCAACGCCTCCAGGCCCGGACGCATGGACACCGGCGCGACCAGCAGCTTGCGGTACTCGCGCTGTCGGCTGTACCCCGTGAGGAGGTTGAAGAGGTCGGTGAGGTCGGCGCCGAGGTCGGGGTCGGAGGTGAGCAGCCCGAAGTCCTCGTAGAGGCGCGCCGTCTTTGGGTTGTAGTTGCCCGTTCCGATGTGGGCGTAGCGTCGGATGCCCTCCTCTTCCTGGCGCACGACGAGGCAGGTCTTCGCGTGCGTCTTCAGCCCCACCACCCCGTACACGACGTGGACGCCCGCGTGCTCCAGCTCGCGAGCGAAGGTGATGTTGGCCTCCTCGTCGAAGCGCGCCTTGAGCTCCACCAACGCCACGACCTGCTTGCCGGACTGCGAGGCTCGGATCAAGGCCCTGATGATCCGGCTCTCCGACGACGTCCGATACAGCGTCTGCTTGATGGCCAACACGTTGGGATCGGCGGCCGCCTGCGCCACGAACTCCTCCACGGTGCCGGAGAACGACTCGTAGGGATGGTGCACCAAGATGTCGTGATCTCGCAGCGTGGCAAGGATGTCCGGGGGGACGTCGGTCGCCTGCAGCTCGAGGGGTGTGACCGGCGTCCAGGGATCGTCCTTCAGGTCCGGGCGGTCCAGCTCGACGAAGAACCAGAGCCCCGCGGTGTCGATCAGTCCCTCGGTAACGAACACCTGCGGCTCGTCCAGACCCATCTCCCGCATGAGCAAGCTCCGCACCTCGTCCGTCATGCCCGGATCGATCTCCAGGCGGATCGGGGTGGCGCCCCGCTGCCGTCGCTGCAGGACCGTTTCGATCGCGGCCAGGAGGTCATCGGCCTCCTCCTCCTCCACCTCCACGTCGGCGTCGCGCGTCACACGGAACACGTGGAACGTGACGAGGTCCATGCCTGGGAAGAGCTGGTCGAGGTGCGCCGCGATGACCTGCTCGAGCGGAACGAAACGCTCCCCGTCGGGCAGCGCCGTGAACCGTGGCAGCAACGGGGGGACCTTGACGCGCGCGAACCGACGCAGACCCGTGTGAGGGTCGCGCACCACCGCGGCGAGGTTCAGGGAAAGGTTCGAGATGTAGGGGAACGGATGCGCAGGATCCACGGACAGAGGCGTGAGCACGGGGAAGATCCGGTCGCGGAACCGCCGGGCGAGGAACGCCCGGTCGTCCTCGTCGAGCTGTTCCCAGTCCATGATGCGGATCCGGTGTTTCTCGAGGGCGGGCTTCAGCTCCGTGAGCCACACCGCCTCCGCCCGGTCGGACAGTTCCACCACTTTGCGGCGGACGCCCTCCAGCTGTTCGGCGGGGGTCATCCCATCCGGGGCAACGACCGTCACTCCCGCCTCGACCTGCTCCTCGAGCCCGGACACCCGGATCTGGAAGAACTCATCGAGGTTGCTCGCGTAGATCGAGAGGAACCTCACCCGCTCCAACGGCGGCCGATCCGGATCCTCGGCCAGCGCCAGGACCCGCGCGTCGAACTCCAGCCACGACAGCTCGCGGTTGATGAAGCGGTTGATCGCGGAGCCGGCGAGATCAGGGAAGGCGCTATCGGTCATAGGCAGGCCTCCTATCGTAGGGGTCGCGCCACCAACGCTGCAATGGTCATCCGCCGCCTGACGCTCGCCTCAGCGGGCGTCTGGCATGATGTCGCCCTGCAACCGCCGGGAGCGACAGGAGGCCGCTTGAAGCTCAAAGTTTCCCAGCGTCCCGAGGCATTCTTCGACCTCTTCGTCGAGTCCGGGGAAAACCTTCGCGCCGCCTCGAGCGAGCTCCGGGCGATGGTCCACGATTACCAAGACGTCGAACTGAAGGCTCGAAGGATCCAAGAACGGGAGCACGAGGGCGACGAGGTTACCCACGCCATCATCCGCCGCCTCAACACCACGTTCGTCACCCCGATGGACCGCGAGGACATCCACCAACTGGCCACGGCGCTGGACGACGTGATGGACGCCATCGAGGCGGCCGCAGATCTCTTCGTACTGCATAACATCGAGACGCCGCTGCCCGAGATGAAGCTGCAGGTCGACGTGCTCGATCGTGCTGCCGAGCAGACCGACCAGGCCCTGCGCGCGTTCCGCAGCCTCAAGCGAGACGAGCTCGAGCCCTATTGGGTCGAGATCAACAGCTTGGAGAACGAAGGGGACCAGATCTATCGGCGCGCGGTGGCCGGCCTGTTCTCCGGCGACTACCGAGCGATGGACGTCCTGCGCTGGAAAGAGGTCATCGAGACGCTCGAGGAGGCCCTCGACGGACTCGAGAACGTCGCGAACGTGATCGAATCGGCGGTGCTCAAGCACGCCTGAACGGGTGTCACGTCCTCGCGTCTCGACGGGCGTTCTTCCTCGGTGTGTGGGCAGGGCGGAGCGGCGTGGCCTTGCGGAGGGACCGTTCCTCCAGGTACAACGCGACAGCCCAGAACAGCGCCAGCCCGGCCGCGAACAGGTTGACCCATCGATACTCAGGCGGCGTGGGCTCCAAGATCAACAGGCAAAGGAACGCCAGGGCGGCGAAGAATAAGGGGCGGCGTCCGATCCTCACGTGACCGCCTTGATCGGTAGGTACACGAGATAGCTGATCACGAACGCCCCCGGGATCGTCAGGACCCAGGCCCACACGACCCGTTGGGCGACCCCCCATCGCACCGCCGACAAGCGCTGCGTGGTGCCCACACCCACGATGCCGCCCGTGATCGTGTGCGTGGTCGACACGGGGATCCCCGCGAGGGTAGTGGCCATGATGGTGACCGCCGCCGCCGACTCGGCGGCCACCCCCTGCGCCGGCTGGATCTTGGTGATCTTCGAGCCCATCGTGTGAACGATGCGCCAGCCCCCGAACAGCGTGCCGAGCGCGATCGCCGTGTGCGCACTCAACACCACCCAGAGCGGGACACCCTCGGCCTTGGTGCGTAGGCCGTTCGCGACGAGAAGAGCGAACACGACGCCCATCGTCTTCTGCGCGTCGTTGGCCCCATGGGCGAGGCTGAACGCCGCGGCCGAGAACAACTGCCCGTGGCGGAAGCCACGATGCAGCCGCTCCTGGCGTTTGGCCCGATGGAAGAGCCAATAGATCGCCACCATGAACGTGAATCCCAACAGCAGCCCCAGCACGGGGGAGAGCACGATGAATACCGCGATCTTCTGGAACTCGGATGCAACGAGGGCCCCCCAGCCCGCCTCCGCCACCGCCGCGCCCGCCATCGCCCCGACGAGAGCATGGGAGCTGGAGGTCGGAAGGCCGAACAGCCATGTGATGAGATCCCAAGCGATCGCTCCCGCGAGGCCCGCGAAGATCACCCCGTTGTTGAAGACCCCCGGCTTGACCGTGTTCGCGATCGTAGCGGCCACCTTCGTGCCGAACACGAGGAACGCAACGAAGTTGAAGAATGCCGCCCATGCCACGGCTTGGCGAGGAGACAGCACCCGCGTCGACACGACGGTGGCGATCGAGTTGGCCGCATCGTGGAAACCGTTGAAGAAATCGAACCCGAACGCCACCACGACGATGACGGCGATCGCAGGCGTCATGCGAACTTGAGCGCCACGGACTCGAGCGTGTTCGCGATGTCCTCGCAACGGTCCACAGCCGCCTCAGCCTCGCGGAGCAGATCCTTCCACATGATGACCTCGAGAGGTCGGAAGTCTCCCGAGTACAGGGTTGCGACCCCGCGGCGATACACCCAGTCCCCTTCGCGTTCGTTCCGCTTGATCTCGGCGATGGCCTTCTCCAGTCCTTGGAAATGCCTGAGGTCCCTGACGGCGAACGCCACGGACGTAGCCGTCCGGCGAAGGACGTCGACGAGCTGGAGGAACTGCGGGAGCGGCTCGCGGATCTGGAGGAGCACGAGCAGGTCGGCCAAAGCCTCTTCGGAATCCAAGACATCGTCGAGCGAGGACGCGAGTGCGTGGATGTCCTTACGATCGATCGGGACGACGAAGGTCGTATTCAGGAGGTTCAAGATCTGGTGGGTCAGGTCGTCGCCGTCGTGTTCGAGATCGCGGATCCGGTCGCCATAGCCTTCCGCGTTACCCAGGTCGGTGATCATCGCGGAGAGGTCCACGACCCCCCGGACGACCGTATCGGCGAGCTGATCGAACAGATCGAAGAAGGCGAGTTCGCGGGGGATGACTTGGAACGGCATGTCCTCGAACCCTCCCGCCAGCCGATAGCGGAGCGACGGTACCGGGCGGCAGCGGAGGTGTCCACTGGGTGAACACGAAGGGAACGAGAGGTGTCGCTAATCGACGAACTTGTAGCCCAACCCTCGCACCGTGATCAGGTGCTCGGGGTCGTGCGGATCGTCCTCGACCTTCTGCCGGATCCGCTTCACGTGCACGTCGAGCGTCTTGGTGTCCCCCACGTAGTCACTCCCCCACACGTCTTCGATCAAGAACAGGCGGGTGAGCAGACGATCCTTCCGGCGCAGGAACGCCTCCAGCAGCTCGAACTCCTTGGGTGGGAACGCCACGAGGTCCCCCTGGACCGATACCTCGTGGCGGGCCACGTCCATCCGCACGGGACCGCCGGTGAGGACCTCCTCGGGCGGAAGCGCGGTTCCCATCGCCGCCCGGCGCAGGTGCGCCCGGACCCGCGAGACCAGTTCGCGCACCGAGAATGGCTTCGTGACGTAGTCGTCCGCCCCCAATTCGAGCCCCGTCACCTTGTCGGCCTCGGCGTCCTTGGCCGTGACCATGATGATCGGCACGGCGGAGTCCTGACGGATGAGGCGGCACACGTCCAGTCCGGACATCTCAGGGAGCATCAGGTCCAAGATCACGAGCGCGGGATGGAACTCGGCGAAGCGCTCCATGGCCCGTCGTCCGTCCGAGGCGACTGCCACATCGAAGCCTTCCCGCTCGAGGTTGTAGCGGACCGAGTCGGCGAGCGACTCTTCATCTTCAACGATCAGGATCCGCGGCGACGGGCCGTTCATGCATCCTCGTGCGAGGCGTCCGTGAACTCCCGGAATTCCCCCGTGATGAGGTAGGCGACCTGCTCGCCGATGTCCACCGCGTTGTCGCCCACACGCTCGAGGGCGCGGGCCGCGACGTTCATGTGCATGCCCCAGTCCAGCGCGGCGGGATCGTCGGCGAGCTTGAGCGCCTCGAGATGCGTCGCGCGATTCAGGCGGTCGACGGGGTCGTCCATGGTGGTGAGGGTGCCGCACAGTTCGAAATCCCTGCTGGCGAGGGCCTCCATCGCGGTGCGGACCATCCGCACGACGATGGTCCCCATCTCCCCCAGCTGCTGACGCAGCGGATCGCTCCCAGGGAGGCTCGACGTGGCGAGATGGAGCTTGGCGACGTTCACCGCCTGGTCGCCGATGCGCTCCAGGTGCAGGCAGCAGTGCATGAGCGTCGAGACGAGCCGCAGGTCGGAGGCCACGGGTGCTTGGAGAGCGAGCAACGCCAGCACGCCCTGATCGATCTGCAGGTAGAGGGTGTCGATCGCGTCGTCGCCAACGATCACCCGCTTCGAACGCCCGGCGTCGTTCTCGACCAACGCCGCCACCGCCTCGTGTACCGCGTTCCCGGCGAGTTCGCCGAGCCGCTGCAGGTCGCCCTCGAGGTTGTCGAGCTCTTCGTGGAACTTCTTGCGTGTTCCCTGCATCAGCCGAACCTCCCGGTCACGTAGTCCTCCGTTCGATGGTCGTCGGGATTTGTGAACACCTTCTCTGTGGGCGCGAACTCGACGGCCTCGCCCAGCAGCATGAAGAGGGTCCAGTCCGAGACGCGGGAAGCCTGTTGCATGTTGTGCGTGACGATCACGACCGTGTACTGCTCCTTCAGCTCGGTCACGAGCTCCTCGATCCGAAGCGTCGAGGCCGGGTCGAGGGCGGACGCAGGCTCGTCCATCAGGAGCACCTCCGGATCGACGGCCAGCGCGCGCGCCACGCAGAGGCGCTGTTGCTGACCACCGGAGAGCCGTCCGCCAGGCGTCTGCAGCCGATCCTTGACCTCGTCCCACAGGCCGGCCGATCGCAACGCCTTCTCGGCCCGATCCTGGAGGTCTGCCTTGGACATCCGGCCGCCCCCCAGCCGCGCGCCCGCGACGGCGTTGTCGAAGATGCTCATCGTGGGAAACGGATTCGGGCGTTGGAAGACCATCCCGATGCGCCGGCGCACCTCGACCGGGTCGACGTCGGAGCCGTAGATGTCCTGACCGTCGAAGAGGATCTTCCCTTCGACCCTGGCTCCCTGCACCTCCTCGTGCATGCGGTTCATGCAGCGAACGAGGGTGGACTTGCCACATCCGGACGGGCCGATGATGGCGGTGACCGTCTTCGGCTCGGCCACCACGTTCACGTCCTGCAAGACGTGGGCGGCGCCGAACCACGCGTTGAGACCCGATGCTTCGATCCTTCTCACGAGAGCCTCTTCCGTTGTCGGTGGCTGACATAGCGGGCGCCGATCGACAGCGCGAGCACGAACGCGAGCAGCGTGATCGCCCCGCCCCAGGCGATCGTGTGCAGCGCCTCCACGGGCGTTCGAGCGTACGCGTACAGGCGCAGCGTCACCGAGTCCGTCGTCTTCGTCGGATCGAAGTTGATGAAGTTGCTGCCCAGGGTGGTGAGCAGGAGCGGCGCGGTCTCTCCCAGTCCGCGGGCGACGGCGAGCATGATAGCGGTCAGGATGCCTGCTCCCGCGGTGGGGATCACCACCCTCACGATCACCTTCCAGCGCGGTAGCCCGAGCGCGAGCCCCGCCTCGCGCAGCTCGTTGGGAACCAGACGCAGGATCTCTTCCGTGGCGCGCGTGATGATGGGCCACATCAAGAACGCGAGCGCGAGCGCCCCGGCGATCGCCGAAAAGCTGCCCATCCACACGACCACCACGGCCCAGATGAACGCGCCGGCGATGATGGACGGGGTGGATAGGAGCACCTCGGCTACGAAGCGCACCGCGCCGGCGAATCGTCCGCGCCCGTACTCCGCGAGGTACACGGCCGCGAGCAGCCCCAAGGGGATCGAGATGGCCGCGGCCATCCCCGTGATGATGGCGGTGCCGATGAACGACTGCACGATCCCTCCCGCCGAGGGATTGAGCGGTCCAGCGGGCTCCTTCGTGAAGAAGTTGACGGTGAGCGCCGACCAGCCCCGCATCACCACGTAGCCGATGATCAGGGCGAGCGGGATGAAGACGAGGATCGCGCACGCGATCATGAAGACCCCATACGCCCGGTCCTTGGTTCGGCGGCGCCCGCTCACCTTCCCCGCGAGCAGCGACGGCGCGGTCGCGACGGCAATCGCGCTCATCGATCCCTCCCTCCGCGGCCCTCTTCGGCCTCCGCGACCGCCACCTCGACGGTCGCGCTCACGGAGATACGCGGGTCGCGGCCCACGAGGACGCGCGACAGCGCCGCGAACCCGAACGTCAAGGCGATCAGGATCAGCGCCAGCCCAAGCAAGGCGGAACGATGCAGGCCGACGCTGGTGGCGTCGCGGAAGCTGCTCGCGATCCACGAAGGGATCGTCACGCCGGCGCCGAAGAGGCTCGTGCTGATCCGCGTGGTGTTGCCGACGAGCAACGAGACCGCGATCGTTTCGCCGAGCGCTCGGCCAAGCCCAAGCATGGTCGCCCCGACGATGCCGCTGCGCGCATACGGCAGGACCGCGATGCGTGTGGTCTCGTAGCGCGTCGCGCCGATGGCCTTGGCGGCCTCACGGAGGTCTCGCGGCACGGTGGCCACGACCTCCCGCGTGACCGCCGTGACGATCGGGATGATCATGATCGCCAAGATCACGCCGGCGCTGAACAGGTCCGGACCGACCGTGTTGCCGGAGAAGAGCTTGCCGACCACGGGGATCCACCCCAGCGTGGTGTGCATGAACGGCTCGATGTACTTGTCGAGGAACGGCTTCAGGATGAACAGCCCCCATAGTCCGTAGACGATGCTCGGGATCGCCGCGAGCACGTCGACGAACGTGGCCAGGGGGTTGCTCACCCACCCCGAACGGACCTCGTTGAGCAGCAGGGCGAGCCCTACGGATACGGGGACCGCCAGCACCACGGCCACGAACGAGGTCACGAGCGTGCCGTACACGAAGGGCAAAGCGCCGAACGACTCCCGCCCCGCCACCGTGTTCCAGTCGGTCCCCGTGAAGAAGGAGAATCCGAACGTGGAGAAGATCCTGGAGCTGCCGTCGATGAGCTCGAGGATCAGGGCGATCAGCAGCAGGATCAGGCCGGCGGCGACCACCGCCGTGGTCCATCTGAAGGCCCTGTCCACGACCTGGGAGCGCCGCCCGATGGGCGGCGCTCCCTCGGCTGCGATCAGGCCGCCTGACTCCATGGAACCCCTAGCCGGTCACGTTCGACGATGCTTGGATCGGAGTGCCCTGGTAGGAGACCTTTGCCAGCTGCGCGAGTCCCCCCTGCGCGATCTCCGTCGGTAGCGGAGAGTAGTTCAACTGCGTCGCCGTGTCCTGACCGGGCCCCAGGGCCCAGGTCACGAAGTCCACGAGGGTCTTCCCCTTGGACTGATCCGTCTGATCCAGGTAGATGAGCAGGTAGGTCGTGCTCGCGATCGGGTACGCGCCCTCGGCCGGGGAATTCAGGATGTTGGTGTCCGGGCTGATGGGGAACTTCAGGATGCCCCCCGCGGCGCTGATGCTCTCGATCGACGGTGCGACGTAGGTGCCGTCGTCGCGCTTGATCGCACCCACCCGGAGGTCGCTCTTGAGCGCGAAGTCGAACGACAGGTACCCGATGGAGCCCTGCGTCTGGGTCATCGCAGCCGCGACGCCGTCGTTCCCGTCGCCGCCCTGCCCGGCCGGCCACTGGACCGCCTTGTCCGCACCCACGTCCTTCTTCCACGACGGGCTCTCGTCGGACAGCCACGAGGTGAACACGAACGTGGTCCCGGACTCGTCGGAACGGTGCACGACACTGATGTCCATGTCGGGAAGGCTGACGCCGGCGTTCTGGCCGGCGATCGCGGAGTCATTCCACTTCGTGATCGTGCCGGCGAAGATGTCGGCCACGGTCGAGCCGTCGAGCTTCAGCCCGTCGTCGACGCCCGGGACGTTGTACGAGACGGCCACGCCGCCGAGCACCGTCGGGATCTCGATCGCATCGCCAGGGAGGGCCGCGATCTCGTCGGACTGCAACGGGGCGTCCGACGCGCCGAAGTCGACGGTCTGGGCGGTGAATTGCTCCACCCCACCGCCCGAGCCGATCGCCTGATAGTTGATCTGCGCGCCCGATTCGACGCTCGGGAAGTCCTGGAACCACTGCTCGTAGATGGGATCGGGGAACGTCGCGCCGGCGCCCGTCAGGGCCACGCCGTCGAAGCTGCCACCAGACGAGCTCGAACCCGATGAGGAGCTGTCGTTGTTGCTGCTACAGGCGGCGGCGGCCAACGCCAAGATCATCCCCGCCGCGACCACGCTGGCCCTGGTTCGCTTCACCATGTCGATCTCGACCTCCTCGTCGTGAGTTGTCCGCCCGTGGGAACGCTAGGAGTTGGGCATGGACACCTGATTGCGCGAGCGTGAACGCAACGTGAACGCCGCTCTCACGATGAACGGGCCGGGAACGAGGACAACAGGAGAAGAAGGGGAAGCAGCCGCGACATGAACGGCTCACGTGTCCCGTCGGGACGGATCGGGCAGACCCTACACTGCCGCCATGGACGGTCTCGGATGGATCGTGGCCGTGGTGGTCGGGGGACTCGCCGTGGCGGCGGGCATCGCGCTCGGCCGGAGCTCTCGGGCTCACGCCCTGAGCAGGTCGCAGGAGCGAGCGTCCGCGGCCGAGGCGGCGCTCGAGCGCATCGATCGTTCCTCAAAACACGACCGACGCGTTCAGGACCTGATCCTGGCGACCATGCAGGAAGGGATCCTGCTGCTGGACGACGGGGGGCGGCTCGCGTTCGCCAACGATGCCGTCGCACGACACCTCGGCAGGCGCCCCGCCACGATCCACCAGCTCCTACCCATGGCCGCACGAGATCTGGTCGAACGCGTCGCCGTCACGGGGGAGGGTGAGAGCTGCGAGGCTGCCTACGGGAGCCCCACACGATGGTTGCGGGTCACCGCGACACCGGCGGGCGCGGACGGGTCGCTGCTGGTGGTCGTTCGCGACGTCACCGAGTCCCGTCGCATCGAACACATCCGCCGCGATTTCGTCGCGAACGCCTCGCACGAACTGAAGACACCGGCGGCAACCATCCAGGCGGCCGCGGAGACCCTCCACGACGCGGCCCAGGACGACCCCGCTGCCGTGCGGCGTTTCGCGACCCAACTCGATCGTGACGCCCGGCGATTGTCCCGCATCGTCGCCGACCTCCTCGACCTGTCTCGGCTCGAGACAGGGAGCGAACTCGATCAAGACGTGCGGCTCGAGACGGTCGTCAACGACGAGGCGGGCCGCTTCGAAGCGGCCGCACGGGAGGCTGGTCTTGCCCTCGTCGTCGACCCGCATCGCGCCGGGCGCGTGCGGGGGTCCTCCCGGGACCTCTCCCTGCTGGTGCGCAACCTCATCGACAATGCGGTCCGGTACACGCCGCGGGGAGGGACCGTGCGTGTCGAGCTCACCGAGGACGACGACGTGGTCCACCTGTCGGTGTGCGACGACGGGGCGGGGATCCCCACGAGGGATCTCCCGCGGGTCTTCGAGCGGTTCTACCGCGTGGATCGGGCTCGCTCCCGGGAAACGGGGGGCACCGGTCTCGGCCTGTCCATCGTCAGGCACGTGGCGGAGAACCACGGCGGCAACGTCCACGTCACGAGCGAGCTGGGCCGAGGGTCGACCTTCGTCGTGACCATCCCGCTCGCGCCGCCCGCCTAGGCACCCGTATGCTGCGGGCCGATGACCACACTCTTCCTCATCCGGCACGGGCTCACGGGACAGACCGGCACCACGCTGTACGGCCGCACAACGGGGATCGAGCTGGACCATCGGGGGCAGGAGCAGGCCCGTGTCCTCGCCGAGCGGTTCGCCTCGGTGCGGCTCACGGCCATCTACTCGAGCCCTCTCGAACGCTGCCGGCAGACCGTGGAGCCGCTGGCGGCGGCGCATCGCCTCACGGTGGCCGAGCGGCAGGGCCTCATCGAGATGGACGCCGGTTCATGGACCGGGAAGACGCTCGCCCGGCTGCGGCGGAACAAGGCGTGGGCGCAGGTGCAGACCGCGCCGTCCACCTTCCGTTTCCCCGGCGGCGAGAGTTTCGCGGAGGCGTGGGACCGGGCCGGCGCGGAGATGGACGCGATCGCGCGGCGCCACCCCCGGGGCCGGATCGCCGTCGCCACCCACGGGGACGTCGCGAGGCTGATCCTCGGTCGGTACCTCGGCGCTCCCCTTGACGCCTTCCAACGGATCGTGGTCGACACCGCATCCGTCTCTGTGGTCCATGTCGTATCCGGCGGGCGTCCTCACGTGCTGCTGATGAACGACGCCGGGGGCCTCGATCGCTTCGGACCCAAGGGCGCGACACCCCCGTGGGAGACGCGTCAGCCGCCCACTCGCGCCGGTAGGAACCTGCGAGGATAGAACGCCATGGAGCTCGGACCCGTCGATCGCATCACCGCCGATGCCGTGGGCGAACCCGGTGCTCGCACGTTCTACATCCAGGCCCGCCACGGCGATCAAGTCGTCAGCGTGATCGTGGAGAAGCAACAGGTGCAGCTCCTGGCGGCCTCGGTCCTTGACCTGCTGGCCGACCTCGACGTCGAGACGGGACTCGGGCCCGGCGATCAGCTGATGGAGCTGGAGACTCCGGTCGACCCGCTCTGGCGCGCGGGCCGGCTGTCCATCGGGTTCGACCAGGAGCGCCGCCTCTTCCAACTCGAGGTCGAGGAGTTCCAGCCGGAGGTGGAGGACGACGACCCTCGCTCGCTGCTCGCCGAGGAACCGCAGACGATCCGGATCTGGGCCAGCACCGAGCAGATGCTGGCGTTGTCCCGCCATGGGTCCGAGGCCGTGGAACGGGGGCGGCCCGCCTGCCAGTACTGCGGGAACCCAATGGATCCGGAAGGACACGCGTGTCCCGCGATGAACGGGCACTCGAAGCGGGACTGATCGATCCCGCGGTGCCTCGCGCGCTCGCCCGCGGCGAGCTGACGATCCTTGGACTGATGCCCAACTCGTCCAACTACACGTTCCTCACGAAGGCCGAGACCTCCGAGGAGTCGGTCCTCGCGATCTACAAGCCGCGCCGTGGAGAGATCCCGTTGTGGGATTTCCCCGAGGGGACCCTCGCGCAGCGTGAGGTGGCCGCCTACGTCGTGGCGCGCGCCCTGGGGTGGCCCAACGTGCCGCCCACGATCCTTCGCGACGGACCGGAGGGGGTCGGCTCGGCGCAGCTCTTCGTCGCCTTCGACCCGGGGCAGCACTACTTCACCCTGCAGGAGGAGCATGAAGACACGTTCGTCGACGTCGCCCTCTTCGACGCCGTGATCAACAACGCCGATCGGAAAGGAGGCCACTGCCTCTTGGGCGAGGACGGCTCCATCTTCCTGATCGATCACGGCGTGTGCTTCAACGTGGACGACAAGCTGCGCACCGTCATCTGGGACCACGCGGGTGAGCCGATCGACGCCGCGCGCCTCGAGGACCTCCGGCGATTCGGCGCCGGGCTCGACGATCCTCGGGACCCCGTCGGCGCCGAGCTCGGGGCCCTGCTCGATCCGGAGGAAACGCAGGCGCTGCGCCGGCGCCTGCGATCCCTGATCGCCGGCCGCGTGCTCCCCCGGCCGGAGCTGGATCGCCCCTTCCCCTGGCCCCCCGTGTGATGAGGCCGCGTGATGGTGCCTCCGTGAGGGAGCCCCTGCGGTTGGTGCGCGTGCCCACCCCCATCGGGTCGTTCTGCGTTGCGTGCTCTGCAGACGGCGTGATCGCCACGGAATTCGCGTCCGAGCACGACGACCCGCGGGCGTTCGGGGACCGCTTGGGGGAGCTTTATGACGTCCCCGTCGTGCGATCCGGCGCGGATCTCGCGGACGTGCGTCGGGAGGTCCGTGACTACTTCGGGGGTCGCATCCGCGCGTTCTCGACCCCCGTGGACCTCGGCCGGGCTGGCACGGGGTTCGGCCGCCGGGTGCTGGCGACGACGGCCACGATCCCGTTCGGCGAGCTGTGGACCTACGGGGACGTGGCCGCGATGGCGGGCACCCCCCGCGGCGGCAGGGCTGCGGGCAATGCCCTTCGCCGCTGCCCGATCGAGCTGTTCGTCCCGTGTCATCGGGTCGTGCACGCCGGCGGCGGCATCGGCGGCTACGGCAGCCACGACGAGCGGAAGCGGTGGCTGATCAGGTTCGAGACCGCGGGCGAGCACCGAACCGGACGCTCGCGGGTGCCGTAGGAGAAGATGGAGCCCATGAAGGACCGTCGGACCTCCCTGCTCGCGCTCGCCTTACTCACGCTCGCCGCGGCGTGCAGCAAAAGCACGGACGCCGCCGCCCCCTCGACGCCGGTCTCGAGCGGCGCGTCCACGTTCGCCATCGAGGTGGCCACCACCGATCTGTACATCCATACCCCCCAGCGCGTCGAGGTAGGGGTGCTGTCCACCACGACGAACGGCGTGCAACTGGTGAGCTTCGGCGAGGTGCCACTTGCGTTCACGTACCTCGGAACGAACGGTTCCGCCACCCCAGAGCCGGGCCCGACGGCGACCGCCACGTACCTCGGCACCCCAGGGACCCAGATGGATGGGACTGGGCCGGCCATCACGGACGCGGCGACCGCCCGGGGCGTGTATCAGGCGCAGCACGTCGTGTTCGACGAGCCGGGCACGTGGCAGGTCCAGGTGACGGCCGACGTCGTGGGCGTCGGGAAGCAGGTCCTCACGAGCGCCTTCCCGGTGGCGTCGAAGCCCGCGCTGCCGGCGCCGGGCGACGCGGCCCTGCGCACCCAGAACCTCACGGTGGCCTCCAAAGGCGTGCCTCGCTCGGCGATCGATTCGAGGGCCCAGGACGGCGCCGCGATCCCCGACCCCGAGCTGCACGGGACGACCATCGCGAAGGCGCTGCGAGCCGGCAAGCCCATCCTTGCGTTGTTCGCGACCCCTCTGTACTGCACCAGCCGCTTCTGCGGGCCGACGACCGATGCCCTGCAGGCGATGGCCGACGCCCACCCCGATGCGGCCTCCTACATCCACATCGAGATCTGGAAGGACTACCAGAAGAGCGTCCTGAACAAGGCCGCGGCCGATTGGCTCTACCGCAACGGCGACCTCCGGGAGCCCAGGCTGTTCCTGATCGGCACGGACGGGCGCATCGCCGATCGCTGGGCGCCGCTGTTCGACCCCGCGCAGGTCATGCGAGAGCTCGACGCGCTGCCCAACACCGGGGATTGACCTCCTGGGCCGACAACCTCCGGGGGCTATCATCGCCTCCGGATGCGAGAGCCGGACGCGCAACACCACCACCCCCATCGACACGACCAGCCGCAGGAAGCCGGGGACCGCCACGAGCACTTCGGTCCGGTCGACGCCGCAACGATCGCGACCCGCAGGGGCGTCCGCGCCACCTGGATCTCCCTTATCGCCTTGCTGTGGACGGCGTTGATGCAGCTCCTCATCGTGTCTGCCACGGGCTCGGTGGCCCTCCTCGCGGACACGATCCACAACTTCACGGACGCCCTGACCGCCATCCCGCTGCTGATCGCCTTCCGCCTGGCGCGGCGGCCTCCCACGAGGCGATATTCCTACGGGTACCACCGAGCGGAGGATCTCGCGGGCGTCGTGATCGTCGCCGTGATCCTCGTCTCAGCCGTGGTGGCCGCCGCCGAGGCCGTCGGCCGGCTGATCCATCCCCAGCCGGTCGACCACGTCGGGTGGCTCCTGGCCGCAGGGGCCGTGGGCGCCATCGGCAACGAGGCCGTGGCGCTGTACCGCATCCGCGTGGGCCGCTCGATCGGCTCGGCCGCGATGGTGGCCGACGGCCTCCACGCCCGCACCGACGGGCTCACGTCTCTGGCCGTGATCGGGTCGGCACTCGCGGTACTCGCCGGGTTCCCGCGTGCCGACCCGCTGATCGGGCTCGCCATCACCGTCGTGATCTTCTGGACGCTTGTCCAGGCCGCGCGCGCCGTCATCCATCGCGTCCTCGACGGGACCGACGAGCAGACGATCGCCCTGATCCAGGAGGTGGCGGCCTCCGTCGCCGGGGTCGAGCACGTGGGCGACACCCGCGCGCGCTGGACCGGGCATCAGCTGCTCACCGAGCTCAGCATCGACGTGGAGGCGACCCTGTCGGTGCAGGACGGGCACGAGGTCGCCGAACGGGTGCGCGAGGAGCTCCTCGAGCACGTGCCTCGGCTCGCCGGCGCCTCGGTCCACGTCGACCCGCACGAGCACGAGTCCCACACCCCCGCGTAGCGCTCGGGCCCGTAGCATGGTGCCCATGGATCCGCAGGACACCATGCCGCCGCCGCCCACCACGCAGTATTGCTATCGCCACCCAGCGGTCGCCACCGGCATCCGCTGTACGCGCTGCGGCCGTCCCATCTGCACGGATTGCATGGTGCAGGCGCCCGTGGGCTACCACTGCCCCACGTGCGTGAGCGAAGCGCGCCGGGAGTTCCGCAAGGGACCGGGGCGTCGCATCGCCGTCGCCAACGCACGGTCCACCTCCGTCACCGTGCTCATCCTCGGCGCGATCGTGGCGATGTACGTGGTGGAGGTGGTGGTGGGCGGGCCCGGCTCGTTGTTCGGGGGGCCGAACTCGAACCAACTCGTGAGGCTGGGCGGGTCGGTTGCCGCCTGGCCCACGCCGACGGGGGTCGTCGGGATCGCCGAGGGCCAGTACTGGCGGCTGTTCACGTCCATGTTCCTGCACGCAGGGCTGATCCACCTCGCGTTCAACGCCTACGCACTCTGGATCTTCGGACGCGTGATGGAAGAAGAGTTCGGCCGCGTGCGCTTCTCGCTGTTGTACGTGCTGACGGGCCTGTTCGGAGGCGCGGTCTCCTACGCGTTCGTCACGTTCGACGTGTTGGCGAACGGACAGGTGGTGATCCCAGCGGTGGCCGTGGGGGCCTCGGGCGCGATCTTCGGCATCTTCGGCGCGTTCGTCGCCTTCAACTGGCGACGGCGCCACACGCCAGTAGCGGCCGCCCGCCTGCGCATGGCGGTGACCCTGATCCTGATCAACGCGCTCATCGGATTCTCCTCGGGTGGCGCCATCGATTGGCGCGCCCACGCGGGCGGTTTCGTGGCCGGTCTGTTCGCAGGCTACGC
The DNA here is from genome assembly GCA_038249195.1 of Actinomycetota bacterium. Taxonomy (GTDB): domain Bacteria; phylum Actinomycetota; class UBA4738; order UBA4738; family HRBIN12; genus JAOUEA01. The sequence goes on from JBBRWM010000001.1 coordinate 422,773, forward strand.
GGCCGAGGGCTTCGGGCGTCTGCGCGACGAGCGCGTGAGCTTCGCGATCGGTTGCGTCGCCCTCGCCGCCGCGACGGTCGCGATCGCGCTGTGGAAGACGGCCTCGATACACCAGCGGTTCCCCGGCCTGCTGTGAGGAGGGCTACTTCGCCCGTGCGTCGGCGAGTCCGAAGACGTAGCCCTCCCGGGTGCCGAGGTAGAGCCATCCGTGCCACACGGCGGGCGTGGATTCGATGCACCCGTTCAGGTTGAGCTTCCAGATGAGCCCCGGCGGTTGAGAAGCGTCCGCGATGTTCCAGGCGTAGAGATCGCCCGCGCAATCGCCCTGGATCAAGACGCCGTCCACCACCACGGGTGAGCCGATGGACGGGGCGCTCACGTGGACCTCCCACAGGATCTTCCCCGTGACGCGGTCGACCTCGAGCACGCGGCCGGCGGCGGTGGTGAAGAACACCCGGTTGCCGTAGAGGGCGGGAGTGGACCAGCTGCCCCCCGCTCCCTCGAACCCGATCTGACGCGCCGGGAGGCTCCACACCAAGGGGTCGTCGGGGCGCGACGGATCGAGCTTCATCAGCTGGCCGACCTCGCGGGAACGTTCGTTGAACCGCTGGTACTCGCTCGCGAGGTACAGGTATCCCTGCTGGTCGATCACGACCGTAGCGTCCGTATCGTCGCCGGTCCAGAAGCGGAACACCTGGTGGTAGTCGGACCCGCCGGCGAGCAATCCCGAGATATCCCACCCCTGGACGAGGCCCCCCGAGTTCGCGAAGTAGGCGACGCCGTCGCGGAACGCCACGGAGCTCTCGATCGAAACCTCTCGGTCCCCGAGGTCGGACAGGAGCTGGTCATCGAAGCCGGCGATCGTGGCGACCACCTTCGGATGGACCTCAACGAGTCCCTGCTCGTCGTAGCCTCGATGGAGCCGGATCACGTAGAACCAGCCGTTCTCGCCGCCCTCCAGCAGATAGTCGCCGACGACGAGCGGCGCCCCGTCCCAATCGTTGTTGCGGAGTGGATCGGTCGCCGACGTGTCGGCGTTCAACTCCCACAGCACCTCCGGGGCGGACCGGTCCAGCGCGATCACCCGGAGGTAATTGTCCCTCGAGCCCCCGTAGTAGAGGGGGAAGCCGTCGGGGTCCGAGGTCGCCGAACCCTTCGCGAGGTCGCGCGTCACGAGGTCGGGCCTGGTGGGCTGGCCCGTCCGCCCGTCGAGGAAGTGGTACTTCCCGTCGTAGGCGCCTTCGCGCACCTCGACGCCGCCCCCCGGCGACTGGATCACGTTGGGCTGCCCGGTCCATCCGGTGCCGCACCATTCGCTCGAGTCCAGCCCCACGATCGACGTGCTGCACAGCTTGTTCTGGGGCTCCCGCCAGCGGATCACGGGGTCGCCAGGCACCGGGCCTTCGCCGTAGTACGAGCGTGAGAGGTTCCCCCGGAACGTCGTGAGGCCCTGCACCTTCGTGTTCACGGGCCCGGGCGTCTTCACACCTCCGCGCGGCGGAAGCGACGCCCCCCCGCCCGAACCAGCCGATGGCCGGACCATCGCGAACCCCACCCCCGCCACCAGCAGCGCGGCAACCACCCCGAGGATGAGCGCCACGGTGGAGCGGGGAAGCGTGGGGAAGCGACCGGCCATACGTCGCATCCTAATTCCCCCCGGCGTTCGCTCAGACGGGCTCGCCGGCGGCTCGGTAGGACCCGAGGACCCGCAGGAGCGACGTGTGAACCGCGACGTCTGTGAGGGCAGACTTCACCTGCGGATCGTCGGCGGCCGCCATGAGGTCGACGTAGAACACGTACTCGAACGGCTTGCCTCGGCGAGGACGGGACTCCAGCTTGTGCAGGTTGATCTCACGTACGGCGAAGGGCTGGAGCGAGGCGAGCAGCGACCCGGGTTCGTCGGAGACCGCCATCACCAGCGAGGTTTTGTCGGGGACCCCAAGATGCGGGTCCGTGCTGCCGATGGCGGCGAACTTCGTGAGGTTCTCCTTCTCCGTCTGGATGCGTTCGGCCAGTACCGCGAGTCCGAACCGCTTGCCCGCCTCCACGCCGGCCACGGCCGCCTGCGCGGGGTCACCCGTCTCGGCCACCATCCGCGCGGCGCCCGCCGTATCGTTCACGGGGACGGCCTCGATCCCCATCGCCGCCAAGAACTCCTCGCATTGTGCGAGCGCCTGCCAATGAGAATGGGCTCGGCGCACCCCCTCGAGGCGAGCCCCGGGAGGGCCGAGCAGCGCGTGGTCGATCCGCACCAAGACCTCCCCCACCACGTGCAGCAGGGCCGTGTGCTGCAGCAGTTCGTAGGTCTCGTTCACCGAACCCGCTTGCGAGTTCTCCAACGGGACCACGCCATAGGCGGCCTCCCCGCTCGTGACCCGCGAGAACACGAGTCGCACGGTCTCGCACGGCATGGGATGGGCGTCGGGGAAGAGCGCGCGGACGGCCCGCTCGCTGTAGGCGCCGGGCTCCCCCTGATAGGCCACCTCACTCATGGCCGCAGAGCCTAGCAGTGGCTCCGATCCGCCCTTGTCCCTAGGTAGGGAGGCCTGGGGAGGCGATGATAGGCTTCGGTCGTTGGCGCGGTCCGGGGCGGCTCGCCCGCCCGGAGTTCCCCCGGTGCCATCGCAGCTGATGGAGATACCCACCCGCGCCGAGATGCCCGAGCATGCCCCGCCGACCCATGCCGGGGACGACCCTCGCGCGCGGAAGCCGCGGCGGCGCTGGCCTCGCCTTGTCGGCTGGTTCCTCTCCGCCTTCGCCGCCCTCGCGCTGGTGCTGGGCGCCCTCACCCTCGTGGCGTCACTCGGGGTGCGATCGGAGCTCAAACGGGGAGCGGACGAGCTCAAGGCGGGGAAACGGTCGCTCGCCGACGGCGACCTCGCACGAGCAACGGACGCGTTCGCCGGTGCCGGGGCGACCTTCTCGACGGCAGAGGACCGAGCCTCGGGCGGGCTCGCCCGCGTCGTGCGCGCGGTGCCGATCCTTGGCCGCAACCTGGACGTGGCGGCGGGTACCGCAACCGCGGGACGAGAGCTCTCGATGGCGGGATCCCAGCTGGCCGGCGCGGTCGACGGACTCCCCGACGGAATCGGGTCGCTCGCCCCCCGGGACGGGACGATTCCGGTCGCAGCCATCGCCACGCTCACCGACGAGGTCGCCTCGGCCGAAGCTCACGCCGACGCGGCGCTCGCCGCGATCGACGCCACCCCCTCCACGCTCCTCGTCGGCCCAGTGGCGACCGCGCGTCTGGACGCCCGCCAGCAGGTGATCGAGGCCGCGACATCCTTGCGCTCGGCCTCCGAGCTGCTGGGGGCGTTCCCGGCGTTCGCGGGCGCCGACGGGCCGCGCCACTATCTCCTCGTGGCCGAGAGCCCGGCGGAGCAGCGAGGGACCGGAGGGATCTGGGGCGCGTTCGCGATCCTCACCGCCGACGCCGGCCGGATCTCCGTCTCGCCGTTCCGCGGCGTCCTCACCCTGCCGCAGCTGCGCCCCGACCAGGTGCCCGCCCCCAACCCGGACTACCGCAGGAACTACGACGCTTACGGCGGGGCCGGATCATTCCGCGATCTCAACATGACCCCCGACTTCCCCTCGGCGGCACGCGCCGCCCTGTCGAACTACCTCGTGAGCACCGGCACGCAACTCGACGGCGTCCTCAGCGCCGACCCGTTCGCGCTCCAGGAGTTGTTCAAGGTCACCGGGCCGGCCACCATCCCCTCCCTCGGTGTCACGGTGGATGCCTCCAACCTCGTCGACTTCACCACGAACGAGGCGTACATCCGCTTCGCGAACCAGGGGAAGGTACGCAAAGGAGTCCTCGGCGCGGTAGCGGGGGCCGCGTTCGAGGAGTTCCTGGCCCAGCCGGGTGAGGCGCTCCCCAAGCTGAAGGCCATCGGGCGCGCGGTGGCGAACGGCAACCTCAAGGTGTTCAGCACGGATCCCTCATTCGAACAGGGATTGCACACGGCCGGTCGGGACGGCGCCCTCGCCACCGCTCCCGGCGAGGATCTCCTCTCGGTGGTCGTGAACAACGTGGCCGCCAGCAAGATCGACTATTACGTGCGCAGGGCCGTGGACTACGACGTCCAGCTGGGCGGCAAGGGACAGGCCTTCGCGACCACGGATGTCACGCTCCACAACGAAGCCCCCGACACGCCCATCCCGGGCGACGTGATCAACCCGGCCACGCCCGGGTACCGTCGAGGGGAGGCGGCGAACCTGATCACGGTGTCCTGCCCCGGACCCTGCGGGCTGGAAGAAGCCCAGCGCGACGGGAGGGACGCCCAGCTGCGCGTAGGATCCGAGCTGGGCCATGCCTGGTACCAAGACGTCATGGTCGTGCCGGCGGGCAGTACGCGTTCCTTGCACCTGGTCACGTCCCGGAACGACGCCTGGAGCGGGAACGACACGGGTGGGTCCTATCGCCTGAGGATCCTCCCCCAGACCACGGTCCACCCCACGTCGTTCCGGGCGACGATCCACGCTCCCGCGGGCACGAGGATCAGCTGGACGAGCGAGCCGATGCAGGTGAACGGCGCGACGGCCGTGTGGAGCGGGCAACCGCGAGGACCGGTTACGCTCGAGGTGCGCTTCGGGGCAACGATCCCGTTGAGTTGGTGGCGGAACCTGATCCGTCCCCTGAGCTAAGGCCACTTCGGAGATTTCCGAGCCGGCATGCAGAAGCGCCCCGGGCTCGCCGGGGCGCCTCACGATCTTCGTTTCCGCTGGTCGTTGCGGCTACGCCTGGCTTGCTGAGCGACGCCGGGCGAGGAGGAGCGCACCCAGGCCGACCACCAACAGCACCACCGCGACGATCGCGGCCATTGAGACGTTCCCGCCCGTGAAGGCCGTACCGCCGCCGTTCCCCTTGACCACCGTGGTGGGGGGTGGAGCGGTGGAATAGGCCAGGGCGGAGCCCGCCAACGTGGTCACGAGCGCCATGGCACCCGCGAACACTGCGGCCATCCTCTTCATCGCCGTTCCCTTCTGTCGCCCTGACGTCGTACGGATCCCCGTACGTGTCCTACGAACTACCGACGAGATGATAGGGCGTTCGGGCTACGCGTAGCAACTAGCCGAAGGACCAATATCTGGCATCCGCCCTTCGGACCGCTGGTCAAACGCTTCAGTTCCCTGGTCGCGGGGCCGATACCACAGAAGTGAAGCTCCGCGCGTCCACGATCGATCGCATCGAGCAGGCCTTTGCCGAGGCCGTTGCTTCTGGGGACTACGACGCTGCCGACGGTTGGCTGACCACGGCACGCTACGTCACAGAGCGGGCCGACCCGAAGCGTCGGGTCGCCGGGACCCGGCGTCGCTCCGGGCGGGTTCGCGTCCTCGACGCTCCTCAGTAGGCGCCGCGGCGCGACAACAACACCGGGACGGTCTTCACGAGGATGTACAGGTCGTAGGCGAGCGACCAGTTCTCGACGTAGAAGAGATCGAGGCGGACGCAGTCGTCGAAGGACAGGTCGCTGCGGCCGCTGACCTGCCAGAGCCCGCTGATGCCGGGCGGGACCTCCAGGCGATCGAACTGCCAGTCCTCGTAGCGGTTGACCTCTTGGGGCAGCGGAGGGCGCGGACCCACGAGGCTCATCTGACCCCGGATCACGTTGAACAGCTGCGGCAGTTCGTCGAGGCTCCATCGGCGGAGGAAGCGCCCCACCGGCGTCACCCGTGGGTCACGCGGGAGTTTGAACATCAGGTCGTTGACCCCGTGCTGGGCCCTGAGGCCCTCCACCATGGAGTCGGCGCCGACGCGCATGGTGCGGAACTTCAACATCGTGAAGGGACGGCCGCGCTGGCCCACCCGCGTGGCTCGGTACAAGGCAGGCCCCGGGGACGTGAGACGCACGGCCAGCGCCACGATGGCGAGCACCGGCGACAGGACGACCGCGATCGCGCCCGCCACGATGACATCGAACACGCGCTTCACCACTGCCTGCGTACCGCTCAGGCGCACCGGTCGCAGGGACAGCGCAGTAACCCCCCCGAGTGATTGCACTGCAACACGAGAGGAGAGCACCTCGGGCAGCGTGGCCGTGATCCGGACCTCGACCCCCTCGAGGCGGACCGCCTTCGCGACGTGGCCCATCTCCTGCCCCGAGAGCGCGGAGGAGGCAACGAACACGCACTCGGCGCTCACCTCGCGGATGACGTCGCGCAGCTGCGATACCGAGCCGAGCACCGGGAAGTTCGGTCCCTCCTCGTCCGAGCTCTCCGTTGCGGTCGCGACCATCCCGATGGGGCGGAACCCGAAGGAAGGGAGCTGCATGAGCTCCACCAGATGCTCCGCCTCCTCGTTCGTGCCGACCACGAGCGTTGGGAAGGCGAGGGACCCGTCGCGCCGACCCCGGCCGATCCGCTTGTGCCACAAGCGTCGGGACGCGAGCGCGGCCACGATCGCGAGCGCCCAGGACGCGGCGAGCCACTGTCGCGAATAGTCGGTCTTGGACGCGAACGCCAGGGCAAGGATGGCGAACAACCCCATGGAGACCGCCAGGATGATCCGGCGGAATTCCTCGGCGGGCGTATACCGGTAGGCGTCGTACAGGTGGAACGCCTGGTAGGCCACCACCATCACCACGGGGGTGCCCACGAGCACCCACACGAAATACGGCTGGGGGGATCGGAACCCGAAGCGCAGCCAGTAGGCGGCCAGGAGCGCGGCGCCGATGGCGAGAGCGTCCGTGAGCGCCACGGCTCGATACAGGCGGCGATAGGCGGCCCGCGTGGACGTGCCGGAGACCGCGCCCGTGATCTCCGTCCGCGGCGCAGCGCCGTGCTCAGCCTCACCGAGCATGGCTTCCTCGTAGCGACCCTGCAATGCGCGCCTCTCGTCTTGCGCGGCCGGGACCGGGGAAGGCAACGAGCCTCCGGGCGACGACCCTGTGCCGTGACGATAGCGGGTTGGCCCGCCCGATGCCATCTGAAGACGGCGATGAGCCCAAGAAGTCGGCCGCGGAGACCGGGTGGGGCCTTCGAGCTAGCTGAAGCTCTGGAAGATGCGGATGGCGCCGGGCCCGATGATGACCACGAACAACGCCGGCAACACGCACAGCACGAGCGGGAAGACGATCTTCACGGGGGTCTGCTGGGCCTTCGCCTCGGCTCGCTGCCGACGCTTGATGCGGAGTTGTTGCGCCTGCGTACGCAGGACGCTCGCGATCGAAACGCCGAAGACGTCGGCCTGGATCATCGCGAGGGCGAAGGCGTTGAGCTCATCCACATCGGTGCGGTCCGCCAGGTGCCGGAACGCGTCCGAGCGTGGCACGCCCAGCTGGATCTCCTGGAGCATGCGCGCGAACTCCGAGGAAAGGACGCCGGGAACGTTGTGGACGACCTGCGCGATGGCCGCGTTGAGCGACAGCCCTGCCTCGACGCTGATCGTGAGCAGGTCCAGTGTGTCCGAGAGGGTCCGGAGGATCTCGCGCTGGCGTTCCTCGACCTTTCGGTTCAAGACGGAGTCCGGCACGACGAATCCGACGAAGGTCAGCAGCCCCATGATGACGATGGCGACGAACGGTGTCGGGTGCATGATCCCGATGGCGGCCAGGCCGCCGACCACGCCCCCGACGGCGCCGATGACCTTGAACGCCAGCACGCGCTCGGCGTCCCACCCCAGCGGGCTCCCCGCGACCTGGAGCTTCTTCGTCAATCGCTCGCGAGCATCGATCGGAGTGATGCGGCGCGCGATCCTTCCGGCGCGCGACACGATGGGGACCATGACGCGCGAGCCGAAGCCCTCGCTCATGGATCGTTCGCGCAGGTCGACCGGCTGGTCGAGCGAGCCCGACACCTGCGACTCGAGCATGCGCACGGCGCGCTTGCGCTCGGATTGTGCGCCCTCCAGGGCCACGCCGACGAGCAGGATGGCGAAGAACACACTGGCGACGGCGAGCACGAGCAAGATCTCAGACATCGATGTTCACGATCTTTCTCATCCAGGCGACCCCGACGCCGAGCAGGCCCAAGGCGCCGCCCAGCATGAAGAGGCCGATTCGGGTAGTGACGAGGAGCCCGATGTAGCTGGGGTTGGACAGGAAGAGGTAGGTACCGATCCCGACCGGCAGCAAGGCGAGCACCCACGCGGACAGCCGACCCTCGGCGGTGAGGACCTGGATCTGTCGGCGCATCATCGCCCGCTCGCGCAGCGTGTCGGCCACGTTGTCGAGGATCTCTGCCAGGTTCCCGCCGACCTCGCGCTGGATGTTGACGGCCAGGACCGCCCAGCGGAAGTCATCGCTGCCCACGCGCTCGGCCAGGGCCTCGAGGGCCTCCTCCGTGGCGCGGCCCAGCCGGATCTCGGCCACAACGCGCTGGAACTCCAGGCAGGCCGGCTGCGGGATCTCCTTGGCGACGGTGTCCAGGGATTGCATGAAGCTGTGGCCGGCGCGCAACGAGCTCGCCATGATGGTGAGGACGTCGGGCAGCTGATCTCGCAACTTCTCCGCGCGCTTCTTGATGGCCGTCCGCAGGAAGAACCATGGTCCCAGGCCGGCAACCCCGCCCACGAGGAGCGCCATGGACGGTTTGCGCAGGAGTGCCGCGCCGAGCACGGCCCCCAACAGGGCCGCGCCCACGGAGATCACGACGAACTCCCCGACACGGATGCTCATGCCGGCCGCTTCGAGCTCCGCATCCACGCGCGCGCTGAACCCGCGCGAGTCCGCGAAACGACGCCCGAACGAGCTCACACGCTCGGGGATCCATCCGGTGCCGGGGCGGTTGTCCGAGGCCGCCACCGGCTGGGAGTTCGGCCGAGCCACGGAGGCCATGCGCGCCGCCATCTCGCGGTCGCTCTTGGCCCTGATCGCCGTGCCGAACAGCAGCCAGCCGACGACGAACGCGGCCAGGCCCACCAGGGCCACGACCACGATCTGGGCCATCGGACCCGTCCAGAATTCGACCGCGAGCAGCGCCTGCATCAGCGGCTCCCCTTGGGCTCCAGGGCGAAGGTCTCGGCGTCCACGAAGACGCCGCGCTCCGCGAGCTTCTCGATGAACTTCGGCCGCAACCCGGTGGACTTCAGGCGCCCTCGCATGCGGCCCTCGTCGTCGATCCCGGCCGAGTAATCGAAGGCGAACAGGTCCTGCAGCGTGATCACGTCGCTCTCCATGCCCGCGACCTCGGTCACGTGCGTGACCCGGCGCGTGCCGTCCTTCATCCGGGACTGGTGCACGATGAGCTGGATCGCCGAGGAGATCTGCTCACGAACGGATCGGGGCGAGAGCTCCATCCCGGCCATCATCGTGATGGTCTCCAGGCGTGAGAGCGAATCTCGCGGCGAGTTCGAGTGGATGGTGCTGATCGAGCCGTCGTGGCCCGTGTTCATGGCCTGGAGCATGTCGAGCGCCTCGGGGCCACGACACTCGCCGACCACGATGCGGTCGGGCCGCATGCGCAGCGAGTTCCGGACGAGGTCACGGATCGTGACCGCCCCCTTGCCTTCGATGTTCGGCGGCCGCGCTTCGAGCCGCACCACATGCGGCTGCTGGAGCCGGAGCTCGGCCGCATCCTCGATCGTGATGATGCGCTCGTCGTCGGGGATGAACGACGAGAGCACGTTCAGCGTGGTCGTCTTCCCCGCACCGGTCCCGCCGGAGACCATCATGTTGATGCGGCCGCGAACGCACGCGTCCAGGAACTTCGCCGTGGCGGAGCTCATGGTGCCGAACTCGACGAGGTCCTCGGCCTGGTAGGGGTCGGCGGCGAACTTGCGGATGGTGAGCGCGGGACCGTCGACGGCCAGCGGCGGGATCACGGCGTTCACGCGGGAGCCGTCCGGGAGCCGGGCGTCCACGTACGGCGATGCCTCGTCAACGCGTCGGCCCACCTTGCCCACGATCTTGTCGATCGTGCGGCGCAGCTGCGACTCGTCGTGGAACTTCGTGCCGGTCCAATACAGCTTCCCCGCGCGCTCGACATAGATGGTGTCCCACTTGTTGACCATGATCTCCGTGACCTCGGGGTCGCGGACGTAGGGCTCGAGCGGGCCGAGGCCGAGGACGCTGTCGCCGATCTGACGCACGATCAGCAGCTTCTCCTGCGCGGAGAGCGGGCCTTCCTCGTCGTCGAGCAGCTCGCGCAGGCGCTGGTGGACCAGGCCCTCGAGCTCGCTGTCGGACAACGTCGCGTCGTACAGGCGCGGTCCGAGCACCTCGACGAGGCGCTCCTGCACCTTCACGCGGACCTCCGAGATCCGGTCCTTCTGCTGGGCCTTCGCCAGCCGGTCTGCCAGGGACATGTGGGGTGGCCTCCTCTAGCTCCGCGAGAACAACTTGCGCTTCTTCTTGGCCGCCGCGTCCGCGTCGACCTCGTCCGATACGAGCTGGCCCGTGAACTTCGCGGCGAGCTGTCTGACCGCCACCGCCACCTCGGACCCCGGCTCATCCGTGACGACCGGACGACCCTTGTTCAAGGACGTGGGGACCAGACGACTCGACGGGATCATCGCGTCAACCTGGATCTTCATCACGCGCTCGACGTCGGTGGCGTCCAACCCCACCTTGCTGTCCGCGCGATTCAGCACGACGCGGAACCGCTCGCGGGGCAGGCCGATGGTGAGCAGGGTGTCGAGCGCCTTCGAGAGGTGCTTGACGCCGACGACGTCGAGGCTGGTGACGAGGCAGATCGTGTCCGACAGGTCGAAGCACACGAGCGCAGAGTCCGAGTAGTCGACGGAGGCGTCCACGACCACCCACGGGAAGTCGTTGCGCAGTCCCCGCAGGAACTTGCCGATCGATTCGCCCGCCGGGGCCTCCGCGGCCGGGTCGGGGGGCGCGCCGTACGCCCACAGGTGGTCGCCCATCTGGGCTCCCACCTCGCGGATCCGTTCGTGCGTGGCGCCTTCCCCGAGCTCCATCAGCTCGGGGATGTTCGTTGCGGGCTCCGTTCCGAAGTACGTGAAGACGTCGCCCATGTCGAAGTCGAGGTCCACGGCCGCCGTGTCCTGACCGGAGGTCTCTGCGATGGCTGCGGCGAGGTTGGTGGTGAGGAACGTCTTGCCGGCTCCGCCCTTGGAGGAGAACACCGAGATGATCCGCCCTCGCTGAGACTGATGGCTCGTCGAGGAGCTCACGCCCACGGACCGCAGGTTCGACGCCCAGACGATGGCTCGCTCGACGGCGTCCCGCAGCTCTTCGGTCCCCTGGGTCATGTCCACGACGTCGCGGATCCCCGCACGCATGGCGGCGGGAAGGAGTCCGTTCCACGTGTGGTCGCGCACGAGGACGATCGCGGTGCCGGGGGCCTGACGGCCCACGAACTCCGCCAGGCCGAGCGCATCGGGCTCCTTGACCTCCGGCGAGAGCACGAGCACGTCGACGGGGTGCATCCCGTGGATGAGGATCTCCTCGGCGGCCGTGGCGGACTGCACCCAGCCGACCTCTTCGGATTCGACTTCCAGCGATCGTGCGAGCTGCTGGCGGAACGACTGCGGCGTCCCGACGGCGACGACGCTTGCATCGGTCATGGTGCCACCTTCCCAAGCCCTCGTTCGGCGATGGACCGCGGACGCGACCGGAGGTCGACGTGCCGCTGTCCACTCCTATCGGCGCTCCGGACGAGTGGTTGAGCCGGGGATGCTGCGCCCGATGGCTCGCGGACCTGGCCTGTGCTGATCTTCATGACTCCCACCTTGTCCGACGGTGCTGATGGGTTCGCCGGCCCCTCGCTCCCACGGGGATCCCGACCCGGGAGAGCGAGCGACCGGCGAGGTCGCTCTGAGCCTGGTGCTTACGCGCCGGCCACCGCGTTGCCGACCGTCTGGAACTTGTCCTTGGACGACGTTCCGAGGAAGGTCACGGCTCCGATGATCACCACGGCGATCAGCGCAACCATCAGCGCGTACTCAACCGCGGTCGCCCCGCCCTCTTCGGTGGCGCGAAGCTTCAGGTCGGCCCACCACGTGGTGAGGCCGGTGTAGGTGCGAAGGAACATTTTTCACCCTCCTTCATCGAGGATCCCGTCCGACCGGCGACCCCCTTTGGTCGCCGGAGCGGTCCTTCGTTACCGCTTGTCGACACCGTAGGGGTGCGGACTTGAGCAGGGAATTCCGCGTTTCCCTGATGGTGCGTACGTATCCATACGTACACAGCTTCGAGACGTTGCCCCGCTACGGGGCGATCGTCCCGACCGTGACGAGACCCGCTTGGGCCGCCAGGCGGATGGCCGCCAGACGGCTGCCGACCCCGAGCTTTCCGTAGATCCTCGCCAGGTGCGTCGTGACCGTGCGCTCCCGCACCCCGAGGCGGCCGGCGATCTCCCGGGCTGTGAGACCCTCCGCGGCCACGCTCAACACCTCGCGCTCCCGCTCGGTGAGCTTCACGTCGAGATCCCGCCGCCGTTCGAGCCCATCGGCGATGTGACCCACCGCGGATGGCTCGGGGCCCGCGAGCACCATCTCGCGGTCCGCCGCCTTGCGCAGCGATTGCAGGAACACCACCGGGTCGATGTTCTTGTCCACGAACCCGTCCGCGCCCACGAACAGGGACCGGGACACGAGGGACGCATCGGCGTTCGCGCCGCAGCCAAGCACGGCGTGGCCGGGGAACTGCTGGCGGAGCGTGCGGATGAGCCAGAACGAATCATGGGCGCCCGAGAGCCCAAGGCCCACCAGTACGACCACGCGCGAACGGCGGACGCGCTGGATGGCGTCCAGGCACAGATCCGCGTCGCCCGCCTCGGCGAGGACCTCCATGTCGGGACGGTCGTCGATCAACATCGCCAGCCCCGCCCGCACGACGGGGAGCGGGTCGACCACGACCACGCCCAGCCGGCGTTTGGGGGCGGGGTGCTCATGGTCGGGGCGCGACATGATGCCTTTCGTGTTCGAGCGGGGAGCCCGGCGAGCCCGAGCGCCGTTCCACCTATCGGCACGGCGGCGCCCGGGGATGAGCCGGAGCCTCGCGGGGAGAGATCGATCCGGGCCGGGGGAACGCCGGAGGCCTCAGCCGAGATCGAGCAACCCGAGCTTCGCGGCCTTGGACACCGCCTGCACCCGGGTGCGGACCCCGAGCTTCCGATACAGCTTCGCGACGTGCGTTTCCACGGTTCGTGGCGAGATGCCCAGGCGCGTGCCGACCTGGTGCATCGTGAACCCCTCGCTGATGAACCCGAGGATCTGTTGTTCCCGGGGGGTGAGGGTCGCCTCGATCGCGGAGCCCTCCCGCGTGCGCCGCGCGAACACCCCGAGCTGCATCACGGCGGCCTGCTCCAGATCGGGCGCGACCACGCGATCGCCCGCCGCCACGCGTCGGATCGCATCGCCCACGGTGCGCAACCCGTCGGCCTTGTCGAGACAGCCCGTCACGCCCGATCGAAGGATGTCGAGGATCGTCGCGCCGTCGGACCGCCCGCTCAAGACGAGCACGCGCGTCGCGGGCGCCATGGCGAGGACGGCCCGGATGACTGCGAGCCCGTCGCTCGCCCCGTCGAGGTCCATCACGAGGACCTCCGGCTCGAAACGAATGCAGAGGTCGGCCGCGAGCCCTGCGTCGTCGACCTCGCCGGCGACGTCGAGCTCGGGCGCGCCCTCGCACGCCAGGCGCACGACGCCGCGGACCGCCGGGTGCCCCCCCGCGATCGCGACCCGGATCGTGCTCGCCGGCGCCCCCATGGGGTGGAGGCTACCCCGCGGTTTCACGCCGTTCGGGAGCCGGCACGCGCGTGTCGCCAGATCATCCGCACGGCCTCCACCTTGGTATGCACACCCAATTTGGCCAGGATGTTCTTGACGTGGCTCTGAACGGTGAGCGGGCTGATGCCGAGCTCGAGCGCGATATCGGCCGTCGCACGCCCCTCGGCGAGCGCGCGAAGGATCTCGTGCTCGCGCTGGGTCAACATCGCCAACCGCTCGGGCCCGGTGGGCTCCGGGAGGGCGTGGCGGAGTCGATCGACGAGCCGAGGCAGATCCGCGGCGGGAAGCACGAGCTCGCCGGCCGCGGCTCGGCGGAACACGTCGATCAGGGTGCGGTCGCGCTGCGGCGGCAACATCCCGCAGGCGCCGGCCGCGAGCGCCAGGGTGACGGTGTCGGGGCCGGCGAGCTGTGAGCTCGCGAGCACCCGGACGAGTTCATCGGCGTCGCGGATCGCGTTCACGATCTCGGCCCCACGCCCGTCGTCGCGGTCGAGGTCCACCACGACCACGTGGGCGAGGCCATCGTGAACCGCCTCGAGCGCCTCCTCGGAGTCCGCGACTGGCCCGAGCACGCGGATCGGACCACGTCGAGGCAACGCCAGCAGCAAGGCCTGGGTGAGACCCGGACTCTCGTCCACGACGAGCACGCGGATGGTGGCGATCACCCCGTAGACATCGGCACGGCGGCGGCCTCATCTGAATCGGCGCCGGGATGTTCGTCGCGACCGCACGCGAGACACTGGCGGGATGACCGAGGCCCCCGCCAACCGGCTCGCCCACCAGACGAGCCCCTACCTGCTCCAGCACGCCCACAACCCCGTGGACTGGTACCCCTGGGGCCAAGAGGCCCTCGCGCGAGCCGAGGCGGAGGCCAAGCCCCTGTTCCTGTCGATCGGGTATGCCGCCTGCCACTGGTGCCACGTGATGGAGCGGGAATCCTTCGAGGATCCCGCGACCGCGGCGCTCATGAACGAGTCGTTCGTCTGTATCAAGGTCGATCGTGAAGAGCGCCCAGACCTGGACGGGATCTACATGGACGCCGTCCAGGCGATGAACGGTCACGGGGGCTGGCCCATGTCCGCCTTCTGCACGCCGGACGGCAGACCCTTCTACGCGGGCACCTACTTCCCTCCCGAGCCGTCCCACGGCCTGCCCTCGTTCCGGCAGGTCCTGAGCGGGATCGCCGAGGCGTGGCGTGATCGGCGCGACGAGCTCGTCGTGCAGGCGACGCGCGTCACCGAGGCGATCGCGCGGGCGGGGGGGACCGCGTCAGCAGAGCCGCTCACGCATGCGATCGCCGACGCCGCCCTCGACGAGCTCCGCCGCACGTTCGATCCGCGGTGGGGCGGGTTCGGCGGAGCGCCCAAGTTCCCCCAGCCCATGACGATGGAGTTCGTCTTGCGGCGAGCCGTGCGGGGATCGCCGGACGCGATGGAGATGCTGGTGCTCACCCTCGACCGCATGGCCGAAGGGGGGATCTACGACCACGTGGGAGGGGGATTCGCTCGATACGCCACGGACGCGTCGTGGCACGTCCCGCATTTCGAGAAGATGCTCTACGACAACGCCCAGCTGCTCCAGCTTTACACACGCTCGTGGCAGTTGACGCGCAACCCCCGGTATCGGGATGTGGCGACCCGGACGGCCCAGTACCTCCTGCGGGAGATGCAGCATCCCCAGGGGGGGTTCTGGTCGTCGCAGGATGCGGACTCCGACGGCGTCGAAGGCCGGTTCTTCGTGTGGACCTGGGACGAGCTCGTGACGCTCGTGGGCGAGGACGTGTCCACGTGCTTCGGCGCGACGCCGGCGGGCAACTGGGAGGGGACGAACGTCTTGTGGCGACCGACCCCCGTCTCGACGCTCGCGCGCAGCCTGGGTCGCGACGCCGGCGAGCTCACCGCCGAGCTCACTCGGGCACGCGAGCGGCTGTTCGAGCGGCGAGAGGCCCGCGTGCGGCCCGCCGTCGACGACAAGATCCTCGCCGCGTGGAACGGGTTGGCCATCCGGGCGCTGGTAGAGGCCGGCAGGGCATTCGAGGAACCCTCCTACACGGGGGCGGCCGAGCGCGCCGCCTCGTTCGTCCTCGCGCACCTGCGCGACGATCGAGGTAGGCTCGCGCGATCGTGGCGGGAAGGACGGCTGGGCGGGCCCGCGTTCGCCGACGATCACGCCGCGATGGCTTTGGCCTGCCTCACGCTCTACGAGACGACGTTCGAGCTGCGATGGTTCGAGGCCGCCCGTGCACTCGTCGATGAGCTTCTCGAGCGCTTCGTGGACGCCGAACGCGGCGGGTTCTTCCAGACCGGTGATGACGCGGAGAAGCTCCTCGTGCGCCCGAAGGATCTCTACGACAACGCGGTCCCGAGCGGGAACTCCTCGGCCGCGGAGGTGCTCCAACGGGTCGCGCTGCTCACCGGCGAAGGCGCGTACGCGCGAGCCGCGGCGGGCGCGCTGCAGCTCGTCCGCGACGCCATGTCCCGCGCGCCCGCCGGGTTCGGTCAAGCGCTGTGCGCCCTCGATCTGTACGTGGGGCCGGCCCGGGAAGTGGCCGTCGTGGGAGCCCCCGAGGAACCCCTAACGCGCGCCCTCATCGAAACGGTGACCGTCGCGGCGTACCGGCCCAACGTCGTCTTGGCGGTGGCGGGCCCCGGCGACGGAGCCGCGACCAGCGCCGTGGCCCTGCTTCGCGACCGCGCGGAGATGCGCGGCCGGCCGACCGCATACGTCTGCGAGCGATTCGCATGCTCGTTGCCCGTCTCGGACCCGGAGGCGCTCGCCGCCCAGCTCGACGCCTGAGACGACCCGATCCACGCCACCGGCTACGATGGAGGCGTGGGTATCCTGCAGGCTGGCGACACCGCACCGACCTTCGCGCTCATGGACCAAGGCGGCACGCTCGTGCACCTGGAGGACTACGCGGGCCACAAGCTCCTCGTGTACTTCTATCCCAAGGCCGACACGCCGGGATGCACCACGCAGTCATGCGCGGTTCGTGACGCGCGGGAGGACCTGCGCGGACTGGGTGTCGACATCGTGGGCGTCTCACCCGACGCACCCGAGGATCAGGCTTCGTTCGACCGGAAGTTCTCCCTCGGCTTCCCCCTGCTCTCCGACCCCGACCACGCGGTGGCCGGGGCCTGGGGCGTTTGGGGCGAGAAGTCGATGTACGGCAAGACGTACGAAGGGATCGTCCGGTCGTCGTTCCTGGTGGACGAGGACGGGAAGATCCTGGAGACCTTCTACAAGGTCGCGCCAACGGCGACCGTGCCGCAGGCGCAACGAGCGCTGCAGGCGCTCTCGTAACCCCGGCATGGGCGCGCGCGTGAACGCGGACGGCCGCGCTGCCGCCGACCATGTCTGCCGCCGCCCCGCCCTCGCGCCGAAGCCGGCCCACGTCAACGGCGTCCGGATCGACCCCCTGGGAGAGCGACGCTTCCTGCAGGTGGTGGAGGATTTTCTCGGCTGCGGCCGCCGGACCGGGAACGCGCACGTGATCCACTTCTGCGCCGCGCATCCCACGGTGGAGGCGCGACACGACCCCGGGTATCGGGATCTGTTGAACGAGGGAGATCTCAACGTCGCCGACGGGATGCCCGTGGCCTGGGCGGCCCGCCGCCGCGGGCATCCGGCGCAGCGACTTGCGGGCACCGACGGGATGATGGCGCTCTCGGACTGGGGCAGCGCGCGGGGCCTGCGCCACTACCTCTACGGCGCCACCGAGGACACCCTCGCCGCCATGCGAACGAACCTCGAGCGTCGTCATCCTGACATCCAGGTCGTGGGCGCCGAGTCGCCGCCCTTCCGCGCGATCGACGACGGCGAGCTCGACGAGACGGTGGCGAGGATCCGCGCCGCCGCGGCCGACACCGTATGGATCGGGCTGGGAGCCCCCAAGCAAGACGTCATGGCCGCCCGGCTCCGCGAGCGCGAGGCCGCTCCCCTGTTGTTCGCGGTGGGCGCGGCGTTCGATTTCATCGCCGGGACCAAGAGCCGCGCGCCGGCGTGGATGCAGCGCAGCGGTCTCGAGTGGGCACATCGGCTCGGTTCGGAACCGGGCAGGCTGTGGAGGCGCTACCTCCTCGGCAACGCGCGGTTCGTGGCCGGGGTAGCGCAGGACCGGGTCCGAGGCCGCACCTAGAAGCTTCAGCGTCCGAGGAACCGCTCCGCCAGATGCCGCGGCATCTGCGCGAGCTTCCCCCAAGGCTGGTAGCGGGCGTTGTCCCGCAGGAACTCGGCTCGGGCCTCCCCGAACCCGGGCCAAGCCCGGATCGTCTCGTCGAAGCGGGCGGCCGCCCACGCATAGAGCTCGAGGTCGAGCGCGTTCTGTGCTCGGATGTGATCCAGGTCGTCCATGGAGAGCGAGCCGCGGCGGTCGCGCCCCGGATCGACGTTGACCGATACGTATCGGAGCTTGCGCCAATCGAAGGCTCGCCGCATCAGGACGAGCGACTCATCGAAGCGCTCGGTCAGGCCGACCACGGCGAAGGCTCGCTCGAGGTTGGCCTTGGCGTGCACGAGCATCGTCGACGTGCAGCCGCCGAACGACGTGCTGACGTCGCCGGCGAACGCACGGGTCTGACTGTTGTCCATCTCGAGGGAGATCCCGCTTCGCACGTACGAGGCGAGGTCCGGGAACGCCTTCGCCTCCTCGTGCAGGAGATGGCGCTCGTGTCGTTTCGCGTGATGGAACTGGGACGCGATGAGGTCGAGCGGCTCACGCAGCAACGTCACGTAGGTGGCCGGCCTCGGCACCACGTCGTGGAGGCCGAACGTCATGTGACCCATGATCAGGCGGGGGCGGGTCCGTTCCGCCTCGGGGAGGGCGGCGAAGTAGTCGATCGCGCCGTCGCGCCGCAGGCGTCCGGGCACCACCGTCGGCGCCCTGAGCTCCATGACCTCGGCGGGAGGGAACTCCTTGCGGAGCGCGCGCCGCATCGTGGCTCCGGCCGTCTTCCCGACATGAAGGAAGATGACGGTGGCGTCCTCCGCGATAGGGTCGTGACTCAGTGACACGGTGTGGGCACCGCGGACGCGTCGTGGAATTGGCCACCGCGCTCGGGGATGAACCGCCAGTCGTAGCCATCGCGGTGCAGTTGCAGCGTAAGGACCCCGAAGCTGTTGTCGTTGCTCGCCTCGCTGTTCGCGGCGCGCCTCGAGCTCGGGAACCTCGCATGGCTGGCGCCCCCGGTTCCCACGATGAACTCACGGATGCCGTTGGGCCTGCGCACGGCGTTCGGCGTCTGGCGAGCGAAGCGCTCGTACACGTGCTCGTGTGCATTCAGGACGACGTCGACGCCCCGTCGGTAGAGCAGCCGCCAGATGGCATCGTAGGTCGGATCGCTTCCGTGCACGCCCGAGGAGAAACGTGGCCAATGCCAGAAGGCGAGCGTGCACCCGAAGGTTCGCTGGGGGTGGGTCGCAAGATCCGCCGCGAGCCAGGCGAACTGGCGCGTTCCAGGGGTGCAGCCTTTGGCCTTCACACAGTTGCCGTTGAGCGCGATGAAGTGCCAGCAGGCGCTGCCGTGCCCCGGCCGGCAACCCTGCGGCACGTTGAAACTGTAGAAGGCGCCCGAGCCGGGGGTCGGTCCCCGATCCGGTCCCTTCAATGCGGCGAAGTAGGCGAAGAACCCGTTGGCGCTCCCGGGTGGGTCCTGGCAACCCGTCGCCCCGGGGGCGCTCGCCGTGGTGCGGTAGTCCTTGTCCCCCACCACGGGCTTCGTCACCGCGAACACCCGGCCCCACGTGGGCCGGTACGAGCGACGGAACGCGGACAGGCCCCCGCACGTGTACTGCGTGTCACCCAGCGCCAGCACCGTTCGGTATCTGGCATGGGTTCCACGCAGCAGGAGGTTCGAAACCGCTTTCATGTGACAACCCGTGGCGGAACCGCGTCCCCTGTTGAAGGCGGGGTTCGACGGATCGCAAGCGATGTTTCCCGCCGCCGCGATCACGGGATCGTGCTTGGACACGTGCACGCGGGGGCGCTGGTGGAGGAGGCTCGAACCGCTCGCCCTTCCCGCAGGCGCCGCGCTCGTGATGAGACCGACCATGGCCGCGAACGAAAGCAGGAGCGCGGCGCCGCGCCCGGTGCGCCGTCGCGCGGTTGATGCGCGAGTCGGCGACACGCCGACGGCGATCGGGCAACGTCGGCGAGCGCGCCGCCCACCTGCCGCACGAGGGTCGGGGCGCGGGCGCGCCCGTTCGAGGTGGTTGCCGGGGGTCGAGATCCACCGAGACTAGGGAGCGCCTTCTCGATGTGTCAAGGAGCGGCCGCGTCCCGCGACCTTCGGCCCCGTGAAGGACCGATCGGCCCGTTGTCGGGCCGATCGACCGCGGCTAGCGTGGTCCCCTCGGGGCGACCCGGCGACGTCATGCGCCATAAGAGAAGGGTCTCGGAGGGCACGTGGAACCGACGGCGATCACAACCGAACATCCGAGGCGCCGCGCGCCCCTCGGGGAGGGCGCTTGATGGCGACGCCGGCGACCGGGGCGTCCGCCGACACGAGCACGCTCCCGAACCTGGTGATCGCGGGCGTGGGCAAGGCCGGGACGACCTCGCTCTTCTGGTACCTCGCGCAGCACCCGGACGTGTGCGCGTCCGACGTGAAGGAGATCCAGTACTTCACGCCGCTCAGCGAGGGCGACGGGAACCTCCAGCCGCTTGCCGCCTACGCCCAGCATTTCCGCGGCTGGTCGGGCGAGCGCTACCGGCTGGAGGCGAGCCCGCAGTACTTCCACGGCGGGCAGCCCATCGTGGACGCGATGCGTTCCACCCTGCGGGACCCGCGCGTCATCGTGATGCTTCGCGATCCCGTCGAGCGGCTCTGGTCGCAGTTCCGCTTCATACGCAGCCGCCTCGCCGGCCTTCCCGATGCCATGACGTTCGAGGACTACGTGGAGGCCTGCCGCGGCGTGCGCGAGCGGCGCGAACCCTTCTCCCAGGACAATCGTCTGTACTGGACCATCCAGGGCGGCTTCTACGACGAGTATCTTCAACCCTGGATCGAGGCGTTCGGCGAGGATCTGCGCATCGTGTTCTTCGAGGACCTGGCCGCTGGCCCCGAACCTACGACGGTCGAGACGTACGCCTGGCTCGGCCTGGACGCCCCCGCGGAAGGCGCCGTCTCCTACTCGGTGCAGAACCGCACGATCCGCTACCGGAGCAAGCTGATCCAGCGGGCGGCGCTCGCCGCGAACCGAGAGGGTCGCCTGGGCGACAAGCGACGCTTGAAGGAGCCGCTTCGCAAGCTCTATTACGCCGTGAACCGCCGGCCCGAGGCCGAGCGCATGGCAACGCACACACGGCGAGAGCTCGCCGCGCTGTTCGCGCCCGGCAACGCGGCCCTGGCTCGACGGTTGCGTTCCCTCGGCTACGAGCGGCCGCCTGCCTGGGTCGCGGACGCGCCGGCAGCCGAGGCCTCGTCCGACCCGGACTGACCTGAGGATGGCCGCCGCCCCCCTCCCCCGCATCCTGTGCAGCTCGGTGGTCCGATCCGTCCACCAGGGCGAGAGCCACGGCGGCGTCTACCTCGTCGATCTCGGATCGGGCACGTCCGAACAGGTGCTCGACTGGAAGGACACGAACATCGACTGGGAGGGAAGAGGGGGCGACCGCGGGCTGCGGGGGATCGCCTTTCACGAAGGCTCGATCTACCTCGCGGCGAGCGACGAGATCTTCGTGTTCGACCGCTCGTTCAACCGAACCGGGTCGTTCCGCAACCCGTATCTGAGCATGTGCCACGAGATCTTCGTGCAGGACCACCGGCTGTACCTATCGTCCACCGGATTTGACGCGGTCCTCGAGTACGACCTGTCGCAGGGGGCGTTCACGCACGGATGGAGCCTGCGCTACGCGAAAGCGTGGAAGCTCCGCCGCACCTTGAAGCTCAAGATCCCGCCCGCGCTCAGAACGTTCGATCCCAACGAGCCCGGCGGGCCCGCCCGCGGCGACACGAGTCACGTGAACCACGTGTGGATCCATGAAGGAGCGTTGCTCGCGAGCGGCACGAAACTCTCGGGCTTGTGGCAGGTGAACGGCCCCGGACTGAAGCGCTACGCGACGGTCCCGTTCGGCACCCACAACGCACGACCGTTCCGCGACGGCGTGCTCTTCAACCACACGAAGACCGACCGCATCGCGTACGGCTCGCTGGGAGGCGATGTCCTGGCCTCGGTGTCGATGCCCACGTACGACAAGGATCGTCTCGAGCACGCGGATCTTCCGGAGGACCTCGCCCGGGCGACGTTCGGCCGCGGCCTCACGGTCCTCGCGGACGGCCGCGTCGTGGGAGGGTCCTCCCCCGCCACGATCAGCGTGTATGACCTGGATGCGGGCGTCCGCGAGACCTCGGTGAACATCACGATGGACGTGCGAAACGCCGTGCACGGCCTCGAGGTCTGGCCGTTCGACTGAGGAGCGTGGTCTTGGTGATCACCACCCGGCGGATCCGTGTTCGTCCGCCTACCAGTCGTCGTCGGAGTAGAACGCCGCGGCGACGTCTGCCGTCGCCGTGCGGATCCGCGCGACCTCCTCGGACGACAGGCGCGCCTTCCACGCGGTGATGGACCTGGCGCTGTCGCGCCGATGCGAGGCCGCGTCGGTGGTCTCCTCGGGGTTGTCCACGCCGCTGTGCTCCTCGATCGTGCGTTGCACCGAGGGCGTCCAACTGAAGCCGAAGCGCTCGTACAGGGCGCGGAAACCGCGGACCGGCTCGCGGGAGAGATCCTCGTGGCGCAGGAAGGTCCAGGTCGGTCGCTCGTCGCGGAACCGCCTGATCTGCATGTGGATGAGGTTCCACAACAGGATCGCCTGATCGATCAGGGGCTGCTCCACGTCGGCGAAGCGCCGGATCTCCTCCTCGTAGGCGCCGAGCTGATCGCGCATCATCAGCGGCTGACGCAGGAAATGGTCGAAGGGATGGTCCCAACCCTGCCGCACGATGCTTCGCACGAAGGCTGCGGGGTGGCGGATGAGCACGACCACGTCCATCTCGAACGTGTCGGCGAGCCAACCCGCGGAGAACACGGCGATGGGATCCTTGAGCAGCGGCAGCGCGTGTCGTCGACGATGCTCCTCGGTGGTCCACCAGTCGCGAGCGAATCGAGCGGTGTCCTTCGGCGAACGCAACGAGCGCAGTTCGGCGACCGGCCGGTAGCGGAACGCGAGCGTATCGGCCACCGGTCCGCGGAATGCGCCCTCGTTCTCCTCGCACACGAAGGGGAACCAGTAGCGGAAGGGGGCGTTGCAGATGCCGGGTCGCGCCCGCAGGCTGAACGGCTCCCACAGGTACGCCAGCCGCGGGCGGGGCGTTGCCGCGAGCATCTCACCGACCCAGCCCGTGCCCGATCGGTGCGAACCCGTCACGAGCAAGGGCCGAGGAGCGTCCACCGCCTCAGGCTACCCGCCCAGGCCCGATACCCCGCCACGCTGCGGACGTCCGTGCGTTCGATATCGGGCAAAGGGCGTACGGCGCGTGGCCGTTCGACCTGTGGTGAGATCCGGGCGGGCGATGGTACTGTGGGTCGGCCGAGGTACAGCTTTCGGCGCACAGGTATCGGCTGCGCCGAACGCGGCGCCCACAAGGAGGTTACGTTCGATGCACATCCCCCGACGTTTGGTTCGCGGCCTGGTGGTCGTAGCCATGATCGCAAGTGGGCTCGCGCTCCTGCCAGCTGCACCCGCGCTCGCCTTGTCGAACAACCCCGATACCACCTGGATGACCAACGGAAAAGTGTGGGGGACCGCCCAGTACGGCAACGTCCTGTTCATCGGCGGCACGTTCACGCAGGTGCGCAGCGCACCCGTGGGCACCTCCGGTGCCACGAAGATCGCCGTCAACAACCTGGCGGCCATCGACATGACGACGGGCCAAGGCATCGCGTCCTTCCACCCCGACGTGGCCGGCTCAGGACTGCAGACGGCGCAGATCCACGCGCTCGCCGTGGCGGGCAACACGCTCTACGTGGGCGGGCAGTTCAGCTCGATCGACGGCTCGCCGCACTACAACCTCGGCGCGATCGACCTGGACACATCGCCGCTGACGGGGACGGTCGATGACTCGTTCACCGCGGAGGTGGGGGTGCCCGGCGCCTCGAACGAGAACAAGACCTTCGTGTACGAGATCCTCCCCGGCAACGACGGTCTCTACATCGGCGGGGTCTTCACCAAGGTGGACGCCCTCGGCCGGAGCAAGGCCGCGAAGGTGACGTTCGGCGGTGCCATCGTAAAGACCTGGAAGGTCCTGAGCGTCAACGGCGCCATCCGGGACATGGCGTTCTCCACCGACGGCCAGACGATCTTCATCGCCGGCGCGTTCAGCAAGGCGAACAAGGTCGCGCACCAGAGCATCGCCAGGGTCCTCACGTCGACCGGGAAGGACGACACCTGGAACGTCTCGGGTGTGATCGTGGACAACGGTCCCACGCACTACGGCATGAGCTGCTGGAGCCTCGCCATCACGCAGACGCGGGTGTTCGCCGGCTGTGGACGCGGCGCCAACTACGCGGCGGCGTTCCGCCTGGACAACGGGGACACGGGGAACAGGACCTGGTCCTTCGGCACCGTCGGCAACGTGCAGGCCATCGCCCTCACGTCCGATCGGCAGAGCCTCGTCATCGGCGGGCACTTCGGGACGTTCCTCACGCAGTCGGTCTGCAGCAACAAGTACCTGAAGAACCTCGGGATCCTGAACAACATCTACGGCACGAGCACCCCGAGCCTGGACTGCAGCTTCCTACCACAGTTCAAGGGGCCGAACCCCTTCGGCGGCGTCTGGGAGATCCAGGTCACGTCCACCGCGATCTGGGCCGGCGGCGAGTTCCACGACGTCAACTGCGACCCCTCGCGTTCGGACACCGGCGGCGGGCCCGGCAAGTGGACCTGCACGAACGGTCGCGGCCAGCAAAGCATCGCCCGGTTCACCCTCTAGGGGTGAACCGGGTCGGCGCCCCATCGACCCGATCGAGGCCGAGGCGCATCGAGGTTCCCAACGACACCCGGGGCACCACCTTCGGCATCGTCACGCCGACGCTGAACGCCGAGCGCTACCTCGAGGACACCCTGCGCTCGATCTGGGGACAGGCCTCGGACGCGGTGCGCATCGACCACGTCCTGGTGGACGGCGGTTCGAAGGACGCGACGCTGGAGATCGCTCGGCGGCATCCGACCCGGATCGTCGTGAACACCGACGACCGGGGGATGTACGACGCCGTGAACCGGGGGCTCGCGATGGTCGAGGGCGACATCGTGGGCTACCTCAACGCCGACGACGAGCTCCCACCCGACACGCTCGCGCGCGTTGCGAAGGCGTTCCGGGGACATCCTGACGCCCGATGGCTCATGGGCACCCGGGAGTTCATCGACGGCGACGGCACGGCTTTCGCGTGGATGACCCCGGTGCCGTTCACGCTGGAGGAATACCTGGGGCTCGGCTGGTCGTGCGTACCGCAAGAGACCGTGTGGATGCGCCGCTCCTTCTGGCAGCAGGTGGGTCCGTTCGACACCACGTTCCGCAACACCGGGGACTACGACATGTACGCCCGATGCCGAGCCGTCGCGCGCCCCCTGATCCTCAAGGACGTGATCGGACGTTTCCGACTGCACGGCGATCAGTTGTCCTTCAACCCCGGCGTGATGGCCGCCGAGAGCCGCCGGGTGCAGGAGAAGAACGGCACCGTGTCTCGCGCGGGCTGGGTCCGAGGCAAATACCTGAGCCTGCGTCTCAACGCGCGCAACCCGAGATGGCTCCTGGCCAAGAAGACCGGCAAGATCCGCTTCACGCCGCAGTCCTGAGGCGCTGCCCGGCGTCGACGGCGGTAACGCCGGGGCCCGTATCATCGAACCGGCCGGGGAACGGACCGAAGAACAGGAGCTGCTGAGTGCGGATCGGGGTCGACGCCAGCTTCATCGACCCGGGTCGCGTGGGCGGCGCCGAACACATGCTCACCAACCTCGTGCAGGGGCTGGGCGAGACGGCCGAGGGCGACGATGAAGTGACGGTCTTCACCGAGCACCCGTGGGCGGCGCCCGCGCCGGTTCACTTCCGCCATCCGCGGGGTCGCGGCGATCGGTTCCGCCGGATCACACGAACCGTGTGGCCGGAGCTCAGCCGATTCGATGCCTTCCTGTTCGCGAACTACTTCACACCGCCTTTCCCGCGCACGTCCGGCCGGCCGCGGTTCGTTACCGTCATCCACGATCTGCAGTACCGGCACTTCCCGGAACATTTCAGCCGGCGCAAACGCGCCTGGCTGAGGGGGGCGCACGAGGCCACGCTGCGCCTCGCGGACGAGACCGTCGCCATCTCCCACGACGTGCGTCGCGACGTGCTCGCGAGCTACGGGGCGCGTTGGGCGGACCGCGTGCGGACGATCCACAACCCGGTTTCCTGGACGCGCTTCGACGGCGACGCGCCGGCGCCCATCGAGGAACCGTACGTGCTCGCCGTGGCCGCCCAGTATCCCCACAAGAACCTCGAGACCCTCGTCCGGGCCTTCGGGGCGTTGCGGCGGCAGGGCCGCCACCTCGACGCGCGCCTGGTGCTGGCCGGCCAGCTCGGTCACAACCTGCGTGGGGTGGCGTGGACCCGGCCGCTCGACGACGTGATCGCGTCCGAGGATCTCGGCTCGGCCATCCACGTGACGGGCTACCTCGGCGACGAGCAGCTCGGGGCCGCGTATCGCCGCGCACGCATGTTCGCGTTCCCGTCGCGGTTCGAGGGCTTCGCGTTGCCGGTGGTGGAAGCCTTGGGCTTCGGCCTTCCCGTGCTCACGACGCGCAGCACCGCGATCCCCGAGGTGACGATGGGCCTGGCCACCTACCTCGACGACCCGCTCGACGTCGAGGCCATGGCCGAACGGATCGGATCCATGCTGGACGATCCGGCGGCGTTCGAACCCTCGGCCTCCGACGTCGAGCGCGTCCGCGCGGCGTACGCCCCCGCGACGATCGCGACGCGATACCGGGCCGTCCTGCGGGGCGACGAGGTTGCGGCGTGATCCAGCCCATCTTCGTCCTCTCGCTGCCTCGATCGGGCTCGACGCTCGTGCAGCGCGTCCTGGGCGCGCACCCCTTGATCGGCACCGCGGCCGAGCCGTGGCTCCTGCTCCCCCACGCGTACGCGCTGCGCGAGCGGGGGATGGCCGCCGAGTACACGCAGCCGGTAGCCGCGCGCGCGATCCGCGAGTTCGTTGCCGGCCTACCCGGAGGCGAGGACGACTATTGGTCGGCCTTGCGCGCCTTCACGCTGAACCTCTACGAGGGGGCGGCCGGGCCCGGCGCCACGCACTTCTTGGACAAGACACCGCGCTACCACTTCATCACGCCCGAGCTGTTCCGGATGTTCCCCGACGCGAAGGTCATCTTCCTGTGGCGGAACCCGCTGGCCGTGGTGGCGTCGATCGTGGATACCTGGTGCAAGGGCGCCTGGAACGTGGACCGGTGGCAGGGGGACCTTCTCGGGATCGAGCGGCTGGTGGCGGCGCGCGAGGAGCACGCCGACCGTTCGCTCGCGGTGAACTTCGAGTCGTTGGTCGGTGAGCCGGGTACGGCCTGGCCCAAGGTCTTCGACTACCTCGAGCTGCGGTTCGATCCGGAGCTGCTCAACGCCTTCTCCGGCGTGCACCTCGCGGGGTCGATGGGCGACCCCACCGGGGTGCAGCGCTATCACGAGCTCAGCACCGAACCATTGGAGAAGTGGAAGGCGACGCTGGGCCACCCGTGGCGGAAGCGGTGGTGTCGCGCCTACCTCGATCGGATCGGACCCGAGCGCCTCGCCGCCATGGGGTATGACGTCGATGAGCTTCGGGGGCAGCTGGACGACCTGCCGTCCTCACCACGCAGGGCGGTGTCCGACGCGGTGCACGGCACCTACTGGACGTGGGCACAGCGACGCAAGCGCGCCGCGTTCAAACGTATGGCGCCGCGGGTTCACTGATGCCGAGCGCACGCACGGCGTCGGCCGCCTCCGCGCGTCGCGGGAGGCCGGGGTCACCCAGCGACATGGCGATGGCGTAGAGCCCGAACACGGTGGCCGATCGCGACGCGCCCGGGAGCACCGGGTTGAACAGCATGGCCACGAACACGGCGTTGAGGCACACCAGGATCACGCGAAGGAGATCCGCTCGATCCTGCTGCCCCACCCGGATGAAGCGTCGATATCGCCGCACGATCACGATCTCGGTGAGCACGATCCAGCCCAGGAGGAGGCCCAGTCCCAGCAGGCCGCCTTCCGCAGCGAAGAGCACGAAGTCGTTGTGGTAGGGCAGCGCCTTCTGGTCGCGGGCGCGGACCGCCACCGAGCTCCCCGAGAACACCGATCCGACCAGCGGCGACTGTTGGAACTTCTCGATCCCGGAGGTCCACAGGTCGATGCGGCCCGCGTTCGCGTCGGCCTTGCCGACTGCCGAGAAGTAGTCGCTCGTCAGCTTCACGCCCTCCTGGAAGTTGGCGATGGCGAACACGGCGAAGAGCAGCACGAGCCCCGTCACCACGAGCGAGCGCAGCCCCGTGGCGCGACGTCCCGTGAGGAAGAGGGTGAGGAACACCGACAGGATGATGAGGAGCGAGGTCGCCGACGGATACGTCACGAAGATGATCCCCGTGAGGACCATGATCACCAAGAACCGCCGATACCTGCGCGTCACGAACGCGGCCGCAAGGGCCAGGGCGACGAACGCGAAGCTCGCGTTGCGGTACTGCTTGTACTGGAGCAGCCCGGGAAGGATCTGCAGATTGACGGCTACGTTCATCGCCACGTACACGAGGCCGATCCACGCGAGCCAGGTCATCGTGCGTCCGACCTCGCGATCGGTCGGCTCCCGCAGCGTAAAGAGGTAGAGCAGCCCGAGCAGCATCGGGAGGAAGGCCGGGCGCACGGTGTCCTGTGTCCCGAGGAACGCCACGCCGATGAGGGAGCCGCCCATGCCCAGCACGTAGAGGATCCCCAGCACCACGTCGCTCGAAGCGGGCGATCGGACCAGCATCGACGGCTCCCGCATCCGGATCGCGACCATCGTGCCGATGGGGATCAACAGGACGAGGTAGCGCATCGCGCCGCCTCGGTCGAGCACGTTGAACGCGTCCACGACCGTGAGCGACATGAGGAACAGGAACGAACGGGCCAGTCGGTAGGAGTCGGTGTCCCCGGTCACCGAGACGGGCATCGCGCGGGTCTGCGGGACGCTCACGCGATCCGTCCCGATCGTTGGGGGCTCGGCCCCGCCGGCCCGTCGTACGCTCGCCCCGCGACCGCCGAGGGACGGGACCCTTGCGGCGTCGGCGTTGGGTAGCCTGTTCGCGGTCGGGCGCGGCGGGCCCGCGGAAAGGTCTGGGGATGGCGGGCAGGGAGGTCGCGGCGCGGCGTTGGATCGTCGCGCTCGCGTGCATGGCGCTGCTGAGCGCCGCGTGCAGCCGTTCGGAGACGACGCTCGAGGGGAACTCCACGCGGCACTTCGTCGTGGTGGCGACCGGGGACATCGCCTGCGGACAGGCCCCCACGCCCGACGATCCGGAGCAGAAGTGCCGCTACGACCTGGTCGGTGACCTCGTGCGCAGCCTCGCCCCCGATCGATTCCTCCCGCTCGGCAATCTCCAGTATTCGCTCTCGGGGCCCCCCGACTACGCCGCCTACTACGACCGGTACTTCGGGGACCTCATGTCCGTGACGAGTCCGACGCCCGGTGATAGCGACTGGGTCCCGAGCCCCCAGGCCTACCTGGAGGCGTTCGGCAAGGCGGCCGGGGCCCCGGGCGGGTACTACTCCTACGACATCGGTTCCTGGCACATCATCTCGTTGAACTCCCAAGACTGCTTGGACGAGAGCGGGTGCGGGCCCGGCACCAAGCAGTACGACTGGCTGCTGGGCGACCTCGCCTCGCACCCCAACTCCCTGTATCCGTGCACACTCGCCTACTTCCACGACCCTCGGTACCTGTGGGTGACGTGGTGGGCCCTGGACGGCCTTCCCAAGGGAGCGAACACGAAGGTGACCCCGTTCTGGGGGCTGCTCTACGGCGCCGGCGCGGACGTGGTCCTGGGAGCGAGCGCGCACAACTACGAGCGGTGGGCGCCCCAGAACCTGGAGGGCCAGATCGATCCGGCCAAGGGCATCACCGAGTTCGTCGTGGGCACCGGTGGGCGCAGGATGATGCCGTTCGGCCCCCAGCCGCGGCCCGTGAACCTCATGGCCGCCCAAGACACGTCCTACGGGGCGCTCCGACTCGCGCTCGACCCCTCGGGTCTGAGCTACGCCTGGCGTTCGGCACCCGAGCAATCCGCGTTCCATGATGAAGGTCGCGTGACCTGCCATTGACCCGATGACCCACGCCCGCGCCGGCACCGGACGACGAGCCTACTGGCGCGTGCCGGGAACACCGCTCGCGCGATCGCCACTGGACTTCTGCCCGTTGCTGCTCACGCCGACGGAGGAGGCGGGCAGGGCCATGTCGGAGCCTACGGACGGGCGCGACCCGCGGTCTGGTCCGTAGTACTCGTCGTAGCTCGCGTACCCGAGATAGCTCCGCTGCGCCGCGCTCACGTTGTTGTAGACCCCACCGATGATGGAGCCGCCCGCCGTGCGCAGCTGGCGAACGGCGTCCTCCAACGCGGTGCGGTTGGAGATGCTGGGGTCGTGAACGAAGAGCACCGCGTCGCTCTCCTCGGCCAGCACCGAGGCGTCGGCCACGGGCAGCACCGGGGGGGCGTCACACACCACGATGTCGGCGACGCGTCGCAACCCTTCGAACACCGCGTCCGCGTTCGGACCCGCCAGCAAGGAGACGGGGTCCGGCGGGATCGAACCTGCGCCCACGATCCACAGGTTCTCCGTGTCCGTAGCCTGGATCACATCGACGAGATCGCGGGCACCCTCGAGGGCCTCGCGGAGGCCCGCCCGCTCCGTGACGCCGATGAATCGCGAGGCGCGCGGTCGACGCAGGTCGGCGTCCACCAATACGGTGCGCAGGCCCGTCTCGGCGAGGATCACCGCGAGGTTCGCCGCCGTTGCGCTCTTGCCCTCCGTGGGCATCGCGCTGGTGACCACGAGGACCCGCAGCGGCTGCTGCGAGCGGAGGAACCGCACGTTGGTGGCGAGCGTGCGGTATGCCTCTGAGGCGGGCGCACTGGGTTCCTCGCGCGTGATGAGCTCGGCTCGCTCCGCATGATCCCAGCCTTCGACGCGCGGGATCACGGCCATCACCGGGGCGCCGAGGTGCTGGGCGAGCTCGTCGCGACCGCCCACCTTGTTGTCGCGCAAGCCACGCACGATGGCCAGCGCGGCACCGAGGATCGCGCCCACCACCAGGCCAAGCAGGACGGCGAGGGGCAGGTTCGGCCCGACCGGACCGCCGGGGGTGACGGCCGCCTGGATCACGCTCCCCCCTTGGCTCACGCTGCCCTGAGACTCCAGGTCGTCGATGCGCGCCTGCGAGTTGTCGATGCTCGTACTGAGGGTCTGGGCCTGCTGACGAAGCGCGGCGCCCTGCGCCGGGTTCTTGGTGATGCTGATCTGCCTCTCCAGATCTAAGTAGGCGTCCTGCTTGGTGCGCAGCGAGGTCTGGAGCGGCGTGATGGCCTGGGCGACCTGATCGTGCACGATGCTTTGCCGCTGGGCGAGGTAGGCGTTCGCGAACGCGTTCGCGACGTCGGCTGCCACCTTCGGGTCGCTGGAGGTGAAACCGATCGTCATCACGGTCGTATCGCGAACGACCGTCACCGAGACGCTCTTCACGAGCGCCTGCGACGATTGCGAGATCCCCAGGCTCTGCCGGACCTTGTCGGCGATGGTGATCGACTTCGCGACCTCCGCCTCGGTGAGCATGTCCGGCTCGAGCGTGCCCGCCGTGCTCCCGGGAACGGGGGTCACGGCGACGTTGATGAGCGGCGAGACCGCTACCTTGGCTTGCGCGTAGTAGACCTTGGGCTTGAGCAACACGTAGCCGGCGCTCAAGACCGCGATGATCAAGGCCGCCACGAGGACGGTGAGTCGCCGCGCCCTGATCATGTTCCAGTAGTCGCTGAGGTCGAGGATCCTGGTGGTTGGTTCGGACACTCCTGCTCCTGACGTGCGGCATCGCGCCCGGCGGGCGGCGGCCAGGCCGCGCAAGCGCCCATGATATCGGACACGAGCGGCGCTCCGCTCCCCGCTTTGGGCTAACTTCGTGGAGGTTTGTGCCTGTCGCCCGTCCTAGGTCTTCCGCCGCTCGTGCATCCCCGAAGGGCGAGAGTCCGACCGGGCTGTTGACCCTCCTACGGCGTCTATCGTACGTTTTCGGGCCGAGAGCACGCCCGCCACCCCGGAGCCGGATCCCGTCCCGTGGCCGAGACACGAACGCGCTGGAGGTTGTTCCCCATGGCTACCACCCCCGAGACCCTGCCGATGCCCGACCCATCCGAGCGAGATCAGCCCGTGCGGGCGAACGTCGCCGAGCTCTACCTCGTGCGTCACGGAACGACGACCTTGAACGTGCAGAACCGGTACCGGGGTCGCCGCGACGTCCCGCTCGACGCGCAGGGATGGGCCGACGCGGTCGAGGCAGCACGCGCCCTCTCCCCGCTGAGCCTTGCGGCCGTGTACGCGGGGCCGCTGCGACGCACCATCAACACGGCACAGGTCATCGCGGACGAATGCAGGATCCCCGACGTGCGCATCTTGCATGGACTCATCAACCTCGACTACGGGACGTGGGAGGGCATGACGTCCGAAGAGGCGGCCATGTACGACCCGGAGATGTTCAAGCGCTACAAGTCGGCCCCCGACTCGGCGATCTGCCCGAATGGGGAACGGCTGGCGGACGCTCAGGGCCGCATGATCGAGGCGGTGCAGTTGATCGGTGAACGGCACAAGGGGGAGCGTGTGGCGGGTATCACACACGCCGTCATGATCCGGTTGGTGGCGTCGAAGCTGTTGGACCTGCCCGGTGAGGAGTGGCGCATCCCGGTGGGTCGCGGCTCGCTCACCAAATTCGAGGTAGAGAACGGTCAGATCCGCCTCGTGGAGATGCCCGCGGGCGACGACGTCGACTAGCGGCCCGGCTCGGCGCGCCATGGCATCTCGAGCCACCGCCGAGCCCGTCGAGGCCAGAGCATCTTGACCTCATTGAGCGCCGAGAACGTCGCGCGGTTCCTGGTGGCACTCACGCTGTTGCTGGCGGCCGCCCACAGCGGTGGGTACCTGTTCGCGCGCTACCGCCAGCCCCGGGTGATCGGCGAGATCGCGGGCGGCCTGGTCCTGGGCCCGACGGTCCTTGGCGTCCTCGCGCCCGGTGTGGAGGCCTCCCTGTTCCCGTCCACGGGCGCGGTCCCGGTCGTGCTCGACGCCCTGTCCCAGCTCGGCCTTCTCCTGCTGATGTTCGGTGCCGGCACCGAGATGCGCTCGTCGTTCCGCACCGGCGAGCGTCGCACGGTCGGGGCCGTCACCATCGTGGGAGTGGCGTTGCCGGCGATCGTCGGCTTCGGGTTCGCCGCGCTGCTGCCCGACGGCTACGCCGTGGGCACCGCCGACGACCGCACCGCCTTCCTGTTGATCTTCGTCCTCGCGATCGCTGTGACGAGCATCCCGGTGATCTCCCGGATCATGTACGACCTCGGCATCCTCGAGACGGCGTTCGCGCGCATCGTGCTCGCCGTGGCGGTCTTGGAGGACGTGATCGTGTACGTGGTCCTTACGATCGCGCTCGGGATGGTCGCCTCAGGCTCAGGCGACGCCTTGGGTGTTCCCGCGCTCTTGGGCATCGAGCCGGGATCCGTCGCCAGCAGCGCGTTCCACGTCGTGGCCACGCTCGGCTTCCTCGGACTGGCGCTGTGGCTCGGCCCGCCGATCTACCGGCGCCTCGGTCGCTTCCGGTTCAACCTGGTGCGCCGGGGCAGCCAGATCGGCTTCCAGCTGGTCTTCATGCTGAGCGTGACCGTGATCGCGGTCCTGGTCGGGGTGGTCCCGCTGTTCGGGGCCTTCGTGGCGGGCATCGTGGTGGGGGCGTCCTCGGGGGACAAGGTGGTGGAAGCCCGGGAGACGATCCGCACGTTCTCGTTCGCCTTCTTCATCCCGATCTACTTCGCGATGGTTGGCCTTCGGCTCGACCTCGTGCACGCATTCAGCCCGTTATTCTTCATCGTGTTCCTCGCCGTGGCCTGCGTCGCGAAGTTCACGAGCGTGTGGATCGGCGCGCGCCTCGCGGGAGAATCGGCGACCGGCGCGCGCAACCTCGCTGCCGCGCTGAACGCGCGAGGCGGGCCGGGGATCGTGCTGGCATCGGTGGCGCTGGGCGCCGGCATCATCGATCAGAGCTTCTACGCCTGTCTCGTCCTGCTCGCCATCCTCACGTCGCTCGCGGCGGGATCTTGGCTCGGCGCGGTGGTGCGCGCGGACAAGCCGTTGCGGTGACCGCGGTAGACTCGGCCACGTTCGACCGCCCGCCCTCCCCCGCCGCACAGGAAGGATCCGAGCCTTGACATCCGCCAGATTCGTTACCTCCAAGGGCAGCTTCACGGCGCAGCTGATGCCGGAGCACGCCCCCGAAACCGTGCAGAACTTCGTGGATCTCGCTACCGGCGGGCGCGAATGGCAGGATCCTCGCGACGGCAAGACGAAGACCGATCCGCTCTATCCCGGCACGATCTTCCATCGCGTGATCGACAACTTCATGATCCAGGGCGGCGACCCGGCGGGCACGGGCATGGGCGGCCCCGGCTACCGGTTCGCCGACGAGTGCCCTGCGGGCGGACCAACCTTCAACCAGGTAGGCCGGCTCGCCATGGCGAACGCAGGTCCCGGCACGAACGGGAGCCAGTTCTTCGTGACCGTGGCGGAGACGCCGTGGCTGAACGGGAAACACACGATCTTCGGGCAGGTGACCGAGGGCTACGACGTGGTGGAGGCGATCACCGCCGTGCCCAAAGGCTCCCAGGACCGCCCGGTCGAAGACGTGGTGATCGAGCGGATCGAGATCGCGGACTAGTCGATATCAGACTCGAGGCCCCGCGACCGCTCGGCGCCGTCGCGATCCCGTCGGTAGAGCAGGTGCAGGTGCGGCTGCGAACCCCAGATCGTCTCGCGCCACACCGTCATCCCGAGGTTGCGCGCGACACCGGCCGAGGGTGTGTTCGCGGGCAGGACCAACGCCACGACGTGGTCGATCGCGAGCGTCTCGAATACCCAGTCACGGCACGCGATCGCGGCCTCCGTCGCGATGCCCTGGCGGGCCCGCGCGGGGGTGATGGACCAGCCCAGCTCGACCTCGCTCACGCCATCGATCGACTGGGTCGCGGGACCGACGTTCCCCAGGAAGGCTCCCGAGCCGCGATCCTCCACGGCGAGCAACGCGAACCCGTCTCGCTCGTAGCGGGCCAGCATCCCATCGATCCACGCGCGGCTCTCCTCGAGCGAGAACGGGTGCGGGTAGAACCGCATGTGATGGGGATCGGCCTGGATCGCGTTGAGCGCTTCGGCGTCGCCGGGGACGAGGGGACGCAGGAGCAGGCGCTCGGTGTCGAGCGTGGGAGGCGACACGGGAGCCATCCCGCGATGCTCCCATGGCGCGGTCTCGGCCGGACGGTGCGGCGCGGCCCACGGCTCGCTCGGTCGGCTCAGTCGGCTCAGTCGGCTCAGTCAGGGAAGAGCTGCGCAACCTGATCCAGCGTTTCCACCGTTGGCCCCAGATCGAAGTGCTCGGCGAGCCCGGCCGCGGACACCCGCATCTCGGCGAGCGGCATCGGCGCCCACGCGAACGGCGGCCCGGCGTGGTCCCCGCTGCCGTCCGGGATCGGCGTGCGGAGCAACGCCATGGCGACGGGCTTCTGCACGTGGTTCATCAACGGAACCATGGCGTCGTCGATCAGCGGGCTCGCATCGCCCTCGACCCAGACCCGCTCCATGACTCGCAACTGCAGGCCGTACGCGGCATCGAACAGCGCCGAGAGATCGCGCAGCGACCCGCCGGGCAGATCCTGCGTCCGCGGGTCACGGCGCATCGGGTAGACCTCGTCGATCGGGATCTCCCCGTCGACGATCCGGCGGAACCGCCAGTAGTGCGCGGGTTCCATCGCGCCCTCGAAGCCGTAGGGCTCAAGCGCGGCCTGCCCCGACCCCTCGCCCTGTTCCACGACCTCCTCCACGGCCCGCAACGCGGACGCGGCGTCGCTGACGGCGAAGAGCGTTCCTCCGCCGTGCCCTTCGTAGCCCTTCGTGATCTGCCGCCCCGGGTCGCCGGTGAAGACGCCGTCCCCGAGGCGTTCGATCCCGCCCGATACGGCGTCGTAGAACTGACCCAGCGTGTCGTAGCGATCCGTCTGCGGGCGCGAGCCGCGCAACTCGGGCTGCTCGATGCGCAGGAACACGTCGCGAACGAGGTCCACGGAGGCGCGTTCGAGATGCAGCACGAGGGGTGGATCCGGGTCGTGGTGCGGCATCGGTCCCGGGTATCGGGGCATCACATCGGGTCCCGCGAATCGTGGCTCGCCGCCCACCGCGGCCAGGACGTTCGCCGCCAGGGCCATGTGGAGCATCTCCTCGCGCACGACGTACTTGAACGTGAGGAACGACTCGGACTCCTGATCGCACACCGAGAGCATCGCGCACTGGTACGGCGGGATGGTGGCGTGCTCCACCGTGATGGCCCACTGGAGGTGTCGCCGCAGGTCAGCGACGTCCGTGATCGGCATCAACGATCGCCTCGTTCCGCTGCACGACCCGACCCTACCCGAGCCGGGACGCGCCTACCCGGCTCGGGACGACGCGCCGCGGCGTGCGGCCTTCGCGCGTTCTGACCGTCCGAGGGTCACCTTGCGCAGGCGCACATGGCTCGGCGTAACCTCCACGCATTCGTCCTCGCGGATGAACTCGAGCGCCTGTTCCAGCGACAGCTGGAGCTTCGGGATCAGCCGCACCAGCTCCTCGGCGTTGGCCTTGCGCATGTTGGTCAGCTGCTTCTCCTTGGTGGGGTTCACGTCCATGTCGTCGGGGCGCGCGTTCTCACCCACGATCATGCCCTCGTACACGTCCTCGCCCGGCCCCACGAACATCGCGCCACGCTCCTGCAGGTTCAGCAGCGCGAAGTTGGTGGTGACGCCCGCGCGATCCGCGAGGAGCGAACCCGAGGGTCGGGTGCGCAGCTCTCCGTGCCACGGCTCGTATCCCTCGAACACGTGGTGCAGCTGGCCGGTGCCCCGTGTCTCGGTCATGAACTCGGTGCGGAACCCGATGAGGCCGCGCGCCGGCACGAGGTATTCCATCCGGATCCAACCGGTGCCATGGTTGACCATGTGCTCCATCCGGCCTTTGCGCAGCGCAAGGAGTTGGCTGACCACGCCGAGATAGTCCTCGGGGGCATCGATCGCGACGCGCTCCATCGGCTCCATGAGCGTGCCGTCCTCCGTGCGGGTGACGACCTGGGGCTTGCCGACCGTGAGCTCGAACCCCTCCCGCCGCATCATCTCCACGAGCACGGCGAGCTGGAGCTCGCCCCGTCCTTGCACCTCCCACATCTCCGGGCGCTCGGTGTCCAGCACGCGGATCGAGACGTTGCCGACCAGCTCCTGGTCCAGGCGCGTGCGGAGCAGCCGCGCGGTCATCTTGTCGCCGTCGCGGCCGGACAGCGGCGAGGTGTTGATCCCCAACACCATCGCCAGGCTTGGCTCGTCGACGCGCACGACAGGCAGCGGTCGCGCGTCGTCGGGATCGGCGAGCGTTTCGCCGATCGTGACCTCCGCGATCCCGGCGATCGCGATGATCTCGCCCGGCCCGGCCGCCTCGGCATCCATCCGCTCGAGCGCTTCGGTGACGTACAGCTCGGTCACCTTGACCTTCTCCACGGTGCCATCGACCCTGCACCAGGCCACCTGCTGGCCGCGTCTGATGTGCCCGTGGCGCACCCGACACAACGCGAGGCGCCCGACGTACGGCGAGGCGTCCAGGTTCGTCACGAGCGCCTGCAGCGGATGATCCTCCTCGTAGTCGGGGGCGGGGACCCGCTCGGCGAGCGTGTCGAAGAGCGGCTCGAGGTCGGTGCCCGGCACATCCCGGTCGAGCGAGGCCTGTCCGTCGCGGGCGTTCGTGTACAAGATCGGGAAGTCGATCTGATCTTCGTCGGCGTCGAGGTCCAAGAAAAGCTCCTCGACCTCGTGCACCACCTCGGGCACGCGCGCGTCCGGCCGGTCGATCTTGTTCACGACGAGGATCACCGGCAGCCGCGCCTCCAACGCCTTGCGCAGCACGAACCGGGTCTGCGGCAGCGGGCCTTCGCTCGCGTCCACCAGCAGGAGCACGCCGTCCACCATGGTCAGCGCGCGCTCCACCTCGCCGCCGAAGTCGGCGTGGCCCGGCGTGTCCACGATGTTGATCTTGCGACCGGCGTGGCGCACCGCCGTGTTCTTGGCAAGGATCGTGATGCCCTTCTCCCGCTCTAGGTCCATGGAGTCCATCACGCGTTCCCTGACATCCTGGTTCTCGCGGAACGCGCCCGACTGCCAGAGCATGGCGTCCACGAGCGTTGTCTTGCCGTGGTCGACGTGGGCCACGATCGCCACGTTGCGGATGTCGTCACGAACCGGCATGTCAGATGACTCCGAGTGAGTAGGGTGGGCGCGCGGCCGGCGGCCCACGACCAGCTTACCGGCCCTGACTCTCGGTTCCGGTTGGCAACGACGAGCGGGCGACCGGACCCGCGTGGGTGTACAACAGGGCCCATCGAACGAACAGGGGGGGGTTCCACGGATGGCGATCGACCCGAAGCACCCGTATCGAGGCACCGCGATGGACCGTCGAGCGTTCCTGCTCCGCGCCGCCGCCGCTGGGATCGCGCTGCCGTCGATGGCCGCGATCCTCGCCGCCTGCGGGAGCGGCGCGCAGGAGACCGTGGCGACGGGTTCGGCGACCACGTCGGGCGGTTCGGCCACCAATCCCTACGGCACAGGAGGGATCGGCGGAGCGCCCTACCCGCTCGCACGGATCGACGCGCCCGTCACCTGGACCGTGCAGGCCGACAACCCGGTGATCGACAGCGGCATGGCGCCCGAGAAGAACGCCACCCTCCAGGTCATGCGGTGGCCGTTCTACATCGACCCCGGGCTCCTGAAGGCCTTCGAGCAGAAGTACGAGTGCACGATCGTACAGACGCAGTTCAGCGACATGGACAAGGGCATCGCCAAGATCAACTCCGGCCAAGGCGACTTCGACATCATGATCGGCATGAGCCTGCAGTACCTGGGGCGTTCGATCGCGGCCAAGCTCATCCGACCGATCAACCACGACTACGTCCCCAACCTCAAGGCGAACGTGTACGGGTCCTTCCAGAGTCCCTTCTATGACGTGGGAGCGCAGTTCTCGCTCCCGTACGCGGTCTGGTCGACGGGGATCTTCTGGCGCAACGACAAGCTCGACATCGATCCCGCGAACATGTCGAACCCCTACGACGTGTTCTTCGACCATCCGCCGAAGGACAAGACGCACCTGCTCGCCAACGCGCAGGACGTCCTGGCGATGCCCATGTTCCGCGACGGCGTGACGGACGTGAACGCCGCCGACGCGGCCGCCATCACCAAGGCCAAGGAGGACGTGGCGTCGATCGCGCAGATGGTGGGCAATATCTCCTACGACCACGACGACTACACCGACGTTCCCGAGGGCAAGGCGTACCTGCACCAGACGTGGTCGGGGAACGCGAGCGACGCGGTGGTGTTCCTCGCGAACAAGAGCGACGCCGACAACCTCTCCTACTACTGGCCCGGGTCGGACGGACACCCCGGCAACGTCGACAACGACACCATCGTGCTGCTGACGAGTGGGAAGACCCCCGTGCTGGCACACCTGCTGGCCAACTGGCTCCTGGAGAACGGCAACGCGCTCGCGAACTTCACCAACATGACGGGGTACCAGCAGCCCGTGCATTCGTTCACGCCGCGGTCGATGGTCGACAGCGGCATCGTCCCCGCTCATCTTGCCACGGTGATCGTGAGCGAGGAGGACTTCGCCAAGGGGTCGCGGGAGCTGGAGCTGACGCCGGACCTCGACACGCTGTGGCAGTCGGCGTTCCAAGAGTTGCAATCGGGTGTCTAGCGGAACCACCTCGCTGACCCGGCGGGAGCGGCGCGCCCAGGAACGGTTCGCCGCCCGTGAGCGGGGAGCCTGGGCGCCGCGCTGGTTCTGGCCGGGCTTCTCCGCTCCCGCGACGATCTATCTGCTGGTCTTCTTTGCCTTCCCGTTCTACGTGGTGATGGCCGTGACCTTCGGCTCGGTCGACCCGATCCTGCGCCAGCCGGTCCCGGCCTGGAACCCCGCCACGTGGAGCCCCGCGATCCTCACCTTCACGATGTCGAACATCGTGCATTCGGACGGTCTGTACTACGCCGCCTTCATCAATACGTTCTTCTTCGTGGGGATCGCCACGTTCCTGTGTTTGCTGATCGGCTACCCGTTCGCGTACTTCCTGGCGCGCCGAGCCGGTAGGTTCCGCGCCCTGTTCCTCGTGGCGTTCTTCGCGCCCTTCTGGATCTCCTACATGTTGCGGATGCTGGCCTGGATCTCGTTACTGCAGGACGAGGGATACGTGAACAAGGCGCTGGAGAAACTCGGCGTCATCGCCCACCCCTACCCCTGGCTCTCGGGCAAGCCGGTGACCCTGATCCTCGGTTTGGTCTACGGGTACGTGCCGTTCATGATCCTGCCGCTGTTCGCGACTCTGGATCGCATCCCTGCCTCGCAGCTTGAAGCCGGTCGCGATCTCGGCGCGAGTCCCGCCCGGACCTTCCGGCGCGTGACGCTGCCGCAGTCGCGTCAGGCGATCCTCGCCGGGTTCGTGATCTGCGGCCTCCCGATGTTCGGCGACTACTTCACGCAGCAGCTCCTGGCGTCCACGCCCAAGACGAGGATGATCGGCAACGCCATCAAAGACTCGCTCGATGTGCCGATCTTCGTGCAGCGAGGCGCCGCGCTGATCCTGGTGCTCCTCGTCATCCTGGTCCCCGCCATCATGTACTACCTGTGGAGCACCAACCGGGCGGCGTCGGAGATCACCGCATGAGCACGGCCGCGGGGATCGGATCCGCTCCGCGCGGGGGCGGGCTCCGCGAATGGATCGGCAACCCGTGGGCGCGGACGCGCTTCCTGTGGGTGGTGGGGATCGGCTACGTCTTGTGGTCGCTGATCCCGGTGGCGGAGGCGGTCCTCTTCTCCTTCAACAGCGGTCGCTCGATCACCCGATGGCAGGGATTCTCGCTGCGCTGGTATCTCGGCGATGCCGGCTCCGTACTGCACGACCCCTCGCTCCAGCGCGCGATCGTCCAGAGCCTG
Source organism: Actinomycetota bacterium (assembly GCA_038249195.1). Taxonomy (GTDB): domain Bacteria; phylum Actinomycetota; class UBA4738; order UBA4738; family HRBIN12; genus JAOUEA01. The sequence continues at coordinate 463,690 of JBBRWM010000001.1, forward strand.
AAGCTCGCGCTGCTCACCTCGATGGTCGCCGTGCCCCTGGGGGTCGCGTTCGCGCTCGCCTTGCATCGATGGCGTGGGCGCGGAGCGGGCTCGGCGAACTTCATGATGTTGTTCTCGTTCGTGACGCCGGAGCTGATCTTGGCGGTGTCCCTGTTCCTCTTGGTGCTCAACGTGTTCCGGTTCATCGGGTTGGGCACGGCGGGCCAGCTGGTGGGCCTGGTGGTCCTCTCGCTCGCGTATCCCGTGATCATCGTGCGCGCCCGACTGTTCTCGCTCGGGAACTCGTATGAGGATGCGGCGATGGACCTGGGCGCCTCTCCCACGCGCACGCTCACGCGGGTCACGCTGCCGCTGCTGGGGCCCTCCATCTTCGCGAGCGCTGCCATCATCTTCGCATTCGTCTTGGACGACTTCGTCATCGTGAATCAGCTGTCCCGGGATGCCTCGACCGAGACGGTCTCGATCGCGATCTACGCGGCCGCGCGGACCTCGCCCACCCCCGCGGTGAACGCGATCGGCACGATCATGCTGGCGACCTCGACGCTGCTCATCGTGATCGCGGCGTCGGTCTACCGCCGCTCCGCCCGGCGGCGCGGCGAGGCCGCCGGGGTGGATGCCCTGGGCTGATCGACCCGCGATCGCCGAGCGGTTTCGCCGCTCGTAATGCCTCGGGGGGTACCATGGAATGGATGTCGCGCCGTTCGCCCTCGTTGATCGCCGCCGTCCCGGTCGTTCTCGCGATGGCCGTGCTCGCTGCGGCGTGCTCGTCAACGCCCCAGGCATCCACGGCACCTTCTCGGTCCGCGGCTCCCTCGACGGGCGGCGGCGGCGGCGTACCGGCCGTCCCCGCGACCCTCGACTTCACGGCCCCCAAGCTCGGCGGCGGGACCCTCAACGGCGCGGACTACGCGGGGCAGGACACGGCGATCTGGTTCTGGGCGCCGTGGTGAAGCCAGTGCCGGGCGTCCGCGTCCGGCGTCGCGCAGGTCGCGCGAGCGCGCACGGACGTGAAGTTCCTGGGGATGGCGGGGCTCGCTGGCGAAGGTGACATGCAGGGCTTCGTCGACCAGTTCGGCCTTGGGTTCCCGCAGACGGCGAGCGAGGACGGACGGCTGTGGTCGCGGTTCGGCGTTCTGGGCCAGGCGGAGTGGCTCTTCGTCGCCAAAGATGGATCGACCACCTTGGTGCCGCACGACCTGACCGGAGACGAGCTCTCGGCCCAGCTCGACCAGGTGTTCGGAGCCTGAGGACAGCCATCCGGCCCTGATTCAAGCCCTTCAGCAGGACCGCCGATGGGTCGGGCATGGGTCGAGACCGCCTTACTCGGACGAGCTGGATCGCCGCGCTGGTCGCGGGTGCGATCGCCCTGGGAGCCACCACCGGGGTCGTTTCGATCGCCGGCCACCCCCGCGGCGACGTCGCGCACGCCGCGGTGGGCGTCTCTCGTGCGTTCGCGGACCGGCCGGGCCCCGACCGCGCAGAGATCGCCGCGGCCTCGAAGCCGGCCGAGGTTCCTTCCGGCGCCCCGTCCCGGACCCCTCGAAGGCGTGCCGCGGATCACCTGTTGGTGCGCGTGCCCTCGTCCATGACGGTGCGGGCGCGACCCACGTCCGCCGCGCGACCGGTCGGAACGCTCCCGTCGAGCTCGAAGTACTACCACGTCGCGCTCACGGCCTGGGTCGAGTCCACCGCGAAGCACGGCCGCTGGGGCCGCGTGGCGATCCCGTACTCGTGGCCGCGCCACGACGGCTGGATCCCGCTCCGGGGGCTCAGCCGCTCTCGGACGCACGTGCAGATCGAGGTCGACCTTTCGCGGCACTGGCTCACGGCCACGAAGTTCCACACGACCCTGTTCGGGGCGCGGGGCGCCACCGGGACAGCGTCGTCGCCCACGCCGCCGGGCCACTATTTCGTGACCGATCGCATCCCGTTCGCCGCCGGTGGTCCGCTCGGTTCGTTCGCGTTCGGGATCTCGGGGATCCAGCCGCGCCTGCCGGCGGGCTGGAGCGGCGGGAACCAACTCGCGATCCACGGGACGAGCGACCCTTCGTCGATCGGCCGGTCCGCGAGCGCCGGGTGCATCCGAGTGAGCGAGCGCACCCTGCGCCGTCTCATGCCGCTGTTGCAGCTGGGCACGCCGATCGTTATCACGCGCTAGCCGGTTCGCCTCAGACTACGGCTCCGCCCATGGCGTCCGCGGCGAAGGCCCGCAGCTCGTCGAGGTGTGCGTCGGCGTGGCGAAACGCGCCCTTCGGGCCCCCGAGGATCCCGCCAAGGCGGTCGCCCATGGGCTTGCGGGCCCTCGAGGTGGGGGGGCGCCGCCACCGCGCATCGGTCAGGTCCCTCAGACGCGCGATGAGCTCGCCGTGGGTGGCCGCGGCCCGCCGGAACGCCTCCGGCCCAGACAGCCCGGCCTTGCGCTCGTGGGCCGCGCGGTTCACGGCCGCGGTGCCGCTGGACCAGAGCTCCTTCTCGAACGCCGGCCCGTGGCCCTCGCCCCACGCATCGAGCGCCGCGATCGCGAACTCCTCCCACGTGGCGAGGTGGGAGATCAGATCCTTCGGGGACCATTGCCCGCCGCCGAGCCCCGGTCGCGTCAAGGCCCTGCGGGGCAACGCGGCGATCAGCGAGCGCACCGTCTCGTCGCCGCGGTCCAGGATGGTGATCGCCTGACGGCGCGTGGGGATCCGCTCCTGCTCGGGCACGGACCGAGCCTAGCGCGGTTCAGTGGGCGGCGCCGCGCCGGCGAGGGCAGGCCCGTAGAAGCGCCTCAGCCACGCACGGGTTCGCCTGTGACGGCCACGCGCTCGATGAGGTCGGCGCCCCGAACGCGGCCCGGATCGGCCCGCACGTCTGCCGCGATGGCTCGCATACGCGCCGCGAGGAGCTCGTCGCCGATCAGACCATCGACGGCCCCGATCAACGCGTCGTCGGTCCAGTCGTAGGTGGGCAGGCGCACCCCGAAGCCCGTCTCCTCGAGCCGCTGCGCGTTGTCGTACTGGTCCCAGAACAGCGGCAGCCCGATCATGGGCAATCCGAAGTGGAAGCCCTCGCACACGGTGTTGTTCCCGCCGTGCGTGATGAGCAGGTCGCACTGGGGAAGGATCGACGGCTGGGGCAGGAACCGGTCGCCGTACATGTGAGGCCCCAGCGTCATCTGGTCCTTCAGCGGCCCCATCGAGACGATGACCCGATGCTCCGTTCGGGCCAGCGCATCGATGAGGCGCTGCATCAGGCCGAGGTCCATGCACCCCAGCGAACCGAGCGAGAGGTAGACGACCTTCCCGTGCCCCGGCAGGTGCTCGTCCACGTCGAACGCCGCCTCGCTCGTACGCACCGTGGACTGCAATCGGTGCCAGGTGGCATCCAGGGGCTGCGAACGCGGATAGTCCGCCGCCTCGGGGAAGAGGTACAGGTTGCACCAGGGCGAGGAGGTGTTGAACTCGTCGAGGGGACAGGGCGCCACGCCGACGGAAGCCCGGAAGTCGTTGTGCTCGCGCAGCAGGGCCTCGTGTTGGCGGTGGTATTCGTCGCGGAACGCCTGCCAGGGACCGGGGTCGTCCAGCTCCAGGCCCGAGAGGACGGGTGGCAGCCGCGCGTCGCGGATCTCCAACGGATTCGCCGAGACGAACCGTACCCACGGACACCTCGCGAGCTCGACCGCGGGGTAGCCCGTGACGTTGTCCGTCACGACCGCGTCGGGGCGAACGTCGTCCCAGATGTCCATCACGCGATCGTGCGAATAGCGCTCGCCCGCCACGAGCGCCTCCCAGATGGGCTTGGTCACCGTCTCGATCTGTTCGATCGTGGGCTTGCGGAATTCGGGCGCCGTGACCCGGATGAACTCCGCCCACGGATCCGCGGCGGCATCGGCGTCCTCGTCCGGCGCGGCCATGCGCATCAGCCGTTCGTCGAACCCCTTCGCCTCGAGCACGCCCTCGAACGACTCGTCGACCACGAACACGATGCGGTGGCCGCGCTCCAGCAGGACATCGGCCATGGCCACGCAGTTGTTCGTGGGGCCCCACGCGCCCGGCTCGGGGAAGAAGGCGATCGTCTTCGCGACGGTCCTCGCATCGGTCATCTCCGGCCCCCTGTTCGACGTGGTCTACCCGTCTACCCTGCGACCGGTAGGATAAGGGGTCACCGGATCGCGGATCGCCCGGAGCCCGGTCAGCCAGATCGCAAGGAGACCTCGTGCCCGCACCCGCCGGTCCCGCCCGACGCACGGCGCTCGCCGTGGCGATCCTCACCTTGGTCTCTCCGCTCGCCCTCGCCGGCGGCAGCGCGAGCGCCGGCGCGTCGGCGCGAAGCCTGCACATGTCGCAGATCCCGATGAGCCGGGCACGCGCCGCCACTCCCGACTTGATCCGCCGCGACGAGGACGCGGGGATCATCGGCCCGACGCTCGCCGCGCGCTACCTCTTGTGGGCGTTCACGGCCCCCGACCGGGTGCCCGCCGGCTACCGCAGCCTCGCCTCCTGGGACGGCACGCTCCCCCTGCGGCACTTGCAACGATCGGTCTCGAAGCTGGGTCGAGGCAGGGCTGCCCGGACCGTGCGGGCCGGCGTGCGGCGACTCACGACCCTTCCCTGTCGGGGCGCCGCCGGCCCCCTGCCCGCGCGCGCCGCGACCGCTCACTTCTACATCGAATACCGACCCTCGAGCCTGAGAAACATCAAGATCGGCGGGTACACCAGCGGACTCGAGACGACCTGGCGAACCGAGGTCGGGAGGTTCGGATGGGCGGCGCCGCCGAAAGACCCCCGGCTCAAGATCCCCGGCGGGCGCTACCTCGTCCGGATCGAGAACCTCGGACACCAGCTCTACGGGTACGTCACCAGCACGCACAAGGTGGGAGACAACCCGCACACCCCGTGGAACGACCACGACGCGCTCGGCTCGTGCATGGTGCTCAACCAGAACTTCGGCCCGTTCCCGGGAACGCCGCTCAACGCGATGCGTGCCACCGTGGCCCACGAGTTCAACCATTCTCTGCAGTTCGGCTACGGCGCCCTCACGGGCCCCACGAAGGTGAAGGCATCCTGGGTGGAGGGCGGCGCTACCTGGATGGAGGACGAGGTCTTCGACCGGTCCAACGACAACTACAACTACCTGTGGCCCGACGTGCGCAAGCCCATGCCGTTGTTCGACCCCAGCTTCCCCTACCCCTACTGGGTGGTGTTCCGCGCCATGACCGAGCCCCTGGGCGGGTCGGGACGGGCGCTCGGTGGCCAGCGGGTCTTCCGCGCCTTCTGGGAGCAGCTGAGCAAGAACGCCTCTACGAACAGCGCGGCGTTCAACCGGGCGTTCGTAAGCGTCGGTTCGTCGCTCGCGACGGCGTACCACGACGCCGGCATCGCCCTGCGGTTCCTCATCCCGTGCGGCGGGTTCACCCCGGAGCCGTACTGCCTGGAGGAGGCGGCCGCGTACACCTCGAAGGCCGGCGACAACCGCGATCACGCCTCGGTGACGGCCGCTCACAAGCGGTCGTTCACGCTCGCGAACGACTTCGCCACCAACTGGATCGGGCTGCCGGACACCGGGAACTATCCCGTCACGATCAAGGTCACGGGCGGCGAGGGACGGCTGCGCGTCGGCATCGTGTGCCGCACCGCCGCGACCCTCAAGGTGAAGGAGCTGGGCACGGCCACGGCATCATCCCCAATCACGCTGGGGACCAACTACGTCGCGGGACCGTGCGACGAGGTGACCGCGGTGGTCTCGAACGTCAAGATGACGAGCCCGTCGCCGTCCACCAAGACGACCACGCACTACCAGGTCGACCTCACGGGACCGTAGCCCCGGGCGCGAGGCTCAGGCCACGCCGATCGGGTCGGAGGAGATGTCGCCCTTGACCGGCCCGAGCGGTTCGCCCAGCCGCGCGGCCACGCGCTTGAGGCGGTCGAGGTGTTCGAAGATCTCCTCGCGGGCCTGCTTCGCGACGTCGGTGAGGCCGTCGATCTGGGCCAGCCGGAAATGGTTCTCCAACACCGGACGCAGGACCTGTTCGAGGTGGATCCGCAGGTTGTAGATGCCCGCGCTCGCCATCGCCTTCGCCTTGCGTCGGAACCCCGGGATCCCGGCGCCGGGCATGGCGAAGTTCAAGATCTGCCGATGCATCGCCATGACAACGGCGGAGGGATCGAGCTCGATCGCGTTGATAGCCATGTCGCGGTAGAAGACGTAGTGGAAGTTCTCGTCTGTGGCCACGCGGGCACACAACTTCTGCGCCGTCTCATCCTGCGTGATCTCGCCCGTGTTGCGATGGGAGATCCTCGTGGCCAGCTCCTGGATGGTGGTGAACACCACGCCGTCGAGCGGACCCTGTTCGGCGAAGGCGGGATACCAACCCCGCAAGGCCTGGTCCATGCGGCCTTGCTCGAGGACCACAGGGTCCATGCCGCGCGTCACCGTGAGGAAGTCACGGATCACGATGGCGTGACGTCCCTCCTCGGCCGTCCAGCGTCGCACCCACTCGCCCCACGCCTCGCCTTCGCCGAACGTGCGCCACAGGGCAAGGTGGTAGTAAGGCAGGTTGTCCTCGGTCAGGAGGTTCACCTCGAGCGCCGTCTGCGCCACGTCGGGCAGCGAGCTGTCGGCCGGCTGCCACGGCTCCTGCACGAAGTTGCGGCCTTCTTCATAGGGAACGAAATCGTGCGGGAACCACTCGGAGGTGGCCGCGACGTGGCGGCCGAGCGCCTGCTCGACGGATGGGAGCAGCTCGTGGAGGATCGCCTGGTCGTTCACGGGATCGGTCATTCGGTGACTCCTTCTGAACCTCGGCAGGCGTGCCACACGCATTGCAGAGGTTCGGCTCCGAACGACTGCCCTTCGTCTGACACGATCACCTGATCGGCACAGGGTTGGCGTGCTGAGGCGCACAGGATACCGCGCAACGCCCGTTGACGCAGCCTGTCCGGGGTGGCCTTCCGAGGCGGCGGTCCCGGCCATCCGGTCGGCGGCGCGCTGCGAAGACCAACCGTAGGCCGCAGGGGCACTGGGAGGAATGAGCGGATCGTGAAGGTCGCCGTCATCGGGAGTGGGATCGCCGGGCTCGGCGCCGCGTGGGCGCTGTCGCGGTCCCATGAGATCACGCTGTATGAAGCCGGCACGCATCTCGGGGGTCACGCGAACACGGCCGAGGTGTGGGACCGAGGCCGCGCCGTGGCGGTGGATACGGGGTTCATCGTGTACAACGAGCGCAACTACCCCAACCTCACCCGTCTGTTCGCCGCCGAAGGCGTCCCGACCGAGCCCAGCGACATGTCCTTCTCGGTCTCCGTGGGCCGCGGGGCGTTCGAGTACCAGGGCAGGGCCCAGGGTCTGTTCGCCCAGCCGTCCAACCTCGGGGACGCCTCCTTTCGCCGGATGGTTCGGGAGATCCTCCGATTCACGAGGGAGGCCCGCGAGCTCCTGGGGAGCGGGTCGCGGCTCTCGATCGGCTCCTACCTGGAGCAGCGGGGGTACTCGAGGGCGTTCCGCGAGGATTACCTCCTGCCCATCACGGCGTGCATCTGGTCATCGCGTTTGGACGCGATGCTCGACTACCCGGCGGCCACCATGGTGGCCTTCCTCGACAACCACGGGCTCCTCCAGGTGCGGCACCGGCCGCAATGGCGGACGGTCTCAGGCGGGTCGCGGGAGTACGTGCGCCGGGTCGCCGCTCGCTTCCGCAAGGGCCTTCGCCTGGCGACGCCCGTGCGAGCGCTCGAGCGTGGGCCCGACGGCGTCACCGTCCTCGATGCCCGCGGAGGGCGCGATCGCTACGACCACGTCGTGATGGCGACGCACGCCGACACCACCCTCGCGCTGCTCGGCCCCGAGGCCTCGTCCCGGGAGCGGCAGCTCCTCGGGACGTTCCGCTTCCAGGAGAATCGGGCGGTGCTGCACCACGACGCGTCCCTGATGCCCACCCGCCGCCGCGCGTGGTCGAGCTGGAATTACCTCGCCGAGCATCGTGGGTATGGTGGCGAGGTGTCCCTCAGCTACTGGATGGATCGGCTCCAGAACCTGCGCACCGAACGCCCCGTGATCGTGACGCTCAATCCCCACCGCGAGCCGAGAGAACCCGTGGCCGAGTTCGTCTACCAGCACCCTGTCTTCGACCGGAGCTCCATCGACGCGCAAGCGGCGTTGCCGTCCATCCAGGGCCTCGACCGGACGTGGTTCTGCGGCAGCTGGTCCGGGTTCGGGTTCCACGAGGACGGCCTGCGGTCCGGGCTCGAGGTGGCGGCCGCGCTGGGCGCCCCCGCACCGTGGTGGTCGTCGGCCGCGGCCGTACCCGCGACGGCGACGGCGATGGCCGCCGTGGGGGCGTGAGCGTGGTCGTGCTCCGCGACCGCGTGCGGACGGCGGGCGACGCCCGCCCCGGCGAGGACGGCGTCACGCCGCGCCCGTTGCGCTCGGCGATCTACGAGTGCCGCGTGATGCACCAGCGCTTCTTCCCGGTGCGCCATCGCCTCGGCTATGGCGTGTGGTACCTGCTGGCCGACCTCGACGAGCTGCCGACCTTGGACGGGACCGTCCCGGGGTTCGGCGTCGATCGCGCGGCGCCGGTGAGCTTCCATCGCCGGGACCACGGTCCGCGTGACGGCACCCCGCTGCGGCCGTGGGTCGAGGCACGGCTCGCGGAAGCCGGGGTGGATCTGGACGGTGGACCGGTGCGCATCCTGTGCTTCCCCCGCGTCTTCGGTTACGTCTTCAACCCCATCACGGTCTGGTTCTGCCACGGCCGGGAGGGTGAGGTGCGCGCGATCGTGTACGAGGTCGCCAACACGTTCGGTCAATGGCATCACTACGTGGTGCCCGTGCCCGCCGGCGACGATCGCTCGGTGATCCGCAGCTCCTTCGACAAGCAGCTGTTCGTCTCGCCCTTCATCGACATGGCGTCCACCTACGACTTCCGCACGCGCGTGCCGGACGAGCGGATCGCCGTGCTCGTGCGGCAGATGGCAGCGGGCGGCCAGGTGTTGGTGGCGACCCTCACCGGACGCCGCCGCGCGCTCACGGGACGCGGGCTCGCCCGCGTCCTCGCGAGGTACCCCCTGGTGACCTTGAAGGTGATGGCCGGGATCCACTGGGAGGCAGCGAAGCTGCGGCTGAAAGGGGCGCCGTATCGACGCCGGAGCCTCCCGCCCGCTCACGACACGACCGTGGTGCGCTCGCGAGTCCGACGCGACGCCCCCGCGAAGTGATGAAGACGGAGGCGCGAACCCGAACCCTGCGGCGAGGCCGAGGGCTGGGATCCTTCGAACGCATGGTGCTGGACGTCGTGGGCCGCCGGGTGCGAGCGGGCCGCCTGGAGGTTGATCTGCCCGACGGCTCACGGAAGGTGTTCGTGGGGCGGGAAGACGGACCCCAGGCGCGCCTGAGCGTTCGGGACCCTCGGATCCTCCGGCGCGTCGCGACGACGGGAGCGATCGGGCTCGCAGACGGGTACATCGCGGGCGAGTACGCGGCCGAGGACCTCGCTTCCTTCATCGAGCTGATGGCGCTGCACGTGGAACCCGAGCATCGCGTGGCCGTGCCGACGGTCCTGGACCGGGCCGGCCGGGCGATCTGGCGCGCGCTGGGCCGCGGCGGGGGGCCGCGAGGACCTCTGGAGGACGTGGTGCAGCACTACGACCTCGGCAACGACTTCTACGCGCTGTGGCTCGACCCCTCCATGACCTACTCCTCCGGGGTGTTCGCTCGCGACGAGATGAGCTTGGAGGAGGCGCAGCGGGAGAAGTACCGGCGGCTGGCCGAGGCCGCCGACATCCGGGCGGGCCACAGCGTGCTCGAGATCGGTTCGGGCTGGGGTGGGTTCGCCGTCTACCTCGCGGAGCTCGGGGCCGACGTGAGCACGCTCACCGTCTCGCGGGAGCAGGCCGCGTACGTCGAGAGGCTCGTGGCCGAACGCGGCCTGCACGGACGGGTCCACGTCCTGCTCGAGGACTTCGCTACCCACCGCGGGTCCTACGATCGCCTGGTCTCGGTAGAGATGATCGAGTCCATCCCCCGCTCGCGGTGGGGGGAATACTTCGACACGCTCCGCGATCGCGTGCTCCCCGGCGGCCTGATCGGCCTGCAGGTCATCACGGTCGCCGATCATCACTGGCGGGCGTCCAACGAGAACCCCGACTTCGTCCGACGCTACATCTTCCCCGGCGGACAAGTCCCAGCGCCGGCGGTGTTGCGCCAGCTCGCGTGGAGAGCCGGCCTGCGTTGGGTAGGTGAGGAAGCGCACGGCCCGTCGTACGCTCGCACGCTGCGGTGCTGGCTCGCGGCTTTCGACGCGCATCGACCCGAGATCGAGGCGCTGGGCTTCGACGAGCCGTTCCGGCGGATGTGGCGCTACTACCTCGCCTACTGCGAGGGTGGGTTCCGAGCGGGGCGAGCCGACGTCAGCCAGATCGTGCTCGCGCGAGGCTAGGTACCTCGTACCGGGTAGGTCGGCCGTTCGAGGTCAATCTGCAGGCCCATTCGGCCGACACTGGGAACATGTCGTTGCGCGAGCGCGTCCGATCGGAGCAGGCCTTCACGATGGTAGAGCTCCTCATCGTGGTGTTGATCATCGGCGTCCTCATCTCGATCGGCCTGCCAACGTTCCTGGGTGCGCGCGTTCGCGCTCAGGATCGGAAGACGCAGCAGGACATCCGGATCGCATTCACCGCGGAGAAGGCCTACTTCGCGGACACCAACCGCTACACGGCGACCGCCGCCGCGATGACTATCATCGAACCCGCGCTGGCCTACGTCGACAGCGATACGCCCGTTGCCGCCGGGTCCGTGTACCTGCACTACCACCCAGGCGCGAACGAGCTCTTCGTGTCGGCGCGCAGCCAGTCGGGCACGTGCTTGTACCTGCGCGACGTGAACGGCGGCAGCGTGCAGTACTCGACATCGACGGCGCCCTGCGGCGTGGCCGACGTGCAGGCCTACGCGGCCGTGTGGTGAGCGAGCCGCTCGCCAGAGCTAACTAGTTACTCCGGGTGGGTCAAGTTCCGCCGGCCGAAAGGCCGATATGACGCTGGTATGAGGGGCGAACGGGGAGCGGAGGGGGGTCCGGCCACGACGACCTCCACCCTTTCGCGACGCCGGTTCGTCCGCAACGCGGCCGTAGGCGGGGCGATCGCCGGTTCCGGAATCTCGTCCTCGCTCTTGCAGGGGCTGCCCGCGCAGGCCGCCGGACGCGCGGGTGCCGCATCATTCCTCCCCTCGGACAACGACCTGCATCTGTTGCGCCGTGCCACGTGGGGCCCCACCCCCAATCTCCACAAGCAGATCCGCAAGATGGGCATGAACCGGTGGCTGGATCAACAGCTGAAGCCCCATTCCATCGACGATCGGGACTGCGAGCGCATCATCAACAAGCGGTTCCCTCGCCTCGCGTGGAACTCACGCCAGGCCTACAAGAACCTCGACGGCTCCTGGGACCTCATGTACGAGCTCGGGTACGCCGCGATCGTCCGGGCGGCGTGGAGCAAGCGGCAGCTGTTCGAGGTCATGGTCGACTTCTGGTCCAACCATCTGAACGTCGCGAACCCCAGCGACAACGTGTGGTGGTCCCGCCACGACTACGACCGCACGGTGATCCGCCGCCACGCGCTGGGCAAGTTCTCCGACATGCTCGCCGCGTCCGCGACCCACCCCGCGATGATGACCTACCTCAACAACGCGGAGTCGACCAAGTACAACCCGAACGAGAACTACGGGCGCGAGCTCCTCGAGCTGCACACCGTCGGCGTCGACGGCGGCTACACGGAAGCGCAGATGAGGACGTCGGCGCTGATCCTCACGGGCCTCGGCGTGCACTGGTACGACGACGTGAACGACGGCACGTTCCGCTACAACCCCGACAACCACTACACCGGCCACGTGAAGGTCTTGAACTGGTCCTCTCCCAATAACAGCGCCCACAAGGGTTTGCACGTGGCGCTCGACTACGTCGACTACCTCGCGCACGCCAAGCCCACGGCCCGCCGCATCGCCTACAAGCTGTGCGAGCGCTTCCTATCCGACAAGCCGCCGATTGGGCTCGTCGACAAGATGGCGGACACCTACCGCGCGCACGACACGGCGATCGTGCCCGTGCTGCACGTCCTGTTCGGCTCCAAGGCCTTCCGTCAGTCCAAGGGTGACAAGGTGATCCGGCCCATGCAGGACGTGGTGGCGACCCTGCGGATCCTCGGAGTGAAGCCCGACTCCGACAACGGTACCGACGGGATCCGCAGCCTCTACTGGACCACCGAGAGCCTGAGCGACGCGCCGCTGGCCTGGGTCCAGCCCAACGGCTACCCCGACTACGCCAACGCCTGGCGCTCGGCAGGCGGCACGCTGAACCGCTGGAACACGCACCTGTCCCTGGCCGCGGGCTGGAACGATCAGCTCGTCCTCCCCGACCTACGCAGGAACCTCCTGCCCCACAAACTCCCGAAGAACCACGGCGACCTGGTGCAGGCCCTCGCGCAGCGATTGGTGTTCCGCAAGCTCTCGGCCCCGCATCGCAACGCGCTCTGCGCGTTCCTCGGTGTGTCCGCCGCAACCCCCGTCGCGGCGGACTCCGCGGCGGTGGATTGGCGCCTGCCCTACCTCGTCGCGCTCATCCTCGACTCGCCCTATCACGAGATCAGGTGATCACATGTCCATGACCAAGCCACGCCCTACGCTCGACGCCCAAGCCGCGCTGAAGCCGTGCGGATGTCCGCACATGCCCGCGCTCTCGCGACGCAACTTCCTCAAGTCGTTGGGTGCGGCCGGCATCGTGGCGGGCATCGCCGGCGAGGACATGTTCACGAAGATGGCGTTCGCCGCCACGCCGTACACGGGCGACGTGCTCGTGGTGCTGTCGCTCCGCGGCGGGTTCGACGGGTTGAGCGCGATCGTGCCCGCCTCCGCAGTCGACTACAATGACTATGCGAATCTCCGTCCGAACATCAAGATCCCCCTGGGTTCGCTCCTCCCGCTCAACCCCCAGTTCGGCATGCACCCGGCCATGGCCCCCCTCAAGCCGTTCTGGGACGCGCACACGTTCGGCGTCGTGCACGCGGTGGGAATGGAACAGCCCAACCGATCGCACTTCGATGCCATGGAGGAGATGGAGCGCGCCGCCCCCGGCAGCTCGTTGCGCACCGGGTGGATCGACCGGGTCATGGGCCTGCGCGACCGCGGCACCGCGTTCCAGGCCACGCAGATGGGCTCCAACACCGCCGCCTCCGCCTTCCTGGGACCCAACCCCGAGCTCGCGATGTACAACATCAGCTCGTTCCGCCTGAGCGGCGCCTGGAACGACACCGAGAAGGCCCACTGGGACACCGCTCTGCGTTCGCTGAACGGCAGCGCTCCTGCGAGCGTGAGCGATCCGTCGGTGACGGCGCTCGACGCGCTCGCGAAGGCCGCGTCCCTGCCCGGCAGTAGCTACGTTGCGAGCAACGGTGCCTCCTACCCCCACACCGGCCTAGGCAACGCCTTGTCCAACATCGCGCAGCTCATCAAGAACGACACTGGCCTGCAGGTTGCCGCGGTGGACTACGGGGATTGGGACATGCACGTCGACCTGGGACAGTTCAACAGCGGCTGGATGTTCGATCACCTCACCGAGCTCTCGGGGTCGCTCGCGGCGTTCGCGACCGACTTAGGGCCTGCCGGCATGAACAAGGTCACGCTCGCGACGCTCACGGAGTTCGGGCGCCGGGCCGAGGAGAACGGATCCGGCGGCGTCGATCACGGCTACGGTCAAGCGGTCTTCCTCCTGGGCGGCGGCATCAAGGGGGGACAGGTACACGGCGCGTGGCCGGGGCTTGCCCACAACAACCTCGTCGACGGCGACCTCAACGGCGTGAACGACTACCGGGTGGTGCTCGCCGAGCTGCTGGAGAAGCGCTGCGAGGCCAGCTCGGTGGCGACCGTCTTCCCGGGGATCGACGCCACTCGGTACAACATCGCGAACTGAGCCGCGCGGCGCTCGCGCGAGCTCACCGGGACCACGTGACGCCCAGCTGAGCGAACGCGAACGCGTGCACGTCGGCGAGCAGGCCCACCATCTGGTCCAGCGACTGCCCGATGCCGTGACCTCCCGACGCGATCCTCAGCAGGATCGGCCGGTCCGAGGAGGTGGCGGCCTGCAACCGCGCCGTCATCTTCTTGGCGTGGTACGCGTCGACGCGAGGGTCGAACTCGCCCGCGGTGCTCCTCACCGCGGGGTACGGCGTGCCGTCGACCACCCGGTGGTAGGGCGAGTACGAATAGATGGCCGCGAAGAGCGCCGGGTCCTCGACGGTGCCGAACTCCGTGACGTTGAAGGCCCCGTTCGGGTGAAGCTCGACCCGCAGCATGTCGAGAACCGGCACCTCGGCGATGACCGCCCGAGCGATGTCCGGGTGCTGGGTCAGCACGGCGCCCATGAGCAGGCCGCCGTTGGAGCCGCCCCGGATAGCCAGTCGGTCCACCGTGGTCACGCCGGCGGAGACCAGGTACCGAGCACAGCTCGCGAGATCATCGAAGCAGTTCTGTTTGGCGAGCAGCCGCCCGGCCTCGTGCCACTGCTCCCCGTACTCGCCACCGCCGCGGATGTTCGCGATCGCGAGCACGGCGCCCTGCTCGAGCCACAGCAGACGGCCGGGCACGAACCACGGCTTGAGCGAGATGCCGAAACCCCCGTACGCCGTCAGCATCGTCGGGGCCGGGCCGGCGTCGAGCGTGCCCATCCGCGCGATGAGGCTCACCGGCACCCGGGTCCCGTCCTCGGACGTCGCGAAGACCCGGCGCACCTCGAAGCCGGAGAAGTCCAGCGGCGTGGTCGTGTCCAGGACGGTCCGACGAGGAGCGGAGCCCGCGTCGGCCGCGACCCACCACGACCGAGGCGACAGGAACGTCTCGACCGAGTAGATCACCTCGTCCTCGCCGATCCTTCTCACCCCGTCGACGGCGCACACCTCAGGGAGCTCGACGGCGGGCAGCGGTTCGCCGTCGTGATCGAATGCGCGGAGGCCCGAGGGACCGCCGTCCAGGTCAAGCGCCCACAGCCTGCCCTCCGTCGCGGCGAGCCCCTCGATGGTCACCGCGGACTGCGGCACGACGACCGCCGCGTCGACCGCGGATGCGCCGGGCTCCATCGCGAGCCTGAGGATCTGGCCGTTCGGGGCGCCCTTCGCGGACAGGAGGAAGATCGCGTCGCGTCCGAACGCGGCGTCGACGACCTTGTCCGAGAGGTCGGCGATCAGCCACCAATCGCCGAGGCCGGACGGCCGCACGAACAGCTGCCACTCGCCGCCGTCGCCCTTCTGGGCGCGGTCGAGGACCCAGCGGCCGTCGAAGGAGGCCGACAGGTAGTGCTCCACGATCCGGTCGTCGGCGGGCGCGTCGGCGAGGTCCCGGCGGTCCTCCCCCGTGCTGCCGACCTCATGGACCCAGACCTCCTGGAAGAACCCCTCGTCCTCGGGGCGCCGTTCGCCGGGGGCGGGGTGGCGCGTGTACCAGAAGGCGGCCCCGTCGCCGCGCCAGGCCATCGACCCACCCGCCGTGCCGCTGCTGGCGCGGGGGATCGGCGAGTCGGCGAGCTCGCCCGTCGTGGCGTCGTAGACGTGGAGCGTGCCGTCCTCGGTGCCGTGGGAGGAAAGCGAGACGCCGAGGAGTCGTCCGTCGGGCGAGGGGGCGTACCAGTCGATGGCGGTCGCGCCGCTGGGGTCGATGGCATTGGGATCCACCAGCACGCGCTCCGTCGCGAGGTTGCCGAGGTCGCTCAGCTCCACCAGGTACGACTGCTGCTTGGGCGGCTGGTTCTTGAGCGCGAAGAACGTCGCGCCGCCTCGTTGGGGATCGGTGTAGGAGATCGAGTCCACCGTGAGGATCTCCTCGGCCCTGCGCCGGATGTCGTCGTAGGACGGCAGGGCTCCCAGATAGGCCGCGGTGCGTTCGTGCTGCGCCTTCGTCCACGCCCGGGTCTCCGGTGATCCTCCGTCCTCGAGCCAGCGGTAGTCCTCGGTCACCTCGACGCCGTGATAGGCGGTGGTGACGGGGACGCGCATCGTCTCGTCGATATCGTGCTCAGCCATGGGCTCTCGAGGCTCCCTCCGGTGCGTGCATGGACGATACCTCGGGCCCGGATCGGACACGGCGGTGTCGCCGCGGGCGTGGCACACTCCTCGCATGGACGACGAGGAGCTTCTGGTCCGAGCTGAGGAGGCCCTGACCGAGATCAAGGTCAACCAAGGACTCTCCGAGCACCACGCGTCGGTGCTGGCCGCGCTGCGCATCCGCCTGAGAGGGAGCGACGCGAAGTCCTTGGAGGAACTGCTCGAGGCGGCGGACGACCCGGCCCCCGGTGAACTCGAAGAGAGGCTGGCGGAGGCCGACCGGGCGCCCAAACGCTCGCTCGACGATCTCTTCGCGGAGGAGCCGAAGCCGGAGCCCGACTGGCCCTCCTGACCAGATCGGCGCGGATGCTCACGTCAGAGGGTGAAGTGGTTCACGTAGATGCGCCTCACGCGCTCGATGTCGTAGGGCGCCATCCCCGAACGCTCGCACGCTGCCAAGATCAAGGACGCCTGTTCGCCGAGGAAGTTCAGCGACGCCCGCTCATGCGCCCGGTCAAGTGACCGTCGCAAGAGACTGATGCTTTCGAGGAGATAGATGCATACGGCGGGCTGCGACGCGGCGGCGATGCGGATCTCGTCGTACGCGAGTGCGATGACCTCCTCGTGCCCGTCCGCCTGGGCGAGCACCAGTCGTCGCTGGTCGTGATAGAGATCGCGTGCCGGTTGATCGCGCTGCAGGAACGCATGCAAGAGTGCGCTGAGATGAAAGATGGCGTCCTGCGCCGTGGTTGGATCGTTGACTCCCGGGGACAGCGCCTTCAGCCCGACGTCGGCGAGTTGACGGACGCCGAACGACGCGTCTTGTTGGAGCGTGCGGGCCTCGCCGAGACGCACGGCTCCGCGAGCGATGTCGGCTGCTGCGTCATCGTCGGCTGGTCGTGGCCACAGCGTGCAGAGCGGCGAGCCGCTGATCGCGAATCGTCCGATGGCGGTTTCGAGGCGGATCGTGCCGCCTTCGGGCACCGCCGTGAGGAGCGCGGCGGGATCGAGCAGCTGCACCCACCCGTCGTGCTCGAATCGGACCGTCAGCCCGGCGTCGCCGGGAACGATCTCCGGCTGCTGGGTCGGGGAAGGTTCGAGGAGGTTCGCCGACCAATGGTGGTCGACCGCCCCGATCGCGTCACGCGTCACGACGTGAAGGATCCTGCTGATGTCCATGGTGTGCGCGCTGTGATCGATGAACGCGATGATCGACAGGATCGCTGCGATCCCCAGCAACACGCCCACGGCGACCGACACGTTCGGGATCACCGGCTGGCCCTGAGGTTCCAGCGGAGCATGCACGGATCGCAGCACGATCAAGCAGTACGAGAACGTGCCAACCACGAGGCCGATCACGCGCCTGTTGAACGGATCCCGGAACAAGCCGCTGACGACCCTCGGCGAGTACTGGCTCGAGGCAAGCTGGATGGTGAGCAACGCTACGGAGAACGCGATCCCGGCGACGGTGATCGTCGCACCCGCGACGGTACTCAGCACCGCTCGAGCACTCTCGACCGTCGACGTGAGCCCGAGCGGAGGCTTCGTCGCTCCTTCGCTGATCGCGCTGTCGAGCGCGATGCCGAGCTCACCCGCTAAGACCCCGATGATCACGAAGACCGTCGGGACGACGAACAGGCTTTGCCTCGCGCGTTCCGCGAGTGCCGACAGGCCGACCCTCATGGCCGCGACGCCGCGTTTTCATCGCATCGCTGAGAGGTGGCGGCCCGACACCGATGCCGACGCACGCTAGGTCGCCACGTAGCGCCCTTGCCTCTCAGTCCACGGTTACCGAAGGGCGCGATGAAGATCGCTCCGCTGTCCTCGTCGGACCCTCATGAGCTCGTGTCCCACTTCCTGCACCTTCGGCCCCCGCTCACGACGACGTCGATCCCTCGCCGAGCATAGTTCCCTCCTCAGCCTTCGGTGAGCCGCCTTTCGCATCCGGCCGAAAGTGAGCGACGCGCAGTCGCTGAAGGGAGCTGCCCGATGCGGCGGACGACCCAGCACCGGGTGGACTCGAGGAGAAGCTCGCTGTGGGCCTATCGCGTGACGCTCGGGTCCGCGTGTCGATGGAACAGCTTCCACTCCCCCTCCTCGCGGCGGAACAGCTCGGTGACCCGCAGGTCCATGGGCACGGCCGCATCCCGGCCCTCCACGGCTACCATCGCGTGCTGGATCCCGACCCAGTAGCCGAGGTCGCCGCCGGCCGAGGCATGCAGGACCTCGAGATCCGTGCTGCCCCCCGGGCGGAAGTGGGACGCTCCCTCCTCGTTCGTGGACAGAACGTCTGCCGCGCCCTGCACGTATCCGCCCCCAGGCCCGAAGATCGTCGCAGGGTCTTGGCCGGCCGAGATCATGGCCAGAGGGCGTGCATCGCCGTCGACGAAGGATTGGGCAACCCGCGGGCGGGATCGACCTATGAACTCCTGAAAATCTGACGGTGGTTCGGTCATCGTCTTCCGCCTTTCCGAGAGGGGTGCGAGCCTACGCGACGACGATGACGGAGCGGGCATAGATGTCGAGCAGGTTCGCGTTCGATGGCGGACGAGCCACGAAGGTCATTCGCCCAACTCTCGCCACCACGGTGTCGAGAAGCAGCGGGCGATCTCGACTTCGAACGACTGGCCCGTGATTCGTCGGGTCAAGGATGCGCTCGCTGGCGCTTGACCCATAGGGACCCCATCGCGCACTCGGGAGCGTGCCCGGGGTGGGATTCGAACCCACACGCCCCGAAGGGCAAGCGCTTTTAAGGCGCTGTCGTCTACCGATTCCGACACCCGGGCGGCCCACCGATGCTAGCCCGGTCGGCGCCCGGGCGGAACCATCAGCGCGGAGCCCGGCGGGCGATGTCCCGCCGACCCGGGCTACCATCGATCGATGCGAGACCTCTCCGCCCTCCCGAAAGCCGAACTCCACATCCACCTCGAGGGCGCGATGCGGATCGCGACCACGCTCGAGCTGGCGGACCGCGAGGGCGTTCTGCTCCCGCGCGGGCTCGTCGACGGCGCGTGGGTCTTCCGCGACCCGTCCGACTTCATCGACCAGTACGTCGCCATGTGCGGGCTCCTGACCGAGCTCGACGACTTCCGCCGGCTGGGGTTCGAGGTGACCCAGGATCTCGCCGCGAACGGTGTGCGCTATGCGGAGGCGGTGTTCTCGCCGTCCAACCACGCCGCGCGGTTCTCCGAGGACTGGTTCGGACCTATCGAGGCGGTGCTCGATGGCCTGGCTGCGGGCGAGCGCGCCACGGGCACGGCGGTGAGGCTGGATCCCGACATCGTGCGGGACCTTGGCATCGAGGAGGCGGACCGCGTCCTCGACGTCGCCCTGAAGTACGCGGGACGCGGCGTCGTGGCGCTGAACTGCGCCGGCAGCGAGCGCACGGACATCGCCCCGTTCGCACGACACTTCCGCGTGGCCACGGAGGCCGGCCTGCGCTCGGTCCCGCACGCAGGCGAGTGGGCGGGCCCGCGCAACATCTGGTCCACGCTCGAGCACCTGCGCCCCGATCGCATCGGCCACGGCGTGAGCGCCATCGAGGATCCCGCCTTGGTCGCCGAGCTGGCCGAACGACAGATCCCCCTGGAGGTATCGCCGGTCTCGAACGTGCGGACGGGGGTGTTCGCCTCGCTGGCCGAGCACCCCTTCATGGCGCTCCGCGACGCGGGCGTCATCGTCACGCTCAACTCCGACGACCCGCCGATGTTCGGCGCCTGGCTCGCCGACGTGTACGAGGCGGCCCGCGACGCGTGGCACCTGTCGGATGAGACCCTCGCGGACATCGCCCGCGCCGGCGTCGCGTCGTCCTTCGCCGACGCCGAGCTGAAGGCGTCGATCGAGGCAGGCATCGACGCTTGGCTCGTCGCCGACCCGGGCGGGACGCCCGCATGACGGCCGAGGTGGGCACCAACCTCACCGCCGACCCACTGGAGCTGTTGGCCTCTCGCATCCGAGAAAAGGAGGCCGTCGCGGCCGTCGTTGGTCTGGGCTACGTGGGACTCCCGCTCCTGGTCGGCATCCATGCCGCCGGGTTCCCCGTGATCGGCGTGGACGCCGACCCGGCCAAGATAGAGACGTTGCAGAGGTGTCGGTCACCCATCGCCGGCGTGCTGGACTCGGAGATCGAGGCGCTCGAGCGCGCGACGTTCGACCCCGTCCCCGAGCGGTTGCGCGACGCCGACGTGATCGTGCTGTGCCTGCCCACGCCGCTCGCCGACGGCTCCCCCGATCTCACGATGGTCCTGGCGGCCGTCGAGGAGGTCGCGCGCGCTCTCACCCCGGGCACGCTCGTGATCCTCGAGTCCACGACGTACCCCGGCACCACGCAGGAGCTCCTGCGGCCGATCCTGGAGTCCTCGGGCCTGGAGGCGGGCCGCGACTTCGCCCTCGGCTACTCACCCGAGCGCATCGACCCCGGCACCCGCGGGCACGGCCTGCGGGCCACGCCGAAGATCGTGTCGGGACTCACGGAACGTTGTCGCGAGCTCGCCAGCGCCTTCTACGGACAGATCGTCCACACCGTGGTGACCACGTCCTCGCCGCGCGAGGCGGAGATGGCCAAGCTCATCGAGAACACGTATCGCCAGGTGAACATCGCCCTCGTGAACGAGCTCGCGATCTTGGCGCGGGAGCTCGACGTGGACATCTGGGAGGCGCTCACCGCGGCGGCCACCAAGCCGTTCGGCTATCAGCCCTTCTGGCCGGGTCCCGGCGTGGGCGGCCACTGCATCGCCATCGATCCCACGTACCTGAGCTGGCGAGCCGGGCAGCAGCTTGGCCATCGCGTGGAGTTCATCGAGCACGCGAACGAAGTCAACAACCGGATGCCCGACTACGTGGTGGGCCGCGTGGGCGAGGCGCTGAACGATTCCGGCAAGCCGGTCATGGGGTCGCGCATCCTGGGCGTCGGCGTGGCCTTCAAGCCGGGCATCGACGACCTGCGTGGGTCGCCCTCCCTCCAGGTCCTCGATCGGTTGGCGCGCAAGGGCGCCGAGGTCACCTACCACGACCCCTTCGTGGTTCGGTGCGAGGTGGGCGGCCGCACCCAGGATTCGCTCCCGCTCGATGCGGCGACCGTCGGCGCGCAGGACCTCGTGGCGATCCTCACGCCCCACCCGGGGCTGGACGTGCCCGCCCTCGTGCGCGCAGCGGCGCTGGTGTTCGACGCGCGGGGGGCAACCCAGGGCATCGACGCGCCGAACGTGATCCGGCTGTGAATCTCAGGACTCGGCGATGGTCACCTTGTCCATGTAGACGGCCTGCTTGGGTTCCTGCGCCGCGATGTCGCCGCCCTTCGCCGCCTTCGGGTCCATGACCGGGAGCGCCTGGATCGTGCGCGCCACGTCGAGCCCGCCCGTGACGTGGCCGAAGATGGTGTAGTTGGGGTTCGCGTCGAGGTGCGTGCCGTTCGGCCCGCTGATGATGAAGAACTGGCTGCCGCCGCTGTTGGGCGCCTGGCCCTTCGCCATCGCGAACGTGCCGGCCAGGTAGGACTCGTCGCCCGTCAGCTCGTCGGGGATGTTGTAGCCGGGGCCGCCGCTACCGGTCTCAGTGGGGTCGCCGCCCTGGATGACGTCGATGGAGGTGTCCAGCCGTGTGAAGAACTGCCCGTCGAAGAACCCCTTCCGGGCCAGGAACACGAAGCTGTTCACGGTCTCGGGAGCCCGGCTGGCATCGAACTCGATGGTGATGGTGCCGCAGGAGGTGACCATGGTGGCGGTGTAGGTCTTCTTGGGATCGATCTTCATGGGCGGTGGACCGGCGAACTGCGGCTTGGGCTTGCCCGCCCCGGGGGGGACGTTCCCGTCACAGGCCACGGTGGTCGGCGCCGGTTTGGGCTGCACGGTGCCGGTCTGGGTCCCCGGCTTGCCCGACGGCGTGGCCGAAGCCGACGGCGTAGGGGAGCCGGAGGCCGCCGCGTTTCCGTCGCCGCCTCCCAGCAGGACCGCGGCCGCCCCGCCCACCAGGGCGAGCGCCACCACGGTGGCGATCACGCCGCGCGTGATGTCCCGACGTCGCTTGCGGCGGTGGCGTTCCGCCTGCCGACGCGCGGCCAGTTTGGCGAGTTGCTTGTCCCGGGCTCTGCTCGGCATACGGTCGGAAAGGTTACCCGACGCCCAGCGTCTCGAAGCCCAAGCCGTCGAGGATGTCGGTCTCGCTCACGAGCGCCCGGTCGGATCCGAACCGGCGCATGGTGCTCGCGAGGATCACCGCGCCCGCCACGATCACATCGCCGCGCCCGGCCGCCATCACCGGGATCGCGGCGCGCTCGCCGTTGGTCATGCTCGCGAGACGCTCGAGGAGGTCCTCGACGGTGGTTCGAGCGAGCCAGGTGCGATGGATCGCGTCGGGATCGTAACGAGTGAGGCCCAGCGCGATCGCCTGCAACGTGGTGGCCGTCCCCGCCACGGCCACGAACGTCCGCGCGCTCGTCGCCGAGATGGCGCCGTCCACCTCTTCGAGCACCCGCTCGGCCTCGGCCCGCAGGGCGCGGAGGTCCTCGCGCGATGGCGGGTCCGATCGCACGAGCCGCTCGGTGAGTCGGACGCTGCCCATCTGGGTCGAGATCGCGCGCCCCGCGTGTCCCGGAACCGCGCCGACCACGAACTCCGTGGAACCACCGCCGATGTCTTGCACCAGGTAGGGCCCGGGATGCTCCGATGGATCCAACCCGAGCGTGGCTCCCACGAACGACAGGCCGGCCTCGCGTTCGCCCGTGAGGATCTCGAGGGGTGTGTGGGCAAGCGCGCGAACCGACGCGGCGAACACGTCGCGGTTCGCCGCGTCACGAACCGCGCTCGTGGCGGCGACGCGGATCCGCTCGGCGGCGAGGGCGCGGGCGCGGCGACAGTAGCCCGCCAGGACGTCCACGGTGCGCGCCAGGGCATCGGGGTCGAGCCGGCCGCTCCGATCCACGCCCTCGCCCAGGCGGGTGATCTGGAGGTCGCGCGCGATCTCGGTAGACCCATCGGGGCCCGGCTCCAGCACCAGGAGCCGGCAGGAGTTCGTTCCCTGGTCGATCGCCGCCACGCGGCCGCGGCGCTGCTCGGGGTGCACGGGCTCGACGCGACGCGCCACCCACGAGCCCACCGGATCGTCCCCGCCGGACAGGTGGTAGGCGTAGTGCGCGTGCAGGCACTTCACGCCGGTCCGCGTGCCCGCCACCCCGCCCCAGCCCCGTGCACGCGGCAGGTCGCGCGCGCGTTCGTCCGCGTACGCCGTGTGCGCGGCCGCGAGCGCCCGGGCGAAGCCGGCATCCCCGGTCGTTCGCTCGTTGAGCTCGCCGATCGCGCCCCCCGCCTCGATGCGCGCGACCGCCTTCACGGCGGTGGGGCACGTGAGCCAGAACGTGGTGGGGAACGGATCGCCCTCGGCATCCAGGGGCGCGTTGCGGATCACGAGCGGATGACCGCCCGGGCACCGTGCCACCACGATGAACGCGGTGGTGGGCTCCCGGCCGAGTTGGTCGCGGACGGCCCGCACGTCCGCGGCGCGGAGCTCACGTTGCGCGGTGAGGGCGCCGGGTTCCATGCGCCCATGTTCGCAGAGCCCGCCATACTGCCGCCGTGTCCGCCGACCCGTTCCCCGCCATCGAGACGGCGCGCCTGCGCCTGCGCCGCTTCCGCGCGGAGGACGCGCGCGCGTTCGCCGCGTACCGCGCCAAAGCCGACGTCGCGCGCTTCCAGGGATGGGAGGCGGGCTACCCGCTGGACGCGGCCGAGCGATTCGTGCGGGAGATGGCCACGGCCACCCCGGGGACGCCCGGCGGATGGTTCCAGATCGCGATCGCGGATCTCGTCTCGGACGAGCTCGTGGGTGATTGCGTCGTGCACGTCCCCGCCGATGACCCCACCACGGCAGAGATCGGATACACCTTGGCTCCCGAGCACCAAGGCCGCGGCTACGCCGCCGAGGCTGTTCGCGCGCTCCTGACGTATTCGTTCGAGAGGCTCGGCGTGGCGACCGTGGGCGCCGTCACCGACGCGCGCAACACGCGGTCGATCCGGCTGGTGGAGCGGCTGGGGATGCGGCGGGTGGCGGCCGAGCCCGCGACGTTCAAGGGCGAATCGTGCGTGGAATACACCTACGAACTGTCGAGTCCACCGGACTAAGAGCTACTTGCGCTTGTGCTCGACCGCGCGCTTGACGTCGACGAGCCGCTCCTCGCTCTGCTTCATGAACGTCTTGAGCTTCTTCTCGAAGTCCGGGTCGCTGCCGCGCCGCTGGCGCGTGGGGGGCGGGTCCTGGAGCGCCTTGATGGATAGGTCGATCTTGCCGTCCTCCTTGATCGCCAGCACCTTCGCCTGCACGACATCCGTCTCGCGGAGGTGATCGTGCACGTCCTTGACGTAGTTGCGGTCGATCTCGGAGATGTGGACGAGCCCGAGCCGCCCGTCCTCCAGCTTCAGGAACGCTCCGTAGGGCGTGATGCGTTCGACGGTGCCGTCGATCACCGCCCCGATCTCGATCTCTGCGATCTCAGATCCCCCTTTCCCGTTGGTGGTCCGGGCCGTTCCCGGACGACCGCGGCCGCCCACACTGCAGCGGACGGCCAGTGTGCGGGAATCGTCCGCACCCGTCAATGAGCAGACGCCGCGCGCTAGCAGCGCGTCGGGACGGGCGCGCCGCGTTTAGGGATCGCGCGGAACCCGATCTCGCCGGCGTGGACCATGCCCAGGCATTCGCGGGCGAGTTGCTCGATGTAGGCGGGGTCGTTCAGGCGGTCGATCTGCGATTGGAGCTCGGCGTTGCGCGTGCGCAGCTCGTCGGACTGCCGCTGCAGCTGCGCGAGGCTCGAGCGCTCTGCGAGGAGGCTGCGCGCCGGCCCGATGGCAGCGACCATCAACAACATGACGAGGACCAGGAGGACGGCGCCGCGCGCGGTGAGCCGCACGCGCCGCCTCGGTCCCGCCGTCGCGGGCGCCGGCGTCTTGCGGGCGGCCTTCGCCCCGGCCGCGGGTTCCGGTGGGTTCTTCCCGCGGGCGGCGGCCTGGGGAGTGGCCGCGGCGGGGGTGCTCATCCTGCGCCCGCCAGGGCGGAACCGCCGGCGTAGCTCGCGTTCTCGCCGAGCGCCTCCTCGATGCGCAGCAGCTGGTTGTACTTCGCGGTGCGCTCCCCTCGGCTCGGCGCGCCCGCCTTGATCTGGCCCGCATCGGTCGCTACGGCGAGGTCCGCGATGGTCGAGTCCTCGGTCTCGCCGCTGCGGTGGGATACGACGACCCCGTTGCCGTTTCGCCCGGCGAGCTCGATCACATCGAGGGTCTCCGTGAGGGTGCCGATCTGGTTCAGCTTGACGAGGATCGCGTTCGCTGCGCCCTCGCGGAGACCACGCTCGAGGCGCTCGGCGTTGGTCACGAAGATGTCGTCGCCCACAACCTGCACGCGCCTCCCGAGCTCCGCCGTCAGGCGTGCCCACCCTTCCCAATCGTCTTCGGCGAGCGGATCTTCGAGCGAGACCACGGGGAAGCGGTCGAGGAGGTCGGCCCAGAACGCGATCATGTCGTCGGCGGAACGCGCGGCGCCCTCGAGCTGGTACGCGCCGTCGCGGTAACACTCGGACATGGCGGGATCCATCGCGAACGCGATCTCTGTGCCGAGGTCGCGGCCGGCGCGTTCGACGGCCTCGACCAGCAACTCGAGGGCCTCGACGGCGGTGGCCAAGGGGGGCGCGAACCCGCCTTCATCGCCCACCGCCACCGGGAGTCCGCGATCGACCAGGATCGCGCGGAGGGCGCCGAAGCACTCCGCGCCCCACCGCAGCGCCTCGGAGAAGGATGCCGCCCCGACGGGCATCAGCATGAACTCCTGCATCTCGAGCTCGTTGTTCGCGTGCGCGCCGCCGTTGATCACGTTCAGCATGGGGGTGGGGAGCACGTGCGCGTTCGGCCCACCCAGGTAGCGCCACAGCGCCTGACCGGATGAATCGGCCGCCGCCCGCGCCACGGCCAAGGAGCAGCCGAGCGTCGCGTTGGCCCCCATCGCCGACTTGTCCGCGGTGCCGTCGAGGTCCACCAGCGTGCGGTCGACGTCGCGCTGATCGAACCCGTCGAGGCCGCGCAACGCATCGGCGAGCGGCCCGTTGACGTTCGCCACCGCCCGCAGGACGCCGCGGCCCCCGAACGCGGCCTCATCGCCGTCGCGCAACTCAAGGGCCTCGTGTTCGCCGGTGGAGGCCCCGCTCGGCACGGCAGCCCGGCCGAAGCCCCCGTCGGCGAGCCGCACGTCGACCTCCACGGTGGGGTTGCCCCGGGAATCCAGGATCTGGCGTGCGTGGACGGATCCGATCAGCGACATGGGTGCCCGATGGTACCGGAGGACTACCGTCGATCCGGGGATTTCCGCGCGGCGACGCCCGGCGCGGCCGCGGCGGCCCCGCTCGCATGCGGTGGGTGCCGCAGGAAGTGGTCCCCGACGGTGGCGACCGGGCGGAACCCCAGCGTCGCGTACCAGCGCTGCGGCCAGTCGTCCGCGTCGGCCCACAGGTGGACGCGGCGGGCGCCGGCCTCGCGCGCCGCCGCGGCGGCGGCGAGGACGAACGCGGTGGCGAGTCCCCGGCGGCGGAACTCGGGCAACGTGTCCACCGACTCGATCTGGGCTTCCCCACCCAGGACGTAGAGCTCGCAGCAACCCGCGAGCACCCCGTCCACGCGTGCCGCGAAGAACCGAGCCCCGACTGCACGTTCGAGCTTCCCGTGGTGTTCGGTCAGCTGCCGAACGGTCTCGGGGTCCCCCGCCCAGGGCTCCCGGCTCGTCACCTCTTCTTCCAACCCACGCACGTCCGCGAACGTGAGCTCCTCGACCGCAGGGGGAAGCGTGCACGGATCGGACGCCTCCTCCTGCACCATCAGCACGCTGCGATCCACGGCGTACCCGTGCTCCAGGAAGCCCGCCGACAGGCGGTCGGCCGCGCGGCTGTCCCGCACGGCCACGAGCCGGTGTGCGAGCCCGCGCTCCTGCATGAGGCGGTCCGCCTCGGCCACCCATCGCTCCGCCGGGGCGGACGCGGGCTCATCGATCACGAGGAGGTTGCTGTAGTAGCGGAGCGGGGCCTCGTGGTCGAAATAGGCAGTTCCTCCCGGGAACGCGACCACCTCGGTGGACGTGCGATCGAGCAGGACGCGGCCGAACGCCCAAGCACGCGCGAGGTCGTCGTTCATGGCCGAGGGAGCTTACGCGAGCGCCTCAACCGATGACGTCACCGGGATCTCCGTTGGCGCCGCACACCACCACGACGACCCGCTCGTCGGGCGTCGGAACGTAGGCGCCGTGCATCAACGCGGCCAAGGCGGCGGCGCCCCCGGGCTCGGCGACCAACCGCAGTTCGCACCAGAGGCGGCGTTGGGCCTCGCGGATCGCCGCGTCGGGGACCAACGCCACCCGCTCGACGTAGGCACGCGCTGCTTCGAAGGCGATCGTGCCCACCCGGCGGGCGCCCAGCGAATCCGTGGCGATCGAGTCCACCGTCACGTCCACGGGCTCCCCCGCCGCGAGCGCTGCGTCGAGGCATCGCGACCCCTCCGGTTCCACGGCGATCACGCGGACGTCGCCCCGGAACCACGACGCGATCCCTCCCACGAGCCCGCCCCCGCCGCACGCCACGATCACCGTGTCGGCATCGGGCGTCTGCCGCGCGAGCTCGATCCCGATCGTGCCCTGACCGGCGACCACCTCCGGCTGATCGAAGGGATGCATCGCGAGGGCCCCGGTCTCCACCTGGCGCGCGCGGGCCATCGCCGAGGCGTCGTCGTAGTACCCCGGCACGACGTGCACCGCGGCACCCTCCGCCCGGACCCGGCCGATCTTCGACGCCGGCGAGGTGGAGGGCACGAAGATCTCCGCCGCGTATCCCAGGCGCCGGCATGCGTAAGCCACCGCCAGGCCGAAGTTCCCGCCGCTCGCGGCCACGACCCCGGCGGGAGGAACGTCGGAGGCCAGCAGCTTGCTGAAGGCGCCCCGAGGCTTGAACGATCCCGTGTGCTGAAGCAGCTCGAGCTTGAGCGTCAGCTCCACGTCCACGCCGAACGCCCCGGCGCCGGTCCGGATCACGGGCGTCGTGCGCATGTGCGGCGCAATGCGTTCGCGGGCGGCCTCGATCGCATCCCGCGAAGGAACCACGTCGGCGCCGACCATCGCTACCGTTCGCGCGCCGCACGGAAGAGCGCACGCAGCTCGGCCTCTGGTGCGGTCTCCACGTCGATGCCTCGTTCGGCCGCCATCTGGGCGAACCGTTCGTAGCGCACCGCGAACGTGCCCACGGACCGTCGCAGGGCGCTCTCCGCATCGACGCCGCGCTTGCGCGCCACGGCCACCGCCGCGAACAAGACATCGCCGAGCTCGGCCTCGGCTTCCTCGGCGCCTTGCGCACGCCCCAGCTCGTCGACCTCCTCGCGCAGCGCCTCCATGGCACTGTCAACGCTGCGCCACTCGAACCCCCACCCGGCGGCGCGGCGCTGGACCTTGGCGGCGCGCGCGAGGGCCGGGAGGGTGGCCGGGATGTCGTCGTTCACGCCCTTGCGACCGCCCGACTCGGCGGCCTTGAGTTTCTCCCAGTTCACGAGGACCTCCTCGGCGTCCGCCACGTCGACGGTGCCGAACACATGGGGGTGTCGGTAAACGAGCTTGTCGACGAGGCCGCGCGCCACGTCGTCGACGTCCCAGCGACCATCGGAGGCCGCGATCTGTGCGTGGAAGACGACCTGGAGCAGGACGTCCCCGAGCTCATCGCGGATCGCCTCGTCGTCCTCGGCCTCGATCGCCTCGATGAGCTCGTGCGTCTCCTCGAGGAGGTGGGGGGCGAGGGTCCTGTGGGTCTGCTCGGCGTCCCAAGGACAGCCGCCGGGCTCGCGCAAGCGGGCCATCACCCTCACCAGATCGAGCAGCCTCCGCCCCTCTTGCGACGAAGGGACAGGACCTTCGGCGACCGCGGGCTCGGAGATCGAGCCCCCGGCCCTCGGCGGCCTGTCGTCGGGGCGGCCGGACGCCTCGGTCACGGCGTGGGACTGGTGGCGGCGCTCGGGACGCCCGTCGCGGTGCCGGTGGCGCTCGGGTCCGTGCTCGTGATGGCGACCACCGTCAGGGTCGGGATGTCGTAACGACCGTACTTCGGGTTCACCTCGACGCCTTGGTCCTGCGCCT
The DNA here is from genome assembly GCA_038249195.1 of Actinomycetota bacterium. Taxonomy (GTDB): domain Bacteria; phylum Actinomycetota; class UBA4738; order UBA4738; family HRBIN12; genus JAOUEA01. The sequence goes on from JBBRWM010000001.1 coordinate 492,885, forward strand.
GCTTGGTGAGCCAGTCGTTGAAGAGCTTGGAGGCCCCGCTCTGGACGAGCTGCGACTTTGCTTTGTCGAACGGCGTGACGGTCTTGTCGAGCAGCTTGATCACGTGCCATCCATACTGCGTCTTGACCGGCTTGGAGACCTCGCCGACCGCGAGCGCGGCCGCCGCCTGCCCGAACTCCTGGACATAGCCCGAGGCGGGGGACGTGGGCAGCTTCCCCCCGTTCGTCTTGGCGCTCGGGTCGATGGACACGTCTTTGGCCAGCGCGGCGAAGTCGGCGTCGGTGAAGCCCGGCGCGGTGACCTTCTTGTAGACGTCCTGCGCTTCCGCCTGGGTCTTCACGAGGATGTGCTCAACGCCGACGTTGGTGAAGTCGAGGATCTGCTGCTGATAGAGCGCCTTCAGTTGCGCGTCGGTCGACCCGGCCTCGCCGAGCTTCTGCTGGACGTCTTGGAAGAGCAGGACCTCGCGTCCCAACTCGTTGAGGTCGTCGCGCGTCAACCCGCTCGACTGGAGCTGCTGGTCCACCTTGTCCGCCCCCAACTGCTGATCGAGGCTCGCGATGATGGCCGTGAGCGCCTGGTCGGTCACGGTGACCTCGTTCTGGTCGGCGAACCCGCGCACGAAGGAACCCTGGATCAGGTTGGAGAGCGCGAATCGGTTGCACGCCGCCTCCGCGGACTCCCCCGCCGTCGGCTGGCCACAGCCGCTCTGATTGAGCGCCCCGATGAAGGTGAACAGCTTCGCCTCGTGGGCCACCTGCTCGTCGGTGATCTGCGTGGATCCTGCCGTTGCGGCCGTCGTGCCGCTGAGGCTCCCGTCGCCCTTACTGCAGGCCGACAGGAGCACCGCCGGCAGGACGATCGCGGACACGACGATGAGGCGGTTCGTTCGGGGGTGCACGGGAACGAGTTTACGTGAAGCCCACGCGCGCTCCGGCACCTGTCACAGAACCGTCACGAGACCGGTTCGTCGCCCCCCGTGACCGCTTCCAGCAGCCACCGCTCGACGAAGCCCACGAGGTCCGTCCCGAACACACGCTCGGGCACCAGGTTCAGCGTGTTCGTCTCCTCGTGGTAGGAGGCCTTGAAGACGCGTTCCTCCAGGTCGAAGCGCAGCTCGGGCGGGATCACCACAGGGCTCAGCCGGACCTGGTCGCGGTACGTCGCTACGTCCTCGATGCCCAGCGCGCGGGCCGTGACCCGCAGGGAGGCGATCGCGAACAAGGTCTCGACCTGTTGGGGAAGCGCGCCGTAGCGGTCGACCGTCTGCGCGCGGATCTCCTCGATCGCGGCATGGTCGGCAGCGAGCGAGATGCGCCGGTAGAGCTCCAGGCGCAGCGCCTCCTGGGCGACCCACCCCGGAGGGATGAATGCCTTCACCGGCAGGTCGATGCGCAGTTCCTTCTCCTGGGGGATCTCCTCGCCCTTCATCTCCGCCATGGACTCCTGGAGGATCCGCGCGTACGCATCGAAGCCCACCGCCGCGATGTGACCGTGTTGCTCGGCTCCCAGGATGTTCCCCGCGCCGCGGATCTCCAGGTCCCGCAGTGCGATCTGGAACCCGCTGCCCAGGGCCTGATGCTTGCTGATCGTGGCGAGCCGTTCGCGGGCCTCGTCGGTCATCTCACGCTGCGGCGGGAAGAAGAGGTAGGCGAACGCCCGCTCCGTGGAGCGACCCACGCGTCCCCGCAGCTGGTACATCTGTGCCAGGCCCAGGCGATGAGCGGAGTCGACGATGAGGGTGTTCGCGTTCGGCACGTCGAGTCCCGACTCGATGATGGTGGAACACACGAGGATGTCGGCGTCTCGGTCCCAGAACCGCATCATCTGGGCCTCGAGCGCGCCTTCGTCCATCTTGCCGTGCGCCACCACCACCCGGACGCCGGGCAGCTGATCCTGGAGCCAGGCCGCCTGGCGATCGATGGTGGCCACGCGGTTGTGCACCCAGAAGACCTGCCCCTCGCGCAGGAGCTCGCGGCGGATCGCGCCGAGCGCAAGCCCCTCGTCGTAGGCGCCCACGTACGTGAGGACCGGCTGACGGTCCTCCGGCGGGGTATCGATCGTCGACATCTCTCGGATCCCCGTGAGGGCCATCTCGAGCGTGCGCGGGATCGGCGTGGCGGTCATGGTGAGCACGTCCACGCTCGCGCGGAATTGCTTGAGTCGTTCCTTGTGCCCGACGCCGAAGCGCTGCTCCTCATCCACGACCAGGAGCCCGAGGTCCTCGAACGCCATGTCCTTGCCGAGGAGCCGGTGGGTACCGATCACCACGTCCACCTTGCCCGCCACCACATCGGCGACGATCGCCTTCTGCTCGGCGGGGCTCACGAATCGGCTGAGCATCTTCACCGTCACCGGGAACGGAGCGAATCGCTCGCTGAACGTGATGAAGTGCTGCTCGGCCAGGAGCGTGGTGGGCACGAGCACGGCGACCTGCTTGCCCTCCATCACGGCCTTGAACGCCGCTCGCAGCGCGATCTCCGTCTTGCCGAAGCCCACGTCGCCGCAGATCAGCCGGTCCATCGGCTGTGGCCGTTCCATGTCGCGCTTGACCTCGTCGATGGCGGTGACCTGGTCGCCGGTCTCCTCGTGCGGGAAGGCGTCTTCGAGCTCCGCCTGCCAGGGGGTGTCGGGCCCGAACGCATGACCGGGCACCGCCATGCGCACCGTGTAGAGGCGGACCAGCTCGCCCGCCATATCCTTCACGGCCTTCTTGACCTTGGCCGTCGCGCGCGTCCAATCCGAGCCTCCCATGCGGTGCACGCGCGGGTGATCGCCGCCCACGTAGCGGGCCACCATCCCGACCTGGTCCGAAGGGACGAACAGCCTGTCCCCCGCGGCGTATTCGAGGATCAGGTAGTCGCGCTCGGCGCCGGCGAGCTCCCGGTGGGTGATCCCCACGTAAGTGCCCACGCCGTGGATCCGGTGCACCGCGTAGTCGCCCGGCTCCAGCTCATCCGCGATCGACTCGGTCCGCCGGCTGGTGAATCGCGGCGCGGTTCGCGTGTGACGACGCGAACCGAACAGGTCCTCCTCGGTGGCGACCGCGAGCCGCTCGGCAGGGAACACGAACCCGCGCGTAAGCGGGGCCTCGACCGTCTCGATCGTGGCGTTCGCGACGACCTCGCTCACCCTGGCGAGCGAGCCGTGCCCGCGAGCGGACAGCACGAGCCGGTACCCCTGTGCGGACAGCTCGGACAGGCGCGCGGCGAGCTCCTGCGGGTTCCCCTGTGCCGTCCCCCAGTGATCGAGGCCGAGATCCACACCTTCGGTGAACTCGGTCAGCCTGAGTTGCACACGATCGCCCAGCGCCTCCTCGAGGGGATGGAGGGCCCGCGCCGCGGGCCAGGCGATGGCGTCGGCGAGCGCCTCCCCTTCCTCGTGCGCCTGTCGAGCCCGATCCAGGGTCCGGTGCGCCTGCGTGATGATCGTCCACGCGCCGTCGGGAAGCAGCTCCGCTGGGGTCGGGAGGTGATCGAACAGGAACGGGGCGAGCGTCTCCGCCCCCTCCACGAACAGGCCGTCGGCGAGGCGCTGGAGCTGGTCGGCGAAACGCTCGGCGTGCCCGGACGCGGCGTGCCCCGCCCGCGCGCGTAGCGCGTCGTCGGGGATCAGCTCGCGCACGGGCGGGACATCGACCTGCGCGATCTTCTCGGTGGACAGCTGCGTCGAGGGGACGAACGCGCGCAGCGAATCGATCTCATCACCCCAGTACTCCAGCCGAACGGGCCGGCGCGCCGTTCCCGGGAACACGTCCATGACGCCGCCGCGCACCGCGAACTCCCCCCGGTGTTCCACGACGTCGGCGCGCGCGTAGCCGAGGTCCACCAGCGTGCCGGCGAGTGCGTCCGGAGGCAGTTCGCGCCCGGCCTCGAGCACGAGCGACTCGACGGTGCCCAGCGTGGGGATGACGCCTTGCATCGCCGCAAGCGCGGGCGCCACCAGGACGAACGGTCCCTCGGCCGCGCGCAGGCGCTCCAGCGCGCTCGCGCGTCGCGCGGCTACCTCGGGTGCGGGCGAGATGCCTTCGTACGGGAGGGCCTCCCAGGCCGGGAGCAGCGCCACCGACGTCGGACCAAGGTAGGCCACGAGGTCGGCCGCCAGCGATTCCGCTTCGTGGGGGCCGGGCGTCACCGCGAGGACCGGAGCCTCGAGCGCCACCGCCACGGCGGCCGTCACCAGATCCTCGGCGGCCTGGGCCCGCGCGACGACGGGGCGCGCCCGCTCGAGCAACACGCGCTCGAAGGGCTCGGACGCAACCATGGCGTCGACGATCTCCCGCAGGCTCACCCGACCTCCCGAACATGCACGAAGAGCCCCGCCGCGGTGCGGCGGGGCGAATTCACACCCATCTTACCGGCGACCAACCGGATAGGTGGCCCGTCGCTCGGTGCTAGGGCCTCGGCCCGGAGCCGTTGTATCGATCCTGGGTCGCCTCGAGGCCGTCGGCGATCAGGGAACGAACGGCGTCGGCCGCATGCTCGGCGAGGATCGCGAGGTCGGTCTGCAGGCGCTTGGGGGTCGGCTCCAGCACGAAATCCGCTGGGTCCTGGCGCCCGGGCGGTCGCCCGATCCCCACGCGCACCCGAAGGAATCCACCGGTGCCCAGGGCCTGCTGCAGCGAACGCAGGCCGTTGTGACCGCCGTTGCCGCCGCCCGCCTTCACGCGCAGCGTCTCAGGCGGGATGTCGAGCTCGTCGTGCACAGCCACGATCTGCGCCGCGGCGATCCCGTGCTTCTTGGCCAGGCTCGCGTAGGAAGGGCCCGACTCGTTCATGAACCGGGTCGAGCGCGCCAGCAGGACCCGTTCGCCGGCCTCGTGCGCCTCGGCGACCTCGACCGGCAAGAAGCGAGACTTGCGGAACCGAGCGCCATCGTCGCGCGCCAGCGCGCCGATCACCAGACGGCCGAGGTTGTGTCGGGAGGTCGCGTACCGGTCGCCGGGGTTGCCGAGACCCACGACGAGCCAGGGCATGGATCAGGCCTCGTCGCCGCCCTCCTCGGGGGCGGGCGCCCCGTCGGCGGCCTCCTCCTCCTCCGCGGCCTCGGGCTCTTCGCCCTCCTCCGCGGCGGGCACCGCCTCGACACCCTCTTCTCCGGGAACCGAGAGATCGGCCTCCACGCGCAGCACCGCGGGCGTGATGATCGACAGGACCGCGTCCTCCACGCTCGTAACGATCAGCACGCCCTCGGGGGCCATGAGGTCGCTCACGTGGACCATCCCGCCGAGCTCGATGTCGGTGACGTCCACTTCGATCTGATCGGGGACGTCCTGGGGGAAGCACTCCACCGTCACCTCGCGCAGGTGGTGCTCCACCACGCCGCCCTCCTTCACACCGGCGGCCTCGCCGGTCTCCACCACCGGCACGCTCGTCGTGATGGTCTCGGTCCGGCTCACCGCAAGGAAATCGATGTGCAGCAGCGTGTTGTGGACGTGGTCGCGCTGGATCTCTCGCGCCATGGCGAGATGGTCCTGGCCGTCGACGACGAGATCCACGAGCGCGTTCGCCCCCGCGCCGCCGTGGAGGACGCGGAACATCTCGCGTGCGTCGACGGACAGCGCGACGGACTCAACGCCCTGTCCGTAGAGCACACCGGGGACCCGGCCGGCCGCGCGCAGCTTCCGCGCCACGCCCTTGCCGGTGTCCTCACGTGTGTCTGCCTGCAGTTTGGTTTCCATGGCGAACGGATCCTCGCGACGAAAGGGAACGCGGTCGATTGTACGGAAAACCGGACCGATGCAGACCGGCGCACCGGGCCGGAGTCCGGATCGGCTCAGACCTGGTTGTGGCCGCCGAAGATCTCGCTGACGCTGGAATCCTCGAACACGGCCCGCAGGGCGCTCGCGATGAGCGGGGCGATGGACAGGACCCGCAGCTTGGCGAACTGACGCTCCTGCGGGATCGGCACCGTGTTCGTGACCACCACCTGCGAGATCGGAGCCTCCTCGAGGGCCTGGCGCGCCTTGCCGCTGAAGATCCCATGCGTGGCGCCCACGAAGATGGGGCCCGCTCCCTGGGCCGCCAGCGTCTGGGCGCCCTTGGCGACCGTCCCCGCCGTGTCGATCATGTCGTCCACGATCACGCACGGACGACCCTCGACCTCGCCGACCACGGCCATCTCCTCGATCTTGTGCGCCTCCTTGCGCGAACGTCGCTTATAGAGGAACGCGAGGTCGGCGTGGAGGTACTCGCGCAGGCGCTCGGCGGTCTTGATGCGGCCCGCGTCGGGGGCCACCACGACGAGATCGTCGCCGTGCAGGCCGACCTCGTCCTTCAGGTAGTGCGACAGGATCGGCAGCGCGGTCAGGTGATCGAACGGCGCATCGAAGAACCCCTGGATCTGGCCGGAGTGCAGGTCGACGCTCACCACGCGATCGGCCCCGGCGGTGGTGAGGAGGTCAGCCACGAGCTTGGCGCTGATCGGCTCGCGGGCCATCGCCTTTTTGTCCTGGCGCGAGTAGCCGTAGTAGGGGATCACCGCGCTGATCCGCTTGGCCGAGGCACGCTTCAGCGCGTCGATCATGATCAGCTGCTCCATGATGGCCTCGTTGAGCGGCTCGTAGTGCGTCTGCACCACGAAACAGTCGGCCCCGCGCGCGCTCTCCTCGGCGCGGAAGTAGATCTCCCCGGAGGCGAACCGTCGCAGCTGGGCCTCGCTCACCGGGATGCCGAGACAGTCGGCGATCTCGTGTCCGAGCGCTGGATGGATGGTGCCGGTGAACAGCATCATCCGCTTCTTCGTGATGATCTCCACGGCGCTCTCCTATCGCTCCTTGGACCGGGCCTTCGACCGGGTCTTGGACCGGGCGCGGTGCTCCGCGTCCTTGCGTTCGCGATATCCCTCGATCACCCGCTGCTCCCCGCGTTCGACCGCCAGGGCTCCCGGCGGAACGTCCTTCGAGATCACGGAACCGGCCCCGGTGATGGCGCCGCGCCCCACACGAACCGGCGCCACCATGATGGTATCCGAACCGGTCCGCGCTCCGTCTTCCACGATGGTGCGGTGCTTGGTGTAGCCGTCGTAGTTCGCGGTGATGTTGCCGGCCCCGATGTTCACGTCCGCGCCGATCTCCGCGTCCCCCACGTAGGACAGATGCGGGACCTTGGAGCCCGGGCCCACGATGGCGTTCTTCATGTCCACGAACGCGCCCGCCCTGGCTCCGTCCGCAAGCACGACCCCCTCCCGCATCCGCACGAACGGCCCCGCGGTCACGCCACTCCCGAGGCGGGCATCGAGGAGCACCGCGAACGAGACCTCGCTCCGGTCGCCGACGTGGGTGTCGACCAATCGCGCGGACGGGCCGACCGAGCACGCGGCCCCCACGTGCGTGGAGCCTTCGAGGAACGTCATCGGGTGGATCACGGTGTCCGGTCCGATGCTCACGTCGATGTCGATGTAGGTCGTCGCCGGATCGATGAGGGTGACGCCGTTGTCGAGGTGGCGCGCGTTGATGCGGCCGCGCAGCACGCGCTGCACCGCGGCCAGATCGCCCCGTGAGTTCGGGCCCATCACGCCGCCCGTGTCCACCTGGACGACGGTGACCTTCTCACCGTCGCCGAGCAGGATGGGGATCACGCGGTTGAGGTAGTACTCACGCTGTCGATTCCTCCGGTCGAGCCGTGGCAGTGCGCGGAAGAGGTCGCGGCGGCGGAACGCGAACACCATGATCGAGACCTCGCGGATGGCCTCGACGTCCGGGTCCCCGTCGGCGTCCTCGACGATCTCGACCAGGCGTCCGCCCTTGCGACGCACCCGTCCGTAGCCGCCGGGCTCGTCCAGCTTCGTGGCGGCGATGGTGGCCGCCGCGCGCGAGCGCCGGTGCGAGGCGACGAGCGCCCGCACATCGGCGCCGGTCACGGGATCGTAGTCGCCGCCCATCACCAGGACGTCGTCGACGCGGCCCACCTTGGAGCGGGTCACGGCGACCGCGTCGCCGGTGCCGAGCTGCCGGGGCTGCTCGACGAACAGTGGCCCCGGCGACAGCTTCCAGGACCGGACCGCGGCCTCGACCTCGTGGGCGCCGTGGCCGAGGACCACCACGACCTTCTGGGGCTTCGCGGCCAGTCCGGCCTGCAGGACGTGCCACAGGATCGGACGCCCGCAGAGCGGGTGCAGGACCTTGGGAGTGGAGGACTTCAGGCGCTTGCCCCGGCCCGCGGCAAGGACCACGAGGGCCAGGGAGCGGGAGGACTTCGACGTCGTCGGCTCGGTCAACAGGCTTCCCGGGTCGAGGGGCACGTATCGTCCCACATCGACGCCGGGGCGGCGACCCGCGCCTCGCTATCCCGGCACACGCGTTGCGCGGTCCTTGCAACGTTCGAGGCCCTCGAGCATCAGGTCCAGCGCGAACTCGAACTCGAACTGGTCGTCGCAGCCCTGACCCACGACCGAGGCGTCGTCGTGGGACACCGCCGAGAACAACTCGTAGATGGAGGGGTACGCCCCGGCCATGGCCGCGTACATCTCGGCATCCATCGACGGATCGGCGTCGGACCGATCGTTGAACAGTTCCTGCGAGAAACCCAGCAGGCGGCTGCCCATCGCGTGCATCGCGTGGTGCGTGAGGTCGATGGAGAACCCGCCCGCGCGGAACATCCCGATCATCGAGTCCATGTAGCCCATCACGATCGGGGTCGGCTCGGTCCGGACCTCGATGACCCGCGACGCCCACGGGTGACGCAAGAGGGCCTGACGGGCCGAGAGGATCCGGTCGCGGATCGCGACCTTCCAGTCGGGCCCGGAGGCGGGCAGATCGATCTCGCCCACGACTACGTCGAGCATGGCGCCGAGCATCTCCTCCTTGTTGGCGAGGTGCTTGTAGAGCGCCATCGGCACCACGTCGAGATCCTGCGCGACCCGGCGCATGCTGAGCGAGCCGACACCCTCCCGGTCGGCAAGCGCGACGGCGGCGACCAGGATCCGCTCGCGGCTCAGACGCGCCCGGGCCTTCGTGGCGCTTGCAGGCGCAATCTTCATTTGACGAGTGTACGCCGTACACGGTATCGTCCGCCTCTGCGGGTGTACGGCGTACACCGGTCAAAGGTCCGACGGAAGGAGCACGCGATGAAGGCGATCGTCCAGGACAGGTTCGGCTCACCCGACGTACTCGAGCTCCGCGACGTGGAGGACCCTGTGGTGGGCGAGGACGACGTCCTGGTGCAGGTCCGGGCTGCGGGATGCGGCCCAGACGTGTGGCACGTCATGGCGGGGCTGCCGTACATGGTTCGGCTCATGCCCGATGTCCACAAGATGCACGCCGCCGTGCGCGGCCGCGATGTCGCCGGGATCGTCGAGGCCGTCGGGACGGGCGTGAAGGACCTCGGACCGGGCGACGAGGTGATGGGCGTGGTCGAGGGCTCCTTCGCCGAGCTGGCAACCGGCCGCGTCGAGACGCTCGTCCGCAAGCCCGGCCGCATCACCTTCGAGCAGGCTGCGGCCGCTCCTATCTCCGGCCTCACCGCCCTGCAGGCGCTCCGAGACGTGGCGCCGGTGCGCCCCGGGCAGACGGTGCTGATCGTAGGAGCGGCCGGCGGCGTGGGCACGGCCGCCGTCCAGATCGCGAAGGCCTTCGGCGCCGAGGTCACGGCCGTGTGCAGCGGGCCGAAGGCCGACCTCGCCCGGTCGATCGGCGCCGACGACGTGATCGACTACACGCGCGAGGACTTCACGGACGGGACGCGCCGCTGGGACGTCATCGTCGACAACGCTGGGCGACGCCCGCTGCGGCGGCTCCGTCGGGCCCTTTCCCCGAAGGGGAGCCTCGCGATCGTGGGGGGCGACGGCGGCGGCGCGTGGACCGGCGGCTTCGGTCGCCAGATCGTGCGAGCGCCCCTCTTGTCCCTGGTGAGCGGTCAGCGCATGCGTCCGGTCAACGCGAAGGAGAATCGCGAGGACCTCGAGGCGCTGCGCACGATGATCGAAGACGCGTCGTTGACGCCGGTGGTCGATCGGACGTTCGCCTTGAACGAGGCCGCGGACGCGGTCCGGTATCTGGAGGAAGGCCATCCACGCGGCAAGGTCGTCATCACGGTCTGACCGCTCACGAGCCGGCTTGATCGGAACGGACCGATATCAAGGATGGGGAGCGGTTACCGGCTGGGCCGGGTCAAGGCCCGAGCCGCCTCCGCTTCCTCATGTTCGAACGCGAGGCTCATGCGTTCGATCTCAGGCTCGGCGATGTCGTGCCGTGTGGCCACTTCTTTCCAGCGGCTCGTGGCATCGAGGACCTGACGGAGCACATCGACGCTCGCTCCCGCGTCCAGCCGGAAGTAGGGCGCCACCGCCATGAGCGTCCGGATGCTCGCGGTGGTGTCGGCCTCGTCGATGGCCGTGGCTAGATGCTTCCGGCCCGGCGACGGGTTCGGATTGAGATCGAAGGCCGGCGAGAGGATCCACGTACTCCCTCCATCGTGGAGGAACCCGTGATTGCGGAGATGATCGTCCGTGTTTGAGATGAGGATGGTGAATGCCATCCTCCTCCAGAGTTCGCGAAGATCATCCGTAGCCTCAGACGAGACCTCCTCGATCGCGGAAGCGATGTCCAGGTAGCTCCCTACATCGCCGTCCCGTGCTTCGAGCATCGTCAACGCGCTCACGTAGCCGATCCGACGGTGATCTTCACGATCGAAGCGATCGACGACCAGCACGCCGCGGCCAGCCACAAGCAGCAACTCTGACCGTGGGACGTTGATGCTTGCGAAGCGGGCGAGATCGAGCGCCACGCTTTCCCAGGTGGTCACGTCCCAATCATCGAACCGCGAGCTCGGGAACTTCGCGATGGCGATGCGGCCTCCGCTGTCGATCACGTGTGCCTTCGGACGTGCGCCACCGAGGGAACTGCCGCCGAGGAGAAGGTCGCGGAGCTCTACATCTGTTTCCTCACCCGACTCCAGGTGTTCCGCTGCCTGGAGGAGGCTTCCTAGGTCGATCACGTGTGGCACTTTCGACTTCTCGTCCGCGAGGGAGACGCCCGTCTCTGGGTCACGGAAGCGGAGTGCCCCTTGGCGAAGATCGTCCCTGACGCCGAGCAGGAAGTCGATCTCCCCGAGCGCACGGGCAGTTCCACCTTCCACCGCTGCGCGTCGTCGTTCTTCTCTCCTGATCAGGTTCCGCCCCCACCGATCGGGAGCGGAGTCGGCGAATGCCCTGAACATGGAGAGATCCGCCGGGGTGTGGAGCCCGCCTTGCACCAGAGGCAAGGCGGGGTCGAGCGGGTAAGCGTCGGCGCGGGCAAGGTAGGAGGTGTCGTAGGTGAAGGACGCCGACTCCCTACCTCCGCGTCGATGAGAGAACAGGAGTCCGGCGAACACGTCTTGTCCGTTCATCGAGACAACGACGTCGGTCGGCTGGTCAGCCATCTCGGCGCCGAGATTGCCGGACGCGGGTGGGGAGCCTCTCCTCGGCCCTGAGACGCCCAACATCGGTCGTGTACGGATCGAGGGCACCCACGAACGTGTCCAACACACCGATGGCGCGCGCTACCCGAAGGGTGTTCTCCAGGCTGATCGAACCCTCCCCATGTTCCAGAGCGCGAAGCGTCTTCACGTCGATCCCGGCTCGATCCGCGACCTGCGCTGCGGTGAGCCGCTGAAGCTTGCGCCACGTCACGACGTCCTCGCCCAACGCGCGGAGTGCGCGCTTGACTGGGATCGGTGTGAGCTTGTTCTGGAATACCGCCATAACAGGGAAGATACTATCTGTTATCTAGTGTAAGCGCCATTATCCTACCGTTAAGTGCGGAAGCGTTTACGTGCGCGAACGGTCACACGAGGCAGCCCATCGAAGCCTTCTTTGACGAAGCGTCCCCGTATCACGGGAGCACCTTCACCTTCGAGAGGCAGGGCTTATCGAGCCGATCCGGCTCCAACCGCTTTCCAGAAAGCGCCTCCCCCGCGAAGCCGAAGTGCAATTCCTGGTGGTAAGGCACCCCCTCCTGCTGATACGTCACGTCGTAGCCAACGTAGGCGAACTCCCCTGCCCGAAAGGCCTCATCCGCACGGCGATCCGCGACTCCGCACCCGGGGCCATGATCATCCCGGCGACGGGCCGCAATCGCTGGATGTTGCAACGACGGCTACCGGGGAGCAGGATCGTGGGCGGATACGTGCTGAAGACGCCTCCCGGGGTCCAATCATGGGTGATGTCGGGGTGGCGAGCCAGAGGAGCCATCTCCGTGGAGACGATCTGGATGGGGCTCGGCGAGGGAGCTTCGGTGCTGCCCACCAAGCGGATGGAGATCAATCCGATCGGGGTATCAGAGATGTTCCTGAGGATCGCGGTTTGCGTCACCCATTCATCTCCGGGAGCGACCCTCAGCCGAACCACGGAGTCTGCGGGCACCAGGAAAGCAGCGCCCTGAATCGGCGCGGACCGCTCGGATGCCGAATGGCAAGCCACCCCCAGGGTGGCGATGGCGAGGATCGCCACCGTCCCGGCCGGTGAAGATCGCGGGAGAGAGAGCCTCATATGCACGATGCGCAAACCTATACCGGCGAACGATCCCTCCCGGTTCCGATCGGTGGCCGTCAGGCGGTGAACGGAAGGATCACTCCGATCGTTCTACGAGGATCGCGAGAGGCGCGCGAGAGACCGATCGATTCCCCACCGATCGCCGACGCTCTGGGCGATCGCGAGCGATCGCTCGAGGTGCTCGCGGCTCGCGCGACCGTCGCGCCGTAGGAGGACGGCACCGTGCCGCTCTCGGCGATGTCGTCCGCGCGCGTGAGAAGCTGCCAGGCGCGCTCGAGATCCGCTTCCCTGAGAGCCACGCTTGCCGACGCCTCAAGCGCGCAGACCAGCAGTAGCGGCACCTCGAGCTCCTCAGCGATATGAAGTGAATCCTCCGCGTGGGAGCGAGCCACCTCGATGTTGCCGGCATCGGTCTCGACGAGTGCAAGGATCCACAGGAAATACGACGAGAAGAACCGATCGCCGATCTCCCGGCAGATCGCGAGGCCCTCGTTTGCGTTCGAGCGCGCTGATACGAGGTGCCCGAGGCGCGACTCGGCAAGCGCGAGGCCGAACAGGGCCATCCGGATCCCCTGGGCCGAGTCCGTCAACGTGGTGTAAGTCCACAGCGTCATCCTTGATCACTCAGCTCGCTGCGACGAGCTCGCCGGTCACCTCCTCGACCGCCTCGCCTTCGAGCACCTCGAGCCTCGCTTTGGCAAGCGTCTCGGCACCCATGTAGCGACGGACCACCTGCCACTCGTCGTGCTGCTCGGCGAGCACCGCCCCGATGAGTCGGATCGCGGCATCGCGGTTGGGGAAGATCCCGACGACGTCGG
>JBBRWM010000002.1:0-441602 GCA_038249195.1 Actinomycetota bacterium
GCGCAGCTTCGGGATCCCCACCTCGATCGTGCCCACGCGGGTGTCCACAGCCCGTGGCCGGTAGCCGTTTCGCTTGTTCACCCGCGTCTCGGAACGTTCTCCGTAGCCGGCACCGCAGATCGCGTCGGCCTGTTCGGCCATGAGACGCTCGACGAAGACCTTCACCAGTTCCCGCAACACGTCCATGTCCGGGCCGTCGAGCTGCTTGCAGAACGACTCGACAGCCTCCATCGTTGGGTCGACCACCGTGTTCCTCCTCTCCGAGTTCCTTCAACAGATCTCGTTGAGGATGACGCGGTGGTCTTCTCGTTCAACGACCTTCAGGTGGTCGTTCGTACACCACGGGAACGGACGCTACTCATGCCGAACTTCGAGGACACCGAGCGGATCGTCGCCCACTGCGAGGGATACTCGGGTTCGTGGTCGAACGCCATCCGGATCGCTCGTTCGCGGACCTCAGGCGGGTACTTGGTTGATCTGGTAGTGATTCCACCCTCTCAAGGGCTGGAGCCTCCGGATTGCCCGGCGCGCGGTACATCCTGCCAGCCGTCGTCATCCTCCTCAGCGCCTGGGACGGCGACGGGTCGGCTGGGACGCCTGCGCGGTCCCATAGCCGCTGCCGGTCCCGGGCGGGGGGGCGGTCAACAGACGCGAGATCAACAACAGGAAACCGCAGCCCTTCCCCGACCGCGAGGGGCGGAGGGGTAGACTCCGCGCCCGAAGCCGGTAGGGTAGGGGAGGGGCTTTGTGAAACTCGTTACGGCCGCATTCTTGAGTCTGACTCTGATGGCGGGGACCTCGTCGGTAGCCCATGCCGATCCGTGGGTCCGCAACGCAGAGCTCAATGGCACCTTCACCGGGCGATCGGCGGCAGGACGGTGCGTAGGCTTCAGCAACTGCCCGAGGCCCGGCGCATCTCAACGGCTCTCATGGACGTTCAGACCGTTGAGTCACGGCAGAGCCGGTGCGAAGCTGCATTCCAACACGGGGCACTACACCGTCCTGATGAAGCCGGTAACCGGGCTTGGGTACTACAAGGGGTCGATGAGATTCCGCAACGGAGTTCGGTTGACGATCCAACTCACAGTCACGCAGCAAGTTCACACGCTCGGCGGGTGGTTCGCTAGGAAGATTAAGGGAACGATCATCAACGCTTACCACACCTGCTGCGCGTATCACGCCACCTTCACGCTCCAGCATCTCCGCCGTTTCTGAATCGCCACGCATCAATCAGGAGGCCCGACCCGAGAGGGGGCGGGGTGCCGCGAGAAACGTCGCTGAGACAGCACGGATTCGCGGTCCCGCTCGCGATGTCGCGATTCTGGAGGCTTCCCATGACCGGTAGGAGGACCGGCACGGAAGCAGGTAACGCATCGACCGCGGGACGCGAAGCGCCGCACGCGAGGCGACTGGACCTCGGCCGCTGGCATCGCTGACAGCACGGCGAGGCCCCGCCGCCACCGAAGGGGCTGATGCTGGCGAGCCTGGAGGCGTGGCGCGCGTGGATGCGGGCCTGGTTCGCCGCGCACTGGTCGCCGGAAGATCTGCCGGGACTCTGCCATGTCGTCCGCCTGTATGACGAAGTCGAGCGCGGCGAGTTTCATCGTTCGACAGAGCTTCGGGGCGTGGGGTTTCAAGTCCCCCCGCCCAGCTTCGTGCCGTCCGTCAGATGCGATCTCGATCACCGTCCGAGTTGGACGCCTTGCCTCGTGGCCTCGAGGTAGAGTTGCCGCGTGGAGTCTCCGCAGAAGAAGTCGCTACGGCTGCTGTTCGACGAGCAGCGTCCGATTTCAGTCCCGAGGTACCAGCGCGCCTACGCATGGGAATCTGCAGAAATCGAAGACCTCGTCCTCGACATCGATCGCACCATTGCTCGACGCGAGGTTGAGGAGGCTGCAGACCTGCACTTCTTAGGGGGGGTCGTCATGGTTCGTGTCGACGACCCGACATTTGGCACGACGGTCAGATGGGAGATAGTCGACGGTCAGCAGCGGCTGGCGACCATCTCGATTCTGATTCGGTTGATCACAGCAGCGTACGAGGCAATCCACGACGCGTCGGAAGCAGAGGCGGAGAAATCGTCAGATCCGGACCTCAGAGCCGACTTGGAGGGTGTCGCTGGAAGAGCAGGCGTCATGGCGAACGAGCTTCGAGAGCAGGTGCTCTTACACAAGTTCCGTGACCGCGACCACGGTACCGAGTGGTGGGAACCGCGACTGACGTTGTCCGAGGTCGATCGTGACTACTTCCGGTCCCTGGTGGACCCGCAGGAGTCCGCGCTTTCGCCGACGGCGGAGTCACACCAGCGGATGCGCGCCGCACGCTCGCGTCTGGAGCGCAAGCTCGTACGCCCGATTCTGCTTCGGAACGACCTCTCCGGGCAACAGAAGCTCGAACGCCTCCAACGTCTTGAGCGAGCGGCGCTCGATTACAGCTACGTCGTCCACATCTACTCGACTAACAGGCACGAGGCGTACCAACTCTTCTCCATCCTCAACGACAGGGGCAGAAGCCTCTCCGATGGCGATTTGTTGAGGACGCGAAGCCTGGAGCTCCTGCGAGAGCACGAAACGATGCAGGCTGGCGTCGCCGACTCGTGGGAGAGCGTGCTGCGGAACGCGGTCAACAGCGTTGATGCGTACCTTCGGGCGTACTACGCATCTCACTCGGGCGCGCGAGCACCGACGAGGAGTCTCTTCGACAAGTTCTCGGAAGCCTTCTTTCCGGTGGAAGTGGAGGATGAGGGTCAAGCTCGGCTCCACGCCGAGCGCATCGGCAACATTGCTAGCAACTACGAGCACTATGCGAGCATTGCCGACTCTAAGTGGCCGTACGCGGAACCAACAGCGTCGAGCTGGGCACAGAAGCGACTAGAACGCCTAATCGGAGTCTTGGGTCGGTCAGGAGATATCCCGATCCTTCTGGCAGCGAGAGAGACGAAGGAAGAGGCATTCTTCGCGGATCTCGTGGATGAGCTCGAACGGCTGGCCTTCCGCTACGCGGCCGTCCGAGGACACTCCGGCACCTTCAGCGAGGCCCTCTACCACGAGAGCGCCAAGCTAAGGCGAGCTCCCGACGAGTACGACATCGCGCAGCTGGAGAGGGGCATCGGAGTCTTGGTCGCGACTCGCGCCCCGGAGGAAGCCTTCAAGGCCGGTCTCCGGCCATTCCTAACCTACTCCCCGACGTCAGCGGCGGTGAATAGACGAATCAAGCACGCCCTGACGACTATAGACGACTACTGGAGAGCCTTCGACAGAGATGATCGACGGGTGCCGAACAGAGAGGCGCCGTACGATCTCGATCAGGTGCAGGTCGAGCACGTCTACCCCCAGCACCCTCAGCGCGGGCACGAGCTTGCCGAGCTGACGGACCTAGTTCATGACCTCGGGAACCTCGCCTTCTGGCAAGGGGACGAGAATCGACTTGCCAGCAATAAGCCCTACGTGGATGAGGACTCGGATAACTCGAAGAAGCCCGACCTGGCGTCGGCGAAGGCGGCGCTGACGATTGAAGCCGGAAGTCACGATGCTTGGACGGCTGAGACAGTCCGTACACGGCGCGACGGTCTTCTCGATCGCCTGACTTGGATCTACCAACTACCCGAGGAGACCCTGGCAGCCGCTCGGCTCGCGAACCGAAAGTTCTGGGTCGTCTACCACGAGCTCGAGCCCATGAGCCAGGTCTACAGCGACGTTAAGGGGGAGTCGTATCACTTCCCGCGTTCCATCCCCAACGGAACCCGTATACAAGAAGGCGATATACTTCTGCCCTTCTGCTCGATCCAGGGAGAGAACCGTTTCTTCGGTGCGGGGCTAGCTGGCGAGATTGAAGAGGACAGCGAAGGCTACAAGGTCGCCTACTACTCCCGCTACCTGGACGTCGAACCCCACAAGCCGTTCTCGGAACTTCCCGCCGACCCGCGGACGAACACGCGGAACGCAATCAACGCGGGCTCCGTTGACCTCTTCAGAGCCGTCGTCGGCGAAATCCCGAACCTCGACTCGCTTCCCGCCGTCGCCAACTTCGCAAACAGCTCTGCCGTCTAAGCAGTCATCGGTTGCTGCGAGAGACCTTCGCGGCGAGAGCTGTAGCTGCGGCTGCCGCTCACTCTCGCGTTCGAGATTGAGTCGATCCATGGCGATGCCAATCGAGCCTTCGGCGGTCATGGCGATTCTGATTGGCTCCAACCCTCCCGGCTTAGACGACGCCGCCGAGCTACCCCCAGTCGGGCGGTTGGGATGGCAAGGAAGTGACAAGTCTCCTACCTGCGATGATGCCGAATCCTATACGTGAGGGACATGGCTGGCAGCCAAGAGGTCAGGGGTTCGAATCCCCTTGGGTCCACTGTCTAGCAGCGGAAAATGGCCGCACTTCGCGACCGATGGTAGGCATCTGGCCATGCGAGTTCGATCCCCGTCGCCGGCTCCACGCGGAGCGCTACTTGTCGAGGCGATAGAACCGCAGGAAGTCGTGTTCGATGGGCAGGACGGAGACCCCCTCGAACCCGGCGTCCGTGGCGTAACCTCGAACGTCGAACTGCGCATGACGGTCCCGGTCGCCGCCGAGGTGTGATCATCCATCGCCGACGGTAGGCAGCACAGCACGCTGTAGGCGTAGAAGAGCCGTTCGGTCTCGGAGGCCGGGGCCGTGAACGCTTCCTCCGTTCGTTCGTCGGCCACGATCAAGGTTCCGCCGGGCCTCAGCATCTGGCGGATCGACCGGAGCGCGGCCACGGGCTGAGACATGTCGTGGATGGACTCCACCACCACCGCGAGGTCGTACGCGCCATCCAGGGCGGGATCGGCGGCGTCCCTAGTCTGGAACGTGACGCGATTGACCAGCCCGGCCTCTTCCGCGTTTCGCGTTGCGATCTCGATCGAGACGTCGTCCAGGTCGAACCCGTCCACCGTGATGTCCGGGTAGGCGCGCGCCAGCGCGATGGCGGCCCATCCGACGCCGCACGCGACGTCGGCCACCCGCGCCCCAGGCTGCTGCATAAGCCGGTCGTGGAGGTCGGGCACCGAGGGGAGATACTCGGCGCCGAGCGACGCGACCAACCACGGCCGGTTGAAGTCGCCCTGCGCCTCGATCATGTCGCGGCCGTACGACGCCCACGGGACCGGTCCGCCCGACCTGAAGGCCTTGAGCAGGTCTGGCATGGCGCCGGAGACGGCGACGAAGGACTTGCAGAAGGGCGCGATCGAATACGGACTGTCGGGATCGAGCAACGGCTCGATGTGGCCGGGCGGGAGGCGGTAGTGGCGCGCATCCTCGTCCACGGTCGCGTCCTCCACGCCAAGGATCCCGGCGGCCGCCTGCTGCTCCAACCACTCACGCGCATATCGCTCGAAGATCCCCGTCGCCGACGCCAGCTCCGGCAGCGTCATCGGACCAGATCGCTCCAGCGCGCGGTAGAGGCCGAGGACATCGCCGAGATACACCGTGAGGTCCTCGGCCATCCCCAGGCCCGCGGAGAACAGCCGCCCCACGAGCTCGTCTCGCTCAACGTCCACGTCCGCCATGACGATCCCCCCCAAGCGCCGGTCGACAGATAACTGCGATGCAGCGTCGGAAGTCAAGGCGACGGCCGGCGCGCTTGGGGCCGCGCTTGGCGACGCTGGGCTGCTCCCGGACAGCTTCGAGATCCTTGCCTGAGGCCCCCGCCGAGCGGCCGTGAGGGGGAGCGGCTGGGTGGTAATTGGTGGCAGTCGACCGCCACACGATATCTGGGGGCTTGATGATGGCTGATCCACTCCCGAGCTGGAACGACGGCGAGGCGAAGCGATCCATCCACCAAATTCGTGACCGGTGCGGTCACGCAGGGTGAGGGGTTCATCGAGCCGGCCGACCGGATCGCGGTCTTCGACAATGACGGGACGCTGTGGATAGAGCAGCCGCTCCCGGTGCAACTCGACTTCATCTTCCGTGCTCTGGCCGAAGCGGCGCAGAAGGACACGTCGTTGGCACTGTGCGTGTGGTGGATGACACGATCCAGATCACGCTGGACGGGGCTCTCTTCTACATAGGGTTCGTCGTGGACACCGGCTGGCCAGCCCATCCCGTTCGGAACTGGAGTTCAACAAGGAGGTGAGGCGGCGCTCGACTGGTCCGGCCTGGCTGATCTCTCCTTCTCTCGTATCCAAGCCAGGAAGCTCTCGACATCGCCGGAATCGTTCTCCGCGATGTACGTTTCGGCCCACAGATTCACCTGACTACGCGTGAAGCCAAGGTGTTTCAGGCGGGGGAATGCCGCATTCGCCAAGACCATGGCTCCTTCAACTCCCGAAGAATCGGGGATCTCTTCCCTGACACCGGCGCGATTGGGACGCTCGGGCTCTAGATCGTTGACGGACTCCACCTCTCCACCCTTCCCGCGATCAGGCTACGTGCGTGCTCATGATTCGCTCTGCCTAAGCTTCTGGTTGGACGACCTCAAGCCTACAACCCCGATCTAGCCACACCCTTAGGCAACATCGGCCCGCGGGTCCTCTGCCTTCGGGCCGATTGTCAACGGCGGGTGAAAGTTGACCCCTGAACCGCGCCGGGTTCACCGGAAGCTTGAGTCTATGAGTGTTGCAGGTTCGTCGGAGTCCCTTTTGCTCCAATTGGCGGCTTCGAATTCGGCCGGTGCGATGCCGCCGCGAGGCTCGATCAGCCAACGGTGGAACCAATCCACCCAGCCGACCGTCGCGTACTCGACGCAGTCGATCCCCTGCCAGAGCCCGCGTCGGCGGATCAGCTCGGTCTTGTAGAGGCCGATGATCGTCTCGGCTAGAGCGTTTGTCATCCGAATCCCCCTGGATCCGACCGAGTTCACCGCGCCGGCCTCCCCGAGGCGCTCGCTGTAGCGCATCGCCTGGTCTGGTCCATCACCGCGGGCGTCGTCAACGCGGCCTCGGCAAGCTCACCCCGATCGAGTTAGAGCCTGAGGCGCGCAGACGACCCGCCTTGCCGTGATCACTTAAAGCGAAGATGTGGACGCTCGCCACCCAACTCGAGGCCGAGGCCCTGGTCCTCACCACGAGCGTGGGCGCGGCGAGACTACGCAATGCCGTTTCGGGGTCCTCAAGGGTCATCGCGTTGGGAGAGGAGCTAGCTCTCGGCTTGCGTGCGTGATCGCCTTCCTTGCAAGGGAGGATCATCGAGTCGTCCTCACGGAAGGAGGTCCCACCGTGATCGGCGCCCTCCTCGAGGCGGGACTTCTCGACGACCGCTTCCTCACCCTTTCTCCTATCCTCGCCGGCCGATCCGATGTCAGGACCGACCAGAGCTCGTCGGAGGGACCGAGCTCTTGCCTTCTCAGTTGATCTCGGGCGATCTGTTGGGCATCAGGCAGCATGGGACCCATCTATTCCTGCGTTACGCCGTTTTCGAGTTGAGCCTCACGATCTCTCGGCTCGACGCAGGCCCGAGCCGATGATTCGGTTCGTAGCCTGCCTCGCACCGTTCAGGCACGAGCCTTCGACGGCTCCGAGCGCATCAAGCGGATCGTTCGCGGAGGATCTCCAACCGCTCCCGTCCGAACGCGGTGAGTCGGGTCTTGAGGTGAGGCGTCGGCTCAACGAGTTGCTGATAGAACCCGGCCATGCCTCGGTGGCTGTATCCGTGCTCCTCGCCGATCTCGAGGAACCTCCGCCGGGAAACCTCACCCCCCGAGCGATCCACTGCCTCGAGGACGCCGAGCATCATCTTCGCCCATCGGTCGCCGGGGCCTTTGGTGAGCCCTAGGTCGACGCGTGCGCTTCTTGCCTCGTCGGCCGCCGCGCGCAAGAGGCGTTCGATCCGCTCCAGACGCCGCTCCACGTCCAGCAGTTGCATCTGCTGCAAGTCGGCACCTCCGCTCATCGCCCGCTGAACGTAGGTGGCTCCGATCCGAAGGTCAAGACGAGATCCCAGCCGGTGTCGGTTGCCTCCGACGCCGTTCCGGTCCGGCAGCGCAAGTACGGCGCGCGCCCCGGCGCGTCAAGAAGACGCCATCGAGGGATCGACGATCCGCAAGTCATCCCCACCCCTCGCGCCCGCGAGTGTGACCGATCCCCGTGTTGAGGTGCCAGCACTGGGGTGCGCCTCCCTCACCAGGCATAGACTGCGTGGAGGAGGTACCTCGCGGTGACCGATCCGAAAGATCCCGAGGATGTCCGCCCTTCGTCGAGCGTCCCGCCGCGGGAGGGCAAGGGCTATCGGTCACAGCTGACGAAGGGTGCGGATGTCGTCGATCCGGCTACCTGGGCAGGCTCGATACCGCAAGCACAGGGGATCGCGCCACGCGTACGCGTCGGCCGCAGTCGATGGTTCAACCTGCTCTGGTTACTACCGATCGGGTTCGTCCTTCTGCTCGTCGCGATAGCGGCCGCGCAGGGGCTGCGCGGGATCCCATCGGTGGAGCGCTTCATCGAGCGCTATCCCGGGACCGTCGAGACGGCCGCGGCCAGAGCATATCCGGGGTTTCCGGTCTGGGTCGACGTCCTGCACTTCTTCAACCTCTTCCTGCTGATCTTCATCATCCGCTCCGGAGTGCAGATCCTCAGCGACCATCCTCGGCTGTACTGGACCCGGCACAGTACCCCTGGCAAGGACTGGTTCCGTATCCAAAGGCCCGTTCCGGCCGAACCCTTGTGGACCGCCAAGCAGGATTCC
This sequence comes from Actinomycetota bacterium, assembly GCA_038249195.1. Taxonomy (GTDB): domain Bacteria; phylum Actinomycetota; class UBA4738; order UBA4738; family HRBIN12; genus JAOUEA01. The sequence goes on from JBBRWM010000002.1 coordinate 8,641, forward strand.
ATCAGCCTGCCAGGACAGGTTGGTCTGCCGGGGATACGGCACTCCATCGGCTTAGCGCGCTGGTGGCATCTCGGCACCGATGTCCTGTGGTTGGCGAACGGCCTGGTCTTCTACGTCCTGTTGTTCGCCACGTCCCAGTGGCGGCGAGTGGTCCCGACCACCTGGGCAGTCTTCCCCAACTCCGTATCGGTGTTCATCCAATATCTGTCCTTGCGCTGGCCAACCGAACACGGGTGGGTCGCGTACAACAGCCTCCAGTTGCTGGCCTACTTCATCACGATCTTCGTCGCCGCCCCACTCGCGCTCGTCACCGGACTGGGCATGTCGCCGGCGCTGTCTACCCGCTTCAAGCGGATCAGCAAGGTGCTCAGCATCCAGACGGCCCGGTCCCTTCACTTCCTGGTGCTGGTGTGGTTCCTGTTCTTCATCCTGCTGCACGTCACCTTGGTGTTCACCACCGGCCTGCTGAACAACCTCAACCACGTCTACGCAGTCCGCAACGATGACAGCTGGGTCGGGCTCTGGACCTTCGCGATCTCGATGGTCGTGGTGATCGTCGGCTGGGTCGCCGCCACCCCGTTCACGCTGCGTCATCCCCGGGTCGTGCAGCGGGTCGGCTTCGCGCTGATCGGCCCGGCGCAGCGCCTGTTCGAGCACGTGGACGCCACTCCCGGCGAGTACACCGAGAAGGACATCTCCCCGTACTTCTGGCACAACGGACAGTACCCAGACTCGGATGAATACCAGGCCCTGCTCACGACCAACTTCGCGGATTACCGGCTGCGGATCAACGGCCGGGTCGACAACCCCGTCGAGCTCGATCTGGCGCAACTGCGAGCGCTCCCACACCATGAGCAGATCACGCAACACTTCTGCATCCAGGGATGGTCGGGCGTCGCCAAGTGGGGCGGCGTGTCGATGCGAACCATCATGGATCTCGTCAAACCGCAGCCTGAAGCCAAGTGGGTCGTGTTCTACTCCCTCGGCGATGGCCCCGACGGAGGTTCTTACTACGACGCCCACCCGATCGAGCAGATGGCCTCTCAGCTGACGATGCTTGCCTATGACATGAACGGTGAGCCCCTGTCCTTCGGTCATGGCGCTCCGCTGCGGCTGCGCAACGAGACCCAGCTCGGTTTCAAGCAGGTCAAGTGGATCAAGGGTGTGGAGTTCGTGGCGCATTACTCGGAGATCGGCGGCGGCTACGGCGGGTACAACGAGGATCACGAATTCTTCGGGTACCGACAATCCATCTAGGTTTGAGATGGCTTGTCGACCCACGCTTCCACGGGGCTTCCTCGATGACCGTCCCTCAGGACGAGCGCCGAGCCTCGATCTCGGAGGACTCACTCGGCGCTCCGCTTGCCTTCTTGATGTTCCGCAGCGAAACCCGCAGCAGCTTGCCGTCAGATGCGCACACCAGGTATGTCTGTGCCTCATCGTCGAAATAGGCGATCGTTCCAACCACCGCTCGGCGGTAGCCACCCGGGGACTCGATCTCGAAGGAGACCTCACGCTCCCCGGTAGCCGTTTCCGGATCGAGCGGCGCGGCCGGACGGACGGGGGATCGCGTCGGAGGGTGGGCCGGTTCGTGCACGGTGCTCGACATGGATGCCTCACTTGGTCGGTCCATAAGTCGGCCGCTTCGCCACGTGCCGTCGGTCAAACTTGTCCAGGGTGAGTTTACACGATGCTTATGGTATAAATGAGGTGATTCGTCAAGGCAAAGTCAAGTCAATGTCAAGGCAAAGAGGGGGGATACCCGAGGTGGTTCTTGGAAGTGCCGGCAACGTGGCGGCCTTCAGCGGGGATCGTCCTTCCTGAGCGACTTGATCGAGGATGGGTGAAGGGCGTGCTTGCTCCCATCGAGTCGCACGCCGAAGCAGGCGGGCCAGAGGTAAGGAGGCGGGGATGAACACCTCGAGAGACGACCAGGACGAGGTCCTAGTCGACGAAGGGTTCCGACGGTGGTACGCCTCCTGCTCGTGTTGCCTGAGTGAGAGCTACCCTGAGGTGAAGGCTACCCTCGACGATGAAGCAAGCCGCCAGGCTGAGGAGAAGCAGCCATCTTGAGGTTCAACCCATCGTGCCTTCTCGTGGACGGGGGGCGCACGAGTTGTCGAGGTGTTTGACGCTGAGGGATCCGAGGAAGACCACCCAGAGGTTCCAGCCAGATGATCACATCTGCCGGGCCAAGGGTGAGTCGGTGAGGTCTCGGGCCGAGTCCCAGCAGTAGACGACGACCGGCTCACCCGGATCGAGTCTGTCCGGTTCCTGGGATCGCCAAGCGATCGTGCGTGCTCCTCGGATCTTGCATGCCGGCCTGCTGGCAGATGAAGCGCCGATGGGAGGCAGGGTGAAGCTCGCGCTCACGGGATACAAGCCCACCGGTGCCCCTCACCTCGGCAACTACCTGGGCATGATCCGGCCTGCCCTGGAACTCGCCGAGCGGCACGAGGCCCTGTATTTCATCGCGGACTACCACGCGCTCACGACCGTGACCCGTGGACGCGAGGTGAACGACCTCACCTATCAGGCCGCCGCGACGTGGATCGCGCTCGGTCTGGACCCGGAGAAGAAGGCGCTGTACCGGCAGTCGGACGTCCCGGAGGTGTGCGAGCTCGCCTGGATCCTCGCCTGCTCCACACCGAAGGGCCTTCTGAACCGAGCTCACGCCTACAAAGCCGCGGTGGACACCAATCACCTCCGCGGGCGCGATGCAGACGCCGGGGTGAGCGCCGGCCTCTACTACTACCCGGTGCTCATGGCGGCGGACATCCTGCTCCCGGGGGCCGATATCGTTCCGGTCGGTCTTGACCAGCAGCAGCACGTCGAGTTCGCACGTGACATCGCTGGTCACTTCAACTCGGTGTACGGTCCCATCCTCACGATCCCCGAGCCGCTGATCGACGAACGGGTCGCGACGATCCCCGGCATCGACGGTCGGAAGATGAGCAAGAGCTACAACAACGTCATCCCCATCCTGGCATCGTTCGAGCAACTGCGGAAGTCGGTGATGGGTATCGTGACCGATTCGCGCAGGCCCGAGGAGTCCAAGGATCCCGGAACCGACGTGATCTTCCAGCTCTACAGCCATGTCGCCCCCGACGGAGCCGTGGACGAGATGCGAGCCGGCTTCGAGCACGGCGGCATGGGCTATGCCCGGGCCAAGGAGGAGTTGTTCGCCGTACTCGTCGAGATGTTCGCGGGGCAGAGGGAGCGCTATCGGGACCTGATCGCCGACCGAGCGGAGCTCGATCGGCTCCTGTTCGCGGGAGCCGAGCGTGCTCGGGCGCGTGGGGAACCGATCCTCGCCAGGGTACGTGAGGCCGTCGTCGGCAGGCGCTGACGGCTAGCGAGACGGCAGAGGGACCCCGTCCCAGCTCCTCGAGATCGCCGCTCACCCCTGTGGGGTCCCTATCTGGCGGCGGAGCTCGCGGCCCGCTCTTCATCAAGAGCTTGCTTGACCTGGGGAAGAACCTTGCTCAGACAGCATGGACAGGTGTCGTACCACGCGCGCATCCCGGGGCTCATCCCCACCTCGCCATGGGAAGTGACGTGATCCGTCTCGACGTGAGCTCCTTCGCTATCCATCCTGGGCGATCCGCTCGCAAGGGCGGCCGTCGATCCCTCTCCCGTCATCGTGAGAGCGGCGAGGTCTGTCTCGGGATCTGCGAGGAGAGCAGGATCGACAACTCGGCGAGATGTAACCAGGGCCTTGATGTGACGAGCCCCGCCCGGCACGTTGGCGTTCAGGCCGGCGCGTACCTCTCCGTCGCTCAGGTAGAACGCCATGAACGAACGGCTGGCGAGATCTCCGCGGATGACGACGTCGTCCCACGTGCGCGCGAATCCCGTGTATTCCATCGTGACGTCGAACTGCTCGGAGGAGAAGTACGGGATCCAGTCGTAGATCGCGTGGTTGTCGAGCATGTTCGCCGCTGCCACCGGCCCCTGCGTGAGTGCCGCCCACCAGTGCTCGACCCGGAATCGATCGCCGAACAGCGGATGATACGCATCCGCCACGTCGCCCGCTGCGAAGACCCCGGGCGCACTGGTCTCGAGATGTTCGTCGACGACCACCCCGTCCCGGATCTCCAGCCCGGCGGCCTCGGCGAGCTCGGTCTGCGGCACCACGCCGATGCAAGCAACGACGAGGTCGCAGCCGAGCTTCGTGCCGTCACTCAGCCTCACCTCGTCGACCGATCCCCGGCCGGCGAGCGACGCCACCCCGGTGCCCAGATGGAGCTCGACGCCGTGGTCGGCATGGAGGGTCTGCCAGGCCCGACCCACGGTTGGCCCCAGAGCTCGCTCGAGTGGCACCGACGATCGACCGATCATCGCGATCTCGACTCCTGATCGGCGCAACGAGGCCGCTACCTCGCATCCCAACAAGCCGGTCCCGATCACCACCGCTCGAGTGCCCGGTTGCGCAGCCGCCCGGATAGCATCGGTGTCGCCCAAGTTCCGCAAGGAGAAGACGCCGTCCAGGCCGGACCCGGGCACGGCAAGCTTATTGGGCCGCGCACCGGTGGCAAGCAGGAGTCGGTCGTAGCGCAGAGGGCCGCCGGGCTCCATGACCACGCTTGCCGATGCGACGTCGATGCTCGTCACGCGGGTCGAGCTCAGGAGCTCGATACCATGGGTTTCGTAGAAGTCGGCATCGTGCACGGCGACGGCATCGAACCCCACCTCCCCCCTCAAGTAGTCCTTAGACAACGGTGGCCGTTCGTACGGGCTGAGAGTCTCCTCACCGACGAGAACGACCCGGCCTTCGAAGCCCCATCCACGCAAGGACTCGGCTGCCTTGGCGCCGGCCAGCCCCGCACCCACGATCACGAACGTCGACGCGCCCTTCGTGGTGTCGGTCATCTCACACCTTCTCTCTCGCTCGAACAACTTCCCTATCCCGCATTCGCGCTCAGGGCGCAACGGTGCTTCGCGCCGCCTCCTCGAGCTCGTCGGGATCCGCTGACAGGACGAGTTGCGGGAACACCTCGAACTCCCAGGCCTCGCTGTGCCCCCGGATCGCTCTTCGCAGGGCAGGTCCGTCGGGGGCCGCCTCGGCGAGCAACGCATCGAGGCGTACGTCTTCCCCCGCGGCGGCCTCGAGCACCTCTGTCAGGTCGAGACTCTGGGCGAGGGAGTGAAGGGCACCCTGCGTGGCCCGGTGGTCCTCCCAGCTCACGCGCAGCGCCTCGAGGTCGAGCGGGTCCGCACACTCGTCGAAGAGCTCTGCCAGCACGTCCAGCGTCACATGGTCGTCGGTGAGCGTGGCGAACGGCTCGATCTCGGGGCACCCGCAGAAATCACACACGGGCCTGCCCCTTCTGAGGAGCCCGCCTCGCGGCGCCCGTGCTGAAGACGAACAACACGATGGCGGCGGCGCCCAAGAGCCCGCCCCACCGCACCGCGATGGTGATCGCCGCGAGATCCCCCACGACGCGCAGAAGGAGAGAAGCGTGCAACAGCGATAGATGCGCGTAGAACCTGCGGCGATAGACGATCGAACCACCGAGCACCGCTGGGAGGATCACCGGTGCATGGCCGAAGACCATCGACATCACGAACCCCACGAATACGACGTGCAGCATCGCGTCGTGCTGCGCCCCGGCGGTCACGCCACCGAGCCGAAGCCATACGATGCCCCCCGCTCCCAACCAAATGTAGCCGGACAACAGGCACGCCGCCATGAACCGTGTAAGAGGCGAGGCTGCATGGATGGTGCGGCGGGCGACGTCGTGGCGAGCAAGCCACACCGCAAGCGCGGCGAGCCCGAGGCCCGCGACGCGGACCCCGGGTCCGAACCACGCGACGGACAGGACGAGTCCCCCGAGGAAGAGCACGAACGAAGCGACGAAAGACCCCCGGGCGGCGGTGGTTGCGCCGGTCAGCCGGGAAAGCTCGAGGCGCTCCCCAACGATCGTGGCCACGAGCAGTCCCACCCACCACGGGACCAGACGGTACAGCGCGAAGCCACCGAGCCAGAACACCACCGAGGCCAGCCACAGGATCGACGCGATGCCGAGCACGGCGTTGTGCAGGAGGGGCTGGAGCCGGTAGATCACGGCGAAGATCGCCACCAGGACGACGGCCCCGGCGAGGAACAGGATCTCTCCGGTCCTCGGGGACGGCAGGACCAAGAGGGCGAGGGCTCCCAGACCGGTGGCGAGGGGAGCTCCGAAGGCCCACGCGCGACCGAGCGCGGTCGCCCGCTCGGCCGCGATCAGGGTGCCGAGGAAGCCGAGGACGGCGAGTGCCCCATGCCACGTCACCTCCCGGGCGTCCCAGCCGGAGAGGTTCCAACCGAGTCGGGCCAGCCCACCCCACAGGGCGGCGACCCCCGCCACCCCAGCTAGCACGATCGCCGCACGCCTGGGAAGGGCGAAGGCCATCCGCGTGCTCATCGCGGGACCCCTTCGTATGTCACTTCGGAGAAGCGGGCCCGGCAGCGATCCGGCTCCACGAACGGTTCGAGGCCGTCGACCCGGAGCCCGGCTCGCCACGCCGCGAGCGCTCCCTGCATCAGACCGAAGTGCACGGAGCACACGACGCCGGGATCCGCCTCGGCGACCTCGCCGAACGGGCAGCGCCGAAGCGATATCGCCGCAACAGGGCCATCAGTCTCGATCTCCGGGGCGAAGCCGAGGTCCTCGAGCATTGTCGCGAGGGTTCGCATCGCCTCCCCGCCGCCGGGCCGCAGGGGCGCGCGGCGCTCCTCGGCGATGGTCCGACCCCAGGCCTGCCCAGCCTCCCGGGCGAGGTCGGCGGGATCTTGGACCTTCCCCGAGAGCGAGGAAGCGAGGATCCTCGAGAGCAACTCGAATCCGCCTGCCGAGCGTGAGGGCGGCTCCGCCGCTGCTGCGAAGGCGACGTGCGGACGCCCGGGTCGGCCGAGTCGCTCGGTCCGCCGCTGCACCAACCCTGCTCCTTCGAGCGCCTGGAGGTGGAAGCGGATGGTGCTCGGGTGCAGGCCCACAAGGGCCGAGAGCTCCGACGTATCCAAAGCCCGTCCCTCCCGGTGGAGGAACTCCAGGATCCGGACCCGGCTCTGTGCGGCCAGGGCCCGATTCCTGAGCCGTTCGGCATCTTCCCGAGGCGCTCGCATGTGGACAGAAGTTTACACGACGTTCATGATGTAAACTCACGCTATCGGGGACGATCCTAGAGAGAGGAGAGCGGCTGAGATGGACGCGGTGTTCGGAAGCGCTTCAGAGCTCGCGGAGTTCGGAGTGGGATCGTTCGTGCCCAAGGTGCTGTTCGAGAACGAGCTGATCAAGGTGGTGCTCGCGGCCCTGGAGCCCGATCAGGAGATCGCCCTGCACGCTCCGAGCATCGATCTGGCTGTTGCGGTGCTGGAGGGGACCGGGGATCTGTGGGTCGAGGACAGCCCGCGTCCGGTCGTGCCAGGGGACGTGGCGGTGATCCCCGCGGGCATGACCCGAGGCGTGCGGGCTCGGGGGGGCAGGCTCGTGCTTTTGCACGTCGTCTCGCCGCCTCCCACGGCCGCGGATCACGGGCTCGAGCGCCGGCCGTGGTCCGCGGAAGCCGCTGGTCCCGACGTTCGAGCCTCGCTCCACGAGGAGCACCAGGAGCTCCTGCCCCATCTCGATCACATGCGCATCCTGGCCGACGAGGCACTCGACCTCGACGACGAAGTCTTGAAGGGGCGTCTCGAGGGCGTGCTCACGTTCCTGACCGATGCGCTCGTGCCTCACGCCGCCGTGGAGGAGAGGACGCTGTATCCGGCGGTGGACCGGCTCCTGCGCGCGACCGGTGGAGCGACGCGGACGATGACGATCGACCACCAGGAGATCGGCGAACGGATCGAGCAGCTCTCCGCGATGGCGCGGGAACCGATGACCCCGTCGACGCGGGGCGCTATCGGCAGGGACCTCGGTGCGCTGGAGGCGGTGGTACGGCTGCACTTCCGCAAGGAGGAGGAGGCCTACCTCCCGCTGCTTGCCCGGCTCTCGGCCGAGGAAGCCTCCCGGCTCACGGACGTGCTGAGCGCCGGAGGCAGCGGCCACCATCACGGGCACTGAGGAGATGGCGATGCGCATCGACTATGGCGAGGTGTTCCCCACGGCGCGTGAGGCAATGCTCGGCCTGGAACGGGCGGTGCACGGGAGCACCATCGAGCGAGCGCTGTTGGAGCTCGTGAAGCTTCGCGCCTCGCAGCTGAACGGATGCGCCTACTGCGTGGACATGCACACGAAAGACGCTCGGGCCATGGGTGAGGACGAGCAGCGCCTGCACCTCGTGGCGGTGTGGCATGAGGCGCCGGGCTTCACGGCGCGGGAGCGTGCCGCCCTGGCCTGGTGCGAGGCGCTGACGCTCCTTCCTCGGTCCGGCATTCCCGACGACCTGTATCGGGAGACGAGTGCCATCTTCTCCGACGAGGAGATCGTCGCACTCACGCTCGCCGTCGTGTCCATCAACGGATGGAACCGGTTCTCGGTCGCGCTGCGGACGCCCGTGGGCAGTTACGTCTCCCAGTACGCCACCAGAGGTCAAGACAACTGAAGGAGAAGTCGAAACGTCATGGTCAGCGAAGGAACGGATCAACCCCACTCAGGAGAGACCCGATCACCCTGGAACGAGCCTCGCTTGGTCGTCGAAGGGCTTGAGGCGGCCTCGTGCGGGCCACACGCGAAGACCCTGGCGATCGAGGGCATCCAGCTGGCGGCAGAAGGGAAGACGGCGAAGGACTGGCGCCGCGCCGTCGCAACGCGCCACGCGGGCCACGCCGGCTGGGAGGAACACCTCCGGGAGTCCGAGCGGTGCATGCGCGTCTCGGGGCTTTGGCCTTGGCCGAACGACGACTACACCGCAGGGGCTTCCGGCGGCGTCTGAGGGCCATCAGGATCTGTCTACGACGATGCGCCTGATCACGGGGGCTCGCCGCTCCGGACGCCGGCCGGGCTCTGGTGAACGGGCGGTCCTATCGCGGCCTCGGCGGCCCGACGACGACCAGGACCTTGTCCAGTGGAATGGCTCAGCGCCTCGGCATCGCCGTCGCGCTGTGGGCGCTCGCGGGCATGCGCCTGAAGGTCGAGGTCGCGGACCAACCCCGCGGCCAAAGGCATCCCCACCAGTCGGCCACGACCCCTCTTCTCGCGGGGTCGTCGCGAGGTGGCGCCGACTGCGCGCACCGTGAACCGCTCGATCTTGCCTGTGGTATCACTTCGAGCCCCGCTCCCCGGGTTCCGCTCTACCCACGTCGGGATGGCCATGACGCCTCCGAACTCGGACGACGGCTTGCCCGGCTGCGTTAACCTTCTGACTACGCGCAAGCTCGTAACTGACGTGTTGACGACCGAGCGAGATTACGCAGAGCTCTATCGGACGACCGGAACTGCGCTGTGGCGTGCCATCTTCGTGTACAGCGGAGGACGCCGAGACGTTGCGGATGACGCCGTCGCTGAGGCGTTCGCGCGAGCGATCCGGTACAAGGGGTCCATCCGACGACCCGAGTCCTGGCTGTACCGGACGGCGTTCCGCATCGCGGCAGCTGAACTCCGAAGGTCGGCGGCTCAGGCGGTAATGGAAGATCGGGCAGCCCGTGAAGTGGAGGACCTGACCGACCTTCGGAGCGCGTTACGCAGGTTGTCGCCGAGCCAGCGAGCAGCGGTGTACCTCTTCTACGAGGTCGATCTTCCGCTTCGGGGGGTAGCCGACGTGATGGGGACATCGGTGGCGGCCGTCAAGGTCCATCTGCATCGAGGGAGGAACCGGCTGCGTGAACTGCTTGGAACTGAGGAGGTGCCAGATGACTGAGCGTTGGCTTGCGGAGATGAAGAAGGTGGAGCGCCTGGGTCCGACATCGGACTTGCTGGCTCGCGCAGAAGCACAGCCGCCTCGCCCCGTCCCCGCCTCCTCGATGAGGTCTCGCGTCGCGGCGGGCCTATTCGCCATCCTGATTGCCGTTGGAGGCGCCTGGGTCGCATACGCGGCGCTGAACGATGGAGGTCGAACGAGCGCGGGGAGCGCTTCCCGGCAGTGGGGGTGGCCCGATACATCCACCGGGCAAGCTCAACATGAACAAACGCGTGTTGACGGCGGAGAGCAGCAGTGGCGCACCGACGCGGCTGCGGTTGCCCTCCGTTTCGGTCGCGAGGTGCTGGGATGGCCTGCCCCGATCGCGGCGGTTACGTCGACGGATGATCCCGACAACGTGGTCGTCTCTCTGCACGGACCCGATGCTTCATGCAGCGGTGTAGACTGCTCCTCGCCGCCGCAACAGACCGTCACGTTAAGCCTGCAACGGCTCGAGAGATTAGGTGACGGTGGCATCTGGAGCGTTACTCGAGTGCAAGGCGAGGCCTCAGGCGCGAGTCCGACATCGTAGGTGCGCGCCGCGGCGCTGACGATAGTCTCCTCGATGAGTGGGTGACTTGGTACACGTGCTCCATCTGCTCGATGAAGGCCTCCTCGAGGGCGTCCTTCGGGATCGGTTCGCCCGGGCACACCTCGGGCCCGTTCCGGCAGCGGGTGGATCAGACACAAACGCGCTTTCGTCCCTTGGCTGAGGTCCCGATGGACCTCGTCGCCGGCTCCAGCCTGGCTTTCGAAGACCGAGGCGAGCACCAGCTGAAGGGCGTGCCCCAGCCTTGGCGCATCAACCGCGTAGTCCCCTAGCCCAGAGGTCCGCCCGCTCGCCTACTTCTTCTTGGCTGCCCGTTGATCCTGGGCTGCTGAGTTGGCTGCCACCGCGGCGCGGATGAGCTGCTTGAAGGCAGCCTCGTTGATCTTCTCGCCTTCACGGAGGTCGATCGCACGCCGCGTCTTTCCCTCCATGCTGGAATTGAAGAGCTTCTTCGGGTCCTTGAGGGAGGCTCCGCGAAAGAACGTGAGCTTCACGACCTGCTTGTACGATTCCCCCGTGCAGACGCCTCCGTCATGGGCCCAGACGGGGGTTCCGGGGTTCGACTCCTTCACCCATTTCCACTCCTCCTGGATGTCGGGGTCGGCATCGTGGATGAGCTCACGGACCTTCGCGAGGGTCTCTCCTCTCCAATCCCTCAGCTCCTCGATCAGCTCGGTGATCTTCGCTGAGGCGGCCTCACCATCCGGACGATCTGTCTGCTTCATGTTCTCTTCGATCCTTCCTTCTGGCGCAGGTTCTCGTCGTCTCGGGGATCCGGCCCCGATCCTCGCGTGCCGTGCCGCCAGGTCGCGGATCCAACCGCCCCCCGGGCCGGCCTCGCGACCGGGACTGAATCCCCTGCCCCTCCACCGGCGCATCTTCGCGCTTCGTCGGCGGACACGACAAGCGGGGGAGGGCGAACCCCCGCGGTAGCCTGAGGTCGTGGCGATCGTCGACGACCTTCCGCGGATCCGGTTCTCCTCGGCGGCGGAGTGGGCAACCTGGCTGGAGGCCAACCACGCCACGTCGACAGGCGTGTGGATCGAGATGGCCAAGAAGGACAGCGGCATCGAGAGCGTCCGCTACCCGGAGGTACTCGATCCCGCACTCTGCTACGGCTGGATCGACGGGCGGCGCGAGGCGCTCGACGATCGATACTTCCTCCAACGCTTCACGCCGCGACGACCGCGCGGCAAGTGGTCGCGGATCAATCGCGAGAAGGCCGAGCGGCTGATCTCCGAGGGACGGATGCGGCCGGGCGGGCTCGCCGAGGTCGAGCGCGCGAGGGCGGACGGCAGGTGGGAGGCCGCCTACGAAGGGCAGCGGCGCGCTACCGTCCCCGACGATCTCCAACGCGAGCTCGACGCGCGACCCGGAGCGAAGCAGTTCTTCTCCGGCCTCAAGAGCCAGAACCGCTACGCGATCCTGTACCGACTCCAGGAAGCCAAGAAGCCGGAGACCCGCGCGCGCCGATTGTTGAAGTTCGTCGAGATGCTCGAGGCAAGCGAGACCATCTACCCGTAGTGACCTGCCCTCCTCTGGGACGAGGAGAGGGCTCCGTGGTGCTTCCCCGTCGCTGCGGCGCGGCCCACCGTATGTGCCCGCAGGTAAGCATCGGATCGACCCTGGGTCTGTCCTCCTGCATCGAGCCGAGGGAGGCGTCATGGAACGACGGAGGAAGGGCACGTGCGCCCGGCTCGTGCGGGCGGCGTTGGCCGTATCGTTGGGATCGGTTCTGTTGCTGCCCCCGACATCGGACAACGCGTCCCAACCGCCCGTTTCGCCGAACCGTGCCCGGAAGCCTTTCCCCGGACGGTTGCTGTTCGTCAACATCAGCTTCGACAGCAAGCCGGCCTGGTCGCTGTGCAGCGTGACGCCGCGGAGTGCGCACCCGAAGCCGGTCACGCACAGCCGGCTCAACGACTGGTCGCCCACGATCTCCCCGATGTGCCGTGGAGGCCTCACTTTCACCATTCGACGTGCCCCGCAGCGTCCGAACGGATGCCCGCGACCGCCACGGAGCGGTGCCGCGCGCCACCCGTGGTCCGGGGCGGACGAGATGACCCGCGTCGGCTAGTATCCGCACGTTCGCCGGGGCCGCATCGCGGAGCCGCGGCGGTGTTACGAGAGATCGGGAGGGGATCCCCGCGAGATCGAACCGCTTCGGGCGCCCGGCCCTTCGCCGTGTGCCGATCGTGGTGGCCCTGGCTTCGCTGACCGCGTTCGGCATGGTCCCCGGGCTCTCCTTGTCCTCAGCGCTCGCGGCCGGCCTCTGCGCCACCCCGGGCGGCTCCGGCGCCGGCGGCACGCTCGCGGGCATCGTGAACACCTACTACCCGGGCGTCGGAACCGCGGCCGCGGGGGCGAACAGCATCGACGTCGGCGCCCCGGCGGGCGGGGCCGGGCCGATCGCGCAGGGGGACCTCCTGCTGGTGATCCAGATGCAGGACGCCGACTTCGATGCCACCAACTCGAACTCCTACGGACACGGAGGCGCCCCCGCGACGCCCGCTTCCGGATACACGGACCTGGGATCGACCGGTCTGTACGAATACGCGCGCGCGAGCTCGGCCGTGGTTGCGGGGACCGTGACGATCGAGGGCCTCGGCTCGGGGGGCGGGCTGATCAACAGCTATCGATCCGCTGCGGCGACGGCGACCGCCGGACAGCGCACCTTCCAGGTCGTCCGGGTGCCGCAGTACACCACCGCCACGACCGCTCCGGCCCTCACCGCGCTCGCCTGGAACGGGTCGGTGGGCGGGGTCCTGGCATTGGACGCGAGCGGCGCCCTCACCCTCGGTGGCGTGGTGAGCGTGGACGGCCTCGGGTTCCGCGGCGCCCCCGGCCTCCAGCGCGGAGGCGCCCCGGGCTTCTCGAACACCGACGTGGCGGTGAGCGCCACCGCGAACGTGGACGGCAACAAGGGCGAGGGGATCGGCGGGACGCCGGTGGGGACCGTGGCCGGGAACGGGTATCCGGGTGGCGACGCGGCCCGCGGCGCACCGGGGAACGCGGGCGGCGGCGGCACCGACGGGAACCCGAACGCCAACGACCAGAACACGGGCGGGGGCGGGGGCGGCAACGGCGGCGCGGGCGGCCAGGGTGGGAACGCGTGGTCCTCCGGTCTGGCCACCGGCGGCTACGGGGGCGTGGGTCTGCCGGGGACGCCGCGCCGCGTGTTCCTGGGCGGGGGAGGCGGATCCGGCACCACGAACAACCACGCCTCGCCCCAGGCAGACGGGGCCGACGGCGGCGGCATCGTCCTCATCCGAGCGGGATCGATCGCGGGGAGCGGTTCGATCACCGCCAACGGCGCGGACGCCTACAACCAGACGTTGAACGACGGTGGAGGAGGCGGTGGCGCCGGCGGCACGATCATCATCACCGCTCCCGTCGCCTCGCTCGCGGGCGCGACCCTGAGCGCGGACGGCGGAAGGGGCGGGGATGCGTGGCCCAATCAGGCGGGGGCCGGCAACGCGCACGGCCCCGGTGGGGGAGGGGGCGGTGGCTGGATCCTCACGTCGGGTGCGCCGTCGTCCCTCAGCGTGGGCGGCGGCGGACACGGCACGACCACCACGGGCAACCTCCAGTTCGGTTCGTTCAACGGCGCCGTGGGGCAGACGGCAACAGCCACGCCCGGGGGGATCCCCGGCGTGAGCGGGGGAGCCGAGTGCGCCGACCTCGCCATGGCCAAGACGGGGCCCGCGACCGTGCGCGCGGGCGGGCGAATCGCCTACACGTTGTCAGTCACGAACCTCGGCCCGGCGTCCGCGCAGACCGTGTCCGTGGCCGATACCCTGCCGCCGGGGGCGACGTTCGTCTCGGCCTCGGGCCCGGGGTGGTCCTGCTCCCACGCCACGAACGTGTCCGTGACCTGCACGCGGCCCACCATCGCCTCCGGGGCGGTGGCCCCTGGCATCACGGTGGTGGTCACTGCCCCGAAGCAGACCGCCTCGATCACGAACACGGCGGTCGTCTCCGCCGCCTCTGCCGACCCCGATCCCACCAACGACTCCGCATCGACTACGACGTCGGTGACGGCCTCGGCCGACCTCGCGATCGCTAAGACCGGACCCGCGACCGTGGAGGCGGGCGCCCGCGTCGTTTACACGCTGTCGGTGAGGAACCAAGGGCCATCGTCCGCGCAGACCGTGTCCGTGGTCGACACCCTCCCGCCGGGCGTGACGTTCGTCTCAGCCTCGGGTGCGGGATGGTCGTGTTCCCACGACACGAACGTCTCCGTCACGTGCAAGCGGCCGGTCATCGCCTCAGGGGCCTCAGCCCCCGCCATCACGGTCGCGGTCACCGCCCCGAACCACGTCTCCTCCATCACGAACTCCGCGGTCGTGTCCTCGGCGACGTTCGACCCCACGCCGACCAACGGCACCGACTCCTGGAAGACCTCGGTCGTGGCGCCGGCGTCCGGAGGCGGAGGCATGGCCGGGACCGGCGCGGATCTCGGCGGCATGTTGCGGCTGGAGCTCGCCCTCATCGTCCTGGGGGGCTCGCTCCTCGTCGCCGGCCGCCGATCGATCCGGTCCCGCGGCCGCCACGTCCACACGCGCTGAGATCCGCGCGGGATGCGTCTTGACCTGCGAAGAAGCTCTCGGTTAGCTTCCGCGACATGACCAAACTGCGCAGGGCGCTGGCGATGGTGACGGTGGCATCCGTCGCCGTGCTCGGTTGGGCGCCGGGCCCGCCCGCATCCGCCCAGGTCGCATCCGCCGCGCCCGCGGACGCGTTGGGCGCGGCGCTGCGCCACCTCGTCCACCGCTCCGACGGACCCCCGGGGGCCATCGCGATCGTGCAGCGCGGGAACCGGCGCTCGGTGTTCCGCGCGGGCGTGTCCGACGTGGCATCGGGAGCCCCGATGCGCCCGGACCTGCACATGCGCATCGCGAGCACGGCCAAGGCCTACAGCGGCGGGATCGCGCTCTCGTTGGTCGACCGGGGCGTGATGGCTCTGAACGAGACGGTCGGCGACCTGCTCCCGTGGGCGCCGGCGGACTGGCAGCGCGTGACGCTCGCTCAAGCGCTGCACCACACGAGCGGTCTCCCGGACTTCTCGGCCGATACCGACTTCCTGGACTACCTGCTTGCGAACCTGCAGGTGGCGCCGCCGCCACGCAAGCTCTTGAGCTTCGTGAAGGATCAAGATCTCGAGTTCGACCCCGGCTCCGCGTATCGATACTCCAACTCCGACAACGTCGTGGTGGGCCTCATGGTGAAGGCCGCCACGGGCGATGCCTACTCACGGGCGCTCGCCGACCAGGTGCTGCGCCCCCTGGGGCTGCACGACACGAGCCTGCCACGAGGCACCGAGATGCCGCTGCCCTTCATGCACGGCTATGACCGCGAGGACGACGGCACGACCGACGACGTGAGCGAGCTCGTCGCCGCAGGCTACGCGTGGGCATCGGGCGGCGTGGTGTCCACGCCCGCGGATCAGAACCGCTTCATCCGCGGGTACGTGGGGCGACGTCTGTTCGGCGCGGCGACCCAGCGCGCTCAGTTCGACTTCGTCGACGGGGGTTCGGAGCCCCCCGGTCCCGGTCGCAACGCGGCGGGCCTCGCGATCTTCCGTTACCGGACCGGCTGCGGAACCATGTTCGGCCACACGGGGAACACGCTGGGCTACACGCAGTTCATCGCGGCCTCGCGGGACGGGCGGCGCTCGGTGGTCGTGTCGATCAACCGTCAGACCTCGCCCAGGCAAGCGCCCGAGGTCTTCCTGAGCTCCGCAACGTGTTCCGGCTCGCCGTGTGCACGGCGCTCGGCGGCTAGGCCTTCGCTCCGGTGCTCGGCCGGCGGCGGGTTCGGGCCCGCAACACGGTGGCACGACGCGCGGGGGATGGCGGCTCATCGGCACCGGTCGCATCGTACTCCGATCCCTCCGAGGGGCACCGGCGGTGCCCCTGACCGCTCCCCGCTCAGGTCCGCGGAAGCTGCATCACCGTGACGGCGGAGTAGATGAGCAGGAGGAGGCCGATACTGTTCGCCGCGATCCGAACGCCTCGCACCTTGAAGCGCTGCGCGATCGCCACGAAGAACAGCACCGAGGCGAACAGCACCGTGGCGCGGATGTAGCGGTTCGCCGTCTCTCGCGCATCGGTGCCGCTCGTGAAATCGGCCGAGGCCTGCGCGTTCAGCCGCTTGGCCAGCTCGTACTGCGGGTTCCGATAGGAGGGCATGGCGGCCGGGCCGGGACGAGCATCCGCGTTGTGGAACGGATCGGCCGCGAGCCAGTCGTCGAACGCCGTCGCATACTCCGGTGTGAAGCGCCGCACGAGCTGGCGTTCCAGCCCCTCGTCGCCCGTGTGATGGGCCTCGAGCCATGAGGTGAACATGCCCGCGTCCGCCACGAGCTCCTGCCCGCCCAGCGTCGAGGCCGCGTCGGCTGCGAACCGGTCCGAGGAGGCCTGGGCGTAGAGGATCGCCTGCTGGCCCCCCCACTTCGTCGCTTGGTACCCGCTCCAGGCGGTCGCGACCGCCACCACGGCGAGCACGATCACTTCCACGACCTCGAGCGCTCTGGGCGAGAGGCGTTCTTCGCCGGCCTCCGTCATCCAGGCAGCACGTTGATGGCCCGGGCGATCACGAGGATCGCGGTCACCAACGCGATCACCGATTGGCCCATCATCGTCATCTTCGCCCAGGTCCGCACCGGAAGGGAGTCGGTGGGGCTGAAGGCGGTGCAGTTCGTGAAGGAGAGGTAGAGGTAGTCGGGGTACTGAGGGGTCCATCCTTGCGGCGCGAGTTCGGGTGTGGCGTTCTCCGGGAACGCGAAGCTCGCGGCGGAACCCGGATCGACGGCGCGCCCCAGCGGTCCGCCGCGGTCCAAGAACCAGTACCAGAGGCTGAAGACGATCACGTTGGTGATCCACAGGGCGGCCCCTCGACCCAGCAGCGCGCTCGCCGGCACGTGATACCTCGTGCGGAAGATGTCCAGGATGAGGACCGTCAGGCTGCCGATGAGGCCGATGGTCATCACCACGAGCAGCCCGATCGTGAGCCATCGGACCGCCCTCGCCGGTTCATCGATGCGCCCAGGGTCACGCACGATGAGGACGACGAGCAGGAGGAGCTCGAGGATCGGGTAGATCCACCAGCCCGGCACTCGCCCGGCATGGGGCGTGATCACCTGCAATGCGATCGCGACGAGCACGGCGACGGACATCGGCCATCGAGGCTCGCCCCTGAACGTCGACTGTCCCCGGCCGTCCACGGCCTCTTGATCCATCCGAACGCTCCGTTCCGTGAGGGTCGGCGGCAGTCTAATCGAGCTTCGGACGGAGATTCGGCCGCGACGTGTGTGGCTATCTCCATTCGAACCTCGGCCGTCCGGGCCCACCTATCGTTCGAGAATCGACGACTCGTCCAGGGGAACGCGGTCGGCCCGGCGACCGTGTTAGGTCGGGAGCTTGCGGTGAATGGGTCCTCGATCAACGTGCGTTCCGCGCTCGGCGAGTACCGCGGACTCGAGATGGGTACCGCTGGCGATGGGGTTTCTACGCAGCGTTCGAAGGACCGGGCCCGCGCCGTCGGCTGCGCACGTTCCGACATCCGCTCCGTCCACGAGCGGGCATCGAGGTCAGAGCCGGCGTGCATACAGGTGAATGCGAGGTGATCGACGGCAAGGTACGGAGGGGTCGCGGCCGCCGCCGGCGCCAGGGTCGCGGCCGCGTCGGCCCCCGAGGAGATCCTGGCTTCCCAGACCGTCAAGGATCTCGTGGCCGGCTCGGGCCTCCAGTTTGCGGATGCAGGAGAGCACGAGTTGAAGGGCCTGCCCGAGCGGTGGGTCGGGGCCGCGGGAGGTGCGGGATGGCCGGAGCATCGAAGCAAGCCAAGGGCAAGGCCAACAAGGTGGCCGGGACCGTCAAGAAGATCTAGGTCCTAGGCAACCCGTTCCGCCACCCACGCTCGGAGCCGCGGGAGGTGCTCGGCGTAGTGCTCAGTTCCTGCCTTGCGAATCCACGCATCGGCGTCGGCGTCGGCCTCATCCATCGAGCCCCATACCCGCAACATGCGGGTCCGCGCGGCGACCGCCTGTGCTCGCACCGTCGCGAACGACACGTCCTTCATCGCCCGATAGAACCGCTCGTTCATGTCATCGATATCGAGCTCGTCCGCCCGATAGGTCCCGAACGTCATGCGCTCGAGAACCACGCCGGCCTCCGCCAGCCAGCTCCCGAGATGCGCTACGAGGTCCTTCGCGGACCACCCCTCCTCGAAGTACCCCGGCGTCGCGAGCTCGGAGTGAGGCAGCGCGTCCACGAGGGCGTGGAGTTCGGTCCATGACCGCTCTTCTTCGTCCATGAGCAGGCGCTTCGCAGCCGGGTCGGACATATGGACAGTATGGCGAGCCCGACGGGGGAGCGCCGATCCGCCGGGAAGGCCTCCGTCTCGGCGGGATCCGCGCGTCGACGAGGCCGCCCGCCGGCGGTCCGCGCCCGTCGCGAGCGCCCGGTTGACCGCGGGCGAGGCCCCCCTCGGGCCCATGGACAGCGCGGCCCCTTCTCCAACGCCTTCGTGATGATCGGCGTGGGCTCGATGGCGTTGGGTGCGCTCTGGACGCTCGGAACGTTCCTGTCGGCCCTGTGGACGACCGCGCGGGCGCAGGAGTTCCGTTCCTCCTGGCGGACGCGCAGCGGGTAGGGGAAGTCGTTCCTGCGCGGCCCGCTGCTCCCCGACGTCGTCGAGACAGTGGATGGGCGGCGCCATCGAGGCCGGGACGAGGCCGCGCGGTCGCGGTGTGCTTCAGGGTAGGTTTGCCCGATGAGGACCTGCCGGACGTGCGGGCGTGAGGCCCCTGAGGACTTCGCTTTCTGCCCCGACTGCGGATCGTCGCTCGCCCCGGAGGCACCCACCGGCGCGCGCCGGTCGGTGACGATTCTGTTCAGCGACATCGTGGGATCGACGGCGCTCGGCGAGCGCCTCGACCCCGAACGGCTTCAGGCGGTGCTCGCCCGGTATTTCGACGCGATGCGACAGGTGATCCAGGGACACGGCGGCACCATCGAGAAGTTCATCGGAGACGCGGTGATGGCGGTGTTCGGCGTGCCGCACGTCCGCGAGGACGACGCCCTACGCGCGGTTCGCGCCGCGGCCGACATGCGTGATGCGTTGAACGATCTGAACGCCGAACTGCTCGAGACGCAGGGGATCGAGATCCAGGTGCGCACGGGGGTGAACACCGGCGAGGTCGTGGTCACCGACGTGGGAGCCGAGGGAACCCTCGCCGCGGGTGACGCGGTGAACATCGCCGCGCGCTTCGAGCAGGCCGCGGGCGCGGGGGAGATCCTGATCGGCGAGGCGACCTTTCGATTGGTCCGTGACGCGATCCTGGGGGAGCCGATCGACCCGTTGGTCGTGAAGGGCAAGGCGGAACCCCTGGTCGCCTATCGGGTCGTGAAGGTCGACCCACACGCCGCCGGGTTCTCGCGCCGGCTGGACGCTCCGATGGTGGGCCGCGAACGCGAGCTACAGATGCTGCTCGGAGCATTCGATCGCACGTTCACGGATCAGGCCTGCCATCTGTTCACGGTGCTCGGCGTGGGAGGCGTGGGCAAGTCCCGCCTGCTCGATGCCTTCGTGTCCGCCCTGGGCGACCGAGCCACCGTGTTGCGGGGCCGCTGCCTTCCCTACGGTGAGGGCATCACCTTCCTCCCCATCGAGGAAGCCGTGCGGCAAGCCGCGATGCTCACGGGACTGGAGGAACCGGGCGAGGCCCGCGAACGCATCGCCGCGTTGGTTGGCGCCGACGAGCACGCGGAGAGGATCGTGGCGCAGGTGGCACAGATCGTCGGCGTCGCGGGGGGCGAGGCCACGCCGGAGGAAACGCTCTGGGCGATCCGCAAGCTCCTGGAGGGAATGGCCCGCGAGCGCCCGGTCGTGTTCCTGCTCGATGACGTGCAGTGGGCCGAGCCGATGATGCTGGAGCTGATCGAGCACGTGGCCGACTGGTCGGTCGACGCGCCGATCCTGCTGGCGTGCATGGCCCGGCCCGAGCTCCTCGACTCGCGACCCGATTGGGGTGGGGGCAAGCTCAACGCGACATCCATCTCGCTCGAGCCGCTGACCGTCGAGGAATGCGGGATCCTGGTGGCGAACCTGCTGGCGATGAAAGAGATCGCGCCCGAGGTGCGTGAGCGCGTGGCCCAGGCCTCCGAGGGGCATCCGCTCTTCGCCGAGGAGCTGCTCGGGATGCTGGTCGATGAGGGCCGCCTCTCGCTCGTGGATGACGTCTGGGTTCCCACCGGCGATCTGGGCACGTTCGCCGTGCCCCCGACCACCTCCGCGTTGCTCGCGGCCAGGCTCGACGGGCTCGCGCCGGCGCACCGCGCGCTGCTGGAGCGCGCCAGCGTGATCGGGCAGGTGTTCTATCGGGTGGCGCTGGCAGAGCTCGCCGACGACCCCGACCTGGATGCACATCTCGCGGCGCTGATGCGCAGACAGTTCGTGCGACCGGATCGATCCGACCTGGTGGGGGCCGAGGCCCTCGCCTTCCGGCATCTGCTGATCAGGGATGTGGCCTACGAAGGCCTTACCAAGTCCGTGCGGGCGGAGCTCCACCAGCGTTTCGCCGATTGGCTGG
Organism: Actinomycetota bacterium; assembly: GCA_038249195.1. Classification (GTDB taxonomy): domain Bacteria; phylum Actinomycetota; class UBA4738; order UBA4738; family HRBIN12; genus JAOUEA01. Next base: position 29,604 of record JBBRWM010000002.1, read on the forward strand.
AACGGCAGGCACCCGACGAGGGGGAGCTGATCGGCTACCACCTGGAGCGCAGCGTTCGCTACTTCGAAGAGCTCGGTTCGGGCGACGGCCGCACCGCCGAGATTGCCGATCGTGCGGCCAAGCACCTGGTGGATGCCGGCCAGCAGGCATTCGTGCGTGGCGACATGCCGGCCACCACGAATCTGCTCTCCCGTGCGGCTTCGCTGATGCGACCGGAGGCTTCGGAGCTGGTGTCGTTGTACTCGGATCTCGCGCAGGCGCAAGCCGAGAGGGGGGAGCTCGACGACGCCTACGTCTCGGTCGAGCGCGCCGTCGGCGTGGCCCAGGCGAGGCGGAACGACGTTGCGGCTGCGCGGGCGCGGACCCACGGCAACCTGCTCTTCCTGTGGGGGCACCGCTCTCCGGACGAGGTACGTACGATCGAGGGAGAAGCCCGGGCGAGCCTGCCCCTGTTCGAGGCAGCGGACGATCCGGCCGGGGCCGCGTTCGCGTGGGCCAACATCGGCACCGTGCTCTGGTCCCGATGTAGGGCCGGCGAGGCCCGGGCCGCGTGGCGGAAGGCCGTGGATGGGTTCGAGTTCGCCGGGGATCGGTGGCTGGCGGGCGAGTACCTCGGGTGGTTGTCGTCGGTCTACGCGTGGGGTCCCACGCCGTGCGACCAGGCGCTGCGCGGTCTGGAGATGCTCGCCGTGGAGGCGCGGGGAGCCCCCGGGGCCGAGATTGGCGTCTCGGCCTCCATCGCAACCGTGCAGATGATGCTCGGGGACCTCGACGGCGCCCGACGCCTCTTCGAAGCTCACGACATGCGGATGCTCGAGCTCGGTCTCCACTTGCCCTTGGCCCACCATTCGCAACACCTCGGTCTGCTCGAGCTCCTGTCGGGCAACCACGAGGAGTCCGAGCAGATCCTCGGCGCCGGGGCGCGGAGGCTGGAAGAGATGGGATCGGACGCGGTGGGCATCATCGCGGCCTTCCACGCGCAGTCGCTCTACGCGCTCGGCCGCTACGAGGAGGCCGACGAAGAAGCACAGAAGTCGATGCGGGCGAGCCGTGACGCCGGGTCCGAGACGACGATCGCTCTGGGGGTACGGGCCATGGTGGCGGCCAGGCTAGGGAGGATCGCGGAGGCCGAAGACCTCGCCCGCACCGCGATCGAGCTCATCGACGAGAGCGACTTCACAACCGATCGGGCGGACGCCCGCGCAGCGCTCGCGGAGGTGCTCGAGCTGGCGGGCAGGCGGGAGGAGGCGATCGGCGCGGCGAACGAGGCACTTTCCTTGTACGAGGAGAAGGGGAATCTCCTTCAGGCGGGCCACGCCCGCGAACGTCTCCGACGTCTGGCCGGGTGACATCGGGTCTGCTGAGGCGCGAGTTCCGGCTCAGATGGATCACTGGCGTTACCCCCTATCTACCTCATCTGACGGCGGGGGTTCCTCTCTCGATGCGGAGCGCGGCAGTTCCAGGCAACCTGAGGACCGTACGAACCGTGACTGGCGCCGGCATCGCCTGTGGGATCGATTTCGCCTCTCACCCGAACGGACGACTGCGGGGATCCGAGGTGCACTCGTCGTTTCCGTCCGACCGCTCGAAGTCGATGATCTCGCGTCGCTGAGCACGGAACGGTGGCTGCGGGATCACATCATCGCCCGGAGCCCCGGCGCTCGACGATGAGGGTGTCGGAACGGGTTTGTCGATGGGGTGCCTGGGTAGGGGGGCGGCGACGCGCTGCGTCCGACGCAGCGGTGAGTCGGACCCGCGGGAGGTGCGGGATGACCGGAGCATCGAAGCAGGCCAAGGGCGGCGTGCAGGACGGCGCCGGCAAGGTCGAGCGGAAGGTCCGCGGCACGAGGATCTAGGTGCCGGGGCTGTCCCCGCCGGTGGACTCAGGTCTGCTCCGGCGCCGTGCCCCGCGCGTAGCCGTAGCGCCGCATGAGGGGCCGCGTCACGCGCTCCACGGTCCGCTGATCTCGCTCGGGCAACCCAGCGCGCCAGGCCTCGTCGAGGCGCAGCTCGATCGGGCCGGTCAGGTGGCGCATCCGGTTGCCGGCCACGAGATGCCCGGTGGGCAGCCGAGCCGTTCGCCCATCGAGGAACGATAGGTCCTGGGGCCCGAGCGTCCGTCCGACCTGCCCGGCGCACAAGCGCAAAGCGGCCTCCGGGTCGCGCACGAACGACTCGTAGCGCAGGCGCTCGAGCGGATGACCCAGGGCCTTCAAGAGATCGAACGAGAGGTTGAACCAGAGCCACTTCGTGGCCGTCTTGCGTGGGGTACGCGTGGTGCGCATCGGCTTGTCGGCGCGCGAGCCCTGGCGGGGAACCTCCTTGGTGTTGGAGAAGGCGACCCCCCGCGGATCGCGCACCAGCTGCACGAACCTCGCGTCGAAGCGCTCCTGGGTGGCGAGCAGGTAGATGTGCGCGGGGATCTTCATCGAGTCGACGATCACGTTGCTGCCCGAGACCTCGAGGACGCCCCCGTACAGCCGCTCGAGCAGGGACGCGTACGCGCGGAGATCGCGCCGGAACCGCGGCGAGAGCCACGGCATGAGGATGAGGGGCAGCGCGAAGGGGTGGGGGAGTCGGGTGCGTCCCAGCGTGATGCTCGCCGCCAGTCGGTGGCACTCGCCGGGGTCGAGGCGATCCCAGCCGCCGAACGCGCGGTCGCCGACCTGCCTCCAGAAGGGACACGAGGAGAAGGGCTCGCCGCAGCTGCACTCGACGTTCTCGCCCAGGCCCTTCTCCCAGATCCTGCCGATCTCGCCCACGGCCACGAACCCGGGGATCTCCCCGAGCATCCGACACAGCAGCGTGGCGCCGTTCTGACCGGTGCCGGCGATGGCCAGGAGACGCGGACCCGCCGGGTGATCGTCGTGCTCAGTCCGCATCTGATCCCGGTTCCTTCGGTTGCTTCGGTCCCTTGTTCCGCCCCTTCGCGCCGAACACGATCTCGCGGATCATGCTCGGGGACATCGTGACGTAGGTCCAGATGCCGAGCCGCTTGCGGGCGATCACCAACTGGGCGCCGTTCTGGACCACCTGCGCCGTCGCCGTGGCGATCGCGATCCCCGTCGCGCCGTAGTGAGGCGTCACGAGGAGACCTCCGCCCACGCTCAGCGTGGCCCCCAGGATCGTCGTCCACATCATGTCCTTCTGATGACCGGTCATCATCAGCGCGATCCCCGAGGAGCCCGTCCAGACCGCGATCAACCGCCCGATCGACTTGATGACGAGGTAGGAGGCACCCGCCGCGTACAGGGGCCCGAACACGGTCGACATGACCCAAGGCCCCGCGAAGATGAACAGGAGCAGCACGAGGAGAGCCGGGATGCCGACCAGCGTGGCGCCGACCCGCAGGACGCGCTCGAGCTGGCGAACCTTCCCCTGTGCGTAGAGTTCCGCCGTGAGCGGCGGGATCACGCCGGAGAAGATGATCGTGGGCGTGGCCACCAGCACCACCAGCTTGGAGGACGCCCCGTAGAGCGCGACCGCGTCCGCCGGGCGGAACGCCCCGAGGATCCACAGGTCCACGCCGGCGCCGAGCAGGTAGATGCCGAGGTTGGACACGAGCAGCGGACGGGCGACCTTGAAGAGCTCGCCGCGGCTCACGCTGCCCGGCCCGCGTAGCGGACGCATGGTGCGCAGCAGTACGAAGCCCGTGGCCGCGAGCACGACCGCGGTCACCAGCGTGATGAGCCCCACGGTCTCCGAGAGCGAGGCGCCTCGGGCGAACAGGTACACCCCGCCGAGCACCACCACGGTGAAGAAGTCGGCCGCGAACGTCTGGAGCAGGGCCGAATGCGCGAAGCGTGACAGGCCGAGGAACGCCTGGGCGCACATGTATTGCATGGCCGTCGCGAACAGGAGCGCCGCGCCGAGCGGGATGATCGAGGCCACGAGCGGGTTGTTCTGGACGGTCCCGAAGAACCACTGGCCGACGCCGAGCGCCAGCACGAGCGATACCGCCGAGGCCCCGATCGCGGCCCAGCCCAGACTGAGGCGGATGGACGCGCGGGCGCGTCCGGGTTCGCCGAGGGCCAGCGACTCCGCCGTGAACCGCACGACGGCACGGTCCAGCCCCAGCTCGGCCAGGGTGCTGCCGATCACCACCATGGTGTTGAGGAGCAGGAACGCCCCGAACTCGTCGATGGTGAGCAGGCGTGCCACGATGCCGTTCATGGCGAACCCGAGCACGAGTCCGAGGACCCTCGTGCCGAGCACCCATGCGGAGCCGGACAGCAGCCGCCTGCGGATCGATCCCAGCGAGAAGGCGGCCTGAGCCTCGCTCATCGACGCGCGGCCGCCCGGGTGCACGGATGAGATACGGGAGCTTCAGGGTTCCCATCCGCCGAGGGTTTCACTAGGCTCCGACCTAGGTCTATCAGGGGACCCACATGGATATGAGGGGCCCAGGTGTATCTGGAGGGCGCATGGCGGACAACGATGTGACGAGCGCGGAAAGCCCCGCGTTCATCGACGTGTCCTCCCTCGACGCTGGGCCGACGTTCTCCGGCTCCGCCCAGCACGCGGTGCGACGCGTGGTGACCCGCTACCCGGAGCCGTACCTGTTCATCGCGCGTCGTCGCCATCCCCAGGGGACGATCGCCTCCGATACCCAGCTCGTGATCGACGGGTTCACGCGCTCGGCCGTCACCTTCGCACTCGTGGCATTCCAGGTAGCTCAGAACGGGCATGTCCGTGTCGCGCACCACCTTCACTCGCCGGCCCAATTGATCCAGGCGGCACGCCGCGGCATCCCTGGGCTCGTTCCGATCCGACCGCCACAGGATACGGTCCTGTCGGCCATGGTCTCGGAGCCCGCGGTCTCCGTGGGCCAGTGGCTGCGGAGCTACACCGGCTTCTATCGCAGGGTGCTGGGGAGCGCGGACGGGCTCGTGTTCGCTCGGTTCGACTCCGTCACCACGGACCTGGGGTCCGTCACCGCGGAGGTCAACGGGCGCTTCGGGACCTCGTTCGCCGAGTTCGTTCACGACGGAGCCGACGTGGCCCGGGCGTTCGCGCTCATCGACGAGCGATCGCGGCGCCCGCCGTGGCGGCGCACCCTCGGGGAGTTCCTCGCGGGCCGGATCAGCCTGGACGAGTATCGCGAGCAGACGGCCGAGCAGCGGGGGGTGGTGAACCTGGGCGAGGTACCGCAGGAGCGGGTACAGCGCCCGTCGGCTGCCCGGCGCGCGCATCGAACCGCCCTCTTGCAGCGATACCGGGAACCCTCGCTCCAAACCTGGAGGGCCCGCGCCGAGGCGGCGTATCGAGCCGTGGCCGAGCGCGGCGTCTAACACCCGGCGTCACGTGACCTCGCAGGATCCCGTGATGTCCTGCCCGAGGCCCTGCCAGCCGCCGAAGCCCATGTCGGCAGATGCCGCGCCATCCCACCAGGTCCACACGGCGGCGTCGCAGCTCGCCGCCGCGTAGCGGTTGTCGCTCCAGGACAGCGCGCTCGAGGTTCCCCCCTGAGCGTCGACGCCGACGCGCACGCCCTCATCCAGCTTCACGGCGTTGGCGATCGCCGTGTTGCCCGTGGAGGGGAAGGCCCCGTCCTGCAGGCAGGCGTCCCCTCCGGGACCGCTGCTCCTGCCGTTCGACAGCATCCGGATCGCCCACGTTCCCGCGCCGGAGACGCTATTGCCTCTGAGCTCGATTTCGTGGGAGTTGTATACGTCCAGCCCCGCGTTGCCGGCGCTCGTCACGGTGCTCGAGGAGACGGTGCCGCGGCAGCTGATCTCGATGCGGATCGCGTCGTGCGCGACCCCGTCCACCGAGCTGTCGCTCACCGAGAAGTCCGTGGTGTTGTTGTCGATCCAGATCCCGGCGCCCCCGACACCGCCGTGGACGTCGACGTGGCGGATCGTGGCGCCGCTCACGCTGTTGAGCTTGAGTCCGCCCGACAGGCCGATCTCGAAGCTCGCGTCTGCGGGGCTGTCGATGATGGTGGCGCCGTCGATCACGAGGTTCGGGGCGTCCTTGGCCACGATCCCGAACCTGCCGTCGGACACCGCGAACACGTCGCGCAGGGTGACGTTCGCCCCCTGCACCTTCATGCCCGAGTCGGCGGCCGTCTGGACGGACACCCGTTCCAAGACCCAGCCGTCGGTGGTGCGGATGTCGGCGCTCGCGGCGCCCTGCATGATGAGGTTCGCGAGGGTGACGTCGGTCCCGGCCCCCCGGCCGTCGAAGCACAGCGACCCTCCGCAGGTGAGGGTCGGCGCGCGGGCGCCGATGCCGTGGATCGTCTGGCCGCTCGCGGGGCTCACCGGTTCGGGGAGCGTGTAGGTCCCCTCCGGCACGCAGATGACGGCGGCGGGCCCGGCGGAGGCCACCGACGCACCCACGTCTCCTCCGGGCGACACCGTGACGGTGCAATCGGCCGACGGGCCGCCCGGGAGCGCCACCGACGTGCTCGCGTTCAACCTCGCGCGACCGCCGCACGATGATGCGACCAGCAGGACCGCGATGGCTCCGGCAGCCGCGCGCGCCCGGCCGAGTGCCCTGCCTGCAGCGCGGTCGCCCGGCCGGTTCACCGGGAGGCGAGCCTCGTCGCCGTCGTCTGCACGAGCCGCGCGGTCCAGGCCGACGGCCGTGGCCGCGCTCCGTCGGCGAGGCCGTTGAGGTAGAGCGACCACGTTCCGGCCACGAGGCGCCGGACGCCGGGGGCGGTGAGCACCCGGGCGCTCGCCGAGGTGAATCGGGGGCGTCGCAGCATCTGTGTGTGCAGCGCCGCGGCGCCCGGCATGAACGCTGCGAAGCGCTCGTCGAGCGCCTCGGTGTATGCCTCGGCGGGGCATCCGGGGTGCGCGATCAGCGACTCCGCCGCGAGGCGGCCGCTCACCATCGCCGTCGCGATCCCCTCGCCTTGCAGCGGGTTCACGAGCCCCGCGGCGTCGCCGACCAGCAGCACGTTGCGCGTCGCCGGACGTGAGCCCACGCCGCCCATGCGGAGCCAGCCGCCCGTCACCGGCCCGAGTCGCGCCCCCGCCGGCAGATCTCCGCTCGCTTCCAGACGGGCGCACAGAGCCGTCAGCTCCCCTCGCAGGCGAGCCGCCGGACGGTGGGCCCGTCGCAGCGCGAGGCCGACGCCAACGTTGGCCTCGCCGTCGGCGCCCGGGAAGAGCCAGCCGTATCCCGGGAAGATGCGGCCGGGCCGCGCGTCGAGGAGCGCGAGCAGGGGCAGCGGAACCGCGGCCGGCAGGTAGCTGCGGATCGCGAACCCCCACATGGCCGCGTCCACCTCGATCAAGCCGGCGAGGTGCGCGATCGGGCTCAGCGCGCCGTCCGCCCCGATCACGACGCGGCCCCGCACCCGCGAGCCGTCGCTCGTGGTGAGGGCGTCCAGCGACCCGTTTGCGGCCTGTGACGCCCCCACGACGCGCCCCAGGATCGGCGTGGCGCCCGCCGTGATCGCCTCGTTCCGCAGCGCGTCGTCGAAGACCCGGCGCGGCGCGATCACGCCGTGGTCGGCGTAGGCATGCCCGGGATAGGCCGGCAGCAGCGCCCGGCCGCCGGACGGACCCATCACCGCGATGTCGCTGCCCCGTCCGAACTCGGGGAACGGGACGCCGAGCTCCTCGAGGGCCCGGACGCCCCGTGGCCCGATCAGGTCACCGCACGCCTTATCTCTGGGGAACCGCGAGCGGTCCACGAGCGCCACGCGTGCGCCGGCACGGGCGAGCACGAGCGCGGCGACGCTGCCTCCCGGTCCCGCACCCACGACGACCGCGTCGAATCCGTCCCGCCCCATGTGGCCGCGCGTTGACCCCACAGCTCTGCCCATGGGTCTCTTCTACGGCATCCACCCCAGGCCGTCGACCCACCGCGGTCCCTCGCCCGGGGCACTGGCGTTTACCGCTTGGCGTTTGCGGGGACCAAAGCAGGACGAGCGCGGAACGCGGCATGTGAACGCACCCGTTCCGTCCCGGTCGTGCTGGAGGCGTTCCATCGGGGAGTCCGGCCCGGCCGCATTAGGTCTACGATGCTCGATGGAGGGGTGAGGGCGCTGGCGCAGGTCGTGCTCGACCAGGTCGGCAAGGTGTATCCGGACGGCACGGAGGCTGTGTCCGGCTTGGGGCTGCAGATCGAAGACGGGGAGTTCATGGTCTTCGTCGGCCCTTCGGGATGCGGCAAGACCACCGCCCTGCGCATGGTCGCGGGCCTCGAGGACATCTCGAGCGGCACGATTTCGATTGGCGATCGCGTCGTGAACGACGTGCCGTCGAAGGATCGCGACGTCGCGATGGTCTTCCAGAACTACGCGCTCTACCCGCACCTGAGCGTCTACGAGAACATGGGGTTCGGGCTGCGCCTGCGCAAGACGGCCAAGCCCGAGATCGACCGGCGGGTCCGCGAAGCGGCGAAGATCTTGGGCCTCGAAGAGCTCCTCGATCGCAAGCCGAAGAACCTCTCCGGTGGCCAACGTCAACGGGTCGCGATGGGGCGGGCCATCGTCCGTGAACCCCGCGCGTTCCTGATGGACGAGCCGTTGTCAAACCTGGACGCGAAGCTCCGGGTTCAGATGCGAGCGGAGATCGCGCGGCTCCAGGACGATCTTGGTGTTACCACGATCTACGTCACACACGACCAGATCGAGGCCATGACGATGGGCGATCGCGTGGCCGTCATCAAGCGGGGCCGGTTGCAGCAGGTCGACGTCCCGCAGCGCCTCTACGACGAGCCGGCGAACCTGTTCGTCGCCGGCTTCATCGGCTCGCCCGCGATGAACATGGCGGAGGCCAGCCTCGAACGCCACGGAGAAGACTGGATCGTGACGTTCGGCAGCGTCCGCTTGGGCCTGGACCGGGAGGCGGTCGCCGCGCGGGACGGCCTCGAGGCGTTCGAGGGTCACCCTGTGATCGTCGGCATCCGTCCCGAGGACATGGAGGATGCGGCGACCCAGGACGAGACGCGCGAGGACCGCCGGTTCCGCGCCGAGGTCGATCTGCGCGAGGCGCTCGGCGCCGAGGTGATCGTGCACTTCACGGTCGACGCGCCCCCGGTGATGACCGAGGACACGCAGGAGCTTGCGCGCGACGCGGGCGCCGCCGAGCTCGAGGCCGCGCGCCACGAAGGCCGCTCGCCGTTCGTCGCCCGGCTGGGCCCGCGCACCGAGGCCCGCGAACACGCTGAGATCGATCTGGTCGTCGACACCGGCCGGATGCACTTCTTCGACCCCCAAACTGGGAACGCCATCACCGACGGGTCCGGGCGACCGGGTTCATAAGGAGGACGATCCACATGCAGAGGCACCGACTCGCTCGACGAACGCTCATACCGGCCGCAGCGCTCGCGCTGTTCGCCGCCGCGTGCAGCGGAGGGGAGAGCCTGGATCAGACCACGAACTCCGGCGCGGGCTCGCCGGCCGTCGATCTCACCGGGCAGACGGTCGAGGTCGCGGCGACGTGGACCGGCGCGGAACAGCAGCGCTTCCAGATGGTGCTGGACAAGTTCGCCCAGGACACGGGGGCGACCGTGAGGTTCCGCTCAGGTGGTGACGACATCGCCGCCTACGTGGGACCTCGGATCGAAGGTGGCGACCCGCCGGACGTGGCGATCCTGCCGCAGCCCGGGGTCCTGAAGACCTTCGCCGCGCAGGGAGATCTGGTCCCGATCGAAGACGTGGCCGGCCCCGAAGTCGACGCGAACTTCGGCGCGACGGCGCGCGAGATCGGCTCGGCGGACGGCACGCTGTACGGCGTGTGGTTCAAGACCGCACAGAAGTCGACGGTCTGGTACAACAAGGGCGTTTTCGACGGCGCCGGCGTGCAACCGCCGGCCACGTGGGACGAGTTGCAACAGACCGCCCAGACGGTCTCCGACTACGGCGTGGCGCCGTACTCGATCGGCGCCGACGTTGGCTGGCCCCTGTCGGACCTCTTCGAGAACATCTACCTGCGCAGCGCCGGCCCCGACATGTACGACAAGCTCGCGTCGCATGAGATCCCGTGGACGGATCAGTCCGTGAAGGACGCGTTGACGATCATGGGCCAGATGCTGGGGAACAGCGACTATCTGGCCGGGGGCACCACGGGTGCCGAGCAGACCGACTTCACGGGTTCGGTGACGCAGGCCTTCACCGATCCCCCCAAGGGAGCGATGGTCTTCGAGGGCGACTTCGTGGCCGGCACCATCACGGGCGAGACCAAGTCGAAGATCGGCACGGACGCCGACTTCTTCGATTTCCCGTCGATCGACGGTTCACCCCCCGCGGTTCTGGGCGGCGGCGACATCGCGACCCTCCTCAAGGACAGCGAGGGCGGCAAGGCCATGATGAAGTACCTCGCGACGCCGGAGGCGGCCGAGGTCTGGATCGCCCAGGGCGGCTTCATCTCACCAAACATCAAGGTCGACGTGTCGTCCTATCCCGACGACGTCACGCGCCGCGCGGCCCAAGCGTTGATCGACGCCGGAGACAGCGTGCGCTACGACATGTCCGACCTGCAGCCCACGGCGTTCGGCGCCACGACCGGCCAGGGGATCTGGGGCATCCTGATCGACTTCCTGCAGAACCCCAACGACGTGGACGGCACGGCTCAAGCCTTGGAGAAGTCTGCGGCCAAGGCGTACAAGAGCTGAGCGGGGCGGCGTGGGCCAGGCTGCGGCGGCATCACGGCGCGGGTCGCTGGGAGCGAAGGTTCTGTTCCTGGCGCCCGCGCTGGTGCTGCTGGGCGCGATCGTCGTCTACCCGATCTTCTTCTCCGTCGGCCGCAGCCTGTTCAGCGCCAACGGCGACACGTTCGTGGGCCTGGACAACTACAAGGAGATGTTCACCTCCGACTCGACGCTCACCGCGATCAAGAACAACCTGATCTGGGTGGTGTTCGCCCCCAGCATCGTCACCGCGCTGGGACTGATCTTCGCGGTCCTCACGGAACGCGTTCCCTGGCAGACGGCCTTCAAGGTGGCGATCTTCATGCCCATGGCCATCTCGTTCTTGTCGGCCGGCGTCACCTGGCGCCTGATCTACGAGCAAGATCCGAAACTGGGCCTCGCCAACGCGACCGTGGGCGCCGTCCTCGACGTGTTCCGTCCCCCCGGTGAGCTGGCGGGAGCCCGGTCGTCGGATGAACAGCAGCTCGGTCCGGCGCCGGGCGGCGGGTTGCAAACGTCGGGCTCCGTGAGCGTCGGCGAGACGACGACGCTCGGGCTCGTGGCGATCCCGCCCGAGAACATCCCCGCCGATTCGGAGCTGGCCGCCGAGCCGACGAGCGATCCCGGGGGGATCGCGGGATCGGTCTGGCTGGACTTCTCGACGGGTGGAGGCGGTCAGCAAGGTGTGATCGATCCCACAGAGCGTGGGCTGCCCGGTGTCGACGTCGAGGCGGTCTCGGGCGGCGAGGTCGTCGCCTCGGCCACCACCGCCCCCGACGGCACGTTCCTGCTCGAGGGCGTGCCGCAGGGCGGCGTGGAGGTCCGTCTCCCGGCCGAGAACTTCCGCAAGCCGTTCGCGGGCATCAGCTGGTTGGGTCCTGCGCTCGTCACCCCGGCGATCATCGTGTCGTACATCTGGATCTGGGCGGGCTTCGCCATGGTGGTGATCGCGGCGGGGTTGGCCTCCATCCCGCGCGAGACCCTCGAGGCCTCGCGCGTGGACGGGGCCAGCGAGTGGCAGGTGTTCCGTCGTGTGACCGTTCCGCTGCTGGCGCCGGTCCTCGCCGTGGTGCTGGTAACCCTCGTCATCAACGTGCTCAAGATCTTCGACCTCGTGCTCGTCATCGCGCCCGGCTCTTCGCAGCGCGATGCGAACGTCATCGCGTTGCAGTTGTGGAAGACCGCGTTCGGGATCCGGAACTTCGGCCTCGGGAGCGCCCTGGCGGTGTTCCTGCTCGTCCTGGTCCTGCCGGCCATGGCGTTCAACCTCCGACGGTTCAGGACGGAAGACTGATGGACGTCACGGCGCGTGCCGAGCGCGAGCGCCCCGCAACGGCTTCGAGGTCACACCGCCTGGTCAAGGCGCTCACCCGTGCGCCTGCCGCGCTGCTGCTCGTGGTGATCGCCCTGGTATGGCTGGTGCCCACGATCGGATTGCTGGTCTCCTCGTTCCGGTCGGCAGCCGCGAACTCGGAGAGCGGCTGGTGGACGGCGCTGAGCATGCCGAGTCAGCTGACGCTGCAGCCATATCGCAATCTCCTGAACGACCCCTCGATGGTGAAGGCGTTCGTGAATACGATCCTGATCACGGTGCCGGCCGCGTCGCTCGTGGTCATCGTGGGGTCGCTCGCCGCCTACGCGTTCGCCTGGATGCGATTCCGGGGCCGCGACGTCTTGTTCCTGATCGTGGTCGGCCTGCTCGTCGTGCCCCTGCAGGTGGCTCTCATCCCCGTCGCGCGGCTCTACGACCTGCTCGGCATCTTCGGCACGATCCCCGGCGTGGTGCTGTTCCATGTGGCCTTCGGGCTCCCGTTCGCCATCTTCTTGCTGCGGAACTTCTTCGTGGGGATCCCGCGGGAGATGCTCGAGGCCGCGCGCATGGACGGTGCGAGCGAGTGGACGGTGTTCCGCCGCGTGGTGCTGCCGCTCGGACTGCCGGCGATCGCCTCACTGCTGATCTTCCAGTTCCTGTGGGTGTGGAACGACCTGCTCGTGGCCCTGGTGTTCGCGGGCGGCGAGACCCAGCCGCTGACCGTGGCGATCCGCGAGCAGCTCCGTTCCTTCAGCGCGAACATCGACGTCATCGCGCCCGCCGCGTTCCTGCAGATGCTCGTGCCGCTCGCGGTGTTCTTCGCCTTCCAACGCTACTTCGTCCAGGGACTGCTGGCCGGGTCCGAACGCTAGCCCCAGAGCGAGCGCCCGAGGCTACAGCGGCAGCGGCGTCGCGTGAGCGGCGTTGTTGGGAGCGGCGCCCTGGAGCCCGTATGCCTGCCACATGCCCGCGCAGAACGAATAGTGGTCGTAGCGGTGGCCGTCCTTGGAACCCGCCACGACATCGGGCCCGATCTCCACCGCGTACACGAGCTGCCCGGTGCTGCCCGTGCTCTCGTCGAACACGACGAAGACCGTCGTGGCGGGATCGGCGTTCGTGATCACACCCACGACGTGCTCGACCCATTGGTCGGCGAGCGCGATCTTGCTGGAGGCGTGGTTCGTGCCGAAGTAGGCCGGGCAGTTGCCTCCGGAGGGATAGGTGTGCGCATTGCCGCAGTTGTTCGGCACGATGTAGCTGAAGGCCGGCAGGGACCGGAGTTGGGCATCGGACGTGAGCGGGCGATCGTTGGCCTTGCAGGATGCGTTCGCCTTGTACATGCGTGCGGGGTCGTGCCCCGCGCTGTAGAGATCGTCCTTCGATCCCGGGACCACGTTCGGCGAGGGCTTCACCCCGCAGTTGGCGGCCATGGATTCCTCCAGGGTGACCCACCCGACGCCCTGGGCGTCGAACTGGCTGTACAGGTTCTTGGATACGGGCTTGGAGGCCGTCTGTTGCCCGGCCACCATGGCCCGGTAGTCATGCGGGGAGCCCGCGAAGCCGCGGTAGTCCGTGAAATCCTTGCCTTGGGCGATGAGCGCGTTCATGAACGGTGCATCGGACTTGCCGACCACGGCGCTGCGCTTGGTGTTCTCCAACACGATGACGGCGACCTTGGGTCGTGGCGCGTCCGCCGCCATCGCGGCGGCGGGGATCAGACTCATCGCGAGCCCCAGCGCACCCAGCAAGACTCCGACTCTCCCAGACATCAGCCCCTCCTAGTCCCCCGTTCGGCCTACGCCAGACGGCCGAACCCTACACCCCCCTCTCGTGCAACACCATAGGCACGATAGACGGAGGACCGGGACCGATCGGGCGATGCCGGGGGTCAGCGAGGAGGCATCCGTTCCAGGATCTTGGCCTGGATCTTGTCTGCCACCTTCGGGAGGGAGGCGCGCATGCCGGCGAAGTCCCGGGCGTGCATGACGGCCATCCGGGCGGGGGTGACCGTGGTGACCGTGGCCGTGCGCCGGTTCGTCTCGATGAGAGCGATCTCGCCGAAGAAGTCTCCGGACGTGAGGTGCGCGAGCAGCTCGCCCTCGTAGCGCACGTCGGCCTCGCCGTCGAGCATCACGAAGAACTCGTGGGGCATGGCGCCTTCTTCGAGGAGATCCTTGCTCGCACCGACCTCCACGACGTCCATGGAATGAGCTACCTGTTTGCGGTCCTTGGCGGGTAGATCCGCGAACAGCGGGACTGCTTTGAGCTCCTTCTCGTCCACGCGATCCCCTTCTCCCTCGGCGCAGCGGTCATCCTCCCACGGCCGATGGTATCGACGCGAACGCAGAGCCTCACGTACGCTTCGGGCTGCGGGTGTTCCCTCCCCTCTCCCCGTTGAGAGACCGACGTGAGTTCGAGCCGAGATCTGCCGCGCGGTGAGCCGGGCGCCAAGGGACACGTCCGTGCCCTCGATGGCATGCGCGCCGTCGCCGTGATCCTGGTGGTGCTCTTCCACCTTCGCGTGCCGGGATTCGCCGCTGGCTACCTCGGCGTGGACGTGTTCTTCGTGCTGTCGGGGTTCTTGATCACCTCGCTGCTGATCGCCGAGATGCAGGAGCACGGGCGGATCGCCTTGGCCGCGTTCTGGTCCCGGCGCGTGCGGCGCCTGCTGCCCGCCCTCGCGCTCCTGCTGTTGGCCGTGGCGCTCGTGACCTGGCTGACCGCGACCTATTCCGAGCGCGCGTCGATCCGCGGCGACCTGCTCGCATCGACCGCGTACCTCGCCAACTGGCGCTTCATCGCCACCAGCAGCTACTTCGTGAGCACCGGGATCGAGAGCCCGCTGCAGCACACGTGGTCCTTGGCGATCGAGGAGCAGTTCTACCTCCTGTGGCCCCTGGCGTTGGCGGGTGCCATGGCGGTGTTCCACCGGGCGCGCCTGAGCGTGACGGTTCTGGGCGTGTTCGGCGTGATCGTGTCTGCCGCCGCGATGGCGTGGCTGTTCGGCCCGGACTCAGTGGAGCGCGCGTACATGGGCACGGACGCGCGGATGTTCGAGCCGTTGGTGGGAGCGCTGGGCGCCGTGTGGGTGGCGACGTCCCGGGCCCGCGGCTGGCTCGAACGACACGGCCGCCCGGTGCTGTGGTTCGGCGTGATGGTCGTCCTCCTCGACCTCATCGTGATCCGACCCGGCGACGCGTACTACTTCGACGGCGGAGCGCTCGGGTTCTCCTTGGCCACGCTGATGATCGTGGCCCCGCTGTGGGTGGGCCGCGGCGGATCGGCGGAGGCCGGTCTCTCGTGGAGGCCGGTCGCCTGGGTGGGGGTGATCTCCTACGGCATCTACCTGTGGCACTGGCCGCTCATCGTATGGCTCGGCGTGCGGTCGGCCGCCGGGGTGCATGCGGTGCTCTTGGGGGTCGTGGTCCTCGTCCTTACCGTTGCGATCGCGGCCCTGTCCTACTACCTGGTCGAGCGCCCGATCCGCACGGGCCGGCCGCTGGGGACCCACGGGCGCCGTCGCTGGCACGTGCGGCGTCCGGGCGTCGTGTTGGGCGCCGTTCCGCTCGTCCTGTTGCTCGTGGCCTCGGCCTCCGTGGCCGCGACGCGCGTGCCGCCGACCTCGGCCGGCACGCCCGTGCTCATGCTGACCGGAGACTCGGTGCCGTTGCATCTGGAGGTCGCGTTCGAGCGCGCGGCCGCCGCACGCGGGTGGCGCGTGGTCTCGGCCGCTCAGGGGGGGTGTCCCGTCACGGGGGAGACCAGCGCGCGGATCACGGGAGAGGCACTTCACGAGGCGGCTGGGTGCGCGCAGGTCATCATCCCCGCGCAGGAGGAGCTGATCGCCCAGGATCATCCCGACGTCGTGCTGTGGTGGGATCGTTGGTCGATCTCGGACTTCCTCACGGCCGACGGGCAACACGTCCACTCGGGGTCGGCTCGGTTCTGGAGGTTGCGCCGCGCGGGCCTGGACACCGCCGTGCGGCGGCTGAGCGCGGGAGGCGCCACGGTGATGCTCGTCGCGACGGAGCCGCCGGGCGTGGGCATGTGGACGCGCTGCACCGTCGGAGATTGCGCCGAATGGGATCGCTTCCAGATCGATCACTACGGGGACATCTCCACGCGATGGAACGTCATCATGCGGCGCTATGCGGACCGGCATCCCGATCGCGCCGCGTTCCTCAGCGTGACGGGCGCGGTGTGTCACGACGGCTCATCACCGTGCGACGATCTCATCGACGGCGTTCCGGCGCGGCCGGACGGCACGCACTATGCGGGCGCGGGGGAGGACCTCGTCACGGGGCTCATCGTGGACGCGATCGCGCCGCGGATGGAGGCGGGACGCTGAGTCGCCTCAGACGCCGTCGAGCGCGGTCTTCAGTCCCGCCACCGCCCGATCGCTCATCGCATCCAGCTTGCCGCCGATGAACGGCTCCGCGAGGCGGGCGACGCCCTTGAGGGCGAGGTCGGCGCGATACGTCACGGCGGTTCCGGCTCCGTCGCGCGGTGCGAACGAGATCACGTCGACGCCGTGGAAGTTGGCGCCGTCGCCCACGAGCGTGATGCTCCGAGGCCGATCGTAGGTCGTGACCTCGTACGTCAGGGTCTGTTCCTTGCCGTTGAAGCGAGAGACCAGCTCGAAGCGAGAGCCCACGCCGAGCGGGTCCCCGTCCAGGCGCCGAGCGCTGGGGATGCCGGGGTCCCACGCCTGCGTGGTGGAGAAATCCGCCACGAAGTCGAAGGCGGCCTCCTGTGCGCACGAGGTCTCGATGGTGCGTTCGACTCGATGGGTCATGTGACCGAGCCTACGACGGCGCCGCGCGAACCGCGCGTGTCGAACGACCGAGCCTACGGCGAGCCCTAGGCTGTGTACATGGCGCCCTTGCCCGTCTTCGTCCTCGCCGGGGCGATGATCGGCCTCCTCACCGGTGTCTTCGGCGTGGGGGGCTCCTCGGTCGCCACCCCGTTGTTGTCGTTGCTGGGGGTTCCACCGTTGATCGCGGTGGCCACGCCGCTGCCCGCCACCATCCCGTCGGCCGCGGTCGCGGCCGTGCCGTACGCCCGGGCGGACGAGGCGCGCCCGCGCGCGGCCGCGTGGACCCTGCTGGGCTCGATCCCGGCGGCCGTGGTGGGGGCCTTGCTGTCACGATCGGTCGGCGGCCCCAAGCTGCTGATCATCTCTGGGGTCGTGCTCGTGGTGATCGGTCAACGCGTGATCCGCCCGATCGGCCCGGCGATGCGAGCGCGGGGCACGAACAGGCGTCGCAACCGGCCGATCCTCGTGCTCGCCTCTGCCGGCATCGGGCTGCTCGCGGGCATGCTCGCCAACGGCGGGGGGTTCCTGCTGGTGCCCATGTACCTGTTGCTGTTCGGCCTGAGCATGCGGCAGTCGGCAGGCACGAGCCTGCTTGTGATCGCGGTGATGGCGCTTCCAACGCTCGTGACCCATTGGGCGCTCGGCCACATCGACTGGCGTGTGGCGAGCGCCTTCGCACTGGGTGCGGTGCCTGCGAGCGCCGCGAGCGGGCGCTTCGCGCACCGACTGGCCGGACCTCGTGTGCGTGCCGCCTTCGGCTGGTTCCTGACGGTCTCCGGCGCGGCGTTCGTGCTCTTCCGCTTGCTGGGGCGCTGAGGCGCGCGGGCCTCCCGGGGTGGAAGGGGCGTTCGATAGGATGCCCGCACGATGAGCCGCCGATACGACGCGTCCGAGATCGAGCCGCGGTGGCAGCGGATCTGGGAGGAAGAGGGCCGCTACGCGGCCTCGGACGACCCCGACGATCCTCGCCCCCGGTTCTACGCCCTCGACATGTTCCCCTACCCGTCGGGCGACCTGCACATGGGCCACGCCGAGGCGTTCAGCGGCGGGGATACGGTGGCGCGGTACAAGACGATGACGGGGCACAACGTCTTGCATCCCATCGGCTGGGACGCGTTCGGGCTGCCGGCGGAGAACGCCGCGATCAAACGGGGCGTCCCGCCGCGCGCCTGGACCGAGGAGAACATCGAGCACCAGGCGGCCTCGTTCCGCAGGATGGGGATGTCCTTCGACTGGTCCCGGCGCCTCGAGACCTGCGACCCCGAGTACTACCGGTGGACGCAGTGGCTGTTCCTGCGGTTCTTCGAGCGCGGCCTGGCCTACCGCAAGAGCTCGCCCGTGAACTGGTGCCCGAACGACCACACCGTGCTCGCCAACGAGCAGGTGATCCAGGGGGCGTGTGAACGTTGCGGCGCCCGGGTGGAGCGCAGAGACCTCACGCAGTGGTTCTTCAAGATCACCGACTACGCCCAGCGCCTGCTCGACGACATGGACACCCTGATCGACTGGCCCGAACGAGTGCTCACGATGCAGCGCAACTGGATCGGCCGCAGCGAGGGAGCGCGCGTGAGCTTCACCATCGAGGAGACGGGCGAGCAGATCGAGGTCTTCACCACGCGGCCGGACACGCTGTGGGGCGTCACGTTCTTCGTGTTCTCCGTGGAGCACCCCGCCGTGCGCGACCTGGCCGCGCGGGGCGGCACCCTGGCGGCCTTGGAGCCTCTGGTGCAGGAGGCCCGCGCCGCATCGATGACCTCCCACGAGGAGGCCGACACGAAGGACGGCGTGTTCCTGGGTGTTCACGCGATCAATCCCGTGAACGGCGAGCGGATCCCGTGCTACGCCGCTCCCTACGTTCTGATGGGATACGGCACGGGCGCGATCATGGCGGTGCCCGCTCACGACGAGCGCGATCTGGCCTTCGCGCGCCAGCACGATCTTCCGGTGCGCGTGGTGATCCAGCCGGCCGTGGGCGAGCTCCTGGACGGACCCACGATGACCGAGGCCTACTCCGGCGAGGGCGTCATGGTGAACAGCGGCCCGTTCGACGGCGAGTCGGCGCCCGCCTCCATCGCGAAGGTCGCGGCGTGGCTGGAGTCCGAGGGTCGCGGTCGGGCCACCGTGAACTACCGCTTGCGCGACTGGCTGTTGAGTCGTCAGCGGTACTGGGGCGCTCCGATCCCCATCATCCACTGCCCGACGTGCGGAGAGGTCGCGGTCCCCGACGAGGACCTCCCCGTTCGCCTGCCCGACGATGCCGACTTCGAGCTCGGCGGCGAGTCGCCGCTCGCCCGTCACCCGACCTGGAAGCACGTCGCGTGCCCGGACTGCGGCGGCGAGGCAGAACGCGACACCGACACGATGGACACGTTCGTGGACTCCAGCTGGTACTTCTTCCGCTACTGCTCGCCGGGGTACGAAGACGGGCCCTTCCGCGCGCAGGACGTGGCGCGCTGGATGCCGGTGGGCCAGTACACGGGCGGCGTCGAGCACGCGATCTTGCACCTGCTCTACTCGCGGTTCTTCACGAAGGTCCTGCACGACATGGAGCTGGTGCCGTTCACGGAGCCCTTCCCCAAGCTGATGAACCAGGGCCAGGTCATCTACGGCGGCGCGTCCATGAGCAAGTCGAAGGGCAACGTCGTGGAGCCGATGCCGCTGGTGGCGCGATGGGGCGCGGACACCATCCGCCTCACGATGCTGTTCGCCGGGCCCTTCGAGGACGACATCGACTGGAAGCTCGTCGGAGGTGAGGACGAGCATCGCCGTCCGGGCCCCCACGCCTGGCTCGGGCGGGCGTTCTCAGTCGTGGCCGACGCCGTTGAGCACGACGAGGCCATCGAACCCCCGCAGCTCGTGAAGCTCGTCCACCGCACCGTCAAGGGCGTCACGGAGGACCTCGAGCGGTTCCGCTTCAACACCGCCATCTCCAAGATGCAGGTCCTCACGAACGAGATGCGAGCCACCCTCGACGGGGGCGGCGGGGCGATGGCAGCCGCGCGGGCGCTCGCGCAGCTGCTCGCTCCGTTCGCGCCCTACGCGGCCGAGGAGCTGTGGCGGGTCGAGCTCGGCGAACCCGATTCCGTGCACGCGTCGACCTGGCCCACGTACGACCCCGCGCTCGTGCGCGCGGACACCGTCACGCTGGTGGTGCAGGTCGATGGCAAGGTGCGCGCCACGCTGGAGGTCCCCGCCGACATCGACGAGGCGGGCGCCCTGGAGACGGCCCGTGGCGCGGAGGGGGCGTTGCGCGCGCTGGACCGCCGCACCGTGCTCAAGGAGATCGTGCGCGCCCCCAGGTTGGTGAACTTCGTCACGAAGTGAGGCGCGCGCGCGATCCGTGACGGCCGTCACGGCGGTTCGCGGCTGCCTTCGGTAGCGTCGCGCGCATGGGGATCAGGGATCGCCTGGACGCGCTGTCCCGCGCGGAGCTCACCGGCCTGATCGGCGTCGTAGCCATCACGCTGCTGGGCGTCGGCCTCTGGTACACGCGCTCGCTGCCCAAGCCCGTGGAGGTCGCGTCGTCGCCGGCGGCCGCGGTGGCGCCTCCGGTCGGATCGGGGAGCGGCGTCCCGGTCGTGTCGGGTTCGCCGGCGAGCGCGGCGCCGATCATCGTCGATGTCACGGGCTGGGTGCGCAAGCCCGGCGTGTACGAGTTCGTTGCGGGCCAGCGCGTCATCGACGCCGTGCACCGCGCCGGCGGCGCCCGCGAGGGCGCGGACCTGAGCGTGATCAACCTCGCCGCCCCGCTCGCCGACGGTACTCAGGTCGTGGTGAGCAAGCGGGGCCAGGCGCCGAGCGGCGCCGCGGCGGCGGGCGTTCCGGGCGCGATCGCCGTGGTGAACGTCAACACGGCGAGCGAGACCGAGCTCGAGACGCTCAACGGCGTCGGGCCGGTCACGGCCGCCGCCATCATCCAGTACCGAACCGACAACGGACCGTTCGCGACGGTCGACGACCTCCTGGACGTCAGCGGCATCGGCCCGGTCACCCTCGAGGAGCTGCGTCCGCAGGTCACCGTGTGAGCGGGTGGACGCTCCCGTCCGCGGCCGCGGCGTTCTGGGCCGGGTTGCTGCTGTGGGAGGTCCGTCCCGGCGGGTTCGGGGCATGGTTCTGGGGTCTGCTGGGCGTGGCGGGGCTGGTCGGCGCCTGGCTCGCTGCAGCCCCGGCCCGGGATGCGGACTCACCGTTGACGCGCGTCAGACTCGTTCCTCGTGAGGCTCCGGCGGTCAAGGCCGTGGCGGCCGACGGCCGGACCCGCCGTGGCGGCGGAGCGGGCGCCGCCGCCCTCGCCGCGGTCGCGATCGTCGCGCTGGGCGGGGCCTGGGCCGGCTTCGGGCAGGCGCGGGTCGACGGCTCGCTGATGGCCCGGCTGGGGCCTCAGCGTGTCGAGGCCGTGGGCTCGCTCCGCGAGGATCCGTCGCCGGGCATGTTCGGCTGGCACGCGATCGTGGATCTCAGCCGGGTGGCGTGGGGCGAGGGCGCCGCCGAGGTGCGGGAGTCGGTCTGGGTCCAGGGCGATGGGCCGCCGCCGGCGACGGTCCGCGGCGACCGGGTGTCGGTCGAGGGGTTCGTCCGCTATCCCGACGACCCCGGCTTCGCCGACGTCCTGCGGCACAAGGGCATGGCGGCGGAACTGCAGGCGAGCTCCTTCGAGCGCCTGGGGAGCGCGACGAACCCTTTCCTGCATGCCACCCAGGTCGTGCGGGCGTTCGTGGGTCGATCCATCGATCACCTCTTCCCGCCGAGGGAGGCCGGGCTGCTCCTCGGTCTGATGCTCGGGGACGATTCGCAGCTCGACCCAGGCCTCTCGCGTGACTTCCAGGCCACCGGGCTGGGCCACCTGCTGGTCGTCAGCGGCGAGAACGTCGCGACGGTGCTGGCACCCATCTTGGCGCTCGCCACCTGGTTACGGTTCCGGCGGTGGACCCGGTTCCTCGTGGCCGCGGGGACCGTGGCGTTCTTCGTCGTGCTCACGGGGGCGGAGGCATCCGTGATGCGCGCCGGGGTGATGGCGGCCCTCACCCTGATCGGCGTCGTGATGGGCCGCCCCCGCTCCACCGCCTCGATCCTGGCGGGAGCCGTGCTGGTCCTGTTGGCGCTCGATCCGTGGCTGGTGTGGTCCATCGGCTTCCAGCTCTCCGTGGCGGCTACCGCGGGGATGGTCGTGCTCGCCACACCCATCGCCGAGCGTTTGGGGCGGTTCCTCCCCCGACCGGCGGCGCTCGCGGCGGGGACGACCATGGCGGCGCAGCTCGGCGTGACGCCGCTCCTGCTCTTCCACTTCCACGAGGTGCCCGGCGTGACGATCGCGGCGAACCTCGCCGCCTTCCCGGCGGTCTCGCCGGCGCTCCTGCTCGGCATCGCGGCCGCGACCGCGGGGCTCGCGTGGGGCGCCGCCGGCCACCTCCTCGCCTGGGTCGCGCTCCTGCCCATGCGCTACCTCGAGGGCATCGCAAACGCGCTCGCGAAGGCGCCGGTGGGCCACGTGACGACCCGGGGGGGCCCGCTCGTGCTCCTGGCGGGCGCCGGCATCTTCGTGGGTCTGGCGGCGTGGATGCGGGCGGGATGGCGGCCGCCGCGGTGGACGGTGGTGCTGGCGGTCGGGGTGATGCCGCTGGTGATCTGGTCCACGGCGCTCGGGACGGGGGCGCCGCCACGGCTCACCATCCGATTCTTCGACGTGGGCCAAGGCGATTCGGCGTTGATCACGAGCCCTTCCGGCGCCGCCGTCCTCATCGACGGAGGCCCCGACGAGGACCAGGTCGCGACGGATCTCGCCTCCCTCGGTGTGAAGCGTCTCGACCTCGTGGTGGCGAGCCACCCGCACGCGGACCATATCGTCGGACTGCCCAGCGTCCTCGCGCGGATCCCCGTTGGCCTCCTCCTTGAGCCGGGCTGCCCCGACACCTCCGCCATCCACACCGACCTGGAGCTGGCCATCGCGGACGAGGGCGTGGCGACCGAGCACCCGCGCGCGGGCGATAGCTACACCGTCGGGGACCTCCATCTCGAAGTGCTCTCGCCGGCGAGCTGCTGGAGCGGGACGGACTCCGATACCAACAACGACGCCCTCGTCCTGATGCTCACCTACGGCGAGGACTCCGCCCTGTTCGCCACCGAGCCGGAGGAACCCGCCCAACAGGCGCTCCTGGACGCCGTCGTGTCGCTGCACGCGGACGTCCTCAAGGTGCCGCATCACGGCGCGGCCACCTCCCTGCCGGAGTTCTTCCAGGCGGTGGGCGCCCAGGTGGCCGTGGTGAGCGTGGGGGAGAACAACTACGGCCACCCGGTGCCCTCCACCTTGGAGGCGATCGCGGCCACGGGCGCCGATGTCTGGCGTACGGACGAACACGGCACGATCACGGTGACGTTCGAGGCGGGCGAGCCCATGGTCTCCGCGCAGCGCTGAGGCCGCGTCGGCCGATCTCGGTAGGATCGGCAACGATGACCGAGGCGGGCGTGACCTTGCTGTGGGGAGAGGATGCGTTCTTGCTGCGCGAGGCCGCCCTTGCGCAGCTGGGCGAGCTTCGTCCCACCGAGGTCGACGCCTCGGAATGGGTCGGGGGAGAGCTGCAGGACCTCGCCACGCCGTCCCTGTTCGGCGAGCCGCGGGCCCTGCTCATCACGGATGCACGGTCGCTGTCCAAGGACGCGATCGCCGAACTCGCGCCCTATCTCGAGTCCCCCGATCCCGAGGCACCCCTGGTGATCTGCTGCCAGGTCGCCGAGCGGGGCAAGGTTCCCGCGGCGCTGGACAAGCTCGTCAGACCCGTCGGCCGGCTCCGCCAGATCGCGGTGTCGCGCGCCGAACTCGAGCCGTGGCTCGTTGCGCGAGCGCAGGGCCTCGGCGTGGCGCTCGGCGCCCCGGGGGCCCGCGCCCTGGTCGAGACCTTGGGAGCGGAGCCCGGCCGGCTCGCGTCGGCGTTGGAGCAGATGGGGGACGCCTTCGCGGGGGAGAAGATCACGCCACAGCTCGTGGCCCAGCAGTTCCGAGGCCTCGGAGACCAGAAGGTATGGGATCTCTGCGACCGGGCGTTCGGGCGGGATCTCCCCGGCGCCATCCGATCCCTGCGGTCCATCGAGGCGGGCGGCGACGATCCGCTGAAGACCCTGGGAGGGATCTCGAGCCGGTTGCGCGACCTCATCAAGGTGCGCGCCCTGCCGGAGAAGATGCCGCCGGCGAAGGTGGCGAAGGAGGCCGGCCTGCGCTTCGATTGGCAGGCGCGGCGCTACCAGCAGCAGGCGCGCAACTTCACCCTCGGCCGGCTCGTGGAGCTCCACGCGCGCGTGGGCGACACGGACCGCGCGCTGAAGAGCGGCGCGACGGGCGAGGTCGCGATGCCCCTGCTGATCACGGCCATCGCCGCGGGGACGTAGGGACCGCTCCCGACCTACCCTGCCCCGCAGCGTGCCATCGAGACGCGGAACACCGTCTCCCACTGCGGGATGCCGTCGATGGCGCCCGTCGCCACGTTCACGAGTCGCCATGTCCCTGCGTCGCCGGGCCGCTCGCCCAGCCAGCGGAGGTAGGTGCCGTTCGTTTTCGGATCGCCGGAGACCGGGGCCACGAGCGGCGGCGCCGCGTACCGGAAGCCGCGGCGCTGGAAGGACGCGACGACGCGGGCGATATCCGCGCGCGTGCCGAAGCTGCGCACGCGCGTGGGGCAGCATCGGTCGGGTCCGCAATGGGATCCGTCGCCGTTCACCGTGCGCCCGGCGAGGCGGGTGCTCACGAGCGGCCGGGCCGCGGTCACCAGGGGCCGCGGGTGCACGATCGGGGTCCCGACCTCCGGGCGCGCGTCCGTCACCCGCTCGGTGCGAGACCCGGAGGAGGCGTGATTCACCAACACGAACACGCCCAATGCGAGCGCCGCAAGGAAGGAGAAGATCCAGCCGCCCCCCTGAGCGCGACCCTGTCTCATCCACTCAGCCTAAGCCAGCTCCCGTCGATGAGGGGCCACGAGCGAGGGGCCACGACCGAGGGGCGCGCGAGCGAGGCGCCGCGGGCGCTACGAGGCGGAGACGGCGTTCGCGGACTTGGCGAGCCGGCTCTTGCGGCGCGCCGCGGTGTTCTTGTGCACGATGCCTTTGCTGGCCGCCTTGTCCAGGGCGCGGGCCGCAGAGCGGGCCTGCTCCTGAGCGGCGTCGGCGTCGCCGGAGGCGACGGTCGCGTGCACCCGCTTTGTCGTCGTCTTGAGCGACGTGCGCGCGTCTTTGTTGCGCTGGCGCCGCCGCTCGTTCTGCTTGTTCCGTTTGATCTGAGACTTGATGTTGGCCATGGACGAGCGAGTCTACCAGCGGGCCTCGGCCGATCCCGGCCCCTTGTGCGCGTCGCAGCCCGGCCCACGGCGCCCCGTACCATGGGGGACCGTGAGCACCGACACCTCCCATATCCGCAACTTCTGCATCGTGGCCCACATCGACCACGGCAAGTCCACGCTTGCCGACCGCCTCCTGGAGGTGACCCACACCGTCGAGGGTCGCGCGATGCGGGCGCAGTACCTGGACAAGATGGACCTGGAACGCGAACGCGGCATCACCATCAAGGCCCAGTCCGTGCGTCTGCTGCACGACGGCTACGAGCTGAACCTCATCGACACCCCCGGCCACGTGGATTTCACCTACGAGGTCTCGCGCTCCCTTGAGGCCTGTGAGGGTGCGGTCCTGCTCGTGGACGCTGCCCAGGGTCTCGAGGCGCAGACCCTCGCGAACTACCATCTCGCGCGCGACGCGGGCCTCGTGATCGTGCCGGCCCTGAACAAGATCGACCTGCCCGCCGCCGAGCCCGGGCAGCGAGCGCGGGAGCTCGCGACGCTCCTGGGGTGCGACGAGTCAGAGATCCTGCGCGTTTCCGCCAAGTCGGGGGAGGGCGTGCCGGAGCTCCTGCAGGCCGTCATCGACCGCGTTCCGCCGCCGGTGGGTGATGCCGCCAAGCCGCTGCAGGCCCTGATCTTCGACTCGATGTTCGATGCCTACCGCGGCGTCATCACCTACATCCGCGTGCAGGAGGGCGAGCTGCCGAGCGGCGCGCGCATCAAGATGTTCGCGACGCGAGTGGAGTCCGAGGCCGAGGAGACGGGCGTCAACGCGCCGGAGCCCACGCCGGTGCCCTCGCTCGGTCCGGGCGAGGTGGGCTACCTCGTCACCGGGCTCAAGGACGTCCACCAGGCGAAGGTGGGCGACACGATCACCCTCGCGGGCAAGGACGCGGCGACCGAGCCGCTGCCCGGCTATCGCGAGCCCAAGCCCATGGTGTGGTCCGGGTTGTTCCCTGCGGACGGGAGCGACTACGCGGCCCTGCGCGAGGCGTTGGACAAGCTGAAGCTCTCCGACGCCGCGCTGCATTACGAGCCGGAGACCTCGCAGGCGCTCGGGTTCGGGTTCCGTTGTGGGTTCCTCGGGCTCCTGCACATGGACATCGTGAAGGAGCGCCTCGAGCGGGAGTTCGACCTGGAGCTGATCGCGACGGCGCCCAACGTCGAGTTCCGCCTGATCCGGGGCGACGAGGTCATCGTCGTGCACAACCCCGCGGAGATGCCGCCCTCAGGCACGTTCGACCTCGTTGAGGAGCCCGTCGTCTTCGCCACGATCATCACGCCCGCCGATCACCTGGGCGCGGTCTTGGGGCTGTGCCAAGACCGCCGAGGGGAGATGGTGGATATGAGCTACATCACGCCCCAGCGCCTGGAGGTCCACTACGTGCTGCCACTCGCGGAGATCGTGTTCGACTTCTTCGACCAGCTGAAGTCGGGCACGCGTGGATACGCGAGTCTTGACTATGAGCCGTGGGGCTACCAGGCGGCGAACCTCGTGCGCGTGGACGTACTCCTGCACGGCGAGCCCGTCGACGCGTTCAGCACGATCGTGCACCGCGACAAGGCCTACGTATACGGCAAGGAGATGACGGAGCGGCTGAAGGCGCTGATCCCCCGGCAGCTGTTCGACGTCGCCGTGCAGGCCGCGATCGGGGCGAAGATCATCGCGCGCGAGACCGTGAAGGCCAAGCGCAAGGACGTCACGGCCAAGTGCTACGGCGGCGACATCTCCCGCAAGCGCAAGCTCCTGGAGACCCAGAAGAAAGGGAAGGCGCGCATGCGCCGCGTGGGCAGAGTCGACGTCCCTCAAGAGGCGTTCATCGCGGCGCTCCGCGTGGACGACGGAGCCGCCAGGGAGAAGAAGCGTTGAGGCCCGAGGCCGAGCCCGTGCCCGACGCGCCCGTCGGCATCTACATCCACGTCCCGTTCTGCCTCACGCGTTGCGGGTACTGCGACTTCAACGCCTACGCGGGCCTCGAGCACCTCGCGCCCCGCTACCTCCGGGCGCTCGTGGCCGAGGCCTCGCTCGCCGCGCCGGCCTGGGACGGCGTCGAGGTCGCGAGCGTGTTCCTGGGTGGCGGCACGCCCACGATGCAAACACCCGCCGATCTGGCGGCGCTCCTCGCGCACCTGCGCGAACGCTTCGACGTGGCGGCCGACGCCGAGATCACCACGGAGGCGAACCCGGACACGGTGGACGAGGCCTCGCTCGACGCGTTGCTCGCGGCCGGATTCACGCGACTGTCGATGGGCGCGCAGTCCTTCGACCCTGCGGTGCTGGCCGCGCTCGAGCGGATCCATCAGCCGGCGTCCGTTCGCTCGGCGTTCGACGCGGCCCGGCGGGCGGGCTACGACAACGTGAACCTCGATCTGATCTACGGCGCGCACGGCGAGACGCTCGAGTCATGGGGATCCACGGTCGAGGAGACCGTCGCGCTCGCCCCGGAACACATCAGCGCCTACGCCCTCACCGTGGAGCCCGCCACCCCCCTCGGCCGGTCGGTGGCCTCGGGGGTGATCCCGGCGCCCGACCCCGACCTGCAGGCCGACATGTTCGCCGTGGCGTGCGACGTGCTCGCGGGCGCCGGCTACGGCCACTACGAGGTCTCGAACTGGGCCAAGCCGGGGTTCGAGTGCCAGCACAACCTCGGCTACTGGGAGCGACGCCCCTACCTAGGCCTCGGCGCGGGTGCCCACTCCTACCGCGAGGATCATCGCTGGTGGAACACCCGCCCCCCCGAGGAGTACATGGACCGGGTGGAGCGCGGCGAGCTGCCCGTGGGCGGCGAGGAGCACCTCGACCCATCCGACGCCTATCTGGAAGAGGTCTTCCTGCGGCTCAGGATCCTCGAGGGCATCCCCACGAGCTGGATCGACGACGATGTCGCGGCCCCGTTCGTCGACAGCGGTTTGCTCGAGGACGCGTCCGGGCGACTCATCCCCACCGAACGCGGGATGCTCCTTTTGAACGAGCTCGTCCTCGCGCTCACCGCGACGAGCGAGTCCACAACGGACTAGATCGAAGCGCCCGTGCTTGGGTCGATCAAGACGGGCGTCCCGCAGACTTGGTTCGGCTGGTGTACGGGGCCAGGCTGCTCGGACGTCGTCTGGTCCGCGAGTAGGAGGTGGCGGTCGCCGTTGCCTACGCTCGTGTGCGCGTCGATCGTCCATCGGTCCACCAACCAACGCCCGTTCCCTTGCCGCGTTCCGCTCAGCCAGACCAATCTCCCGCTCTCGCACGTGAGTGCGTTCGTTTGGTTCAGCGGGGTGGGTGTGGGAACCGTCGAGGGAGGTGTCGTGCTCGGCGTCACGATCGGCTTCGGGCGTCGAATGATGTCGGACACCGAACGGGTTCCCCAAGCCGGTCCATCTGCCCCGTCGATGACCGTCTGACGCCCGGTGCCATCGGGCTCGATCTGTTGGATAAGCGAGGCGACTTTGTTGGAATCAACGAACAGGAGCGATCCAGAATCTGGTGCCCAACCGGGATCCTGGAGACAACATCCCTCCTTCTCGACCAGCGAATGGGAAGACGCCCCCTCCAACTCGTCGATGCCGATGCTGGTTCGAAGCTGATCTCGAGGGTCGAACCAGCTGCCCTGGAACGCGATCATTGCTCCGTTCGGAGACCAAGCGGGATCGAGTTCGTCGACGGCTTTGGTGACGGCCACAGGTGTACCGATGTCACCAGGGGGCGCGTCGATGGCAATGACGTAGAGGTCCCAGATGCCCGCGCCCGCTTCGCCGGTCCGGCTACCGGCGTACACGATCGACCGTCCGTCGGGTGACGACGACGCCCCCCGGACGGGGATCTGATCGGTGCCCCCGACGAGGCGCGGATCCGATCCGTCCACGGCGACCGTCCAGATTCCGTAAGGGCCGAAGGCCCCGTATCGAGAGCGATACGCGAGCCATCGGGAGAGAACGACAGCGATCGCGGATACGCAGCTCCATCGGTCGCCTGGTTGAGGGGATGCGTCAACTGCAGCTCGCTCCCCGAAAGGGTCGTGGTCCACAACGACCACTTGCCGAACCGACCCGTCTGATCCAGTCGGATGAACGCCACGGTACGCCCGTCTGCCGACAGGGTTGCGTTGACGTCGACGCCGGGGCCGTGGGTCAAGCGCGAAGCATTCCCGCCAGCGGCGTCGCTGATCCAAAGGTGACCGTCGCCTGCGCCGCCCGAGCCGTAGGTGCTCGAGTAGACGATGGCACCCTCGTTGCCTGGTGGCTCAGCAGGACGGTCAGACCGTCTCTGGAACGCGCGACTCAGAGCTAGGAAGCCACCGACCGAGACCAGGATCACCAGGACCGCCAAGCCAGCGACTCCCGCGCGCCGCGCGACCCTGCGTCGGCCTCGACGCCGCGCAAGTTGCTCGAACAGATCATCGCCAGCGTTGCCGTTGACGATACGATTGAAGCGGGAGCGGAGCCGGTCGTCAAGGCTCGGCACGATCGTTCACGTCCTCTCGTTCGTCATCGATCCTCAAGGCCTCGCCCAACGCGGTGCGGGCCTTGGCGAGGGTGCTCTTGACCGCGCCTTCGCTGATCCCCAACGCTGCCGCCGTCTCTCGCGTGTCCAGATCGAGCAGGTAGCGGAGGACCGCAACCTCGCGTTGCCGCCGCGGGAGCGATGCCACGGCCCGCTCGACGTCCTCCGCCATCCAAACCGTGAGGTCGGCCGAGGTCTTCACCCGTCTGTGGGCCTTCCGCTCGGCGGCCAAGCGGCGGATGCCGCTCCGGCTGAGGTTCAGCGCGACCGTCGTCGTCCACGCCGCGAGCGACTCGATCCGTTCGCCGTGCTCGGACCGGGACCATGCCCGCAGGAGCGCCTCCTGCACCGCGTCTTCGGCGGTAGGCCGGCTTCCGGAGACCAGCGCCACGGCCGCCACCACGCGGGGGTAGTCCTCGCGCAGGAACACCTTGATCGTGACCTCGTCCACCGCTGCTCCGGTCATCGCGTACCACTGGACGCACGAGACGCCGGTTCGGTTGCCTGCGAACGGACCATCCACTGCAGCGTAGGGCCCGCGCGCCGGCGCTGTGGTTCCATACGCGGGTGCATGACGTGGGACCCTCGCCGGAGGAGGCGCCATCGAGGCCCGCCGCGGCGCGGGGTCGGACGCTCGGCGTTGTGGGCAGCGTCGCGATGGTCCTGGCTGTGGTGGCCACGGCCGCCGCCTCGGCCTGGCTCATCGTGTCCTACCAGGTGTCGCGCGCGTTCTCTGTCCCCATCGGCGTGGACACACCGTCGCACCTGTGGCGCAGCAGGATCGTCCACGCCTTGGGCATGCGCGGGCTCTTCGGCTCCTCTCCCTTCGAATACCACGCGAACTCGGCGAACCCCGATCGGATCGGCCTGCCGGTCCTCGGCTCGGTCCTCGGCTCCGTGGTGAACGTGGGTCCCTGGCGCCTGATGTTCATCGCCTCGGCGCTGTCCGCCGCCGTGCTGGCCTTCGCGGCCTGGGCCGTCGCCCGGGCGACCGCCGAGCCCAAGTGGGCGGCTCCCATCTACGCCGCCGTGGTGGCGGTCTCGCTGCCGTTCGCGGTCACGGCGCGCAGCCACCTCGACAACGCCCTCGTGGACGGGCTCCTCGTCGCGGCGGCGGCCGTGGCGATCCGCCTGGCTCGCGGCGAGGGCGGGGTGTGGGCCGGTGCGCTCCTTGGGACCGGCGCCGTCGTGATGCACTGGCCGATCGGGTTGCTGTTCGTGGGCGTCCTGGGCCTGTACGCCCTTACGCTCGTGCCGGCGGCGGTCGCGTCGCACCGGACCGGGACGCCCTGGCTCGCCACGCCCGCCGCCCGCGTCGGCTTCATGACGGCCCTCTCGGGCGGCTTCGGGCTGGGCGCGCTCGTGCTCACGCCGGGCGCCCACGTCTTCAGCACGGCCGAGCGCGAGCCGTTCCTGAGCAACTTGCACCGCACGTTGCCCTGGTACCGGCTGCCCCAGACCCTGCCCGTCGCGGCGCTGGGCGCGGTGCTCCTGTGGTTCCAGGGTCCGCGCCTGCGGCGCCGGCACGCGCTGTGGCTCTACGCCGCGTGGACGTTCCCGATCGCGGCCGGCGCGCTGCTGTTCGCGCTGGGGCGCGCGCTGCCGGTCGTGCGGCTGCTGGCCGTCGCGCTGCCGATCCCGCTACTGTGCGCCGCGGCCGGCGTGGGCCTGATCCGGCTGGCGGCCTCACCGCGCGGGATCGCGGGGTCGATCCTCGCGGTGGTCGCGGCCGCGGTGGTGCTCGGCGGCATCGGCCTGCAGGCCCGGACCGCGCGCGACAGCTTCGAGGGGACCCAGCCCATGGTGCGAACCCTCGAACTCGAGCCCATCCGCGCGGCGATCGCCTACCTCACGACGTCAGCCCCGGACGAGCGAGCGGTGTTCGTGGTCCAGCGCGAGGACGACGCCGAGAGCGACTTCGGCATGATCCCCGCGTTCCGCAGGGTCCGCGCGTTCGCGCCGGGCTGGTACGCGGCGCGGATCGCGACGTACCTCGGCGACCCGAGCGGCCTCTTCGCCGGGGTCGCGACGCACCGCCCCGACGTGCCCGGCTACGACGAGACCTCGGACATCTACTGGGGGCTCCTGCAACCATGGCTCCCCGACGACCCCGTGGTGATGGTGCTCCGGCCGTTCCACGACGGCTATCGGGCGCTGGTGAAGGCGCACCCGGACGCGGAGATCGCCCCCGGCGTCATGCTGCTTCGCGGCCCGGAGCCGGCACCGTCGTTCTCCCCTCCTGCGCCGCTCACGCCGCCGTCCGGTCAGGATCTGATCCGGTGGATCGCCGTCTCCTTCGCGGTCCTATTGGTCGCCGGCATCGGCTGGTCCTTCGGCCTGCTGCGTCTGCCGTGGTCGGACCGACTGGCGTTCGCGCCGGCGATCGGACTCGCCGTGCTCGTGATCGCCGGGTTCGCCGTTGGCTATGGCGGCGCCCTCACGCGCGAGGCGGGCCGCGGGATGTTCGCCGGCGTGGCCGTGCTGGGTTGGCTCGTCGGCGCGGCGCGGTGGGCGTGGCTCCGGTGGGGAAGGCCCCGGTGGGGACCCGGCCGCCGAGCCGCCCGCGTCGCGCGGCCTTAGCACTCGGGCACCGAGAGTGCTACGTATGATGGGTCGATGGCAGAGCGTCTGGAACTAGGCCCGCGCAAGGCCGCGGTCCTGCGGGCCGTGGTGGAGGAGTACGTGCGCAGCGGCGAGGCCGTCGGCAGCGAGACCATCGCTGAGCGCGCCGGCATCGGCGTGTCCAGCGCCACCATCCGCAACGAGCTCGCCGCGCTCGAGGAACTGGGCTACCTCACGCACCCCCACACGAGCGCCGGCCGGATCCCCACCGACACCGGGTATCGCCACTACGTCGACTCACTGCCCGCGGGCGGCAAGCTCCGCGAGGCACAGCGCCGTGCGATCGCGGCCTACTTCGCCGAGGTGATGGTCGATCTCGAGGAGGTGCTGAAGGGGTCGGTGCAGCTGCTCAGCCGCATGACCCAGTACGCGGGGCTCGCCGTGCCGCCCACGCCGTCGGAGGAGCCCATCGTGCGTCTGGAGCTGATCGACATGGGTCCCTCGGTGATGATCCTCGCGGTGGGGGAGCACGGCCGCGTGGACAAGCGCGTGGTCGATCGGCCGGCCGGCGCGGACAGCATGGACCTCGCCGCGGCCGAGGAGCGCTTGCAGCCGCTTCGCGGGTTCATGTACCCCGATGCGCAGGCGCGGCTGCTCCGCCTCGCCGTAGACGGCCCCACCGGCGAGCACGACATCATGCTGCAGGTGGCCGAAACGCTCCGCCTCGCGACGGTGGCCGAGCGGGTGGCACACGTTGTCGTGGGCGGCGTGGCGAACCTCGCCGACGAGGCACAGCAGATGCGGCGCGAGACCCTGCGCCGCCTCTTCGAGACCCTCGAACGCGAACAGGACATCCTGCGGGTGCTGAACGACGTGAGCTCCAAGGCCGATGCCCTCGCCGTCACGATCGGCGGCGAGCATCCATCCACCGGTGCGTGGGAGGCGTCCATCATCACCGCACCGCTGAAGTCGGGGGACGCCACCGTGGGCACGATCGGCGTCGTGGGCCCCACGCGCATGGACTACCTCAGCGCGATGGCGTCTGTGAAGGCGGTGGCCAAGCGCATCTCCGAGCTGGCGACGGAGCTCGACCGCTAGCCATGGCGACCGGCGCGCGCGATCTCTACGAGGTGCTGGGGGTGTCCCGCTCCGCCTCGCCCCAGGACATCCGCCGCGCGTACCGGGCGCTCGCGCGCGAGCATCACCCGGACGTGAACGCCGACCCCCGCGCCGAGGAGCGGTTCAAGGAGGTCGCGGGCGCCTACGAGATCCTCTCCGATCCCGAGAAGCGCCAGCGCTACGACGCGTACGGGGCCGCCGGCGGACCCCAGGGGCAGGGATCCGGGGACATCCAGGACATCTTCGACCTGTTCTTCGGAGGCGGGGGGTTCCCCGGAGGCGGACGCCGCCGGGGACCGCGAAGCCGCGCTCAGCGCGGAGAGGACCTCGGCGTGCAGATCGTGCTGAGCTTCCGCGACGCGATCTTCGGCGTGCGACGCGACCTCGACTTGGAGCGGCTCGTGACCTGTGAGCGGTGCGGCGGCAACGGGGCCGAGCCGGGGACCGCGCCGGTGGCGTGCCGCACCTGCAACGGGGGGGGCGAGGTTCAGAGCGTTCGCCGGAGCGTGTTCGGGACCGTCATGACCTCAGCCCCGTGCCCCACGTGCCGCGGCGCCGGGCAGGAGATCTTGGACAAGTGCGTGGACTGTGCCGGGCAGGGGCGCCGCCGCGAGGCCGCCACGGTCTCCGTCGACATCCCCGCCGGGGTCTCCGACGGCATGGAGCTGCGCGTGGCCGGCAACGGGCATGCGGGGGTGGGCGGCGGTCCCGGCGGGGACCTCTACGTCGGCATCGCGGTCGAGGAGGCCGCGGAGTTCGACCGCCGTGGGCAGGACCTGTTCACGGTGCTCGACGTGACCGTCACGCAGGCCGCGCTCGGCGCCGACGTGCAGATCGAGACCCTCGAGGATCCCGAGGCGATCCGGGTGGAGCCGGGGACGGAGTCGGGCACCGTGGTGCGACTGAAGGGCAAGGGCGTGCCCAACGTGAACCGGCGGGGGCGGGGGGATCTCTACGTGACGCTGCACGTCGTGACGCCGCGCGATCTCTCCCGCGAAGAACGCCGGCTCCTCGAGCAGCTCGCCGGCCTCCGCGGCGAGACCACCTCCCGCAAGGACCCGGCGCGCGGGGTGCTTCGCCGTCCCGAGTTCTGAGGGGTACGCTGCGCACGTGGTGGATCGCACCTGCATCTTCTGCAAGATCGTGGCCGGCGAGATCCAGGCCGACGTGGTGCGCGAGTCCGAACGGCTGCTGGCCTTCCGAGACCTCGATCCCAAGGCGCCCGTGCACATCCTGCTGATCCCCAAGGAGCACATCGAGTCCGTGGCCGATCTCGACGAAGCCCACGCGGAGACCGTCGTCGACATCATGCAGGCCGCCACGCAGCTCGCGGGGGCCGAGGGCGTGGAGGAGTCGGGATGGCGCCTCGTGACGAACGTGGGCCCGGACGGAGGGCAGTCCGTGTTCCACCTGCATTTCCATCTGCTCGGTGGGCGTCCCATGGCGTGGCCACCGGGCTGAGCGGGGTAGAATCAGCTCCAGGGCCGCCGGTGAGGCGGCCGTTCGTCACATAGGAGGGAACGGGGCGTCGCCCCAGGGACGGAAGACGTGGCAGGGAGCACCACCCAAGTCAAGATCCTCGTGCCGGCCAGCCAGTCGATGGTGGCGTTGCTCGGTCAGCGCGATGCCTTCCTGAAGCTCATCGAATCGGCGTTCTCCTGCGACGTGCTCGTTCGCGGCAACGAGATCACCATCTCCGGGCCCGAGCTGGAGGCCGATCGGGTGGCGCGCATCTTCGAGGAACTGATGGCGCTGCTGGAGCAGGGTACGGAGCTCACCGACGCGTCGGTGGGTCAAGCCATCGCGCTCGTCAAGGGCGACGCGGGTCTCGAGGACGACGGCCATCCGGCCCTGCGGCCCTCCGAGATCCTCGGGGACAAGCTCCTCACCGCGCGCGGCAAAGGCATCGCCCCCAAGACGGCGGGCCAGAAGCACTACGTCGATGCGATCCGCCGATCCACCGTGACCTTCGCGATCGGGCCCGCGGGCACGGGCAAAACCTATCTCGCGGTCGCCACGGCCGTGCGGGCCTTGCAGGAGCACCAGGTCTCGCGGCTGATCCTCACCCGGCCCGCCGTGGAGGCCGGCGAGCGCCTCGGCTTCCTTCCCGGCACGCTCTACGAGAAGATCGATCCGTACATGCGTCCGCTCTACGACGCGTTGTTCGAGATGACGGGCGCCGAGACCCTGCCGCGCCTCATGGAGCGCGGGACGGTCGAGGTGGCGCCGCTCGCCTACATGCGCGGGCGCACGCTGAACGATGCGTTCATCATCCTGGACGAAGCCCAGAACACGACGCCCGAGCAGATGAAGATGTTCCTCACCCGCCTGGGCTTCGGGTCGAAGGCCGTGATCAACGGCGATGCCACCCAGGTGGATCTGCCGAGCGGGCAGCGCTCGGGCCTCAACGTCGTCGAGGAGATCCTCACGGGGATCGAGGGCATCACGTTCTGCAGGCTCGGTGGGCGCGACGTGGTGCGCCACCGCATCGTGCAGCACATCGTGGAAGCCTACGGTCGGTACACCCAGCCACCGCTGCCGGTCGAGGGGGCCCCCGAGCCCTCATGACCGACGACGACGGCCATCCCGCGATCGACCTCTCGAACCGCCAGGCATCCCCCTTGGATGAGGAGGACCTGATCGCCCTCGCCACCGTGACCCTGCTCGGCGAGGGCGTCGGCCGCGCCGAGCTCTCCCTGTCCTTCGTGGAAGAGGGCGAGATCACCGATCTGCACCTGCGCTACATGGGCGAACCCGGCCCCACCGATGTCCTGTCGTTCCCTCAGGACGACGATGAGGACGGAGACGGCGTCCGCGTGCTGGGAGACGTAGTGATCGCGCCGGCCGTGGCTGCCCGCAACAACCTCGATGACCCCGACGCGGAGGTGCGGCTGCTGCTGGTCCACGGGATCTTGCACCTGTTGGGATACGACCATCAGCGCGAGTCGGAACGCGCCGCGATGTGGGCCCGTCAGGAGCGCTACAGCGGGGTGATGCTCCCGTGACCGGCGCCGACTGGATCCAGATCGCGGTGATCGTGGTGCTCATCGTGGCCGTGGGGTTCCTCGCGGCATCGGAGGTCGCCATCACGCGAACGAACCGCGTGCGCGCGATCACCCTCGCGGAGGAGGGACGCCTCGGCGCGACGGCGCTGACCAAGATCGTGGACGACCCCGCGCCGTTCGTGAACGTGGTCCTGCTGCTCACGCTCCTGGGCACGATCGGTGGGACCACCATCGCCACGTCGCTCGCCGTGCGGCACTTCGATCGCGCGGGCGAGGTGATCTCCACGGTAGCCATGACGATCTTGCTGTTCGTGTTCGCGGAGGTGACGCCCAAGACCTTCGCGATCATGCAGACCGACCGCGTGGCCCTGCGCGTTGCGCCGATCGTGGTGTTCCTTCGCCGGCTCATGGGCCCGCTCGCAACCGGGCTGCTGCGCTTCGCGAACGTCGTGATGCCGGGCAAGGGCCTGAAGGAGGGGCCGTTCGTCACGGAACAGGAGTTGCGTGCCTACGCCGACGTCGCCTCGGAGGAGTCACAGATCGAGGACGAGGAGAAGGAGCTCATCCACTCGATCTTCGAGTTCGGCGACACCATCGTGCGCGAGGTGATGGTGCCGCGTCCGGACATCATCGACATCGAAGACGACAAGAGCCTGCGCGACGTCCAGGCGTTGGTGCTGCAACACGGCACGTCGCGGATCCCCGTGTACGACCACAACGAGGACCTGGACCATGCCATCGGCATGGTGTTCGCCAAGGACGTGCTGAAGGCGCTGCACCAGGGCAAGCAGGACATGCCGCTGCGCGACATCGTGCGGGAGGCGCGCTACGTCCCCGAGACGAAGAAGGTGGCCGACCTCCTGCGCGAGATGCAGCGCGAGAAATTCCACATCGCCCTCGTCACCGACGAATATGGGTCGGTGAGCGGCCTGGTCTCGCTTGAGGATCTCCTCGAGGAGCTCGTGGGAGAGATCACCGACGAGTACGACCTCGAGGAGGTGGAGATCGTGCCGGTGGGCGACGACGCCTGGCGCGTGAGCGGAAAGGCATCCGTCGACGACGTGAACGACACGCTCGGCACGGAACTTCCCGACGAGGAGTGGGACACGCTTGCCGGTCTCGTGCTGGATCTGTTCCAACGGATCCCGGAGGAGGGCGAGTCCACCGAGTTCCAGGGGCTGCGGTTCGCCGCGGAGGTGGTGCAGGGACGTCGCGTTGCGAAGGTCCTCATCACGCGGCTCCCCCTCGGCTTGGGCTCGGACAACCAAGCAGAGCCCGAGGACGCCGAGGCGTGACCGACGCGGGCTTCGACCCAGACGCCCTCGTGGCCGCCGCGCGCGCGGCGCGCGAGCGCGCCTACGTGCCGTACTCCGGGTTCCGGGTCGGCGCCGCGCTCGCGGCAGGCGGCGAGGTCTTCGCCGCGCCCAACATCGAGAACGCGAGCTACCCGATGTCCGTGTGCGCCGAGCGCAACGCGATCGCGGTCGCCGTGGCGGCCGGGCATCGACAGATCGACGCGGTGGCCGTGGTCGGGAGCAGCGAGGCGGGCATCACGGCGCCGTGCGGCGGCTGCCGGCAGGTGCTCTACGAGTTCGGAGGGCCGGAGCTCCCGGTGCTCGTCGAATCGATGGCGGGCGACGTGCGGGAGACGTTCCGGCTGGGGGAGCTCTTGCCGGCCGCGTTCGGCCCGCGTGACCTGCTCCCATGAGCGGGTTCCGCTCGGGCATCGTGGCGGTTGTGGGCAGGCCGAACGTGGGCAAGTCGACCCTCGTGAACGCGCTGGTGGGTGAGAAGGTCGCCATCGTGTCGGACAAGCCACAGACCACGCGCGCCGACATCCGCGCCATCCTCACCACGGACGCGGTGCAGATCGTGTTCACAGACACGCCGGGGTTCCACAAGCCGCGCACGTTGCTCGGCGCCCGGTTGAACGATCTCGTGCGCGACGCCGTCGACGGCGTCGACGTCGTGATCCTCGTGGTGGACGGTGCCTCCGGCGTGGGTCGAGGCGACGCGTTCGTGGCCGAGCGTCAGGTCGCGCACGCGAGGGCCGGCGCTCGGTTCTGCGCGGTGAACAAGATCGACCGCCTCGCGCACGACCGCGTGATCCCCCAGCTGGCGGCCGTCCAGGAGCTGGCGGCCTGGGACGAGATCGTGCCCATCTCGGCGCTGGACGGCGCGGGGGTCGAGACGCTCCGCGATCTGATCGTTGCCCGCATGCCCGAGGGGCCGCCGCTGTATCCGCCCGAGGACCTCACGGACCAGCCCCTCGAGGTTCGCCTCGCCGAGCTCGTGCGCGAGCAGGCGCTTGCGGTCACGCGCGAAGAGGTGCCGCACTCGGTCGCCGTCGTGATCGAGGAGATGGAACGCGAGGGCGACCTCACGCGTATCCACGCCTCCATCGTCGTGGAGCGCGACTCGCAGAAGGGGATCTTGATCGGCAAGGGCGGCGCGACGCTCACGACGATCGGGACTGGAGCCCGCAAGAACCTGGAGCCCTTGCTGGGAACCAAGGTGTATCTCGACCTGCACGTGAAGGTGATGAAGGAGTGGCAGCGCGACCCCAAGGCACTGAACCGCCTGGGGTACTGAGCGACCGGCGTGAGGGCGGGAACGTCCGACGCGAGCCTTCGATACGATGGAGATCTTCCCTACCCCAGGAGGCTCCGTGTCCCAGGCAGCTCCGATCGCGCGTGTGGCGCCGGGACCCGTCGCGGTGCCGGGCGACGCCGCGCGCCTGGTGGCCCGGTCCCCGGCGGTGGACGCCGTCGGACTCGAAGCCCGGGCCGCCTCCCTGGCCGCGCGCTCCATCAAGCTGGATGCGAAGCGGTTCGCGCTCGAGCTCGCGATCCGCTGCATGGACCTGACCACCCTGGAGGGGTCCGACACCACGGGGAAGATCGTGGCCCTGTGCGCGAAGGCTGTCCGCCCCGATCCGCTCGACGCGGCGATCCCGCCGGTGGCGGCGGTGTGCCTGTATCCCCAGCTCGTGCCGGTGGCCGCGCAGCAGCTCCGGGGCACCCCGGTGGCCGTCGCGAGCGTGGCGGGGGGCTTCCCCAGCGGCCTGGGCACGCTCGAGGCGCGCCTCGCGGAGATCCGGGCGGTCGCGGCCGACGGCGCCGACGAGATCGACATCGTGCTGAACCGTTCCCTGTTCCTGGGCGGCAGGTACGCCGAGGCCTTCGAGGAGCTGGTGGCGGCTCGCGAGGCCGCGGGCTCCCGCCACCTCAAGGTGATCCTCGAGACCGGCGAGCTCGGTTCGTACGATCGGATCCGTCAGGCGAGCGTGCTCGCCATGGCATCTGGCGCCGACTTCATCAAGACGTCGACCGGCAAGATCGGCGTGAACGCCACGTTGCCCACGGCCCTGTGCATGATGGAGGCCGTGCGCGAGTTCCACGCGCAGACCGGCCGAGCGGTGGGTGTGAAGGTCGCCGGGGGGGTCCGCACGGCGAAGCAGGCGATCCACTACCTCGTGGCCGTGCACGAGACCCTCGGCATGCTATGGCTCACCCCCGAGCGGTTCCGTATCGGGGCCTCGTCGCTGCTCAACGACGTGTTGATGCAGATCGACAAGGGCGCGACCGGCCGCTACGCGGGGGCCGACTACTTCACGGAGGACTGAGGCATGAGCGATCCCATCGAACGGCCGCCGGCTCCTTGGGACTACGCGCCCGCGCCCGAGTCTCGGGAGATCGTGCGGCTCCAGGATCGCTACGGCCTGTTCATCGGCGGGGCGTTCGTTGAGCCGAAGAGCGGCCGGTTCTTCGCCACGATCGACCCCTCCACGGAGGAGCCTCTCGCGGAGGTGGCGGAGGCCGGAGGCGAGGACGTCACGCGGGCGGTGGAGTCGGCGCGGGAGGCCGCGGACGCATGGCAGGGTCTCTCGGGCACCGAACGCGCCAAATACCTGTACCGGATCGCGCGCCGGCTCCAGGAACGGTCCCGGGAGTTCGCCGTGCTCGAGTCGATGAACGGCGGCAAGCCCATCAAGGAGTCGCGCGACATCGACCTGCCGCTCGCGGCGGCCCACTTCTTCTACTACGCGGGATGGGCAGACAAGCTCGGCTACGCGTTCGGGGGCAGGACGCCCCGGCCGCTGGGGGTCGCCGGGCAGATCATCCCGTGGAACTTCCCGATCCTGATGGCAGCGTGGAAGCTCGCGCCCGCGCTCGCCGCCGGCAACACCGCGGTGCTGAAACCGGCGGAGACCACCCCGCTCACCGCGCTGCTGCTGGGACAGGTGCTGCAGGAGGCGGAGCTGCCGCCCGGCGTCGTGAACATCATCACCGGCGATGGTGAGACGGGGGCGGCGCTCGTGGACGCGGCTGTGGACAAGATCGCCTTCACCGGATCCACCGAGGTCGGCAAGGCGATCCGGCGCGCTACCGCGGGCAGCGGCAAGCGGCTCACCCTGGAGCTCGGCGGCAAGGCGGCGAACATCGTGTTCGAGGACGCGCCCCTGGACCAGACCGTCGAGGGCGTGGTCAACGGCATCTTCTTCAACCAGGGTCACGTGTGCTGCGCGGGCTCGCGCCTGCTCGTGCAGGAGCCCGTGTTCGAGGTGCTGCTCGACAAGCTCAAAGCCCGGCTCGATACGCTCCGCATGGGCGACCCGCTGGACAAGAACACCGACGTGGGCGCCATCAACTCCAAGGTGCAGCTGGATCGCATCGAGGCGCTGGTCGCATCCGGCGTTCAGGAGGGCGCCGAGCTCTACCAGCCCTCGTGCGTCCTACCCGAACGCGGCTTCTGGTTCCGTCCTACGCTGTTCACCGGCGTCAGCCAGTCCCATCGGATCGCTCGCGAGGAGATATTCGGGCCCGTGCTGTCGATCCTCACGTTCCGCACGCCGCAGGAGGCCGTGGCTAAGGCGAACAACACGCCGTACGGGCTCTCGGCAGGGATCTGGACCGAGAAGGGGTCGCGCATCCTGTGGATGGCTCAGCAGATGCGCGCGGGCGTGGTGTGGGCGAACACCTTCAATCGGTTCGACCCCGCATCGCCCTTCGGCGGGTACAAGGAGAGCGGGTTCGGTCGCGAGGGCGGCGTGCAGGGACTCGCGCCCTACCTCGCGTTGGACCAGGAGGCGTCGTGAGCGATCGGTTGCCCGTGCGCCGCACCGCCAAGCTGTTCATCGCGGGGATGTTTCCCCGCTCGGAGTCGGGGCGGTCCTACGAGGTGCTCGCGGACGACGGCCGGCCGCTCGCCTACGTCGCGCAGGCATCGCGCAAGGATCTGCGCGAGGCGGTGGTGGTCGCGCGCGCCGCCCAGCCCGCGTGGGCGGGGATGACGGCGTACAACCGCGGCCAGGTCCTCTATCGCGTGGCCGAGCTGATGGAGGGCCGGCGGAGCCAATTCGAGTCGGAGCTCGCCGATGCGGGCGCCGCCGATCCCGCCCGCGGCGTGAGCGCCGCCATCGACCGCTGGGTGTGGTACGCGGGGTGGGCGGACAAGATCGGGCAGGTGTCCGGCTCCTCCAACCCGGTCGCCGGCCCCTACTTCAACTTCACGATCCCCGAGCCCACCGGGGTCGTCGGCATCGTGGCGCCGCCCGATCAGTCGCTGCTGGGTCTCGTGTCGCGGCTCGCCCCCGCCATCGTGAGCGGCAACACCGCGGTCGTGCTCGTCAGCGAGACCGCGCCGCTGCCGGCCGTGTCCCTGGGCGAGGTGCTCGCGACCTCGGACGTGCCCGGCGGGGTCGTGAACCTCCTCACGGGCCGGACGGCCGAGCTGCTGCCGTGGCTCGCGGGGCACATGGACGTGAACGCCATCGATGTGACGGGCGTGCCCGACGACCTGCGGGTCGAGGTCGAGACGCTCGCCGCGGGCAACGTCAAGCGCGTGCATCGGGCGCCGCATGCGGACCTGTTCGACGACGCGGCGCAGAGCCCGGCCGAGATCACGGCGCTGATGGAGTTCAAGACCGTCTGGCACCCGGTCGGCGCCTGAGCGCGGGCGCTCGCCTCAGGACTTGCCGTTGTATAGCGGGTGTCGCGTGGAGGCGCCTGTGTGGAGCCAGCACGTGCTCGAGCTGTTGTAGGTCGAAAGCACTGTCGTGCACCCGGGGCTATCGCACATCCGTCCCACCGACGCCCGCGTCTCCGCGCCCTTGCCGCGAGCCGGTGGACCGAACTGGACGTTTCCGCCCTTCGCCTTCGCCATGTGTGGTTCACCTCTCGCTGGCCTGCCGAACCCCGGAACCCGAGGACTCAAGGGTAGCTGGTTCTGAGAAGGACCGGACGGGCCGTCGCTCGCCATGGAATCAGCACACCGTGGATGAGGCGTCGGGCCCTCGCGCGGAGCTACGATTCGCGCCATGCCCCCGTACAAGGAACAAGGCATCGTCTTGCGTTCCCACAAGCTCGGCGAGGCCGACAAGATCGTGACCTTCATGACGCAGGGTTCCGGCAAGGTGCGGGCGGTGGCCAAGGGGATCCGCAAGACCACGAGCCGGTTCGGGGCGCGACTGGAACCGTTCACGCACGTGAACCTGATGCTCTATCGCGGCCGCGGAGCGCTCGACACCGTGACGCAGGCGGAGATCATCGCCCCGCATCCGCACATCCGCGCGGACCTCGCGCGCTTCGCCGCCGCGGAGACGATGGTGGAGGCCGTCGACCGCGTCGCGGAGGAACACGAGCGCAACCTCCGCGTGACGCTCCTCCTGCTCAGCGGCCTGCGCGCGCTCGACGCCGAGCCGGCCGACCCGGCCGCGACCGCGGAGTCCTTCTTGCTCAAGCTCCTGTCGCTCTCGGGGTTCCACCCCGCGCTCACCGCGTGCGCGGTGTGCGGGGACACGGACCCGCAGCTGTTCGCGGCGGATCAGGGCGGGGCCGTGTGCGCGACGTGTGCGGAGCGCGGCGCCGGCCACGTCACGAGGGCGGCGCTCGAGTACCTCGCCACGCTCGCGTTGGCCGAGTTGGGGACGTCGGGCAACCTTCCCCTGCCCGATGTTCGTGTCCACCGGGAGGCGCGCGGGCTCCTGTATGGCTTCGCCGAGTACCACTTCGAGCGGCGCCTGCGATCGGTGCCGATGCTGGTGAGGACCACGCCGTGAGCAGCTACCTCCCCGACATCGATCGCGAGCGCGTGCCCGAGCACATCGGCATCGTCATGGACGGCAACGGCCGCTGGGCGGAGCGGCGGGGCCTGCCACGCACCGAGGGACACGGGGCCGGCGAGGAGGCCCTGTGGGACACCGTGAAGGGCGCGAACGAGGTGGGCGTGCGATGGCTCACGGTCTTCGCGTTCAGCACGGAGAACTGGAAGCGACCGGCCGCCGAGGTCCTCTACCTCATGGAGTTCAACCGGTCGCTCCTGCGCCGCCGCCGCGACGAGCTCAACGCCATGAACGTGCGGATCCGCTGGATGGGCCGGCGCGATTGGCGGCTGCCGCGCTCCGTGCTGAAGGAGATGCGGATCTCCGAAGACCTCACGCGCGATAACACCGGGATGACGCTGACGATCGCCTTCAACTACGGGGGGAGAGCCGAGATCCTCGACGCCGTGAAACAGCTGATGCGCGATCACGACGCGGGAGACCTGCGCATCGAGAAGGTCACGGAGAAGGAGATCGCGCGGCGCCTGTACCACCCAGACATGCCCGACCCCGACCTGCTCATCCGCCCGAGCGGGGAGCAGCGCACGTCCAACTTCCTGCTGTGGGAGGCGGCCTACGCGGAGCTGTGGTTCACGTCCGTGCTCTGGCCCGACTTCGACCGCGAGATCCTGTTCGAGGCGATCCGCGACTTCCAGAAGCGCAGCCGCCGCTTCGGTGGCCTCGCCGACGACGGTTCGCTCGGCGACTGAGGTCTCAGCAGGGGAGCTCGGCGAGCGCCGTCTGAACCGCCTGGTTCGCGGTCAGGGTGTCCCCCCGTTTCGCGAGCGCGTCCGACAAAGATCCCAGCGCGTTCGCGAGCATGATGCCGGCTTTCGCGGCCGGGGCGTTCCCCTCATGCCTGAGGGTCTTCGCGTCGGTTCGCACGGCCTCTTCGGTGCGGGTCACCGAGTCCACCCGCAGCGGCATGTCGGGAGCCATGTCCGAGCACAGGTGCGCGAGGGTATCGACGACGGTGGGCGTGCCGGTGTTCGTCGGGGACACGGCGGCGGTCGTGCCCGAGTCTCGGATGAAGATCGCCCAGATGGCGATCAGCAAGATCGCCACCCCGGCGACGATCGCGATCAGTGGGCCGCGGCCCTCCATCGACGGCATCGAGGAACCACCGCCGGAGGAGACGGCGTGGGCCGGCGCCGCGGGACCGTTGTGGGCGGCGCAGTTCGGGCAGTCCCAGTCGGTGGTGGCCGGCTTCATGTGGAACCGCCGGTGGCACGAACCGCACGTTGCGAACACCCAGTCCGACCCGCAGGACCGGCACACGTACCCGTTCGGGTCGGGGAGCGGTTGGCGTTGTTGACAGCGGGGACAGGTGACCTGCGCGTCGATCGGGGTACCTCCGTGCCGGGTGCGAGGACCCTACCATCGGCCCGCCCCGGTTCGGTCAGGAAGGCGGTGGGGAGGTTGAGGCGACCCCACGGCAACTCTCATGGTATCTGCCTTGCACCG
Source organism: Actinomycetota bacterium (assembly GCA_038249195.1). Classification (GTDB taxonomy): domain Bacteria; phylum Actinomycetota; class UBA4738; order UBA4738; family HRBIN12; genus JAOUEA01. The sequence goes on from JBBRWM010000002.1 coordinate 74,387, forward strand.
GTAGACAGCAGATGGGCAAGACTCGTCTGTGGGCTTAGCCGCCGTGGGCGAACCACTTGCTGAACTCAAGCCGGCGCCGTCTCGTGGACGTGGGTGAGCCCCAGCCAGGGTGCTCGATCTCGCGCAGACGCTTCGCGATATCCGTGATCTGCGCGGAGGTGATCTGGGCGTCCTCGATCTCCGGCGCCGTTCCTCCAGCCTGCTCGAACGCCCGCCTGAGCCCCTCATACACGGACCGAGCCGCCTTCGGTTCCTTATCCAGGGTGTGAAGCAGGGCCGTTCGGGTCAGCTCGAGCGTGGTCACCAGCGTCTCGGCCGTGACGGACGCGGCCCTCGGTCCTCCGTCGAGGACCGCGATCTCGCCGAAGTAACTCCCCTCATCGAGCTTGGCCACCTCGCTCCCATCGACGGTCACCCTGGTCCGTCCCTTGGTGATGACGTAGAATCCCGTGCCCTGCTGGCCCTCTGTGACCAACGTCGACCCTGATGGGAATTCCACCACCTTCGCGGAGCCCAGAACCGAGAGGAGGTCCCGTTTGGATAGCCCGGCGAACAGTGGAACCGCGGCGAGGGTCCCGAGATGTTCTTCTCGCATCCACCGCCATCCGACCCAGATCACCGCGATGACGACGAGCGCGATCAGCGCGGGACCGATCCAGCTGTTGAAGGCGGCCGTCCCGAGCACGCGTGCGGGGCGCCACCATCGTTCGTCGACCCGGCCGATCACCGTGCCCCCAATCCGGTGCCTCTGCGGTCTCCAGGAGAAGTCCTTATAAGCAAGCGGACGATAGAGGACGGGGTGGAGACTGTAAAGACCGGCGTCGGTATCATGGATGTCTCGTTCCTGGAACGGCACGCTGAGGGACGGGTATGGTGAAGGAGTGAGCGGTTTGCGCGGGTATCGGTACAGGCTGCTGGGCGCCGTCCTCGCGCTCGCGATGCTGGCGATGGTGTCGTGCTCCCGCGGCGACGGGACTGCGTCCGAACCCACCGACGCCGCGGCAGGCGGAACAGGCCTCTCTGCACTCGTGGGCAAGGCGGCGCCCGACTTCTCATTGGTCGATCAGTTCGATCGTCGCCAGCACCTCGCCCGGTATCGCGGCAAGGTCGTGTTGCTCACGTTCGTCTCGAGCCACTGCACGGACATCTGCCCCCTTACCGCCGAGCTGCTGAGTCGGACGCAGGATCTGCTCGGCGACCGCGCCCGGGCGCTTCAGCTCGTCGCGGTGAATGCGAACTCCGTCTACCGGTCCGTCGCATCTGTGGCGCGCTGGTCCGAACAGCGGAACATGACGCATCGTTGGCTGTTCCTCACGGGTTCGCTTCACCAGCTGTTTTCCGTGTACAGCGACTACGGCGTCGCCCCGGGCGCGTCGCACACCATCGCGATCTTCCTGATCGACCGGCAGGGACGGGTGCGAGCCGTGATCCCCGTGGCGATGCAGAAGGGTATCGACGCCGAGGCCCGCGCGCTGGAGAGGGCCGTTGGCAAGCTCGAACTCAGTTGATCCCTAGGCCGTCGGTCGAAGCGGTCGACCCCGCGGGATCGATCACGCGACGTTCGGCCTCCACGTCCGGCCTGGGTTCGAGTTCGTGGGCACCCGCCCGCCGCGCGAGCCTTGCGTCGACCCGGGCCGCTTCCTTCTCGTCCCGATCCATCCAATCGAGCAACACGGCCGACAGCGCAAGGGTGCCGATCAACATCGACGCTCCCCACATGATCGTCCCGCCGAGCCGTTGGTCTGCCAAGGCCGACACGCCGAGGGCGCCAGCCGTGACGTCGTAGTGGAGATAGAGCACGTGGTCGCTCGAACTCACGACGAACCCGAGGAGCGACATCACCGGCATGGCGAGGAAGAGATAGAAGAGCCGAGCGGGATAGCTCAGGCGCGCCGATCCCGGATCCCTTGCCACGATGGGCCACCAGAACAACAAGGCAGCGATCAGGAACGCGAGGTGCTCGACGGCGTGCAGGGACCCGTTGGTGAGCGCAGCGTCGTAGACCCACGTGAAGTGCGATCCCCAGAGCACCACGGCGAAGCAGCCGAGCCCGACGACCGGGGATCCGAGCGCTCGGGCGTAGCGGCTATGCGCGATCGCCGCGGCCCGTTTGCGGACCCCTCGAGACGTCCCCATCAGCGCGAGCGTGACCGGTCGCCCGAGCAGGAGGAGCGGGGCGGCGATCAGCATGATCAAGACGTGCTGCACCATGTGGACCGAAAACAGGCGCTCGGCGTAGTAGTCGATCGGGGACTCCAGCGCCACCACGAGTACGGCGATCCCGCCGAAATACCAGGCCGTTCGTGAGCGCGGCCAGCCAGATCTCGGATGGCGCGCACGGACGTTCCTGACCCCATCGACGTACAGCATGGCCGCCAGCGTGAGGGGCAGGATCACGAGCGGATCGAGGGTCCATCGCAGGAGGAAGCTGGATGCGTCGGCCACAGATCCTCCCGACGAGACGTTTCTTCCCGCCACGTCTTCCCTGAAGCGAGATAGGCTGCTAGCGTACACGTATCGGATGGGTCGGTCGTCTCAGTCAGGCGGCCGAGCCTAGGGTCTGTGAGGGGGCGCGATGTTGAAGTTCGGTCGCCGCGAGGGGCACGTAATCTGGCGGGTATTGGCGGTCACGGCAACCTTGATGCTCGTGGGGACGGCATGCTCGAAGTCGTCCCCGTCTGACTCAGGGACCGCGACGACGACGGTGTTCGTGCAGAACTTCAAGTACAACGGTATGCCGGACACCCTCTCGTCGGGTATCCATCAGTTCCTCTTCCAGAACAAGGAGTCGTTCCAGATCACGCACGAGATGATCCCGGTTGCGCTTCCCGCGGGGAAGACCGCCCAGGACGTCATCGACGCCGCCAAGGCTAACGGTCCGAGCTCCGAGGATGACTGGCTTCACATCGGCGGGGACTTCGGCACCGTGGACACCGGCGCGGGCATCGTTGAGACCCTCGATCTTCCTGCGGGCAACTACGCCATCGCGTGTTGGCAGACCGGCACGCAGTCAGGCGGGGATAACGGACCTCCTCACGCAGCCAAGGGCATGGTCTTCGGGTTCACGGTCAGCTAAGAGGGTCAAGAGGTGTCCGCGACGGTCCGGAGCTGGTTGGCTCGGCTTGTCGTCGGGGCGGGCTGTCTGGCGTTCGTAGCGTGCGCCCAGCAGCCGGCCACGACCCAAGCCGAGCACACCTACAACCTGTACTACATCATCCTGGCCCTCGCCCTCGTGGTCTTCATCGGCGTGGTGGGCATGCTCCTATGGTTCATCTTCCGGTACCGGGCCGGTCGCGGCGGCGAGGGTGAGCCGCCGCAGCGGCACGGTTCGACGAGGGCGATCGTGCTGTTCTTCCTGATCGGCACAGTGATCGTCGCGATCCTGTTCCCGTTCGGCGAGATAGCGCTTACCAACGTCGAAGCCAACCCGCTCCCGATCGAGACCATCAACGTCCAGGGGGGCCAGTGGCAGTGGTCGGCCGTCTACCAGAACGAGGGGGTGGTGGTAACGGGTGAGAGCTTCGGCAAGCCGATGGTCATGGAGGTACCGATCGATGAACCGATCCACATCCATCTCGTCTCCAACGACGTGATGCATGAGTTCTTCGTCCCGGCGTTCTTCTTCATGCGCAACGCCCTCCCCGGACACCCGAACGACTTCACGTGGACGCCCAGCCGCCTCGGAACGTTCCAAGGACAGTGCGCGGAGTTCTGCGGGCTCGGCCACGATGACATGCGGTTCGTCGTCAAGGTCGTCGCCCAAGCCGACTTCATCGGCTGGGTGAAGCAGGAGAGGAACTCGATCCTGACTCTGGATTGTGCGGCGGCTTCTGGGAACAACGTGACCGTCACGGCGCACGACATCCAATGGGACACGAAGTGTCTGGCGGTGACCCAGGGCCAGCCCATCTCGCTCACGGTCGCGAACCTCGACGAGGGGATCGATCACAACTTCGCGATCTATGACGGGATCGACCTGAAGAAGGAGTTCTTCGCGTCTCCGAAGGTTGCGGGCGTCGCCACGAACACCTACCCGGTGCCGACCCTCGCCCCCGGGAAGTACTACTTCCAGTGCAACGTGCACGGACCGTCGATGTCCGGTGTGTTCATCGTGAAGAAATGATATCCGGAGCGTTCACCTTGAAGGTTTCGGGAGGGGGTGACTGAGATGGCGGTCATCGATGCTCCGTCCGTCGCACGTCCCGAACCGTTCGGACGATGGATCCTTGGGTGGATCACGACGACCGACCACAAGAAGATCGGGATCCTCTACCTGGCCAACTCGCTCGGCTTCTTCATCGTCGCGGGGATCTTGGCGCTCCTGATCCGCACCGAGCTGGCCCGGCCGGGCCAACAGATCCTCTCGGCGCAGGCGTACAACCAGGTCTTCACGGAACACGGAACGCTCATGATCTTCCTCTTCGTGTTCCCGATGCTCGCCGGATTCGGCAACTACTTCGTCCCGCTCCAGATCGGGGCGCTCGACATGGCCTACCCGCGGGTGAACGCGCTCTCGTTCTGGTTGCTACCGGTGGGCGGGCTCACCATCCTTTCGGGGTTCCTCGTGAAGGGTGGGGCCGGGGCGGCCGGATGGACCAGCTACGCCCCGTTGTCGGTGCAGGGCGGGAGCGGGGAAGACCTTTGGCTGATAGGTCTCGCGATCGTCGGCACCGCCTCGATCCTGGGAGCCATCAACTTCATCGTCACGATCCTTCGGATGCGCGCTCCCGGCATGACCATGTTCCGGATCCCCGTGTTCTGCTGGAGCATGATAGCCACGTCATTGTTGGTCATCCTCGCGGCCCCGGTCCTGACCTCCGGCCTCCTCATGACCCTCGCAGACCGCCATCTCGGAACGGTGTTCTTCGACGCGTCCCAGGGCGGAAGTCCGTTGCTATGGCAGAACGTGTTCTGGTTCTTCGGGCATCCGGAGGTCTACATCCTGATCCTCGCCGCGTGGGGCATCGTCAGCGAGATCCTGCCGGTCTTCTCAGGGAAGCCGCTCTTCGGGTATCGCGGGGTCGTGCTCGCCTTCCTCATGGTGGCGGCGCTCTCGTTCACGGTGTGGGCGCACCACATGTTCGTGACGGGTACGGTGGAGCTCCCCTTCTACAGCGTCACGACCGAGCTGATCTCGATCCCCACCGGAGTCCTCTTCTTCAACTGGCTCGCCACCCTGCACAAGGGCAAGCTCCGCTTCGAACCTCCGATGCTCTTCGCCCTCGGGTTCATCGCGATGTTCCTGATCGGCGGTATCGACGGCGTGTGGATGGCATCGCCCGTCATGGACTTCGCGATCCACGATACGTATTGGGTGGTCGCGCACATCCACTACGTGCTCTTCGGCGGCGCTCTGTTCGGGATCATGGCGGGGATGTACTACTGGTTCCCCAAGATGACAGGGCGCTTCCTGGGCAAGCGACTCGGAACCTGGCACTTCTGGATCCAGCTGATCGGGTTCAACCTGGCGTTCTTCCCGATGCACATCCTCGGTCTTCGAGGCATGCCGCGCCGGATCGCAGACTACGCTCCGGATCGCGGCTGGACCGCGTTGAATACGCTCGCGACGGTGGGCGCGTTCGTGATCGCCGTATCGATGGTGCTGTTCTTCCTGAATATCTTGCTGTCGCTGCGCAAGCCCAAGGATGCTCCGGACGACGCATGGGGCAGCGGCAACACGCTGGAGTGGGCGGCGACCTCACCACCACCACCGCACAACTTCGATGACGTCCCCGAGGTGCACTCCACCCGACCCGTGTACGACGAGCGAGCCGCGGCGTTCGCGCCGGGCGATGGAAGGGGGCCAACATGAGCACGCTCGTGCAGCCGGTTGGCCTCGAACGTGAGGTCGCGGGCACCAGCAGTCCCGTCATGGGCATGGTCCTGTTCGTCGCGGGAGAGGCGATGTTCTTCGCTGCGTTCTTCGCCGCCTACTTCTCGCTCCGAGCGGCGGCCGCGGTGTGGCCTCCCACAGACATCACGCCGCCCGAGATCACGATACCCGCGATCCTCACGACGATCCTGATCGCGAGCAGCGTCGTCATCCAGTTCGCCGTCCGTGCGGCGCGTCGTGGGAAGATCACGCAGGCCCAGGTGCTGATCGCGATCACCGCCCTCATGGGCATCTGCTTCCTCGGCCTGCAGGCCTACGATTACTCACGACTCACGTTCGGCATCAAGGATGGCATCTACCCATCGCTCTTCTACGTGATGACGGGGTTGCACATGGCCCACGTGGTGGCGGGCGTCGTCCTCCTCCTGCTGGTGGGCGCCCAATCGCTGAACAAGGAGACGCAGTGGGCGCAGCATGAGACGCTCCAGGCGGCGGCGATCTACTGGGACTTCGTCGACGTGGTGTGGGTCTTGCTCTTCATCGTCTTCTACGTTGCGGTTCCGAGGTAGCCCGGCATGGACGGAGGTGGCTGTTGAGGTCCTCGATCCGGTTGTGGTTCGCTCTCGCGGCCTTCCTCGCGCTGGCCGGGGCTGTGTTGACCGTGACCGCAGGATCGAGCGCGAGACAGGGTTCCGTGCTCCTGTTCACCTGTGCTGCCGCGGCCCTGTACATCGGCCTTGCGATCCGACACTCGGAACGGCGGTTCGCCCGCGGACAGGAGCCCGAAGAACCGGAAGAGCCCGAGGTGTCGGGATCGATCTGGCCGTTCGTTGTCTCGATCGCCTTCGTGTTCGTTGTGATCGGCGCCGTGGGGATCCGCTGGGTCCTCGTCATCGGTGTGATCGTGCTCGTGGTCGCGGGTGTGGGGTGGTTCAACGATATCCAGCGCCAACGGCTCCCGCATGAGCACGACGGCGAGCCCGACGCCCCTGCGGTCGATCGCTTGCCCGAGTAGCGGTCATCGGGGACGAACGAACGACTCGACCTCAGGCGTGGGCGCGGGTAGCTGATCGCGGCCGTGGCGACGTTGCAGGCCGAGGTCGGGGGCCTTTACCCGCAGGATCTACCGCGGTTGCGGTGTGGGCTGGCCGACCTGTGGCAGCCGGGAGTAGCTGCCGTCGATGCCTGGAGGTTGACCCAGCCTGGTGATGGATCTGTTCAGCCGCCAGATCGTCGCGTGGGCGCCTCAAGAAAGATCTGCTCTACCGAGACACCTGGCCCACGCGTGACGATGTGAAGCTCGCGCTGTTCGACTACATGGAGTCTTCTACAACGCCAGCGTCGTCACTCGACGCTCGGCCACCTCAGTCCTGTCGCAATCGAGGAGATGCGTGATCCTGTGTTCGCTCAACCGAACCGTGTCCACGAGAGCGGGTCAACTCCAGGCCTTCCCACGAGACGCTCTGAGAACCTGTGGTCCACTGCCGGGACGTCGCCGTTCTCGCGCTCCGTTTCACGAGTTGGACGCTTGATCGATGATCGAAACCGCCACATCCTGAAGAGGCGTCCAGGTCTTCGCCGCCGGAGATCTCCACTTCGGTCCCATCCACCACGATCCGAACGAATGCCGCGTTGGACCCATCCACAGCATCCCGGGAGTGCGCCTGCACGATAAGAGCTGGGACACCATCGAGCGTTGCCACCCTATTTCCGTCAGCGGGGTTCGCGGCGATGTCCTCCTCATAGGATGAGAGCGGGTCTCCTTCCTTCCAGGCGGCCTCCCAAACCTCGACGTATCCCTGAAGGATGTACGCCGTTGGCTTGCTGGGAGAAGGGTAGTCGAGGGCAACGGATCCGCTAGGTGAGACATAGATGCCCGTGATGGTGGCCAGGTCCGTGATCTTCGTGTCGGGTGCATAGAGCCGAAAATCGACCTGCTCCTGAGCCTGTTCGATGGTGTGGACGCGCCAAGCTTTTGGATACCCAGGCTTGCTCGGGTCCCCTGAGTACGCCTGGCCGAATAGCTCACCGGCTCCGCCGTCTGCGTGTCCCGTTTGAGTCGCTCGTGCCGAGGATGGCGTGCGGCCCGAACGACATGAGGTCGCACTCACGGCCAGGGCGGCCGCAACGATGATGCAGACGGTGACTCTGGTGGACCTGGGTGCTCGCATGATCGATGTTCCTGGGTTCCCTTGCGTCGCCCCATCGTAGTCCTGCCTGACGCCCAACCACGGCGCCTGCAGACGTCGGCCGAAGGCCGCAGTCTTCCTGAAGTCTCGGCGCGTTCGTGACGGTTCTGTGGCGAGGGCGCGTGGGCACGGAGCCCGCCGGTAGCATGGATCCCACGCCAGCGGTCGCCGCCAGCGGCCGGGAGAGGAGTGCCCGCATGACCGACCTCATGGAGGCCGTCACCGCCCTCGCCAAACGCCGGGGCATCGCCTTCCAGTCCTCGGAGATCTACGGAGGGCTGCGCTCGTCCTGGGACTACGGTCCGATCGGCGTGGAGCTGCGCCGGAACATCCGCGAGGCGTGGTGGCGAGCCATGGTCCAGGTGCGCGACGACGTCGTCGGACTGGAGGCGGCCGTGATCATGTCCCCGCGCGTGTGGGAGGCGAGCGGCCACGTGGGCGGGTTCTCCGACGCGCTGGTCGAGTGCCTGACCTGCCACCAGCGGTTCCGCGAGGATCACCTGGAGCCCGGCGAGGACGGCGCGCCCGCCTGCCCCAACTGCGGCGGCGTCACCTTCACGGAGGCCAAGCAGTTCAACCTGATGTTCGATACACACCTCGGTCCCGTCAAGGACGACGAGCACAAGGCCTACCTGCGTCCCGAGACCGCGCAGGGGATGTTCGTGGACTTCGCCCGGATCCAGACGGTCTCGCGACGCAAGATCCCCTTCGGGATCGCACAGATCGGCAAGAGCTTCCGCAACGAGATCACGCCGCACAACTTCATCTTCCGCACGCGCGAGTTCGAGCTGATGGAGATGGAGTTCTTCGTGGAGCCGGGGACCGACGACGAGTGGTTCACCTACTGGGTGAACCAGCGTATGGACTGGTACCGCACCCTCGGCCTTCGAGAGGAGAACCTCCGCCTGCGTCCGCACGATCCCGACGAGCTGGCGCACTATGCCAGGGCGGCCGTCGACATCGAGTACCTGTTCCCGTTCGGGTGGGGGGAGCTGGAGGGGATCGCGAACCGCACGGACTTCGACCTGCGAGCGCACCAGGAGGCGAGCGGCGAGGACCTCACCTACTTCGACCAGGAGCGGGACCGCCGGTTCCTGCCCTACGTGGTGGAGCCCGCGGTCGGCGTGGATCGCGCGCTCCTATCGTTCCTGCTGGACGCCTACCGCGAGGAGGAGGCGCCCACCGCCAAGGGCGGCGTGGACAAGCGCACGGTCTTGGCGCTGCACCGCGACCTGGCGCCCGTCAAGGTGGCCGTGCTGCCGCTCTCACGCAACGAGAAGCTCGTGCCCGAGGCGCGCCGCGTGTTCGACCTGGTGAAGGGCGCGTGGATGTGCCAGTACGACGACGCCGGGGCGATCGGCCGCCGGTACCGTCGCCAGGACGAGGTCGGCACGCCGTTCTGCGTGACCGTGGACTTCGACTCGCTGGACGACCGGCAGGTCACCGTGCGCGAGCGCGACACCATGGCGCAGGAGCGTCTGCCGATCGAGAACCTCGTGACCTACCTGCGAGAGCGCCTGTGAGCGCAGCCGAGAAGACGCCGCGCGGCTGGCTGAGCCTGTACGCGGTGGCGTTCGGGCTGCTGCTCGCGGCCGGCCTCAGCGCGGCGCTGGCCGCGCGCACGTTCCTCGAGGACCTGTCCCTGCTGAAGCTCTCGGCCGCGCTCTCGCTGGCGGCCATCGTCATCGCCGTGCTGGCCGTGGTCCTGCCGAGGAAGCGGTAGCCCGGCGTGCGTCACCTCCTGCGGCGCGCCGCCGCGCTGGTGGCAGCGGCGCTCGTCTGCGCGGCGTGCACGCTCACGGTGGGCCCGGGCGCCATCGACGGCTCGCCCTCGCCGCGGGCGACGCCGTCGCAGCAACCGTCGCCGGTTCCGACGGGGCGGGGGAGCGCGGCCGCCGCCATGCGGGCGCTCTGCGTGGCGCCCAAGAACGGGAGCAAGAAGCCCGTGCGGCCCGGGACCACGCCGGATGCGATCGCCCAGGTCGAACACGAGGTGGAGGCCGTGCGAGGGTTCACCTACGACCATCCGGTGGCCGTCGATCCCATCACCCAGGCGCAGATGGATGCCAAGCTCACGCGTTCGTTCGACGACACCTACCCTGCCGACCTTTACGACCGACGGACCCTGGCCTGGCGAACGATCGGCGTGATCGGGCCGCAGCAGGACCTGCGCCGGGCGCTGCTCGCGTTCCAGACCGGCCAGGTGATCGGCTTCTACGACCCGGAGAACGGGCAGCTCGTGTACATCGGGGACACGTCCCTCGACCTCAACGAGCGCTTCGTGCTGGCGCACGAGCTGACCCACGCCATCGACGACCAGCACTTCGACCTCACGCGCATCGACCCGCTGGCGGCCCACTGCCAGGACGAGCGGTTCCAGGCGGCCCTCGGCGCGGTGGAGGGGAGCGCGCAGTACTTCGCCACGCAGGTGATCACGCGGTTCCCGGGCGGTGACCTCGGCGGCGGCGAGCAGCCTTCGCTCGCGGGCATCCCACCCTTCCTGGTAGCGATGGAGCTCTGGCCCTACACGGCGGGTCAGGCGTTCATGACGGCGATGGATCAGCGCGGCGGCACCGCACAGATCGACCAGGCGCTGCAGCACCTCCCCGTCTCCACCGAGCAGGTGATACACCCCGAGAGGTACCCGAGCGACGTGCCCACGCCGCTCGACGTGTCCGACCGCTCGGCGGAGTTGGGCAAGGGCTGGCACGACCTCGACGTCATGCAGGTCGGCGAGGAGTTCTTGCGAGCGATGCTCGCCCTCCGCCTGGACGACGCCACGGCCTCGGACGCCGCCGCCGGCTGGGACGGCGGCCTCTACCGGGCCTGGTCGGACGGGACGCACACCGCGGTCGTGCTGGCGACGGCGTGGGAGTCGCCGGAGGACGCCCAGGCGTTCGCCGGCGCGGCGCAGGACTGGCTCGACGCGGGCGACACGCCCGGCGCCGTCCAGGAGGCGGGTGCCACACGCGTGAACCTGGTGTTCTCGGGCGATCCAACGGCCTTGGAGACCCTGGGCAGTCACCCCTGACGAGACATCTCGCAGAGACGCGAGGCTCGCCACCAACCGCGTGGTCATCTACGGTCCCGATATGAAGACCTGCGTCAGCTGTGGAGAGCGCAACCCCGATCGCGCTCGCTTCTGCATGACGTGCGCCGAGCCGCTCGGTCGGACGTTTGCGGTCGACCGTCGCAAGGTCGTCACGATCCTGTTCGCCGACATGAAGGGGTCCACCCAACTAGGAGACCGGCTCGAGCCGGAGGCGCTTCGCTCAATCATGACCCGCTTCTACGCTACGGCGCGAGGCATCCTCGAGCGCCACGGTGGCACCGTCGAGAAGTTCATCGGAGACGCGGTCGTAGGTGTCTTCGGCGTGCCCCGCCTGCATGAAGACGACGCGCTGAGAGCCGTCCGCGCTGCGATCGACTTCCGCGACGCCGTCGAGGCGATGAATGCCGACCTCATCGAACGCTACGGGACCGGCGTGCAGATCCGGACCGGAGTGAACACCGGCGATGTCGTGTCAGGTGATCCGGCCAGCGGAGAGGGGTTCGTCTCAGGGGATGCCGTGAACGTCGCGGCGCGTTTCGAGCAGGCGGCGGAACCCGGCCAGATCCTGATCGGCGCAGCGACTCGCGCTCTGGTGGGGGATCGCGTGGACGTCGAGTTGGTCGAGCCGCTCACGTTGAAAGGCAAGTCGGAACCGGTGCCAGCGTTCCGCCTCGTGGCGGTGCATGAAGGCGACACGCGGCGGCGCCTGGTGGCACCCGTGCTCGGTCGCGATGAGGAGCGCGCGGAACTTCTGCGTTTCGTCCAGGAGCGCGAGGAAGGGGATCCGGTGAGGGTGGCTTGCGTCCTCGGCCCGCCCGGGATAGGAAAGAGCCGTTTGCTCGAGGATCTCCGGTTCGCGCTGGAGGATCACGCCCGGGTCCTGTTCGCGCGCGAGGTGCCCGGAGGCTCGCCGCTGCCGGCACTGATCCGCGAGGCACTGGAGGCTGGCGATGACGACATGATCGCGCCGTCCGCCGTCGAAGAGCTGCTGGTCGGCCGTGAGCAGGCCAGCGTCATCGCGGGCCAGGTCGCACACCTGCTCGAGGGAGATGCGGAAGCTGGAGCAGCAGTATGGGCGGCCCAGCAGATCCTGTCGAAGCTCGCGGAGGAGCGGCCCTTGATGATGGTAGTCGACGACGCCCACCTCGCCGACCTCGACGCGATCGAGGACCTCCATGACGCGGTCGCCGGCGCCACCGGCGACATCACGCTCGTGCTCGGCGCGCGCCCCGAGCTTCGCGAGGATCATCCATCTTGGCTTGAGACCGCCGAGCAGGGGGTCCGGCTGGTGGAGCTGGTGCCGCTGGCGACCTCGGCCGCCGAGAGCATCGTGGATCGCTTGCTGGGCGGGAGCGTCGATGCCGGGCTCCGATCGAAGATCGTGGAGGGCGCGGGCGGAAACCCACTCTTCCTCGGCGAAACCCTGCGGATGCTGTTCGAGGACGGGGCGATCCGACGCGCCGATGGCGGAGCCTGGGAGCCGACGGTCCCCCTTGAGGCGCTCAAGATCCCCTCCACGGTCCGTGCGGTCCTCGCGGCCCGCATAGACCAGCTGCCGGATGTCGAGCGGGCGGTGCTCGACGCAGGCGCCGTCCTCGGTTCGGCCTTCTCGATCGACGCGGTCGCGTCGCTCACGCCCCTGGTCGACGAGGAGGAGATTCGGGCGGCATCGGACGAGCTGATCCGTCGGGAACTGGTGGCGGAGATTCCCGACCGGGCGGACACGTTGCGTTTCCGCCAGGCGCTGCTGCGCGAAGTGGTCTCGGATCTGATGACCCGTGAGATGGCCGCGACGCTGCACGAGGGAGCCGCCGACCACCTCGAGCGCACGACGTCGGATCCGCGACCGGTCTCCGAGCATCTCGACCGAGCGTTGGAGCTACGCGAAGAGCTCGGGACGACACTGGACCCGGGGTTTGTGCGCAGGACCGGGGAGGCGCTGATCCGCGCCGGGCAGGATCGGCTGGCGAAGGGTGACGGCGACGGAGCGACCTCGGCGCTCGATCGGGCTGTCCATGTCCTGACGCTCGGGGAGGCGGAGGGTTTGGCGGGCTCTCGCCGTGAGGCCGCCGACCTCGCGTACCGCCTCGCGGCGTGGGACGCGGTGATCGGCCTGTTGGGGACCGAGGACACCGACGACCCGGTCGTCGCGGAGCAGCTGGGGGTGGCGCTCACGCGCAGTCCGGATGATGCGGAGAGACTCGCGGAGGGCCGCGCCCTCCTGGCACGAGCCGTCGAGCTCGGGGCCGGCCCGGATGCCGCCGCAGCCCTGGCCGGCACCTGGAAAGGGATCGATGATGGCAGGGCTCGCCAGCTGTACGTGCAGGCCCACGACATGGATCCGTCCCATCCGTATGCCCTGGGGAACCTCCTCGAGTACGAGATCGCGGCGAGCGGCGACCTCACGCGGGTGGAACGACGCACGGCTGCGATCGGCGCCGCGGCGGCCCGCTGCGCCGAGCAGGGGGAGGCCGGCGAGAACCTCCCGTGGGCCTGGTTCGACCTGGGGAAGTTCCGCTTGCTCCTGGGGGAACCGCTCGATGCCCTCACCGCCTACGCCACGGCGATCGGCAGGAGCGTGGCCGGCTTCCAGATCGCGACCTCGCGAGCATCGCTCGAACGGCTCGGGACATCGGCCGGTGAGATCGAGGGTCTCGAAGACGCTCGCCGGCTCCTCACCCTGGGGGAGGCGGTCCGGTTCGGTTCCGAAGACGCTCGTGCGATCCAAGATCTGGCGACCCCGGGCGCATGGCCGCTCGCTCCGCCGGTGGTCATCCTCGCAGGCGGTTCCAGCGCCGCGGTCGACGAGCAGGTACGCGGATACGCCGACGTGATCCTCTCGGCGATGAAGGGTTGGGACGGGAGCGTCATCTCAGGAGGGACCCGGCAAGGTGTGAGCGCGCTCGCGGGCGACTTGGGCGGGACGGGAGCGAGGGTCGTCGGCTACTTGCCCGGGTCGGTCCCCGATAGCGTCGCGGTCGACGACGATCCACGTCGGTACTCCGAGCTGCGGCGTTCCGACGGGAACACCTTCGGCCCCCGGGAACCCCTCCGCTACTGGGCCGACGTGCTGGCGAGCGGGATCAGCCCGGCGTCGGTCCGCATGATCGCCCTCGCGGGCGGGGCGATCTCGGCCTTCGAGTATCGACTCGCCCTGGCGTTGGGGGCTCGCGTCGGCGTGATCCGCGGCAGCGGAGACGCCGCCACAGATCTGCTCGTCCGCTCGACGTGGTCGGCGTCGGGATCGGTCGAGGAGCTCGACCCGAATGTCTGCTCGATCCGGTCTTTTGTCGGCGCGTAGCAAGGCCGATCTTCGAACGGCTCAGTTCGCTGCGGCATCCTCTAAGTGCGTAGCCCGAGGCCACCAGGGCCCCGACCAGCAGTCCACAGTCGATCTCGATGCCCACCACGACCTGGGACGGATCCTCGGCATGGGCAGCGATCATCTCGTGCAATCTGCCCAGGCCCTCCACACTATCGGGCACCCGGCCCTTGGCGACCACTACTCCCTCGGCGTTCATGACGCAGGCATCGTGAGGAGCCTCTGCCCAGTCGATCCCAACGAAGATCAACGCGTCCTCCTTCCACTCGTCCTGTCGTTCGAGCCTTGGAGGAGTGCGCGGCGCCATGATGGATCAGTGCTCTGAAGGCACGACATCCCACCAGCCGTCGGGTCCTCGGCGCCCGGCGGGGGCACGATCTAGACCTAGGGCTCCACGGCCCTGGGCGTATCAGTGCTCACCCGCCGGTGGCTCGGAGAACAGTTTGTTCCTTCGGCTGCTCGGGAGCCATTAGGGCTGGAGGCCGACCGTCGTGATGCCTAGGGGGCCCGCCTGCATCGCGTATTCCAACGCCTGATCCAGATCCATCAACCGGCCTTCATCACGGAAGACGGCCCAACCATCGCCCGCTCGAGCGCGGGCGGCGGCCAGGTGCAGCATGTGGGCGCCGGCATCCGGAGGGGTAGGGAGCACGCCGACGTGAGCTTCGAGCTCGTCGGCAGCTCCCTCGAGTCGGCCGGCACGGGTGTCGTCCCCGTGCACTGCGGCGACCGCCGCCAGGCCCCTCAGCGCCGAAACCGACAGGGGCAGGCCGCCGAGCCCCCGCAGCACCGGGAGAGCCTCTCGGAAGTGTTCCGACGATGCCTCGTACCGCCCCTCGGCCAGCGAAACCCAGCCGAGGTCCAGCAGCGCGATCGACAGGTGGCGCCGATCTCCGCGCGCCGTCGTGATCTCGACGACCTCGGAGAGCAACCCTTGCGCACGAGCGACGTCTCCGGCGAGGAACGCCATCTCCGCGAGGTTGCTCATGTAGAGCGCAACGTGGAAGTGGTTCCCGATCTCGCGCGCGATCCGGTAGCTTTCCTCGTAGAGGGCCGTGGCCCGCTCGTTGTCGCCGTCCTCTCGGTAGAGCTCGGCGAGGTTGTTCATCGCGATCGCCGACATCCACCGATCGTCCGCCTCTCGAGCGACCGAGACCGATCGCTCGCTCAACGCTCGCGCTCGTGCCGGATCCTCGGGCAGACATCCGCTGAGGAACGAGAGGATGAGTGCACTCGTCGTCGGCTCTGCTTCCGTTGAACATCGCAGCGCCGCCTCGAGCAGCTCGCGAGTCTCGTCGGCTCCCTGCTCGCCAGCCAGCCATCCGGCGCCCGCGAGCGCAAGGGCCGTGGCAACCGATGGAGTTCGATCCACTCCCGCGAGCGACTCGTTCAACCACGCACGTCCTTCGCTGACGTGGCCACGCATGTACCAGAAGAGCCACAGCGTGGCGGCGAGGTCGAGGGCGGTCGCACGGTCACCCGCGTCCAGAGACCATCGGAGCGCCCCTCGGAAGTTGTCGTGCTCGGACTCGAGCCGCTCGATCCAGACATCTTGCTCGCTGCCCTTGAGTCCGGGGAGCGCCTCTTTCGCGAGGGCGAGGAAGTGCTCGGCATGCCGATGATGCAGCTCGGGGGCCTCGGGAAGCTCGGCGAGCCGCTCGAGCGCGTATTCTTGGATCGTTTCGAGGCTGACGTATCGGGTCTGCCCGCCGGATCGTTCCACCCGCCGGAGCAGGCTCTTGTCGACGAGGGAGCCCGCGGTCTCGATGTCGGCGCCGCATATCGCTTCGGCGGCATCCAGCGAGCACCCACCGACGAAGACCGCGAGCCGCGCGAACAGCCGCCGCTCATCCTCCGCCAGTAGGTCGTAGCTCCATGCGATGGTCGCGCGCATGGTCCGCTGGCGCTCCGGCGCATCGCGCGCCCCGCCGATCAGCATGGGCAGACGGGCGTCGAGACGGGCCAGCACCTCCGTGGGGGAGAGCAACTTGAGGCGTGATGCGGTGAGCTCGATCGCGAGCGGCAGCCCTTCGAGCCGCGCGCAGATAGCGTCGATCGATGTCCTCGAGGCCGCATCGGGTTCGATATCCGCGCCCGCGGCTCGCGCCCGCTCGAGGAACAACGTGACGGCGTCCTCGGTCTCGAGCTCGTAGACCGGGTAGACGTGCTCGGCCCGGATCATCAGCGACTCGCGGCTGGAGACCACCATTTCGATGGCAGGGCCTGCCACGAGCAGGTCTCCCAACAGCGATGCCGCCTCCGGAAGGAGCTGCTCGACGTTGTCGACGACCAAGAGGACGCGCCGGTTGCGGAGGTGTCGTTCGATGGTCTGCTGTGGCGTCGAGCCGGGACCCTCCCGCAGGCCAAGGGTCGTCGCGATGGTCGCTGCCACCAGATCGGGATCGCGCAAGGCGGCCAGTCCGACGAACCAGATTCCCTCCGGGTACCGGTCACTGAGGGTCGTGCCCACCTCGATCGCCAGCCGAGTCTTCCCGGTCCCCCCCGGACCGGTCAGTGTGACCAACCGAACGTCGTCTCGACCCAGCAGGTCGCGCACGGCCGTGAGCTCCGACGTGCGGCCTACAAACGGGGTCGGCTGCGGCGGCAGATGGGTCGTCCGGCGATCGGGTCGGATGGAGCGACCCTCGAGGTCGTCGAGCAGCGACTCCAGATCTGCGTGGAACCTCCGGTCCACCAGCTCCGCGGCGTTCAACCGAGGGAGCGAGACGAGCGTCGGCGGCAGCTCGTCGGGCGCGGGCATCGATGCCCCCCCGACCAGGACGGGGATCGTCCTCAGCCCGCTCCGAAGAGCGGCCTCGACCTCGAGCCTGACGAAGTCCTTGGGGTTGTCCAGCCGACGGCCGCCGTCCGTGCGTTCCGCCCGCAGCCAACCCGGGCCGATGACGATGAGCGCGGCGTCGGCCGTCGAAAGCGCTCGATCGATCGCTTCCACGAAATCCTCGCCCGCCCCGATCGTCTCGACGTCGATGAATACGGCGTCGGCGCCGTAGCGAGCCACGAGCGCATCGGCCAGGCGACCGGCATGCCCGGCCGCGTCGTCGCGGCGATAGCTGATGAAGACCTTCATGGTGTTGGCATCGTAGTCGGGGGTGAGCGCCGCTCCTCAGCCGATCCTTGGACGGCGAGTGGACGGCAGTGCTACTCCCGCAACCACCCGCCGCTGAGGATCTTGGCGATGGAAGGAGCGGGGGAGGCTGTACCCAGACTGGTAGCCGGGCCTCCAGCAAATGTGTCGACCCACGCTCCGCTGGTTGCATCGATCTTGACGTTCCATGTGCTCCCAACGCATCGACGCGCGACATCCGCACCCGGATAACCCGTCACAGGAGGACAGATATCGCCACCCTGGAATGAGATGACCCACATGGCTTGCTGGTTCCAGCTGACGTAGACGGCAAGGACGCTCGCGGGATGGACATCCCCCATCTGTTGCCAAGCTCGATCCACTGCTTCGACCTCCGAGATCGGAGGATGCCCTTGGCCGGGGGCGATGGAACGACTCATCGTAGAAGCTACGACAGGATGCTTCAGGACCACGCGCCGAGCGCGAGCGGGATGCGAAGGATGCCTTGCGAAGACGGCCGTCCCAACGAGCGGGACCACAAGGAGGCTGATTCCGATAGCGATGAGCCATCTCTTCATGTGGGCCTCCAGGTCGGCAATTCGACCCATGAAGGAACACTCACAGGGTAGACCGTCGAGCATCCCGCCGTCGATCACTTCGAGCCTCGCCTTGCCGAGCGTCGGCGCCCCAGTATCGACGGACCACCTGCCACTCATGGAGCGTCCATCCCCTCGCCGTAGACTGGCGCTCTCGTACCGTTCGATCCGCGCCGGAGGCTTGCCGTGACCAAGTACGTCTACGACTTCTCTGAGGGCAACAAGGATATGAAGGACCTGCTCGGCGGCAAGGGGGCCAACCTCGCCGAGATGACGAACATGGGGCTGCCGGTCCCGCCCGGGTTCACCATCACCACCGAGGCGTGCCTGAACTTCTTGGCCAACAAGGGCGCGCCGCCGGAGATGCTGCAGGAGGCCGGGGAGCACCTGGCCCACCTGCAGGAGGCCATGGGCCGGGACCTGGGTGACGCCGACGATCCGCTCCTCGTGTCCGTGCGCTCGGGCGCGAAGTTTTCGATGCCCGGCATGATGGACACGGTCCTCAACTTGGGCCTGAACGACGAGTCCGTGAAGGGCCTGGCCAAGCAGACGGGCGGCGACCTGCGGTTCGCGAACGACGCCTACCGCCGCTTCATCCAGATGTTCGGCAAGATCGTGATGGACGTCCCCGCGGACGCGTTCGACGAGGCGCTCGACGAGGCGAAGGCGGGCAAGGGCGCCGGCACCCAGGACACCGACCTGGACGTGGACGACCTGGCCGCGTTGATCGAGCGGTACCGGGCGATCTACCAGGAGCACACGGGCGAGCCGTTCCCGCAGGATCCGAAGGACCAGCTGCGGCTGGCCATCGACGCCGTGTTCTCCTCGTGGAATGGCAAGCGGGCCGTGGACTACCGCCGCAAGAACAAGATCTCCGACGACCTGGGGACCGCCGTGAACATCCAGGCCATGGTGTTCGGCAACCGCGGCGACGACTCCGGCACGGGCGTGGCGTTCACGCGCGACCCGTCCACGGGGGAGAAGGTGCCCTACGGCGACTACCTGTCCAACGCACAGGGCGAGGACGTCGTCGCGGGGATCCGCAACACGCTGCGCATCGCGGAGCTCGAGCAGCTGGACCCGGCGGCCTACGCGGAGCTGAGGGCGGCCATGGACACGCTCGAAGGCCACTACCGCGACATGTGCGACATCGAGTTCACGATCGAGACGCGGAAGTTCTGGCTGCTGCAGACGCGCGTGGGCAAGCGCACCGCGCTGGCCGAATGGGTGATCGCGCACGAGATGCTCGGGGAGGGGCTGATCGAGCCGGACGAGGCGCTACTGCGCGTGGACGCGAACCGGCTGGAGGAGCTATTCAAGCGGCGGGTCGAGGCCGATGGCGCCGACCCGATTGCGAACGGGCTGAACGCGTCGCCCGGCGCGGCCACGGGCAAGGTGGTGTTCAGCGCCGACCAGGCCCAGGAGTGGGCGGGTCGCGGCGAGCCCGTGATCCTGGTCCGGCGCGAGACCACGCCCGACGACTACCACGGCATGATCGCCTCACAGGGGATCCTCACGAGCGCCGGCGGGACGAACTCGCACGCGGCGGTGGTGGCGCGAGGCGAGGGCATCCCCGCGGTCTGCGGCGCGGACGCCATCAAGCTGGATCCGGCCGCGAAGGCGTTCACGGCGAACGGGACCACGGCCAAGGAGGGCGACGTCATCACGATCGACGGGTTCTCGGGCAACGTGTACGTCGGCGAGCTCGCCATGGCGGAGTCCGTGCTGGAGAAGGCTCGATCGGGCGATGAGGCCGCCCGCGAGGCCGAGATCTGGCGTGCGTTCGAAGCGCTGATGGCGCACGCCGACGAGCGTCGGAGGCTGCGCGTGCGCGCGAACGCCGACACGCCCGACCAATCCACGAACGCGCGCGAGCGCGGGGCGGAGGGCATCGGCCTGTGCCGGACCGAGCACATGTTCCTGGGCGAGGAGCGCGTCCGGTCCGTGCGCCAGATGATCTTCGCGGAGAGGCCAGAGGAGGAGCAGGCCGCCTACGACGTGCTCCTGCCGCTGCAGCGCGAGGACTTCGTCGGCATCTTCACGGCCATGAGCGGGCTGCCGGTGACGGTGCGGCTGCTGGACCCGCCGCTGCACGAGTTCCTGCCCGATCAGGTCTCGCTCGCGGTGGAGGTAGCGCTCGCCAGGGAGCGCGGCGAGGACACGGCCGAACGCGAGCGCATCCTGCAGAAGGTGAACGAGCTCCACGAGATGAACCCCATGCTGGGCCTGCGCGGGGTGCGGCTGGGGATCGTGAAGCCCGGCCTCTACGCGATGCAGGTTCGCGCCATCGTGGAGGCCGCGGTCAGGGTCAAGCAGGACGGTGGGGACCCCCAGGTCGAGATCATGATCCCGCTGGTGGCCACCGCGCCGGAGCTGGTCCAGATGCGCGCCGAGCTCGAGCCCGTGGCGCGGGAGATCCTCGAGCGCGAGGGCGTGACGCTGGAGCATCTCGAGTGGGGGACCATGATCGAGCTGCCGCGCGCGGCGGTGACGGCGGGAGAGATCGCGCGGGGCGCCGACTTCTTCTCGTTCGGGACGAACGACCTCACGCAGACCGCGTTCGGGTTCAGCCGCGACGACATCGGCAAGTTCGTGAGCCTCTACGAGGAGCGCAAGCTGGTGCCGGCCAACCCGTTCGTTACGGTGGATCGCCCCGGCGTTGGGCGGCTGATGGAGATCGCCGTGGCCGATGGGCGGGCCGCCAACCCGGACCTGCACCTGGGGATCTGCGGCGAGCACGGCGGCGACCCGGCCAGCGTCGTGTTCTGCGCCGAGCTGGGCCTGGACTACGTGAGCTGCTCACCCTTCCGCGTGGAGACGGCCCGCCTGGCGGCCGGTCAGGCCGCCGTGGCAGGCCCTGCGTAGCGGGCATCGACGTCCATCGCGGGTGCCGCTCTTTCGAAGGGTGACGCCGGTCACGGAAGCGATGCGCGAACCGGCGTAGCGTCTGACCTCCCCCGCCTCCCCCTGATCGCAGGAGGTGGTGCATGCAGTCGCGGACTGATCCGAAGAAGCCGGTCCCGTGGGTCGGGGGAGGGGCGGGTGTGGCGCTCGCGTGTGTGATGTGGGCCGGGATCGTGTGGGCGTCCCCCTCAGCTTCGGCCTCGCCGGAGCCCGGATGGGCGCACGATCATTCGGCCAGGGGGATCCCCCCGCGGCCGTCCGGGTACTCGGAGATGGTTCATACGTTCGGCCCCAAGTGCACCGACCGCTCCCACAGCGCCCGTTCGCTCTGGCCGTCCCAGAGCAAGCCGTTCACGGCGGGCTACGTCAACTATCACCCGTACATCCAGCGCGACGTCTCGTGGAACGTCCGTGGCCACGTCAGCGACGCCCGCAAGGACGCCGCACCCTACCCGGGCGTGGGCGCCTACAACTGTCGGCTGATCGCAGGCTCCACTTCATGGTCGGTCCATTCGTGGGGGGCGGCCGTCGACACGAACTGGCAGCGCAACCCGATGGGTCAAGACCACTGGAACGGTCACGGGGCCGACGGCGTGAACTACGGCACGTTCCTGCCCGACGTCTGGCGCGGGGCGGCGCCGGGGCACCACTTCTTCTGGGGCATCAACTGGTCAAGACCCGACCCCATGCACTTCCAGTACGTCACCAACTACTAGCCGCCGATCAAGAGCCGCTGTTCCCTTCCCCGATGAGGAGGTCCGATGTTGCGTAGGTCGTGGTTCGTCCTGCCCTCCACGGTGGTCGCGGTAGCGCTCGCCCTGGCGGGGCTCGGCTTCTTCTCGGGCCCCTCGCCCGCACAGGCCGACGGGGCCGAGATCGCGTCGGGTCACCGGAGGTCGCCGTCGAACGTCACTTCGTGTCCCGTCGCGTCGGCGACGGTCCGCCCGTTCGGCTCGGAGGCTGCGGGGTCCTCGGGCATCGTCGCCGTGCGGCGGAACCGATTGGTTGCCGTCGGCGCCGGGGGAACCGCCCGCCTCGCGGGGCTCCCCGCGCACACGGGCATGCTGCGTCACGTGACCGCCTCGAGGTTCGGCGTCGCCTACGTCGAGGACCGGTTCGGTCCCGACGTCGTCGTGATCGTCACCGACCACGGCACCGTGCGGCTCCCGCAGCGTGCCGAGGCCGTGAATCCCGCCTGGTCCCCGCGCGGCGACCTCGCATGGTCGGTGGGGACGGGACTGCGCATCCGCTCGCGCGCCGGCACGGTGACCGCCGTGCCAGGACCCGTCCAGGGAGGCACGGTGTTCTCCCCGGTCTTCGAGTCCCCGGATCGGATCGTCGCGGCCGTCTCCATGCCGCCCACGCTCGCGGTTCCGGAGGACGAACGCCTCAACAACCTCTGGTCCTACGACCGGGTGAGCGAGCGGTGGCGCGCGGCGACGCACTTCTCAGCGGGCGTCGATCGGTGGACGGCCGTCCGCACCCCCGTCGCGCGGCCCGGAGGAGTTGTGGAGTTCGTGCGGATCACGGGTCGCGGCACGGCCACGCACCTGCCCTCGTTCCAGCTGTGGCGGCTGACGGCGAGTGGCGCCGTGGCCCGGCTCCGCACACTTGCTGGCGAGCGCTACCTCGCCGGCATCGAGGGCGGACGCAGGGTGTGGCAGGTCCCGGACGTCCGTTCGGGTGCCTTCCATCTCGTGGCCGAAGGACCGGGCGGGGAGCGCCAGCTCGGGTGTGGCACCACCTCCGCCGACCCGCTCGACACCGCCGATCCGGACCGACGGTCGCGCCGGGGGAGGTTCGCCCCGCCGCGCGGGCACTGGCCGTCGTTGGAGGAGCACGCCGGGTCGGCGGCCGAACAGATCCCCGAGGTCGGCCTGCTGCTAGGCGACTTCGCCGAGCGCAAGGAGGCAGAGGAAGCGGCGGCCAAGATGCTCCAGACGTACGGGGCGAACGCCCCCATCCAGGTCGTGGACTCGAGCACGGCGCCCGAGGCTATCCTGCCGGGCGTGTACGGGGCCCTCATGATCCTCTCGTCCGACGCGGACGTCATGGCGGCGCTGACGGATCTGCGTCAGCGCCTCCCCGAGTATCGCGACGAGAGCTGGGTGGTGACGCCGTGAGCCTGAAGAACGGCGCGTGGCTGACTCTGGTCGTGGCCCTATCGATGGTCGCGGGCCCGGGCTGCTCGTCCGGAGGGTCGGTGCCGGCGGAGCCGGCGTCGTCCGGTCCCACGCTCGCCGGCTCGACCGCGACGGCGACCGCGACGGAGACGGTGTCGCCGCCCTCGGTCGGACCCACGGGGACTTTCTGGTTCGCCGTGTTCCACGTGGCCGAGGACCCCGACGGGCTGGACGAACAGACCCGAGCGTTGGCTCCCGTCCTCGGCGGCGCCCTCATGGCGGCGCCGTCGGTCTGCTTCACGGGCCTGCCGGCATCGGCGGGCTCGGGATACGTCCTCGGGGCGGTCGCCCGCGACCGAGCCACGCTCGACGGACTCGTGGTCGCGACGGGCGCTACCCCGCGCTTCGTGGTTCGGACCCGTTCGGCGTGCGCCGACTGATGCGCGTGGGGACGTTGCTAGGCTGGGTCGGTGAGCCGCCTGCGTCGGCATCCGGTCCTGAGCGTCCTCGCGCTCGCCCTCCTCGGCGTCCTCACCGTCGTGGGCCTTTCCGCCGCCACCGTCTGGCGGGAGGCCCACCACGACGACGCCAGCGATGTCCAGACGGCCGACGCCATCGTGGTGCTGGGCGCGGCCCAGTACGACGGGAAGCCGTCGCCCGTCTTCAAAGGCCGCCTTGATCACGCGCTGCTCATGTATCAAGAGGGCCGGGCCGTGCACGTGATCGTCCTTGGTTCCAACCAGCCCGGCGATCGCACCACCGAAGGCGCGTCCGGGCGCGACTACCTGATCGCCAGCGGCATCCCGGCGGCCGCAGTCACCTCGGTCCCGGTGGGGCACACCTCGTGGGAGAGCCTGCGCGCGGCGGCCAAGGTCATGGACCAGCGCGGCCTCCACAGCGCGTTCCTCGTTTCCGATCCGTGGCACAACGCACGGATCGAACGGATGGCGGCTGATCTCGGTCTCCGCGGGTACGCGTCCGCAACGTGGACCTCCGCGTACGACACGAGGGTCACGCGGATGACCGCGTACGCACGCGAGACGTTCGCCTACCTGTACTACCGGGTGTTCGGCGGGCGGTGACCGGAGCCTATCGGCGGGAGCGGCGTAGAGTCCTCTACGATGGATCAGAACGATGAAGCGCAGGCGGATGACGGTCGCACGAGCTGCTGCTTCGACGAATGGGCGGCGCACAGCGCGCGCCGCGCGCGGTCCAAGGAGACCGTCACGGGCTTCACCGCGCCGTTCATGGACGCGATCGCCGCCTGCGGGCTGGAGGGGCGCACCGTCCTCGACGTCGGGTGCGGTGTCGGCGACCTGATGCTGGGCCTACTGGCGCGAGGCGCGCGCAGGGGAACGGGTGTGGATCTGGGCCCAGGCGCCGTGCGATACGCGCGGGAGTTGGCCGCGTCGAGGGGACTGGCCGACCGCGCGACCTTTGTGGTGGGCGACGGAGCCGATGTGCCGCTCGAGCCGGCGGACATCGTCGTACTTAATCGCGTCCTGTGCTGCTACCCGAACGTGGGCGCCCTGATCGCCAACACCACGGGAGCCGCCCGCGCCGTCTTCGCGTTCACGGTGCCGCTCGACACCGGTATCGCCGGATTGCTCAACCGGTTCCTCCTGTGGTCAGCGAACCACTGGTACCGGCTGCGCCACAAGAAGTACCGCGGGTTCCGTGTCCACCTGCACGATCTCGCTGCGGTGGACCGGAAGGTCGGCGCGGCGGGGTTCGAGCGGATACGCGCCGAACGCGTGCGCCTGTCGTGGCGGCTGGCGGTCTTCGAGAAGGCCGCCGTCGAGGGGCCTGCTCGGGCCTAAGCGGCTACTTCGCCGCGATCGTCAGCGTTCCCTTCATGCCGATGCTGTGGTGGAAGCGACAGAAGAACGGATACGTGCCCGGTGGAAGGTCGAGCGTCACCGTCTGCGAGGTGGACGGGTTCACCGTCAGGTCGATCGGCGTCCCGGCGATGGTGAAGGTATGCGGGGTCGCCGTGGTGGAGTTGGTGATGCGGACCGTGGCGCCCTGCGCTGCCGTCGGCGTCGACGGCGTGAACTGGTAGTTCGCCTGGGTGATCGTGAGGCTGACGGGTCCCGAGCCGGCCGCGCCTCCGGATGTGGACGGGGATCCGTAGCTGTACTTGCCGCCGCCGGTCGTGTCCTGCCCGCTCGGGGGAGGGATCGCGGCCGCCGACGTTGCGCCGCCGTACCCGGCGCCGCCGCTGCTGGTTCCGCCGTTGCTGGCACAGGCTGCCGACGTGAGGGCGATCGCGAGGATCGCGGCTGAGGTGCGGATGCGCATGGCTGGGCTCCTTCGGCTCGTCTTCGTTCGGTCGGGGGTACTACGGACGGCACGCGCGGACGGCCTGTCGGGCGTCGCGGCTACGATGGTCGGGTGATGACCTCGCTCACGCCGCGTGAGCGCTCCGAGCAGATCGAGCGCCAGACCCTGTCTGCGCGGGCGCAGTTCGCCGACGCGACCAAAGGGCGGGAGCGCGAGGAGCCCCAGGACGCGCTGCGCACGGTCTATCAGCGCGACCGGGATCGCATCGTGCACGCCAAGGCGTTCCGCCGTCTCAAACACAAGACCCAGGTCTTCCTGGCGCCCGAGGGCGACCATTACCGCGTCCGGCTCACCCACACGCTCGACGTCTCGCAGATCGCGCGCACCGCCGCGCGCGCGCTTCGCCTGAACGAGGACCTCACCGAGGCGATCGCGCTCGGCCACGACCTGGGGCACACGCCGTTCGGTCACCTGGGTGAGCAGGCGCTGACGCCGTTCCTGGGTCGGCCGTTCCGCCACTCGGAGCAGAGCTTGCGCATCGTCGAATACCTCGAGAACGAGGGCGACGGGCTCAACCTCACCTGGGAGGTGCGCGACGGCATCGTGCATCACCCGTGGTCCATGCCGCCGCCCTCCACGCTCGAGGCACAGGTCGTGCGGTTCGCCGACCGCTTCGCCTACCTCAACCACGATCTCGACGACGCCGTGCGCGCGGGCGTCCTGTCGCCGGGGGAGTTGCCCGCCGGTCCGCTCGCCGTGCTGGGGCAGACGCACTCGCAGCGCATCAGCACGTTGGTCACGGACCTCGTCACGCGGAGCGAGGATCAGCCCGAGGTCCGGCTCTCGCCGGAGGTCTTCACCGCGCTCGACACGCTGCGCGATTTCATGTTCGAGCAGGTCTATCTGCGCGAGGGCACCCGCGAGGATCACGAGAAAGCCGTGAAGCTCATCCGCGACCTCTTCGCCCACTACCTCGAGCATCCCGACCAGTTGCCGGCCGAGTACCATCGGTCTCCGGGCGACCTTCCGACCCACGTGGCCGATCACATCGCGGGCATGACGGACCGGTACGCCCTGCGGACCTACGAGCGGCTCTTCCTTCCCCAGGGGTGGCTCCTCTAGCGCGAGGACGGCACATGGCGGGGCGGATCCGGCAGGACGACATCGAGGCGGTCAAGGACCGGACCGACCTCGTCAAGCTCGTAGGCCAATACCTCACGCTGAAGAGGACCGGGCACGACTCGATGAGCGGCCTGTGCCCCTTCCACCAGGAGAAGACGCCCAGCTTCAGCGTGAGCCCCGCCAAGCAGGTCTTCTACTGCTTCGGGTGCGGCAAGGGCGGCGACGGCATCACGTTCCTGCGCGAACTCGAACACCTCACGTACGTCGAGGCGGTGGAACGCCTCGCGTCGCAGGCCGGCGTGAGCCTGCGCTACGAGGGCGACTCGCCGTCCGAGCGCCGTCAGGCGCAGCGCCGCGCCGCGCTCATCGCCGCGAACGAGCGGGCCCAGGCGGCCTTCGCGGAGCAACTCGCCTCTTCGCCGGAGGCGGAGGAGGCGCGCGCGTACCTCGCGGGGCGGGGCATCACGCCGGAATCGGTGGCGGCGTTCGGCATCGGCTACGCGCCGCGTGCGCGCGACTTCCTCCTCAAGCGGCTGAGCGCCGATCGGGACCTGAGCCCCGAGGTGATCGCGGAGGCGGGTCTCGCCGGCCGCGGCGACGACGGAACGGTGCGCGACCGGTTCCGGGCGCGCATCACGTTCCCCATCCACGACCTGCAGGGCCGGGGGATCGCGTTCGGCGCGCGCATCCTGCCCACGGACCCGCGCGCCGGCGAGTCTGCCAAGTACCTGAACTCCGCCGAGACGCCGATCTACCGCAAGAACGAGGTCCTCTACAACATGCATCGCGCCCGCTCGGCGGTCGCCAGGAGCGGCGAGGTCTTCGTGGTGGAGGGCTACACGGACGTGATCGCCTTCGCGCAGGCGGGCCTGGAGAACACGGTGGCCACGTGCGGGACGGCGCTGGGGGAGGCGCACTTCCGCCAGATGTCGCGGTTCGCCCAGCGCGCGGTGCTGTCCTTCGACTCGGACGAGGCCGGGGCGCGCGCGGCCGAGCGAGCGTACGCGTTCCAGGAGCAATACCCCGTTCAGGCGGTCGTCATGATCATGCCGCAGGGGCTCGACCCGGCGGACTTCGTGGCCAAGGAGGGCGCGGAGGCGGTGCGTGCTGCCGCGGGCGAGGCGCGCCCGCTGGTCGAGTACATGATCAGTCGAACGGTGGGTCGCAACGACCTGTCCACGGTGGAGGGCCAGACCCAGGCGGTGAACGAGGTCCTGCCCATGCTGGAGGGCCTGCACGATCCCGTGCGCCGCAGTGAGTACGCGCACCTGCTCGCCGACCTCACCGGCGTCACGGAATCCTCGGTGGTCCGGGCGCTGGACGAGCGGCGCAAGGGCCGCCCGGCCGCCGACGTCCCGGCGCCCGCGAAGCGGAGCTCGGCGCAGGACAAGGTGGAGCGCGAGATGCTGAAGCTCCTCGCCCGCGATGCCGAACGCTACGCCGAGTACGAGCCCCGCCTCAGCGACGAACACTTCCCGCACGCGGGGACCAGGGTGGCCTTCGTCGCGCTGCGGGAGGCTCAGGGGGACACCGCCGCGCTCGCGGGCGGCGAGGATCCGAAGGTGGCCGCGATGGTATCCCAGCTCGCGGTCGAGCCGCTCGACGGCGAGCCGACGCCCGAGTACGCGGAGCATGTCTGGGCGCGCCTGGAGGAGTTCAGGCTGAAGACCCTCAGCGACGCCATGCGGCTGCGCCTGCAGAAGCTCAACCCCACGTCGGACCCGACTTACGACCAGCTCTTCATGGAGCTCGTCGCTGTCGACGGCAGCCTTCGGCGCCTCCGCCAGAGCGAGCGCGACCCCGTCTGATCGGCCGCCGCGGGCCGGCCGGGTCAGGCCAGTCGCCGTTTCCGTACACTTCGTTCGTCGTGCCGAAGCCCCCCGAGGAGACCCATTGACCGAGCCGGCTCGTGAGCTGCTGAGCCTGGACGAGGCGAAAGAGACGATCACCGCTCGTGGTCGCGAGCGCGGATTCGTTACCTCGGAGGACCTGCTCGAAGCGGTCCCCGTCGACGATTTCACCCCCGAGCAGGTCGAGGAGTTCTTGACCCAGGTGCAGGATCATCTCACCACCGAGGGCATCGAGGTCATCGAGGTCCCCGGCGAGGAGACGGACGCTGCCACGCAGGTCCGCATCGAGGTCGACCTGCTGAAGGCGCCCACGAACGACCCGGTCCGGATGTACCTGAAGGAGATCGGCAAGGTTCCGCTCCTGAACGCCGCGCAGGAGGTGGACCTCGCCCGTCGGATCGAGGCCGGCGAGCTCTCCACCGCGCTGCAGGCGCAGATCCGCGAGGACGAGGCGCCGGATCCCAAGAGCGTGCGGTTCTGTGTCGTCAAGGTCTGGGAGATCCGCGATCACCAGCTCACGGCGTTCGGCAAGGTCGACGGCATCGGCCGCGAGAAGATGGCGAAGAACTACCGGCCCAAGACCGAAGACGACATGCAGACCTGGCTCCACAAGGTCGAGCGCGACGGCCAGCTCGCCAAGCGCAAACTCATCGAGGCGAACCTGCGGCTGGTTGTCTCCATCGCGAAGCGCTACGTGGGCCGCGGGATGCTGTTCCTCGATCTCATCCAGGAGGGGAACCTCGGGCTGATCCGTGCCGTCGAGAAGTTCGACTACGACAAGGGGTTCAAGTTCTCCACGTACGCCACGTGGTGGATCCGTCAGGCCATCACGCGCGCCATCGCCGACCAGGCGCGCACGATCCGCATCCCCGTGCACATGGTGGAGACCATCAACAAGCTCGTGCGCGTGCAGCGGCAGTTGCTGCAGGACCTCGGCCGAGAGCCGACGCCAGACGAGATCGGCAAGGTCATGGGCATCAGCGCGGAGAAGGTGCGTGAGATCCAGAAGGTCTCGCAGGAGCCCGTGTCGCTGGAGACGCCCATCGGCGAGGAGGAGGACTCTCACCTCGGCGACTTCATCGAGGACTCCGAGGCCGTGGTGCCGGTCGACGCAGCGAGCTTCATCTTGTTGCAGGAGCAGCTCGAGTCCGTCCTCCATACGCTCTCCGAGCGCGAGAAGAAGGTGATCCAGCTGCGGTTCGGCTTGGTCGACGGCCACCCGCGCACGCTGGAGGAGGTGGGTCGCGAGTTCGGCGTCACGCGCGAGCGGATCCGCCAGATCGAGTCCAAGACGCTGTCGAAACTGCGCCACCCCAGCCGTTCGCAGAAGCTCCGCGACTACCTGGAGTAACTGGGCGGCTCAGTTCCAGGCCGCGTCGTCCTGACCGGCCTCGCCCAGCCGCTCTCGTATCGCTCCGCGGGTTCGGCGGATCGCATCGAGGGACCGCACGGCGGCTCGGTCGCCGAGGCGTGCGGCCTGATCCTTCACGAGGGACAACCCCGGCACGGAGGACGAACGGCTCGCGCGCCGTGGCCCGTGGACGACGTCGGGGTTGTCCTCGTGCAGCTTCTGCGAGAGCGTGTAGCCGATGCCGATCCCGGCCCCGACGAGCAGGAGATTGCGGAGCTTCAAGGCGCTGCCTTTCCGGTCGATGTGTGTGCAGGGACAGCCTAGCTGCAAGCCCCTATCGACGGGCGCGAGAAGGGCCACTGGTAGACTGCCCCGTCATTCCGGGGTAGCTCAACCGGCAGAGCGGCGGACTGTTAATCCGTAGGTTGTGGGTTCGAGTCCCACCCCCGGAGCTACTGTGATGTCTCGGCCCGGTGGTGGGCTTGATAAGCAGCGGTGCGGAAAGGCACCTCCGGCCGGGACGACATCACCTTCGACCTCGACGCGGTCTCATACGTGATGCTCGGCAACCTGCCGCTCATCTAGGCGAGCTTCGGACGACGCGTGGTGTCTCTGTCATTGGCTTGCGCTCCAGGATCGGGACCAGCAGCACCGGAATCTTCGCGCGTTGGACGACTTCCTCGGCCACGCTTCCGAGTAGCAACCGTTCCACGCTTCCCCGGCCATGTGTGGCGATCATGATCAGGTCGGCGGCGAACTCGGCTGCAGTGTCCAAGATGGCGTCCGTCGCCTCGGCGCGCACAAGGTTCGATCCGACGCTGAGATTCTCGAGTTCAGATCGCTTGGCGATGGCGGCGAGGTAACGTTCCATCTCTCGGTATCGAGCCTTCCCACCAACCTGTTCGCTTCCATGGGCCAACATGAGCGATCCCGAGAAGCGACCTGCGAACGAGGCGGCGAACGGCAAGACTCGCTCGGCTTCGGCTGAGCCATCCAGGCTCACGACGATCCGACCCAACGCCGGGAGCGCCACCGTCGGTTCTAGCGCGGGGACGACGAGGACTGGGCGATGGGCGCCCCGAGTCACGTTCTCTGTCACGCTGCCCAAGATCCGACGCTTCGGTCCGGAGTGCCCGTGCGTGCTCATCACGATCAGCCCGACGTCCTCGGCGTGTGCCACGTCGCAGATCATGTCCGAGACGGCTCCCCCTGACGTGACCGACCCTACTTCGACACCTATCTCCAGCAGATCCGCCGTGACACGGTCGAGTTGAGCGGTGCCCTCACCATCGGTAACGGTCATCAGCAGGACGGAGTCTCGGAATGCCTGCGCGATCGCGGTTGCCACTGGGAGTGACCGCTCTCCGAAGGCGGAGCCATCGAGCGGAACGAGCACCTTTGCTGACTCTCGGTCGGCTTCTAACCGCTGCAAGACATCGGGCGTCGACATGATCACGCCGCGTTCCACGACCGTGCCCACCCGCTCCTCAACGGGCGAAGGCTCACCGAGGCGCCTGCGGAAGTAGCCGAGCAACAGATACAACAGCGGCAGAAGGATCGCGTAGACCCAGACGCCGTCCGCGAACCGTTCCCAGAACACCACCAGCGTGCCGATCGTGGCGAGTCCGGCTGCGGCGATGGTTCCGACGAACTGGGCCATCGACCGTCCGGCTTCGCCCTCTCGGATGCGCCGCGCCAGGCGTTTGGAGGCCGCCCATCCGGTC
This sequence comes from Actinomycetota bacterium, assembly GCA_038249195.1. Taxonomy (GTDB): domain Bacteria; phylum Actinomycetota; class UBA4738; order UBA4738; family HRBIN12; genus JAOUEA01. The sequence continues at coordinate 105,821 of JBBRWM010000002.1, forward strand.
ATGCTGAGCAAGATGAACACCCCCGCCGCATACACGGCGAGGTAGGTCTTCTCATCCGTGCCAAGCAGGACGAAGCTCGCGGACACGATGGTGACCTCGATCCATACCGGCGCCCCCGCGACACCGAATCGGTTGAGCGTGGCGAGCCGCGGCGGAAGATAGCGTCTCAGCCGGAGCCCAACGAAGAGGTTCTGGAGGCCGAGCGCGCTGGCGGCGGCGGCGGACAGGAGGACCGCGACACCCACGATCGTCCCCAGCACGGCGATCGGCTCCGGGAGTAGTCGGTCCATCGTCTGCGTGAAGACCGAGACCTCTTGGTTCCCCGGGTTCGACAGCGCCAAGATGGCGGGCCCGACGACGAGCATCGCGATCGAGGTCGTCCCCATGATGATCAGGAGGCTTCCGAAGGCCTTCCGGCTTTGCTCTGCTCTCGTCCCCGAATAGGCGGGCACCAGGTTCGCGAACACTTCGATCCCCGTCATCACTGCCAGGATCCGGGCGAACCCACCAAGTGTGTATCGAAGGTACCGGGGCGAGAAGGCCTTGAGATCCAGGCTGGGGAGGTGGAACCCTAGGCGGACGATCGTGGTCACGACCATGACCCACAGGAGGATCAACGCACCCCCGGTCGCGGGACCGAACGTCCGAGCGACCGTTCGGGGCCCACGGTTCACTAACCAGCCGGTGAGCACGCTGAAGCCCACCGCTACCGCCGTTCGAAGCTGGATCCCCAGCAAGCTGTTGTTCAAGCCGGGGAACCGGTCAGCGATGAACGTCACGAGCGCCGCGATGCTGACGGCAAACGTCAGGGTGTACTCGACGAACGTGATCCCAGCGTTCACCTTCACGGCCGGAGGCCCGAACTCTTCTTCCGAAAGGCCGCTGCCGCCGCTCCCGTCCGTGACCCACCTCATCACCAGCCGATACATCGCGGAGACCGTCGCGATCGTGAGGACGACGAGCCAGATGCTCGCTCCGAAGGTGACGGCCGCCACCCCCGCTGGGACGATCAACGCCAGGAATGGTCCGAAGACGTACAGGGGCGAAGTCGCAGGATCTCCGCCGCCCGCGAGTGCCCCTTCGAGCGGCGTCGACAGCTTTCTGGAGACGGCGGTCACGGTCGCAGAACCCTAGCCCACGACGAGTACGGCCGCGACCTCGGATAGGCTCGATTCGGTGGCCATCCGATCGAATCGAGCCTGCCCGTCTTCTTGTCCGATGCCCTTTCGCCGGTCGCCTAGGCCAACGAAGAGATGATGTTGGTGCCGGTGCTCGCTGGTGCGGGACGCTGGCAGGAAGATCGCCCTGACGGCCGCACGCGGCCGGTAGGTCCGGTCGGGACCACAGGAGGGGAGACCGAGATGGATCCGATCGCCGATGTTGCATCGAAGCTCGAAGCGAAGACCGCCTCGTTCGTCAAGGCATATCGCCTGGCCGGGGCCGCCACCGGGATCGAGCGCGGAGACTCGCTTCGGGCGGCGAGCGACCGGGTACGGCCGCTAGATTCCTGTCCGACGAGCTGGATCTGGCCTCGCTCCCTCCGACGGTGTGGGCCGAAGGGGGACTCTGGTCGAGCGTCGAGGATCTGAGCCGCTGGCTCTCCTTCCAGTTCCGGGAGGACGGGGCAGGGCGGCAGGGGTCGCAGATCCTGGCGGGCGAGACGGTGAAGGAGATGCACAAGGCCCGCTACCTGGGTGACGACGCCTGGACAGCGGCCTTTTGCATCTCCTGGTACGCGGCCCGCAAGGACGAGGTGATCTGGATCCAGCACGCCGGCGGCCTGAACGGCTTCATCACGAACATCTGCTTCAACCCGAAGGAGAGGGTGGGGGCGATCGTGCTGTTGAACGGGATCGCCGACGCGGCCGTGCTCTCGCTGGAGCTCGCGGCGATCGCTCGCGACGCTGTGCGTGAAGCGGCGATCGCGATCGAGCCCGCCGCCCCGATGCCGCCCGCCTATCGCGACTTGCTGGGGATGTACGTGGACGAGGAGCAAGCGATGATCGCGCGGTTGGAGTGGCGACGGGGCGCTCCAGATCGTCGACCCGGACGAGGAGGCGTGGCGTCCTACCCTCGTGCCGACGGAGGACCCCGACGTGTTCTTGATCTCACCTGGCGTGCGGGAATCGGGCGAGCGAGTGACGTTCAGCAGACGCGCCGACGGCAGGGTTACCTCGATGTTCCTGGCGGTCGCCACGATGATCCGCTTCGGTCCCGTGGGCCCAGATTGAGGGCACGGGTCACTCCGCGAGCTCTCGACCGATCTCGTCCGCCCATCCGCTGATGGCGCTCCAATCGCGGAAGTCGCCTTCGGGCGCCCCCATGGCCTTCACCATCATGCGTTCGCTGAACGCGAGCTTGCTGGGGTCCAACGAGCCGAAGAACATCCGGTGACCCATCGGCCGCAGAGTCTCGGTCAGCTCGGCGAGCTGCCTCGGCTGCTCCTCGTCGTCGTGGACCTGCCTCCCCAACGGTCCGCTGCTGAAGAGCCAGACAGGCATGTCCCCGAGCGCCTCGGCGTTGCCCTTCGCGAACCCCGTCGCCTCCATCATCCAAGACCCAGCGTAGACCGCGCTCCCCAGCACGATCGCATTGACGCCGCTCAGGTCGGTGACATCGCCCACGCGCATGGCAATGGCCTCGAGCCCGAGCTGCTGGAGCCGGTCCGCGATGGCCTGGCCGATGCCTTCAGTGGAGCCGTGTTTGCTCGCGATCGCCACGATCACCCGCATGGAGGCAGCCTCCCAGCTCGTCGACTCGGATAGCGCGGTCCGTTGTCCTCACCCCATGGTGTGGCCTCGGATGGGTTCTCGCGGGGGCCGATGTGCCCCCTGGCGGAGGGACCATCGCGGCGGTCTGTGAAGCCCACGGTGACGGTCGCGCGGTGTGTGCTATCCGCTCAGCGACGAGGGACGTCCCGAACCGACCGCGGGAAGGCGATCTGGGCTCCGCTGGAGTCCTCGCGGGGTCAGCCAAGAGATCGGAGTGCGGCCTCGACTTCGTCGAGGTGCTCGGCCCGGTGCGTCGCGCGCACCGCGTAGAGAGGACTGTCCGGATCGCGCGGCCAGAGTCGATCGGGGGGAAGCGTCGCCACACGCGCGTCGGTCTCCTCGGCGATGCTGAGCGCCAGCCGAGCGCACTCGAGCGGCGGGATCGCGTGGATCAGCGGGCGTGAGGCGTCGTTGATCCAGTCCACGTCCTCCGGCTCCGTGTCGGAGGGCGAGAACGGGATCCCGCGAGCAAGCTTGCCCGCGAGCGAGAGCATCCGGCCGTCCCAGAACGCGATGTGGCCGAGCACGGCGGCGACCGTCCAGTACTCGTTCACCGGCGCGACGAGATCGTCCTCGTCCAGTCTCTCGATGAGCCCACGGAGCCGCTCACGCTCTGCGGTATTCCGACCGATGTACGAGCGATCCTCCACCATGGCTCCAGACGATACCCGCCGACGGGCAGGATGCCGAGCCGGAGTGCCTCCGTTCGCCGACAGCCCCGCGTGCGAGGATGTGGACCGGTCGGACGCGGATGGGCGGTACCGGTGAGTGAGTCCCAGATCTTCCTCGGACTCGGGCTAATCCTCGCGCTGGCGGTGGCCTGCCAGGTGGTGGCGGCCCGGCTGAGGTTGCCGGCGATCGTCCTGCTGCTGCCCGTCGGATTCGTCGCCGGCGCGCTGACGGACGCGGTGAACGCGAACAAGCTCCTCGGCTCGACCTTCGCGCCGATGGTGGACCTCGCGGTCGCGATCGTGCTGTTCGACGGGGGCCTCGAGCTCGTGTTCAAGGAGCTCGAGGGCCACAGCCAGCGAGTGGTCCGCCGCCTGATCGGGCTCGGGGTCCCCATCACGTGGGGGTGCGCCGCCGCCCTCGCCGCGCTGCTCCTCGGCTTCCCGCGGGACACGGCCCTGATGCTGGGAGCGATCCTGATCGTGTCGGGGCCCACGGTAGTCGCCCCGTTGTTGAGGCTCGCGCGGCCCGGCAAACGCCTGAGCACGATCCTCGGGTGGGAGAGCACGACGATCGACCCCATCGGGGCGATCATCGGCGCCCTCATGTTCCAGTTCATCGACTCGGGTGCGTCAGTGCATCCGCCGCACGGGTTCGTGGAGTTCCTCGCCAACGTCGCGATCGGCCTCGTCGGCGCCGCGGTCGGGCTGCTGATCGTGTGGCTCGTGACGAACAAGGTCCGCATCTCGGTCGCGCTCACCACGCAGGTGCTGATCGCGACCGTCGTCGCGGTGGCCGCGGCATGTGATGCCGTGCGCTCGAGCACAGGGCTGATCGCGGCGATCGCGATGGGCGTGGTCCTCGCGAACCGACCTGGGTGGCTCGCCATCGGCGAGCATCGGCCGTTCTTTCGGACCATCGTGCAGCTGCTGATCGGACTGCTGTTCATCTCGATCTCGGCCACGGTGAGCCCCGCCTCCGTCGCTGCAGTGTTCTGGCCGACCCTCGCGCTCGTGCTTTGCCTGGTGTTGATCGTGCGACCGATCGTGGCCGCCGTCGCCACCGTACGCACCGACCTGTCGAGGAAGGAGCGGGCCTTCATCGGCTGGATGGATCCGCGCGGCATCGTCGCGGCCGCGACGGCGGCGTCGTTCGGGGCCTCACTCGCGTCCGACGGGGTCGGGCACGCCGCCGACCTGCTCCCGGCGACCTTCGTCGTGATCGCCGGGACGGTGACGGTCTACGGCCTCACGGCGGTGCCGTTCGCGCGCCTCTTGCGCCTCGAAGGGCCCTCGGGCACCGACGCTCCCGCTCCCGATACCAGCGCGACCGAAGGGGGACCGGCGTCTCCTCCCGAGTGATGGGGGCCGCCCATCGCTCCGCCGCGGGGCCGCGCGCCCCGGGCTCCCCGAAGGAGTGGGGATGCGTCGCTCTCCGTTGCTTGGCGATCTCATGTCCCGGGGGTGCCCCCGTTCACGTGCTTCACGTACTGGCGGGTGTGCTCCGCCCAGAGGCGGATCGACCGCTCACTGAGCCGGAAGTTGCTGAACGATCCGTCGCTGTACATCACTGCTGCGTCCTTCGGATAGGTCGACGATACCCACCCGGCGAAGGGCTCCCACACCTGTGGCGAGAACCTGTCGATCGGAAGGGAACCCGGCCCCGTGCCCGCGATCTTCCCATCACGAACGATGAGATCGAGGGAGGCGCCGCGATAGGGCCCGAGTCCCATCTCATCGGATCTGAGCCCCTGCCAGTCGTACGTGCAGCGAACGACGGTTTCGGAGCCGACGGCCGTCGCCCGACAGGAGTGAAGGATCTGCTCGTTGCCCGTTGCCTCGTTCCAGGCCAACTGGAGCCGCAGGCCTTTCCTAGAGCCGGGCGTGAACGCCCCATCCGCTCCGATGAGCCCCGTCAGATCGGCGTCGTCGGCCACATAGGTCATCGCTCGCGCCAGATCGTGGGCGCCATACGCCCTGAAGAAGCCGTCGGCGATCTTCAGGGCCAGGGGGTCCGCCGGGATCACCGTCGATGGTTCGACGGCAGGGGTGGTCGAGTCGTCGTTCGGGCGTGTCGCCACGAATAGCGCGAGCGCCGCCGCGCAGATCGCGACCGCTACCGCGTACGCGCCGACCTTCCGCGTGTGCGCCGTCCTGCGTTGTCGTCGTTCCTGCTCGGTCCATGCGTCCTGGTCGGGATCGATCTGGTTCGTGGTCATCTCGAACACCTCTTTGAGTTCAGTCATGCGCACCTCCTGGCGTGGATCTCAGGGCGGTACGTCCTTGGGAGGCGAGGGCTCGCACGGTCGATGGACGGATGCCCATGATCCGGGCCGCCTCGCCGGAGTCGTAGCCGTACAGATCGAGCAGGACGAGGGCGGCGCGCTGGCGCGGCGCCAGTTCGAGCAACATGCGGCGAACGTCTTCCCGGAGGTCGATCTCGTCGAACGGGTCGTGCGACGGGATGGGGGCCACCAGTCTCCGTGTGGCTCGGCGTGCGGCGCGCGCCCGCATCCGAGACCCGTTCATCGCCACGCGGAACAGGTAGGCCGTGGGGTCCTCGATCCGTTCGATCGAGTCCCAGCGTTCCCACAACTTCAGGAAAGCGTCCTGCATCAGCTCGGCAGCGTCGGCCCGGTTCCCGGTCACGAAGTACAGCGCCTTGAACACCTTGCGGTGCTCCTCGGCGAAGAACGTCGAGAAGTCGGCCGGGGACGTGGCCCGGTCGGGAAGCTGGATGATGTCGCCCTCTGCCTGCATCGCCTTCCTAGATGCCGCCGCGGGCCGCGGCGCTTAGCGAACGGTGCGGATCACGGAAAGGAACCACAGTCCTCCACGACGTCTCGCGTGTCCAGGCGTGAGAGTCCACCGAACGATCCCGGCTTGACGGATCCGGGGCGGCGGCCCACGTGGTCCATGTGGTGATCCGGTTGCGACGGCCGGCCTCCCCGCTCCAGGCATCCCGGCATCGCTTGTGGGACAAGGCGTCCGAGCCCGCGCTCCGATCCCGCACTTCCGAGGAGCGAAGGCGCTCGGTCTCAGAACCTCGTGCCTCGTGCTATCGAAGAAGTAGCAGCGAAGGAGATGAAGGCCATGGATCCGCTCAGCGTCTGTTTCGTGGGTACCTATCCGCCGACTCGCTGCGGACTGGCCACCTTCACGCGATCGCTGATCGAGGGCATCACAGCCGGCGACGCGCGCGTGCGCCCCGGCGTCATCCGCGTCGTCGAGGGTCCGGCACCCCCTCGTCTGCCCGAAGTCGTCGCCGACTGGTCGTTCGCCCACCGGAGCTCGCGCGCCGACGCCATCAGGAGGATGCGGGGCTTCGACGTCGCCGTGATGCAACACGAGTACGGCATCTACCCCGGACGCGACGGTGCCGGCGTCGTGGACTTCCTGCGCGCATGTCCGATCCCGGTGATCACGGTGCTGCACACGGTGCTGACCGAGCCTCGCGCCCACCAGCGCAGGGTGCTGCAGCGCGTGCTTGAGCTCTCCCAGCTCGTGGTTGTGCCCACGCGGGCCGCTCGGAGCCGCCTGCTCCTCGCTCACGGGATCGCCCCCGATCGGGTGGCGGTGGTCGCGCACGGCGCGGTGCCGAACATCGGCCCATCGCGGCCGTCTCGTGCCCAGCCAACGGTTCTCACCTGGGGGCTGATCGGACCGGGCAAGGGCCTCGAGCATGGCATCGCCGCGATGGCGGGCCTTGCCGGCCTCCAGCCGCAGCCCGTCTACGTGATCGCGGGCCAGACGCACCCGAAGGTCGCGGCTCGTATCGGAGAGCGCTACCGCGAGCGGCTCGAGAAGCAGGCCGCCGACCTGGGGCTCCTGGAGCGCGTGATCTTCGAGGACCGATACCTCGACGGACCCTCGCTCCGAGCGCTCGTTCGCTCGGCCGACGTCGTCTTGCTGCCGTATGGATCGCGCGAGCAGGTCTGCTCGGGCGTCCTCGTCGAAGCGGTGTCGGCCGGCAAGCCCGTCGTGGCCACGGCGTTCCCCCACGCGGTGGAACTCCTCGCGAGCGCGTGCGGGATCGTGGTGCCTCACGACGATCCGGTGGCGATCGCCAGGGCGTTGAGACGCCTCCTCACCGATCGCGACCTTGCCGCGTCCATGCGGGCCCAGGCGCGCGCGGAGGCACGGCGGCTCGACTGGCGCTCGATCGGCGGCGAGTACCTGCGGTTGATCGAGCGCGCGTTCGCTGGTCGCAGCGTCGCCTGAGCGATCGGCCTCGCGGGACCCGAGCACGTCGAGAACCCCGCGGGCCCTTGCCGAGCGGGGTTCCTGCTGCGGTTCAGTTTGACGCATCGGCTCCGGGGGCATAGAACGAAGTACCGGATCTGCTGTGGTCCGGCGGGCCGCCCCCCTGATCCCGGGGCCCGAAGGAGGGTGTTGTATGACGCGTTTCCGTCTACTCGTGGCAGGTTCGGTGGTGATGGCCATGCTGGGCCTCGTCGCCCCGCAGGCCGTCGTTGCCAAGACCCATGCCCCGCGCTGGGTGTTGCACATGAAGCGCTACCCGGGCAGCATCTCCAACGGGGTGCGCTTCAGCCTCGATCCCCAGGTTATCCGGGCGCGGTCCGCCCATGCGGCGCGCCTGGCCCGGCCGAGGTCGGGACAGAACAACGTTCAGATGAACAGCGACAGCTACCCGCAGCTGCCGCAGAACGAAGAGTCCATCGCGACCAGCACCGACAACCCCATGGTGGCCGTGGCCGCCGCCAACGACTACATCAGCGGCGGCGTCATCGTGATGAGAACGCATGACGGAGGAAGACACTGGGCGAGCAACAACATCGTCCCGGTCTTCTATCCCACCCGAGACGCGTGCAGCGGGGGGGACCCGGCCGTGGCCTACAGCGCGCGTGACCACGCGTTCTACATCGCTCAGCTCTGCTTCTTCCGCACCCTGGCGCCTTCGGAGGTCCAGGTCTTCAAGTCGCTCGACAACGGCAAGACGTGGACGCCGGGACGGCAGTCCGCCGTGGCCGCCACGAACTACGACGCGAACACGGGGAACACCGACGCCTCCATCTTCAACGACAAGGAATACATCGCGGTTGACAACACCCCGACGAGTCCGCACTACGGCCGCCTGTACGTGACCTACACGAAGTTCCATATGCTCGCCGACGGGTCGAGCGACACCTGCCCGATCCAGCTCTCCTACACCGACACCGTGCCGTCCCAGAACCCGCAGCTCACGGTCTGGCAGCACACCGCCGTGGTGCCCGACGATCCCAACAGCGGCGGGCTCGGCGAGTCGGCCAACCAGTTCTCCGTCCCGGTCATCGAGAAGAGCGGCGCCCTGGACATCCCCTACATCCTGGAGGAGTGCAACACGAGCAAGGACCACGGGCTCCGGTTCCAGAAGTCCACCGACGGCGGCGCCAGCTTCCTGGCGAAGGGCGTCAAGGTGAACAAGCCCGGTCAGTGGAAGGACAACCCCAACACCGACGACCTGATCCCGAACACGGCCTTCCGCGCGCCGAACACCGTGGCGATGGCGTACAGCCCCAAGACGGGGACGCTCGCCTACGTCTACACGAACTACAAGTCGGGCCGGGCGAACGGCAACATCGACGTGAGCCTGTCCCACGACGGAGGCATGACCTGGTCGAACGCCAAGACGATCAGCCTCCATCACGGGCATCCGGCGCGCAACAACCAGTTCTTCCCATGGATCGCCGCCGATCAGCACGGACGGTTCGTGGCGATGTGGCTGGACCGCCGGCAGGACCCCAACAACCACGACATCGGGACCTTCGAGGCCCGGTCGCTGAACGATGGCGGCTCGTGGAGGAACCTGCGGATCAGCACCAAGACGTGGAACCCGGACCTCGGATTCTTCACGTCGGGCGCGTTCATCGGCGACTACAGCGGGATCGCCGCCAACACCAAGGTGATCTACCCCGCGTGGACCGATGGTCGCAACTCGAACATCGCGAATACCGGCATCGGTGAGACCGACGTGTTCACCGACGTCGAGATCGGGGGGCGTTAGCGCGAACCGATCCGCGTTCGTTTCGACGAGAAGGGGCGGCCGATCGGCCGCCCCTTCCGCCTGTCTCAGGGGCGATAGAGCAGAACCTCGGCCGCGGGAGCGGAATCGATCGCGTCGGGCAGGAGCGCGCCGGCCGCCTCGATGTTGGCTTCGGCACCGGAGTTCGCGCTCACGCGTCCGTCATCGACGCCGTCGGCGACGCGTCCGCGGGTCCTGTCGTAGACGGGCGTGCCCGCGCTGTCGCTTCGACCGAACCACGACCGGGCTGCCGCCGCCGCCCGGTCCCATCGTCCGTCACCAGTCGCGACGGCCAAACGGTCCAGGCCGAACACGACGCTCGATACGTCGTAGGGCGTGACGCTGGGCCCACCGAACCCGCCCAGCGCCGCGGGCTCCAAGTAGGCGGCCGCGCTCCGCCGAGCGGCCTCGATGAGTGCGGGCTCGCCCAGGGCCGCGCCCGCATCCGCCAGCACGCCCTCTTGCACGTGCGCCCACAGATGGGGGGCGCCGCGCTCGTCGGGGTTGTTCATCAATACCCCGTCCTCTTCGCGGTCTGCGATCTCGCGGGCCCAGCGTCGCACCGAGGGCGTCAGCTCCGCGCCGCCCGCGTGCTTCATCAGGCGCAGGCACACCTCAACGTGCAGCGCGCGGACATCGGGTGGCGCCTGCGTCGACGCGAGATGCTCCAGGCCGCGCCGCACCGCGTCGCCCGCCCCCTCGTCTCCGAACGCGAGCCAGGCACGGCTGAGGCCGCAGAGCGCCCGGGCATGCCAGAAGTTCGGGCCCACGGATGAGGTGAGGCCCCCCGCGTTCCGCCGGCCGTCCCAGCCGTAGACGAAGTTGACCCAACGGCCGTCGGGCTCCTGCATCCAAAGGACGAACCCCATGAGGCCGCGAGCCCAGCGTTCGATCGACTGCGAGTGGGTGCGCTGCCAGACGCGGCAGAGCAGGCCGAGGAGGCGCGCGGCGTCGTCGACGCACGCCACGCCCTCGAAGCCGGACTCGCGGGCGGCGACCGTCTCGTCGTTCCCGTCCGCGTACACGGCTACCGCGAGGGCGCCGGGCCCGGCCGCGGGCAAGGGGCGGGTGAGGCGTGCGAGCTGTCTCAGCACGGTTCGAGCTGCGCCAGGATGTCGCTCAGCACGAAGTCTGCGGCGGCCAGCGATTCGTCGGAGACCCCGTAGTAGACACGGATCCGCTCCGGGTCCAGCACGATGTGCCCGCTCGGGAACACGACGTCGTGGAGGAACCCCAGGCGCTCGTAATCCACTTCGGGCACCAGCAACGGTTGGGGGGCGCGGGCGAGCACCTTGGACGGGTCGTCGGCGTCGAGCAGGAGAGCCCCCATCCCGTAGCGGTTCGTGCGGTCGGCGCCGTGATACAGCTCGAGCCAGCCGTCGTCCACCCGGATGGGCACGAGGCTCGCCCCGATGCGCGTCTCGTCCCATCGTCCGGGACGGGGGAGCGCCACGGGCCGGTGCCCGCCCCAATGCAGCAGATCGGGCGACTCGGCGAGCCAGATCCCCAGGACGTGATCGAACGAGGCCGGCATCGGCCGGGTGAAGGCGAGGTAGCGTCCGCCCACGAGCTCGGGGAACAACACGGCATCCTTCTGATCGGGTTGGAGGATGGGACCGCGCCGTTCGAATGTCACGAAATCCTCGGTGCGCAGCAGGCTCGTGGTGATGCCCATCCGGCTCACGGACACGTAGGTGATGTGGAACACGCCATCTATCTCCGTGACGCGGGGATCCTCCACGCCATATTCCTCCAATGGGGTGGCGGCCGCGACGGCGGGGGTGGGGTCCACCGTGAAGGCAACACCATCGGGGCTGCGGGCCACGCGCAGATGCGACACGTGTGTGAGGTAGTCGACGTACCCGTCGTCGTGACCCCGATGCCCGTCGGCGGGATCGCGGTAGCGGATCGAACGCGGGTCGCTGAGGTCGATGCCCGGCAGATCGCGCCGGATGTATCCCAGCACCACGGTTGGCCCGCGGTCGCCCATGCTGAAGGACGGGACGCCGACCAGTTGGCTCAGGTCGGACCCGGTCGGCAGCGGCGTGAGTGTCGGCCCTGCTCCCGCAGGCTCGAGGAGCATGGCTCCTTCGGGGAGCTCCCCGCGCTGGCGCGGGCGCTCGGCCACGCGCAAGAGGGCGATGACCTCCTCGTTGAGGCGCGCCATGCCGGCGTTGATCGTGGAGACGACCTCCATCCCCGGTTGGGACGGGGCCACGTCCGCCGGCGTGATGAGCGGGTTCTCCGCGAGCCGCGCGGCGAGCGGCACGCCCATCGCGCCGCCGGGTCGCGGTCGGGCGGGGGCCACCGCCGGGACAGAGGCCACAAGGTCTTCGAGGGTTTTCAGGAACCGATCCCCGGTCCTGGGCCAGGCGAACTCGTGCGCGTACGCATATGCGTTGTGCTCCAGCCGAGCCTTCCGGTCGGGGTCATCCATCAGCCCGTTCAGGGCCTCCGCGATCTGTCCGGGCGAACGGAAGTCGACGAGGATGCCCCGGTCCTCGGCGAGCGCCTCCTTCGCGTGCAGGTACGGCGTGGAGACCACCGCCTTGCCGGCGCCGAGGGCGTAGCTCAGGGTCCCGCTCGTGATCTGATTCGGATCCAGGTACGGCGTGACGTAGATGTCGCTCGCCAGGAGGAACTCGATGATGTCGTCCTGGCCGAGGTACTGGTCTAGGAAAGCCACGTTCTCGTTGACCCCGAGTTCCTCCACCGTCGCGATGAGTCGGTTGCGGTACTCCTCGCCGTGGCGACGCAGGAGCTCCGGATGCGTCTGCCCCGCGACGAGGTAGAGCACCTCGGGATGCCGCGCGACCACGGCCGGCATCGCCTCCAGCACGTACTCGAGTCCTTTGCCCGGCCCCACCAATCCGAACGTCGAGACGATGGGACGCCCGTCGAGCCCCAGCTTCTCCTTCAGGCGCCGCCGGCCCTTCGGCTCGATGTGGGGCATCCCGTGCTGGATGACGGACACCGGGGTCCTCACCCCGTAGACCTCGTCGAGGATCCGCACGGCCGACTCGGCCATGACGACGAGCCCGTCGGCGGCCTCGGCGATCCGCCGGACGGCGGCCCGCACGGCAGGCGTGGGATCGGGCAGCACGGTGTGCATCGTCACGAGGCTCGGCTTTCGGACCTCGTCCAGGAACGCGCCCAGGTGATCTTCGTACGTTCCCTCGATCCAGCGCTCGCCTTCCCACCCCTCGTCGCGCCACAGCCCGTAGAGCCCGAACTCGTGTTGAACGCACACGACGTCGACGTTGGAGGCTGCGATGGCCCGTGCCGCTCCTGCGTAGCCCTCGGGCGTGCCCTGCTGGATGCGCCAACGAACCTCGCGGCCGTAGGCCCGCACCACGTGGCGCTCGTCGATGGCCGCCACCCGCGAACGGACGGTTCGGTCGGCCACGTGCACGGCGTTGATCAGGTCCGACGTGAACGTGGCGACGCCACAGCGCCGCGGGGGATAGGTCGAGACGAAGGCAACGCGCATCGGGCAACTGTATCCGACTCGTAGGCGTCGGCCGGAGCTAAGCTCAACGGTGATGTTGACGACCACCGAGACCGACGCGGCGTCTCCCGAGTCCGACGGGGTCGTGATCCGCACGCGGGGGCTCAGGAAGGTCTACGACACCGGGGTGACGGCGGTCGACAGCCTGGACCTCGAGGTCGAAGAGGGGGAGATCTTCGGTCTGCTCGGGCCCAACGGCGCCGGCAAGACCACCACGGTCGGCATGCTCACCACGCGGGTGGTGCCCACCGCCGGCACGGTGACGGTGGCCGGCATCGACGTCGTGGCCCACCCCTCCGAAGCCAAGGCCCTCATGGGCGTGGTGTCGCAGACGAACACGTTGGACCGGAGCCTCACCGTCTGGGAGAACCTGTACTTCCACGGGCGCTACTTCGGGATGAGCAAGGTCGAATCCAAGCGCATCGCCACGCAGGTCCTCGAGGTGTTCCGGCTTGCGGATCGAGCCAAGGCCGACGTCGGCACGCTCTCGGGGGGGATGGCCCAGCGCCTGATGGTCGCGCGGAGCATCCTGCACCGTCCCCGCACGCTCTTCCTCGACGAACCGACCTCGGGCCTCGACCCGCAATCGCGGATCGCCCTGTGGGAGATCATCGGGGAGATCCATCGGGAAGGGCAGACCGTCGTGTTGACGACGCACTACATGGAGGAGGCCGACCGGCTCTGCGAGCGCGTGGCCATCATGGATCACGGGAAGCTGCTCGCCCTCGACACGCCCGATGCCTTGAAGCGCTCCGTCGGCGGCGACTCCGTGGTGCAGATCAAGGCCGGCGAGGAGCCGGATCGGCTGGCGGCTCACCTGCGCGACCTCGACGGGATCACGGGCAGTACCGTGATCGGCGAGACGGTCCAGCTCACCGCGCAGGGCTCCGAGGGGCTGCTCCCGCGCGTCATCGCGGGCGCCGAGGCCGGTGGTTTCACCGTCCACGACGTCTCCATCGACGAGCCGACGCTCGAGACCGTGTTCATCAACCTCACCGGCAAGGACCTCAGGGAATGAGCGCGCAGGGGAGCGATACGCGCGTCGCCCTGCCGTCGGTCGCACCGTTCAGGAGCACGCCGCTGATCGCGTTCGGTGCGTTGCTGTTACGCGATCTCGCGGTGCTGCGCAAGAACTTCATCGAGTTCGTGCTGCGCACCGTCATGCAGCCCCTGCTCTTCGTCTTCGTGTTCACCTACGTGTTCCCGGTGATCGGCCAGGGCGTGGGCGGCACGTCGGGGCAGGCGGAGTTCTCCAGCATCCTCGTTCCGGGGGTGATCGCGATCGCGTGCATCTTCCAGGGGATCCAGGCGGTCGCGCTGCCACTCGTGCAGGAGTTCGGGTTCACCCGGGAGATCGAGGACCGGGTCATGGCGCCGCTGCCGGTGTGGGCCGTCGCCTCCGGGAAGCTCCTCGCGGGCGCCGTCCAGGGGCTCATCGCGGCCGCGATCGTGTTCCCGCTCGCGCATTGGATCCCCGTCACGCCCGTGCACCTGCAGGTCATCTGGATCCGACTCCTCACCATCCTGCCCCTCGCCTCGGTGACGGGCGCCGGCCTCGGGCTGGTGATCGGGACGCGCGTCGACCCCCGGCGCGTCCCGCTGATCTTCGGGCTCGTCGTCATCCCGATCACGTTCCTCGGGGCGACCTACTACCCGTGGGCGGCCTTGACGCCGATCCCGTGGCTCAAGGGTCTCGTCCTGCTCAACCCGCTCGTCTACATGAGCGAGGGGATGCGGATCTCGCTCACGCCGTTCGTCGAGCACATGTCGTACTGGGGGATCTACGGCGGCCTCGTCCTGTTCGCCGCGTTGCTCGCCTGGGTGGGCATCACCGGGTTCACGCGGCGCGTCCGTTCCTGACGCGGGACGGGTCGTAGTCCCTTCGGCGCTCAGGTCGAGCCTTTCGGCGGCGGGGAGATGCCCGACGGACGGATGGCCGAGCGCTCACGCGCCCCTACGCTGTGCGTCATGCGCATCGATCGAACGACACCGGCTCCCGCCCTGCCCGCCGCCCGCTCCTGGGATAACACCGAGCTGCGCAATCGACTGGCGGGCCAGCTGGTCGGCGAGCCGGACCTCTCGGAGCTGCAGCAGCTCGCACGATCGCGTACGGATGAGGCCTCGGGCTCCGCCCAACGACGCAGGCGCGGTCGCTAGCCTTCCGGAGCTCCTCCCGCCGTTCCTCCTGGTCCTGGGATATCGTTCGGGCAGCTCGATGAGGGGGGGTTCCCATGTCCGCACCGGATCCATCAGGCTCGTCGCCGCTGCCGCGCGGCATCGTCCAGGACGCGGGTCGCCTTGAGCTGGACCGCGACGAGATGCATCGCAGCTTCCAAGACCCCCGGTACGAGGGTCGGCGCCTCTTCTCGGAACTGATCGGGACCTTCTTCCTCGTCCTCGTCGCCTGCGGCGGCGCGGTCGTCAACGCGCAGAGCAACGGGCAGATCCCGCTCGCCGTCCGTGTGGTGGCGCCCGGCCTGATGGTGATGGCCATGATCATGTTCATGGGAGCGGTCTCCGGTGCCCACTTCAACCCGGTCGTGTCGCTTGCGTTCGCGGCCCGGGGGGACTTCCCGTGGAAGCGCGTGCCCGGCTACCTCATCGCGCAGATCCTCGGCGCGCTTGCGGCCGTGCTGTTCCTGCGGGCCACGCTCGGCAACATCGGCGGGCTGGGCGTGACCGAGCCCGGTCCGGGCATCTCGGCCGGGACGGCGGTCGTCTTCGAGGCGGTCCTCACCTTCGGGCTGCTGAGCACGATCCTCGGGACCGCGTCCGGGGCCCAGAACGTGGGGGTGCTGGGCGCCATCGCGGTCGGCTCCTACATCGCTCTGGCGGGGCTGTGGTCCGCGCCGATCAGTGGCGCCTCGATGAACCCGACCCGTTCGCTCGCGCCGATCATCGTCGGCGGCGACTGGTCGAACTGGTGGGTGTACGTGGCCGGACCGCTCGTGGGTGGTGCCGTCGCGGTTGGCGTGGCCTGGGTCCTGCGCGGATCGGGCGGCGGCATCCGAGGCAAGATGGCGGCCCAGGGTGAGGTCACGCTCAGTCGGGGCGGCGAGGGCGGCGAGGATGTCGCGAAGCCGCTCTGAGGGGCCTCCCGGGGCGGGGGGGGAACTGGGCGAGTGACGGACACGGGAGGCGACGCCGTCGGCACGGAGCCGGCGAGGGGCGCGGGGCGTCGCGTGCGGCTGGACCCGCGATCCTGGCGGCAGAGCGACATCCGCATCTTCTCCTCGGCCAGCGACGCGGCGCGCGCGCGCCGGCCCACGGATCTCGTCCTGCTGATCGGGGCCGCTCTCGCGGTCGTGGGGTTGGCCCTGCTGGCCCCCGAGACCTCCCTGGATGGGGCCGTCAGCCACCTCCTGGCGACGCTCCCCGGAACGCTCACGGCCCTGTGGCAGGTCGCCTACGACGTCCTGGTGGGCTGGGCGCTGTTCCTGTTGATCGCCTCGCTCGTGTCGAAGGGACGGACGAGGCTCTTCGGCGATGAGGTCCTCGCGGCGTTGCTGGCGCTGGGCGCGGCCGTCCTCGCCGGCATGGCCGGAGGCACCTCCTTTTCCTCGGCGCTGCATTCGCTCGGCGCCTCGGATCCCCCGGCCGTGTTCCCCTCACTGCGCCTCGCGGTCACGGCCGCGGTCGTGGTGACGGCCTCGCCGCATCTCAGCCGGCCGCTGCGCTACGTCGGTCGCTGGGTCGTGGGGATCGGCACCGTCGCGACGATCGCGTTGGGCGTGGCGGTGCCGATCGGCGTGCTCGCCGCCCTCGCCGTCGCCATCGGTGCGGGGGCGATCGTCCACCTGTTGTTCGGCTCCCCGGGCGGCCGTTTACCCCTCGAGCAGGTGGGGGCGGCGCTCGCGGATCTCGACGTAGAGATGTCGGACCTCGAGGATTTCGCGCTCGGGGTCAAGGGCGTGGAGTTGGTCCGGGGCACGACGGCGGACGGCCGCTCGCTCCTCGCGAAGGTGTACGGACGCGACTCCTGGGATGGACAGCTCCTCACGTCCGGCTGGAACTATCTGTGGTTGCGCGAGGGATCGACGCATCTACGCCTCAACCGCTTGCAGCAGGTTGAACACGAGGCATTCCTCACCTTGCTGGCCGAACGCGCCGGCGTGCCCGTACTCCCCGTCGTCGCGGCCGGGATGGCCACCGGCCGGGACGCGCTCCTCGTCACCGAGATCACCGGTCGTTCGCTGGCCTCGCTGGATCGGCCAGCCATCTCCGCGCGCGTGACGAGGAGTTGCTGGGATGTCCTCGCACGACTCCACGCTGCCCACATCGCGCACGGGCGGATCGACGCCCAGCGCTTGGTCCTGGGGCCGGACGGATCGGTGGCCCTTGGCGACTTCGGGGATGCGACGCACACGGGCACGGAGGCCGCCTTCGCCGTGGATCGCGTGCAGCTCCTCGTGACGACGGCCCTGCTGGTAGGCCGCGAGGAGGCGGTCGACACGGCCGCAGAGGTCATGGGGACCGAGGCGCTCGTCGCGATGCTCCCCTACCTCCAGCCGGCCGTGCTCGACCGCCAGGCCCGTCGCGCGGTCCGGGCCGAAGACTGGGACCTCGACGACCTCAGGCAGTCCGTGGCGGATGCGGCCGGGGTCGAGCCTCCCAAGCTGGAGCAGGTGCGCCGGGTGACCTTGAGCTCCATCGCGATGGTCGCCGTGATCGTTTTCGTGGCCTACGTGATCATCTCGGCCGTCACGGGCATCGGCCTGCAGAACCTGCTCGACGAGATCAAGGCCGCGGACCTGCCCTGGCTCCTCGCGGCGCTCATCGTGGCTCCCACGATCCAGATCCCGCAAGCGTTCTCCACGATGGGAGCTTCCCTGCGCCCGGTCCGCTTGGGCCCCGTCATCATGCTCGAGTTCGCCATCCAGTTCATCAGCCTGGCGATCCCGAGCTCAGCCGCCCGCGTGGCACTCGAGGTGCGGTTCTTCCAGAAGGTCGGGAACACGGCCACGGGCGCGCTCGCCGTCGGTCTGATCGACAGCGTATGCGGATTCATCGTCCAGATGGCGGTGATCCTCATCATCGCCTTCTCGGGCCTCGCGAGCCTCGATCTGTCGGCGAACGGATCGACGTCCACGCCTACGGGCAAGTGGCTCGTCGTCGGACTCGTGCTGGCCATCCTCGCCGTGATCGTGGGCCTCGCGATCCCGCGCTTCCGGTCGTTCGTCAAGGACAAGGTGGCCGACGGGAAGGCCGCGCTCGGCGTCCTTCGATCGCCGTCGAATGTGGCGATGATCTTCCTCGGGAACCTCGCCGCACAGATCCTCTTCGCGATCGTGCTGGGGTTGTGCCTCAAGGCGTTCGACTACCGACTGAACCTTGCGCAGCTCCTGCTCATCTACAACGTGGTCAGCCTGTTCGCCGGGTTCATGCCGGTTCCCGGCGGCGTCGGGGTCGCCGAGGCCGGCTACACGGCAGGCCTCGTGGCGTTGGGGATACCGCAGACGGCCGCGGTGACCACGGCCATCATGTTCAGGATGGTGACGTACTACCTGCCCCCGATCTGGGGCGGGTTCGCGATGAAGTGGCTCCGCAACCACGAGTACGTCTGACTCGCGTGGGCTTGCTCGGGAGCTTCGTGTAGGGTCTTGCACCGAACGGGCATAGCCGATGCTCGCGCAACCAGACGAAGGGAACGAACGTGCTCGCTGAGTACAACCTGGGCGACGCCCTGTGGACGCTGCTGGCGATCTTCTTCATGGTCATCTACTTCATGATCCTGTTCAGCGTGCTGGCGGATCTGTTCCGCGACCACGAGCTCTCCGGCGTGGCCAAGGCCGTATGGATCATCGCGCTGCTGTTCTTCCCCCTCGTGTCGCTGCTGATCTACCTGATCGTGCGCGGCGGCGGGATGGCGCAACGCTCCATGAAGGCGCAGCAGGCCATGCAGCAGCAGACGGATCAGTACGTGCAGCAGACGGCCTCGGCCACGGATCCGTCTGAGCAGATCGCAAAGGCGAAGAAGCTTATGGACGACGGCACGATCACCCAGCAGGAGTTCGACGCCATCAAGCAGAAGGCCCTCGCCTAGGACGTCACGGCGCTGGGGTCGGGTGCCGCGGGCACCCGACCCGTCGCCACCGCGGCCTGCAGACCACGCAGATCGCGTTCGTTCTGATCCGCGTACGCGTGCGCGAATGCTGCGATCGCGCGGTCGAAGACGTCGCCGGATCCCAGGTACGCGCCGATCGCGATCCGGTCGCCGGACCGCGCGTGCGCTCGGGCGAGCGTCCACCCACACATCTCTCCCCACAGTTCCATGCCGGCGGGGGTCATGCCGGCCATGTCGACCGAGCCCTTCCAGTCGCGGAGCTGGCGCAGATAGTAGTCGTGCACCCGTCCGTCCCATTCGACGCGCTCCCAGCCAAGGAAGATGTCGCTCGTGGCCTGCATGAGTCGCTGCCCCACCACCACCCGCTGGCCGTGCTCGGCGAACCCGCTCTTGGTCGTGAACGCCTCAAGGACGGACGGCTGCGCCTCTTTGGCCTGAAGGAACAGCGGATCGCGGATGTCGCGATCGAGGAACAGCGCGACCCAGGCCTGCGTGCCCACGCTGCCCACGCCCACCACCTTGCGGGCCATGTGGACGAACCGGTACTGCCCGAGGAGATGGCGGCGCTCGGATTGCAGCGTGCGACGATAGGAACCGATCAGCGTGCGCAGCAGGTCGAGCAGCGTCGCCTCGTCGAGCTGGGGGAGGAAGTCCTCGACCGGCACCAGCAGGGGCGGGTCGTGGATGATCCTTGGCTGCCCGTCGACCAGGTGGGTCAACCGCGCGTACGCCTGCACGCTGTCGTGCGCACGCGCACGCACGACGGCGTGCCAGATCCCCGGCGTTCGCTCGGGGTCCATCATCGCCTTGAACCGGGGGAGCAGTCGGTCGAGGTCGAGATGGTCGTACCAGGTGGCCAGCATCGAGCGGCCGGCGAAGTCCCGCATCGTCTCGCGATAGGACCGCACGGCCTCCCGCACGATACGCCGCCGCTCCTTCGTCTCGAAGCCCGCGTCGCGCGCCGCGACCTCGAGGCTCGCCGCCAGGCGCTTGACGTCCCACTCCCACGGACCGGGGTGCGTCTCGTCGAAGTCGTTGATGTCGAAGACGAGGTGACGCTCAGGGGAACCGAAGATGCCGAAGTTCGACATGTGCGCATCGCCGCATAGCTGGACCTGGAGGCCGGTGTTGGGGGTGCTCGCGAGGTCTGCGGCCATCGGCAAGGCCGCGCCGCGGTAGTAGCTGAACGGGGAGATCAGCATCCGCGCGTGGCGGATCGGGATGAGCTCGGCCACGCGGGACGACGCTTGCTCCTCGAGGAGGAACACGGGATCGATCCGAGCCGACGGCGGATCCCATCCGGCGTGACTCGAGCGCGGGACGACGGAGCGGGCTGCGCGGCCCAGGGCGGCGTGCTCTTGGGGCGACGGGTGCGTGCGGGGGTCGCTCGAGGGTGCCACGGAGGCAGAGGGTATCGTGCTTGGCCCGGTCGAGGAACCACCGGCGGAGCGGTGGGGCGAGCACGAGGGTTCGGTAGGCTCGCCGCCGATGAAGCTCATCACCTGGAACGTGAATTCGATCCGCCAACGAGGCCCGCGTTTGCTCGCCCTGCTGGCGCGCCACGCGCCCGATGTGGTGTGTCTTCAGGAGACGAAGGTCGCCGACGACGCGTTCCCCGCCGCCGACCTCCTCGAGGCCGGCTATCGCAGCGTTGCTCGTGGCCAGCGCGCCTACAACGGCGTCGCCCTCCTCGCGCGCGAGCGACTCGAGGACGTGAGCGTCGGCTTCCCGGGGGATCCCGTCGCAGGCGAGGCCCGCGTGCTGAGCGCCATGGTGGGCGATCTCCGGGTGATCGATGTCTACGTCGTCAACGGCAAAGACGTCGGCAACCCCGCGTACGACGTGAAGCTGGCGTGGCTCGACGCCCTGGCCCTGCACCTCGAAACGACCGAGGATCCGGCGAGGCCGCTCGTGGTGGCCGGCGATTTCAACGTTGCCCCCACGGATCTGGATGTGCACGATCCTCACCTTTGGGAGGGCAAGAACCTCGCGAGCCCGCCCGAACGTGCGCGCGTGCAGCGCCTGCTCGACTGGGGCCTGACGGACCTGGGACGTCGGTACGCCGGCGACGTCCCAGGTCCGTTCAGCTGGTGGGACTACCGAAGCGGGGCGTTCCATCGCGGGTGGGGTCTCAGGATCGATCTGATCCTGGGAAGTAGCCCCGTCGCCGCACGCCTGGAGTCGGTGGAGGTCGATCGCACCGAGCGGAAACCCACGTCCGGCGAGGGAAAGCCCAGCGACCACGCGCCGGTGATCGTCACGCTCCGGGACGAAGGAGCGTGACGCACCCCCTCACGCAACGCCGGCGCGACGGGCGGAGCCCTCGTTAGACCATCCTCTCCGGACGGACCGCCTCGTCGAACTCCTCCGCGCTGAGGAAGCCGAGTGACAGCGCTGCCTCCTTGAGCGTCGTGCCCTCGTGATGCGCCTTCTTCGCGATGGTGGCAGCGTGGTCGTAGCCGATGGTGGGTGTGAGGGCCGTCACGAGCATCAATGAGCCGGCGACGAGCTGGGCGATACGCTCCCGGTCGGGCTCCAGCCCGTCCACGCAGAACTCTCTGAAGGTCCTGCAGACATCGGCGAGGATCCGCGTGGAGTGCAGCAGGTTGCGGATCAGGACCGGCTTGAAGACGTTCAGCTCGAAGTTGCCCAGGGCCCCCGCCATCTTCACGGCGGTGTCGTTGCCCATCACCTGCGTGGCCACCATCGTCATGGCCTCCGCCTGGGTGGGGTTCACCTTGCCCGGCATGATCGAGGACCCGGGCTCGTTCTCGGGCAGGATCAACTCGCCGAGGCCGCTGCGCGGGCCCGACCCGAGCCACCGGATGTCGTTCGCGATCTTCATCAAGGAGGCGGCCAGCGTTGCCTCGGCGCCGCTCGCGAAGACCATCGCGTCGTGAGCGGCCAGGGCGGCGAACTTGTTGGGGGCGCTTACGAACGGCAGGCCCGTGAGCTCCGCGATCTCGTTCGCGCACGCCTCGGCGAACCCTTCGGGCGCGTTAAGGCCGGTGCCCACCGCGGTGCCACCGATCGCGAGTTCGTACAGGCCCGGCAGCGCCGCGTCCATCCGCGTGAGATCCGCTTCGAGCTGCCCGGCGTAGCCGCCGAATTCCTGACCGAGGGTGATCGGCACGGCGTCCTGCAGGTGGGTGCGCCCGATCTTGACGAGGTCCGCGAACTCCTCGGCCCGGCGCGCCAGCGCGTCGCGGAGCGCCGCGACGCTGGGGAGCAGGCGGTGCGCGATCTCCGTAGCCGCCGCGATGTGCATCGCGGTCGGGAACGTGTCGTTGGACGACTGCGACATGTTCACATGGTCGTTGGGGTGCACGGGAGATTTCGAGCCGAGCTCGCCGCCCGCCATCTCGATGGCTCGGTTGGCGATGACCTCGTTGACGTTCATGTTCGTCTGCGTGCCCGAGCCCGTCTGCCACACGTAGAGGGGGAAGTGCTCGTCCAGCGTGCCGGCGATCACTTCGTCGGCCGCGGCGACGATGAGCTCGGCGATGTCGGCCGGGAGGTTCCCGGCGTCGCGGTTGGTGAGCGCCGCCGCCTTCTTGAGGACCGCCTGCGCACGGATCACCTCGGTGGGCATGCGGTCGGCCACAGGATCCCCGATCGAGAAATGATGCAGGGATCGCTGCGTCTGCGCCCCCCAGTACCGGGAGGCCTCCACGTCGATCGCGCCGATGCTGTCGGACTCGCTGCGGTACTGGGTCATCCCGTCCTCCGGAGGTGGCGATACCCCAGTCTCTCAACCGCGGAGCGGTGCGTCCTGCGGTGCCGCCAACCGTGAGAGCATCGGCCCGACAGCCGAGGCCGAGAGGAGAAGCGGATGGACGTGTCGAAGGCCACCGACGGGGGGTTCGAACGCGGTGACGGCGGGCGGTTCGCGGGTGAGGTCTGGCTGCGAGGCACGGTGCAAGACGGCGGAGGAACGAACGTCGGTGTTGTGCATTTCGCGCCCGCGGCGCGAACGCATTGGCATCGGCACCCGGGCGGTCAGTTCCTCTACGGGGTCGTCGGCCGGGGCCGTGTACGCAGCCGGGGCGAGGACGGCGCCATCCTGGAGCCCGGCGACGTGGTGCACGTCGGTCCCGACGAATGGCACTTCCACGGCGGCGCGCCCGACTCGCCGCTCGTGCACGTGGCCGTGAACGGCGGCGGGGCGCCCGAGTGGGCGGAACCCGTCACGGACGAGGAATACGCCGAAGGATTCGATTGAGCGAGCAGCTCGACCGGCTCACCCACGACCTGCGACGCGTCCTGGGGATCCAGGCGCTCCGGGCGTTCCTCTACGGATTCGCGAGCATCCTGTTGGGGGCGACCCTGGCCGGGTCCGGGCTTCGCGATGCCCAGGTAGGGCTGGTCTTCACCGCCATCCTGGTAGGCATGGCCGCGGCCTCGCTCCTGGTGGGCTTCGGCGCCCACCGCCTGGGCTGGCGGCGGATGTACGCGTTGCTGTTGATCGTGATGGGATGCGCGGGCGCCGTCTTCGCCATCACCGCGAACCCCGTGATCCTCGTGATCGCGGCGCTCACCGGCACGCTTTCCACCGATCCGAACGAGTCGGGCCCGATCACGTCGCTCGAACAAGGCATGATCGGCCAGGCCTCATCGCAGGCCCGGGTTCGGGTCTTCGGCCGCTACAACGCGATCGCGTACGTCGCCGGTGCCGCGGGGGCGCTCGTCGCCGGCCTGCCTTCCGTGCTGCGCCGCGCGGGGTGGGGTCTGCCGGGGGACCGCTGGTTCTTCTTGCTGTTCCCGGTCGTTGCGATCCCGTGCGTGATACTCGCCGCACGGCTGAGCGGCTCCGTGGAGGCCCGCACCCAGGGCCAGGGCGCAACACGCTCGGTCCTGAAGGCATCCCGGCGCTCAGTGATCCAGCTCTCGGCGCTCTTCTCCCTCGATTCGTTCGCGGGCGGATTCATCGTTCAGGCGTTCGTCGTCTTCTGGTTCGGGCGCCGGTTCGGAGCCTCGACCGGAACGATGGCTATCGTGTTCTTCGTCTCGGGCCTCCTGCAGGCCGGCTCCTCCATCGTTGCGGCCCGGGTCGCCGAGCGGTTCGGACTCCTCAACACCATGGCCTTCACCCATCTGCCCTCGAACCTATTGCTGATCGTGCTGCCCTTCGCCCCCACGCTCACCCTCGCCGTGCTCGTGTGGTGGGGGCGCGTCGCGCTGTCTCAGATGGACGTCCCGGCGCGCCAGGCCTACGTCGCCGCGATGGTGGAACCGGACGAGCGCGTGGCGGCCGCCGCCTTCACCAACACCGCGCGGTACGTCTCGCGCCCACTCGGGCCGTTGCTGGCGGGTTCGTTGATGCAGGCCGTCTCGGTCGGCGCCCCATTCTTCGCGGCGGGCTCCATCAAGGCGCTCTACGACCTCGCGATCTATGTCATGTTCCGCCGCGTTCCGCTCCCCGAGGACGGCTGAGCCCGAGCGATCCTGTGTGGTGGCGCAGATGGGAGAATGGCGATCCGGACGGGGCGGTAGCTCAATCGGTTAGAGCGGCAGACTCATAATCTGTTGGTTCCAGGTTCAAGTCCTGGTCGCCCCACCCTATGAAAGATCGGCTACCACTTGGGTCCGAAGGTCACGGAGCCGAAGTTGCCGGCGCGGCAGTTCGCCTGAGGGCTCGCGAGGGCCTTCGCGTACGTGATCCCGCCGGTGATCGAGTCGCGCACGTAGAAGCAGTTGCCCGACGCGCTCCACGAGGCGATGACGAGCGTTGCGCCCGTCGCGTCGGAGTTGTCGACGCTCAGGTTGTTCGAGCCGCCGCTCGGTGTTGCGCTCGGGACGAAGGTCAGGTTGGGCTCCGCGCTGGTGAGCGTCGGGGCGTCCGCGAAGGTATAGGACGCGTGGTCGGAAAAGACGATCCGGCCGGTCTCGATGCCACGCGCGGCCCCTTGCTGCGCCGCGGAATCCCGCGCGCGGGACATGGTCCCCGTGAAGGCCGCCATGCTCAGCGCCAGCAGGATGCCCAGGTCGACCAGCACGACCATGAGCTCGATGAGGGTGAATCCCTCCTCCTCGTTCAGGCGGCTGACGGCGCGTCGCAGCGAGTGCTTCATACAGAGGATGTCGGCACGAGGCGTGGGCTAGCTGGATAGCCGGGGCCCCGATAGGGCTAGGTATTCTTGATTGCCCGATTCTGGGTAGTCAGGCTTCCCGGCCCCGTCGGCGAGTGGAGGCCACCGCCGCGCCGATCCACAGGATGAGTGGGATCGATCCCATGGCGCCCAGGACCGCGAGATACAGGAGCAACGAGACGAGGTTCCTTAGCATCGGTAGCTCTCCCAAGCTTCGCGTCCTACGACGCGCATCCTAACCAGCGCGGGCCCGGTCTCCAACCCGCTCAGAAGTTGATCTTGGGACCGCCGCTCTGGGTCTGGGTGCCCGACGGGCAGGTGTTGCCGGCCGCGTCGTACATCCCCGCGTTCAGCCTCCAGTTCATGGTGCTTGCCGGCGCCGTGCCTACGACCGCCGAGCCCACGCTCGTGATCGTGATGGTGATCGTGGAGCCTGTCATCACCATGGATCCGGTGCCGTCGTTGCCGGTCGACGTGATGTAACCCGTCCCGCCGAGGTCGAGGCGGTTCAGTGGCAGGCGCGTGGTGTTCGCCCCGTCGAAGACCAGCACGCGGTCCCCGCTTGCTCCGCCCGCGCTCCTCAGGCGCAGGCTCACCGGCGTGCTCGCGCCCGTCCATCCCGCCATCACCGACTGGGGGTCGATCTGCTGGGTGAAGGAGAAGATGATCGAGTCGCCGACCTCGATCCTGCCCGGCGTGGCGCCGCCGTTCGCGCTCTGCACGTCCGAGGCCCCCGGGGCCGTGTTGTCGACGATCACGGAGCCGTTCGCGGTGGTGAAGAGCCCGACGTTGTCCGTGGCCGTGACGGAGAACGTCTTCGCTCCCGCGCCGAGCACCGCGTTAGCGCTCAGCGAGGCCGTGCGGTAGTTGTAGCTCACGCCGCCCGCGCTGTAGCTGCCCGCGACGAGGTTCACGGCCGTTGCGCCCGTGGTGACGGCGCTCACGTTCGTCCTGACGCTCACCATCCCGCTAGACGGCGCGGGATCGGTGACGGTGGCGTAGACGTAGTACATGCTGCCCTGTTTGATCGAGCCGGCGAGGTAGCCGGTGGTCTTGGCGATGGTCATCGCCGAGATCGTTGGCGGCGCGACGTCCACGGCGACGGTGATGCCGGTCCCAGTTTGGGTGCCGAGGGAGCCCACGGCATACACCGTGTGGGCGCCGTTGCTCGTGCCCGCGGGGATCGTGACGGAGATGGCGGCGCCGCCCCCCGCCGGGATCGTGCTCGGCGTCGCGGAGCCCGTGAGGATCGTCCCCGAGGTGGGGTTGTCGAGGCGGAACGCGATGGTCTCTCCGGTTGCGAAGCTCGCGATCGTGCCGGCGAGGGTCGTGGGGAGGGTGGTCATGGTCGTGGACGAGCTGAAGGCGAGCGAGGGCGCGGCCACGGTGACGTTGGCGCTCGCGGCCCCTCGCGGCCCGACCCAGGAGCCCTGCTTGGGTGCCACCTTGTAGTACCAGGTACCTCCGGGGGTCGCCGCCTCCGTGCACGACAACGCCGCGACGGTCTCGCCGCAGCTCGCCCCGACGGTCTGCAGGGCGTTCGTGCCGGCGTCGTAGCGGCTCACGACGTAACCGGCGACCGGGGTCGGCCCCGGCAGGTTGGTCGCGGCCCAGCTCACCGTGACGTTCCTGCCAGTCACCGACACAGACGGCGTGTTCCCGCCGGGCAAGGAGATGGCTCTGCTGGAAGCGGAGCCGGCGCCGCCACCGGCCCAGGAGGCCAATGCGACGCCCGGCCCGGCCGCCACCAAGACGGCTACCGCGGCCGCGATCGCTACCTTGGCGCGGAGCCTCACGCCCGCACCGCCTTCCCGTGATACCTGAGGTGGAGCTTGTCTCCCTGGCACGCGTTCGGGGCCTTCGCGCGCATGGTGATCTTGAGTTTCACCTTCACGGTGCGTCCGGCCCCCACGTAGCGCTTCCCCTTGAACGGCTTGATCTTGACGTTCTTCGCCGGACATCCCGGCGCGCCCGTCACCTTGGCCTTGACGAGGGTGACCCGGATCGCCGCGGCGTTGGGGTTGCGCACGGTCGTTACGAGCTTGGTGGTCCTGCCGGGAAAGAGGTTCTTCACGTGCCCGGAGATCTTGAACGCGTGGGCGGCGCCGCGTGCGAAGCCTGGGGCGCCGCGCTCGGGCGATGCCGGCCCGCCCGCGTACTGGGCCGCGTGGGCGAACGTCGTTAGGGCGACGACGCCGATCGCCGCGAGCTTCGCGGCGCCGATGAGGGTGGTCCGGATCGGCATGGGCGGGTCATTCACCTCGGATGCGCGGACGAGGGCGGAGGCTCGTGGCCCCCGCCCTCGCGGTTCGCGCGTCGGCGTTCGTTAGCTGGAGGCGCCCGCGAGGGTCACGGGGATCGTGAAGATCGCGCCCTGGCAGGTGTCGTCGGAATTGTTGTTCATGGCCACCGCTCCCGTCAGCGTGAACTGGACGCTGGCGCCGGCCGGCACGACGAGGGAGGGCGACGCGGGCGGCGTGTAGCTCACGCCGGTCAAGGCGTCACACGCCGAGCCCTTGTCCGAGGTGATCGCGCCGTTTCCGGCCACCGAGTCGACCGTGACCTCATACGGGTTCGGGTTCGTGATCTTGAGAAGCACGTCGCCTGTGGCGCCCGGGTAGAGCTGCGCGCTGGTGGCGGCGGAGACGTCGACCGTGGTGAGAGCGACGGCGCTCTTGGCCTTCGCGTAACCGTTCCCCGACCCCGTGGCGGTCCACGCGGCGAACGCCACGCTGCCGGCAAGGGCGACGCCGAGGAACAGCGTCCCGACGGTGAGCTTCTTGGTGATCTTCCTGGGCTTCATGCCTACCTCCTGTTGCGGTGGGCTCGGTGGCTCGCCGCGGCTGACTGGTACCGACCCTTCAGCACTCGGGCGGTAGGAGGGGGGACTGGAGGGAAACGCCTACGGGACTTACGTCCGTAGGCTACGGAGATTCGCTTCGTACCTGCGGCGGGGTAGACGCCGACGTCGCGCCCGGGCTCGCCGCGAGCAACCGGCGATACTCGGCGAGCGCCGCGTCGCGGCTGGTCACGTGGAGCTTGCGGTAGACCGAGGCCATGTGAGACTCGGCGGTGCGGGCGCTCACGTGCAGCCGTTGGCCCAGCTGGCGGGTGGTCATCCCGCTCTCGTGTGCCAGGTCCAGCACCTCGCGCTCCCGAGGGGTGAGCTCCCCGAGCGTCCGCGCCGCGGCCGCCGCCGCCTCCAGCCGTGCGCCCTGCACGCGCTTGCGCGCCGTGATGTCCTCCACGATCCCCAGCCTGGCGGTGCAGGCGCCCGCATCGTCCCTGAGGGCCGTGGCGGTGAGGCTGACCCACACCGTCTCCTTGCGACTGGTCCGATAGCGCTTCTCGAGCGCATACGAAGGGATCTCGCCGCCGAAGAGTTGCGCGGCGAGCTCGGCGTCCCTCGCGACGTCGTCGGGGTGGGTGACATCCGTGAAGGTCATCTGCTTGAGCGCGTCGAGGTCGTACCCCAGGAGGGCGCCAAAGGCGGGGTTCGCGTCGGTGAACCGGCCGTCGCGATCGACGATGGCGATCCCCATCGGACACGATTCGAAGACCGTTCGGAAGCGTTCCTCGTTCTCGCGCAGGACGGCCTCGGCGCGCCTGGCCTCGGTCACGTCGCGGAACGTGACCGCGACCCCGTCCTCCAACTTCGCTGCCCGCACGTCGTAGAGGCCGGCCGCAACGCGCCCGTCCGCGAGGGTCCGCTCGACCGCGACGGCGTCGTCTGCGAAGGGCGTCCCCAACTCGAGCACGGGGGTATACCGCCGCAGCATATCCAGCGCGCGTTCCGGGGGAAGGACGTTCGCGGTCGGCGCGCCGATGAGCTGCTCGCGGGCAGAGCCCAGGAGCTCACAGGCGGTGTCGTTCGCGTACTCGAATCGGAGATCCGTGAGGCGGCCGTTCGGATCGCGGACCGCCGACAGGACCATGAACCCGTCGACCACCACGTCGACCGCCGCTCGGAACCCGGCTTCGCTCGACGCGAGGCGGGAGAGCGCATGCTCCCGCGCCGTCACATCGGTGAGGATGACCATCTGCGCCTGGTGTCCTTCCATCTCGAACCGGCTCCAACCCGCCTCCACGAGCATCTCCGAGCCGTCCTTGCGCCGATGGCGCCACACGTGATCGAAGTCGGGCGCTTCCTTGAGGTAGGCGAGCAGCGACGGGATCTCCTGCGGCGGGCGGATGTCGAGCAGGGCCATGCGCAGGAACTCCTCGCGCCGGTACCCGTACAGCTCGAGGGCGGCCTCGTTCACGTCGAGGAACGCGAGCGTCGCCAGGTCGAAGACATACATGGGTCGAGGCGAGCCGTCGAAGAACAACGCGTAGGCCTTGTCTTCGGCCTCGCTCGAGGCGCGTGTGTGTTCCAGCACCTCATCGGCATCGGGCGGGCCGGCGTGGCCCTTGAGTCCCGGCCTAGGCGGTTGGTAATACCTCGTCGCCGATCGCGGCCCTCCCCGGCGACTGCACCCGCGCGTAGACACCGAACGGGAGCCCGCCCTCACCGGGGATGCGCGCGCGGAACTTGGCGATCTGCGTCAACGTGTCCCAGTCCTTTTGGCCCGTGTCTGGACTGAGCGTGGTGATGACGCAGCGAGGGACCTTGCCACTCACGCGAAGCACGGCCTCGCCGATCCGCACGTCGGCGCCGTCCCACGAGTCCTCGTCGTAGGGACGGCAGCCGGCCACCTCGATGTTCATGCGGAACCGACCCGGGTCGAGCGGCTCCCTCCGGTGGCCCCGGGCGGCGAGGTCGGCGACGGAGGCCTCCGAGACGAGCGTGAGCGGCTCCACGTCGCTGGCGTCACCTTCCCGGTCGCTCCGCAGCAGCCGCAATCGGCGTCCCACCAGGTCGGAGACCGACTCGCCGAATGGTCCACGCACGACGTGCGCGGGGACCGGCCGTCCGTAGAAGTTCGTGACGGCGGGTTCGCCCAGGTCGCTCGCATCTCCCTCGGCGATCGCGCCGTCCGGGAACGCGAAGCGCAAGCGTTCCCCGGCGGCGTCGTAGGCGGGCCGGACCTGGACGAGACGCTCGTAGTCGGTCGCGCTGTAGAGCTCGCCCAGATCGTCCACGAGGTAGAAGCGACGGTCGCCCACGACCCCGTTCGCCCCGATCTCCACGGTGGCGGGGTGCTGCAGCGCCATGCCCTTGACGGGGCTCACGCAGAACCG
The DNA here is from genome assembly GCA_038249195.1 of Actinomycetota bacterium. GTDB lineage: Bacteria > Actinomycetota > UBA4738 > UBA4738 > HRBIN12 > JAOUEA01. The sequence goes on from JBBRWM010000002.1 coordinate 136,124, forward strand.
CGCCACGCTCCTCATGGGGGAACGGTACCGGATGAGCGACCGACGGTAGCAGGCTACGTCATCGCGCGCTCTCGTGAGCGCGCCGGCCCGAGACCGCCGCGTCGCCTCAGGGTTCCGCGCGCGCGGGCTGAGCCTGCACCGGTGCTCCTTCTCGCGAGCCCACGGGCCCCGGGGAGAGCAACACCCGGAACGAGGCCCCACCGCCTTCGCGGTCCGTGACCCATGCCCGTCCGCCGTGCAGCTCGGCGAAACGCGCCACCACCGCGAGGCCCACACCCACCCCTGAGGCCCGAGCCGGCGATTGGCCCTGGGCGAACGCCTCGAAGATCTGCGCCCGGTCCTCGGGTGCGATGCCGGGGCCGTCGTCCTCCACGGAGATCAAGACCCCGCCGTCCTGGCGCTCGACGCGGACCCAGATCCGCGCGTCTCCGGGCGTGTTCTTCGCCGTGTTCCCCAGGAGGTTCTCCACGATCCGCTCGATCATGGCGCCGTCGCCGGGGATCGTGATCGGGGCGGTATCGAGGTGCAGGCGGCGTCCGGCCACGAGGTCCGAGCCGGCCACCAGCTCGCGAACCAGGTGCCCGACGTCCACCGATGCGAGCACCGGCATGACGGAACCCTGCGCCAGCCGGTCGAGGTCGAGGATGTCCGCGACCATCCGGTCCAGCCGTCGGGCGTTCGCCACGATCCGTGCGGCGAGCTCGCGGGATTCCTCGACGGGGAGGTCGAGCTCGGGACGCTCCAGCGTGGCGGCGATCCCGAGGATCGCGGCCAGCGGGGTGCGCAGGTCGTGGCTCACGGCCTGGAGGAACGTGTTCTTCAGCTCGTCGTTCTCGCGCAGGCGGTCGGACGCCGCGCGCTCTTCGGCGAGGTCGCGCTCCAGCGCCTCGGCGCGCTTCTGCCCCGTGATGTCCACGAGCACGCCTTGCCAGAAGGTCGCCACGCCGGCGTCGTCGTGGATCAGCCGGGCCTGGTCGTGCACCCACACCTCGTGGCCGTCCCGCGCGATGAGGCGGTAGGTCGAGTCGTGTGTGTCGCGCCCGATGTGCGCCGCGCGCGCGGCGTCGTCGGGGTGCACGATCTTGGACCACAGCTGCGTATCCGCGTACCAGTCCTCCGGCGTGTAGCCCAGGAGCGAGGTGGTCTGCGGGCTGATGTAGATCGTGCTGAGGGATCCCTCGAGCGCGTCGACGTAGGTGATCGTGGGCGTCTGCTCGACGAGCGCTCGGTAGCGCGACTCCGTCTCCGCCAGCTGGGCCTGAGTTTCCTTCACCGGCGTGATGTCCATCATCACGCCCTGCCAGAAGTTGGGCTCGCCGTCGACGCCGTACACGAGCACCGCTTCGTCGCGGAACCACACCGTGCGTCCGTCCGTCGCGAACATCCGATACTCCGCCGAGAACGGGTCACCCGTTCGCTCTGTGAGGCGGTTGAGCGCCTCGACGGCGGGCCGGTCCTCCGGATGGATGGCGCGCAGCCAGGTACCCGGATCGGCCACCCACGCCTGGGGCGAGATGCCCAGGAGCTCCTCGACGCGGGAGTTGATGTACACGAGCTGCAGCCCGTCGCCCGTGACGTCCTCCGAGTACACGATGGCCGGGAGTTGCTCCACCAGGGTGCGGTAGCGCCACTCGCTGTCGTGGGCGCGCGCGGCCCCGCGTCGCTCCGCCGTGATGTCCACCATCGTGCCCTGCCAGTAGAGCGGCGTCCCGGAAGCGTCCGCGACCACGGAAGCTTCGTCGCGGAGCCACACGATGCTTCCGTCGCGCGCGAACATCCGATACTCGGCCGCGTAGGGCTCTCCCGCCGCGAGGGCGCGGTCGTACGCGGCGCGCGAGGACTCCAGGTCGTCGGGATGCAGGTGCCGACGCCAGGCCGTGGGGTCCTCGGTCCACTCGGCCACGGTGTGGCCAAGGATGGCTTCCAGCTGTGGGCTCACGTAGAGGATCGCGCCGGGCTCCCCGTCGGGGCTGTCGAGCGCCTCCAGGTACACGATGGCGTTCAGGCGTTCGAGCACGGCGCGGAAACCGCCCTCGAGCGGGTCGCGCCAAGCGGTCGTGCTCTGGTCGGGATCCACCATCGCCTCCGGCTCGTCGATCAGCCGGCCAGCGCACCGCCGTCCGAGCGCGGGTCGCTGCCGGCGATGAAGCCGGCCGTGCCCAGCCGGATCAGGTGTGCGTGGCCGACGGCCTCATCCTCTTCCCCGATGGTATCGACGCCGAACCCCGCCTCCTGGAGTCGCTCGCGGACGATCTCGGGCACATCGGCTTCGGCCTGCACCCGGAGGCCTCCGGTTCCCCGCTCCATCCCGCCCACGAGCCAGCGCGGGGCCGCGACCGCGTCGGCGGGGGCGAGGCCGAGGTCGAACGCGCGGATCAGGTTCATCGCGTTGATCTGCGGCTGCCCGTAGCCCCCCATCGTGCCTGCGGCGGCCTCGAACCGACCGGCGCGTTGGACGAGCACGGGCAGGAGGGTGTGCGCCGGGCGCTTGCGAGGTGCCAGGACGTTGGGATGCGCCGGATCCAGGGTGAAGCAGGCGCCGCGGTTGTGCGCGACGATCCCTGTCGACGGCTCCAAGATCCCCGAGCCGAAGCCGCCGAAGAGGCTCTGGATGAGCGAGACCCCCCGCCCTTCGTCGTCGGCCGCCACGAGCGCGATCGTGTCGCCCGAGGCCGCGTGGCCGCCCTCCGCGTCCACCGACGACCCTACCCGCGCCTCGTCGGCGAGCGCAGCCAGGTGACCGTCCTCCAGCAGCGTTGAGGGGTGCAGGCGCATCGCGTCGGGATCGGCCAGATGCAGATCGCGGTCCCGGCCCGCTGCTCGGAAGAGCCGCGCGAGCGTGACCACGTCGGGGCCGAGGGGATCGGGGTCGATGCCGAGCCGTTGGATCATCGCGAAAATCTCGAGCAGCACGAAACCCTGCGAGTTGGGCGGGTGCGCGAGCACGTCCACGTCGCGGTACCGCGCGCGCAGGGGCGAGCCGAGCTCCGCGCGATGCGCGGCGAGGTCCTCCAGGTCGATCGGCACCCCCGCCTCGGCGAGGCCCGCGGCGTAGCGCGCTCCAACCTCGCCGCGGTAGAGCGCGTCCGCGCCCCCGGCGGCGAGCTGCCGCAAGGTCGCTCCGAGCGCCGGCTGGCGCAAAAGGGTGCCTTCGGGCAGCGGCGCCCCCTCGGGGGAGAACACCGCGGCGAGGGGATCGGCGGGGGGATCGCGTGGCGCGTCGGCCTCGGCGAGTGCGACCGCCAGGGACCGCGACACCGCGACGCCGCCGTGAGCGAGCGCCACCGCCTGCGTGAACAGGTCGGGCCACGGGAGCCGCGCGCCCAGGCCGTGAAGGGCTTCCCATCCGCTCACGGCGCCCGGCACCGTGACCGTGTGCGGCCCCCGCGCCGGCATGGCGCCGCCGCCCGCCGCGGCCGCCGCGGAGGGATCTGCGCGCGCGGGCGCCCTTCCGCCGGCGTTCACGGCCACGGCGTCGCCCTCGGGCTGCTGGATGAGCGCGAACAGGTCGCCGCCCACGCCGCACATGTGCGGGTAGACCACGGCGAGCGTGACGGCCGCGGCGATCGCCGCGTCGAGGGCGTTGCCGCCCCGTTCGAACGCGACCCCGCCGGCCTCCGTGGCGAGCGCGTGAGGGGTTGCGATCGCCCATCGCTCGCCGCCGGCCGCACGCTCCATCAGTCGAGAGTCTGGCAGGCGGGACACCACCACGCGGCGCGGCCTTGTTCCCCCGATCGGCGGACCTCGATCCGTGCGCCGCATCGCCGGCACGGGAGCCCGGCCCGGCCGTAGACGGCGAGCCCCTCGGGGACGGTCTTTCTCGGACCAGGACCCAGGTTGCGACGGAGCTGCTCGTGGGCCGTTCGCCACAGGATCCGTCGCACGCCGACGGGAACGTCGCCGAGCGGGACGAACGGATCCACCCGGCAGGCCCAGAGCACCTCCGATCGATAGACGTTGCCGATCCCCGAGGCCACACGCTGGTCGAGCAGCGCGACGCCGATCGGAGTGCTGGGGTCCAGACGTGCGGCCCGCGCCAGGACCGCGTCTGTGGCGAGGTCCTCGCCGCACAGGTCCGGCCCCAGCCGGTTCAGGATGGCATGACGGCGCAACGATCCGGCGTCGAGGAGCTCGACGACGGGCGCGCCGAGGCAGACGGCCCGGGCGGTGAGCGTGTCGATCGCCACGCGGACCTGCCGGGAAGCCGCCCGCGTCGTGGCGCCGGCCGCGGTGATCCGCCAGCTCCCGTTCATCCGCAGGTGGGTGTGCAGGATCGCGCCGCCCGAGAACGCGATCAGCAGGTGCTTGCCCTTCGCGTCGAGGGTCTCGATGCTCTCGCCGGGCTCGGGCCGCGGCCCCGGCACGTGCCACGGCGTCTCGAAGGACGTGACGGGGCCATCGCCCAACGCGGCGCGGAGCCTCGCCGCCGTCCGATGGATGGTGTCGCCCTCGGGCATCGGCGAGGGCCTATCCCCGGAGGGTGAGGCCGCGGTATCCGTCGGCGAAGCCCGCCGCGTGGAGCGCGTCGAGGTGGGACGTTCCCACGGCGGCGGCGCCGTCGATGCGATGGAGCTCGATCTTGCGGAGTCGCCCGTCCTTCACGAGCGAGGCCAGCGGCTCGGCCCAGTCCCGCGGATCGGCGCCGAAGGTGAGCAGGCTGCGGGCACCCCGCTCCAGGTAGGCGACCGGCGAACCGCCGGCGAGCACGACGTACGCGCCGGCCTGGCGCGCGGGCCGTCCCTCCGCGGGCGGCCAGGCCAGCGTGGCGCCGTAGGGCTGGGCCGGGTCGGCGGCCGCCAGGACGAGGGCGACGTCGGGATCGTCTCGCTCCGTCCGGTCGGGCGCGCGCAGCGCACGGAGCCGGTCCACGGCGCCGGGCAACGCGAACTGGGCCGCCCCGAGCCCGGCCACGAAGTAGCCGCGGCGCACCTTGCCGGCCTCCTCCATCGCCTTCAGCACCGGATAGACGCCGGCGAACCCTCCGGGGGCGTTCTCGGCCAGGACGGACTCGCGCGTGAGCACGCCGTGGCGATCTAGGAGCTGGAGCGCCCGGGCGTGCGCGGCCTCGGTGGGGGCGAGAACGGGCTCGAGGAGGGGCGCCACGAGCGACCACCGCCCGGCGCCGGCCGGAGGACCGGATCGCCGCAGGCCCCCCGGTCGTGGGCGGGAACCGGGTCGGGACGCACGGATCTTGGCGGAGGCCCCTCGCACGAACGCCCGCAGCGGCGCGAGCGTGTCGTTCGTGACCTCGCCCGCCCACACGAGATCCCACAAGGCCGCGAGCAGCCGGCGTTCCTCGGCGACGCCGGCGGCCTGAACGAGGTCCCCCCAGAATGAGGCTCCGCGTTCCGCGAGGCGATAGCGGATCGCCTCGTGAAGGTCACCGCCGGGGCGGTCTTCGGCCGCGTTGCGCCCTCCCAGGAGCGCTCGCGCTTGATCGCGGAAGCACACGATCACCCGGCCGTCGTCGCCGCCCAGGGCGCCGGCGCCCACCCACACGAGCTCGCCGCCCGAGCACAACGCGTCGAGATCCGCGCCCCGGTACCCGGTGACACGCGCCACGAGCACGTCGGCTTCGAGGATCGAAGCTGGGAGCGCGGCGCCCTGGAGTCGTCTCACGGCGTCCACGAGCGCATCGGCGCCTCCGCTCGGGCGATCCGCCCCCTGCCAGGCGGGGAGGAACCGGCCGAGCGCGGCGGCGTCGACGGGCTCGACCTCGCGCCGGAGCGCGGCGAGCGAGCGCTGGCGGACCCGGCGCAGCACCTCCACGTCGCACCATTCGCGCTCCACGCCCCCGGGGCGGAACTCCCCGTGCGTGACGCGACCCTCGGTCTCCAGGGCCTCGAGGGCGGCGCGAACCCGATCCGGCACAACCCCCAGCCGCGCCGCCACCTCGCCCGCTACGAACGGCCCGTGCGTGCGCGCGTACCGGCCCACGAGCCCCTCCAACGGGCGCTCGGTCACCTCGGTGAACGCGGCGGGCAGCCCCTTGGGCAACGAGACGCCGAGGGCGTCGCGCAGGCGCGCGGCGTCCTCCGCGGCCGCGAGGCGATCCTCACCGGCCACGCGGACCCGGACGGCCCGCCCCTCCTCAAGGACCCGCTCGACCCACCCGGCCGGCTCGTCCTCGGAGCGCGCGGCGATCTCGTCATCGCGCAGGTCGCCAACCGTCCTCAGCAGGTCGTGAAGGCCGTCGGTCCCCCGCGCCTTCCATCCGTCGGCGAGGCGCTGCAGCTCGAGTTCGAGGTCCTCTAGCGCTGCGGGGTCCAGGAGCTCGCGGAGCTCCTCGGTGCCCAGCAGCTCGCGCAGGAGGTCGCGATCGAGGGAGAGCGCGGCGGCGCGGCGCTCCGCCAGGGGCGCGTCCCCTTCGTACATGTAGACGGCAACCCAGCGAAAGAGGAGGGACTGCGCGAACGGGGACGCCCGTTCGGTGTCGACGGCGACGAGCTTGGTGCTGCGCGATCGCAGGTCGCCCATCACCTCGCGCAAGGCGGGCACGTCGAAGACGTCGCGGAGGCATTCGCGCGTGGCCTCTAACAGCATGGGGAAGGTGGGGTGCTTGGCGGCCTCGGTGAGGAGGTCCGCACTGCGCTGGCGCTGTTGCCACAGCGGCGTGCGTCTGCCCGGACGCTGGCGGGGGAGCAGGAGCGCGCGGGCGCTCGCCTCGCGGAAGGCGCTGGCGAACAGCGCGGTGCCCGGCAGCGCCGCCACCACCGAGGCCTCTACGTCCTCGGGCTCGAACAGCAGGTCCTCCACCGGGATGCGGTCAACGGCCTCGGGCAGGCGGATCACGATGCCGTCGTCGCCCCACAGGACCTGCGCCCCAGGCCCGAAGCGCTCGAGCAGGCGGGCCTCCAAGGCGAGCCCCCACGGCGCGTGCACGCGCTGGCCGAACGGGGAGAGCACGCACATCCGCCAGTCGCCGATCTCGTCGCGGAAGCGCTCCACCACAACCGTGCGGTCGTCGGGGACGGCGCCCGTGGCCGCCAGCTGATCCTCGAGGTAGGCCACGAGGTTGCTCGCAGCCCAGTCGTCGAGGCCCACGTCGCTCCGCAGGCGCTCGATCGCCTCGGTCCGCCGCGTGCCGCGGAGCTCGCGCGTGAACGCGCCGATCGCGCGGCCCAGCTCGAGCGGCCGGCCCGGCTTGTCACCCTTCCAGAACGGCATCTTGCCCGGCTCTCCGGGCGCGGGGGTGACGATGACGCGGTCGTGGGTGATGTCGTCGATGCGCCAGCTGGAGGCGCCCAGCATGAACACCTCGCCGCGGCGGCTCTCGTACACCATCTCCTCGTCCAGCTCGCCCACCCGCGTGCCGTCGGGCAGGAACACCCCGAAGAGCCCGCGGTCGGGGATCGTTCCGCCGGAGGTGATGGCGATGCGCCCGGCCCCGTCGCGCGCGCGCACCATGTCGTTCGTGCGGTCCCAGACCAGGCGGGGGCGGAGCTCCGCGAAGCCGTCGGAGGGGTAGCGTCCGGTGAGCAGATCCAGGACGGCGACGAAGACCTCGCGGGAGAGCTCCGCGAAGTTCGCGGCGCGGCGGGTGGCGGCGAACAGGTCCCCGAACGACCACTCGTCCACCGCGCACATGGCGACGAGCTGCTGGGCCAGGACGTCGAGGGGGTTGCGCGGATAGCGCGTCTCCTCGATCTTGCCGCCGAGCATGCGCTCGGCCACCACCGCGGCCTCCAGGAGGTCGCCCCGGAACTTCGGGAAGATCTTGCCGCGGCTGGGCTCGCCCACCTGGTGCCCGGCGCGGCCGATGCGCTGCAGCCCGCTCGCGACCGAGCCGGGCGACTCCACCTGGACCACCAGGTCCACCGCGCCCATGTCGATGCCGAGCTCCAGCGACGAGGTGGCCACGATCGCCTTCAGCGAGCCCGACTTCAACGCGTCCTCCACCTCGGTGCGCTGCTCGCGGGCGAGGGCGCCGTGGTGCGCGCGGACGAGATCCTCCTCGGCGAGCTCGTTGAGGCGCGCCGCGAGGCGTTCCGCGGCTCGCCGAGAGTTCACGAAGACGATCGTGGAGCGATGCGCGCGGATGAGCTCGAGCAGGCGGGGGTGGATCGACGGCCAGATCGATCCGGTGGGCGGGCCGGCGTCGGGTCGTTCGAGCAGTCCGGGCGGGGCGGCGGTGCCGAGCTCGGCCATGTCCTCCACGGGCACCACGACCTCGAGCTCCATGGGCTTGCGGTGGCCCGCATCCACGATGGCGACGGGCCGCGGCGCTCCGTCGTCGTCCTGGCCACCCAGGAATCGGGCGATCTCCTCTAACGGTCGCTGCGTGGCCGACAGGCCGATACGCTGGGGCGCTCGCCGGGCGGCGGCGTCGAGCCGTTCGAGCGAGAGGGCGAGGTGCGCTCCTCGTTTGGTCGCCGCCATGGCGTGGATCTCGTCCACGATCACCCACCGGACGCTGCGCAGGGTCTCGCGCGCTTGGGAGGTGAGCATGAGGTAGAGCGACTCCGGGGTGGTGATGAGGACGTCCGGCGGTCGCTTCACCATGGTGCGTCGCTCGTTGGCGGGTGTGTCCCCCGTGCGCACGCCCACGGTGGGGACGTGCGGGAGCGGGGCGCCCGAGCGCTCGGCGGCATGTTGGATGCCCGCGAGGGGTGCCCGCAGGTTCTTCTCGACGTCGACGGCGAGCGCGCGCAGGGGGGAGATGTACAGGACCCGTGTCCGCTCGAGCTGCGGGGGCGCGGGCTCGGCGCTCAGGCGATCGATCGCCCACAGGAAGGCGGCCAGGGTCTTGCCCGACCCCGTGGGGGCTAGGATGAGGGTGTGATCGCCGTTCGCGATGGCCCTCCAGCCGTCGCGTTGCGCCCTCGTGGGCTCGGCGAACGACGCCGCGAACCAGCCGCGCACGGCGGGGGAGAAGAGGTCCAGGTGCGTCGAGGGGCGTGCCACGTCTCCATTGTCCCCGAACCCACCGACGCGACACCTCGCGACCGCGCGGCGTGCAACCTCCGGCGCGGGCCCCCCGGTAGGATTCGCGCGTGGATCCAGCGTCCCGGCTCGTTCGCCGCCTAGCTCTGCTCGCGTTCGCTACCGTCCTGCTGCTGACGCCGCTTATGGCACGTGCGCAGACGGCGCCTCCGAAACCGGGGGCATCCGGGACCCCGGGCCCCAGCGAGCCGGCCTTCGCCGCCACGGATCAGGTCGTGATCTCCGGCTCCGTGGTGGTACCCAAGGGGAGCGCCGTGGGCGACGTGGCGATCTTCCACGGTCGCGCGATCGTGTCGGGGTCCGTCAGCGGCGATCTGGTGGTGTTGGACGGACCGATCACGATCGCCGGCGGGTACATCACGGGCACGGTGGTGGCGCTCAACGGCCCGATCCGCATCACCGGCCCGTCGTTGATCGGCGGGGACGTCCTGGGCGGACGTGGCGTGCACGTGGAGCAGGGCGTCAGGGTCGGCGGACAAGTGCGCGAGCACGTGGGGTTCACGCTGCGGGGTCCGCTCGCGGTCCTGGGCATCCTGCTCGGTTCGACGGCCGTAGCGTTCTCGGTCTTGCTCCTGGGGCTGGCGCTGCTCCTGATCGCACCCCGCGGCGCGGACCGCGTCGCCGACGCCGCCGCCACGGCGCCGCTCGCCGTGTTCGGGTGGGGCCTCGTGGTGGCCGTGGGACTCCCGATCGTGTGCGTCGCGTTGCTCGTGTCGGTCGTGGGGCTCCCGCTCGGGTTGACGATGTTGCTCGGCATCGCGTTCCTGCTGCTCGTGGGGCTCACGTGGACCGCCTGGGCCATCGGACGCGCGCTGGTGCGGGCCCCGCGCGGCCGATGGCCGGCGTTCTTCGCCGGCTGGGGGATCCTCGCCGTGGTGAGCCTCGTGCCGTTCCTCAACGTGGCGGTGTGGGGGGCGGGGGCCATCTTCGGTCTCGGCGCCATGCTCGTGGCCGCGTGGCGCCTGCGCGGGAGTCCCCGGGGCGGCCGCCACCGCGCGGGCGGGGCCCTCGCGGAGCTCCAGGCGCCGGCCCCAACGGCCCCGCAGCTCGTCGCTCCCGCGCCCCCCGAGCCGGAGCCGAGCTACCCCGCCACGTCCGACGACTGAGTCGCGAGCGTCGGACCCTGGGTGCGGCGGGTGCCGACGTCGGACAAGAGACGGACACGACCCGGATGAAGAAGGAGGCCGGCCTCGGGGGGACCGGCCTCCTTCGGTGTGCGAGCACTGCAGGGATCAGATGGCCGCACGAGCCCTGCAGGCCTCGCCCGTGGAGAGGTTCCTTGCGCCCGCCCAGAAGTAATCCGGGCCACGGGTGTTGCGAGCCGGACGGCGGATTACGAACGCGCCGTCGGGGCCCCTGGTGATCCTGATGTCCAGGAACATCGGGTGACGGTTGTGGCCGATCCGCACGCGCCATACGTCGCCCGTGACGCCCTCGGTCACCCCGAAGCCGACCTTGATGACGCCGTGGCTCTGCACCAGCTTCAGCTTGTACGTGCTGTCGCCGCTGCAGGTGCCCTTGCTCACGCTTCCGCGTTCGCCGGCCGAAGCCGAAACCGGCCCCCCGGCGAGGAGGCCTACGATGCCCACCGTGGCCACCGCCAGTTTCACGGCATGACCGAGCTTCCTCTCGCGCATCCGCGCTCCTTCCGCTCCGTGCTCCGGTCCGTCCGGACGCATCGGGGCAACGGTTCCATCCACGAGGTCCGAGGGGCAACGAGACGATGGTCCCGCGACCCGGGATCCTCACGGGGTGGCGCGGCCGCGGCAGATCTCGCCCGACAGCGTGTTGTGCGCTCCCGCCCGGATCCGATCGACGCCGGGCCGTTTCGCCACGGTCCTGCGCACCACGAACCGACCGCCGGGGCCCGAGGTGCGCGTTCCCGCGAAGAACCCCGATCCGTTGTGATCCATGAAGACGTTCCAGCCCTGGCCCGCGACGCCGCCGCGCACCGCGAAGCGGACGAGGAGCCGCCTCGCGTCGCGCCGAACCACGAGGCGCCAGTGACTGGGCCCGCTGCACGTGCCCGTCCGCATCAGTCGGGCCGCCGGGGCGGGGTCGACGGGCGTTGTCCCCGCGGGCGCGGCTCCGGCCGGCGCGGCAGGCAACAGCAGAACGAGCACGACGGCGAGCGCCGCGCCCCGAGCGATCCGCCGATGCGACGAGGACGTCATCTGTGAAGCCTGCGCGCCGGCTCCCGCGAAGGCAACGGGACCTTGGTCGCGCGACCCGCCTCGGGTCGGCGCGCTCACCCGCGGCTCAGCAGGCCGTTGCGCTCCGCCCACAGGGCGGCCTGGGTCCGGTCGACGACCCCGATCGCATGGAAGATCTTGGTGAGGTGCCCCTTCACGGTCTTCTCGCTGATCGCGAGCCGCCGCGCGATCTGCTTGTTGGCCAGCCCCTCCGCGACGAGGATCAGGACCTCGCGCTCGCGGTCGGAGAGGTCGGCTCCGGGGACGGCCTCCGCGCGCGCCGCGAGCAAGGCGACAGCCGCCTTCGGGGCCAGCGGCGCCTCGCCGCGGGCGGCCGCCCGGATCCCGCGATGCAGCTCATCGGGCTCCGCGTCCTTCAAGAGATAGCCGATCGCCCCCGCATCGAGCGCCCGAAGGATGCGGTCTCGGTCGGAGAACGAGGTGAACGCCACCACCTGGGTCGTGGGGCTCGCCGCCCGGATCCGTCGCGTTGCCTCGATGCCGTCCGTGACGGGCATCGCGAGGTCCAGCAGGGCAACGTCGGGCGTCGTCGAGCGGCAGCACGCCACGGCCTCTTCGCCGTCGCACGCCGAACCCACGAGCTCGACGTCGTCGAACGTGCGGATCAACTGCTCCAGCCCGGTGCGCACGACCTTGTGGTCATCGGCGATGACGATCGTGATGGGCGGCTTCATGCTACGGGCACCTCCAGGCGCAGGCGCGTCCCCGCGCCGGGCGCCGAATCGATGTTCAGCGTACCGTCGGCGTCCCGCGCGAGGTCGTCCAGGAGCTTCAACCCGAGATGTCCCTCGGCCCGAGCACGCTCGCGCCGATCGGCCGAGAACCCGGCGCCGTCATCGGCGACCTCCAGCGATGCGCCGCCGTTCGAGGAGGTCACGCGAACCGTCACGGTCGTGGCGTGCGCGTGCGTGACCACGTTGCGCAGCGCCTCCTGCGAGGCGCGGAACAGCAGCGCGTCGACATCGGCCGGGAGCCGAAGGTCCTGGGGGACGTCGACCTCGGTGCGCAGGCCGTACGCGGCGAGCGGCGCCACGAGGTCCGAGAGCGCGGATCGAAGGCCCGCCTGCTCCAGGGTCGGCGGGTAGATCCCCATCAACGCCGAGCGCATCGACCGCATGCCTTGGCGGGTGGTGGCGGCGGCTTCTCGCAGCGCCGCGGCCGACGGGTCGGCGACCGGGAGCGAGTCGGCCTGCGCGGACAGCGACATCGAGAGCCCGGCCAGCTGCTGGACGGGGCCGTCATGCAGGTCGCCCGCGATCCGCCGCCGCTCGAGGTCCGAGGCGTCGATGGCGCGTTGCAAGAGCCGTTCACGCTCCAGTTCGCCTCGGCGCACGCGCCGCGCCAACCGGAACGCGAGGGGGATCTGCAGGAGCGCGAGGGCGAGCAGGGCCACCGCGAGCACGGGCACGAAGGCGCCCCACAGACGCCGGCTGCTCGCGGCAACGGAGTCGAAGCGGATGGTGGTCTGGAAGAGCAGCTGGGTGTCGTTGGGCGTGTGGACGGGGAGGGAGACCTCCAGCATCGGACCGAGATCGGCCTCGAACCGGTGTTGGGGGGCGGCGAGGTCGGCGAGACTCGCAACGACGGTGTTGCGGGCCAGGGCGTCGAGCTCCTCCGCGTTCAAGGGATAGCGATGGCCGATGAGCCGGGGTTCGTCTGAGTACAGGACGCGACCTCGCGCGTCGCGGATCTTCACGCGCACGATGGGGTCGCGCAGCACACCCCCGTTCACCACCGTGTCCACGGCGATCAGGCTGTCGGTGTTCCCGTGCAGGATCCCGTTCGTGAGCCGCGGCTGCACCACCCCGCGCGCGGCGACGGTCGTGAGATCCTCCGCCTCGGTCATGGCCTCCGCCGTGCCCACCCTCCGCAGCACCAACACGCCCGCGATGCCCACCAGGATCAACACCAGCAGGCCGGACAGCGCGAAGGCGAGCATGGCTCGCGTCACCGAGGTGTTCCGCTGCTTCATGGTCCTGCCTGGATCCTCCCGTCGCGTCCGGTCACTCTCGCACGCGGACGCCCGGTGGCGTCCGTCGCTAGGCTCACGTTCCTGATGCCCGCCGAGACGAGGACCTTCCTGCTGATGGGCTCCGGGGAGTTCGAGCCATGGGTCTGCGAGACGGAACTGGAGGCGCTGGGCGGCGCCACCGGCGACGGCACGGTCGTGGTGCTGCCCACGGCGAGCGCGAGCGAGGGCGACGGCGTGTTCGACCGCTGGTCCTCGATGGGGCTCGATCACTACCGCTCGATGGGCGTGCGTGCGGACGTCCTGCCCGTGAAGGTCCGTCAGGACGCGCGGCGCGACGACCTTGCCGCGCGCGCCGGGGCGGCCTCGATGATCTTCTTCTCCGGTGGCAGCCCGAAGCGACTCGCCGAGGTGCTCCTGGACACGCCGCTGTGGACGTCGATCCTGGCCGCGGTGGGCCGCGGTGCCGTCTTCGCGGGCTGCAGCGCGGGGGCCATGGTGGCGAGCCGGGCGCGGACCGAGGAGGCGCTCCGTCGCCGCCGGGGGAGCGGATGGCTCTTCGGTCTGGGCCTCGTGCCGGGGGTGTCCTTCGGGGTGCATTGGGACCGCACCCGGTGGATCCCGGGCGTGCGGGCGTTCACGGGGTCGCGCCTTGCGGCGGAGGCCTGGTTCGTGGGCATCGACGAACGCACGGCCGTGCTGGGCGACGGGACCACCTGGGAGGTGCACGGTCGAGGCGGCGTGTCGGTGCGCCACGGGGGCGAGGGGCACGTCTATCGCACGGGACAGCGGTTCGTGGCGGGCGACGGCGATCCGGCGCAGGGTCGCCCGTCCTGAGATCACTTGGGTCCGGCGGCCCATGGTGTTCGCCGAGCGGCGCCGGGAGTATCCTCTGTGGCCGTGAGGCCGTTGGACGGTGCGCTCTCGCCGAGTGACCGACCGGGGTGTTCCCGATGTGGCCGTCCCACCTACGATCCCGAGAAGCGTGGGGTCCCATGGGTGCGGGCGGTCCGTTCGGGCCGGCAGATCCTGATCTGCCCCGAGTGCCAGCGCGACCACGAGGACTGGTCCGCCGGCCTGGACCGGTGCGCCGCGTGCGGCGGCACCCGCCTGTCGGTGCAGCTCGGAGACGTGGTGTGCCGCGCCTGCGGCCACATGGCACGCGCGTGAGCGCGGGCGCTTAGCTCAGCTGGCTAGAGCGCCTCCCTTACAAGGAGGAGGTCGGGGGTTCGAGTCCCTCAGCGCCCACCGAAAGGCGTGGGCTGGGGCTTCGCGTATCGCCCCGACGTCCTTCGCCGGCCGTCCGGAGGCAACTTCAGTCTGGGCACCCTGGCATCCAGGTTCTCCTTGATCCTGGGAGCGACACTCGGGGTTGCCGGCGCGACGCTGAATATGACCCACGGCACGTCATCGTCGCAGGCGTCGGGGTCTCGCCGAGCGATCTCGGTGCGATCTCGGAGTCGGATCACGATCCCGCCGCGCAGACCACCCCTGAAGATTGGCGACTGTGCGAGGAGATATGAGCAACCAGGATCGTCTCCCTACTCAGAAACCTGCCACCGAAGAACACGTTCACGTAGACCAACAATTCCTTGCCGGTTCGGTTGTCGATGAACAGACCACATAAGACCAAGCGTCAACAGCAGCGCCACTTCAACGGCAAGCATCTTCCTGGAACGTCGAGGGTGGGCACCGATGGTTCCTTCCTCCGATGCCCCCGAGTCTGGGTCGAAGGGCTGGCCCATCCTTCCTCCTCGTTGCAACGCGCAGAGAACTTCGGCTCACCGCCAGTAGCATCCTCCCGCTCAGCGACCGCTTGTGACCAGCACGACGGCGATGACCACGATCGCGAGTAGCCCAAGGGCGAGGCCCGTGAGCGCGACCAACCTGACCTTGCCGGCGGAGTACCTGATCGCGAGAGCGCCGAGCCCCGAGCCGACGCCGCCCAGGAGGAGCACGAGCCTCGGGATCCAAACGCTCGAGGATGCCCAGGAGCCCCAACAGCAGGCTCGCTACGGCAAGGATCAAGGCCCCAACGCCATCGGTTGGCGCGCTTGTGGACTTCGATCCGTCCATGTCGGCTCATCGCTTTCATGCCACCTGGGACCGCAGGGCGCTCTTCCTACGGTGAGCGAGACGGTCTCACAGTCCTTCGTCCCCCTCGCGCGTCTTGCGGCGGGTGGCCGTCGGTGGTACACCGACCCAATGAGACCTCTTCCTGCTCGCCTCGGTCTCGCCCTGTCTGCGACGCTCGTCGCCATCGTCCTCCTCGCGTCGACGGCATCGGCCAAGGGAGCGTCTCGGGCGGTGATCACAGGCCCGGGACTGGCCAACCCCGTCGTGATCAAGGAAGCCGGCTCGGGCGCGACCGGTGGCGACCTCGCGGCACTTGCAGACGAGTCCGGCTTCTACATCGGCGCCTGGGGCGCGCAGCCGCATCGCCGGATCGACAAACCCGCCGGTGACCTCGGTCCCCGCTACACGATCACCTACACCATGCCGCCGAATGGCGCAGGCTCGACGCAGGTCGTCCAGTACGTGTTCCCCTACGCCGAGCCTCGACCGGTCACCTACATGCCGCCGCACCAACCGCTCTGGTCATCGGGCCAGGAGACCGTGAGTACGTGGGTCGCGGCACATGCGGACCTCAAACGAACGCTGGTAGGCCTTGGATTCCCGGCGACAGCGGCCGCCTCCGCAACAACGGTCGAGGTCGTCGAGGGGCAAGACTCATCAGCCGTGCCCTGGATGGTCGCGGCGGTTGCCGTGCTATTGCTGATGGCGATCCTGATCTGGCGTCGACGCTCGCGCCCGCCGATCGACGTCGCGGCATCTCCTGTCCACGAACCTCATTGAGGCCCCCTCCTCAGTCGGGTCGGGCTGGGGGAGGAGGTGTGGCGGGGCCGGTGGTCCCCCTGACGGGTGGGGCTAGGCGAGCCTGACACACTGAGTCGATGTCGATCGACGGCGCGGACGTGGTGGTGATCGGCGGTGGCCAGGCTGGGCTCGCCACCGGCCACGAGCTCGGCCGCCTCGGCATCGACCACGTGATCTTAGATCGCGACCGTGTGGGCAGCATGTGGCGAGGGCTCTGGGACGGGTTCTGCATCAACACCCCGAACTGGAGCTTGATGATGCCGGGTCACGCCTACGACGGCGACGACCCCGACGGGTTCCTGACGCGGGAGGGCATCGTCGGTTACCTCGAGCGGTACGCGCGAGCCGACGCCAGCCCGCTCAGCGAAGGCGTGGGCGTCACCTCGCTGCGACCCAGCGACGGCGGTTACCACCTCGAGACGACCGACGGGCCGATCGACGCTAGGACGGCCGTGGTCTGCACCGGCGCCTTCCAGCGGGCGTTTCGCCCGCCGGGGGCGGGATCGCTCCCCGCCGGGCTCCTCGCGATCGACACCCGCGACTACCGCGCCCCTTCTTCGCTGCCGGATGGGCGTGTCCTCGTCGTCGGGAACGGGCAGTCGGGGTGCCAGATCGCCGAGGAGCTGGTGGACGCCGGACGGGACGTGGTCCTGTCGTGCGGACGGGCGGCGTGGGCACCTCGCAGCATCGGCGGGGACGACCTGTTGTGGTGGCTGCTCGAGACCGGCTTCATGGACCAAGGTGTCGACGCGCTCCCGCCGGCGGTGCGGCTGGCTGCGAACGTCACCGCGAGCGGCGTCGACGGCGGCCACGACCTGCACGCGCGGTCCCTCCGGGCGAGAGGGGTCGCGCTGGTCGGGCGGTTCGCGGGTTGCGAGGGAGGGCAGATCCGGTTCGAGGATGGCCTGGTCGCCGGCATGGCCTGGTCCGACGCCCGCTACCTCGATCTGCGGCAGTTGATCCAGGAGTTCTGTGCGAGACGCGGTATCGAGAACCCCGGGCTGCCCGACCCCGAACCCTTCGAGGCGCAGGCGCCGGCGGCGATCCGCTCCGCGTCGCTGGGCGCCGTGATCTTCGCCGGGGGGTTCCGCTCCAACTACGTCGATTGGATCGACCTGCCAGGGGGCTTCGACGAGATGGGCTTCCCCGTCCAGCACGACGGTGCGAGCTCGGTGGCGCCCGGACTGTTCTTCGCGGGCGTGCATTTCCTGCGCAAACGCAAGTCTTCTCTGCTGTGCGGCGTGGGTGAGGACGCCGCGGTCGTGGCCGGCGGTGTTGCCGAGTACCTGGGCTGATGGCGTTCGAGGTCCAGGAGTTCCCGTCCGAAGGAGCGCTCTTGCGTGGGCGACTGTATCGCCCGCCCGGAAAGCGGCTCGCTCCCGTCGTGGTCATGACGCACGGAACCTCCGCGACGATATCGATGGTGACCGACCGCTACGCCGAGGTCTTCCAGGAAGCAGGGCTCGCGGCGTTCCTCTACGACCATCGCAATTTCGGTGGCAGCGGTGGCGAGCCGCGCCGGGAGATCAACCCCTGGGTCCAGGCACGCGGCTACCGCGACGCGATGACGTTCGTCGCATCTCTCGCCGGCATCGATAGGGGCGCGATCGCGATCTGGGGCGATAGCTACAGCGCCGCAGAAGTCCTGGTCGTGGGGGCCGTGGACGATCGCGTGCGAGCCGCCGTTGCTCAGGTCCCCGCGTGCGGCCCTGCGCCTTCGCCGCCTGACGCTGATGGCTCGCTGTTCGCGGCCATGCGGGAAACGCTCCTGCACGGAGAGATCGGAGGTGGGGCGGGGGGAAGGAAGGACGGCCCCATGCCGGTCGTTTCGGCGGACCAGCTCAACACGCCGTCTATGCTCACGCCGATCCAGGCCTTCCGCTGGTTCATCGAGCACGGGGGGCGTCACGGCTCGGGGTGGGAGAACCGGGCGACGCGCGTCATCCCGTCGACCCCCGCTCCGTTCCATGCTGGCATCGCCACGCCGCACCTCCGGGCCCCCCTGCTCATGATGATCGCGCCCGAGGACGAGATGCCCGGGGCGGATCCGGACGTCTCCGGCGCAGCCTTCCGAGCGGCGGCCGGACCGAAGGAGTTGATGGAGATCGACGGGGGGCATTTCGGACTCCTCTGGCATCCGAGCGAACACTTCGACCGAGCCAGCCAGGCCCAGCGCAGATTCCTCGCGCGGACCCTGATGTGAGCCGGGACGGCAGCGAGATCCATCGTTCGAGTCCCTCGGCGCCCACCGGGAACGTTCGGGTCGGCGGGCGAGGGCTCCGTTCACGCCGCAACGAGCTCCCCGGGCCACCCGGGACGTTCGCCTTAGAGGTTAGGCATCGCTGTTCGCTGTGACGTAAGGGATGGAGGTGGACAACGAGGGCTCCGAGCCTCGGGGTGCTCCTCCAGACCGTAGTGACCGTCTCAGCCACGATCCACGCGTATCCACGAGCGGTCGGCGCGCCGCTATCGTTGCTTCCATGCTGATGGACGCACTCGAGTCCGCGCCATCCGCGAGGACGTCCTGATGCGCTGCGGCGTATGAGTCCTCAACGAACGTGGCGACGGCGGCCTGCCCGGGCGGCGCTGGCGGTCGCGCTCGTGGCGGCCTCGGTCGGCGGTCTCCTCGCGGTGTCGGGCGCCCTGCGTGGTCGTCGCGGCCCGGCCGAGGCCTCGAGGGTTCCGAGCCGGCCGATCGCCTCGTCGCCCGCGTCATCGGCGGCTCCCCGAGCTGCGGTCGCGGACTGCGCCTCCTCGAGGCTCAGGGCTCCGTTCGAGGGTCCGGGGGCACCCGAGGGCACCGTGCGGATCCACTGCGACCCCAAGGGTGCCTGGGTGATGGACGTGAGGTGGGGTCGCGGAGCCGGCGGTGCGTGGCCGCTGCGCGGCGTCTGCGCGGAACCCTGCCTCCCGTACGCCACACCGGACATCAACGCAGACGGACGCGCCGAGCTGCTCCTGTGGAGCCGCGACGACGAGCATCCCCTCGGCTTCGTGACGGTCTTCGACATGAACCCGTCGGAGGCCGCCGGTGTGCCGGTCGCGGTCCGGGCCATCGACGGCGCTCGGCTCGATCGCCGATTCGCTGTGGGTGTGGACGACCGGCGTTACCTCGCGATGGATTGTGAGGGCGGCCCGTTCTCGTGGCGCTCCCTCACCCGGCGGGCCGACGGTCGATGGGACGAGCGGGCATCGGTCTTCGACTTCACCAGCGGGCGAACGAGTGGCCGTCCGGGACTGCGACTGCTCCGCGCCACGAGGCGGGTGGTGCGCCGAGCGGGCACGATCCAGTCACAGGTATGCGGCGCGCCGATCCTGCTCGGCGCAGCCGGCAGCGCCACCGCGATCCTGCCCGCGGAACGGCTCGGGGGTGTCCCGTTCCCCGTGTGCGACGTCACCCGGACGCCCCTGAAGTACGGGCCGGCCGTCGATGGTGCGGCCGTGGTGTTCAGCAGGGCCAGGGGAGCCACGTGCGGACGTCCCGGTTCCGATTGGTTCCTCGGCGTTTCCGAGGAACAGGCTGGCGAGAGGTTGGCAGCATTCGGACCCATCGTGGGCTGCGCGCCGCGATGCTGGGCCTACGGCGCGTTCCAGACGTTCGATACCGATGGCGCCTGGGACGTGGGCGTGGGTATCCAGCCGTCCACCTCCACCATCCGTCTGTACGACGTGGGGACCGGTCCGGGCGATTGGCGCGTCGAGACCATCGTGTCCGCGTGCGGCACCGCACCCGATTGCCTGCCCACCCCCTTCCAATACCGAGTGGGATCGAGCTCAGGAGGAGCGTCGGGGCTGTCCTGTCATGTCGCGGGAGGCCGGGTCACGGGCCTGGTGCTCTGGTCTCGAGATACACACGCGGGCCGCTGGAGCTCCGCACGGCTCGTCTTCCACGACGGTTCTGTCAGCAGGACCGACGAGCGAGGCGGGCTCGGCGGCCCCCCTCCGGGCCTGACTCTTCCACTGGAACGCTGCCTCGGCGCCGTGACCTCGGCGCCTCCCTCCTCGCCGTGACGCGGAAGAGTGCGAGACCCTACGGCGCGCTTCCCGTCGGCGGCGCCAGGTCGCTGAGCACGGCCTCGAGCTTCCTGACATGGGCCGGTGCGTCCAGGCCCCAGACCGACACGCCGTCGGCGATCCCTTGCACCGAAGCGATCGCGGCCCGGATGACCCGGACGCGGTCGCATCTCCTCGACCTCATGACAGACACTTCGGCGATGACTAGGCCCGTCGCCCCGTCCTTCACGCCGGCGATGGCCGCGGCGAACGGCCCCGGATGACACTGCATGCCTTGGCCCTGGACCAGCAGATAGTCGGCGGGGATGCCGACCCACCCGGGGTGTTGCTTTCGGATGGCGCCGCTCGGCGCGATCATCGCTCGTAGCCCGCGTTTGTGGGCCAGCCTCACGAAGTTCTTCATCGCCACCACCGGGTGGTTCTGCTGCCACAGCGGCGTGTAGCGCCAGTGCTCGATGTCGTACATCACGACCGCCTGAGGCAGGTCGATGGCCCGTCGGAATGTCTCCAGGTCGTCGAACTGGCGGACCTCGCCCGTCGTGGTGGCATCCCACTTGTCCTGCTGCACAGACCAGGTGGGCTCGACCGAGCCGGCGAGGGCTTGGGACATCAGGGCCGTGATGAGGACTGGAAGGAAGAAGGTCATCGCGCTCGAATCGGCCGATGACCGCCTCGACTTGAGGCCGAGCGCGCTACGTTGCGTCGCGCCGATCCCTGTGGCAAGGTCCGGGGATGCGGCTGCGGATCCTCCTCGCGTTCGGGCTGATCGGGCTCTTTGCGACCCAGGCGGCGGCCGCTCCCGCCGGCGTGCCCAGCGGGCCAGGGCCTCGCGTGCGTGCGACCATGTACGCGACCGTACTCAAGGGCGCGAAGGTGCAGATCCTCGTGCGCGAATGCGCCGTGCCGAAAGAGCAGCGCCGATGCATGCTGATCCCCGACGGGCTGCGAAGCGCGATCGAACATGAGGTGAGCGGGGCTGTTCGGTGGGGATATCGTGCGTGGCCCAAGGGGGGCAAGTTCTACGTCCTCGCCCCGGTGTACCGGGTCGGCGCTCGTGCGTGGTTCCGCTACGCGTGGACCGACCCGGCCCCCAACGGATGTACCGGTGGCGGCCGCAACTCATTCCATCGAGGCGGCGGCGGGTGGACGATGAGCCACTCCAGCGGCTACGGCGGATGTCCTTGAGGACCGTCGCGCTCCGAACTCTCTAACCCCCTTACGGCCCACGGAACACGCGCGCGAACCCAGAGCGAACGGTCCATGCCCAGTAAGGACTTCGCAACATCGCGGGTCCATCATGGGGACGTGACGAGCGTGTTGGTGGTCGACGACGAGCCGATGGTGCGCGAGGTCCTCGCGCGCTACCTCGTGAAGGAGGGCTTCTCGGTGGCCACGGCCGAGGACGGCCTCGAGGCGCTCCTGCGGTTCGGCGAATCTGTTCCCGACCTCGTCTTGCTCGACCTCATGCTGCCCAAGCTGAGCGGGTTCGAGGTGCTCCAACAGATGCGCGAGTCCGCCGCCGTGCCGGTCATCATGCTCACCGCGCGCGGTGAGGAGACGGACCGGATCGTCGGCCTGGACATGGGCGCCGACGACTACGTTACGAAGCCGTTCTCCCCCCGGGAGGTCATCTCGCGTGTTCGGGCGGTTCTGCGCCGGATGGATCCCGGCCCGAGGTCCGGCGGCCGGCTCGTCTTCGGCGATCTCGAGATCGACCCGGACCGGCGTGAGCTCAAGCGCGGCGGCTCGCTCGTTCGGCTCACGCGCAAGGAATTCGATCTCTTGCACTTCCTGGCCTCCCAGCCCGGGGTGACCTTCAGCCGCACCCAGCTGCTGGAGGAGGTGTGGGACTTCGCGTGGGACGGGGACAGCGCGACCGTCACCGTGCATATCCGGCGCCTCCGCGAGAAGATCGAGGCTGAGCCCTCGAACCCGACACGTTTGGTGACGGTCTGGGGCGTCGGCTATCGGTTCGAGCCATGAGGGGCGGCTGGCGCACGGCGCTCCTCGTGGTTGCCGTCGCGGCGGCGGGGGGGGCGGGGACCCTGATCGTCGGTGCGGTGGTGGGCATGGACACGCCCAGCCTCGCCGACCTGCTCTTCTCGTTGTTGGTCGCCACGCTCGTGACCGTGGTCGCGGCGCTCATGGCCCGGCCGCTCCTGCAACGGGCGTCGTTCCGCCAGCGGTTCGTCGCCCTGCCCTTGGTCGCCGCGGGCGTGGCGCTCGCGAACCTCGCCGTCCTGGCCGCGCGGATGTTCGTCAGCCATCACGACGCCGTCGCGCTCGGCGTGCTGCTGCTCTACAGCGTCGGCGCGGGCGTGGCGGCGGCCCTCGTCCTCGCGCGGTCGTCGGTCGTCGCGGTGGGCCGACTGGGAGCGACGGCCGAGCGGTTGGGAGACGGAGACCTCAGCGCCCGTGCGGGCGCCGTGGGCGCGGGTCCCGAACTCGACGCGCTCGCGCACACGTTGGACGAGATGGCCGTGCGACTGCAGGAGGCCAACGAGCGGGAGCGGCGGGTCGACCTCATGCGGCGCGACCTCATGACGACGGTGTCTCACGACCTCCGCACACCGCTGGCGAGCCTCCGGGCGATGGTAGAGGCGATCGACGACGACGTCGTGTCGGATCTACCGAGCCTGCAGCGCTATGCGAGTGAGATGCGCCGCTCCGTGAGGCAGCTGAGCGTCATGGTCGACGACCTCTTCGAGCTCGCCCAGCTCGAGGCTGGTGCGATCGAGGCGGAGACCCGTCGCGCCCAGCTCGCCGAGGTCGTCGTGAACGCGGTGGCCACCGTCGAGCCGGAGGCGCAGGCCAAAGGCCTCGTCCTGCTCACCGACCTCGGAGCTGCCGGGGACGTCTCGTGCTCCCCGCGCCTCGTGCGGGTCCTGCAGAACCTCCTGGGCAACGCCGTGCGTCACACGCCTGCCGACGGGACGGTGCGCCTGTCGGCCGAACGCTCGCCCGATCGCCTGGTGCTGGCGGTAGAAGACGAGGGCGAGGGCATCGGACCCGAGGATCTCGCGCGGGTATTCGAGCCGTTCTTCCGCGCGGACCCCGCGCGCTCGGGCGCGGGGGCCGGCCTCGGGCTCGCGCTCGCGAAGCGCATCGTGGAGGCGCTGGGGGGCGCGATCAGCGCGCAGAGCGACCCGCACCATGGTTCGCGCTTCGTGGTGGACCTGCCGCTCTAGCATCGGCGGGCTAGCATCACCGGCGATGTCCGCCGCCGATATCCCGGAGCTCCTGCGCACGGCGCCGTTGATCGACGGCCACAACGACCTCCTGTGGGCCGTGCGCGAGGGGCGTGAGAAGGGCGGGCCGGACTGGACACCCCCCGACCTCACGATGCCGCAGGGCGACCTCATGACCGATCTCCCCCGGCTGCGCGCCGGCGGGGTGGGCGGACAGTTCTGGTCGGTGTTCGTGCCGTCGGACCTGCCGGAGCACGAGGCCGTCACGCGCACGCTCGAGCAGATCGACGCCCTCCACCGATTGGTACGAAGCTACCCTGACCGACTCGAGCGGGCCCGGAGCGCCGACCACGTAGAACGGATCGCCTCGTCCGGGCGGGTGGCCTCGATGATCGGCGTGGAAGGAGGCCACTCGATCGGATCGTCCCTCGGGGTCCTGCGGGTGCTCGGGGAGCTCGGTGCCGGGTACCTCACGCTCACCCACAACGACGACACGCCCTGGGCGGACTCGGCCACCGGCACGGCGCCCCACGGCGGGCTCACGCGGTTCGGCGAGGAGGTGGTGCGGGAACTGAACCGGACCGGCGTCCTGGTGGACCTGAGCCATGTGTCGCCCGACTCCATGCGTCACGCCCTCGCGGTGAGCGAGGCGCCGGCGTTCTTCTCGCACTCGTCGGCGCGCGCGTTGTGCGACGTGACGCGCAACGTGCCCGACGACGTCCTTGAACTCGTGCGGTCGACGGACGGGGTGGTGATGGTGACGTTCGTGCCGTCGTTCCTCACCCGCGATGGCGCGGCGGCGAACGCCGAGGCGTGGCAGGAGGCGGCGCGGATGCGGGCCGCGCACCCTGACGATCCCCGTTCGGTGGCGTCGGCGATGGATGCTTGGTTCGAAGCCCATCCCGACCCGCCCGCCACGATCGGCGACGTCGCCGATCACGTCGACCACGTCCGGTCGGTGGCGGGGATCGATCACATCGGCATCGGAAGCGACTTCGACGGCGCGTCGATGCCGGACGGCTTGGAGGACGTATCCCGCTATCCGGCGCTGTTCAGCGAGCTCGCGAACCGCGGTTACCTCGATGAGGATCTGCGGAAGATCGCGGGTCGCAACGTCCTGCGCGTCATGCGCGCCTCGGAGGGCGTGGCCGAACGGCTCCGGCGGGAGCGACCGCCGTCCCTCGCCACGATCGACGAGCTGGACGGTGCGGCCTGAAGGGCGGTGGCACGCATCGGCTGAGGCCTAGGTCGCCATCCAGGCGTCGATCCGCTGCTCGACCTCGCGCAGGCGCAGCACGATCGCCCTGAGCATCGCCACGGCCACGCCGGGGTGCTCCAGCAGGAAGCCCCGGAACCCCTCGGCCGGGATCAGCAGCAGCTCGGCGTCGGTCTCCGCCCTGACGGTCGCCATCCGCTTGCCGGGTGCGATCAGCGCCATCTCGCCGAAGAAGTCGCCGGACTTGAGGATGTGGAACCGTCCGCCCACATCGACCCGCGCCTCGCCCCGCAGCACGATGTACATGCCGTCGGCCGCGTCGCCCTCTTCCACGATCGGCTTGCCGGCCGCCACGGAAGCGGGGCGTCCGACGGCCGCGATGGCCTCGAGATCCTCCGACGGGAGCTCCGCGAACAGGGGGGTGTTGCGAAGGGCCGTGGTCCCGATGGCGGCGTCACTCATGTGATCTCCCTTCCGATGCTGGCGGCGCCGTCGTGCGGCCGCCGTCGGGGGCGAGCTTACCGGGTCCCCCTTCGCCGCCGGCACCGAGCGCCGCGACCTCGATCCTGGCTTGCGACACCTCCGCGCAGAGCAAGAGCCACCACATCGTGACGTACAGGAACGCGAGGAGACCGAAGACCACGCCGATGGTGCCGTAGAGGGCGGTGGTCTTCGTCACGACGCGATTCACGTACTCGGCCCCCACCAGATGCAGGGGCAGCCATCCGGCGGTGAACAGGACCGATCCCCAGGCGTGCTGGCGCAGCGTGGGGCCGCGGCCCGGCGTGAGCAATCGGTACGTCATCGCCGCGAACGCGAACGTCGCAACGGCCAAGGCAAGGTACGTGAGGATCTCGGAGACCCACACGATCTTGCCCGAGATCCGCAGGCCCGCGGCGAGGCTCCCGACGGCGGCCAACGCGACGAACAGCAGCACGATCGGCGTGCCCAGCACGGCTGCCGACGCGCGCCCGAACACCAGCCCCGTCTGGAGCGTGCGGAAGATCATCCCGAGGGAGCTCCGCAGGCGGGCGGCGAAGCCCGACGCCGCCCAGATCACGACCACGGCGCCGATCACCCCGACGCCTACCTGCTTCGCGGTGCCCACCGTGATGCTGGACCCGAGCAGTTCGTCCATCCCGGGGATCGCCTTCGCGACCGTGCTCAGCAGCTTCTGGGCGGCCTCCGGATCGTCCCGTAGCACCGAGCCGGCGATGGACAGCACCACGATGAGCAGGGGTGGGATCGACAGGAACGCGCCGTACGTCAGCGATCCGGCTTGGATGCCGATGGCGTCCGCTCCCACGCGCCGGCTCACCATGAGCCCCGGCGCCCACAGCCGCCGCCACCACGCCGGATGGCGCTCGGCGACACGGGCCTCGAGCGTTGCCACGCGCTCGCGCACGCGCGCGCGCCACGCGGCGAGCCGTTCGACCTCCCGCGTTCGGCGGGTCTCGGGTGGAGGCGCGGGCTCATGCACGAGCGGCAGCATCGCACGCCCGTAGACTGCCGGGGTGACGGAGCCGGAGCCCACCGTGTACGAGGCCGTGGGGGGCATGCCGTTCTTCGAGGAGCTCGTGAACCGGTTCTACGAGGGCGTGGAGGCCGACCCCGTGCTCATCGCTTTGTACCCGCAGCCCGACGACCTCGGGCCGGCGCGCCACCGGCTGACCCTGTTCCTGGCGCAGTATTGGGGCGGTCCCGACAGCTACTCCCGCGAGCGCGGTCATCCCCGGCTGCGGATGCGGCACGCGCCGTTCGCGATCGGCGCTCGGGAGCGCGACCGCTGGCTCGTGCACATGCGGGCCGCCGTCGCCGCCATGGAACCTGCGCCGCAGACGCACGAGGCGTTCGAGCGCTACTTCACGTTCGCGGCCGAGTCGATGCGCAACCGCGACTGACCTACGCGCGCGCCGTGCGCCGCTTGGTGATGCCGCGGCCGCCGCCGATGAGGCCCACGTCGATGACCACGCCCAGCACGATGACGACGATCCCGCCCGCCTCGATGCCGCCGCTCGCGTCGGAGAACGCGTTCTTGGCGATGGCGTAGGCGATCGTGGTGGTGGGCAGGAGGAAGAACCCGAGCGTGGGCAGGAGCCAGTTCGTGTAGGCGCGGCTCATGTAGTCGGTGAAGAGCCAGAGCATCACGATGACGAAGCGCGGTGCGAACAATCCGAGCAATCCGATGAAGCACATCTGTCGTGCACCTCCGGTGAACGACGAAGGGCCCGGCGCTCGCGCGCCGGACCCCTCACCTACCAGTCTGTTGTGGTTCAGGCTGGGCGTACGTTCGCGGCCTGCGGGCCCTTCTGGCCCTGCGTGACCTCGAACTCGACACGCTGCCCCTCGTCGAGGTTGCGATACCCCTCACCGGCGATCGCGCTGAAGTGCACGAACACGTCTGCGCTGCCGTCCTCGGGGGTGATGAAGCCGAACCCCTTTTCGGAGTTGAACCACTTCACGGTTCCGGTTGCCACTGGCGATCCCTCCTTTCTTCCGCCGTCCGGGCCTTCTTGCTGCCCTTGGGCGCCGGCGTGACGCGCCGGTTGAGGGAACGACACATGGCGAGCCAAGAATCTGTGCCCTCGGCGTGAACCCTACCAGGGTGCGCTTCGATCAGCCTGCGGGCTGAGTGTCCGCTCCGTGAACGTCCGTCGCGCCGGAACGTTTGCGTTCGTCGCGCATCTCGCGAAGGACCAAGAGCGCGAACCCGCCCCCGGCGATGGAGGCGAAGGCGAACCACTGGAGGGCGTAGTTGAGGTGCGGGCCGTCGTCGAGCGTGGGCACGGACGGCGGGATCGGCAGGTCGGCGGACTGGGCGGGAACCTGGGTGCTGAGCTGCAGGTAGTAGGGCACGAGCGGATACGGGAGCTGGCGACCGATCCGCTCGAGGTCCACCCGCGTGAGGGTGGTGACGGGGCCGTCGGCCTGCGGCGTCCCCCCGGGCTCCGAGGGGGCGAGCAGGCCCGTCACGCTGACCGTGCCGGGGGGCGGCGCCGCGGCGGCCACGGGCGGCGTGCCCATGGCGAACGGGACCCAACCCCGGTCCACGAGGATCGCGCGCCCGTCGTGCAGGCGCAGCGGCGTGAGAACGTGGTTACCCGGTTCCCCTTGGTTGGTGCGGCCGTACAGGATGACTTCGCGCGCCGGGTCGTAGGTTCCCGTGGCCTCGGCACGGCGGTACAGCAGATCACCGCCGGCATCGACGAGCCGCTCGACCGCTGCCGGAGGGGCCGTCATGCCCGCCTCGTACCGCCCGTTGAAGTAGCGCCGGCCGTGCAGGCGATCCAGTTGCCAGAACCCGAGGCGCACGCAGAGTGCCGTCATCACGAGGGCGAACAAGCCGAGGGCGATCCACCGGGGCTTGAGGAGGAAGCGGAGCATCTGCCCCGAGCATAGCCCCGGCGCCGCGGCTCCCTAGGTGCCCTTGGTCTCCTGGATCGTGTTGCCGCCGTCCACCACAACCGACTGCCCCGTCACGTAGCTGGCCCGGTCCGTGGCCAGGAATCCGACCACCTCCGCGACCTCCTCGGGCGTGCCCGATCGACCGACCGGCGTGTGACGGCCCGCCGCGGCCTCCGGCGGCGTCTGTGACCCCGAGGAGATCCAACCCGGCGCCACGGAGTTCACCGTGATGCCGTGGGAGCCCACCTCCACCGCGAGCCCGCGCATCAGCCCGTCCATGCCCGCCTTGGCCGCGCCGTAGCCCGTCGAGCCCGGGTTCGTTACGAGCGGACCCGTCACCGACGACACCATGACCACCCGTCCCCATCCCCGCTCGAGCATCCCCGGTAGGGCGCCTCGCGTCACGTTGTACGCCGTGCCCAGGTTCATCGCGAGGTCGCGGTCCCAGTCCTGGTCGCCCTGCTCCACGAACCCGCCGGCCGACCACGTTCCCGAGGCGACGTTGACCATGCCCGCGTTGTTCACGAGGATGTCGATCCGGCCGAACCGCTCGGTGACCTCGTCCACCAGCCGCAGGGCCTGGGATCGGTCCGTGAGGTCGGCCACGAAGCCTCCGGCGTCGTAGCCCAGCGAGTGCAGCTCGGCGGCCCGTTCGCGGATCCGGCCGGTGGTGGAGGCGATCGCGAGGCCGGCACCCTCCCGGCCCAGGACCCGGCCACAGGCGAACCCGATGCCCGTGGGCGATCCCGCGCCCGTGATCAGGGCCACCCGTCCCCGGGCTTCATCAAGCATGATCGCGAGCCTACCCCGCTCAACTTTCCAGGGCCCCCCTGCCGATACCACTTGCAAGACGGCGCGGAGGGCCGCCCGGTTGCGGGCGGCCCGCGCGACGGACGGGACGAAGGGATCATCATGCTGCTGCGCGTCATCACCCGCGTGCAGGTCTGGCGGGCCGAGATGCGGGATCGGCTGTTCGACGAATACGGGGCCACCGCGGTGGAGTACGCCTTGATGCTGGCCTTGATCTTCATGGTCGTCATCGGGGCCGTGGCCTTCATGGGCCAACAAACCAACGCGGGTTTCGAGAAGTACCAACTCCCATAAGCGGGGCGACGTCTGGGGGTCGTTGGAGGACGGCCCCCAGGCGCCCGCGCCCGCAGGATCCGGCGCCGCCGGCATCGGCTAGGCTTCCTGCGCCATGCAGGGGATGGATCGTTTGCTCGCGCTCCAGGAGACCGACACCGCCGTCGCTCGGCTGCGCGTGCGTCGAGACGCCCTCGTGGCCAAAGAGACGATCGCGGCCGCCCGCGGCGAGGCCGATGCGGCCGAAAACGCCCTGGGGGAGCTCGGGTTGCAGCTCGACGAACTGGACCGCGACCAGCGACGCTTCGAACAAGAGATCGATTCGCTCTCACAGAAGGAAGCCGCAGAGAACAAGCGGATGTACGACGGCAGCATCGTCAACACCAAGGAACTCGAGGCGCTCCAGCATGAACTTGCCAACCTTCAGAAGCGCCGCTCCGACCGGGAGGACGAGCTCCTCGCCCTGATGGAGCAACGTGAGGGGAAAGAGGCGCAGGCCGCCCAGGCCGAGACCTTGAACACGGGCCTGCGGGCTGCGCTGCAGACGACGTCCGAGGCGGCCGACGAGGAGCTGGTCGAGGTGGAGGCGGATCTTGAGCGTCGCGCGGCCCAGCGGGAAGGGCTCGTGTCCAACGTCGATGCCGAGTTGCTGGAGCTGTACGAGGACCTGCGAACCCAGAAGAAGGGCGTCGCGGCGGTGGCGCTCGTCGACGGCGTCTGTGGGGGCTGCCACGAACAGCTTTCGGCGATGGAGGTCGACAAGGTCAAGAAGACCGAGGGCGTGCGGAGGTGTCCCCACTGCCGGCGGATCCTGGTCCTTTGATCGTCGCGTGCGACGGCGCTGCGCGGGGCAACCCCGGCCCCGCCGGGATCGGCGTGCAGATCACCGGGTCCGGGGGTCGGGTCGTGGCCGAGATCGCCCGTGGCTTGGGGGAGGCCACGAACAACGTCGCCGAGTACACGGCCGTCATCGAGGGACTCAAGCGCGCCGCCGAGCTGGGCGCCACCGAGGTGCTGCTGCGCAGCGACTCGCAGCTCCTCATCAACCAGATCACCGGCCGCTACCGCGTGAAGACTGCGCACCTCGTGCCATTGCACCGCGAGGTCCTGAGGATCGCGAGGACGTTTACCTCCATCGCGTTCGAGCACGTCCGCCGGGAGCTGAACACGGAGCCCGACCGGCTCGCGAACGAGGGCGTCGACGCGTGGCTGGCCGCGCGCCGAGGCTGAGGGCCTTGCCGGCGCCCGCACCTGGCGAGCCCGCTATGCTCGCGGCTGGAGGAGTCGGCCGGGCGGCCGCGGGCGTTCTTCGGAGCGCTCGAGGAAAGTCCGGACTCCGCAGGGCAGGGTGCCGGCGAGAGCCGGGCGGGGGCGACCTCGCGGAAGCGCAACAGAGAGCAGACCGCCTCCGCGGCTCGCCGCGGCGGTAAGGGTGAAACGGTGGGGTAAGAGCCCACCAGCGCGTCGGGTGACCGGCGCGGCTCGGCAAGCCCCACCCGGAGCAAGGTCAAGCAGGCAGCTGGGCGGCCCGTCCGATGCTGCCGGGTAGGCCGCACCGGCCCGGCGAACGGGCCGGCGGGGAACGGGTTCGCCCGCCCCCGAGACAGATGGTCGCCGGCCGCGAGAGCGGCGCACAGGATCCGGCTTACAGGCCGACTCCTCCACGCCCGACCCGAGCGGCGGCCATCAGGCGCCCATCAGGCGCCCATCAGGGGACGGCCGGCAGCGCGAGGCCGGCAGCCACGGCGCGGCGGAGCTGCGTACCCGCGTGATAGCTCGATCGCACGAGCGGCCCGGCCTCGACGTGGGAGATCCCGAGGGCCTCGCCGGTCTGCTTGTGCGCGTCGAACTCCTGCGGGGTCACCCATCGGTCGACCGGCAGGTGGAACGGGGTCGGCTGCAGGTACTGCCCCATCGTGAGGAGGTCGCACCCGGCGTCGAGGAGGTCCCGCATCGCGTCGTCGATCTCCCTCGGGGTCTCGCCCATGCCCAGGATGAGGTTCGACTTCGTGATCTGCCCGGGGCGCAGGCGCTTCGCCAAGCGCAGCACCTCGAGCGAGCGTCGGTAGCCGAACGCGGGGCGGATCTTGTCGTGCAGGCGAGGCACGGTCTCCAGGTTGTGGGCGAACACGTCGGGTTCGGCTCCGAGCACGGTGGCGATGTCTGCCTCTCCGCCCTTGAAATCGCTGGGGAGCACCTCTACCGCGCAGTCGGGCACCGACGCGCGCACCGCCCGGATGACCGCCGCCCAGATGCGGGCGCCGCCGTCCGAGAGGTCGTCGCGGGCCACCCCGGTGAGCACGACGTGCCGCAGCCGCATCTCGGCCACGGCCTCCGCGATCCGACGGGGCTCGTTCTCGTCGACGGGCTCTGGCTTCGCCGTCATCACGTCGCAGAAGCCGCACCGCCGCGTGCACTTCGACCCGAGGATGAGGAACGTCGCCTCACGTTCCTCCCAGCATTCATGGATGTTGGGACACATCGCCTCCTCGCACACCGTGTTCAGCCCGAGGCCGCGCATCAGGCCCTTCAGCTCCGTGTAGTTGGGGCCGCTCTGTAGGCGCACCTTCAGCCACGGCGGCTTGCGCTCTCCACGGGCGTTCACGCCGGAGGCCGCCGCTGGTCCGTTCGTCACGCCCACGATAGGCAGGTGGAGGCGGCGGCGCCGGGGATTGTGATCGCGCTCGGCCATAGCATGAGATTCTACGGGCCCGGTGGCGCATCCGGGACCGACCGGAGATTGTGCGCCGTGCCTGCGCGGTTCGACGCCGAAGCGGGGGTAGGCTCGGCTCGGCCGGGCAAGCCCGGCCGTTCGAGCCATGGCCGATACCGGAACGACTTCCTCGCCGCCGCCCGCCGAGCCCGCCGCGCCGGCCGCGCCGCTGCGCCTGCCGCCGTGGCCGTGGATCTGGCGGGTCCTGGGCGCGGCGGCCGTCGTCGTGTTCGCGTCGCTGGCCTTCTATGCCTTCTTCAAGGCGGTGCGCAACCTGTTGATCTGGGTGTTCATCTCCTTGTTCGCGTCCTTCGCGTTGGAGCCGGCCGTTGACTGGCTCGCGAAACGCGGTTGGAAGCGAGGGCTCGCTACGGGCGTGATCTTGTTCGGCGTCGTGATCTTGGGGATCGTCATGGTGTCCCTGATGATCCCGCTGCTCGTGCAGCAGGTGCAGGCCCTCGTCAAGGCCGCGCCGGACATCTTGGAGAAGCTGAGCGGATACACGCGCAGGTGGTTCGGCTTCGACGTGTCCATCGATGCGCTCAAGCAGCAGCTCACGGACGCGAACTCCGCGGTGGCCGGGTTCGCCAACGACATCGCGGGGAACCTCTTCGGCGTTGCGAGCGCGCTGATCGCCACCGTCTTCAAGCTGCTCACGATCGGGCTGTTCACCTTCTACCTCACGGCCGACGGGCCGAAGGTCCGTCGCGCCGTCTGCTCCTACCTCCCGCCCAAGCAGCAGGAGACGGTCCTGAAGTCGTGGGAGGTAGGCATCGAGAAGACGGGCGCCTACCTGTACTCGCGGCTCCTGCTCGCGATCATGTCCGGGATCGCGACGTTCATCGTGCTGAGCGTGCTCGGCGTTCCCTTCGCCGCCCCCCTCGCTGTGTGGATGGGGCTCGTCTCGCAGTTCCTGCCCACGATCGGGACCTACATCGCGATGGCGCTCCCGTTGCTGGTGGCGGTCGTGCAAGGCCCCGTGGACGCGCTGATCCTCCTGGTGTTCTTCACCCTGTACCAACAGGTCGAGAACTACGTCCTCAGCCCCCGCATCACGGCGCGCACGATGCAGCTGCATCCGGCGCTCGCGTTCGGCTGCGTCATCGCGGGCGCCGGCATCACCGGCATCGTGGGAGCCTTCCTCGCCCTGCCGTTCGCGGCCATCGTGCAGGCGCTCGGGTCGACCTACATCCAACGCCATGGGGTCGCGGAGACCGAGCTCACCCGCGTTGCCCCGCCGACCGAGTCGAAGGAACGCCGGGAGCGCAGGCGTCAGCGCGATCAGGACGGAGGACCCGGCGACCGGCCGAGGGACGAGCCCGACGACGCGCCGGGCACGGGCGGCTCCTAGCCGGCCTCGTCCAGGGCCGGCGCTCGTGTGATGGGGATCGCCTGAGCGTCGCGGTCGGGCACGAACACCTGGAACGATGCGCCCCCGCCCTCGCGTTCCTCGACCCATGCGCGGCCTCCGTGGAGCTCCGCGAACCGAGCCACGAGCGAGAGCCCGATGCCGGTTCCGGGCGTGTGGGGCGAGGCGGTGGGCCCCTGCCGGAACGGCTCGAAGATCACTTCGCGGAGCTCCGCCGGCACGCCCGGTCCTTCGTCCTCGATCGACATCAGGGCGCCGCCGTCGAGGGCCCGCACGCGCAACCAGATGTGCCGATCACGGGTGGTGTGGCGAGCCGCGTTCGTGAGGAGGTTCTCGATGATGCGCTCGAGCTTTGCGGGGTCGGCGGTCAGCAGCACGGCCTCGGCCTCCACCGTCACGGGACGGTCGGCGAGGGCCTCGAGGCTCTCCACGGTCCGGCGCGCGAGCGTGCCGAGATCCACCATGCGGTACTGCGGCTCAACGATGCCCCGGTTGAGGCGGTCGATGTCGAGCAGATCCTTCAGGAGCCGGTCGAGCTTGCGCGCGTTCGCCGAGAGTCGCGCCAGCAGGTCCTCGCGGTCCTCGGGCCCGATCTCGGGCGTGCGTTCGAGGGTGAGCGAGAGCCCGAGGATCGAGGTGAGCGGACTGCGCAGCTCGTGGGAGACGGCCGCCAAGAACGTGTTCTTCATCTCATCGAGGGCACGCAGCCGCTCGGCGGCCTCGCGCTCGCGCTGCTCGCTCGCGCGCAAAGCCTGCTCGGCGAGCTTGCGCTCCGTGATGTCGCTCAACACGCCCTGCATGAACGTGGGATCGCCCGCCTCGTCGTGCAGGAACGTGGTCTCGTCGTGGACCCAGATGGTGCGGCCGTCGCGGGTGTGCATCCGGTATTCGGCGCTCCAGGGTCGCTGCTCGGCCGCGGCGGCGAGGTAACTGGCGCGCAGGGCGTCGCGCTCTTCGGCGGCTACGAGGGAGAGCCACAGGTCGGGCGTGCGCAGCCATTCCTGGGAGGTCACGCCCGTCATCTGCTCGATCTGCGGGCTCACGTAGAGCGACTGCATGCTCGTGTCGGCCCGGTCCAGATAGATCGTCGACGGCACGTGCTCGACGATCGCCCGGAAGCGCTCCTCGGCCTCCCGGAGCTGCTCCTCATGCCGCTTGGCCTCGGTGATGTCGAACACGACGCCCTGGGACATGAGGGGGAGTCCCTGGTCGTCAAGGATCATGAGGGACTCGTCGTGGCACCAGATCCACCGTCCTTCTCGATGGCGGAACCGGTACTCCGCTTCGTACGGAACGCCCTCGAGGACGTGCCGCTGCGCGCGCGCCACCACGTCGTCGTGGTCGTCGGGGTGCAGGCCCTGTTCCCAGAGCTCCGGATGCTCACGCCACTCCTGGGGCGTGTAGCCGTAGATCTGTTCCACCTGCGGCGACATGTAGATGGCCTGGGACAACGCGTCGGCCGCGTCGATGTAGGTCGCGGCCGGGATGGCCTCGATCAGCCCTCGGTAGCGCGCCTCGGCCTCGGACAGACGTGCCGCCGCGCGCTCGCGCCCGATCGCTCCGCCGAGGGTGTTCGCCACGACGCGGAGCGCGTCGATCTCGGCGGCCTGCCAGAGCCGTTCCTCGGTGTGGGCGAACGCCACGAACCCCCACCACGTGCCCTCCACCATCACGGGCGCCACGATGCACGAGCGGATGCCCCGCGGCCGCAGCACGGCACGCTCCGCCTCCGGGAAGTCGCGCACGAGGCCGTGGATCGCCTCACCCGCGCCGAGGGTGGTCTCCCAACGTTCGAAGCCTCGTGCGTAGCGCAGGCGGGCCACGTCGTCGGCCTCGGCCGGGGGGCGCTGCGCCGGATCCACCCAATCGTGTTCCAGGACGGCGACGGCCGCCTCGGGGTCGTCGTCGTCGGGCACGTTGCGGAACACGCCGGCACGCCCGGCTTCGCCCGCGGGCCCCAGGCGCGCGAGAACGTCGTCGATGCACTCGGTCCACGTCTGCGCCTTCAAGAAGCGCTCCGCCGCGTAGCCGGCCGCCTCCAAGATCGCATCCCGCCGCGCGAGCGCGTCCTCCGCACGCCGACGCTCGGTGACGTCGGTGAGCACGCCCTGCCAGGTCGCCGCTCCGTCGGACCCCTCCGCGAGGAATGCGTGATCGTGCAGCCACACCACCGCGCCGTCCGCCCGGACGATCCGGTATTCCATGTCGAACGGTTCCCCGGTGGCGTTGGTGCGTTCGGACTCCGCCAGGACCCGCTCGCGATCGTCGGGATGCAGGATGGCGATCCACAGCTCGGGGTCGGCCATGCGCCGCTCGGCCGAGTAGCCCGTCAGTCGTTCGTACTGGGGACTGATGTAGCGGGCCGTGCTCAGCGCATCCACCGCGTCGACGTAGACGACCGCGGGCATCCGCTCCACGAGGCCTCGGTATCGCTCCTCGGTTTCGAGCCGCAACCTCGATTCATGCTGGGCCTGGCGCCACCGCAGGGACGCGAAGGTCCCGGCGGCCACGACCAGCAGGATCAAGAGCCCCCAGAGCCCGCCCGAGACCCTCGGCGAGGCATCGTCGAGGCGAGCGTCGAAGCGGGCGAACAGGTTGGTGCCCACCCCGAAACAGAAGACGACGACCGCCCATGCCGCGATCACGAGCAGGTCGCGGCGGCCGGTCGACCGCCTCCGTCCAGGCCCGGTCGTCCGTTTGAGGTTGCCCACGGTGCTTCACGCCTTGTATCGACCCGCGAGCGGAGGCCCTGAACCGCACCCGTGCGCCGGGACGGCGGCGGGCTAGAAGGTCGCCAGGGCGAGGAGGCGCCGGTAGACCTGGTCGGGCTCCGGCTCCATGTAGAAGTGCTCCAGCGGCGTGGCGAAGGGCATCGCGGGGATGTCCGGGCCGCCCACGCGCACGAGCGGGGCGTCGAGCTCGAACATGGCGTCCTCCGCGATGGTGGACGCGATCTCCGCGCCCGCCCCGTACGTCCGATTGTCCTCGTAGACGACCATCGCCCGGGCGGTCTTGCGCACCGAGGTCACGATCGTGTCCATGTCGAGCGGGGAGAGGCTCCGGACGTCCACGACCTCGACGGAGATGCCCTCGTCGGCTTCGAGGCGGGCCGCCGCCTCCAGGCAGGTGTGCAGGGCGTAGCCGTAGCTCACGCAGGTGAGGTCGGTCCCCTCGCGCTTGACGTCCGCGGTCCCGATCGGCACGCGGTAGCCGCCCTCGGGGACCTCACCGGTGATGGCTCGATACGCCTTCTTGTGTTCCAGGAACAAGACGGGATCTGGGTCGGCGATGGCGGCGCGCAGGAGCCCGGCGGCATCGGCTGGCGTCGAGGGCATCACGACCTTCAGGCCGGGGATATGAGCGAAGAACGCCTCGATCGACTGCGAGTGGTAGAGGGCGCCGTGGATGCCGCCGCCGCAGGGAGCCCGGATCACGAGCGGGCACCCCTGCTCACCGTTGGTGCGGTAGCGCATCCGCGCCGCCTCGGACACGATCTGGTCGAAGGCGGGGAAGATGAAGTCGGCGAACTGGATCTCGGCGACGGGCAGCAGCCCGTGCATCGACATCCCGATGGCGACGCCCACGATCCCGGCCTCCGCGAGCGGCGTGTCGATCACGCGGTCCTCGCCGAACTCCTCCATCCAGCCCACAGAGACGCGGAACACGCCACCCCGGTTCCCGACGTCCTCGCCGAGCAGGATCACGCGGTCGTCGGCGAGCATCTCGTCGTGCAGCGCGTCGCGGACGGCCGTGACGAGGTTCTTCTCCGTCATCGCGCGTCGGGCTCTTCCGCGTCGGGCCCTTCAAAGAACACGTGGCGCATCGCGGACTCGGGAAGCGGGTCGGGCGCCTCCCATGCCGACGCGATCGCCAGGTCCACTTCCTCCTTCACCTGGACCCGCAGCTCCGCCGCGTCCGGCTCGTCGAGGACGCCGGCCTCGCGCAGGTGGGTGGCGAAGCGTTCGAGCGGATCGTCGTGACGGGCCTCCTCAACCTCGTCGCGAGGCCGGTAGGTCTTGTCGTCGTCGTCGGAGGTGTGGCCCAGGAATCGGTAGGTCTTGGCCTCGATCAGGGTGGGGCCCTCGCCCGATCGCGCCCGCTCGTGGGCGGTCTTCATGGCCGCATAGCAGGCCAAGACGTCGTTGCCGTCGACGACCACGCCCGGAAACCCGTAGCCCTCGGCGCGGTCCGCCACGTTCTCCACGGCCATCTGCTTGGACTGCGGGACGCTGATCGCGTAGTGGTTGTTCTCGCAGACGAAGATCACGGGGAGGCGATGGATCCCGGCGAAGTTGAGCCCCTCGTGCCAGTCGCCCTCGCTGGTGGCGCCGTCGCCGAACCAGCACCCCACGACCGTGTCTTCACCCCGGTATCGCGCCGCATACGCGATCCCCGCGGCGTGCGGGACCTGCGTGGCGATGGGCGAGCTGCCGCTGATGATCCCGAGCGATCGGGACCCCCAGTGCGACGGCATCTGGCGGCCCCCGGACGAGGGATCGTCGGCCTTGGCGAAGACCCCCAGGAAGATCTCATACGGCGTCATGCCTGCCCTCAGCACGACCGCGAGATCCCGGTAGTAGGGGAGCCACACGTCCTGCCCCGTGCGCATGGGCCAGGCCGTCCCGACCTGACACGCCTCGTGGCCCTCGGCGGGCACCACGAAGGGTGCGCGCCCCTGGCGGTTCTGACGCAAGGCCGCCTCGTCGATCAGCCGGGCGGTGAGCATCGTGCGATACATAGCGCGGAGGTCGTCGGGTGTGAGGCCGAGCGCCTCGTTCGCTGAGGAAGCTACCTGCGTGGACAACTCGTCACCCCCGGCACGGTGTCGCGAGTCTAGCACCGCCCCTCAGGGGTCCGGATCCGCGGCTCGACGGGAGAACGGCGTGACGACCCATACCCCCCTGGGGTCCCCTCCACAGGGCATGGTCTAGGTTGGGAGATCATGCGGTGTACGCGGCGGTTCGACCGTGTGAGAACCTAGCCCGAGCGCAAGCCGCAAACGCACCTAGAGAAGAAGGAACCGAGCATGGACCTGGCCCCCATCGCGAGCCCCAATGTCGTGGACGTCAACGAGGCCAACTTCGAGCAGGTCGTGATCGAGGGCTCGAAGGTACGGCCCGTCGTGGTGGATCTGTGGGCCTCGTGGTGCGAGCCCTGCAAGACGCTGGGCCCGATCCTGGAGAAGGTCGCCGACGAGCGCGCGGGCGCGTTCCTGCTGGCGAAACTCGACGTGGACGCGAACCAGATGGTGGCGAGCGCCTTCGGGGTCCAAAGCATCCCCACGGTGATCGCGTTCAAGGGCGGTGAGCCGGTGAACGGCTTCGTAGGGAGCTACCCGGAGGAGGCGGTGAACGAGTTCGTGGATCTGCTCGTGCCCTCGGAGGCGGAGCTCGAGGTGGAGGAGGCGCAAGAGCTCGAGGCCGCGGGCGACCTCGAGAGCGCAGAATCCGACTACCGCGACGCTCTCGCGAAGGACCCCAAGAACGGCGAGGCGGCGGTGGGACTTGGGCGGATCTTGGTGGATCGGGACGAGCTCGATGCCGCCGAGGAGCTTCTCGCTCCCTTCCTGCCCGACCCCGATGCCGAGCGCGTGATGGCCGCTATCCGCGTGCGGGGATGGGGTGCGGGCCCGGGCCACGGACCGCTGGGCGCTGCGCGCGCCCTCGCGGCCGCGGGGCACTGGCGCGAGGCGTTCGATGGCATGCTCGCGTCGTTGGGGACCGACCGCGAGGAGGCGCGCGCAACCCTGCTGGATGCGTTCGCGACCCTCGGCGACGACGATCCGCTCGTGGTGGAGTATCGGCGCAAGCTCGCCAGCGCGCTCTTCTAGCGTCTCGATCCCCTGTTGCGTCGCAAGCCTGACCTCATCTGCCACATCGGGGGCGACCGTGGTGTAGCGTCGCGGTGGGTCGGTCGGATGGCATAGGACACAGGGGGCCGTCTGTCGGAGGCCGGTCGGGACCGATGTCGGTCGCGAATAGGGCTTTCGGCCGATTGGGCCATCACCCCGCCCGGCCTAGACTGCGGAACCGAGGGTGACCTGCGGCGATGCCATAAGGCGCACCCAACCGAGGCGCGTTGGACCGAACGATAGGAATACGAACGTTGTGAGTGAACCGAACCTTCCCCCCGGCGTCTGGTCTGATGCGTTCGAATCCGAAACCGGGTTCTCTGCCGGTGGCGCCCATGCCTCCGAGGCGGTCGTGCACCTCGTCGCCCCGTCGTCGGGGCCGGTGCCCCGCTCCGCGACCGACCGCGAGACCGTCCGTCGGGGGTCTCGCGTTCGGCGCGAGTACCGCAAGATCGCGGTGGCCATCGGGATCACCGACGCGTTGTCGGTGCTCCTGGCGTTCGCGGTAGCCTCGGCGGCTCACGACCGCGTGATGACGTCCCCGCTGAACGTGTGGGTCATGCTCTTGGTCAGTCCGCTGCTGGTGGTGACGGTCTTCTCCGCGTTCCGCGTCTACTCGGTCCAGCGTCTTACCGCGGCCGAAGAGTTCCGACGGCTCATCCTCGCGGTGACGATGGTGATCACCACGGCGGTGACGTTCTCGTTCTGGTCCGGCTCGGTGTTCTCGAGGCTGTGGATCGCCCTGTCGTGGATGGTGGCGATGCTCGCTGTGCTCCTCACGCGGTGGTCCTGGCGCAAGGTGATCGGGCGGGCGCGCGAGCAGGGCCGGCTCGCCCTGCGGACGCTGATCGTCGGCGCCAACGCCGAGGCCGGGCGTGTCGTGACCGAGATGCGCCAGCGCGGTCTCGGCTTCATCCCGTTGGGCTACGTCTGCGCGGATGCATGGGGGCGCCCCAGCACCGACATCCCCATGCTCGGGCACATCGACGATCTCCAGCTCCTCATCGCGGGGCACGACGCGGACTGCATCTTCGTGGCCTCCAGCGCGATACGGCCCGAGCACATGGCGCAGGTGTCCAAGGCCGCGCGACGAACCGGGATCGAGGTCCGGGTGACGGCGAACATTCAGGAGGTGCTGTCCACGCGCGTGGCCGCCCACCCCCTCGGCGGGCTGATGGCGTTCGCGCTGAAGCCCGTGCGCCTGTCCGGGTTCCAGGCGCTGGCCAAGCGATCGTTCGACCTCGGACTCACCGTCTTGGGCGCGCTCGTGCTGCTGCCCGTGCTCGCCGTCGTCGCGGTGGCGGTGAAGCTCACGTCGAAGGGGCCGGTGTTCTTCAGGCAGGAACGCGTCGGCTATCACGGGCGCCCGTTCAAGATCATGAAGTTCCGCACGATGGTGGCCGACGCCGAGGACCGGCTCGGCGACCTCCTCGACCTGAACGAGGCGACGGGACCCCTGTTCAAGATCAGGAACGATCCGCGCGTGACCGGCGTGGGTCGCGTCCTGCGCAAGCTCAGTCTCGACGAGCTGCCCCAGCTGTTCAACGTGATCCGCGGCGACATGAGCCTCGTCGGCCCGCGGCCACCGCTCCCTCGCGAGGTGGCCAAGTACGAGGACTGGATGTTGGCCCGCCTCGAGGTGCGCCCCGGGATCACCGGCCTATGGCAGGTGAGTGGCCGCAGCGAGCTGCCGTTCGAGGACTACGTGCGCCTGGACCTGTTCTACATCGAGAATTGGTCGCTGGCCTACGACCTCTTCATCCTCGCGAAGACACTCCCGACGCTGGCGACGACCCGCGGCGCCCACTGAGCCGCTCGGTCCAGAACACCTCGGTTCGGTAGCGCAGCGTAGGCGATGACCTCGGCTGGGTAGCCGGGGCGCCCGCGATCGTATGCATCGGCCTGGCGCTCGAATCCATCGGCCGCGACGCGATGGACGTCGGGGTTCACGCTCCGGCGGCGGGCAGGAACCGTTCCGCGGTCTCCGGAGGCGCCGATCCGTAGGTGAGACCGAACGCGTTGGCCAGCCGGCGCGCCACGATCGGTCGCATCTCCTGCACGCTCACGTCGCGGCCGGCGATCGCACTGAGCGACGTCACGCCGTTGTCCGCCAGACCGCACGCCACGATGCCGCCGAACCAGGACAGGTCCGTGTCGCAGTTGATCGCGAATCCGTGCAGCGTCACGCGCGTGCGCATCAGGCGTACACCGATCGCACAGACCTTGTCGTCGCCGAAGAAGACGCCGGTCTGGACGTCGTCGCGGCGATGGAGCTCGACGCCGATGTCCGCCGCACTCGCGATCACGGCTTCCTCGAGCGATCGCAGGTAGCGACCGGCGTCGGACGCCCTTCCGAGGTCGACGATGGGGTAGCCCACGAGCTGGCCCGGTCCGTGGAAGGTGAACGACCCACCCCGGTCGATGTGGTGCACCTCGGCGCCGTGGCTGCGCGCCTCGTCTTCGGACCACACGAGGTGCTCCGGCTTGGCTCGCCGGCCCGCCGTGAACACCGGCGGATGCTCGAGCAGGATCACCGTGTCGGGCAGCTCGTCACGCAGCCGGCGCTCCGCGATGTCGTGCATCGCCTCGTTCGCTGCCCCGTAGGGGACGAGTCCTTCCGGCTCGATCAGCCACGTGGCGCGAGACACCGGTTCACACCCCCAGGTCTTCGGCGAAGTCCCACGTCTCCAGGTTCTGCTTCACGCGCGCGAGGAACCTCGTGGCCAGCTCCCCGTCGAGGATACGGTGGTCCCAGCTCATGGACAGGTACACCATGCTGCGGATGGCGATGGCATCGTCGATCACCACCGGCCGCTTCGCGATGGAGTCGAGGGAGAGGATCCCCGCGTTCGGCTGATTGATGATGGGCACGCTCAACAGCGAGCCGTAGGGACCGGGGTTGGTGATCGTGAACGTGGCGCCGGCCACCTCTTCGGGGTTCAACTGGTGCGCGCGCGCCCGCGCCGCGAGGTCGGCGATCGCCCGAGCGATCCCCGGGACGTTCATGGTCTCCACGCTGCGGATCACCGGGACGATCAGGCCCTGGTCGTAGCTCA
This sequence comes from Actinomycetota bacterium, assembly GCA_038249195.1. Lineage (GTDB taxonomy): Bacteria > Actinomycetota > UBA4738 > UBA4738 > HRBIN12 > JAOUEA01. The sequence continues at coordinate 178,021 of JBBRWM010000002.1, forward strand.
CGGCGATCCCCATGTTCACGTACTTCCGCGTCACGAGATCCTCGCCGCGCACCTCGCCGTTCACGCGAGGGAACTCGAGCAGGGCCTCGGTGGTGGCGCGGGTGACCATGGGCAGGTATGTGAGCTTCACGCCGTGGCGCTCGAGGAACGCGTCCTTCGCGCGGGCGCGCAACTTGACGAGGTGATCGACGTTCACCTCGACCATCGTCCAGGCCCGCGCGGAGGTTTGGAGCGACCCGAGCATGTGCTGCGCGATGGCCTTGCGGATGTGCGACATCGGTTCCACGGTCTCGCCCGGCGACCCAGCGGCAGTCGTCGGAACGGGCGCCAGCGCGGGGGCGGCGAGGGCGGCGGAAGCGACGGGGGGGGCGACCGACGGAACCTCCATCGCCGCGGCCGCCGGTGCCTGCGTCGTGCCGCCCGCCGCGGCCGCGGCCTCCACGTCCGCCCTGGTGATGCGTCCGCCCGTCCCAGTACCGGCGATCGCGGCGAGGTCCAGGCCGTACTCGGCCGCCATGCGGCGCACGAGCGGCGACAGGATCTGCGATCGCGGCCCGCGGTCGGGAAGCGGAGCGGCACCAGGGGGAGCCGGAACGGGAGCGGAAGCCGAAGCCGAAGCCGAAGCCGAAGCCGAAGCCTGAGTCTGAGCGGAAGCAGGAGCAGGCGTGGCAGCAGGCTCGGCCGCAGGGGCCTGCTCAGCCGAAGGCTGCTCGGCCTCTCCCGGGGCGGCCCCGTCTTCCTGGATCTCCGCGATGTCCGTCTTCACGGCGACGGTGGCTCCCTCGGCCACCAGGATCTTGGCGAGCACTCCGGCCACGGGCGAGGGGACCTCGGTGTCCACCTTGTCCGTCGAGATCTCGAACAGCGGTTCGTCGCGTTCGATGCGCTCGCCTTCCTGCTTGAGCCATTTCAGGATGGTGCCCTCGACGATCGTCTCGCCGAGCTGGGGCATCTGGATCGTGGTCACGAAAGCTCCTCCTCACCAGCTGGCGAGCTTGTCAACGGCCGCTTCGATGTCGGCGACCTGCGGCAGGAACGCGTCTTCGAGCGGGGGGGAGAACGGCACGGGCAGGTTGGGCGGCGCCAACCGCACGACCGGTGCGTCCAGATGCTCGAACGCTTTCTCCGCGATCACGGCGGCAACCTCGGTTCCGATGCCGAGGAACCGATAGGACTCGTAGAGCACCAGGGCGCGCGACGTCTTCTCGATCGATCGCAGCACGGTGTCCTCGTCGATGGGATAGACCGTGCGCAGGTCGACCACCTCCGCCGAGACGCCTCTGGTCGCCAGCGACTCGGCCGCCTCGAGCGCCTTGTGCACCATCGCACCGTACGTGACGATCGTGAGGTCCGTGCCCTCGCGCTTCACGTCGGCCTTGCCGATGGGCACGAGGAAGTCCGGATCCGTGGGCACGACCTCCTTCACGCGCCGATACAGCCACTTGTGCTCGAGGAACAGCGAGGGGTTGTCGTCGCGCACGGCGGACTTCAGCAGGCCCTTGGCGTCGGTGGGGAAGGCGGGGCACATGATCTTGATCCCGCCGGCGTAGGCGAACCACGGCTCGGGGTTCACGGAGTGGAAGCTCGAGGCGCGCACGCCCCCGCCGCTGGGCGCACGCAGGACCACCGGCAGCGGGACACCGGTGCGGTAGTGGTACCGAGAGAGCACGGTGGTGATCTCATCGAAGCCGCTCGAGATGAAGTCCGCGTACTGGAACTCAGCGACAGGACGCAAGCCCTCCATCGCGGAGCCGACGGCCATGCCCACGATCGTCTCTTCGGCGATGGGCGTGTCCAGCACGCGGTCGCCCCCGAACCGGTCGAAGAAGCCCTCGGTCACCTTGAAGGCGCCGCCGTACACGCCGATGTCCTCGCCGAGCATGTAGACGCGCTCGTCGCGCTCCATCTCTTCCCACAGCGCCTCCGCGATGGCGACGAGGTACGTGGCCTGCCCGTCGTCGGTGCGCTTGCCCCGAGGCTCGGCGCCGTGGCCGGCCGCCGCGCCTTCCACCTTCTCCGCGCGCGCCATCATTCGGCCTGCGTGCCCCCGCCGCGTCCCGGTTCGCTCGTCCAGTACCCGTCTTCCACCCAGCCACCCTTGAGCGCGTCGGCCGGCTCCGGGAACGGAGACGCCAGGGCGAAGTCGTAAGCGGCCGTGAACTCGGCCTCGACCTCGGCCTGGACGTCATCGATGTCGTCCTTGGTCAGCACGCCTTCGGCGAGCAGCCACTCCTCGAAGTTCTTCACGGGATCGTGGTGCGTCATGTATTCCTCGAGCAGCTCAGGCGCCACGTACTTCGCCGGGTCGTGGCCCGCGTGACCGCGCCAGCGAAGCGACACGGACTCGATCAGCGTCGGCCCGCCGCCCGAGCGCGCCCGCTCCACGGCCTCGCGCGCCGCCTCGAAGACGGCCAGGACCTCGCCCCCGTCCACGCGGACGCCAGGGATCCCGAAGGCGACGGCGCGCTCCGCGACGGTGGGCACGCTGAACTCCAACGGGTTGGGCGTCGAGTACGCGAACTGGTTGTTGTTCACGACCCAGACCACCGGCAGGCCGTGCACCGCCGAGGTGTTGATGGCCTCGTACCAGCGCCCGTTCGAGGTGGCCCCGTCCCCGCAGATGGCGAGGGCGACGCGCTCGTCGCCGGCGCGCTGATACGCGAGGGCGGCGCCCACCGCCACGGGATAGGCGATGGGCAGGTGCGACATCACGGCGAAGGTGCGATGGCCGTACCAGTCGCCGATGTGGCTGTTGCCATCGCGCCCTCGCAGGTAGCCGTCGATGCGCCCCCAGTACTGCGCCATGACCCGGTTGAGGTCGAGCCCCTTGGTGAGTTGCGCCGTGAGGTCCCGGTGGGTGGGGAACAGCGAGTCCGTCGGCCGCAGCGCCGCCGCGACCCCCACGTGGGTGCCCTCCTGGCCGCGCCCGGAGTAGAACGCCCCCGGGAGCCGGCCCTGGCGATAGAGCGCCTCCATGCGTTCGTCGAAGTGCCGAGCGAGCTTGAGGTCGTGCAGGACGGCCTTCAGGCGGTCGTCGGGGAGCGGTCGCGTCCCGCGAGCGACGGCGGAGTCTGCCTGCGTGGCCACGGTGCTCCCTCCTCTTACGCTGTGTGCAACGGCTTCCCGGCGAGCGCCAAGTGCGCCTCGCCGATGGCCTCGGACAGGGTCGGGTGGGGGTGGATGAGGGCCGCGACCTCGGCGGGGGCGGCCTCCCAGTTCGTGATGAGCATGGCCTCGGCCACGAGGTCCGTGACGTGCGGTCCGATCATGTGCACGCCCAGCACGGGGCCGTCTGCCTCAGCCACCAGCTTCACGAAGCCTGTTTCACCGAGGATGTTCGCCTTGCCGATGGCGCGGAGATCCAGCCGCTCGGTCACGATCGCGCGGCCATGCTCGAGTGCCTGGGCCTCGGTGAGGCCGACACTCGCTATCTCGGGCGAACAGTAGGTCACCCTTGGGATGTTCACGTAGTCGATATCGGGGACGCTGATACCGGCGATGCGCTCGGCCACGGCGATGCCCTCGGTGAAGGCCACGTGGGCGAGCTGGAGCGGTGTCGCGGCCACGTCGCCGACCGCCCAGACGTGCTCCGCGCCCGCCCGGAGCTGGCCGTCGACGTTCACGAACCCCTTGTCGTTCAGCGTGACCCCGACCTGCTCGAGCCCCAGGTCCTCGGTGACGGGCCCTCGGCCAACGGCCACCAGGCAGATGTCTGCCTCGACGGTCCTCTCGACGGCTCCGGCAGAGAAGCTGACGGCCACGCCGGCCTCGCCGGGTTCCACAGCACTCACCGACGCGCCGGTCTCGCAGTTGATGCCGCGCTTGCGGAACGCCCTGGCGATCTCCTTGGACACCTCCTCGTCCTCGAGCGGCGCGAGGCGGGGGAGCGCTTCCACGACGGTCACCTCGGCGCCGAAGGAACGGTAGAACGACGCGAACTCCAGCCCCACGGCCCCGGCCCCGATCACCACCGCGGACGTGGGGATCCGGTCGTACCAGAGTGCTTGATCGCTGGTGATGACGCGATCGGTGAGCTCGATCCCGGGCAGCAGACGAGGACGCGAACCGGTGGCGATCACGACATCGGCGGCGTCGTAGCGCTTCTGATCGACCTGGACGGCGGGCCCAGGGAGCAGGAGTCCGGTTCCCCGCACGACGTCGATCCCACGCTCGGACACGAGACCGCCCAAGCCCGTGACGAGCTTGTGCACCATGCGTTCCTCGAAGGCCTTCACGGCGGACCAGTCCGGTTCACCGCTCGCCTTGATGCCCCACTCGTCGGAGCGATCCACCGTGTCCATGACCTCGGCCGATCGGAGCAGGGCCTTGGTGGGGATGCAGCCCCTGAGCAGGCAGGTTCCACCGAGCCGATCGTCGCGCTCGATGAGGGCCACGCGCTTGCCGAGCTGGGCGGAGCGCAGGGCGGCGGAATACCCGCCCGTCCCGGCGCCGATCACCACTACGTCGTACGCATCACCCATCCGTGAAGCAAGTCTACCGTGCCCTTGCGCTGTGACCGGCGCGCGGCGTGCGTCGTGTCGGCAGCGTAGCATCGCGCGCATGGACGATGCCCCCACCGCATCGCAGGAGCTCAAACACACGCCGCTCGAGGCGCTGCATCGCAGTCTCGGGGCGAAGATGGGGCCGTTCGCCGGTTGGAACATGCCGATCGAGTACGCCGGTCCCCTCAAGGAGCACGAGGCCGTGCGCGAGCGCGTGGGGTTGTTCGACCTCACCCACCTGGGCAAGGTGGAGGTCACCGGGCCCGGCGCGCTCGGGATGCTCCAAGGGGTCGTGTCCAACGACCTGCGCAAGGCCGCGGTGGGTGAGGCTCTCTACAACCTGGTGCTGAACGAGGGCGGCGGCGTGATCGAGGACCTGATCGTCTACCGGCTCGGGGACGAGCGCTACTTCGTGGTCCCCAACGCGGCGAACGCGCAACGCGTCTTGCGGATGCTGGAGGAGGCCGAGGCTCCCGAACGCGTGCACCTCCACTACCACCAGGACTGGTGCTTCCTGGCCGTGCAGGGGCCGGAGTCCGTGCACGTGAGCACCCAGCTGTTCCCGGAGGCGGCCGATCTCGCGTTCATGCAATGCGTGGAGACCGAATACAAGCGGCGGCCCGTGATCCTCACGCGCTCGGGGTACACGGGCGAGGTGGGATTCGAGCTGTTCACGTATCAAGACGTGGCCGTGGATCTGTGGAACGCCCTGTTCGAGGCGGCCGAACCCTTCGGCGGGATGCCCTGCGGGCTCGCCGCGCGCGACGTCCTGCGGCTGGAGATGGGGTATCCGCTCTACGGCCAGGACCTGTTCGAGGCCTCGACCGCGCTCGAGGCCGGCCTCGGATGGGCGGTGTCCTTCGACAAGGGCGCGTTCCGCGGCCGGATGGCGCTCGCACGCCAGCGCGAGGAGGGGCCCCTGCCGTCGATCCTGCGCGGCCTGCGCATGCACGAGCGGCGTCACATCCCTCGAGCGCACTATCCGGTGTTCGTGGGCGATCAGGTCGTGGGCGAGGTCACGTCCGGCACGTTCTCGCCCCTGCTGCAGACCGGGATCGGACTCGCCTACCTCTGGCCGGCCGACGCGGTCGAGCTCGGCGCCACGGTGGAGGTGGATATCCGCGGGCGGCGCGGGCAAGCCCAGGTCGTCCGGCCGCCGTTCGTGGACCGCAGTCCGCGCTAGCCGTCGCCGCTAGACGGTCGGGCGCCCGCTGGCGGCCTGGACGAGCTGCGGCACGCTCGTCCCGGCGAAACTCGTGTGGCGGATCAGCCGGCTGAGGGTGGAGGCGACGCCCGCGCCGTCGCGCATGACGGCCACGACGACGTAGAGGCCCGAGGAGGGGATCCCGAGCTCACGGATGGGCCCGAACCCCGGCGCGGCCACGAAGTACGCCCATCGCGTGAGCCGGCCGTGGACGTCGCAGGTGCCTTCGCCGCGAGCCATGAAGTCTCCGGTCGACGTCGACTTCCCCGAGGCGAAGGTGGGGCGATGATCGAGGAAGACGCGCTCGCGCTCGGAGTGGCACTTCGCCGAGTGGGTGAGCCCGGACATGAGCGGCCCGCGTGCGGCGAGGTAGTAGAAGTCCGAGGGGACGCCGACCTCCGTGGCGTCCACCCAGGTGGCCGTCATCCCGGTGGTGGAGCCGTCCATCCGCTCCCACGCGCGGAGTCGGGGAGAGGAGACGAAGCCGCCCCGGGGGGCCACGTCGGATCCCGCAGCACGCGTCTTCCACCCGTCGGGGATCAGCGCGCGGACGGGGCCGGCAGTGACCTGCGAGAACAAGGGCGAGGGCGACGTGTCGACGCGGATCAGTTCAGGGAGTGCGACCGGGTCCGCGTGGGGCGTGGCGCTGCACCCCGCGCCAACGAGGACGACCATGACCCCCAGAACGAGTCTTCGCACCTACCGATTCTCCCGCAGGGAGGATAGCCCGGCGGGGCGGCGTTGGCTATCGGGCGCTGCGATCGAGGTCCAGACGCCTGGTCGGCTGGGGCGGCCGGGGCTCAGGCGACATCCGCCGGTGGCCGCATGATCGCCACCGTCCCGACCCCTTGCGCGGCGGGGATGCAGAAGGAGGCGCGCGTCCCACCGCCCGGGAGCGGGTCCGTCCACAGGATGCCGCCGTGCTCGACGATGACCTGGCGCGCGAGGTGCAGGCCGACGCCCACGCCCGACTTCTCCTTGCGCAGCACTCCTTCGCCGGTCGAGAAGGGCTCCTGGAACGACTGGGTGGCGACGGCACGGTGCAGGCCCTCGCCGCGATCGGTCACGGTGACGACGACGCCCTCGTCGAGGACCCGGCCACGGAGTTCCACCACCCCGTCGGGTGGGGAGTACCGACAGGCGTTGTCCAGGAGCTCCGAGACCACGGAGGCGATGCGCGCGCCGTCGGCCACCGCCACGAGGCGCCCGGCGATCTGTGCTTCGATCGGCACGGCGCTGTAGCGATCCCCGACCTCCACCACGGCGTGGCGGAGCAGGGGCGTGAGGTCGACCTCCGCGAGCTCGAGCCGGAAGGTCCCCCGCTCGAGCTCGGCCATCGTGATGATCTCGTCGACGATCCCCATGAGCTTGTCCAGGGACGCCCCTAGCTGCTCGAGGAACTCCCCGCGGTCTGCCTCCGGAACCGACGGGCTCCGCAGCACATGGGCGATCCCTTTGGCGACGGTCACGGGGGTCCGCAACTCGTGGGAGATGTTGGCGAGGAAGTCGGCCTTGGCCGAGGTGCCTTGAGAGACGCTCTCGCGCACGTGTTCGAGCTCGGCGCGCACCGACCGGCTGTCGTCGGAGGCCCGCCGTAGCTCGTCGCCCAGCAGGGTGCTGACGGCGGTGGAGAGCATGACGCCCCCGTCGGAGGCCGCCACGATGGTCCGGACGACCTCGGGCGGGCCGTCGTCCTTCAGCAGGTAACCCATCGCCCCCGCCCCGAGCGCTTCGGCGATGCGCTCGGGGTCGCGTTCCCACGTCCAGGCGATGATCCGCGATAGGCCGCTCGCGGCGCGAAGCCGGCGGACGAACTCGGCCCCCGCGAGCCCGTCCATCGTGAGCTCGCACACCACCACGTCCGGCATGAGGCGCGTGGCGCTGTCGACCGCCTGATAGGCATCGTTGGCGACATCGACGCGCGCGTCCGCCCCGGCGCGCAGCAGTTCGTACTGAAGCCGTCCGACCTCGTCGGCGCTATCGCAGAGCAGGACGTGCAGAGGCATGCTGTTAGCGGTATCGGCGCTGCGCCCTGGGGGTTGAGCCGGGCGGCGGCGCGTCTGGCGGGGGTCAGTGGACGATGCCGCTGCGGATGGCGATGGCGACCGCCTGGGCGCGGTCGTTCGCGCTGAGCTTCTCGAAGATCCGCTCGAGATGGGTCTTGACGGTGTGCGGCGAGATGCCCAGTTCCGTGGCGACCTGGCGCGTGGTGGCGCCGTCGGCCACCTTCTGAAGGATCTCGCGCTCTCGCTTGGACAACGGGGTCGAACGCGGCACCCCCTCCACGTCGCCCATGTGGACCTCTTCGATGAAGGTCTTGGTGAGGTGCGGATGGATCACGGCGTTGCCCTCCACCGCGTTCTTGGCCGCATCGATGAGGGTGTCGGGGGATGCGTCCTTCAACAGGTAGCCGGACACGCCGGCCTGGATGGCCTCGGAGATGGCGCCGCGGGACTCGTCGATCGTGATGAGGATGATCTTGGTGGTGGGGGCCGCCTGGCGGATCCGCCGGGTCGCCTCGATCCCGTCCATGCCGGGCATGCGCACGTCCATGAACACCACGTCGGGCTCGAGCTCGCGGGCGCGCTCAACCGCTTCCTCTCCGCTGGCCGCCTCGCCCACGACTACGACGACGTCCTCGGAGAGCTCGAGCGCCGTGCGCAGACCTTCCCGGGTGACGGGGTGGTCATCCACGATGAGGGCACGGATGCGATCCGTCTCCGACACGCTGCTCCTTCCATCCGGATCTCTGCGACCAAGGGTCGTTGAGGGATTACGAAGTACGCTGTAAGGATAGGACGACAGGAGCGAGGAAGCTCACATGCAAGAGGAATTCGGTAACGCCGCCACTGAGGCCGTCATCGAGGATACGACCGCGGTGGCCGAGCCGTCCGAGCCGGGGGGCTCGAGCGAGGGGACGCCCACCCCCGAGGCGGTCACCGACGCGCTCAAGAACGTGTTCGACCCGGAGCTCGGGATCAACATCGTGGACCTGGGCCTCGTCTATGAGGTGAAGGTCGGGGACGCGGGTGACGTCGACATCGAATACACCCTGACGACGATGGGCTGCCCGATCGGTCCGCTGATCGAGGATCAGATGCGGGCGTTCCTGCAGGCCGTGCCCGGGGTGGGCGCGGTCAGGCCCGAGATGGTGCTGCGCCCGGCGTGGACACCGGAGATGATGTCCGACGAGGCGAAGGCGGCCCTGGGCATCTTCTGAGGTCCGCGCACCGAGGCCCCGTCGACACGTTCGCACGTGCACGCGGTATCGTTGCACCTGCAATCGCTCGGCGATCCACCTGGATCTCCTTCTCGACGGTTTGAAGCGGGGGCATGGCGTGATCCGCACCAGATGCATCGGGGTAGTGGCGGCGATGATCCCGTCCCGCCTGTGCTGTATGCCCCGCCGCGCCCTCCGGGAGGCGCGTTCGACTTCGCGGCCCTAGTCCGGCATCCCGGAACCGCCCACCGCTTCGCATCCCGGCCGCGTCTACGGCCGTTCTTCGTTTCCCGGAACTGGATTCCGGGCGAGCGCGGGCCCTTGTCCCGCGGAGGAAGGAGTTGAGATCCATGGCGGACTACGCCAACCCCGACGCCCTCGTGAGCACGGACTGGCTGGAGGACCACCTGGAGGATCCTCGCGTTCGCATCATCGAGGTGGACGAGGACACCACCGCCTACGAGAAGGGCCACGTCCCGAACGCGTTGCGCTGGAACTGGTCAACGGACCTTCATGCCGAGGTCGGCCGCGATTTCCGGGACCGGGAGGAGTTCTCCCGGCTCCTGTCCGAGGCGGGAGTAAGGTCCGGCACGACCATCGTGCTTTACGGCGGCAACAACAACTGGTTCGCGGCCTACGCGTATTGGCTCCTGAAGCTGCGTGGCTTCGACGACGTCAAGCTCGTGAACGGCGGGCGCAAGAAGTGGGAGCTCGAGAGTCGCAGGCTCACACAGGACGTGCCGACGTTCGCGGCCACGGGCTACACGATCGCCGGCCCCCAACGGCCCGAGATCCGCGCGCTCCGCGAACAGGTCATCGGCCGTGTGGGCGGTGGCGCCGCCTTCGTGGATGTGCGTTCGCCCGAGGAGTTCCGGGGCGAGAAGATGGCTCCCGACCACTTGCCGCAGGAGCAGGCGCAGGTGCCCGGGCACATCGCCGGCGCGGTGAACGTGCCGTGGGCCCAGGCGGCCAACGACGACGGCACGTTCAAGTCGGCCGACGAGCTGGCCGCGCTGTACGAGGCCCGGGGCATCACCGGCGACGAAGAGATCATCGCGTACTGCCGGATCGGCGAACGTTCCTCGCACACCTGGTTCGCGTTGCGGGAGCTCCTCGGCTACGGGGACGTGAAGAACTACGACGGCTCCTGGACCGAGTACGGCTCCTTGGTGGGGGCGCCGGTCGAGCTGGGGTAGCAGGCCCCCGGCCATGGTTCTTAGCTCCGCCGCTCGCCGGGGGGTAAATCCGACCTGCGCGATGGACTTAAGGGGACGGGCGGCGGTACTCTTGATGGGTCCGTACGCTTCGATGCCGCAGGGGGGAGTCCACCGTGGTCGTGAGCCAAGAAGAGCATCTCAAGGAGCTCAGCAAGGGGTATCGCTTCGACTGGAAGGATGAGGATCACTCCGTCTTCGAGCCCAAGCGTGGGTTGTCGCAGGCCGTGGTCGAGGAGATCTCCGCTCTGAAGGACGAGCCCGCTTGGATGCGTAAGACCCGCCTGAAGGCCCTGCGGTACTTCGGGATGCGCCCGATGCCGTGGTGGGGCGCCGACCTCTCGGACATCGACTTCGACAATATCTTCTACTTCATCCGCTCCACGGAGAAGCAGGCGCAGGAGTGGGCCGACCTGCCCGAGGACATCCGGGGCACCTGGGACAAGCTGGGGATCCCCGAGGCGGAGAAGAAGTATCTCGGGGGCGTGAGCGCCCAGTACGAGTCCGAGGTCGTCTACCACAAGATCAAGAAGGAGCTCGACGACATCGGCGTGCTGTTCACGGACATGGATTCCGCGGTGCGCGACTACCCGGACCTCGTCAAGGAGCATTTCGGGACCGTCATCCCCCCGAACGACAACAAGTTCGCGTCGCTCAACACGGCCGTTTGGTCGGGCGGATCCTTCATCTACGTGCCGCCCGGCGTGAAGGTAGACATCCCGCTGCAGGCATATTTCCGCATCAACGCGGAGAACATGGGCCAGTTCGAGCGCACCCTGATCATCGCGGACGAGGGCAGCTACGTGCACTACGTGGAGGGGTGCTCCGCGCCCATCTACTCCAGCGACTCGCTGCACTCGGCCGTGGTGGAGATCAAGGCCATGAAGGGCGCCCGGGTCCGCTACACCACCATCCAGAACTGGTCCACCAACGTCTACAACCTCGTGACCAAGCGAGCGATGGCGCACGAGGACGCGGTGATGGAGTGGATCGACGGCAACATCGGTTCCAAGGTGACCATGAAGTACCCGTCGATCTACCTGATGGGCAAGGGCGCACGCGGCGAGGTGCTGTCCGTGGCCTTCGCCGGCAAGGGGATGCATACCGACGCCGGGGGCAAGGCGATCCACGTGGCGCCGCACACCACCTCCGTCATCAACTCGAAGTCCGTGAGCAAGGACGGCGGCCGCACGGGTTACCGTGGTTTGATCCGCGTCGAGCCAGACGCGCACCACGCCAAGTCCACCGTTCGTTGCGACGCCCTGATCCTGGACGACGAGAGTCGCTCCGATACCTACCCGTACATCGAGGTGGAGGACGAGACGGCCGCGCTCGCGCACGAGGCCACGGTCTCCAAGGTGGGGGAGGACCAGCTCTTCTACCTGATGAGCCGCGGCCTGTCCGAGGTCGAGGCCACCGGCATGATCGTGAACGGCTTCATCGAGCCCATCACTCGGGAGCTCCCCATGGAGTACGCCGTGGAGCTGAATCGACTGATCGAGCTCCAGATGGAGGGCTCGGTCGGGTAGACCGAGCCCTATCGGGGCGGCCCTCGATCCTCCAAGACCGACCCGTCGGGTCTGCGGAACACAGCGCGCCCGCCGAGCAACTCGAGCGTGAATCCTCGCCCTCGGTCGTGGATCAACCGATGGTGGCGACGGCACAGGAGCAACAGGTTGGGCAGCGCCGTGGATCCGCCCGCGGCCCAGTGAACGACATGATGGGCATCGCACCATGCATGGGGACGGTCGCACCCCCGGGAAGCGGCAGCGCGTATCTCGGACGACCACCGCCCGTCTCATCGCGGGCGGGACGATGGGCGTACGGCGGCCTATGTCCAGCGGCTCCGACGCGCCGGACATCACGACACGCGTGATCGAGGCGTCGCACGTGAGGCGCCTTGCCGCCTCGGCGTCGACACCGCCGACGTGGTCGAACGCAATGGCGCCACGACGGTTCTGTAGCGCCTCGACCCCAACCATCATCGTGACGTGCGGGCGTTCCCCCGCCACCTGGGGCCGATCCCCACGATCGAGCCACTGACGACAGATCTCCCCCAGCGAGTCGGCTCGACGCTGGGCGGGTGAGCGAGCATCCTCAGCGGTACGCGACCTCGCTTCGTCGTCGAGCACAGACCGCAGAGCGGTGAGCAACGTCTCTCCCGTCTCCGGGTCGAGATAGCCGTCGACGCGAACCATCCCGAGGAACGAGACCGACGCGTGCAGCTTCCGCCGCTCACGCGCCCAATCCTCCCTGCTTCTCCCATGGTCTCGCTCGACCAGATGGCACCAGCGAGCGGCTACCCGCTGCAGATCGCGCGTCGCGTGTCTGCGCGCGGCTTCCACAAGCTCCCCCTCGGAGCGCCGGAACGCCGGCGGGTCGATCTCCCGCACCGACGCGAGCAGGCGAACGGCCGACATGGGAAGTTCGCCCTTCTCCAGGGCGCGACGCGTCTGCGGCATCTCTTCGAGCGCGCGTGCGATCCGAACGCTCTCCCGCGCAGATCCCCATGCAATGTGAAACTGGGCGGCGAGCCATGAGGCCGAGGACAGGTGCCCGTCTCGCGCGAAGAGCCGCCTCCGGTCTATCTCCGCGAGCCGCCTGAGCCGCTCGTGCTCCAGCCGGTCCATGGCGCGCTGCAGCTCCGCAAAGTCCTCCTCGACCCGAGCGTCGGGCAGATCGGGCAAGGACTCCGCGTGAAGAGCTTCCACGACCGAATCCAGTCCGCTCACGTCGTCGAACCCGGTCTGTGCGCGTACGAACATATGTTCGGCTCTAGGGGGATGGATCGCACGAGCGATGTGACGAGGGTCACGATCGAGGGAAGTCCTGTCCGTGGAGACCTGCGTCGCTTCTCCGTGCTCACTGAAGGGTTCCCCGCCGCGAGCCGCCGCGAGCCGCCGCGGGTTGGGGGGAATCCGACCTAGCCGATAGGATTCCTTCGTGACCACCACCACCGACACGTTCGACGAGGCGGCCCTCGCCTCCCTGCCGGATGCCCCCGACTTCGTCCAGGGGATCCGCAAGCAGGCCTTCGAGGAGTACCGGGCCCTGCCCATCCCCTCGCAGGAGACCGAGGAGTGGCGCTACACGGATCTATCCGCGTTCGACCTGTCCTTCGAACCGCACACGCCCGGGCACGGCAACGGGGCTCCCGAGCCCCAGGGCGAGGTCGGGGGTGCGCTGCTGCAGCACAACTCCAGCATCGTGCTCACGACGTCGGGGCAGGATCTCGAGGCCCGGGGCGTTATCCTGCAGGACCTGGACCAGGCCGCGATCGATCACCCGGAGCTGGTCGCGCCGCACCTGCATCGTCTCGTCCCGACGGATCGGACCAAGTTTGCCGCGCTGCACGGCGCCTTCCGCACCGGTGGCACGTTCCTGTATGTCCCCGACGGCGTGGCCGTGGAGCTTCCCCTGCAGACCCTCACCTGGCTTGACGCCGACGGTGCGGCGGTCTTCCCGCACACGCTGATCGTCACGGGCACGAACGCGGAGGTGACCTTCATCGATCGCACGGCCTCGCCGGATCTCACGCGCGCCTTCAGCGACGCGATCACGGAGATCGTGGTGGGCGACGGCGCGCACGTGCGCTACGTCTCGATCCAGGAGTGGGGCGATGGCGTCACGCACCTGGGGGTCGTCCGCACCGAGGTCGGCCGCGACGCCGAGGTGCGAACGCTCGCGATCGGCTTCGGCGCGGACCTCGCACGCGTGGAGAACGAGGTGATCCTCGCCCGGCCGGGCAGCTTCTCCGAGCAGCTCGGGATCTTCTTCGCCGACGGCCGGCAGCACTTCGACCATCGGTCGATCCAGGATCACGTGGCGCCGAACTGCTCCAGCGATCTGCTGTATAAGGGCGCGTTGCGCGACGAGAGCCGCGCGGTCTATAGCGGCTGGGTCCATGTGCGGCCCGACGCGCAGAAGACCAACGCGATGCAGACGTCCCGCAACATCGTGCTCAGCGAGCACGCCAAGGCCGACGCGATCCCCAACCTCGAGATCGAGGCGAACGACGTGAGGTGCGGGCACGCGGCGAGCGTCGGCCCTGTGGACGAGGACACGGTGTTCTACCTCACCAGCCGCGGGATCCCGCGCGGGGAGGCAGAACGGCTGATCGTGAGCGGATTCTTCCAGGAGGTGCTCGACCGGGTGCAGATCGACCAGGTGCGCGCCAGCGCGGAGCTCACCATCCAAGAAGAGCTCGAGCGGGGCATCCGATGATGCCCACGAGGGTGTGCGCCACGGCGGACGTCCCCCAGGGGGAGGCGCGGCGATTCCCGCTCGGCGAGGGCTACGTCGCCGTGGTGAACCTGGGGGAGGGCGTGTTCCGGGCCGTCGACGCCGAGTGCTCGCACGAGCACGCATGGCTCGACGAGGGAGAGATCGACGTAGAGGACGCCACCGTAGAGTGCCCCAAGCACGGCTCGGTCTTCGAGCTGGACACCGGGAACCCCAAGTCGCTCCCGGCGGTGCGCCCCGTGGCCGCCTACGACGTGATCATCGACGACGACGACATCCTGATCGAGGTGTGACGACATGACCGAGAACGGCAACGCTCCCGCGACCCTGGAGATCCTCGATCTCCATGCCAGCGTGGAGGGCAAGCAGATCCTCAACGGCATCGACCTCACGGTGCGTCAGGGCGAGACCCACGCGCTCATGGGACCGAACGGCTCCGGCAAGTCCACGCTGTCCAACGTCATCATGGGCCGGCCCGGGTATCTGGTCACCGGCGGCCGCGTCATCTTCAAGGGCGAGGACATCACGAAGCTCACGCCCGACCAGCGGGCCATGCGCGGCCTCTTCCTCGCCATGCAGTACCCGACCGAGGTGCCCGGTGTCTCCGTGGTGAACTTCCTGCGCACCGCGTACCAGGCCACGCGCGGGGAACAGGTGAGCGCGCTGGCGTTCCGCAAGCACATGAAAAAACAGATGGACAAGCTCTCCATCGAGGACGCCATGGTGAATCGCTACGTGAACCAGGGCTTCTCCGGCGGGGAGAAGAAGCGCAACGAGATCCTCCAGCTCGCCGTGCTCGAGCCACAGATCGCGATCCTCGACGAGACCGACTCCGGATTGGACATCGACTCGCTGAAGCTCGTCGCTCAGAGCGTGCAGAAGCTGGTGGGACCCGAGCTGGGCGTCTTGCTCATCACGCACTACCAGCGGATGCTGAACTACATCACGCCCGACGCCGTGCACGTCATGATGCGGGGGCGCATCGTGACCTCGGGCGGCCCGGAACTCGCCCAGACGCTGGAGGACAAGGGCTACGAGGGGATCGGACGTGAGCTCGGCATCGAGGACGAGGCGGCCGCCGAGGTCGTGTGAACACCGGAGGGAGCGGGACGATGACGGAGCACATGGGCGGACTTGACGTCGAGGCGATCCGCGCCGATTTCCCCATCCTGTCGCGCAGCGTAGGCGACCTGCCGCTCGTCTATCTCGACAGCGCCGCCACGTCGCAGAAACCCCGCCAGGTGATCGAGGCGGAGGCCGACTTCTATGCCGCGCACAACGCCAACACGCACCGCGGCATCCACATGCTGGGGGAAGAGGCCACCGAGCGCTACGAGGGGGCTCGCGCCACGGTCGCCCGGTTCCTCGGCGCCCCCTCCCCGGAGACCATCGTCTTCACGCGGGGCGTCACCGAGTCGATCAACCTGGTCGCCCAGGGGTGGGGCCGCTCGTTCCTGCACGAGGGTGACGAGATCCTGCTGAGCGAGATGGAGCACCACTCGAACATCGTGCCGTGGCAGATGACGGCGGCCGTGACGGGGGCGAAGCTGCGGTACCTGCCGCTCACCGACGACGGCCAGCTCGACCTCTCGGACCTAGGCTCGCTGCTGACGGACCGCACCAAGATCTTGTCCGTGACGGGCATGTCCAACGCGCTGGGCACGATCACGCCGCTGCGCCAGTTGGTGGAGTCAGCTCACGCCGTGGGCGCCGTCGTGAACGTCGACGCCGCGCAGCTCGCGCCGCATCATCGCATCGACGTCGCCGCCCTCGACGTGGACCTGCTCGGCTTCAGCGGGCACAAGATGCTCGGTCCCACCGCGAGCGGCGGCCTCTACGGCAAGGCCGAGATCCTCGAGGCCATGAGCCCGATGATGGGTGGTGGCGAGATGATCCACGAGGTCTTCAAGGACCACAGCACGTACAAGTCCTTCCCGTACAAGTTCGAGGGGGGCACCATGCCCGTCGCGCAGCAGGTGGGGCTCGGCGCGGCCATCGACTATCTCGAGGCCCTGGGCATGGACAACGTGCGCGCCCACGAGGAGGAGATCACCGCGTACGCGCTCGACCGGCTGCTCGACGCGGGGGCCACGGTCTACGGCCCCAAAGACGCCTCGGCGCGGGGAGGGGCCGTGAGCTTCTGGTTCAAGGACGTGCACCCCCACGACCTCGCTACCATCGTGAACGAACAGGGGGTCGCGATCCGCGCCGGTCATCACTGCGCCCAGCTCGTGATGCGTCGATTCGGGACGCCGGCCACGGCGCGCGCCTCCTTCTACGTGTACAACACCAAGGAAGAGGTCGACGTCCTGATCGAAGCGCTCGCCAGGGCCGAGGCCATCTTCACCACCTGACCGCTGGATGATCCGGGGGACCACGTTGGCGCTCGACGACATCTACAAGGAAGTCATCCTCGACCACTACAAGAGCCCGCGGAATAAGCGGGAGCTCGACGACGCCACCGTGAGCTGCACGCGCAACAACCCGCTCTGCGGCGACGAGATCACGGTCTTCGCCAACGTGGAGGGCGACCGGGTCGTCGAGGTCGCGTTCGAGGGGGCTGGATGCTCCATCAGCCAGTCCAGCGCGTCCATGATGACCGAGGCCGTCACGGGCACGACCGTCGAGGGTGCGAAGGACATGGCCACGCGGTTCCGCGGCATGATGGCGGGCGAGGTCGAGCCCGACGAGGACGCGTTCGGGGACCTCGTGGCCCTCAAGGGAGTGGTGCAGTACCCCATCCGCATCAAGTGCGCCGTCCTGGCGTGGGATGTCTTGCAGGAGGCGCTCGACGACGGCGAGGCCAGCGGAGAGCACGCCCACCATCCGTGAGGCGTGCACCTTCCCTCCTCCTGATCGCGATCGCCGCGGTGGTCGCGACCGCCGTTCCCGCGCGGGCGCAAACGGGCGAGCGGATCGACGGCTACGACGTCGACCTCCAGATCCGGGCCGACGACTCCCTCCGCGTCACGGAGACGATCGACTACGACTTCGGCGCACAGCAGCGTCACGGCATCTTCCGCGACGTTCCCACATCGCTGCGCTTCGACGACACGTACGACCGCTCGTATCCCCTCAGCGTGGTGTCGGTCGAGGCCACGGGAGGAGCGTCCTCGGAGTACACCGCGGAGGGACTGGCGGGCGGCCTCACACGGATCAAGATCGGCGATCCGGATCGCACGACGACGGGGCGGCACACGTACACGATCGTGTACGCGGTCGCCGCCGCGCTGAACGGATTCGACGACCACGACGAGCTCTATTGGAACGCGATCGGGGCCGGCTGGCAGGTGCCCATCGCGCAGGCCTCGGTGATCGTGACGGCGCCCGGAGCGATCTCCGCGGTTGCATGCTTCCAGGGGCCGCAGGGTTCCTCACTCCCATGCGATCGAGCCCGGGTGCGCGGGAGGCCGGGTCGGGCGGAGTTCGCGCAGGCTCCGCTGCGGCCGTTCAACGCTCTGACGGTGGTGGTGGCGCTGCGCAAGGGCGTCGTGGCTCAACCCGTCCCGATCCTGCACGAACGCTGGTCCCTCCACAGCGCCTTCCGTCTGAGCCCGGCGACGGGGGGCGTCTCGGGCGGTTTGCTGGTCCTCGTGGTGGCGGGGTTCGTGGCCCTCGTGTGGACGCGCGGACGGGACCGCCGCTATCGCGGGTCGCCGATCGATCAGGTCATGGGCAACCCCTCCGGCGAGGAGCAGGCGGTGCCCCTGCTGGAGGGCGGCCGGTCCGCGCCCGCGGAGTTCGCACCGCCCGACGGTCTGCGCCCGGGTCAGGTGGGCACGCTGATCGACGAGCAGGCCAACACCCTCGACGTCACGGCCACGATCGTCGACCTCGCCGTTCGAGGGTTCCTCCTGATCCAGGAGCTCCCGAAACATGGGTGGTTCGCCAAGCCGGATTGGTCGCTCATCCGGCTGGAGAAGTCCGATGCCGAGCTGCTGACGTACGAACGACGCCTCCTGAACGGGTTGTTCCGCGACGGCGCCGAGGTGCAGCTCTCGAGCCTCCGCTCCACGTTCGTCGAGCGCCTCGAAGGCGTTGAGGAGTCGATCTACGTCGACGCGGTGTCCCGCGGCTGGTTCGCCAAGCGCCCGGACAAGGTGCGCTCCTCGTGGAGCCTGCGCGGCGTCCTCCTACTCCTGCTCGGCGGCGCGCTCACCTTCGTGCTCGCCCGGTGGACCCATTGGGGGCTGCTCGGCGTTCCGGTGATCGTCGCCGGTCTGCTCCTGATGGTGGGGGCCAAGCGCATGCCCGCGCGAACCGCCAAGGGCACCGCGATGCTCCGGCGGATCCGCGGGTTCCGCGCGGTGATCGAGAAGGCGGAGACGAACATGGCCCGCTGGGCCGAAGAAGAGGGGGTGTTCACCCGGTACCTTCCGTTCGCCGTAGTGTTCGGGTGCACCGAGCGCTGGGCCAAGGCGTTCGAGGGGCTCGAGCAGACCCCCGACGCCTCCTGGTACGTCTCCGACCGACCGTTCGCCTTCGCGACCTTCGCGAACGCCGTGGACGGGTTCTCGCTCAGTACAGGGGGCACGATCGCATCGACGCCCAGCGGGTCGGGCTCCAGCGGGTTCTCGGGCGGAGGCTTCTCCGGCGGGGGAGGGGGCGGCGGGGGAGGAGGGTCCTGGTGAGCGTGTCGGCCCGTAGCATGGTCCCGCGATGAGGATCACCTTCTCCGAGGACGGGCGGGACTTCCAGCGGCGGGGCTGGCGCGAACTCGTCGATGCGGACCCCGCCGGCACGTTCTTCCACACGCCCGCCTACCTCAAGCTCTATTGGGAGGAGTTCGGCGAGCAGCCCGAGCACCTGCTGCTGGCGTTCGCCGAAGAGGACGACGGCACCCAGGTCGGCGCCGTCGCGTTCGAGCGCATCGACGAGACGCTGCGCTTCCTGGGCGGGACGGAGGTCACGGACTACATGGGGCCCGTGGGCCTGCCCTCCGAGCAGGGCACCTTCGCTAAGGAGCTTTGGGCCGCGCTGCTCGCGCGGGAGGACTGGGCGACGGCGGACCTGCGCGGGTTGCCGGAGGACCGGTCCTGGCTGGGCCTGCTCCGAGATTCCGCCCAGGCTGTGGGGCTCGCGGTGGAGGAAACCGAGGATCAGAACGGTGTTGCGCCGCTCCTGCCGCTCCCCGGCTCATGGGAGGGCTACCTCGAGGCGCTTCCGGGCAAACTTCGCCACGAGATCCGGCGCAAGGCCAAGAAGCTCGAGATGGAGGCGGGTCCGTTCGAGATCCACACGGCCACGGAGGCGACGCTCATCCCGCTGCTCGATCGATTCGTGGAGCTGCACCGCATGAGCGAGGGCCCCAAGGGCGTGTTCATGCAGCCCGGGATGGAGATCTTCTTCCGTCGCCTGGGGGCTGCGTTCCTTCCGCAGGGCGTGTTCCTGCTCACCATGATCGAGGTGGGAGGAGAGCTCGCGGCGGGCACGATCGGGTTCGCCTTCGACGGGACGTTCTTCCTGTACAACTCCGCGTTCGATCGCGCATGGGGCAACCTCGCGCCGGGGATGGTCCTGGTGGGCGAGAACATCCGCATGGCGATCGAGTCTGGCTGCGACGCGTTCGATCTGCTGAAGGGCGACTACGCGTACAAGTACCGGTTCGGCGCGCACGCGCGGGCCGTCAGGCGACTCGTCCTCACGCGCTGAAGGTCCTCACGCGCTGAAGGTCCTCACACGGGCGCGATCTGGGCGCTGGCGAGCGGCGCGCCGCTCTCGTCCGTGACCGTGATCCGGTCGAAACTGCTGAGGTCACTCGCCGTCACGAGCCACGCCGCCCCGTTGCCGTCCTTCTGGACCTCGAGGTCCGATAGCTCGACGGTCCTGCCGTCGGGGGCGTGCAGGGTCGCGGTGGCGCTGCCGCTCAGGCCGGCTCCTTGCACGAGGACCGCGACCCATGACTGGTCGCGGTGGGAGTCGTAGACGACCACGCTGCCCTGCACGTTGCGCCCGGGCGCCGCGGTGAGGGGGGCTGCGCGGAACTCCTTGCCGCCGAGGATCTGCAAGAGGCGGGTGTAGCTGTCCCCCGAAGCGGCGAGCTCACCGGCGCGGCGATCTTGGGCGAGGCCCCAGCTCAGTGCTAGGACCAGGGCGAGCATGGCGGCCGCCGCGGCGAGCCAGGGCGCGCGGGGGCCTGCGAACCGAGCTCGATCCTTCGCGGGAGAGGTCTCGGGCACCTCGCGCCACTCCGCCTCCAGGGTCGAGCGGACCCGTTCGGCGAGCTCGGTGGGGTGTTCTGCGTCGTGCGCCGCGCAGGCGAACGACGCGAGCCCGTCGTCGAGGGCCTCCATGTCGGCGCGGCAACCTGCGCACCCCCGCAGGTGCTTGCGCACGGCGAGGTCCTCGGTCTCCTCGAGGGTCCCCAGCACGTGATCGGGAAGGCGCTCGCGGACCATCTCACACGTCGTCACGGGGCACCTCCTCGGCCATGGCCTCCCGCAGCCTCATCAGCGCGGCGCGGATCCGGGTCTTCGCGGTGCCGACCGGGATGCCTTCCATCTCGGCCACCTCGGCGCTCGTGCGCCCACCGAAGTAGGCGAGCTCGAGCGCGGAGCGCTGCTCGCCGCTCAGGCGCGCCATGGCGCGGCGAGCCCGGCCGGTGAGGTCGTGCGTCTCCGCCAGCTCCTCGGGGCCTGCCGCGGGGTCGGCCTCACGCGGGCGCCCCGCGGCCTCCAGGGACCGCGCCTCGACGACGCGTCTGCGCAGGGCGTCGATCGCGAGCGAACGAGCCATCAGGAGGATCCAGGTCTCCAGCTTCCCTCGCGTGACGTCGTACGTGGCAGCCTTGCGCCAGATCTTCACGAACGTGTCCTGGACGAGATCCTGCGCCGCCGCGTCGGACCCGAGCATCACGATCCCCAACCCGTAGATCCTCGAGGCGAACCGTCCGTACAGGGTGTTGGCGGCCGACGCGTCGCGCGCGACGAACGCCCGCATCAGGGCCGAGTCGTCCTCCGGATCGATCGTTCGCATCAGCTGCACGGTATCCCCCAAGGGGTACGGACGAGAAGGCGTCGGGGTTCACTGCGGCTGTCTTGCGTTACGGGTAGGCACGCAGGGTGTGCAGGATCGTGAGGGCGAGCGCTCGGTCCCCGCCCACCACGACGTTGCCGGATGCGAACACCTCGTCGGCGTCGAGGCGTCGTCCAGCCACCAGCCCCAGCTGCGAGGCGCGCCCGGAGATCACGGCGTCCGGTTTGGTCCCGGCCGGCGGCACCTCGCCGGCGCCCAGGCCCCAGTGCCACTCGCCCTCCCCGGCCCCTTCGGCGACGACCTTCACGGTGCGCCCGCTCAGGTCGAGCCCGTCGCGGCCGAGCGCGTAGGGGAGCATCCGCACGGCCATGTCGATCGTGAGGTAGATGGGCCAATGCTCGTAGGACGGCCCGAGGCCGTTGGTGGCGCGCATGTCTTCCCCGTGGAGCCACCACTCCACCGTGCGCGATTGGAGCAGGTACCGGGTAGCGATCGGCCCGGCGATGTAGTCGAAGCGGCGCGACTCCCAGTCGGCGTCGGACAGGAGAGCCGCGTGCTCGATAAGGGAACCGGCCGCGGCGCCCCACACCGTGAGGATCTCGCGCGCGGGGAGTTCCGACCTGCGGTTCACGGTCCAGGCGTTGAACCCGTCTACGCTGAACGGCTCATCGCCGAGCGACGCCCGGTACTCCGCGAGCTCGGAAGGCGCTTCGCCGGCCACCAGCTGAGCCGCGAGGGTGTCGCCCGCGCCCAGGTGGGCCATCACGTCGCGATTCCACCAACCCTCCGCGGCGCTGGGGCGCTCCCAGGTGTCGGGTTCGGCGAACTGGATCGTGCGCCCGAGCCGCTGCCGTTCCGCGTGCACCACGCCCAGCAGCGTCTCCCGGTCCAGACTCACGACGGACTCCCCCTTCGTCGACGCGCTCAGGAGCGCACGTCTCGGCGCGGATTGTACATTCGCGGGATGCGCGTCCTGGTTGCCCCAGACAAGTTCCGGGGCACCCTCACGGCGCGCCAGGCCGCGGAGGCGATCGAGACGGGATGGAAACGCGAGCGCCCGGGCGATCACCTCGATCTCGCGCCTATGGCCGATGGCGGGGAGGGCACGTTGGAGGCGCTGGTCGGCGCCCTGCACGGCGTCGTCGTGCCGGCGACCGTGACCGGCCCCATGGGCGATTCCGTCGAGGCGGCCTTCGGGCTGGTTTCGACCGCGCAGGGGACCCTCGGCGTCGTGGAGATGGCACGCGCCTCGGGTCTCGCGCTGGTCGGGCCGGGGCGACGCGATCCCTTACGCGCCTCGACCCGCGGCACGGGGGAGCTGATGGCTGGCGCGGTCGCGCGCGGCGCCCGCCGGCTGCTGGTGTGTCTGGGTGGCAGCGCGACCAACGACGGCGGCGCGGGCATGGCGACCGCCATCGGCGTCCGTCTGCTCGACGAGCGGGGCCGGGAGCTGCCCGACGGAGGCGCCGCGCTGACGAGGCTCGCGCGCATCGACACCACGGGGGTCCCGCCCGTGTGGACGAACGTGAGCGTGACGGGGGCGTTCGACGTGGATAACCCGCTCGCCGGCCCCTCGGGGGCGAGCGTCGTCTACGGTCCGCAGAAGGGAGCCGGGACGGATGCGGTGCGCGTGCTCGACGGCGCGCTCAGCCATCTCGCGGCCGTCGTGTACCGGGACCTCGGGATCTCCCTCAAGGACGAGCGGGGCGCCGCGGCCGCGGGAGGATCGGGCTTCGGCCTCCTGGCGTTCTGCGGTGCCCACCTGCGCCGCGGCGTCGAGGTGGTGATGGACGCGATGGAGATCCCCCGCCGGATCGAGGGTTGTGATCTCGTGATCACGGGGGAGGGATCCTTCGACGTTCAATCGTCTGCGGGGAAGGTGCCCGCGGGGATCCTCGACGCCGCCGCGCTGGCGGGGGTGTCCGTCGCCGTCATCTGCGGCCGCGCCACATCGGAGGTCCCGGGCGTGCCCGTGCTGACGCTGGTCGGCCGCGTGGGCGAGCGTGCCGCGCTCGGGGATGCGCGGCGCTCGCTGGAGCTCGTGGCCCAGGACCTCGCGCGCGGGGCGGCGACGTCCGCGGCTCATGGCGCCTCGCGGTTGCGAGGAGCGGGATGAGCGGCGCGATCGATCGCTTCACCGTGGCCGCCGCAGCCCTCGGATTGCAGCCCCAGGTTCGACGGTTCCCCGAGGGGACGAAGACCGCGGCCGACGCCGCGCGGGCGATCGGATGTGACGTGGGCCAGATCGTGAAGTCCCTCGTGTTCATGGCGGAAGGCCCGGACGCGCGAACCGGCGCGATCCTCGCCCTCACCTCGGGCGCGAACCGGGCCGACGTCGGCGTCCTCGCCTCGCTGAGCGGGGCGGCCGTCGTGCGCCGCGCCACCCCCGAGGAGGCCCGCTCCGCGACCGGATTCGCCGTGGGCGGGACCCCGCCGTTCGGCCATCCCGAGCGCGTGCGGGCCTTCCTGGACCGGGACCTGCTCGCTCACGGCGAGGTGTGGGCGGCCGCCGGCACTCCCGACTCGGTGTTTCCGCTCTCCCCGGCCGACCTCGTGCGCGTCAGCGGGGCCTCGGTCGCCGCGTTCGCCGATTCAGGCTGAAGCCTCGAGTTCCCGCCACCACCGGTTATCATGGGTGCTGGACGAGGCTCGAACCCGCAGCCAACGAAGGGGACCCATGATCACGCTGACCGAGAACGCCGCCGGCAAGGTGAAGGAGCTCGTGGCCGAAGAGGGTCGCGACGACATCGCCCTTCGGGTCGCCGTGCAGCCCGGCGGCTGCTCTGGGTTGCGCTACGCGATGTACCTGGACGACCAGGTCTCCGAGAAGGACGCCGAGGCCGAACAGTTCGGCGTGAAGCTCGTCATCGACAAGATGAGCGTGCCCTACCTCGCGCAGGCCACCATCGACTTCGTCGACAGCCTCGAGCAGTCGGGGTTCACGATCGACAACCCCGCCGCCACCGGCGGCTGCGCCTGCGGCAACTCGTTCCACTGAGTTCCCTGGCATCCCGGTTGCATCCCGTTGCCGTCGGCGGCCCCGGCCCGCGCCGGCCGTGAAGCTTCAGGCGCAGTCGTCGAGCCCGGCCCTGAAGCCCTCGGAGAGCTCCTTCAGGCCTTCGTCCTCGATCACGAGCGGCGGGGAGACGGCGACGGCCCCGCCGACGAGCGGGCGCACGAACACCCCGGCGTCGCGGCAGGCCATCCCGACGCGCGTGGCGAGCCCCGGTTCCTCCTGGACGACCTCAGGCTGGAGCTGGACGGCGGCGAGCACGCCGGTCCCCGCGCGCACCTCGGCGACGAGCTCGTGTTCGGCGAGCGGTGCGAGAACCTCGGCGAGCGCAACCTCGAGCTCGAGTGCCCGTTCGCACAGGCCCTCGCGCTGCAGGATCGCGAGGTTCGCGAGCCCCGCCGCGGCAACGGTGGCGTGGCCGCTGTAGGTGTACCCGTGGCGCCACGGCCCCGCCCCGGGTGCCCAGAACGGCTCCGCGATCCACGGAGCCGCAACGACCGCCCCCAGGGGCAGGTAGCCGCTCGTGATGCCCTTCGCGCACGTGAGGATGTCGGGATCCAGCGAGAAGCGGGTGGACGCGAACCAGTCGCCGCAGCGGCCGAACCCGGTGATGACCTCGTCCGCGACGAAGAGCACGCCCGAGGCGCGGCAGACCTCGCGGGCTGCCTGGAGGTAGCCGTCGGGCGCCACGAACACGCCCCCCGCCCCGATGACGGGCTCGCAGAAGAACGCCGCCACGCGATCGGCGCCGGCCTCGGCGATGGCGGAGGCGAGAGCGTCGGCATCGTCCCAGGGAACCTCGATCACGTCCTCGATCAGGTCGCCGTGGCCGGCGGCGTTGGCGGGGATGCCTGCCAACGACGTCCCCGCCGTGTGCATGCCGTGATACGCCTTCTCGCGCCGGATCAAGATCGTGCGTTCCGGGGCGCCGGTGAGCTGCCAGTACCGGCGCACCATCTTGGTGGCCGTGTCGATGGAGTCGGAGCCGCCGCTCGTGAAGAACACCTTCGAATCGGGGACCGGCGCCACCTCGGCCACGAAGTCCGCGAGTTCTTCCGCCGGACGATTCGTGAGGTCGCCGAACGCGCTGTAGACGGGGAGGGCGGCCATCTGGGCCGCCACGGCCTCGCCGATCTCGCCGCGGCCCCAGCCCACGTTGCCATACCACAGCGACGCGGTGGCATCGAGGTAGCGGCGCTCGCGGTCGTCCCACACGTGCACGCCTTCCGCCCGCACGAGGGTGAGGGCGCCGTCGGCCACCACGGAGGACATGTCGGCGAAGGGATGCCAGAAATGCGTCATCGGTCGCTCACGCTACCAGCGCCCGGCCCACGGCTCGGGCTGGTACCGCCTGCCTCCCCGGCGTGGGATCCACCTGGGCCTCAATCGACGTCGTAAGCCAGGTTTGGACGCAGCCAGCGTTCGGCTTCGGTGACGCTCTCGCCGAGGCGCCTCGCGTAGTCCTCCACCTGGTCCTTGGCGATGCGCCCCACGTTGAAGTAGCGCGACTGGGGGTGGGCGAAGTACAACCCGCTCACGCTGGCGGCGGGCGTCATCGAGCAGGTCTCGGTGAGGTCGATGCCCAGCTCCCGCGCGCCCAACAGATCGAACAGGCGCCGCTTCAGCGAGTGATCGGGACAGGCGGGGTAGCCGAACGCCGGTCGGATGCCTCGGTAGCGCTCGTGGATCAGCTCCTCGTGGGACAGCTCCTGGGACTGGTAGCCCCAGGCCAACCGCGCCTGCTCGTGCAGGTACTCCGCGAACGCCTCCGCGAGCCGGTCCGCGAGCGCCTTCGTCATGATGGCGTTGTAGTCGTCGTGGTCCGCCTCGTAGCGCTTCGCGATCTCGTCAACGCCGAATCCCGCCGAGACCGCGAACGCCCCCAGGTGATCGCGAAGGCCGGTCTCCGAGGGCGCTACGAAGTCCGCGAGCGAACGGTTCGGGCGCTCGGGCTCCTTCTCGACCTGCTGGCGGAGCATCGGGAAGGTGACCCCGTTGGCCAGGACGATGTCGTCGCCCTCGGCGTTCGCGGGCCAGAACCCGAACACGCCGCGCGCCGCGATGGAGCCCTCGGCCACGATCTCTCCCAGCAAGGCCTGCGCGTTGTCGTAGAGCTCGCGGGCGGCCTCGCCGTGCTCGGGATGATCCAAGATGGCGGGGAACCGCCCCTTGAGCTCCCACGCCGTGAAGAAGAAGGTCCAATCGATGTAGGGCGTCAACGCCTCGAGCGGGGGCTCGAGCACGCGCGTGCCCGTGAACGAGGGTGCGCCGAGGTCCTCGGCCCGCCAGGCGATGGGCGTCGAACGCTCAAGGGCCTTGCGGTAGGGGAGCAGCGGGGTCTTGATGCGCTCCGCGTGTTGGGCGCGCAGGGTCTCCTGCAACGATCGATTCTCTCGGTCCAGCACCTGCTTGCGGTCGGGGTCCAGGAGCGAGGCGACCACGGCGACCACGCGCGACGCGTCCAGGACGTGCACGGTGGGGTTGGCGTAGGCCGGAGCGATCCGCACGGCCGTGTGCTGACGCGAGGTGGTGGCCCCGCCGATCAGCAGCGGCAGATCCATCCCCCTGCGCTGCATCTCCTTGGCCACGTTCACCATCTCGTCGAGCGAGGGCGTGATGAGACCCGAGAGCCCCACGAGGTCGCATCCTTCCTGCACGGCGGTGTCGAGGATCAGGTCCGCGGGCGCCATCACGCCGAGGTCGATCACCTCGTAGTTGTTGCAGCCCAGCACCACGCCCACGATGTTCTTGCCGATGTCGTGGACGTCGCCTTTCACGGTTGCCGTGACGATGCGGCCCTGCGCCTTGGCGGTCCCGCCGGCCTTGATCAGGATGCGCTTCTCCTCCTCCATGTAAGGCTCGAGGTGCGCAACCGCCTTCTTCATGGCTCGCGCGCTCTTGACGACCTGGGGCAGGAACATCTTCCCGGCGCCGAAGAGGTCGCCGACGATCTTCATGCCGTCCATGAGCGGCCCCTCGATCACGTCCAAGGGGCGGTCGTAGGCCAGCCGCGCCGCCTCGGTGTCCTCCACGATGAAGTCGACGATGCCGTGCACGAGCGCGTGGGAGAGACGCTCCTCCACGCTGCCATCGCGCCAGGCGAGGTCCACCACCCGCTCGACGCCGCCGGTCTTCACCGATTCCGCGAAGGTGACCATGCGCTCGGTGGCGTCCTCGCGCCGGTTGAAGATGATGTCTTCGACGTGCTCGAGCAGGTCCTTGGGGATGTCGTCGTAGACCGGGAGCTGGCCCGCGTTCACGATGGCCATGTCCAGGCCTGCCGCGATGGCGTGATAGAGGAACGCGGCGTGGATCGCCTGGCGCACCGGCTCGTTGCCGCGGAAGCTGAAGCTCAGGTTGGACACGCCGCCGGATACGTGGGAGCCGGGGCACCGCCGTTTGATCTCGCGCGTGGCTTCGATGAAAGCCCTGGCGAAATCGGCGTGCTCTTCCATCCCGGTGGCGATCGCGAGGATGTTGGGATCGAAGATGATGTCGCTGGGCTCGTATCGGGATTGGTGGGTCAGCAGCCGATACGCACGTTCGCAGATCTCGATCTTGCGTTCCACGGTGCCGGCCTGACCGGCTTCGTCGAACGCCATCACCACGACGGCAGCCCCGTAGCGCTTCACCATCCTCGCCTTGGTGAGGAAGTCCTCCTCCCCCTCCTTCAAGCTGATGGAGTTCACGACGCCCTTGCCCTGGATGCACCGGAGCCCGGCCTCGATCACGTCCCATCTGGAGCTGTCCACCATGATCGGGACCCTGGCGATCTCCGGCTCGGTCGCGATGAGGTTCAGGAACGTGGTCATGGCCTGCACGCCGTCGAGCAGGTCCGCGTCCATGTTCACGTCGATGAGGTTCGCCCCGGAGCGGACCTGCTCCATCGCCACCTCGACGCCGCCCTGGTAGTCGCTCGACTCGATGAGGCGCCGGAACCGCAACGAGCCGGTGATGTTCTGGCGTTCGCCGACCATGACGAACCCCGTCTCGGGGGTGATGCGGAAGGGCTCGAGGCCGCTCAGGTGGGGGAGGGGGTCGCTCGCGTCTGGGACCACGCGGGGCGCGAGGTCGCGGACCGATGCGGCGATGGCCTCGATGTGCTCCGGCGTGGTCCCGCAGCAGCCGCCCACGAGGTTGACGAGTCCCTCCTGCGCGAACGCGGTGAGCAGCTCGCAGGTGATGGCCGGCGTCTCGTCGTAGCCGCCGAACGCGTTGGGCAACCCCGCGTTGGGATAGCACGCCACCGGGACGTTCGCCACCCGAGCGAGATCCTCCACGTACGGACGCATCTCCGCGGCCCCCAGGGAGCAGTTGATGCCCACGATGACGGGGTCCGCGTGCTCCACCGAGATCCAGAAGGCCTCGATGGTCTGGCCCGACAGCGTCCGGCCGCTGCGGTCCACGATGGTCACGGACAGCCAGATCGGTAGTTCCGGCGCGACGTCCTTGGCGGCCGCGATGGCGGCCTTCGCGTTCAACGTGTCGAAGATGGTCTCGATCAGGAGGAGGTCGGCCCCGCCCTCCCGCAGGCCGCGGATCTGCTCGGCGTAGGCCTCGTACACCTGGGAGAACGTCACGCTGCGGAAGGCGGCGTCCTCGACCTTGGGTGAGAGGGAGAGCGTCGCGTTGAGCGGACCCACTGAGCCCGCCACGAACCGGTCTGGGTAGGCGCCCGCCGCCTCCTTCGCGAGCCGCGCGCCCTCGACGTTCATCTCGTAGACGGCATCCCCCAACCCGTAGTCGGCCTGGCCGATCGACGTGGCCGTGAACGTGTTGGTGGTGGTGATATCGGCACCGGCTCGCAGGTACGCGTGGTGGACCTCGGAGATGATGTCCGGCCTTGTGATGTTGAGCAGGTCGGGGTCGCCCTTGAGGTCGCGGGGGTGATCCGCGAACCGCTCCCCGCGGAAAGCGGCTTCGGAGAGCCCGCGGCCCTGGAGCAGGACGCCCCAGGCGCCGTCCAACACGCCGATCCGGCGCTCCAGCAGGCCCCGCAGGCGGGCGCGTGTGTCCACGCGACAACCCTAGCGGCCCCCCCAGTCTGCGACCAGGAACGCGCTCGCCCCCGAGCGCTCGGACGGGTAGGGTTGGCGCGATGGATCAGAGGTTCCCCGAACGCTTGATCCCCGGCAACCGCAGCCGGCTTACGGAGCGACGGCCCGAACAGGAGCCCCGTCGCACCCGTCGCCAGACCGTGGCGGTGCTCTCGGGCATCCCGATGTTCGCGGACTTCAGCAAGAAGCACCTGAACCGCCTGGCGGCGGAAACCGACGAGCTCGCGTTCGACCAGGGGCAGGTCGTCGTGAACGAGGGCGACCCCGGGGAGACGCTCTTCGTGGTGCTCTCGGGTCAGGCCAAGGTCTTGCGCGGCAAGCGCAAGGTCGGAGAGGTGCTGCCCGGAGACTTCTTCGGCGAGCTCTCCGCGATCGACGGCGGCAAACGAACGGCCTCCGTGGTCACCGACACGCCCATGCGGGTGCTCCGCCTGTTCCGCCGTACGCTGACGTCCCTCATCGAGGACGAGCCGCAGGTCACGATCAAGCTGCTCGACGGGATCGTCCGGCGTCTGCGCCAGGTCGAACGCAGGACGCAGACCGGCTGAGGCCGGTCGGGCCTGAAGCGCTCCTCAACGCAGGAAGGCCTCCAGCTCATCCAGCGTCGCCGCGTCCAGGACGACGTCGGCGGCGGCCGCGTTGGCACGCATGTGTGCGGCGCTGCGGCTCCCCGCGATCGCCGAGGTCACGCCCGGTTGGTGGATGTTCCAGGCGAGCGCGAGTTGGGCACACGTCACGCCGAGTCGCTCGGCGATCGGCCGCATGCGATCGACGACGCGCAGGCTCCGGTCGATGTTGGCGGCGGCGAACGGTCCCTCCTCGACGGAGGCCCGCCAATCACCGGGAGGGAACGTGACCTCGCCCGTGTAGGCGCCCGTGAGCATGCCCACCGCGAGCGGGCTGTAGGAGACGACCCCGGTGCCGATCTCGGCGCACCAGGCGATCAACGCCCGATCGTCGAGGGCCAGCATCGAGAACTCCTGCTGAAGCGAATCCACGTGACAGATGGCCTCGCACCGCTCGATCAGCCCCCGGTCGAAGTTGGAGACGCCCACGAACCGCACCTTCCCCGCCGTCGCGAGCTCGGCCATGGCGCCCCAGGAGTCCTCCACGGGCACGCCCGATCCGTCGGGCCAGTGGAGCTGGTACAGGTCGATCACGTCGATGCCGAGGCGCGCGAGCGAGTCGTCGCACGCCCTGGCGATCTGCCGGGGGAGGAAGCCGCTTCCCCCGTCGTCGGGAGCCACCTTCGTGGCGACAACGACGTCGTCGCGACGGCCCGCCACCGCCAGGCCGACCAGCCGTTCGCTCTCGCCGTCGCCGTAGACCTCGGCCGTGTCGATCCAGTCGATCCCCGCGTCCAAGGCCTCGCGGATCGCATCGATCACCGACGCGTCCGAGTCGTTCGGACCCCAGTCCGCGCCCCCCGCCTCCCAAGCCCCGTAGCCGATCAGGGACAGTTCCGGACCCTGGGAACCCAGCCTTCTCGTCTGCATGCGACAGAATCTAAACGTCTCAGGCCCGCGAGCGCTCCGGGGAGCGTTACGCTAGGAAGCGTGGTGAGTACCAAGAGCGTCGTAGAGAAGGAGCGCGTCGTCATCCGGTTCGCCGGGGACTCGGGCGACGGGATGCAGCTCACCGGCGATCGGTTCACCTCCGCCACCGCCGTCCTCGGCAACGATCTCGCGACGCTCCCCGATTTCCCGGCGGAGATCCGGGCCCCCGCGGGCACCGTGCACGGCGTCTCGGCGTTCCAGATCCAATTCGCCTCCACGGACATCACGACCCCCGGGGATCACGCCGACGTCCTGGTGGCGATGAACCCCGCGGCTCTCAGGGCGGACCTCGACAAGGTGGAACGCGGCGGCGTCCTGATCGTCAACGAGGACGCGTTCACCACGCGGAACCTCGAGAAGGCGGGCTACGCGACGGATCCGACGGGCGACGGGAGCCTCGAGGGGTATCAGGTCTTCAAGGTGCCCATGACGTCCATCACGCTGCGCGCCACGCAGGACCTCGGGATCGGCAAGAAGGAGGCCGAGCGCGCCAAGAACATGTTCGCCCTGGGCCTCGTCTCCTGGATGTTCGACCGGCCCACCGACACCACGCTGAACTGGCTGGAGCGCAAGTTCGGCGGCAAGCAGGAGATCTTCGATGCGAACGTCTCGGCGTTCAAGGCCGGGTACAACTTCGGCGAGACCACCGAGCTGTTCGCTCAGTCCTATCTCGTGCGGGCGGCGCCGTCGCAGGCCGGCACCTACCGCAACATCGCGGGCTCGACCGCCTTGTCGTGGGGTCTCATCGCGGCAGCGGAGCGCGCGGGCATCCCGCTGTTCTATGCGAGCTACCCCATCACGCCCGCGTCCGAGCTCCTGCACGAGCTCAGCCGTCACAAGAACTTCGGGGTGATCACCCTGCAGGCCGAGGACGAGATCGCGGCCGCGAACGTGGCGTTGGGGGCGGCGTTCGCGGGCAAGCTCGCCGCGACGGGCACCAGCGGGCCCGGGATGGACCTGAAGGCCGAGACCCTCGGCCTCGCGGTGATCATGGAGCTGCCCCTGATCGTTGTTGACGTGCAGCGCGGCGGGCCCTCGACGGGCCTGCCCACCAAGACCGAGCAGGGGGACCTCCTCCTCGCCATGTTCGGGCGCCATGGGGAGTCGCCCCTGCCGATCGTTGCGGCGTCCACCCCCTCGGACTGCTTCGCGGTGGCGGTGGAGGCGGCCCGGATCGCGGTCCGGTACCGCACCCCGGTGATCCTGCTGTCCGACACGTTCCTGTCGAACTCCTCGGAGCCGTGGCTGTTGCCGGACCTCGACGAGCTGCCCGAGATCGATCCGAACTTCGCCGTGCCCAACGGCGAGGGCTTCCTCCCGTACGCGCGGGACGAGCGGCTCGCCCGGCCGTGGGCGGTGCCCGGCACGCGCGGTCTCGTGCACCGGATCGGCGGGCTCGAGCGCGAGGACCTCACCGGCAACATCAGCTACGACGCGGCGAACCACGAACGGATGACCCATCTCAGGCGGGACAAGGTGGCGGGCGTCGCGGCCGACATCCCGGAGCTCGAGGTGGATGACCCCGACGGCGACGTCGAGGTGTTGGTGCTGGGCTGGGGATCCTCCCTCGGCACGATCCGGGCGGCCGCCCGGCGCGTGCGCGCCGACGGAAGGAAGGTGGCCACGGCGCATCTGCGCCACCTGAACCCATTCCCCGCCAACACCGAGAAGGTCGTGCACGCCTATCCCAAGGTGCTGGTGCCGGAGATGAACCTGGGGCAGTTGGCGCTGCTGATCCGGGCAGCATTCCTCGTGGACGCCCGCAGCTACACCAAGGTGCAAGGTGTCCCCATCTCCGCGGACGAACTGGAGCAAGAGATCGTGAGGATGCTCGATGAGTGAAGTCGACGGCGGCGCCGGATCCGGTGTGGCCACGCTGACCAAGAGAGATTTCACCTCGGACCAGGAGGTTCGCTGGTGCCCGGGCTGCGGGGACTACGCGATCCTCTCGGCGGTGCAGGGCTTCATGCCCGAGCTCGGGATCGAGCCCCACGAGACGGTGTTCGTGAGCGGGATCGGCTGCAGCGGCCGGTTCACGTACTACATGGACACCTATGGGGTGCATGGGATCCACGGCCGTGCCCCCGCCATCGCCACGGGGATCGCCACGGCCAACCCCGACCTCAACGTGTTCGTGGTCACGGGGGACGGCGACGGCCTCTCGATCGGCGGCAACCACCTGATCCATGCCCTTCGGCGGAACGTGAACATCACGATCCTGCTGTTCAACAACCAGATCTATGGGCTCACGAAAGGCCAGTATTCGCCCACGAGCGAAGAGGGAAAGGTCACGAAGTCCACGCCGTTCGGCTCGGTGGATCACCCGTTCAATCCCATCGCGGTGGCCCTGGGCGCCGAGGCCACGTTCGTGGCTCGCACCCTCGACAACGACCGCGCTCACCTCACGGAGGTGCTCCGCCAAGCGGCCGCACACCGCGGCGCCTCGTTCGTGGAGATCTACCAGAACTGCAACGTGTTCAACGACGGTGCCTTCGACCTTCTCCGCGACAAGCCCCAGGGCGTGCATCACCAGATCCGCCTGGTGGACGGCGAGCCGATCATCTTCGACGAGGGCAACAAATGCGTCATCGTGGGAGACAACGGCCGGCTCCAGGTCCACAGTCTCAGCGAGGTCGATCCCGACCGGATCGTGGTGCACGAGGCGGGCGGGCGTCCGTCGCTTCCATTCGGGCTCGCGCACCTGTCGCTCGGTCCCCACGAGGCGACGTGCATCGGGGTGTTCCGCGAGTTCGAGCGTCCTGTCTACGGCGAGGCGATGACCGAGCAGCTTCGCAGCGCCGAGGAGCGCCTCGGCAAGGGAGACATGCACAAGCTCCTGCACGGCGGCGACACCTGGACGGTGGCGTAGCCCCCTCAGGGCACGTCCGGGGGCCGGAAGCGCGCCATCGCCTCGCCGCTCGTCTCCTCCACCTCGCGCAGGTCCGCCACGAGTTCGGCGAGTGCCCGCGAGAATGCGTCGATCTCGGCCTCGGTGGTGGTGACGCCCAGGCTCACGCGGAACGCCGACATCGACCCCACGCCCACGGCCTCCAGGACCGGGGAGGGATCCTCGGGACGGCCGCTGCAGGGGGACCCGGCGCCCACGCGGAACCCGCGATCGTCGAGCGCCATCATGAGCGTGGGGGCGTCGAGCCCCGCCACGCTGAAGCACACGATGTGGGGCGTGCGATGGGTGGGATGGCCGTGCACCCTCGCGCCTCGGACGCCGGACCCGATCCGCTCGCGCAGCCGGGCGGTGAGGTCCCAATGCCGGGCGGCGGCGTCGCCCATGGTGGCGATGGAGGCGGTGAGCGCGGCCGCCATCCCGGCGATCCCCGGCGTGTTCTCCATGCCC
This sequence comes from Actinomycetota bacterium, assembly GCA_038249195.1. Taxonomy (GTDB): domain Bacteria; phylum Actinomycetota; class UBA4738; order UBA4738; family HRBIN12; genus JAOUEA01. The sequence continues at coordinate 212,359 of JBBRWM010000002.1, forward strand.
GAGCGCCGCTTACGTTCGCGGTCGTCGCCGCAGGGGTAGGCCGTGACCCCGACGCCGCGGCGCACATAGAGGGCCCCGACCCCGGGCGGTCCCCCGAACTTGTGCGCCGAAAGGGAGAGCAGGTCCACGTCGAGGGCGCGGACGTCCACCGGCAGGCGACCCACCGTCTGGCAGGCGTCGGTGTGCAGGCGCACCTTCGCCTCCCGCGCCAGGCGTGCGGCCTCGGCGACCTCCTGCATCGTCCCCAGCTCGTGGTTCGCGTGCTGCACGCTGGCGAGGAGGGTTCCGGGCACCCTGATCTCCCGGGCGAACGCGTCCATGTCCATGCCGCCGTGGGCGTCGACGCCGACGATGACGACCTCGAAGCCGTCGCTCTCCAACACGTGCCCCACGCCGCCGACCGCGGGGTGCTCGACCGCGCTCACGACCACGCGTGTCCCGAGCTCGCGTACCGCCCGCACCCCGCCCCAGATCGCGAGCGCCACGGACTCCGTGCCCCCGGACGTGAACACGAGCTCGTCGGGCTGGGCCCCGATCGCGGTCGCGATCTCGGCCCTCGAGGCATCGAGGATCGTTCGAGCGGCACGGCCGGGGCCGTGGATGTTGAGCGGGTCCCCGAAGGTGTCGAGCGCGGCAACCATGGCCTCGCGTGCGGCGGGGAGCAACGAGGTGGCCGAGGCGTTGTCGAGATAGACGTCGTTGATCGTGGCCGACGCCGAACCGTTCGGCCGCGTGCGCGGTGTGTGGAGCTGTTCCTCGGGCTGCATCGCTCACGGGGGACAACGCCGCGGTGGGCTGGTTCCTTCCCGTCTGCGGCGGTCCTGACGCGCCGGGCTACGGCGTGGCCGGCTCGGTCCCCTTGAGGAACGCGTACCAGTACACGACGCCGGCGATGATGCCGCCCGCGACGGGGCCGACGATCCACACGTACCAGTCGGTGTAATCGGCCGTGGCGACGGCCGGGCCGAACCAACGGGCCGGGTTCATGGCGGCGCCGGTAAGCGGGAAGAACACCATCATGTCGAACGCCATCACGAGGCCGACGGTGAGGCCACCGGTGAGCTTGAACGGGCCGCGATCGTCCACCATCGTGGCGAAGAAGGCGAAGACCAGGAAGAACGTTCCGACGGCCTCGAACAAGATGCCCTTGCCGACCGAGTAGAGGGGCGCGAGGGCCGGGATGCCTCCGCTGCCGGCGTCGAACAGGATCTTGGGCTCAAGTGCTTTGAGGAGCAGCGCGCCGGCCACCCCTCCCAGCAGCTGCGCGAGGATCAACACGCCTGCGCGGGCGGAGGGGAGTTTGCCGGTCGTCCAGAGCGCGATCGTGACGGCCGGGTTGACGAGGCCGCCGGAGAGATGGGCGGTGACGGAGATCATGATGAACAACACGAAGCCGCTCGCGAGCGCGACGCCGGTGAGATCGAGCTGACCGTTGGCGTTCATGATGACGGCGCCGGCGCCGACGAAGATCAGCGCGAACGTCGCGATGAACTCGGCGACGGCAGCTTTTGCGGTGTTCTCCAACGTTGGCTCCTTCCGGGTTCGGCCGCGAGCCGTTGGCGTCCGTCGAACGGGCGGTGGCCGGGCTCGCTCCGGCACGGACCGGAGCGTAGACCAGGGCCTGGGGCGAGGCAAAGACCGCGGGCCTCCGTAGTAGCATCCGGGCTGTGGACGTGCTCCTCGTGTCGCCCGATCCTGACTCGCGCGAGCTCATGGCGCTCGCGGTGCGCAGTATCGAGCGACGCCTCGGCGAGGAGCTGCGATTCCGCGCCGCCGCCAACGGCGAGCTCGGGATCCGGGCGGCTCTTCGCGAGCGGCCCCAGATCGTGGTAGCCGACGAGATCGCCTCGCGCGCGGGGGCGTTCGCCCTTGCCAAGGCGCTCCGCGACGACCCCATCCCGTACGAGGGTGCGATCGTGATCTTCTTGGAACGTCGACACGACGCGTGGCTGGCGTCGTGGTCGGGGGCCGATGCCTGGTTCGTGAAGCCGGTGGACCCGTTCGAGGTGGCCGACCGGCTCCTGGAACTCGTGCAGCAGAAGGAGACCGCGTGAAGATCAAGGGAACGTGCAAACGGGACGACCGCTCGTTCATGGCGGAGCAGGTCGTGCTCGGGGGCGGCGCCTGTCCGTGGGACGGGGAGCCATTCGCGCCGGATTATGCGGTGACCCTGGTGAACGCACTGCGCGACGCCGAGGAGGCTGGAAGCCGGCTCGAGGAGGCGTTGGAGCAGGTGGCGGACCTCCGCCCGGAGTTCACGCTGGACGCGGAGACCGTCCTCGCGGACGTGCGCCGCTCGCTCGGCCGCCTGGAACAGAACCTCGTGCGGCAGGGCTGAGCGACATGCGCGCCGAGGGCGAGAACCGCCATGCGGTGCGGGTTCAGGAGGGTGCCGACGGGTGGATCGTCGCGATCGTCGACTCCTCCGGTGGCGTCGTGGGAGAGCGGGCGTGTCGCGATCACGTCGAAGCGAGGACCTATGCCTCCACGGTCCGCCAGCACATCTACTGGCTCTCGCCCGAGACGTTCCGCGCGTATTACCGCGTCTGAGAAGGTGGATCGTGGGCTTCAACTACCAACAGCCGGGCAAGACCAAGAGAGCGGACCTCATCATCTTCGGCGTCGCGCTCGCCGTGATCGTCGCGCTGGTGCTCTGGGCCATCTGGTAGGCGGGCGTGCCGCAGGACCTCGCGTCGCTGCCGTTCTGCTACCTCACCACCACGGGCCGTGTCACCGGCGACCCACATCGCATCGAGATCTGGTTCGCGCTGGACGGCGACGTCGTCTACCTCATGGCTGGGGGCCGCGAGCGCAGCGACTGGGTCCGCAACCTGATGGTCGCCCCCGAGGTGGTGCTGGAGCTGGGTGATCGCCGACGCGCAACGACGGCCCACGTGGTCGAGGCGGGAACCGACCGGGACGCGAGGGCTCGACGGCTGCTCATGGAGAAGTACGGCGGGGCCGACGACCTGGGCTCGTGGAGTCGAACGGCCCTGCCGGTGGCCGTGGACTGGCCCGAGCCCTAGGCCTCTTCGAACCCGATCGCGAACAGCCGTTCCAGGTCGTGCCTGGAGTACACCTGGAAACTGATCAGCGTCTCCGTGCGTTCGACCCCTTCGACCTTCGCGATGCCGCCGGGGATCGTTGCGGCCAGGTCCTCGTGCAAGGGCACCCGCACGATGGCGATGAGATCGAACTCGCCGGCCACCGAGTGGACCTCGCTCACGCCGTCGATGTCGGCGATGACCTGTGCGGCCTCGGCGATCTCGTCGATCTCGCATTGGATCAAGACGATGGCGTGCACGCTCATGACGGATCCCCTCCGGGGTTCAGGTGCGTTCGAGGGCCACGGCGAGGCCCTGGCCTCCGCTGACACACAGCGTTGCCAGGCCCAGGCTGAGACCGCGCTCGCGCAGGTCGTAGGCCAGGCTGAGGACGATGCGGGCCCCGCTCATGCCGATGGGATGGCCCAGCGAGATGCCGCCCCCTTTGACGTTGAGCCGGTCGCGATCGAACTTCAGCTCCCGATCGCAGGCGATGACCTGCGCGGCGAAGGCCTCGTTGACCTCGATGGCGTCGAAGTCGGCGAGGCCGAGGCCCGTGGCCTCCAGCAGCTTGTGGGTCGCGGGCACCGGGCCGATGCCCATGACGGAGGGGTCCACCCCCGCCCAGCTCATGCCGATCACGCGCGCGAGCGGCTCCCGTCCCTCGGCCCGGGCGCGGGACTCGGACATCAGGACCATCGCCGCCGCCCCGTCGGTGAGGCCCGAGGAATTGCCGGCCGTGACGCTGCCGCCGTCGCGGAACACGGGCGCGAGCGTGCCCAGCGAGGCCAGGGTGGTGTGCGGCCGCACGTGCTCGTCCTCAGTCACGCTCACGCTCTCGCGGCCCGCCGGCACCTCGATCGCGAGCATCTCCTCGGACCGACGGGCCGCGCCCTCCGTCGCCTTGTGCTGGGACATCAGGGCGAACTCGTCCTGCTCCTCGCGGGAGATGTCGTAGCGATCGACCAGGTTCTCCGCGGTCTCGCCCATGACCAGCCCACAGAGGGGGTCGAGCAGCCCGTCGCGGTACATGGCATCCACGGCCTCGGTGTTGCCAAGCCGGTACCCCAGCCGCAGGTCAGGAAGCAGATACGGCACGCGGGTCATGTTCTCCATGCCACCCACCAGGGCCACCTCGGACTGGCCGAGCATGATCTGCTGGGCACCGAGTTGGATCGCCTTCATGCCGGAGCCGCAGGCGATGTTGACGTTGTAGGCGCTGACCTCGACGGGGACGCCGGCGCGCACGCTCACCTGTCGCCCAGTGTTGGGACCGTTGCCCGCCTGGCGCGCGTGGCCGAAGATGCTCTGATCCACATGGGCGGGCTCGATCCGCGCGCGACGCATGGCCTCCTTCGCCGCCAGCTCGCCGAGCTGGACGGCCGGCGTCTCCGCGAACGACCCGAGGAACTTCCCGATGGGCGTTCGAGCACCCTCGAGGATCACCGCGTTCTCCATGACTATCCATAGTCTAGCGGCGGCGCCGGTCTCGCCCGCCCGAGCGAGGCGGGAGGTCGGCCGCCTTCACGCTGGCGAGGATCCTCGCCACCGCCGCGCCTCCGTCGACCGCTTCGCTCGGCCATGGCCCGGTGCCGTCGCTCACACGAGGTGGGTGGGCCGCGAACCACGAGCGCACGGCCGCGAGCTCCCCCGCGCGTTCGCGCGGGCACGGGAGGGCGACGGGCTCCGCCTCACCAAGCTCTCCCGAGGGCGAGAGCGCGCCCCGGTGGAACCGCAACACATGGCCGTCGGTCCGGTCGAGCAGGGCGAGCTCGGCGGGGGCCACGAGCCACGCGTCCTGCCGTTGACGCGCGAGCGCCTCGGCGAGGGCGCGCAGGCGATCGCGGGTCAAGGAGGCCTCCTCGTAGCGTTCCTGGTCGGCGAGGGTCCCCATCCGCGTCTCGAGCGCTCCGAGGAGCTCGCCGGGGGAGGCGGTCAGGGAGGAGACGAGTCCCCCGACGAGCTCTGCGTAGCGCTCGGGGTCGGTCCGGCCGTCGCAGGGCGCCGCGCATCGACCCATATCGGCGAGCGCGCAGGGAGCGAAGCGCGTGGTGGCCCGCATGGCCCGCGTGCATCGACGGAGCGCAACGACCTGCTCGAGCGCCTCCTTGGCCAACCGCGCGCGGGCGCTCGTCCCGAAGGGCCCGAGGTAGACGCAGTCGTCCCCCTGCTTGGCCGCGTAGACCACTTTCAGGCGGGGGTAGGCCTCCGAGGGGTCGAGCTTGAGGTAGGCGCTGCGCCGCCACGTCTTCCCGCGACGGTTGTACTTGGGCTCGTGGCGTCCGATCAGCCGGGCCTCCACGACCAGGGCCTCCAGCTCGCCCCGGCAACGACGTCCCTCGACGGACGCGACCTCGTGCAGCAGGTCCTCGATCTTCTTGCGGGCATCGCCGTAGAAGTAGGACTTCACCCGGTTCCGTAGGTCCTTCGACTTTCCGACGTACAAGATGGCGCCGTCGCGCCCCTTGAAGAGGTACACGCCGGGCGCGTGCGGGAGGTGATCGGCCAGGCGGATCTTCGCGAAGTGCGGACGGCCCCGCGCACGGCAGGCCTCGCGCAGGTCGCCGAGGGTGAGGATGCCGAGGCGTCCGCCCAGGTCGAGGAGGCCGTGGAGCACCTCGGCGCACGCCTCGGCATCTTCGAGCGCGCGATGGATAGGCGTGGACCGCGTCCGGAAGTACTGGGCGAGGGTTCGCAGCCGCACGTTGGGAACCTCGGGCCACACGACGCGACCTCAGGTTCTCGTTCAGGAACGAGAAGTCGAACGCGGCGTTGTGCGCCACGATGACCGCGCCGCACGTCACCTCGCGCAGGGGGATCGCTTCGTCCAGCGTCGTCTGGATGGGCTCGGCGAGCATCGCTCCGCCTTTCGTCCGGAGGGGCCGAACGGGGGCGTGACGATATCGAACACCTGTTCGACTGTCAAGGGGTCGCGGGCGGGGCGGGGTCAGGCCGGGGGATACAACGCAGCCTCGACGATCGAGGCGAGGAGCTGCTCGACGGCCAGATGGCACTCCTGGATGTGGGCGGTGACCGAGGATGGCACGCGGATCGCAACGTCGCAGCCGGGGGCCAGGTCGCCTCCCGAGGCGCCCGTGAGCCCCACGACGCGCAGCTCCTGGCGGCGCGCCTGTTCGGCCGCGCGCACCACGTTCGCGGAGTTGCCGCTCGTGGAGATCGCGATCAGCACGTCCCCGGCGCGCCCAAGCGATTCCACCTGCCGCGCGAAGACGCGTTCGATGCCGAAGTCGTTGGCGATGGCGGTGAGCAGGGACGTGTCGGTCGTGAGGGCGATCGCAGGGATGGAGGGTCGTGCGTTGTCGATCGTGAACGTGCTGACGAACTCCGTCGCGAGGTGCTGCGCGTCCGCGGCGCTCCCCCCGTTCCCGCAGATCAGGAGCTTCCCGCCGTCGCGGAGCGCCGCGATCAGGAGGTCGGCCGCCGCGACGATGTCGTCGAGGCATACGGCCTCGACGGCCGAGACCGTCCGCGCCGTGCTCAGCAGGTAGGCGCTGGCACTCGCGCGCGCGTCCCCGGGGCGCACGTCGCCGGTGCTCACGGCTGATCCTTCGTCGGGGCCCAGAGCTCGTCACCGCGGCGCGCACGTACGCCGTCGGGCCACAGCACGAACGGGGCGAACTGGCCGCCCAGGCCCTCGAGCGCCTCGCGGACGCCTCCCTGGTGCTCGGGCGCGCAGTAGAACAGCAGGTAGCCGCCGCCGCCCGCGCCGCAGATCTTCCCCCCGCTCGCCCCCGCTTCGTGTGCCCGCCGCAGCATCGCCTCGATCGGCGTGTGCTCCGCGATGTGGGGGTTCATCCGCTTCTTGGCCTCGAACGCATCACCCAGCATGGCGCCGAGGCGATCGGCATCGCCCGCCTCGAGCGCGTCGCGCATCGCGTAGGCCATCTCGCGGAGCTGCTTCATCCCCAGGAGCGTGTCCTCGCGGCCGCTCCGAAACAGGCCGATCTGGGCATCGATCAGCCCCACGTTGCGGCGGACGTGGCCCGTGTAGCACAGCAGCAGATCGGAGCGCAGGCGCGCGATGACGGCGTCGTCGGTCCGCACGGGCGTGGCGGTGACGCCGCCGCGGCCGAACTCCAACAGGTTCAGACCCCCGTAGGCCGCGGCGAACTGATCCTGCCACCCTCCGCTGATCCCCAGGTCGTCTCGCTCCACGGCGTAGCACAGTCGCGCGAGCTCGTCGGCCGAGCAGCTGCGCCCCTCGAGCATGAAGAGCCCCGCCACCACGGCGGTGACGAGCGCCGAGGAGCCGCCGAGACCGCTGCCCGCAGGGGCCTCGGACTCGATGTCCATGTCGATGCCCCCGCGCACGCCGATCCGTTCGATCGCGGCCTTGGCGAGGTCCATCACCCCGTCGTACTGGGGCCCGTCGTCGAGGTGGTAGGCCACGAGGTGCCCGAGGTCCAGGGATCGAACCCGCACCTCGCGGTCGGCGCGTGGCGTGATGGTGGCGCGCACGAAGTGGTCGATGGTCGAGGACAGGACGGCGCCGCCGTGCTCCTCGTACCAGTGGGGGAAGTCGGTCCCGCCGCCCACGAAGCTGATGCGCAGGGGCGCCGCGGCGCGAACGGGCGTGAGATCGAGGGGCAAGTGGACTAGGCTACCGCGGCGCGTTGGAGGCGCCGACGCTGCTGCTCGGTGAGGCCGCCCCACACGCCGTAGCGCTCGCCGTTCTTCATCGCCCACGCGAGGCACTCCTCGCGGATCCGGCAGGCCCCGCAGAAGGCGAGGGCCGGGCCGGCTTCCTCCTCCGAGATGGGGAAGAACACGTCGGGGTCGACGCCGAAACATGCGGCTCGATCTTGCCAGTGATCGGGAGGGGACGGGTTCCCCGGTAGCAGGCTGAGGTCCACGTCCGGGAACCGCTCGATCCTCACTGGCACTCCCTCCCCCGAGAACCCACGGCCGGCGGGCGCGTCGTGGGACCCGATTCATAACAGAGGGGCGACGCCCAACGGAAGGGGTCGAACGCAGGCAATCCGGGAACCCCCACTCGTGGGACGGTAAATGACCCGAACGGGCTAGCCCATCGAGCCCACAGCGGTGAGTTCGATCCCGTCCGCGGTCTCGAGGGGGGACCCTTCGGCCTCCCATCGGACCCGTGCGATCGCCACGGTTCCGCCGTTGCTTCCGGCGGCGGCGCTGGTGATCTCGCCCACGGCGGCTCCTTCGTACACGACCTCCTCACCCGCCGCGACGGCGGCGGAGGCACAGACGTGACGGAGCACGCGCGGGGGGTGCCCCAGGTTCCGCACCCGGGCTACAGACTCCTGCCCGAGGAAGCAGCCCTTCGCCATGTCGACGGCCTCCATGAGCCCCGCCTCGGCGGGGAGCGCGTCCTGCCCGAAGTCGGCGCCCATGCGCGGCGCCCCGTTGCGGATCCGCCAGACCTCCACGGCGGCCTCGCTCACCTCGACGAGATCGTGATTCACCAACGCGTCCTCCACGCGCCACGTGGCACGCCCGATCGGCGTGAGGAGGTCGAGCCCCGGCCCCAGGACGGAGGGCGACAGGGCGGGGCGCGCCACGAGCTCGGCGGCGGCGCCGGGCACGGCGAACAGCGACAGCTCGGCCGTGGTGTCGTGCAGGGAGACGTCCGAGGACAGGACATAGGGACCCAGGAGGAGACCCACGTGCTCGGCTTGTGCGGCGTCCTGCAGGAGGAGGAAACCCCCTTCGTCCGCCGCGACGTGGAGGTCCGCGCGGATCCGGCCGGTGGCGCCGAGCAGGAGGGAGCGACGCGAGCCCAACGGTTCGAGCGTGGCGACGTCGCAGGTCACGAGGTCGTTGAGCCAGGCGCGGGCGTCCGCGCCCGACACGCCGATCTTCCGCCAGCCCGACAGGTCGGCGAATGCGCGCCCCTCCTCGAGCGCGGTCAGCTCGTCGCCGGGCGCATCGAGCGGTCCCATCGGGAGCTCCTCCTTCGCTCGTACCCTCTGGGAGGATAGCGCCGCGATGGACGTTCCCCGCACCCTCCTCGTGACGAACGACTTCCCGCCCCGCGTGGGCGGCATCCAGCGCACGCTCGAGGCGTTGTGGGCCGAGCTGCCCGCCGATCGCGTTTCGGTGTTCTGCCCCGACGATGCGGGTGCGGCCGCCTACGACGCGGCGCAAGCGTTCCGCGTGTTCCGCCAGCCCGAACGGGTGCTGTGGCCGCGGCCCGATGTCGCGGCCCGTATCGATGAGGCGATCGAGGCCGCGGGTGCGGAGGTCGTTCTGTTCGGCGCGACCTACCCCCTCGCTCTGTTGGGCCCCCGCTTGGCGTCCCGGGGAACGCCCTACCTCGCCGCGGCGCACGGGTTCGAGTACTGGCTCTCGGTCGTCCCGGGCGCGCACGCGATGGTCCGCTATGCCACGTCGCGGGCGTCGCGGGTCCCCGTGATGTGCAGCGCGTTCATCGCTCGGACCGTCCGCACGGCCGTGCCGGCCCGCGTGCCGGTGTCCGTGCTGTACCCGGGCGCGGATCTGCGGCGGTTCCGACCGGATCTCGAGACCGCGGATCTGCGGGCGCTTCACGGGCTCGCGGACCGGCCGATCGTCGTCTGCGTGAGCCGGCTCGTGGCGCGCAAGGGTCAGGACCGGCTCATCCAGGCGATGGAGGAGATCCGGCGCCGGGTCCCGGGCGCCGCGCTGATGATCGTCGGCGGCGGCCCCTATGAGGCAACGCTTCGGGAGATGGCGGCCGTCGCCCCGGCCGGCTCGGTGTTCTTCAGCGGGGAGGTCTCCGAGGAGAACCTCCCGCGCTACTACGCGATGGGCGACGTGTTCGCCATGCCGTGCCGCACGCGGCTGGGTGGCCTCGAGGTCGAGGGGTGGGGGAACGTCTTCATCGAGGCGGCCGCGTGCGCGCGTCCGGTGGTCGCGGGGGACTCCGGAGGGGCGCGCGAGGCCCTCGTGGCCGGCGAGACGGGGCTGCTGGTCGACGGTCGCGACCGGGCGGAGGTAGCCGCTGCGGTGGCCGCGCTCCTGGGCGATCGCGAGCGCGCCCGGGCGATGGGCGCGGCCGGACGCGCCCGCGTGGAGCGTTCGCACGCCTGGGGGCGGATCGCGGAGCGCCTGGCCCTCTGGCTCCAAGCCGCGGCCGGCTGAGGTTCCCAGGATCCGGCGGGAGCCGGAGGTACGCTGCGCGGATGGAGGCCCCACGACCCCCGGAACCGCCGGGATCGCCGAGACCCGAGGACGCTCGACGCTGCCCCAACTGCGGCGCGCTGGCGACGGCCGACGCTGAGTGGTGCGGCCAGTGCTTCACGGCCCTCCCGCCGCCGGGAATGGAGGCGGCGGCGCGAGCGGGCGGGTCCCGCGCCGATCCGGCCGGCGCCGACCGTTCCCGCGGCGATCCGCCGGCCGAGGGCGTCACGCCCTCGCCGCCGGCGCAACCGGCGCAGGCGCGGGCGCCCACCTGGCCTTGCACCACCTGCGGTCACGACAACCCCATCGAGCTCGACGCGTGCTCGGTGTGTGGCACGTCGTTCGCGGCGGTGATGCGCTCGGACGAGCGTCCGGCCGAGGTGGATCCCAAGGATGCGCTCGTCGCCTCCCTCATCTTCCCCGGCCTCGGTCACCGTAAGCTAGGACGGCCGCTCGACGGGTTCGCGCGGGGCGCGCTCTTCGCGATCATGTGCACACTCGCGATCATCCTCGCCTTCGCGCCCGGTTCGGGCGTCCTCAAGGCGATGTTCGCCCTCTACTTGCTCCTCGCCCTCGCGGTGTATGCGGGGTCCGCATGGGAGGCGTATCGGATGGCGGGCGGCGCCCCGGCGTGGGCGAGCACGCGTCAACTCCTGTGGACTACGGCGGCGATCGTGATCGTGAGCGTGCTCGTCCTGGCGCTGTCCGTCATCACGGTCGCGAAGCGCTGAGCGAAGCCAAAGGCGCTCCGGGGCCAGGCGGTAGGATGCCGCTCACGCCATGGAGCATGCCGAGGGATCCATCCTGATCGAAGCGCCGCTCGAGGACGTCATGGAAGTCATCGAGGACTACGAGGCGTACCCGGAGTGGGCGGACGTGAAGCGGGTCGACGTGCGGGAACGAGGCGAAGGAGGCCGCGCCACGGAGGTTGCCTTCGAGGTGGACGTGCCGGTCCTCGGCAAGGCCGCGTACACGCTCTCGTATCGGTACGCACAGGGCGACACGGGCCTGTCCTGGGTCACGAAGGAGGCGCACGGGGCCGTGCGCGACATCCGCGGCGAGTACCTGCTGAACGAGATCGAGGGCGCCACCACGAGCGTCACCTATCGCCTCGCGGTGGAGCTCGGTGTCCTGGTCCCGGGATTCTTGCGCACCGAGGGCGCGAAACGTGTGATCGAGAACGCGCTCGAGAAACTGAAGCGCCGGGTCGAGATGGGCTGAGCAACCGACCTTCACCGGTGTGCCCTCGGCCACGTAAGCTCTGCGCATGCGCGTCGTGCTGTTCACCGGGAAGGGCGGGGTCGGCAAGACCACCATCGCCGCGTCGACCGCCCTGCGCGCGGCGAGCGCGGGGCGCCGCACCCTCGTGATGTCCACCGATCCCGCGCATTCGCTTGGGGACTCCTTCGAGGTGGAGATCGGCTCCCAACCCACGTTCATCACGGACGGGCTGTGGGGTCAGCAGGTGGACGCGCAAGACCGGCTGGAGGACAACTGGCGGGAGATCCAGGATTACTTCATCCAGCTCATGAACTGGGCGGGCACCGAGACCATCCAGGCCGAGGAGCTGACCGTCATCCCCGGCCTCGACGAGATCTTCGCGCTCATCGACGTGAAGACCCACGTGGAGAGCGGCCTCTACGACATGCTCGTGGTCGATTGCGCCCCCACGGCCGAGACGCTGCGCTTGCTTTCGCTGCCCGAGATCATGAACTGGTACATCGAGCGGATCTTCCCGGTCGAGCGCAAGGTCGTGCGCGCGGTGCGCCCCATCGTGTCGCGGATGACGACCCTGCCCATCGCGGGGGACCGCGTGTTCGAAGCCGTGGAGCGCCTGCATCGCAACCTCGATGACGTCAAGACGATCCTCACGAACGAACAGATGTCCTCGGTGCGGCTCGTGCTGAACCCGGAGAAGATGGTGATCGCGGAGGCGCGCCGCACCTATACCTACCTCGGGTTGTTCGGCTATCGCGTGGACGCGGTGGTGGTCAACCGCATCCTGCCCGAAGAGGTGAACGACCCCTTCTTCGGCAAATGGAAGGACATCCAGGCCGAGCACCTCGCCACCGTCCACGAGTCCTTCGACCCGGTCCCGATCCTCGAGGCGCGACTGTTCGATCGCGAGTTGGTGGGCGTGGCGCTGCTCTCCGAGATGGCCGCCGAGGTCTACGGCGATCTGGACAGCACGGCCGTGCTGTACCACGACGATCCGATCCGGGTTCGCAAGCAGGAGACGGGCTACGTCTTGTCGATGCGCCTGCCGTTCGTCGATCGCGACGCCATGGACATCCATCGCCGTTCCGACGAGCTCTTCGTCCGCGTCGGCTCCTACAAGCGGAACCTCATCCTCCCCCAGACGCTGAAGCGGATGGAGGTGCGGGAGGCGAACTTCGCCGGCGACCACCTCGAGATCTTGTTCGAGCGGCCGCCGGTCCCGGCAGACCCGAAGAAGACGGCACGTGAGCGGGGCTAAGGCCCAGGCCATCGGCGTGGACGTCGGCGGCACGAAAACGGCCGCACTGCGCGTCGCGGGCGACGGCGAGATCTTGGCTCGAGAGGTCCTTCCGACGCCCGCGGACGACATGGAGGCCACCCTGCAGACGATGGCCAAGGCCGCCAAGGCGGTCCTGTCTCCCGAGGTGCGCGCGATCGGTGTGGGCGCCGCGGGCCTGGTGGAGGCCGGAACGGGGCGGCTGATCTTCGCTCCCAACCTCGCCTGGCGCAACGCCCTGCTCACCGACCACCTGTGGGAGGCCATCGGGCTCCCGGCCTTCGCGGACAACGACAACAACGTCGCGGCGTGGGGCGAGTACCGTCACGGCGCCGCGCGCGGCTATCGCCACCTCCTGTTCGTGGGGGTCGGAACCGGCATCGGCGGCGGGATCGTCTCCGACGGCAAGCTGTTGCGCGGCGCACACGGGTTCGCGGCCGAGATCGGCCACATCATCGTGGAGCCGGGCGGCCCGCTCTGCGGATGCGGGAACCACGGATGCTGGGAGCAGGTGGCGAGCGGGCACGCCCTCACCCGTGCCGGCCGCGACGCCGCCAGCCAGCACCCCCGTTCCATGATCGCGCGGCGATGCGGCGGCGATCCCTCCAAGGTCACGGGACCGCTCGTGACCGAGGCCGCGCGCGCGGGCGATCCCGTCGCGCGCGGCATCCTCGCGCGCGTCGGCCGGCGCCTCGGAGAAGGGATCGCCGGGCTCGTGAACATCCTCGACCCCGAGGTGGTGGTGGTGGGCGGGGGTGTGGCCGCGGCGGGCGACCTCCTGATGGGCTCCGCACGGATCGCGTTCTCGACGTCGGTGGAGGCGCCAGCGCACCGCCCGGAGGTGCCGCTGGTGGTCGCCGCGCTCGGCAACGACGCGGGCGCGGTGGGGGCCGCCACGCTGGCGCTCGAGGAGCTGGGGTGAGGATCGGCGTCTCGCTCCCCGTGTTCACCGGGGATGCGGGCAAGCCGTTGGACGTGGCGGCGCGATGCGCCGCGCTGGGCGTCGACGGCGTGTTCTCGCCCGACCATCTGTTCCCGCCTGTGTTCTATCCGCCCTCGGGGCCGGAGCGTCCCGCCTTGGAGCCGTTCACCCTGCTGGCCGCCGTCGCCGCCCGGCACCCGGGCCTCGCGGTGGGGACCCTCGTCACGCGCGTGACGCTCCGCCCCGCGGGTCTGCTGGCCAAGGAGGCCGCAGCCCTGGACGAGATGACGGGCGGCCGTGCGATCTTAGCCCTGGGCACGGGGGACCGTGCCTCACTGCCGGAGCACGAGACCTTTGGGATCGCGTTCCCTTCGGCGCGCGAGCGGATCGAGCTGCTCGAGGAAACGGTCGGCGCGCTGCGGGCGCTCTTCGACGGGCGCGCCTGGGGGGGCGGGGCGCACGTCCCCGCCATGGCGGGCCCCCTGCTCCCATCGGGGGAGCCGGCCCTGTGGGTGGGTGGGCTCTCCGACGGGGTCCTCGGGGTGGCCGCGCGCACGGCGGACGCCTGGAACGGGTGGGGTCTGGATGCGGCGGGCTTCGCGGCGAAGGCGGCCCGGTTGCGGGAGCTCGCGGACGGGAGGGAGGTGTCGTCGACCTGGGGAGGCATCGCGTTGGTGGGGCAGGACGAGGCGGAGCTGGGGGCACTGACGGCGGCGCGAGCGGCGAAGGGGCTGTCCCTCGATGGCGTGTGGACGGGAACGGCCGCGACCCTCGCTCGGTTCTCAGCCGAGCTGCGTGATGCGGGGGCGACGTGGTTCATCGTGCTGCCGGTGGGTCCGGCCGATCGGCTCGATCTGATCGTTGAGACCCTACGGTCGTGAGCAGCGCCGAGCTCAAGCGGGCGAAGCGCGCCATCCGCCGCCGCGTCCTCGAGGCTCGCGACGCCGTGTCGCCCACCCACCGGCACGAGCTCGCCGCGCGGGCGACCGGCCGCTTCCTGACCTTGCCGGAGGTGCAGGAGGCGGGGGTGGTGATGGCGTTCTGGTCCTTCGGCTCCGAGCTGCCGACGGCCCCGCTGATCGAGGCCCTGGTACGGCGAGGATGCGTGGTGGCGCTCCCGCGGGTCGTGGGTGGGGGCCTCGAGCCGCGAACCTGGCTGCCGGGCGAGCCGTTGGCCGGCACCCGATTCGGCGCGATGGAGCCCGAGGGGGGCGACCCGCTCGATCCACGCGCGATCGACGTGGTCGCGACGCCGGCGGTGGCGTTCGACCGCGACGGCGGCAGGGTCGGCTACGGCGGAGGGTTCTACGATCGATTCTTCCCCCTGACGCGGCCCGACGCCGCCCGCATCGGGATCGGTTTCGGGCTGCAACTGGTGGACGAGCGACTGCCCGGCGCCGTGTTCGATGAGCGGGTGGGCACGGTCGTCACCGAGTCCGAGACGGTGCGATGCCGCGTCGCTCCCTAGCGGGCATGCCGGCGGCGCCCTCGCGCCAGCGAAACGCCGGGTGGCGCTCGGGTCGGTACGTAGCCCTCGATTTCGAAACCACCGGTCTGGACTACCGCAAGGACACCGTCGTGTCGTGGGGGGTGGTGCCCGTGGATAACGGCCGCGCGCGGATGCGCGGAGCGGTCCATCAGCTGATCCGGCCGCACGTGCCGCCCTCCCCGCGCTCGCAGACCATCCACGAGCTCCGGCCCCACGATCTCGCGGAAGCGCCGTCGCTCCCCGAGGCGCGCGCATCGTTGGCCCGCTCGTTGGAGCGCCGCCTCCTGCTCGTATGGTTCGCCGAGGTCGAGGTGCACTTCCTCGCCGGCATCTTCGGTGGCAGCGCGCGCCGGTGGCGGCGGCGCACCATCGACGTGCGGGACCTGGCGATGGCGGTCGCGAACGAGCCGGAGGGGGCGCGCGACCGCCCCGGCTACGGACTCAGCGCGACGGCGCGGCGGTGGGGCGTTCCGGTTCATGCCCCCCACGAGGCGCTCGACGACGCCCTCGTGACGGCGCAGCTGTTCCTGGTCCTCGTGCGCAAGCTTCCAGGCCGCGATGAGCCCCGCGTGCGGGACCTCCTGCGAGTCGGCGGCGCGAGGCTCGGGGTATAAGGGGACGTGAGTGAGTCGGTCCGCGGCGCCCTGCACGAGCTGCACGAGGCGAGGGGAGCCACCTTCGTGCAGGAGGATGGCTGGGAGTGGGTCGAGTCCTACGGCGATCGCGAACGCGAGTACGCCGCCGTGCGCCGCGGTGTCGGCCTGTGGGACCTCTCGCCCCTGAACAAATGGGCCTTCCGCGGCCCCGACGCGACCGAGGCCGTGCAACGGGTCCACGCGAACGACATCCTCGGGATGCGGGCGGGCCAGGTTCGCTACGGGGCGTTCCTGGACGAGGACGGCCTCCTGATCGACGACGGGACCGTCTTCCGCTTCGGCGACGACCATCTGTGGGTCATGACGAACGGGATGCAGCGCGAGGCCCACTTCGCCGACGCCACCAAGGGGCTCGACGTCGGCGTCGAGTATCTCGGCACCGCGTTGCCCAGCATGCAGCTCCAGGGCCCGGGGTCCCGGGAGCTCCTGCGGCCGCTCATCGACGTCGACCTCGACGCCCTCGCGTACTTCCGCTTCATCCCGGTCGAGGTGCACGTGGGTGGGGCCCCTGCGATCGTCTCGCGCACGGGGTTCAGCGGGGAACTCGGGTACGAGCTCTTCCTGGAGCCCGAGCACGCGCCCGCGGTCTGGGAGACCCTCGAGGGCGCCGGGGCGGTGCCGTACGGGGTCGGCATCATCGAGGCCGTGCGGGTGGAGACCGGCATGATCGTGACCGGCTACGACTACCAGGAGCACGAGCGTTCGCCGTTCGACGTGGGGCTCGATGCGACGGTGGCGTTGAACGCCGGGGGCGAGTTCATGGGTAAGGACAAGCTGCGGGAGATGGCAGAGGCGCCCCCCAACCGGTTCAAGACCGTGCGGATCGAGGGGAGCGACCTGCCGGCCTACGGCGCCACCGTGCGCGTGGACGAGGAGGCCGTGGGCGTGCTCACGAGCCCGGCGCTCAGCCCCACGCTCGGCCCGCTGGGCCTCGCGATCCTGCGCGCCGACGTCGCGACCGAGGGGCAGCGGGTGTCGATCGACGCCGACAGCGGGCCGATCGCGGGTACCGTGGACGTGCTCGGCCTGTACGACCCCAAGAAGGAACGGCCGCGCGCGTGAGTGCGCAGCGCCGAGCAACCGATGCGAGGAGGGTACGCACATGACCGAGGAGCACCGCTCACCCCTGCACGATTGGCACGTGGCCCACGATGCCGAGTTCCTGTGGGAGGACGGGTGGCCGTGGATCATGCACGAGGGCGGCGACCCCATGGCGGAGTACGAGGCGATCCGGACCGGCACGGGCGTGTGGGACCTCTTCTCCACGTGCAAGTACGAGATCGCGGGACCCGACGCCGAGCGCCTCGTCCAGCGCCGCTTCACGAACTCGCTGCAGGGGATGCAGACCGGACAGGTCCGCTACGGCGCCCTCGTGGACGCCGACGGCATGATGGTGGACGACGGCAACGTCTACAAGCTCGCCGACGGCAAGCTGTGGGTGATGATCAACACGCCCGACATCGCCCGATGGTTCAACGAGGTCGGCCACGACCTGGACGCCGAGGCACTCCACCGAACGGCCGACCTGGCCATGATCGCGGTCCAGGGGCCGACGTCGGAGACCACGTTGCAGCGGCTCACGGAGCGGGATCTGGACGGATTGGCGTACTTCCGGATCTGGCCCGAGCAGACGACGGTCGCCGAGCGCCCGGCCTGGGTTCAGCGCACCGGGTTCTCCGGTGAGAAGGGCTACGAGATCGTGTGCGCGCCCGAGGACGCCAACGCGATCTGGGACGCGCTGCTCGGGGCGGGCGGGGTACCGTTCGGGCTCACCGCGGTGGACCTGGCGCGTACGGAGGTGGGCCTCATCATCATCGCGGTCGACTACAACCCGGGCGAGATCTCCCCCTACGACCTGTCGATGGATCGCTTCATCAAGACCAACACGGAGTGCCTCGGGGCACAGGCGCTCGCGGCCTACGGCGCGAACCCGCCCAAGCGGTTCAAGTGCCTGCGGATCGAGGGCGACGCGATGCCGGACTACGGCGCGGCCGTGACGAAGGACGGGGTCGAGGTCGGTGTGGTGACCTCGCCCGCGGTCTCCCCGCGCCTCGGCACGATCGGCCTGGCGATCCTCGCCGCGGAGGTGGCCGCGGACGGGGAGAAGGTCGAGGTGGCCGTGGGGGACGCCAGCGCGGCGGCCACGGTCGACGTGTCGAGCCCGTACGACCCCAAGAAGGAGCGCCCGCGCGCGTAGCCCTCCGAGCCCGGTGGGTATCCTCCAACCCATGGCGCGACCCGAGCTCATGGGCGTTGTCCCGAACTTCAGCGAAGGGCGGGACACGAAGGTGATCGACACGATCGTGAACGCTCTCGGGGTCCCCGGGGCGCGGGTGGTCTACGCCGAGGCCGACCCCGACCACAATCGGCTCGACACGACGGTGCTGGGCACGGCCGACGCGTGCTATCGCAGCGCGATGGCGGGCGCCGCCGCTGCAGTGGAGCTCATCGACATGACACGGCACACGGGCGGCCACCCGCGGATGGGTGCTGCCGACGTGATTCCGTTCATGCCGGTGCGCGAGGTGACCATGCAGGACTGCGTCGAGATCGCGCGACGGTTCGGCGGCGACCTCGCGGACTCCCTCGAGGTCCCCGTCTACCTCTACGACCGGGCGGCGCTCGTGCCGGAGCGCGCCTCGCTCGCCGACGTGCGCCGCGGCGAGTACGAGGGGCTGCGCGAGGCCGTCGGCCGCGGGGAGCGCCTCCCCGACTTCGGGCCCCATGCCATCGGGCGCGCCGGCGCCACGGCCGTGGGGGCGCGCGCGCCCTTGGTGGCCTTCAACGTCTACCTGGACGGGACAAACGAGGACGTCGCGAAGGCCATCGCCAGAGGTGTGCGGGAATCGGGGGGAGGGTTGAAGGCCGTGCGCGCCATCGGCTTCGCCGTGCCGGAGCGCGGCGGCGCGGTGACGGTTTCGATGAACCTCGTCGATTACCGGGTCACGGGCCTGCGGACCGCCTACGACGTCGTGGCCAAAGCGGCAGGCGGCCGGGGGATGGCCATCACGGACACGGAGATCGTCGGGCTCGTGCCCGCCGCCGCCCTCGGTCCCGACGACGCGGCGTACCTGCACCTTGAGGGGTTCGAGCCGGACCGGCAGATCTTGGAGCGGCTCGTGGCCGCGGAGGGAGCGCAGACATGAGCGATGAGACCCTGGCTTCCCTGACGGTGGAGGACTACCTGGAAAGACTCGCGTCCGATGCGCCCACGCCGGGGGGCGGGGCCGCGGCCGCGGTCAGCGCCGCCACGGCGGCCGCCCTCATCGCGATGGTGGCGCGCCTGACCGTGGGCAAGCCGGCGTTCGCCGATCTGGAGCAGCGCATGCAGGCCATGATCGCGGCCGGCGACGCCGCTCGGGCAGAGTTCATGGAGCTCGCCGAGCGCGACATGCACGCGTTCGATTCCGTCATGGAGGCGTTCAAGATGCCCAAGGACACCGACGACGCCAAGGCGGCGCGCTCGGCCGCGATCCAGGCCGGCTATCTCGTGGCCGCGTCCGTCCCCCAACAGATCGCCCGCCGCGCCCTCGACCTCATGGAGCTCGCCGAGGACGCCACGGCGATGGGCAACCCTCAGGCCGCGAGCGACGGGATGTCGGCCGGGGCGTCCCTGTACGGGGCCGCGCGCTGCGCCATGGCGAACGTTCGCATCAACGCGGCATCGCTGAAGGACGAAGCCGTCCGCGATGCGATGATCGAGGAGCTCGCAGCCCTGAAGGATCGTGCCGACCAGTTGCTGGAGGACTGTCAGACCGCATTCCAGCTGCGCCTGCCCGCCTGAGGGGAGGGCGCCGCGGCCTCAGAACAGGCCGACGGTGCGGCCGGTGTCGTCGATGTCGACCTGCTGGAAGGCGGGGGTCTTGCCGAGGCCGGGCATGCGCTGCATGTCGCCGCACAGCACCACCACGAAGCCCGCTCCCGCGCTCGGAACGACGCTGCGGACCGGGAGGCGATACCCGGTGGGGCGGTTGAGCATCAGAGGGTCGTGGCTCAGCGAGAGGTGGGTCTTGGCCATGCAGACGGGGACGGTCCCGAACCCCAGGTCCTGCATCCGCGCGATGTCCTTCTCGGCCTGCGGCAGGTAATCGACGCCGTCGGCGCCGTACAGGCGGGTGGCGATCGCCTCGATCTGCTCCGCGAGGCCCGTCCCCTCGGGCGTGAGGAGATCGAAGGTGTTGGGGCGCTCGCATGCCTGCACCACCGCGTTCGCGAGGTCGACCGCGCCCTCGCCGCCCTCGGCGAAGCCGCGGTTCACCACCACGGTCTCGGCGCCCGCCACCACGGCGAGCTCCTCGATCAACGCGATCTCGGCCTCGGTGTCGGTGGGGAAGTTGTTGATGGATACGACGCAGGGGAGGCCGTACTGGCGCACGACGTTGATGTGCGCGCCGAGGTTGTCGATGCCGCGGCGCAGCGCGTCGAGATCCTCGGTGCCCAGATCGGCGAACGCCATCCCCCCGTGGGACTTGGTGGCACGCACCGTCGTGACCAGTACGGCGGCGCTGGGTGCGAACCCGCCCGCTCGGCACACGATGTCGCAGAACTTCTGGAACCCGAGGTCGCTCGCGAACCCGGCCTCGGTCACGACGTAGTCGGCGAGCTTCAGCGCCACCCGGTCCTCGATGATCGAGTTGTTCGCATGCGCGATGTTGCCGAACGGGCCGGCGTGGATCAACACGGGCTGGCCCTCGAGCGTCTGGACGAGGTTGGGTTCGATGGCGTCCTTCATGATCACCGTCATCGCGCCGCCCGCCCGCAGGTCGTCGGCGGTCACGGGCGTGCCCGCGTGCGTGGAGGCGACCTGGATGCGGCCCAGGCGGGCGCGCAGGTCCCGCAGGTCCGAGGCCAGCGCGAACACCGCCATCACCTCGGAGGCCGCGGTGATCACGAACACGTTCTCGCGCGGGACGCCGTGCGCCTTGCCGCCGAGGCCGACCACGGTGTACCGCAGCTCGCGATCGTTCATGTCCATCGTGCGGGGCCACGTGATCGTGCGGGGGTCGATGTCGAGCGGGTTGCCGTTGTAGATCGAGGCGTCGAGCGCCGCGGCGAGGAGGTTGTGCGCCGTGGTCACCGCGTGGAAGTCGCCGTTGAAGTGGAGGTTGATCTCCTCCATGGGCACCACCTGCGCAAAGCCGCCGCCGTTGCCGCCGCCCTTGATGCCGAACACGGGGCCCATGCTGGGCTCGCGCAGGCACAGCATCACGTCCTTGCCGATCGCGCCGAGCCCCTGGGTGAGCGAGACGCTCGTGGTGGTCTTGCCCTCGCCCGCCTTGGTGGGCGTGATCGCCGTGGTGATGACGAGCTTGCCGTCGGGGCGATCCCTCAGTCGCTCCAGGATCGACAGGTCGATCTTCGCGCGGTACCGACCGAACTGCTCGAGCTCGTCTTCGTGGATCCCCGCCGCCGCCGCGACGTCGGCGATGGGCCGCAGGACCGCCTCCTGCGCGATCTCGAGTCCGGACTTCATAGGGCGTCTCGTTCCTTCCCGCTCGCGAGGGCCGCCACGGGTGCGGCCGCCCGGACGATACGACCCCGCGGCGCCCGTCACCAAGCCGCGGTTGCGCGCGACGCGACCCGGCTACCCTGGAGGGCGTGGCCGTCCCCGAACAGCTCCGGCGCAACCTCACGCCCACGACGGTGGTGGCCATCAACGACGGCGTGCGCTCCGAGCGTCCGGACACCCTCGCCACCGAGGAGCCGATGGAGATCCGCGCGGGCGGCCCGGGGCAGGAGGCCGCGAGCGTGGCCGTCACCATGCGAACCCCCGGGGGGGACTTCGAGCTCGCTGCCGGGTTCTTGTTCACGGAAGGGCTCGTCGCGCCCGGGGAGGTCCGGCGCGTCGCGTACTGCGACGACCTCGCCGACGACGAGCAGCGCTACAACGTCGTGACGGTGACGCTGACCCGTTCCTTCGATCACGCCGCCCTGCGGCGGAACTTCTATGCCACCTCGTCGTGCGGGATCTGCGGGAAGGCCGCGCTCGACGACGTCGCCGTGCACTGCGAGGTCGTGGCCGACGGACCGACCGTTCCGGCCGAGGTACTCGTGAGCCTGCCGGAGCGCCTGCGCGCCAAGCAGCGGGTCTTCGAGCGCACCGGGGGGCTTCACGCGGCCGGCCTGTTCACGCGCGACGGGGAGCTCGTGAGCCTCCGTGAGGACGTGGGCCGGCACAACGCCGTCGACAAGGTGATCGGGGAACACGTCCTGGATGGCACCGTGCCCATCTCCGGACACATCCTTCAGGTCAGCGGGCGCCTGAGCTTCGAGATCGTGCAGAAGGCGGCGGTGGCCGGGATCTCGATCGTGAGCGCGGTCAGCGCGCCGTCTTCACTGGCGGTCAGCGCCGGCGACCGTTTCGGTCTCACCCTCGTCGGGTTCGTCCGGGACGGCCGCTGCAACGTCTACACCCGCCCCGAGCGCGTCCTCGCCTGAGGCGTCGCCGGCGTGACCGGCGAATCCGGGTCGCGCGAGCCAGTCGTACACGACCGATGTGCGCAGCACGAGGTCGGCCACGGAGCGGTTGCTCCGATCCACGGCCGACCAGAGCAGCAGCAAGGGGAACGACACGCAGACCAGCGCGCGCACGAAGGCCAAACCGAGGGCGGGCGGTCGGCCGTCGCGCGCCACCAGCCGGAGTCCGAACACCCGCTTGCCCGCCGTCCTGCCCGCGGTGGTCCACCCGATGGTGAGGTACAACACGCACGCGACGTAGAAGAGGATCACGACCTCGCCGAAGGAGAGGCTGGGCCAGCTGAACGAGGCGCTCCTGCGCGCGAACCTCAGCCCGCCCCAGGTGACGTAGGCCACAGCCATGGACGCGGCCACGACGAAGATGTCCAGCAGCATGACGGCGGCCCTGGAGACGACGCCGGCCCGCAGCCCCTGGCGCTCCTGGGCCGCGGGCGGCAGGAGACGCGAGGACCGGGGCGCGGCGTTCGTGGTCATCTCAGTCCTCGGGCGACGGCCCATCGAGGTCGCGTTGCGATCGTCGGAGCACGCGGTCCACGACGTTCGCCACGAGGCGGTCGCCGCCCATCCCCAGCAGCCGGAAGTCCTGCACGCCCTCACTCGCCATGGCGCCGGACGAATCGCGGATGATGCCTGGTAGGTCGATGTTGTCCAGCACGTCTTGGGCGATCGCCGTGATGTCCAGGCGGTCGATCACGGCCTCGAAGTCCACGCGCTCCACGATCGCGTTGACGTCGACCTTGTCCACGATGGCGCCGACGTCGATCCGGTCGACGACGCTGTCCAGGTCCACGCGGGCGACGATGGCGTCCACGTCTACGCGCTCCTGCACGAGCCGGTTCAGGTCGATCTGGCCCATGACCGCGCCCACGATCTCGGGGACGAGCACCGAGAGGAACGAGGTCGCGGCCTGCACAGCTTCCGCCTGCGCTGCCTGCCACTGCCCGTCCAGGACACGCGCGGCTCCAGCCGCCCCCTTGCCGGCACCCTTGAGGAAGGGCGGGTTCACCAGCCACGACATGAGCGGGGCGACCCGCTCGGCGGCCGACCCAGCGGCCCCGGCGGCGGCCTCGGCCGCCGTGACCGCGGCACCCATCCCGGCGCCGGCGATCTTCGCCGCGGGGTCCGACTGCGTCTCGGGAGCGTCCTCGGGCATCGAACTGCGCAACGCGTCGGCGAATGCTGAAGCGCCCGCGGAGAACAACCCGGCCCCCACGCGGACCCCCTGCTCGAGCAGGCCGGCGATGGCCGATCCCGGCGGGGGGGCGGGATCCTCGGCGTCGGCATCCTCGGGGTCGGCATCCGCAGCGAGCGCCTACTCCCAGCTCATCTCCGCGTCGTCGGCTGGCCGCTCGTCCTCCGGGGCGTACGGCGCGCCGGGTTCGGGCTCGATCTCGCGCTCGGGATCCGCGGACGGGGTGGGACCCTTGGTTGGGAGGTGGACCACGTTGTCGCCGCGCTCGCGCGGCGCCTCGGGCTTCTCGCCGATGGGGATCTGGTCCATGCCCGGCATCATCTACCTCGGGGCGCGGACTGACCACTCGGGGAGCGCGGTCCGGGGTCACGCGGCGGGTCATGGCCGTCGATGGCTCCGACGTACAATCATCGTGGAATCAACTCGGTAGGAAAGGGGCCACTCGATGCAGGATGGGCTCACGCGACTCACCGAGCCGATGGTCCGCGACAACGGCGATCTGCGCGTCGCCACCTGGGAGGAAGCCCTCGATCGGGCGGCCCGGGGCCTGCGCGCCGCCACGGAGCGGAACGGCGGCAACGGGGTTGGCCTGTTCAGCTGCAGCAAGGCCAGCAACGAGATGAACTTCGTGGCACAGAAGCTCGCTCGCCAGGTCCTGGGCAGCAACAACATTGACTCGTGTAACCGCACCTGACACGCTCCTTCGGTGGTCGGTCTGGCCACGGTGTTCGGAGCAGGTGGTGGAACGAGTTCATACGGGGAGGTCGAGCACAGCGACCTCATGCTGCTGTGGGGTTCGAACGCGCGTGCCGCGCACCCCATCTTCTTCCACCACGTCCTCAAGGGGATCCATAACGGCATGCGGCTGATCGCGGTGGATCCCCGGCGCACCGAGTCCGCGCAGTGGGGGGATCTGTGGCTGGGCATCGACGTGGGGACCGACATCGCCCTGTCGAACTCCATCGCTCGCGAGATCATCGTGAACGAGCTGCACGACGCCACCTTCATCGAACGCGCGACGGTCGGGTTCGAGGCCTACCGCGACTCGGTCATGTCGTGGACGCTCGAGCGCGGCGAGGAGGTCACCAAGGTGCCCGCCGACGTGATCCAGGAGGTCGCGCACGCCTTCGGCAAAGCCGACCGAGCCATGATCTGCTGGACGCTCGGCATCACCGAGCATCACAACGCCACCGACAACGTCCTATCGCTGATCAACCTCTCGCTCCTCACGGGCCACGTCGGTCGCTACGGGTGCGGCGTGAACCCGCTCCGCGGGCAGAACAACGTCCAGGGCGGCGGGGACATGGGTGCCATCCCGAACAAGCTGCCCGGGTTCCAGGACATCGAGAAGGACTCGGAAGCCCGCGCGCGGTTCGAGGCGGCCTGGGGCGTGCCGATCGATCCGACGTCCGGCTGGACCATCACGCAGATGTTCGAGGCCATGGAGCGCAAGGACCTCAGCGCTGCCTACGTGATCGGCGAGAATCCCGCGTCGTCGGAGGCCGACAACCAGCACGCGGTGGAGCTGCTGGAGGGGCTGGACACGCTCATCGTGCAGGATATCTTCATGACGAAGACCGCCCAGCTGGCCGACGTGGTGTTCCCGGCCTCCAACTCCGCGTTCGAGTCCGAGGGGACCGTGACGAACTCCGAGCGGCGCGTGCAGCGCACCCGCGCGGCCCTCACGCCGCCGGGCAACGCCAGGGACGACATCTGGATCATCACGCAGATCGCCGAGCGTCTCGGGACGGACTGGGGAGCGGTCACGCCCCAAGGGGCGTGGGACGAGTTGCGATCGCTCAGCCCGATGCACGCCGGCATGTCGTACGCGCGCCTGGAGGCACTCGGCGGCCTCCAGTGGCCGTGCCCCGACGAGGACCACCCCGGCACGCAGTTCCTGCACGCCCGCCTGTGGTCGGACGACCCCGCCGAGGTGGGACCCAGGGCGCCGTTCTCGGTGGTCGTGGACGAGCCGCCCGTCGACCTCCTGAACGAGGAATTCCCCCTGCGCCTGACCACCGGGCGCCGGCTGGATTCCTACAACACCGGCATGCAGTCCGGTCGCTACACCTCCCCGTTGCGGCGTCCGGAGACCCTCGACGTCTCGCCGGAGGACGCGGAGCGGCTCGGACTGAGCGAAGGCGAGCCCGTCGCCGTCTCGTCCAGGCGCGGAACGGTCGAGGCGCCCGTCCACGTCGATCCGGCGCTGCGCCCGGGCCTGGTATTCATGACGTTCCACTTCCCCGACCAGGTGGAAACGAACGTGCTGACCATCGATGCGACGGACCCCAAGTCCGGCACCGCCGAGTTCAAAGCCACGGCCGTGCGGATCGACAAGCTGCCGGCAGCGACGGCCCAGGGAAGCGTCGAGGGAAGCAGATGATGGAGAGACCGAGCATGGTGGAGGCGCGTTGGATCTGCATCTGAGCGCGGCGGCGCCCAGCGACGAGGAACGGGCCGCCGTGGACGAGTTGCTCGGCGAGCCGGCGTCGGGCTGGCACGGGGCGCGGCGCGACGATGTCACCTACCGGGTGGCCCGGGGCGGGCGCTCCGCCCGCGACCAACGACACCTCTTGCTGCCGGCGCTGCACGCCCTGCAGGCGAGCGCGGGCTGGATCAGCGAGGGTGGCCTGAACTACGTCTGCGAACGTCTCACGGTCCCGCCCGCCGAGGCCTATGGGGTTGCCACGTTCTACGCGATGTTCAGCGTGGAACCCCGTCCGAGGACCGTCGTGCATGTCTGCGATGACATCGCCTGCCGCGTGGCGGGGTCCGAGGCCATCTGCGAACACCTGCAGACGGCGTACGGTCCGGAGCGGTCGGCGGCTGAGGGCGCGGGCAACGCGTCCTGGGTCCGGAGCCCGTGTCTGGGGCTCTGCGACGCCGCTCCCGCCGTGCTCTACCAACAGGCCGGGCCGGGCGCCCGCGACTTCGTGACGACGCTCGCCGAGCCCGAAACCGTGGCGGCGCTCGGTCGGGGAGCACGCATGGCAGCCACGCCGGCCCCGGTGGTCGTCGGCGGAGCCGAGCCGCGGCTGCTCCGCCGGGTCGGGGTCGTGGATCCCGCGTCGTTCGACGACTACCACGCGCACGGCGGCTATCTCGCCCTGCGCCGCGCCGTGGAGCTGGGCCCCGAGGGCACCATCGCGGAGATCACGGAGGCCAAGCTCATGGGCCGCGGCGGCGCCGCGTTCCCCACGGGCGTGAAGTGGCAGGCCGTGGCCGCGCAGGCCGCCCACCCGCACTACTTCGTCTGCAACGCGGACGAGTCGGAGCCGGGCACGTTCAAGGATCGCGTCGTGATGGAGCAGGATCCGTTCGCCGTGATCGAGTCCATGACCATCGCCGGCTTCGCCACGGGATCGCCCGCTGGGTACGTCTACATCCGCGGCGAATATCCCCTCGCCACCCAGCGCCTCGAGCACGCCGTCGCCGAGGCGCGTCACCGCGGCTATCTGGGGGCCGACGTCATGGGCGAGGGGTTCGAATTCGACATCGAGCTGCGCCGTGGGGCGGGCGCCTATATCTGTGGCGAGGAGACCGCGCTGTTCAACTCCCTCGAGGGCAAGCGCGGAGAACCTCGCAACAAGCCGCCGTTCCCCGTCCAGCGCGGGCTGTTCGGCAAGCCGACGGGCATCAACAACGTGGAGACCCTCATCAACGTCCTAGAGATCCTGCGCCTCGGCGGGGCGGCGTACGCCCGCATCGGGACCGAGGGCTCGACGGGCCCACGCCTGTTCTGCCTGAGCGGCAACGTCGGACGCCCCGGGCTCTACGAGGCGGACTTCGGCGTCACGCTCGGCGAGCTCCTCGACCTCGCGGGCGGCGTCACGGGCGACCTGCGCGCGGTGCTCCTTGGCGGCGCGGCCGGCGGCTTCCTCACGCCGGCGGACCTCGACAGCCGGATGACCTTCGAGGACGCGCGCGCCGGCGGCTACACGCTGGGCTCGGGCGTCGTCATGGCCTTCAACACCGACGTCGATCTGGTGGAGATCGTGATGCGGATCGCGCGGTTCTTCCGTGACGAGTCGTGTGGGCAGTGCGTCCCGTGTCGCGTGGGGACCGTCCGCCAGGAGGAAGCGCTGCAGCGGCTGGTGAGCGAGCGCACGCTCGGGACCCGCGCGGATGAGCTGGCCTTGCTGACGGACATCGGTCGCGTCATGACGGACGCCTCGATCTGCGGGCTCGGGCAGACGGCCGCGAGCGCGGTGCAGTCGGCCGTCGCCCGGTTGAACCTGTTCGAGGGGAGCCCGGCGTGAGCGCGGTCCCGCTGGAGCCGCCGCGGCGACTGATCGACGTCGAGATCGACGGGGAGACGGTGCGCGTGCCGGAGGGCGCCACCATCCTGGACGCCTGCCGCGCCGAGGGCGTGGACACGCCCACGCTGTGCTACGCCGAGAACCTCACCCCGGTCAACGCCTGCCGTGTGTGCGTGGTGGAGGTCGAGGGGGCACGCACGCTCGTGCCGGCGTGCAGCCGCCCGGCCGAGGACGGCATGAAGGTGAAGACCGACACCGAGCGTGTGCAGCACTCGCGGCGCCTCGTGATGGAGTTCCTGGCCTCGAGCGTGGAGATGGATCTGGTGAACGCCGACGTCCACCGCTGGATGGCCGAGTACGAGGTGCACCCGGCGCGGTTCGGGGCGCAGATGGGCCCGCTGGCGGCGGGGGAGCGCGACGCGCGCGCCCCGGGTCATCATCACGCGAGCGAGGACCCCACCGTGGCCGAGGGCGTACGGCAGCCCGTGAAGATCGACAACGAGCTGTACGTGCGCGACTACGCGCGATGCATCCTGTGCTACAAGTGCGTCGAAGCGTGCGGCGTCGACGCACAGAACACGTTCGCGATCTCCGTGGCGGGCCGCGGCTTCGACGCACGCATCTCCACTGAGTACGACGTGGGACTCGACGCGTCCGCGTGCGTGTACTGCGGCAACTGCATCGGCGTGTGCCCCACGGGGGCGCTGATGTTCACCTCCGAGCACGACATGCGCGAAGCCGGGACCTGGGACGAGGAGCAACAGACCGTGACGAGCACGATCTGCCCATACTGCGGGGTGGGATGTCCGCTCGATCTGCACGTGCAGGACAACAGCATCGTCAAGGTGACGAGCCCGGCGGATAACTACGTCACCAGCGGTCACCTCTGCGTGAAGGGCCGCTTCGGTTACCAGTTCGTGCAGCGGCGGAAGCGCCGCGAGGAGCGTGTCTAGTCTGAGCCAGACGAGCGCCGGGGCGGCCGGCGTCGTTCTGGCCGGTGGGCGATCCTCGCGCTTCGGCTCGGACAAGCTCGTGGCCACCTATCGCGGGATGCCGCTCCTGCATCATGCGGTCCTGCGCCTGATCGAGGTGACGGCGGAGGTCGTCGTGGTGCTGGCCCCAGAGGCGGCGGAGCCCGCGCTGCCACCCGGCCTTCCCGTTCGGCTGGTCCGCGACGCCGTGGAGGGCGAGGGGCCGCTGCAGGGAGCCCTCGCCGGTCTCACGGCCGTCGAGCGCGACCTCGCCGTGATCGCGGGCGGGGACATGCCCGAGCTGGCGACGGCCGTGCTGATCGAGATGTTGCGGGTGGCCGCGGCGGCGCCCGTGGAGGCCGTGGCCCTGCAGGACGGCTCCGGGTTCCGGCCGCTGCCCATCGTGGTTCGCGTGGCGCCGGCCCGCGAGGCCGCCCACGCGCTCCTGCACGCCGGCGAGCGCAAGCTCCGCTCCCTGCCCGAGGGACTGCGCACCGCCGTCATCGACGAGGCGACCTGGCACGCCCTCGATCCCGAACACCGGACCCTCCGCGATGTCGACGAGCCGTCGGACCTGCAGGGGTAGGGGGCGGCCGCTATCCTTCGCGCGTGACCACTTCCGTCCTCGTGCTCGGCGCCGGCTTCGGGGGGCTCGAGCTGTCCACTCGCCTATCCGAGGAGCTCGGCGACCGGGTCGAGGTCACGCTCATCGATCGGGCGGACTCGTTCGTGTTCGGGTTCGCGAAGCTCGCCGTGATGTTCGGCGAGAAGACCCCCGAGGCCGTGCGGCTGTCGTACCGCGACATCACGACCCCGCACGTCCGGTTCCGCCAAGAGACCGTCACCGCGATCGACCCCGAGGCCCGCCGCGTCGTGACCGATCTGGACAGCTACGAAACCGACGTCCTGGTGGTTGCCCTCGGCGCCGACCTGGACATCGGCGCCACGCCCGGGCTGGCCGAGGCCGGAAACGAGTTCTACACCGAGCCGGGCGCGGAGGCGATGCGCGACGTGCTTGCGGGGTTCGCCGGCGGGAGGGCGATCGTGGGGGTGTGCGGGGCGCCGTTCAAGTGTCCGCCGGCGCCGAGCGAGGCGGCCCTCCTGCTGGACGCGTTCCTGCGCGATCGGGGTCTGAGAGACGCCTCGACGATCGAGGTCGTGATCCCGTTCGGAACGCCGATCCCGCCGTCGCCCGACACGTCGGCCGCGATCCTCGCGGCGTTCGCCCAACATGACATCGGGTTCACCCCGGACCGCCTCGTGGCGTCGTTGGATCCGGACGTGCACGAGGCGGTGCTCGACGACGGGACGCGCCGGCCCTACGACCTGTTCCTCGGCGTGCCGGTGCACCGCGTGCCGGCCGTCGTGGAGGCGTCGGGCCTCGCGGTGGACGGGTGGGTGCCCGTGGATCCCGGCACGCTTGCCACGCGGTTCCCGGGGGTGTACGCGATCGGCGACGTCACGAGCGTCGGCACGCCGAAGGCGGGCGTGTTCGCCGAGCGCCAGGGCGCGGCCGTGGCCGATCACCTGATTGCCTCGATCCGCGAGGCAGCCGCGCCCGCCGGCTACGACGGGACGGGCTCGTGCTACATCGAGTTCGGCGACCAGGGCGTGGCGCGAGTCGACGTCGACTTCTACTCGAGTCCGGGGCATCCCACCGGCACGTTCTCGCCGCCGTCGGCCGCCACCACGTCGGAGAAGGCGGACTTCGCGTCAAGCCGGCGTACGCGCTGGTTCGGTCCCTGAGCGAACGGGCCGCACGCGGGGGTAGGCTCGCTTCCATGCCGCACCCCTCGATCCGGATCGGTGGAACCGAGGTCGTGCCGCTCTGCGACGGAATGGCGCCGCTCGAGCTCGACGATGAGTGCCCGGGACAGGCTGTGGACTGGGAGCGCGAGCGGGGGGCGTTCCCGTGGGCGTTCGCCGACGACGAGCACTGGGCATGGCACGTCCACGCGTTCCTGGTGCGAGCGACGGCGGGCCCGGTCCTCGTGGACACCGGGATCGGCGTGATGGGGAGCGCGCAGTTCCCCGTCATGGGGCACATCGACGAGGAGCTCGCGTCCAAGGGCGTCGAGCCCTCGGAGATCCGTCACGTGATCCACACCCACCTGCACGCGGACCATGCGGGCGCCGCATGCCGACCCGACGGGTCCCCGCGGTTCGAGAACGCCCGCCACCACGTGCACCCCGCGGACTGGGAGTTCTTCGGCGCGTCGGATGATCCCGAGGACTTCACCGGCCGTCACGGGATGGAACGCCTGCGCGACGACGACCGGCTCGCGCTGGAGCCCGACGACCACGAGGTCGCACCAGGGATCCGGGTCGTGCACACCCCCGGACACACGCCGGGTCATCGTTCGGTCGTGGTGAGGGACGACGACGCGTCGCTGCTGCTGGCGGGCGACTTGCTCCATCTGCCCATCCAGGTCGAGCACCCATCGTGGCCCTCGAGTCACGACACCGATCCCGCGCAGGCCTGCGCCAGCCGCGAGGCGATGCTCACCCAGGCGCGTACCAAAGGCTGGACCGTGGCCGTCAGCCATTTCGCCGGCGCTTTCGGGAGCGTCCAGACCGGGTGGGAGCCGATCGCGCCCTGAGGAACGGCCGAGCTTCCGGGTAACGGCCCGGCGGCCGTGTCATCCTCGTCCTCCTCAAGGCCTCGGCGAGCCACGCCGATGCGGGGCGGGTCCGCGAACGAGGAGGCACGGTCGGTGGAGCGCGTGGTGATCGCCCTGGGCGGCAACGCCTTGCTGCGCCACGGCGCCGACGACACGTTCGAGGAGCTCTACCGCGCCGCGCGCGAGGCCGCCGAGCGCATCGCGGATATCGCCGCCGCGGGCTGGGAGGTCGTGCTCACCCACGGGAACGGCCCCCAGGTGGGCCGGATCCTGCTGCAGCAGGAGGCCGCGGCGGCCTCCGTGCACCCGATGCCCCTGGACGTGTGCGGCGCCGAGAGCCAGGGACAGATCGGCTACCTCCTGCAGGTCACCATCGGCGACGTCTTCTTCGAGCGCGCGATGGAGCGGCCCGTGGCCACCGTGCTGACGCTGACACGCGTGCGACCAGACGATCCCGCCTTCGCCGATCCCTCCAAGTTCGTGGGCCCTTTCTACGAGGAGGCCGAGGCGCGCCGGCTGGAGGCCGAGCGTGGCTACACCATGAAGCCGGACCCGCACGGCGGATGGCGCCGCGTCGTGCCCTCGCCCAAGCCGTACTCCATCGTGGAGACGCCCATCGTGAAGCAGCTGGTTGCCGACGGCGTCGTGGTGATCGCGGGCGGCGGCGGCGGCGTGCCCGTGATCGAGGACGGCCCGAGGCTGATCGGCAAGGAGGGCGTGGTGGACAAGGACCTGGCGGCCGCGATCCTGGCCCACGAGGTCGAGGCCACCACGTTGTTGATCCTCACCGACGTGAAGAAGGTCCAGCGCGGCTACGGATCGTTCCTGCCTGAGGACCTCGACCGGCTGAGCGTGAAGGAGGCGCGCGCCCTGCTGCGAAAGGGCGAGTTCGGCGCGGGCTCGATGGGCCCGAAGGTCGAGGCCGCGGTGGGCTTCGTCAGCAACGGCGGCCGTCGCTCGGTCATCGCCGACCTGGAGGACGCCTCGGCGGCCCTGCGCGGCGAGGCGGGGACCGAGATCGTGAAGGGCTAGCGGCGGGGCTCGCGGCGGCCCGGGTTGCGGAACAGCTGCCCGGCCACGTAGAGGAAGAACAGGCCCACCACCGCTACGAGCAGGAGCAGCAGCCCCACGAAGAAGAACTGCAGGAAGCCGCTGAGCTCGGGGACCCACCCCGCCGTGAGCGCCATGGCCCCATCGTATCGGAAGGATGCCCGCGCCCCGCCTCCCAGGCTCCCGCGCAACGCATCGTAGGCTGACGCGGTGAAGATCGGGATCCTCACGGGGGGCGGTGACGTTCCGGGCCTGAACGCCGCCATCAAGGCGGTCGTCAACCGCGCGGACGCCGAGGGCCATCAGGTCCTGGGCATCCGGCGGGGCTGGGGCGGGATCCTGAACGTCGACCCCGACGACGTCTCCACTGTCGCTGCGAACACGATGCCGCTGGACCCCGGCGTGGTTCGCACGATAGACCGCACGGGCGGCACCTTCCTGCACACCTCCCGGACCAACCCGGCCAAGGTGTCGGCGGCCGACGAGCCCGTCTTCCTGGCCGCCGGGCGCACCGACGACGGCCCACGCGACCACACGGACCACGCGGTTCGCGTGGTGGGGTTCCTCGGCCTCGACGCGCTGATCCCGATCGGGGGCGACGACACGCTCTCGTTCGCGCTGCGGCTGCATCAGGCGGGCGTGCCCGTGATCGCGCTCCCCAAGACCATGGATAACGACGTGCACGGCACGGACTACTGCATCGGGTTCTCGACCGCGATCACCAGGACGGTCAACTTCGTGCACCAGCTGCGCACCAGCGCCGGCTCGCACGAACGCCTCACGGTGGTCGAGGTGTTCGGTCGCTATAGCGGCGAGACCTCGCTCGTCTCGGCCTACCTCGCCGGCGTGGACCGCGCCGTGATCTCCGAGGTCCCGTTCGACATCGACCGCCTGGCGGAGCTGATGATGCGCGACAAGGCGGAGAATCCCTCCGGCTACGCCATGCTCACGATCTCCGAGGGCGCCTCGATGCTGGGCGGGGACCGCGTCGAGGGCGGGCCCGCGGACGCCTACGGCCACCGCAAGCTGGGGGGCATCGGCCAGCTCACCAGCGCCATGCTGAAGGACCGCACCGGCTCGGACATGATCTACCAGCAGCTCGGCTACCTCATGCGCTCGGGGAGCCCCGACGCCCTCGACCTGATGGTGGCCATCAACTACGCGGTGATGGCGGCGGACCTGACCTTCGCCGGCGTATCCGGACGACTGATGGCGCTGCGCGACGGGAACTACGCGAACGTCCCGCTGGAGGTCGTAGGCGAGGCCGCTCGTCGCGTGGACATCGAAGCCCTTTACGACGTGGAGCAGTACCGCCCGAAGGTGCGCCACGTCGACGGCAAGCCGATGTTCCTGTACTGAGGGACGATCTCCGTCAGAGCGACGGACCCGAGGCGCTGATCACCGCTTCTCGAGGATCGCCACATACCGTCCCGTCGGACCGTCCAGGATCCGTGCCAGTTCCCATCCGGTTCCCCGGAGGACGACGCTCATCTCTTCTGTCGACATCGTCAGATGGTCGAACCATCGGCCGCAGTAATTGCGGTAGCGGACCCGGATGCGATATTGACCGGCCATCCGCCCCCGCTTCAGATTGTCCCGCATGTAGGTCGCGTCGTCGGGGTCGCCGCTTCGGTAGGGGTCACGCGTGGCGGCCACGACGCGGGCACCACCGCCGGACATGGAGTGCATCTCTCGCAGCGATCGACGAGCTTGAGTTCGATCTCCCAAGAGTCCGAAGTTCCCGCCCAGCATGACGAACGTGTCGAAGGTTCCGAGGCCACTCAGTTTCGTGATCGACATCACCTCGACACTCGAGGCTCCCCGTCGATGGCAGGTATCGATCGCCAGTGGTGAGTTGTCGATGCCGTGGACATCGAAACCGCGACCCTGGAGGTAGAGCACGCCCGCCCGGCCCCACATCCGATATCCAGGACTCGTCCACGCGCGAATCGCATCGACCGCCGCTCGTGCGGTGGCCACTCCCGAAAGGGTGCGAAGTACGACGCGGGACCAGCGCCCATGTAGAAGAGGCCATCGTCGCGCTCGACGATCTCTCCCCCGGAGCGGCCCTCAAGGTGATCGAGGATCATCCGCCCATAGGCGTCCGCGCCACCACGCATGTTCCGACTCTACGGCGTAGCGGGTGGTGACGCCCTCCCTGCGTCCGATCGCGTCTCGGCGACCTTCGCTCCGGAAGTTGTCTTCTGAAACGAACGGTAGTCCTCAGGCACGGGGATCGCGAAGCGTTCGCACAGCGCCGACACGTCGGCCCAGTCGTCCTCGTCGACGTCGTAGCCGGTGTGGAACTCCACCAGCCATTCCGGCGAGATGCACTCGACCCGACGGTCACCGATCGAGCCGGTCCCGCGCAGGGAGGCTGCCGGGAAGAAGAACTCAGGGCTCTCAGCGGGTCCGTAGATCCCGTTCCCGTTCTCGTCCAGAACGATGAGGTGGAAGTCGACCTCGTGCCTGCCGGCGTCACCTAGGACGAAGTTCCATGGCCGGGTGTCGTCGCGTGAGACCGGCCCGTATCCACGGTCGTTCAGGGCCGCGACGGCGACCTGAGCGTGCTGCACCTCGATAACGATGTCGAGATCTCGATGGGTCCTCGTCTGGGTGCCGAGGCAGGCATCTACCGCCCAGCCACCATCGAGCCAGATCCGGATCCTGAGCTCGTCCATGAATGCCAGGAACTCCAGGACGTCGCCGCTAGTCGTCTCCGCGCGCTCCATGGTGTTCGACGATACCGCGGACCCTTGCCGGGGCCGGAGCGAACCCGGAGGATGTGGGAGCGCACGGATGAGGAGGCGAGATGAAGCAAACGGCTGCAGGAGACTCGGAGGCATCGGAGCTGATCACCAACCAGATCGCGGAGCTCGGTGACTGGCGCGGTTCCTTGCTCGCCAAGCTCCGCGCGGTGATCCTTGATGCCTCGCCCGACATCACCGAGGAATGGAAGTGGAGCACCGCCGTATGGGCGAGCGACGGCCTGGTGTGCAGCGCCGGAGCGTTCAAGGACCACGTGAAGCTCAACTTCTTCAAGGGCGCTTCGTTGGAGGACCCGAAGCATCTGTTCAACGCAGGTCTCGATGCCAAGGCCACGCGGGCCATCGACTTCAGCGAAGGGGCCAAGGTCGATACCTCCGCACTGAAGGCGCTGATCCGCGCAGCGGTCGCCCACAACCGATCCGCCGGGCCAAAGAAGTAGCGACGCGTACCCTCGAGACTGAGCGATCCCGACGCGGTCGCTAGACTCCCCGCATGGGTTCTTACCGCGTCGACCTGCGTTCGGATACCGTCTCCAAGCCCTCAGACGCCATGCGCAAGGCCATGGCCGCGGCGGAGGTCGGCGATGCCTGGTACTCCGACGATCCCACGGTGAACCGGCTGCAGGAGCGCGCGGCCGAGATCCTGGGCAAGGAGGCTGCGCTCTACGTCCCCACCGGGACCATGGCGAACCAGATCGCGCTCCGCCTGCACGTGACGGGCGCCGGGCATCTCGTGGCGACCGCCGACACCGGCCACGTCGCCACCACCGAGGTGATGACCTCGGCAGTGTTCTCCGGCATCGCGTTCCGCACCATGGATCCCGGACCGCACGGCTGGATCGATGCGGACCAGGCCCGGGCGCTCCTTCAGCCCGACAGCTATTACGACGTGGAGATGGTGGACCTGCTGGCTGTTGAGAACACGGCGGGCGCCGCCGGGGGTCGGGTCTTCCCGCTAGAGGAGCTGCGCGCCGTGCGGAAGGTGGCCGCGGACGCGAACGTGCGGGTGCACCTGGATGGGGCGCGGCTGTTCAACGCTGCCGTCGCGGCGGGGGAGGACGCCGCCGCGTGGGCCGCCGAGGCGGACACGGTCATGTTCTGCGTCTCCAAGGGCCTCGGCGCGCCGATCGGTTCGCTGCTCTGCGGCCCGGCCGACCTCATGCCCGAGGCGCGGCGCCTGCAGATCCTGTTCGGCGGCGCCTGGCGGCAGGCCGGCATCACGGCGGCGGCCGGGCTGGTCGCGCTGGACGAGGGCTGGGACCACCTGGCGGAGGACCACCGCCGGGCGCGGCGTCTGGCGGAAGGGGTCGCGTCGATCCTGCCCGGCTCCGTGGATCTGGATCAGGTTGAAACGAACATGGTCTTCGTGGACACGGAGGCGGTGGGGCTCCCGATGCTCGAGACGATCGAGCGGCTAGGCGCTCTCGGCGTGGGGGTCACCCACGGAGGCAAGCTCCGGATGGTGACCCACGTCGACGTGGACGACGACGGCGTGGCGTTGGCGCTGGATGCCTGGGCTTCCTTGGGGGCTTCCGTGGGGGCATCCGCGGCGCGCGATGCCGCGAAGGAGGACTGATGGGCCTGTTCACCAAGAACCATCCACCCGAGGTCGCGAGCCGGATCCCGCCGGGTCAGCGCCTGGTGAAGTCCTGGCCGGTGCTGCACTACGGCCCGGTGCCGACGTTCGACGGGACGAACTGGGACCTGGAGATCTCGGGCCTCGTGAACAACCCGTTCACGCTGTCCTACGAGGACCTCCGCAGCCTGCCCAACGTCACCGTGGACGCCGACATGCACTGCGTGACCGGCTGGACCACGCTCGACAACACCTGGGAGGGCGTCTCGTTCAACACCCTGCTGGAGATGGCGGCGCCCCAGGACGACGCGAAGTGGGTGATCGCGCGCTGCGCCTACGGGTACACGTCCAACCTCTCGCTGCAGGCCATGATCGACGACGACGTGCTGGTGGCCTGGCGCAACCACGGCGAGGACCTCGAGCGCGACCACGGCTGGCCGCTGCGCCTGGTGGTGCCCAAGCGGTACGCGTGGAAGAGCGCGAAGTGGCTCACGGGTCTGCACTTCAGCGACAAGAACACGCGAGGGTTCTGGGAGGTCCGCGGCTATCACATCCACGCGGAGCCCTTCGCCGAGGAGCGCTACACGCACCAGGAGGGCCGCGGAGCGGAGATGGAGCCCTGACGGACGACCGGCCCGGTGGGGGACCGGCGCAGGACCCATCGACCCACGTCACGGTGAGGCGCCTCCAGCCTGGCGACGAGGACGAGGTGCTCCGGTTCGCGGAGGCGTTCGACGATCCGGTCGACGCGCGGGCCACGCGTTCGTTCTTGGGGGATGCGCGACATCATCTCGTCGTCGCAAACGTGGGCGGTGACCCGGCCGGGTTCGCATCGGCCGTCGAGGTGCTCCATCCGGACAAGGCAAAGGCCGAGCTCTTCCTGAACGAGATCGGGGTCATCGAGCGATTCCGGCGCAGGGGCGCGGGGTCACGCGTTGCTGGAGGAGCTCACCGCGCTCGGTCGGGAACTCGGGTGTGCGGCCATGTGGGTCCTCACCGACGAGGGCAATCCGGCGGCCATGCGGATGTACGCGAAGGCCGGGGGACGGTGGAACGGGGAGCAGAACGTCATGTTCGAGTTCGACCTCGGCGAGCCGTGAGCCTCAGACCAGGAACAGCGTGATCGAGTCCCCGTAGCGCACCGTGGTGCCGACGCCCGGCTTCTGGCTCCACACGAGCGAGCCCGACGTGCCGGGCACCGCCCTGAGGTCCAGAACGAGGCCGTCCTTCGCGGCCAGGTCCTGGGCGGCGCCCCTGGACAGTCCGCGGAAATCGGGGACGGGGAACGTCTCGGGACCCTTGGAGACGCTCAGCGTCACCGTGGTGCCGTAGGGCGTGGTGGTTCCCGCGTCCGGGGAGACGCTGATGACGCGGCCGGCCGCGACGCTGTTGGAGAACGCTTCCTGAGACGAGACGCTGAACCCGGCGGCCGCCAGGCGCTGCTCGGCCACAGCCTGGTCCTTGCCCACCACCTTGGGGATCGGGCGGGGGGCCGGCCCCTGGCTGAGCACGACCGTGACGGCGCTGCCCTGCGGGAGCTGGCCGGACGCGGGATCCTGGTTGATGATCGACCCGGCGGGGACCTGGTCGTCGTACGCGCGCTTGCCCACGCTCAGCGTCAGGTCGTTCTTGCTCAGGAGCGCGCGAGCCTTGTCGAGCGGCTTGCCCGCCACGGACGGAACGTCCACGGGGGGGAGGCCGAGGGAGGGGATCAGCGTGACGGTTTCGCCCCGCTTGAGGATGGCGCCGGACGCGGGCAGCACCCGCAGTACGCTGCCCTTGGCCACCTTGAGGTCGTAGCGCCCGTCGGCGATCCGCACGGCGAACCCGAGGTCCACGAGCTGGCTGCGCGCGTCGTTCACGGTGGCGCCCACCAGCGGGGGGACCGTGGCCTTGTGCGGGATCGCGTAGGTCCAGACGGTCCACGCCGTGGCCGCCAGGGCCACCACGGCCAGCACCACGGCCAGGCCGCGGCGCCAGCGGCGCCGCCTCGTGCGGACCGTGCGGGTGATCGTCTGGGTGGCGGTCGCGGTGGCCACGGCAACGGCCTCGGTGACGTTGCCGTCGTCGTCCAGGACCTCGGGCATGTCGCCGACCAAGGCGGCGAGGGAGCGGGCGGCGGGCAGCGCGGGCGCGATGGCCTCGATGTCGAGCCGCATGGCCCCCGCCGACTCCGGGCGGAGCTCGCGGTCGCGCTCCGTGGCGCTCGCGACGAACCCGTCGAGGTCCTCCGGCACGGATGCGAGGACCGTGGACGGCTTCGGGACGCGGTCCGACAGGTGCTTGTACGCGATGGACATCGCCGTCTCGCCCGTGAACGGGAGCTTCCCCGTCAGCAGCTCGTACGTCACGACGCCGAGCGAGTACAGGTCGCTCCTCGGGTCGGAGGGCTCGCCGCGGATCTGTTCGGGCGCCAGGTACTGCACGGTGCCGGTGACCGTGCCTGCCTGGGTCTGGCGCCCGTCCGCGTAGGCGCGCGCCAGTCCGAAGTCGGTGACCTTCACGACGCCGTCGGTGGTGATGAGGATGTTCTCGGGCTTGATGTCGCGGTGCACCAGTCCCCGGTGGTGGGCGGTCCCCAGGCCCAGCAGCGTCTGGCGCACCAGCTCCGCGGCCTGCGCGGGCTCGAAGTTGCCGTACTGGTTCAGGAGCTCACGGGAGGCGCGGCCGCGCACGTACTCCATGACCATGTAGTAGATCCCGTCGACGGCGCCCCAGTCGTAGACGTCGACGATGTTCGGATGGGACAGGCCGGCCGCGGCGCGGGCCTCGCGGCGGAATCGGTCGACGAAGGCCTGGTCACCGGCGAGCGACCGGTGCAGGACCTTGATCGCTACCTCCCGGGCCAGGACGGCGTCGTGGGCGCGGAAGACCTCGCCCATCCCGCCCGCGGCGATGCGCTCCACGATGTGATAGCGCCCGTCGAGGGTGACGAGCGCATGGCCTCCGGGCCCCCCCGGAGGTGCCGGCTGGGTCATACTCTTGGA
The DNA here is from genome assembly GCA_038249195.1 of Actinomycetota bacterium. Classification (GTDB taxonomy): domain Bacteria; phylum Actinomycetota; class UBA4738; order UBA4738; family HRBIN12; genus JAOUEA01. The sequence continues at coordinate 252,014 of JBBRWM010000002.1, forward strand.
CGTGATGTTCCTCCCTTGGGGGAAGCGCTCGGTAAGGAAAGCGCGTCCGGGCGCGATTCTACGGTCGGAAGGGGCGGAAGCGGTGGAGGTTCCAGCAAGTGCTGCGAGCGGCGCCCTGGGGGATGCGCTCGACGGCATCGAGCAGGCGGTCGCCCAGGGGAACACCGATCTGCGCGCGCTCGGCTTCTGGCGACTGGTGGCCCGGGTCAAGCGGGACCGCGTCCTGATCGAGGAGCACGCCGACCAGATCGGGCGCATCGACACCGCGGCGTTCCGGGCCGGGGTGAGGCTCCGCGTCCCGGTCTGGGTGGGCAACCTGCTGCTGGTGATCGGCGTCGTGGTGGGCGCGCTGGGGGTGGCGATCGCGTACGGAGCCTTCGGGGTCGACGCCTCGTGGGCGCGCGGGCTCGCGCTCGTCGCGGCGGGCGCGGTGTGGACCGTCGCGTTCCACGGCCCGGCGCACTGGCTCGTGGGCCGCGCCATCGACATCCGCTTCACCGACTACTTCCTGGGCGGCCCGCCGCCGCCACGCCCGGGCCTCAAGACCGACTACGCCACGTACCTGCGCGCGGATCCGGATAGCCGCGCTTGGTTCCACGCCTCGGGGGCCATCGTCACCAAGGTCGCGCCCTTCCTGGCGCTCGCGTTCTGGCCGGGCTCGGGCGCGCCGTGGTGGTCGGCGGCGGTCCTGATCGTGATCGGCGTCGTCACGATCCTCACCGACATCCGGTTCTCGGTGAAGACGGGGGACTGGAAGAAGTTCCTGCGAGAGAAGGCGCTCGCGCGCTCGATGGAGCCCGATCTCACCGGCCCGGTCCCCGTCGCGCCCCCGCCCGCGGGCGACGCCTGACGCGGATGACGCCGTTCGATCCCCGGCAGCTGGGCGTCTACGTCGTGACGTCCGGGACGTTCGTTGAGGGGCGCGGCCACCTCGATGTCGCGGAGGCGGCCCTGCGGGGCGGCGCCACGGCCATCCAGCTGCGGGCTCTCGAGCTCGACGACGACGCGCTGTTCTCGCTGGCCACCATCGTGGCCGAGCGCTGCGCCGGCGAGGGGACGCTGTTCGTGCTCAACGATCGCCCCGCGGTCGCGGCCCGCGTGGAGGGTGCCGGCGCGCACGTCGGTCAACGCGACGACCCGATGGGTGCGCGCGCCCGGCTGGGCGAGGGACGGGTCCTCGGCGTTACGGTGTCGTCCGTCGACCAGGCGCATGCGGCGGCCGCCGCCGGCGCGGACTACCTGGGCGTGACCGTATGGCCCACGGGCACGAAGCCCGAGGCCGAGCCAGCCGGGCTCGAGGCGATCGGAGCGATCGTCGAGGCCGCCGGCCTTCCCGTAGTGGGGATCGGGGGGATCGACGCGGGCAACGCGGCCCGGGTCCTCGCCGCGGGCGCCGCGGGCGTGGCCGTTGTCTCAGCCGTGGTGGCGGCGCCCGATCCGGTGGCGGCCACGGCGGAGCTGCGCGCCGCCGTGCAGAGGTTCCGAGACGACCACGGAGGAACGCCATGAGCGAGCAACGGACCGGCAAGGCCACCGCGGAGCTCTTCGAGCAGGTGATCCTGCGCCGCCTGGGCGCCCCCGACGGCGACGTGCTGGTGGGGCCGCGCCACGGCGTGGACGTGGGCGTGGTGAAGGTGGCCGACGGGGTCGCGATGGCACTGACCGCGGATCCGGTGTTCGTGGTGCCGGCCTACGGCTGGGAGCGCGCGGCGTGGTTCGCGGTGCACATCCTCGCCTCCGACGCCGCCACGAGCGGGCTCCCGCTGCGGTGGATGGCCGTCGATCTCAACCTCCCACCGGAGGTCGACGACGATGAGCTCGCCGCGCTGTGGAGTGCGTTCTCGCGCTCCTGCGAGGAGCTGGGCATCGCGGTGGTCACGGGCCACACTGCCCGCTACGACGGATGCGCCTGGCCCATGGTGGGCGGCGCGACGTGCATGGCGCTCGGAGCGGCCGACGCCTTCGTCACCCCCACGATGGCGCGCCCCGGCGACGCCGTCGTGGTCACGAAGGGCGCGGCCATCGAGGCCACGGCGCTGTTCGCGGCCACCTTCCCCGACCGCCTCGCCGCGGGCGTGGGCTCCGAGGTCGTGCGGCGGGCCGACGCCTTGTTCGAGCAGATGACGGTCGTGCCCGAGGCGCGCGTGGCGGCGCGCTTCGGCCTGCGCGAGGCGGGGGTGACGTCGATGCACGACGCCACGGAGGGAGGGGTCCTCGGCGGTCTCCTCGAGGTTGCCCTCGCCGCCGACGTCGGAATGCGGGTGGACCTCGACGCGATCCCGGTTCGCCCCGAGGTCCGCGCGGTCTGCGACCACGTGGGCATCGACCCGTACGTCTCGATCAGCGAGGGCTCCCTGATCGCCACGGTCGTGGCGGACCGCGCGCCGGCCTACCTCCTTGCACTCGCCGACGAGGACATCGAGGCGGCGATCGTGGGAGAAGTGACCGATGCGCAAGATGGGCGGGTCCTGGTACGCGACGGCGTGGCCGAGCCGCTCGTGCACCCGGGGCTCGACCCGTTCTGGGCCGCGTTCGGCGCGTGGTCGGCGGGCGCCTGAGCGCGCGTACGCGGCCGGTCCCTGCGGCTCGCGTAGGCTTCGCTGCGTGGACCTGCTGTGCATCGGCGACGTGATGGTGGACGTCCGCGTGGACGCGGGCGGCCTCGCCCGCGGCGGCGACGTGCACGGCCGGGTCCTGGTCCAGCCGGGCGGGACCTCGGCGAACGCCGCGGCGTGGGCGGCCTGGGACGGGGCCGAGGTCCGCGTGCACGGCGGGGTGGGCACCGATCTCACGGGTCGTCTCGTCGCGGAGGCGCTGCGCGATCGCGGGGTGAAGACGCATCTCACGCCCTTCGCGCAGGCCGCGACCGGCACCATGCTCGTGGTGCACGAGGCGGGGGAGCGTTCCATGGTCGCCGACCGCGGAGCCAACGCGCTGCTCGGCCCCGATTCCCTGCCCGGCGCGCTCGTGTGCGGCGCGGTGCTCGTGTCGGGCTACCTGCTCATGCACGAGGACACCCACGAGACCGCAGTGGCGGCGCTCGAGCGTGCGGTAGCTCCCCTCGTGGCGGTTGAGGCGGCCTCGTGGCCGCTCGTTGAGGCCTTCGGGGTCGACCGCTTCTTCGCGAGCACCGAACGCGCCACGGTGATCCTCGCGAACGCGCTCGAGGCGCGCTCGTTGACGGGGCGCGCCGGCCCGGAAGCCGCCCGGGCGCTCGGGGAGCGCTATCAGCTCGCCTGCGTGAAACTCGGCACCGACGGTGCGGCTCTCGTGGTCGATGGCGAGCTCCATCGGGCTCCCACGGCCGCGATCGAAGAGGCGGATCCCACCGGCGCGGGCGACGCCTTCGACGGGGTGCTGCTGGGGGCCCTGGCGCGGGGCGTCCCGGTACGCGAGGCCCTCGACCGCGCCTGCCGCGCGGGGGCGCTCGCGGCCTCGAGCCTGCAGGCCTGGCCCCCCGAGGGGGCCGCGTGACGCGCATCGTGGTGGGGGAGGAGGTGGCGCGCGCGCTCGCACGAGGAGGCGCCGTGGTGGGGCTCGAAACGAGCGTGATCGGCCAGGGGCTCCCGCATCCGCGCAACCAGGAGTGCGCCCAACGCATGGGCGCGGCCATCCGCGCGAGCGGGGCGGTGCCCGCGTGGGTGGGCGTGGTGGACGGCGCGCTCATCGTGGGTCTCGGCGCCGCCCAACTCGAGCGCTTCGCGGCTCCCACCGGCGGCGCCGCGAAGGTCGCGCGCCGCGACATCCCCCTCGCGGTGGCCGGCGGCGACCTCGGCGCCACCACGGTGAGCGCCACGATCTGGGCCGCCGCCCGGGTGGGTGTCACGGTGAGCGCCACGGGGGGAATCGGCGGCGTACACCCCGGCGCGGTACCCGACGTCAGCGCCGATCTGTTGGAGCTCGCGCGCACGCCCGGGCTCCTTGTGTGCTCCGGGCCGAAGTCCATCATCGACCCCGCGGCGTCGGCGGAGAGGCTCGAGGAGCTGGGCGTGGCGCTGGTGGGCTACGGCGTGGACCGGCTGCCGTTCTTCCTGGTCCGTGAGACCCCGGTGGGTCTCGAACACCGCGTCGACACGCCCGTCGCGGCCGCGGCGGTCCTGCGTGCCTCGCTGGACCTCGAGACCCGCTCGACGGTGCTGTTGTGCAATCCGGTCCCCGCCGCCTCGGCCATGGACGCGGACGAGGTGGCCGCGGCCGCGCGGGAGGCCGAGGCGATGGCGGACCGGGCGGGGATCGGGGCGAAGGCCCGGACGCCGTTCCTCCTGGCGGCGCTGGCCGAGCTCACCCAGGGTCGCAGTCTCGAGGCCAACCTGGACCTGCTGGAGGACAACGCTCGCCTGGCGGCCGCCGTGGCCCGCGCGACGACCGCCACCCCTGCCGCTCCCGCCGCCGGGTGATGGGCGTCCGGCGCGCCGCCCTGGTCGGCGGGGCCGGTCCCGTTGGCTTCCTCGTGATGTCGTTCTCGATGGCGGCGCTGCGCCCGGAGCTCATCCACGCGCAGGGATGGGCGAGCTGGCCCAGCAACATGGCCACCGGCGGCCCGCCGGCGTCGATCCCGCAGACCCTGGCGTTCGTGTGGCTGGGGAGCTGCTACCTGGTGTTCGCGCTCGGCGCGCTGCGGCCCGTGCTTCGGTCGCGCTGGGTGACGTGGGCGTTCGTGCTGATCGCCTGCGGCGACCTGCTCCTGGCGTTCACCACCGACGTGCCGGACGTGCGTCCCACGTGGCACGGGTCGGTGCACCTCGCCGGGGTCGTGCTGGCCACGGCGGCCACGGTCGTGGCCACCGCTGCGTCCCTCGTCGTCGTGCGGGGCCGGCCCGGCTGGCGCTCCTGGCGGATCGCCTCCGCGATCATCTTCGCCTCGGCGCTGATCGGGCTCATCGGAGGGTTCGACCGAGGCTGGGCGAAGGTCGCGTACGTGTTGGGCATCACGCTGCCGGTCCTGGTGCTCGTCCGCTGCGTCCTGCGGAAGCCGCGTCCTGCGTCTGCGACGTACGGTCGGGCCCGCCGTCGGTCATCGGGTGGGCCGACCGATGCATGACCCACCAGACTCCCCAGCCCGCGCCCGCGGCCGCGAGCATGAGGCTCAGGCCCCTGGCGCCGCTCATGGGCACGCCGAGACGGCTCGCGACGGTGCCGACGAGCCCGAGGACCGCCATGGCCATGGCCGGCGCGATCGCGACCCGGCCCGCTGCCGGGAGGTCGGTGAGGCCGCTCGCCCACCCCGAGCCCACGGCGCCGAGGACCAGGAGGATCAACGCCCACCATCCCACGAGCGCGGGCCAGGACGGCGCGCGGGGGAGCGGTGCGGCGTCGATCCGGCCGGCCGGAGCCGGCCCGGCGACGAGGGTGATGCCGCCGCCCAGCGGGGTGCCCGCCGGGCTCCCCCCCAGGAGCGTGTCCAGGACCACGACCGCGGACCCGGGCGGCGGAACGAGGGGCGTTCCTCCGGAGGAGACCAGGGAGCCGTCGGCGCGCACGCGCGCGCTCGCGAGCGAGACGTCGGGGATCCGATCGGCGGGGAGCCCGGCCCGGATCAGGTCCAAGGGCGCGCTGCCTCGACTGGGCGCGGTGAGGAAGAGCACCGGCGTGGCCGCGGGCGTCTGCGCGAGGTAGCCGGCCACCGTGCGCACCTGGGCGAGCTGCGCGGCGTCGATCCGCGGCGAGGCCAGGTCCCACCACACGTGAGCCCCCGCGCCCACGAACGCCATCACGGTCACCACGGCCAGCCCGATCCCCGCCGCCGTGCCGGCGCCCGGCCACCGGTTGCCCGCGCGCGTCCAGATGGCAAGGGCACCCAGCACGACCAACGCGGGGATCACGAACGCGAACCCCGCCCACCGATACGGTGGGGTCGGCAGGTGCAGCACGTACCAGGCGCCCAGGCCCACCAGGGCGAGGCAGGCCCAGATCGCGGGGAGCGCCACGCCCCAGCGTCGCTCGCCGCCGCGGTCCGAGGCCACGAGCGCGGTGCCGATCGTGGCGAGGGGAAGCGTCCACCACAGGGCCATCGAGGGCAGACGTTCGCGGATGAACGTGAGCGACCCGGGCCCGCCGTAGTGCACGTGCGGAAGGTGGCCGGGCAGCTCGGGCGCGAACAACAGCCCGATGCCGCCGAGCACCCCTCCACCCAGCAGCATCCACCCCAACCGACGACCTCCGGCCACGGGTCCCCAGGCGCGATCGAGGGCCAAACGCCGGGCGATCGTCAGGACCAGGGCGAAGGCCGCCAACACGGCCGCGAGGACCGCCGCGAACATCCAGTGGTAGAGCACCCCGCCCGCGAGCAGCAACGCTCCGGCCGCCACACCCCGTCCGCGCGCGCTCACGCGCAGCGCCGCCACCGCCAGCGCGATCGCGATCACGTCGAACGCGAGGGCCGTGGCGTAGCCCACCGCGGTCCACGCGATGAACGCCGATCCGCCCACCGCGAGGGCGACCGCACCGGAGCGGCCCCGTCCCTCCAGGAGCCCGTCCGCGGCCATCGCGCCGGCGCCCAGCCCGATGAGCGCCGCCATCGCCGCGGGGAACACCCACGCCAGCGCGAGGGGCGAGGCGCCCGTCGCCGTGCGCAGCAGGCTCAGGAGCACGGGATAGGCGGGCCGGTAGCCGAGCGCCTTGCGGTCGCCGAAGACCTCCGGGCTCAGGCTGTCGACGCCCGCTCCGTGCACCATCTCCGCCCGCCACACGTACCCCGCCGTGTCGAAGCCGAACGGCATCGTGGCGGCGTCGCGCAGGAACGGGGCGAGGTAGAGGCCGCCGATCACGATCGCCGGAGCCACGATCGCCAGGAGGGAGCCCAGGAGGGAGCCTGGCCGCGACCGGAACGAGGACCGGGACGGGGCGGCCATCATCTCAGCCAGGTCTGGATGATGACCTTCGAGAAGTAATACCCGTACTTCAGGGACTTGGGTTTCTTGGATTTTCCGCCCTTGCGCGCCTCGATCGTGACGGGGACCTCCTTCACCGTGGCCTTGTGGCGGAGTGCCTCGATGAGGATCTCGCTCGTCCAGAACTGGTCTTGCTCGAGCACGAGCTGCTTGAGGAGGTCGGCGCGCGCGGCGCGGTACCCGCTGGAGGGGTCCGTGATGCGCCGACCGGTCAGGACCGTGATGAATCGCGAGAAGAAATGCACGCCGAGGTGGCGGACGAGGCTCTCCTTCTCGAAGGTGCCCAGCAGGCGAGACCCGTTCACGTAGTCGGCCTCTCCGGCCACGATGGGCCCGATCATCACCGAGATCTCCTCCGGCTGGTGCTGGCCGTCGGCGTCGAGCGTCACCACGATATCGGCGCCGAGCTTCAGCGCGATGTCGTAGCCCACGCGCAGCGCCAGCCCGCCTCCGCGCCGGATCGGCAGTTCCGCCACGAACGCGCCGGCCGCGCGCGCGACCTCCGCCGTGCGGTCCTCGGAGCCGTCGCTCACCACCAGGGGGACCAACCGGTAGCCGTCGATGAACTCGGGGATCCGATGGATGACCGAGGCCACGTTCTCGGCCTCGTTGAACGCGGGGGACACCGTCACCAGGCGGGGACCCTCCGGGAGCGCAGCCGCGCGCTCCCAGTCGAACCGTTCCTGGCCCATCGCCTCGACCAGCAGCCGGATGCTCCGTTCGTTCACGTCGGCGGCCGACTGCACGCGAAGGAGCAAGAAGAACAGCACGAGGACGGCCACCATGAGGACGAAGATCAGCCGCGTGCGCGCTTCGGACTCAACCTGGTTCTGCGGAGGGTTGAAGTTGAACGTCTTGAAGATCGGGTCGAACGCGTTGGGCCAGATCGCCAGCACGATCACGAGCAGCGACAGGATGATCGCGATGATGAGGGTGAGTCGGCTGATCCCGCGCCGCGCGTGCCCGCGCACGGCGAACAAGGCGAACCCCAGCGCGGCGATGATGCCGAGGTACCGGAGCGCGGACATGGCGCCTAGGGCGTGGTCGCGTCCGCGTCCGCGTCCGCCGGCTGCCAACGGTCGCCGGGCAGGATGTGATCCGTGATCACGCGATCCCGATAGCGCTGCATCGTGGCGAACATCGTCTCGATCAGCGCCTCGCTCAGCAGGTGCGGCTTCAGGCCGAGGTCCAGCAGCTTGGTGTGCGCGGGGTGGTAGTAGTGCTCCTCGAGTTCCACCCTCGGGTTGCGGATCGGATCGATGGCGACGTCCAGGCCCACCTCGGCGCCGGCCTTCTGCACGATCTCGGCGAGCTGCAGCACCGAGAAGTCCTCGGTGAACTGGTTGAACACGCGCATCTCGCCGCGCTCGGCGGGGTTGAGGACCGCGAGCTCGACGCACTGCAGGGTGTCCACGATGTTGAGGTACCCGCGCGTCTGACCACCCGTCCCGTAAACGGTGAGCGGATGTCCGATGACGGCCTGCAGGCAGAACCGGTTCAGCGCGGTGCCGAAGACGTCGTCGTAGTCGAAGCGCGTGAGGAGCCGGTCGTCCAGCTGCGTCTCGTCCGTCGCGATCCCGTAGACGACGCCCTGGTTCAGGTCGGTGGCGCGCATGCCCCATACGCGGCACGCGAAGTGGATGTTGTGGGAGTCGTGGACCTTCGACAGGTGATACATCGAGCCCGGGAGCTTGGGGAACGGAAGCGTGTCGCTGCGCCCGTTGTGCTCGATGGTGATGTAGCCCTCCTCGATGTCGATGTCGGGCGTCCCGTACTCGCCCATCGTCCCGAGCTTCACGAGGTGGGCCTCGGGGGTGATGTCGCGGATCGCGTAGATCACGTTCAGGGTGTTCACGACGTTGTTCGTCTGCGTGAAGACGGCGTGATCGCGGTCCTTCATGGAGTAGGGGGCCGAGGGCATCTCTCCGTAGTGGATGACCGCCTCGGGACGGAAGGCATCGAAGAGGTTCTCCGTGACCTCCCAGTCGCACAGATCGCCTTCGGTGTAGCCGATGTCGTGGCCCGTGACGTCCTTCCAGGCCGCGACGCGCTCGGGCAGGCCCGCCGCGATGGGCGTGAGGGAATCGGTGCCCGCCTCCCGGTGCGCCCGACGCCGGAGGTAGTTGTCGACGACGTGGACCTCGTGGCCGCGGTTCGAGAACCGCATCGCGGTGGGCCACCCGAGGTATCCGTCGCCGCCCAGGATGAGGATGCGCATGGACGTCCTTTCGAAGGAGGAGACCCCGAACCGGGGCCCCAGCGGTCGGGTCATCCTAGCAAGCGGGGCGCGGCCCTTCGGGACCCCTCGCCGAGGCTAAGCCAGGTCCGCGAGGGCCTCCAGGACGCGATCCACCTCGTCGGACGTGTGGTAGTGGCAGAAGCCGATGCGCACCGCGCCGCCGTCGTCGAGGATGCCCAGACGCTGCATCAGCTCCATCGCGTAGTAGTGCCCGTCCCACACGAAGATCCCCCGCTCGCCGAGGGCCGCGGCGGTCTTGGCCGGATGGTGGCCGCCCAGCCGCAGGGCGAAGGTGGGGGTCCGCTCGTCCAGGCGATCGGGATCGCTCACGCCCCACAGGCGGGCGCCTTCGATGCGCGCGAGGCCCTCGAGGAATCGGCCAGCGAGGGCGCGCTCGTGCTCGCCGAAGACCGCGAACGCCGCACGAACGGCCGCCCCGCGCGAGTCGTCGACCGGCTCGCCGTGGTCGCGCCCCGCCTCGGCGAGATAGTCGACGGCTGCCACGAATCCGGCGAGGCCCTCGTGGTTCTGCGTGCCGGTCTCCCAGCGCTCGGGCGAGGGGTAGCCCTGCGCCGGCCGCACGCGATAGGGGTCCCAACCGTCGAGGACGGCAGGGCTCCCGGCCAGCATCCCCAGGTGTGGCCCGAACACCTTGTACGGCGAGACGCTCACCAGGTCCGCACCCAGCGCGTCGAAGTCGATGGCGCGGTGCTGGGCCAGGTGGACGCCGTCCACCACCACCAGCGCGCCCACCTCCTTCGCCGAGCGCACGAGCGCCGCGGCCGGAGTGATCGTGCCCACGCCGTTGGATGCGAGGGTGAAGGCCACCAGGCGCGTGCGGTCGCCGAGCGCCTCGTGGAAGGACGTCACGTCCAGCGTGGCGTCCTCGGGCCGCACGTCGACCCAGCGCACGGTGGCGCCGGCGTCGCGCGCCGCCAGCGCCCAGGGCCTGATGTTCGCGTCGTGGTCCAGACGCGTCACCACGACCTCGTCGCCGGGCTCGAGCGTGCGCGAGAAGGAGTGCGCCGCGTGGAACAGCAGGGAGGTGGAGTTGGGGCCGAACACGATCCGCTCCGGCGACGTCCCCACGAGGTCCGCCCCCGCCCGCCGCGCGGCGTCCACGACGCGCTGGGTTTCGCGACTCGTGGCGAACGCCCCGTCCAGGTTGGAGATCCCCTCGCGGTAGCGCGCGGCCACCCCCTCGATCACGGTGTCGGGCACCTGGGAGCCGCCCGGGGCGTCGACGATCACGGCGGGGCGGCCATCATGGGTGCGGCGAAGGGCCGGGAACCGGGCACGGAGCGCGGAGAGATCGGGTGCGGTCATGCGGATAGACTCGCGTGCTAACGCGCCCGCGGCAACCCGGAGGCTGACCGTGCGTTTCGGACTCGAGACCGAGCAGCACCACCTGCGCTTCGATGAGCTCGTCCACCGCGCGTGGATGGCGGAGGAGCTCGGCCTGGACGGGGTGTGGGTGTGCGACCATTTCCTGCCGCTGATCGGCGACCCGAAAGGCCCGAACCTCGAGGCATGGACCCTCCTGGCGGGTCTGGCGCGCGAGACCTCGACGATCCGCCTGGGCACGATGGTGACCGGGATGACGCATCGGTGGCCGGCGGTTCTGGCGGCCCAGGTCCTCACCGTGGACCAGCTCTCGAACGGCAGGGTGGAGTGCGCCGTGGGCGCGGCGTGGAACGAGGCGGAACACGCGGCCTACGGGATCCCGTTCCCCTCGGTCGGCGATCGGATGGATGGGCTGGAGGAGGGGGTACAGATCCTCCGGGCCCTGTTCACCCAGGACGACGTGACCTTCCGGGGCCGCAGGTACTCCCTGGGATCGGCCACCTTGCATCCGCGACCCGTGCAGCGGCCGAATCCGCCGATCTGGGTAGGGGGCACCGGAAGAACGCGCACGCTGCCGATCGCGGGACGCCACGCCGACGCGTGGCACGGCTGGGCCGACGACGCCGCCGAGTATCGGGAGATACGCGGGATCGTCGACGACGCGGCGGGCGCCGCGGGGCGTGACCCCGCGAGCATCCTGCGCGCGTCCAGCCTGTCGATCGCCGAGCCGTGGGACGAGGTGCGCGCCGCCTACGATTGGATGGCCGCCGAGGGCATCGGCTACCTCATGCTGGAGTGGCCGAGCCAGGGCGAGCCCCGCATCCGGGAGTTCGTGGAGTCGATCGCCCCGTCCCTCGGGACCTGAATCAGGCTGCGCAGAGGTCCTGGATCAGGCCGAGACCGGCGTGGCCTCGACGCTCCCGGGTAGCTCGGGTGCGTTCCACCCCGGCGGGGGACGCCAGCGCTCCCAGTCCTCGTCGAACGGCGGTTCGTGCAGCATCACGCGCTCGGCGGCGCGCTCGCCGGCCGCGCGGAACCCAGCGGCCTCCTGCGGGGAGAACAGCCCTTCCTCGACGGCCTGCTCGAGCTCGTCCTCGTCCTTCCAGCGCCAGCTCGATCGGTCGGACGAGACGAGGACGTCCAGCACGTGCTCCCGGGTGTCGAAGCCGATGTCCGTGCGACGCAGCGGAGACTGGAGGTTGACGTACCACCCGCGGAACGCGCCGGAGTCCCCGTCCCAGGACGCCAGGATCGCGTACGACGTGTCGGGGAACGCGAAGGACAAGACGTGGTCGTGGTGCACCTCGTGCTCCTTGAGTCGCCAGCGGCGGTCGGGGATGCGCACAGGCGCCCCCTCCTCGTCCTCGGGCTCGAGGGCGTGGATCACGGGGGGCACGTAGAAGATCGACCGTGCGGGGGTGTCTTCGACCACGGTGACCGGACGGGCACAGAAGACGCGACCGTCCCACACCTCGCGGAGCACGACGACGTCCCCGCTCTTGAACCGGCGCTCCATACCTTCACCCTAATGGCTCCGAACCACGTCCCCCGATCGGCTACGCGTTCGAAGCGAGCTCCGCGCGAACCTGGTCCCCGGTGAGGGCCTCAGAGCGGGCCCGCAGGTCCAGGTACAGGAGCACCGAGACCAGGGCCGCGAACGGCACGGTGATGATCCGGCCGATCGAGTCCATGATCCAGTACAGCAGCCAGTTGTTCCCTCCCAGCGCGTTGAAGATCCCCGAGACGATGCCGGTGATCAGCCCCGTGACGATGACGACGCCCACCACGTGCCAGAAATGACCCCGCACGAGGTTCCAAGAGCGGCCGAGCGACTCCGTCCCGCGCTTGTTCTCGAACAGCAGGGCGGGGATCACGACGGTCAAGAAGATCGCGATGATGAGTCCGGGGATCACGAACAGGATCAGCCCGCCGAGGATGCACAGGCCCGCCAGGATCGAGATCCATAGGACGTTGCCGAGATGACGGAACCCCCAGCGATAGCTCTCGTTCGCGTCGACCGGGTCACCGACCGTTGCCTCACCCGCGGCGCGCGCGATCGCGGCCTGTACCACGAACGACATGATGAAGGCCAGCGCGAGGCCGAGGGCGAGCAGGAACAGGACCACGGCGGCGCTCTGCGGTTGGCAGACCTTGGCCGTGACGAACGGGCTGTTCACCGTGTCGCAGCTCGTCTTGAAGGCGAGCTTGGTGAGGAGCGCACCGATCAGGGACAGCGGGATGACCACGATGGCCACGATGCCGATGAGCTTGGCCGCGTTCGCTTTGTAGATGTCGAACGCGGCCGTGAGGATGTCGCCGAGCCCGCGCTGCGGCAATGACCCGCCCCCTCCGGCGCTGGGCGGTGGTGGTGGTGGCGGTGGCGCGGAGAACCCACCGATATCGTCGGACATCGAACCCCTCCCTTCGTGAGGCGCCTAGGCCTCCGGCTCTTTGAAGTGGAGCCAGCTTCCGTAGCCGACCACGGCCAGCAGCACGAGTCCGATCCACGCGGCGAAGGCGGCGTGGTTCGTGACCACGAGGAGGAACTTCAAGACGCCGAAGCCCACGACCCCGAAGCCCAGGTAGGCGGCCACCTTCGAAGACGCCATCGGCAGCGACCCCGTGATCTCGGCGTTGGTCAGACGAACCACTTCGAACACCAGCAGGGCGATCAACAGCAGGCCCATGATGAGCCCCGCGAAACTTCCGTCGCCGCCCCATGCGCTGGCCTTCCCGCAGAAGTTGCCGATGGGTCCTGCGTCAACGCACACCTTCTGCCAGGACAAGAAGCTGTCCACGAGCAGCAAGATGCCACCGACCAGCACGATCTTGGTGGCGGTGGCCATCGACGCCATGTCGAATGACGGCTTCGGCCTCTGAGGGGATGTACCTCCCGCGTCGTCCATGGTTTCCTCTCTCCTTTCGGCACGATCCAGGTCGTGACCCGCGGGCATCCTATGCCCGGCCGCGAGAAGGTGCGGTAGCGTCGCGCATTTCCCTGGTCGGATGATCCGTGCTCACACGCGCTCCGCGAGGACCGCGATGATCCGGTCGGTCGCCCCGTCGAGGTCCTCCCGGCTCACGCACAACGGCGGAGCGAGGCGCACCGTCGTCTCGTGCGTGTCCTTCGCGAGCACCCCCTCCTGCATGAGTCGCTCGCACACCGCGCGGGCGGGCCCGGCCTCGGGGGTGAGCTCGATCCCCACCCACAGGCCCCGCCCGCGGACCTCGCGGACGGCTCGCGCGGGCGCCTCCTCGCGCAGGCGCCCGATGAGCCGCTCGCCGAGGCGCGCCGCGCGATCCTGGTACTCGCCCGTGTTCAGCAGCCGGATCACCTCGATGCCGATCGCGCACGCGAGCGGGTTGCCGCCGAACGTGCTGCCGTGCTCGCCCGGGCCGAACACGCCGAGGATCTCGCGAGAGGACACCACGGCGCTGAGCGGCATGATCCCGCCACCCAGGGCCTTGCCCAGGATGTAGACGTCGGGTGCGACGGACTCGTGCTCGCACGCGAACGTGGTCCCCGTGCGGCCCAGGCCGGACTGGATCTCGTCGGCGAGCAGCAGGACCCCGTGTCGCGTGCACAGCTCACGCGCCGCGCGCAGGTACCCCTCGGGCGACAGCACCACGCCCGCCTCGCCCTGGATCGGCTCCACGAGGAAGCCCACCACGTCGGGATCGGCGAGCGCGCCCGCGAGCGCCTCAGCGTCGCCGTAGGGCACCTCCGCGAACCCGGGGGTGAACGGCCCGAACCCGCCCCTGGCGTCGTCGTCGGAGCTGAAGCTCACGATGGTGATCGTGCGTCCATGGAAGTTGCCGCTGCACGTGAGGATCTTCGCGCGATCGGCCGGGACGCCCTTCACGTCGTAGCCCCAGCGCCGCGCGGTCTTGAGCGCGGTCTCCACGGCCTCGGCTCCCGTGTTCATGGGGAGCACCATCTCCATGCCGCACAGCTCGGCGAGCCCCTGGACGAACGGCCCGAACCGGTCGTTGTGGAACGCCCGCGAGGTGAGGGTGACGCGGTCGAGCTGCTCCTTGGCCGCGCGCACGAGGTCCGGATGGCGGTGCCCGAAGTTCAGGGCCGAGTAGGCGGCCAGCATGTCCAGGTAACGGCGGCCCTCGGTGTCGGTGACCCACGCCCCCTCGGCCTCGGCCACCACCACGGGCAGCGGGTGGTAGTTGTGGGCGCTGTAGCGCTCGACCTGATCGATCTGCGCGTCGGATGCGGCGGTGCCCTGGGCCGCGGGGGAGCGCGGTTCGCTCGGATCGATCACCGTGGCCATCGTGCTCCCCTCGTCCCTCGCCCATGCAGGTGCCCGCCGCATGATACGGCCTGCTCAACCCCCCGCCCAGGCTCCATCCGGTCCAGCTCAGACGTCTTGACGGATGTCGGGGGCCGGGCGTACATTCGTTTCCCGCTCGAACATATGTTCGGTAACGAGTCTGTGAGGTCCGTCACGTGACGAAGCGTTTCGACGAGGAGATCCGGGTCGAGCGCGATGCCGGGATGCCCTCGGTGTTCGAGTGGCGAGGCCGCCACTACGACGTCGTCGATGTGATCGGGAAGTGGCGCATCGAGGGCCGCTGGTGGGACGACGGCCGGGACCGCGAATACTGGCGGGTGGAGGCTCGCGGCGGCGCCGTGTGGGACCTCTACTTCGACCGCCAGCGCGACCGCTGGCACATGGAACGCCTATGGGACTAGCGTGGCGCCGTGGGCGATGTCCGCGTCATCCCGTTCCTAGTCTCCGAGCTGCGGCTCCCCGACGCGGACCGAGCTCGGTTTGGGATCGAATGGTTGCCGTCGTTCGGACATGCGGTCGAGCACCCCGGTGGGCTCTTCCTGTTCGACAATGGCGCCGGGTTCGGCAACGCCGAGATCGACGCCACGTTCTCGCCGCGCGTGCGACCGGTCGAGGATGCCGTCGAGGCGGCCGGGATCTCACTTGGCGACGTGACGGGCGCGGCCAATTGCCACCTGCACTTCGATCACTGCGGGCAGAACGCCTGGTTGCGAGGGCTGCCGATCTTCGTACAGCGCGCCGAGTGGGCCATGGTCCACGAGCCCGGATACACGGTGCCAGGATGGATCGACGTGCCGGGCCTCGAGTACGAGCTCCTCGACGGCGAGGCCGAGGTCGCCTCCGGCATCCGGCTGATCCCGACACCCGGACATACCGCGGGGCACCAGTCGCTGGTCATCGACGACCCGGACGGTGTGGTCGTCCTGGCCGGTCAAGCGGTGCGGTCTCGCGACGAGTGGGAGGGAGCCGAGGGTCCGCAGGCGTTGGGCCGATCCACCTCGTCCGACCCTGGCGCTTACGCTCGCTCGATCGATCACCTGCGATCGATCGACCCCGTCCGTGTTCATTTCGCCCACGACCCATCGATCTGGGAGCGCTGAGGGGTGCGCCCGGGCTAAGGGGCGGTCGCGGAGCCCTCGCGCGAGAGGTCGGGATCGATTCTCTCGATGGCGTAGATTGGATGCACGATGCTGAAACGGTTCGCGGTCTGGTCGTTCCTGGCGGCGGTCGTGGCCGCGGCGGTGACCGCGTTCGCCCCGCTCGGCCAAGTCACCGAGGGCCATGGGATTCCCGGCGGCGTCGAGGTCACCCGTTCCTACCGGGTCAGCGAATTCTCCAACCAAGGAGCCTGGGTGCTCGTGGTGGTGGCGGTGCCCGTCCTGATCGCGCTTGCCGGCGCGTTGATCCCCGCCCGAGCCGCGCGGATCATCTCGGCGGTGCTCCTGTGGGCGTTCTGCGTGCTCGGGCTCCTGTCGGTGGGCCTGTTCTTCGTGCCGTCGGCTGTGCTGATGACCGTGGCGGCGATCCGGCGCGACCAGCCCGTCTCGACCCCCGCCTAAGGGACGGTCTCGAAGCCCTCGCGTCGGAAATCCGGGTCGAACGCAAATGCCCGGTCGATGCGTTCGGCACGCATCATGGTGAAGCTCATCCGGTCGACGAACGAGACACGCCGGCCCAGTCCCGCGAGGTACGCGATGACGGCACGTTGATGCAGGTCGTCGTCCACGGATCGCACCTCGCACGCGGGCAACACGTCGTTGATCAGCATGCGGGCAGCAGACGTGCCGAGGCGCGCGTGGGTCAGCGCGACCGTTTCCACCACGACGTAGTTGTGGGTGCGCAACCGCTCTGGAGCTGCTGCGGATGCCTCGAGCCAAGCGAACGCCTCCTCATGCGAGGGATCACCTTCATCCATCGCGGCGAAGAGCGCCGAAGAATCGACGAACGTCGTCATCGCTTACGCAGGTCGGCTTCGAACGCATCGGCGAGATACCGGTCGTGCTCGACGCTCACGTCGGTCTTGCCCTCGCGGTCGCGGAAACCCCCACGCTTGATGGCGGCGAGCGCCCTGGCGTATCGTTCGGCGCGATCGTCCCTATCGGGGAGCCTCTCGATGGCGTCGCGGATCACCTCGGCCATCGAGACACCTCGGTCGGTCGCCAGGCGCTTGGCCTTGCCTGCCTGCTCCTCGGTGAGCTGGATCTGCGTGCGGATCATCCTGATGGAATGATAACACTTGACGATGGCATGATGGCACGATCTGACTTCGTGCATCTGGACGTGCGCTCCTGCTTCTCCTTGAAGGAGGGCGCGTTCACGCCCGAGCAGCTCGCCCGGCGTGCCGCGGAGCTGGGCATGCCGGTCGTGGCGATGACGGACCGCGACGGCCTCTACGGCGCCGCCCGGTTCGTGCGGGCCTGCCAGGACGTGGGCGTGCAGCCTTTGCTCGGCGCCTCGCTCACGGTCAGGGCCTCCTCGCCGCCTCCCCAGGACGCGCACGTCGTCCTGCTCGCCACCGACGCGATCGGCTACGCCAACCTGTGCAGCCTGATCACCGACGCGCACATGCTGGGCGTCCGCGGCGATCCCTGGCTCGACGCGAGCCAGATCTGCGCGCACGCCGCCGGGCTCGTGGCCATCGCCGGGCCCCGGTCGCATCCGGGACGCCTGGCCGTGGCCGGGCGCATCGACGCTGGCGCGGGGCTGCTGGCTCCCTTCCGCGAGGCCTTCGGCCGCGATCGCTGCTTCGTGGGCGTCGAGCATCGCGTGGAGGCGGGCTCCCGCGACGAGATCCGCGCGATGCTTCGCCTGAGCGAGCACGCCGACGCCCGCGCGGTGGCCACGAACCCCGTGCGCTACCTCGTGCCCGAGGACGCGTTCGTCGCCGACGCCTTGGAGTGCATGCGCCGGATCGTCCCGGTGGCCGCCACGAACATCAGCCGCACGAACGCGGAGGGCTGGCTGAAGCCCTCGGCCGAGATGGCTGCGCTCTTCCGCGAGCGCCCCGACCTCGTCGCGGCCACCGGAGAGATCGCCGAGCGCTGCGCGTTCGACCTGGGGCTCAAGCAGGTGCGGTTCCCCGAGTTCCCAACGCCACCGGGGCGCGGCGCCGACGCCGTGCTGGCCGAGCGCTGCTGGCGCGGCGTGCACGACCGCGGCGTGGCCGAGACGCAGGGACTCCGCGACCGCCTGCATCACGAGCTCACCTTGATCCGCCAGATGGGCTACGCCGCCTACTTCCTGACGGTGGCCGACATCGCCGCGGACATCCGGGCAATGGGCATCCGCGCGGCCTGCCGCGGCTCGGCAGCCGGTTCGCTCGTCACCTACCTGCTGCGCATCTCCGACGTGGACGCCCTGCGCCACGACCTGGCGTTCGAGCGGTTCCTGAACCCCATGCGCGACGAGCTCCCCGATATCGACATCGACGTGGAATCGGCCCGGCGCGAGGACGTCTACGACATGATCTTGTCCCGCCACGGGACCGAGCGCGCGGGCTGCGTGGCCATGATCGACACCTACCGCGCCCGCTCGTCGATCCGCGAGGTAGGCAAGGCCCTCGCGCTGCCCGACGTCGAGGTGGGCATGATCGCGAAGTCCTTCCCGCACATCTCCGCGCGTCACCTGCGCGAGGCCCTCGCGAAGCTCCCCGAGCTGCAGGGCATCAACCTGCGCTTCGAGCAGATGGAGCGGCTGTTCGCGGTGGCCGAGCGCCTCGACGGCTTCCCGCGCCACATCGCGCTGCACCCCTGCGGGATCGTGCTGGCCGGCCACGACCTTGTGGAGCGCGTCCCGCTGGAGCGCAGCGCGGGCGGCCACCGCATGATCCAGGCCGACAAGGACGACGTGGAGCTCCTGGGCTACTTGAAGCTCGACATCCTGGGCGTGCGGATGCTCAGCTCCATGCGCCACGCCCTCAACGAGATCGCCCGCACCACGGGACAGAAGCTGGACCTGGACGCGATCCCGCTTGACGACGAGCCCACCTTCGAGCTGATCCGTGCCTCTGACACCCTCGGCTGCTTCCAGATCGAGTCACCCGGGCAGCGCGAGCTCCTCCAGAAGCTCCAGCCCCGCCGCTGGGAGGACCTGATCGTGGACATCTCGCTGTTCCGCCCCGGTCCCGTGAAGTCCGACATGATCCGTCCGTTCCTGCGCCGGCGCGAGCGGCTCGAGCGCCCTACCTACGCCCATCCCGGGCTCAAGCCGGCCCTGCAGGAGACCCACGGCGTGATCGTCTATCACGAGCAGGTCATGCGCACCCTCGCTGCCCTCGCCGGCTACACCCTCACCTACGCCGACCACGTTCGGCGCAACCTCGACGACGAACGGATGCTCCCTACCCTCAAGGCCGACTTCCTCGCCAGGGCGGCGGGCCGCGGCGTCGCCACGGTCGTGGCGGAGCAGACCTGGGACGACATAGCCCAGTTCGCGAGCTTCGGCTTCTGCAAGGCCCACGCCGCAGCCTTCGCCGTCCCCACCTACCAATCCGCCTACCTCAAAGCCCACTTCCCCGCCCATCTCATCGCCGGCTTGCTCACCCACGACCCCGGCATGTACCCCAGGAGGCTGATCCTCGAAGACGCGAGACGCCACGACATCCCGATCCTCCCGCTCGACGTGAACCGAAGCGACCCCGACTACACCGTCGAAGAAGCGCCCGGAGCAGATGGTGAGGAATCCCGCGGAGGGAGGGTCTCCCCCGAGCGTCGTCGAGCGCAGCGAGCGCAGCGAGCGGAGACGAGCAGCTCGGGGGAGGGCCCGACCGAGCCGCGGTCCCCACCCCAACCACCCCAACCGACCTTCGGGATCCGGTTGGCGTTGCAGGACGTGCACGGGATCTCGGACGCGGAGATCCGCTCGATCCTGCAGGCACGCGCGGAGCGCCCCTTCAAGGATGTGGGGGACTTCATGCGAAGGACGGTCGTGAGCCGACCGGTGACCGAGGCGCTCGCGCATGTGGGGGCGTTCGACGCGCTCTCGGGTGGGGAAGAGCGGCGGCGCAACCTGTTCGAAGCGATGACCGCGGAGGTGGTGCGGGAGGGGGATCAGATGACGCTCGCCGACGCCGCCACGCCCGCGGACGTGTTCAAGGACTACTCCGACGCCGAGGTCGTGCGGGCGGAGTTGGAGGTCCTGGGGGTGGACGCGTCTCGGCACATCGTGAGCTTCTTCGAGCCGTTGCTGGCGGATCTGGGCGTCACGCGCACCCGGGAGCTGTCCGCGATGCGCGGGGGCACGAAGGTGATGGTGGCAGGGGTGAAGGTGTCCTCGCAGACGCCGGCGATCCGCAGCGGGCAGCGGATCATCTTCCTCACGCTGGACGACGCCACCGGGCCCGTGGAGGTGACGGTCTTCGAGTCGGTGCAGCCGAAGGTGGCCAAGACGGTCTTCCACGCCTACGCGATGGCGGTCTGGGGCGAGTTGCGCCGCACCGGCGTGAAGGGCATCAGTATCATCGCTGAGGAGGTCTGGGATCTCACCGCGCTGCATCGGGCTCGTGCCCGAGGCGAGCTCCGCGCGACGATGTCCGCGCCCACCGATCCGGTCGCCCCCATGCGGAAACTGTGGCACGCGAGCGGAGGCTCGGCCGGGTGAGCGCGGCGCGGAGGTACGACGGATGCCGAGGGACGCACGTGAGCCAACGCCCTCCTGAACCGATGCTGCACGTCGACCTCGACGCGTTCTACGCCTCCGTGGAGGTGCTGAAGGACCCGAGCCTTCGGGGCAAGCCGGTGATCGTGGGCGGCGCGGGCCCACGCGGCGTCGTGGCGAGCGCCTCCTACGAAGCCCGGCGTTCCGGCGTGCGCTCGGCCATGCCCGGCGTGCGGGCTCGTCGTCTCTGCCCCGAGGGCGTGTTCCTTCCGGCCGACTTCGAGGCCTACCGGACGTACTCCAATCGGTTCCGCGAGGTGCTGCTGGCCCACACGCCGCTCGTGGAACCGATCTCCATGGACGAAGCGTTCCTGGACGTGGGGGGCGCCACCACGCTGTTCGGCCCCCCGGAGGCGATCGCGGCCAAGATCCGTCGCGACGTCGCATCCGAGATCGGGGTCATCTGCTCCGTCGGGGTGGCTCCCACCAAGTTCGTCGCCAAGGTCGCCTCGGACGAGTGCAAGCCCGACGGGCTGCTCCTGGTGCCCGCCGACGGCGTCGAGGCGTTCCTCGATCCGTTGCCGGTGGGACGGATGTGGGGGGTGGGGGAGAAGACGGGCGAGATCCTCGCACGGATGGCGGTGCATACCATCGGGGACCTGGGACGCATGCCGGTGAGCATCCTGGAACGGCTCCTCGGCGCCCAGAGCGCCACGCACCTGTCCGAGCTCGCCCACGGGATCGACGAGCGCGACGTCGTCCCCTACGAGACGCCCAAGTCGGTCGGTCACGAGGAGACCTTCGAGCGCGACCTGGACGACGACACCGAGATCCTCCGCGAGCTCCTGGCCCTGTCGGGGCGCGTCGCCACCCGGCTTCGGGCCGATGGATACCGGGCCCGAACGGTCACGCTCAAGGTCCGCCTGGCCACGTTCACGACCCTCACGAGGTCGCGCACCCTTGCCGACGGCACCGATGTGGGCGCGGACCTCTACCACGCGGTGGCCGACCTGTACCGGGCCTTGCCAGGGGCACGGCGGCGGATCCGCCTCCTGGGGGTCCAGGCGCACGGCCTGGTCCCGTCGGGGGCCGAGCAGCTTGCCATGCTGCGAAGCGATGATTGGGGCGACGTCGAACGGGCCGTCGATCGGATCGATCGGCGGTTCGGGCGAGGATCCGCGATGCCGGCCTCGCTGCTCGACCGCGGCCGGCGGCGCTGAGGGTCCTGCGTGCGACTTCCGGTCTATCGGCCTGCCTCCCTATAATCGTAGGTACACGCACATACCGGCGAGAACGGTCAGGGCCTATGCCGCTCAGCGATCACGAGCAACGCATCCTCGAAGAGATCGAACGACGCCTGGCCGAGGACGACCCGAAGCTCGTCGAGCAGGTCGGGCGCACGGATCTCTACACGCACCTGTCCCGCAGGATCCGGCTGGCCGCGCTCGCGTTCCTGGTGGGTGCCCTGCTGCTGCTCCTGTTCGTCGTGTCCCCGTGGGTCGCGGCCATCGGCTTCGTGATGATGGTGCTCTCCGCGCTGCTCATCTACCGCTACCTCGGCCAGCTCGGACGTGACCAGGTCCGGGCCATGCAGCAGGAGGGTCGGTTGTCGATGACGGGGCTGCTGGGGCGGATCGCCGCGCGGTTCCGACCGCCCGGTCCGTCGTCGGACTCCTAGGACTCCTAGGAGATCGCGCGCCTTCGCGTGCCTCGATGGTCACATCGCTAGCCCGTTCGGGTGGTTCTGCGACCGTCGTGACCTCAACGCTTGCCGCCCTCACGCGCGCTGGTGTACAACGAGGGCCCCTTCCCCAAAGGGCGCGTGAGCGTCGACCGGAGGTTCAGCCTTCGTCGCGGCACCCGCCGAGAACCGTGATCCGCAGGTTGATGATCGAGGGGGCACGCGACGGCATGGAGGGATTCACCACCCATCAGGCATGCAAGTTCACGGGGTGCACGTCGCGACAGCTCAGGTACTGGGACCAGATCGGATTGGTGGAGCCCACGGTGCAGAGCACGGGGGGGCGCCCCGGCGTTCCGCGGCTCTACGCGTTCCGCGACCTCGTCGCGCTTCGGGTCGTGAAGTCGTTGCTGGACGGCGGGATGTCGCTGCAGCGGGTCCGGCGCTCGTGGGATTTCCTCAACAAGAAGGCGGGCTTGGATCGGCATCTGTCGGAGGTCAAGCTCGTCACCGACGGGCAGAGCATCTTCAAGATCTGCCGGCGTGAGGGCGAGGTGGTCGACGCCCTGCGGGAGGGACAGATGGCGTTCTTCGTCGCCATCGACGACATCGCGACGGGCGTGCAGACGAACGTTCGTCAGTTCGAAGAAGACCGCGAGCGGTTCGTGCGCGCGCTCCGCGAGGCCGCCGCGCACACCGCCACGGGCGCGTAGCCCGCGGCCCCGCGCCTGGGAGCGAACCCTTCCTCAGCGATCCCAGCGGTAGCGGCCGCGGATCCGCGCCGCCCACGGCGTTCCCCGGCGCAGATCCTCCAGCGTGGTGTGGGCGGCCTTGGTGGCTGCGCGCGCGTCCTCGTCGGCGGGCTCGCGCGGCGCGTACGCGGCCCCCGAGGTGATCGAGGTGAGGCGCTCCAGGTCGCCGTCTCGCAGCAGCCCCGACGCCGTCACGCGTCGCCGATACTCCTCGAGCGTCTCCCCCTCGCCGCGGGCGAAGCCGAGTTCGGCCGCCCGTTCGGCGAACACGTCGAAGGTGGTGAGGATCAAGGCCCGCGGCCGTCCACCCGTCCGCGCGATCCGCATGCGCCGACGGAGGGCGCGCGCCGCGGGAAGCAGCAGCAGGGTCAGGAGGACGAGTCCGGCTGCGATGAGGAGCAGACGTCGCGCGTTGGGGCCGCTCGGCGTCGCCACCGGCTCGGCGGACGGCAAGACCCCGGCGCTTCCGCCTTCGCGGGCGTTGAGGTCCGCTGCCTTGGTCAGCTGGCGCCCCGAGGGCTTGCGCGTCCCGCGGGATCCGTTGCCGAGGTTCGAGCAATGCTTCGTGGGGCAGGACGCGGAGACCGGGCTGTTGTAGACGGTCGCGACCGGATTCACCCGGGTGGGGGTGGGTTCGAACGGAAGCCAGCCGTAGCCGGAGAACAGGACCTCCACCCATGCGTGCGCGTCCTGGTTGGTGACGGTCCACGACTCCGGGTCCTCCGCGCTCTGCGTCCCGCTCGTGTAGCCCACGACGACCCGCGAGGGGATCCCCATCTCGCGCAGCAACACGGCCATCGCGGCGGCGAACTGCTGGCAGAAGCCCACGCGGGACTTCGTGAGGAAGTCCAATAGGGCGCCGGCGTCGTCGCGCTTCGGGGTGGAGATGTCATAGGTGAACGCACCGCTGTCGCGCAGATAGTCCTGGATGGCGATCACCTTGTCGTAGGCCGTGGTCGCGCCCCGTGTCTCCCGCTCGGCGATGGCGGCGACCGCCGGATCCACCGACGGGTCCACCGTCACGTAGCGCTGGGCCTGGGCGGGGGTGGGCGTGGCGGCCGCGCGGAGCTGTTCGGGCGTGGGCTGGAGCTGCAACGACGTCTCCGTGTACTGGGTCCCGGCGTCCAACCCGTCGATGCCGACCGATCCCGACACCGGATCCCAGGTGGCGTCGGTGCCCAGTTGCACCGACTGCGGCGGATAGCCGATCGGCAGCCACCCCCCGTTGAGGTCGGCGTCGGTCTCGAAGGACTGCTGCACCGGCTGTGGCAAGAGCGACGTGATCTCCGGGGAGAGCAGGGACGTGGCCGTGGACAGGTCGGTCGGAAGCGGCGTGGTGCTCGGTTGGGGGTCCTGGGACCACTCCACCCCGTTGAAGTCGGGCAAGGCGACCAGGCGGTAGTAGCTCGGTGTGCTCGTATGCACGGTGAAGACGTCCCGCCGGTCACGCTGCTGGAGGTCGTTGGCCACCGAGACCAGCGGGCTCACGCTCACGCTATCGCCGTTGCCACCGCTGAGGTCCAGGACCGCCTTCGAACCGAATCCGGGCAGGATGACGGGAGCGATCAAGGCGAGGCCCATGGCGGCGAACGCCATCCCGCGTGCGCTCTTGCTCGCCGTCGTGCTGAGTCGGGCCTGCCGCCCCGGGCCGCTCCACACCGGACCCCAGCCCTGGAGTCGGCGCAGTCCGTCGGCGAAGACCACCACGAGCGCGGCGGCGAGGAACAGCAGCCCGTACACGGGCCGGATGAACTCCTCCAAGACGGTGTCGGCGAACGCGACCAGGGCGATGGGCGGCAGGAGCGCCAGCAACGGGCTCCCCGCGCGGAATGCGAGCGCGTGCGCCGAGAAGACCGCCGCCCAGGTCGCCGTGAGCGCGGCCAGCACGAGCGGGGCGAGCGGCGCGGTGGGAGCCACCTGGCGGCGCGCCTCCTGCCCCACGAGCGTGGAGGCGTCCGCGATCGCGCGCAACGTCTCCCAGGTCGGCAGCCCGTGCCAGGTTGTGCTCGGGAAGATCAGGAGGCCCACCACCACCAGCAGGCCGACCGCGCTCACCAGGGTGGCAAGCAGGAGGTTGCGCCGCTCCATCGCACAGGCGATCGCCGCCGAGACGAGCGCCGCCGCGATGATCCGATAGGACGTCGATGCGCCCACGAAGACGCGACCGATCGCCATCGCCGTGGTCACACCCAACAGGGCCGTGGCCGCGAGGGCGATCAGACGCTGCGTGCGAGCGGGCGTTCCTGCGGCGTGTGCCATCGCTGATTCAACCTCATGGACGGGGGGAGGACGATGCAATCCCAGCCCGCGCGCGTGAGCGCCAGCCGGGCCTGGGTCGCGCGGCCCTCCATCTGCGACTGCTGTTCGGCGGGCAGCGTGCCGGGGTCTGCGGGATAGATCAGCACCGCGAGCTTGGGACCGAACCCCGAGGCGCTGCGGATGAGCGAGGGGAGCTCGGCGGGGTCGGGAGGCCCGCTGACGAGCACCATCGACGTGTCGCCGGTGGCGCCCGCGCGCAGATGCGCGAGCGCGGGGCCGATGGTGCGCGCGGGCCCGTGGCCGACGCCCGCCATCGTGTCGAGGAAGGCCTCCTCCGTCACGGGGGAGGCCGGCGTGTCCGCGGTGCCCAGGCGCAAGGAGAACCCGCGGCGGACGAGCAAGACGCCGAGGGTCGCGGCCACCGAGACGGCGCGCTCGAACGCCGGCGTGCGGATCTGGCCGAGCGCGGCCGCGCGGTTGTCGAAGAAGACCAGCCCGTGCGCGCGGCGCCGGGACTCGTCCTGACGGATCATCAAGTGACCCGTGCGCGCCACCGAGGCCCAGTGCAGCCGGCGCAGGTCATCGCCCTCCTGGTACTCGCGCAGGGTGTAGTAGTCCTGCCCGGTCCGGAACAGCTGCCGCGCCCGGGAGGCCCCGAAACTCGGCCCCGAGGTCGGGTCGGGGGCCGTGGCGAGATCTTCGATCTCCGGCGTCACGAGCAGATCCTCGAATTCGTCGAACTCCATGCGCCGTCGGGTGAGGGCGAAGGGATCCGACAGGTCGAGCGTGATGGGTCCGAGCCGGTAGCGTCCGCGATCTTGTGGCAGGACCGTGTAGGACACGCGCTGGGTGGCGTGCCCGGGGATCCCCGAGACCACGAGGCGCGCGGGACGTCCGAGCGACGAGGGGAGCCGGTCTTCCATGAGCATGAACGAGGTGGGGGCCGCAGCGTGGTTCTCCAGGTCGATGGCGACCGTGACGCGCGTGCCGGGGCCCACGCGCACATCGGACAGGCGTCGGCGAAGCGCGATGCGGTGGCGGCCCCGAGAGGTCAGCAGCCCCGCGAGGAACGGCAGCGCCGCAAGCCCGACGCCCACGACCTCCATGCCGGGGGATCCCACGATCCGAGCCGTGACCCACAGCGCGAGGCCCGCGACGAAGACGGCGACGCCGCGGCCCGTCAGCATCAGCCCTCCGCCACGGGCACCGCGACGTCGTTGAGGAGCTCCGTCAAGATCACATCGGCCGAGCGTCCGGTCATGACCGCGTCCGCCGTCACGATCACGCGGTGGGCGAGCACCGGGAGGGCGAGTCGCTTCACGTCGTCGGGGACCACGAAGTCGCGTTCCTCGGAGGCCGCCATGGCGCGGGCGGCCCGCAGGACCATGATCGATGCCCGCGGACTGGCGCCCAGGTAGAGGTCCGAGTGCTTCCGCGTGGACTCCACGAGGCTCACGATGTAGCGTCGGATGGCCGGCGCCACGTGCACCTGGCGTGCCTGCTCGATCATGGTGGCGACGGCCGGGGCGTCGGCCACGGGAGAGATCTCGCCGAGCGTGGACACGCCCGTGTGGCTCGCGAGGATGTCGGCCTCGACATCGGCGTCGGGATAGCCGATGGACAGCCGCAGCATGAAACGGTCGAGCTGCGCCTCCGGCAGCGGGTAGGTGCCCTCGTGTTCGATCGGGTTCTGCGTGGCGATCACCATGAACGGCGTCCCGAGCGGATGCGTCATCGTGTCCACCGTCACCTGCCGCTCTTCCATGCACTCCAGCAGCGCCGACTGGGTCTTGGGTGAGGCGCGGTTGATCTCGTCTCCGAGCACGATGTTCGCGAAGATGGCCCCCGGCTTGAACTCGAAGTCGCGTTGCTCCTGATTGAAGACGTTCACCCCGGTCACGTCCGTCGGGAGCAGGTCGGGCGTGAACTGGATCCGGCGGAACGAGCAGTCGATCGAACGGGCCATGGCCTTGGCGAGCATGGTCTTGCCCACGCCCGGTACGTCCTCGATCAGCAGGTGGCCCTCTGCCACGAGCGCCACGAGGGCGAGTCGGATCTCGGCGTTCTTCCCTCGAACCACCTGCTCGATGTTGGTCTCGATCTCGCGGAACTTGGCGGCGAAGGGCTGCCAGTCTTGCGGTCGTTCGCGAACCTCCACGGTCACCTCCAGCGCAACCCGACCATCTTACGGCCCACAACCACCACGGGCTACCGGCGTCCCCGCCGCGGCGCGTCCTCGGCGAGGCCCCGGCGTCGATGCTCGGCACTGGGGATGCACAGTCTGTGCGTTCGACATGTCGTGAAGGTGTACGCGCGCGGACGCCGTTGCGGTTGTGTTCACGCGACGCTCTCCCAGGGGACGGGCCGGCCCGTGCGCGGACGCCCCGCGCGGCCCCTGTTCGCAACTCCTGGGCATCGCGTCCGGGCCGGCCCTCCGCCGCAGAGATTACACGCTTGTGATTCCCACGCAACGGCGGCGCGCGCGAGTCGCAAGCTACACTCGGTCCATGGGACGCGCGCTCGTCCTCAATGCTACGGACGCGCCGCTGGCGGTGGTGCCGGCGCGCCGTGCCGTGGTGCTCGTCCTCAAGGACAAGGCGGAGGTCGTCTTATCCAACGGGATGGTGTTCCATGCGGAGCGGATCGCGATGGAGGCTCCATCCGTCGTGCGCCTGCGTCGCTACGTTCGCATCCCGTACCGACCGCATGCGCCGCTCACCCGCCGGGCGGTGTTCGCCCGCGATGCGTGGTCCTGCCAATACTGCGGGGCCGCGGCCGAGAACCTCGATCACGTGATCCCCAAGTCGCGCGGCGGCATGCACACCTGGGAGAACGTCGTCGCGGCGTGTCGTCGGTGCAATGCCAAGAAGGAAGACCGCACCCCGGCCGAGGCGGGGTTCCGTCTCGCGCGCCAGCCCTTCGCCCCGCGTGACGGCTTCCATCTCACCCTCGGTCACCCCGAGCCCGGCTGGGATCTCTACCTCCTCTAGCGGCCCGAGTCGGCCCGGCCTTCCGCGCGCCCAGGCGCGCCGGCCCCAGCCTGCACCCTCCGCGGCGCGCCCCTGTGCTGCGTGGCGCCGATCCCGAGCCTCGTTGCGAGGCAATCGAACAGCAGTTCGGGCGCATCCTTCATTGACGTGGTGGAGTGAAGGTGGCATAAACGTGGGGCTCAGTGGAGGAAAGGGGAGGAGGCGTGACCGAACTGCTCGGCACGCACAGCTACCAGCTCGACCCCAAGGGACGGGTGTCGCTGCCGGCGAGGTTCCGCGAGGCCTTCGCCGACGGCATCTGGCTGACGATCGGCCAGGACGGCTGTCTCTTCGTCTTCCCCAGGGCCGAGTGGCAGCGACGCTCCGACGAGGTCGCGTCTTCGCCCCTTTCCGACGCCGACGGTCGCGCGTACTCGCGGCTGTTCTTCGGCGCCTCCGACGAGGCGAAGCTGGACAGCCAAGGTCGCGTGACGATCACGCAGCGGCTGCGGGACGCGGTCGGCATCCGCAAAGAAGTGGTGGTGCTCGGGGTCCGGGACCGGATGGAGATCTGGGACCGGGAGAGCTACGAGCGCTACGAACGATCCTTCGCCGGCCCCTATCAGGCCGGCACGCTCGATCCCAGGAGGTAGAACGGTGGCAACTTCCCCGAACAAGCTCGGCGTCGAGGTACGGCAGAGCCTCTCGCTGATCGGCATCACGGCGCTCACCCTGTTGGCCTCCATCGGGATCGGCCTGCTGGCCGGTCGTCTCGGCTGAGCGTTGGACGAGGGCATCGAGCCGCCGCCGCACGCCCCGGTCATGGTCGAGGAGGTCGTGGCGTTCCTGCGGGGTCGCCGGGTGGTCCTCGACCTCACGCTCGGCGCCGGCGGGCACGCGGCCGCGCTGCTCGAGTCGGGGGTCGAGGCCGTGATCGGCGTCGATCGCGATCCCCAGGCCCTCGATCTCTCGCGGGAAAGGCTGATGAGCTACGGGCATCGGGTCCGTTACCTTGCGTCGCGGTTCTCCGAGGTCGATGCGAGCGCGGTGGGAGGCGCGGTGAGCGGCGTCCTGTTCGATCTCGGCGTCTCCTCGATGCAGCTCGACACACCCGCACGCGGGTTCGGCTACCGGGTGGACGGCCCGCTCGACATGCGCATGGGAACCCAGGGGCCTTCGGCCGCCGACCTCGTCAACGAGCTCCCCGAGGATGAGCTCGCGGATCTGATCTTCGAGTACGGGCAGGATCGGGCTTCTCGGCGGATCGCGCGCGCGATCGTGCGCAACCGACCCATCGGGTCGACCGATCAGCTCGCCCGCGTGGTTGCCGGCGCGCTTGGACGCAATCCGGGGGGCCCCCACCCCGCGAGGCGCACGTTCCAGGCGTTGCGGATCGCGGTCAACCGGGAACTCGAGGAGCTTGCCGCCTCCCTGCCTCAGGCGGTCGGGCTCCTCGAGCCCGGTGGCCGCGTCGTGGTGATCGCCTATCACTCCCTCGAGGACCGCATCGTGAAGTTCGGCCTTCGCGAGGACGCGCGCCTCGTCGTCCTGACGAAGAAGCCCCTGCGTCCCGGCGCCGACGAGGTGCGGCGCAACCCGCGTTCGCGCAGCGCCATGCTCCGAGCCGCCGAGCGAACGGAGGCGGCGTGAGCGTCCCAGCCCGCGACCTGCCGGCCCGCGACCTGCCCGTCAGCGAGCCGCCGCGCCGGCGGCCCCCCCGCACCACGGTGCCCGCTCGCCCCGGACGTCCCGCGCCTCCCGCGCGGTTGCCCGCGGCGCGTCCCCGCCGCTTTACCCCTCCCCGGGTCAGTCGCCGGGCGCGCCGGGGGCACCATCCCGTCTTCTGGTGCTTCACGGCCGCCGTGGTGTCCCTCCTCGTGTTCGGGCTCGTGGCCCTCAATACCCTCCAGGTGCAGACCACCTATCGGATCCAGGGGGTGCAGCAGGACGTGGGCGACCTCGCCGATCATCAGGCGGTGCTCAGCAAGGAGGCCGCGGCGCTCTCCTCGCCCGAGCGCGTGGCCGCGTGGGCGGCCTCCCAGGGCATGGCGATGCCGCGTCCCGGGGATACCGTGATCCTGAGGGTCCCCGGCGTTGCCGCGGTCGCCGGCGGAGACGCTGGGTGAGACGCCCGCCCCTGGGACGGCTCGTGGCTTTGTTCGTCGCGTTGCTCGTGCTCTTCGCCGGCATCGTCGTGCGGCTCGGGTTCCTGCAGGTTCGCGACCAGGGGCAATTCGAGGCGCTGGGGCTCACCCAACGCGAGCGGACGGTCGACCTTCCCGCCGACCGAGGGCAGATCCTCGATCGGGACGGCACGCCGTTGGCGATCACCTTGCCCGCGCGCGACATCTACGTGGACCCGACGTTCGTGACCGATCCCTTCGAGGAGGCTCGGCGGTTGGCGTCGATCCTGCCGGTGCGCACGAAGGACCTCATGCCGGCGCTCACGCACGACGGAACGTTCGCCTACGTCGCCCGTCAGGTCGACGAAAACGTCGCCCAGCGCGTGGTCGACCTGCACCTGCCCGGCATCGACGTGCTCCCCGTCCCCAAGCGCTACTACCCCTCCGGCGAGCTGGCGCCGCAGGTGCTGGGGTTCGTGGGCGTGGACGGCGCCGGGCTCGCCGGGCTCGAGTCGCAGTACGACACGGTCCTGCGCGGCATCCCGGGCCAGCGGACCCAGGAGTTCTCGCCGGGCGGGACGCCGATCTCGACGGCGGGGAACCTCGCCAGGGATCCCGTGCCCGGGGTGGATCTCGTGACGACCATCGACCGACAGATGCAGTACGAGGTCCAGACCCAGCTGCAACGGGCGGTCGAGGCGAACGGCGCGAAGGGCGGCACGGTCGTGGTGTTGGATCCGGCCACGGGCGACGTCTACGCGATGGCCTCCTACCCATGGTTCAACCCGAACGACTTCTCGACGTGCGCGGCGGATCCCGATCCCTGCCGCAACCGCGCCGTGACCGACACGTTCGAGCCCGGGTCGGTGAACAAGGTCATCACCGCGGCCGCCGCGCTCGAGACCGGGTCCGTGAGCGTGTTCGACCGATTCCACGTGCCCTCGCAGATGCAGGTCGGCCGGTTCACGATCCACGACTCCCACGTGCACCCGGTGGAGACGATGTCGCTCGGCGACATCATCACCGAGTCCAGCAACATCGGGGCGGCGATGGTCGCGGCGAAGGTCGGCAACGACGACATGGCGAAGTACATGTCCCGCTTCGGTTACGGCAAGCAGACGGGGATCGGATTCCCGGGTGAGGCGGCCGGCTCGGTCCCCACCGCGTGGGACGACGTGATCCGTGCCACCGCCGCCTACGGCCAGGGGGTGGCGGTGACGCCGCTGCAGATGGCCGACGTGTTCGCAACGATCGCGAACGACGGGCGCTGGGTGGAGCCCCGGCTCATCCGCGGCAGCCAGGGCGCCGACGGGACCTTCCACGCGGCGCCGCCTCAGCCCTCGCACGAGGTCGTTCGTCCCGACACCGCCCGGATGCTCGCTCGTATGCTCGCCGAGGTCGTGAAGGACGGCACCGGGGTCGAGGCGCAGATCCCCGGCTATCAGGTGGCCGGCAAGACGGGGACGTCGCGCAAGATCAACGCCTACGGGTCCTACGTCGACCGGTACATGGCATCGTTCGTGGGGTTCCTGCCCGCCGGCGCGCCCCGGCTCGTCATCGCGGTCTCGATCGACGAACCGCGGACCGTCTACGGGGGGGTGGCCGCCGCCCCGCTCTTCTCCCAGATCGCCCAGTATGCGATCCAGCGGCTGGGGATCCCCGCCGTGGCTCCCGTTCCGCCTCCGCCCTCTGCCTTGCGGACGCCATGACCCTCGGGGGCCCGCGGCGGGGCGCGCGGGTAAGCTCCGGTCCGGTGGTTCCTTCCCCGCTCCCCGCCCCCTCCGTGCCCGCCGTTGCCCTGTCCGCCGTGGCCCAGGCGGTCTCCGTTGCGGAGCTCGCCGGCGACCCCGCGCTGCGCGTGAAGGATGCCGCGTCCGACTCCCGGGCGGTCACGCCCGGGTGCCTGTTCTTCTGTGTGCCGGGGGCGTCGGTGGACGGGCATCACTTTGCAGAGGAGGCCGCCGCGCGCGGGGCGGGGGCCCTGGTGGTCGAGCGGTGGCTCCCCGCGGTCGATCGTCCCCAGCTCCTCGTGCCATCGGTCCGGGCGGCCATGGGCCCGATGGCCTCGGTGGTCTTCGGGCGCCCGTCGGCGGCCATGACCACGGTCGGCATCACGGGCACGAACGGGAAGACGACCATCACGTACCTCCTCGAGTCCGTCTTCCTCGCAGCGGGTCTGCGGCCCGGGGTGGTCGGCACGACGGGGGCACGCGTGGACGGGGCGCCCGTCCCGCTCGCGCGAACGACACCGGAGGCGCCCGATCTGCAGCGTCTCTTGGCGGCCATGGTGGCGGCCGGCGTCACGACCGTGGCGATGGAGGTGTCCTCGCACGCCCTCGACCAACATCGCGCGGACGGGGTGGTCTTCGACGTCGCTGCCTTCACGAACCTCTCGCACGACCACCTGGACTACCACCCGTCGATGGACGCCTACTTCGCCGCGAAGGCACGCCTGTTCACCCCGGAGCTCGCGCGGGCCGGCGTCGTGAACGCGGACGACGCCTGGGGACTCCGCTTGCTCGAACGCCCCTCCATCCCGCTCAGCTCCTTCGCGTCGAACCGCGATGCCGACCTGCGAGCCGAGGACGTCGTCGTCGATGTGACCGGGATCGGCTTGCGGCTGGGCGCGGTCACGTTGCGCTCGCCGCTGCGCGGGGGCTTCAACGTGACGAACGTCCTCGCGGCGATGGCGGTGGCCGAGGCGCTCGGGATCGATGCCGAGACGGCCTCGCGCGGCGTCGAGGCGCTCGATCACGTCCCCGGGCGCATGGAACCCGTCGAAGCCGGTCAGAACTTCCTCGTGGTGGTGGACTACGCGCATACGCCGGATAGCATCCTCAGCGTGCTGCAGGCGGCGCGCCCGTTGACCGCGGGCCGGATCATCGTCGTATTCGGTTGCGGGGGTGACCGTGACCGCGCCAAGCGTCCCCTGATGGGAGCCGCGGCGACTAAGAACGCCGACCTCACGATCATCACGAGCGACAACCCGCGTTCCGAAGATCCGCTGAGGATCGTCGCCGACATCGAAGCGGGCGCGCGGCAGGGCGGGGGCGCCTTCGTGGCGGAGCCGGACCGGCGCGCCGCCATCGCGATCGCCGTGGGCGAGGCCGGGGAGGGCGACGTCGTCCTCATCGCCGGGAAGGGGCACGAGACCCGTCAGGTGTTCGCCGACCGGACGGTCGCGCACGACGACCGCGCCGTGGCGCGCGAGGCCATCGCGGCCCGGAGGACACGGGCGTGAAGCCCCGACGCATGTCCGACGTGGCCCGCGCGGTCGACGGGCTCCTCCTGGGTGGAGAGGCGGTGGTGTCCTCGGTGGCCATCGACTCGCGCGACGTGCGCCCGGGCGGCCTGTTCGTGGCGCTTCCCGGCACCCGAACGGACGGCGGCCGCTTCGTCCCCGAGGCCTTCACCAACGGAGCCGGCGGCGCGCTCGTGCGGGACAACCTCACGGTCGAGGGTCCGTCGGTGTGCGTCCGCTCCACGAACGACGCGCTCATCAGGCTCGCCACGAGCGAGCGCGACCGGATGGACGCCACCGTGGTCGCGATCACGGGCGCGAACGGGAAGACCTCGACCAAGGACATGACGGGCGCCGTTCTCGCGGCCCGACTGCGGACCCATGCGAGCCCGGCGTCGTTCAACAACGAGGTCGGGCTGCCGGTCACGTTGCTGGATGCCCCCGCGGACACGCAGGTCGTGGTGGCCGAGATGGGTGCCCGGCGCGCGGGCGACGTGGCGATGCTCTGCCGGATCGCGCGTCCCACCGTGGTCGTCGTGACGAACGTGGGCGTCGCCCATCTGGAGATCTTCGGGTCGTGGGAGCGCATCGTGGCGGCCTCGGCGGAGCCCGTCGACGCCCTGCCGCCCGCAGGCGTCGCCGTGTTGAACGCCGACGACGCGGTGGTGGCCGGCTACGCCGAACGCGCCCCCGGACCCGTGGTCACGTTCGGGACGTCGGCCGCTGCCGACGTGCGTGCGGAGACGGTGTGGCTCGATCCGGAGGGCAGGGCGCGCTTCACCCTCGCGGCGGGGGAGGAGCGGGCGGCGGTGGAGCTCGCCGTTCCCGGCGAGCACATGGTGGCGAACGCGCTCGCCGCCGCCGCGGTGGGCAGGGTCTTCGAGATCCCGCTCGCCGAGGCCGCGGCCGCGCTCTGCTCCGCCACGGTCTCTCCCTGGCGCATGGAGACGTTCACGACGCCGGGCGGCGTGCGCGTGGTCAACGATGCCTACAACGCGAACCCCGAGTCCGTGGCGGCCGCATTGCGCGCGGCTCGATGGATGGCGGGCCCCGGCCACCTCATCGCCGTGCTGGGCACCATGGCCGAACTCGGCCCTATCTCGATGGCGGAGCACGAACGCGTGGGCGAGCTGGCGGCTCGCCTCCGCGTGGACCGCCTGATCACGGTTGGCTCGGCCGCGCGTCCTATCGCGGCCGCGGGAGTGCGCGAGGGCGTCGAACCGGACAACGTGGCCGCGTACGAGACCGCCGACGAGGCGCTGGACGACGTGCGGCGGTCGGCCGGCTCCGGCGACGTGGTCCTGTTCAAGGGGTCGCGCGTCGCGGGGCTCGAGCGCCTGGCGGAGGCCCTGCGTTGATCTCGATCCTCGTGGCGGGAGCCGTGGGCCTCACGGTCACGCTGCTCGGCACACCGGTCGCCATCCGCGCATTCACGACCTGGGGGTGGGGTCAACGCATCCGCGAAGACGGTCCGCACACCCACTTCGAGAAGATGGGCACCCCCACGATGGGCGGGATCGTGATCCTGCTCGCGTTGTTGTTGAGCTATCTCTCCGCGCGCGTCACGGCGGGCGCCGGCACGGCCGCCGGCGTCGCGATGCTCATCGCGGCGGTGGGGTTCGGGGCGGTCGGCTTCCTCGACGACTACATGAAGGTCCAACGCCGGCGCTCGCTGGGGCTCACCAAGGCGCAGAAGTTCTTGGGGACGGCGGTAGTGTCGCTGCTCTTCGCCGCGATCGTCGTGCACTACGCGCACGACACGGGAACCGCCACCACCGTGTCGTTCGTGCGCGACACGGGCCTCAAGCTCGGCGCGTTCTATCTGTTGTGGTGCTTCGTGGTGCTGTCCGCCTCGTCTCACGCCGTGAACCTCACGGACGGGCTCGACGGACTCGCTGCCGGGTCGTCGATCCTGGTGTTCTCGGCCTACATCTTCATCGCGTTCTGGCAGTTCCGCCATCCGTGCTTCGGGACCGTCGTGGCGAACAGCCAGGGGTGCTATGCGGTGAACGCGCGCGCCATGCTGGACGCGGCGATCATCGCGTCGGGGATGATGGGGGCGGCCACGGGGTTCCTGTGGTGGAACGCCGCCCCCGCACGCATCTTCATGGGCGACACGGGCGCCCTCGCGATCGGCGGGCTGCTGGGCGCCATCGCGATCACCACGAACACCGCCCTCCTGCTCGTGATCTTGGGCGGCCTGTTCGTGATCGAGACGATGTCGGTGATCCTCCAGGTGATCTCCTTCCGAGGGTTCCATCGTCGGATCTTCCGGATGTCGCCGATCCATCATCATTTCGAGCTCGCCGGCTGGCCGGAGTTCACCGTGATCGTCCGCTTCTGGATCATCGCGGGGCTCTGCGTGGCGATCGGGCTCGGCCTCTACTACGCCGATTTCATCGCGAGGGGCGGCCTGGGATGAGCGGGAGGTTCGATGGCGAGCGGGTGGTCGTGGTGGGGGCCGGCGTGGCGGGGGTGGCGGCGGGCATGCTCCTTGCGGACGAGGGCGCCGAGGTGCGGATCACGGAAGCACGGCCGGCCACAGAGATCGCCGAGGCCGCTCGCCTGCGCGAGCGCGGCATCACCCTGCTCGCCGGCGGTCACGATCCCTCGCACCTCGACGACGCCACCCTCGTCGTGACCGGACCGGGGGTTCCTCCCTCGGCCGAGGTGCTCGCGTGGGTCCGCGCGCGCGGGTTGCCTCTGTGGGGGGAGCTCGAGCTTGGCGCTCGGGTCGCGGATGCCCCCTACCTCGCGGTGACCGGCACCAACGGCAAGACCACCACCACGGCGATGCTGACCGCTTGCCTCCGAGCGGGCGGCCTGGACGCCGTGGCCTGCGGGAACATCGGGCACGCCTTCCCCGCCGCGGCCGTCGCGGGGCACGAGGCGCTCGTGGTCGAGGCATCCTCGTTCCAGCTGGCGCTGCAATCGTCGTTCCATCCGGTGGTCTCCGTCCTGCTGAATCTCGCTCCGGATCATCTCGACTGGCACGGGGGGTTCGAGGCGTACGCGCGCGCCAAGGCGGCGATCTTCCGTCTCCAGGGGCCCGGCGACACGCACGTCGGCAACCGCGATGACCCCGCGGCGGCCGCCGTGTCCGCGACGGCCCGGTGCGAGCGGGTGTGGTTCCGCGAGGGCGATCCCCCCCAGGGGGAGGTCGGCTACCTCGACGATCGATTGACCGCCCGGTTGACGCCCGATGTCGTGGACCTCGGGCCTGTGGATCGCGGCCGCGCCGGATCGTCGGAAGATGCCGCCGCCGCGGCGGCGGCGGCACTCGCCTTCGGGGTGGATCCGGGGGCCGTGCGTCGGGGGCTCGAGGGCTTCGAGCCGGCCCGTCATCGGGGAGAGACCGTTGCCGAGATCGACGGCGTCCGCTTCGTCGACAACTCCAAGGCCACGAACGTGCACGCCGCCCTCGCGGCCTTGGCGGGCGTGCACGACGCCGTGCTGATCGCCGGGGGGAGGGCCAAGGGCGTCGATCTCTCGCCGCTCGCCGATCGCGCCGACCGGTTGCGCGCCGTGATGGCGCTCGGCGAGGCGGCGCCGGATCTCGTCGCGGTGTTCGACGGCCTCGTCCCGACCCACGCCGTGGACACCATCGAACGAGCCGTGCTGGAGGCCTTCGCGCTCGCCCGTCCCGGCGGCACGGTCGTGCTGGCGCCGGGGTGTGCGAGCTGGGATCAGTTCACGGGCTACGCCGAACGCGGCGAACGGTTCGCCGCGGCCGCGCGGGCAGTGGGTGAGGTGAGGGCCCATGGCTGACGGACGGACCGCGCGCAGGCATGCGTCGCCCGTCGAGCGAACGACGACCCGCACGAAGCGGCCCGTGCGCGGGAGCTCGGCGCGGGGTGCAACGACGCAGCCGAGCGCCCCGGCCCGCGACGGCCGGCTCCGGTCGGTGCCCGTCGGCGACCGGTCGCCCTCGAAGAAGGCGGCCGCCGCCTCCGCCCGCGCGAGCGTACTCCTGCTGTTGATCCCCACCGCGTTGCTGATCGTGCTCGGCCTGGTGATGGTCCTGTCGGCGGGATCGATCTCGGCGGTCGAGGGGTACGACGGCAACGGCTTCTGGTACTTCCAGCGACAGCTGATCTACGCGGCGGTCGGCGTCGCCATCCTCGGGGTCGCCTGGCGGCTCCCGTACCGGATCTGGCAACGGCTGGCGGCTCCGATGCTGCTCCTGAGCCTGCCGCTGATGATCATCGCCCTGCACCCCACGGCGGGCACCGCGTTCTCCGGAGCGTCGCGGTGGATCGACCTGGGACCGGTCACGTTGCAGCCGGCCGAGTTCCTGAAGCTGGGGATGGTGGCGTTCGCCGCGACCATCTTGACGAGGAAATGGAAGCGGCTGAACGAGCCCGCGCACCTGCTGGTGCCGCTGGCGCCCGTGCTCGTGATCGTGGCCACCCTCGTGATCCTCCAGAAAGACCTCGGCACCACCATCATCATCTGCCTCGCGGTGTTCGTGATGCTGTTCGTCGCGGGGGTGCGCGGGCGGTACCTGTCCGTCGCGGCCATCACGGGGCTGTTGGCGGGTGCGCTGCTGATCTTCGGGCAGAGCTACCGCCGCACCCGGTTCCTCGACGCCTGGCTCAGCCCCATGTCGCATGCCCAGGACGCGGGGTATCAGCTGATCCAGAGTCTGATCGCCCTCGGCTCCGGCGGCTGGCTCGGCGTGGGCCTGGGCAACAGCCGGCAGAAATGGGACTACCTCCCGAACGCCCATAGCGACTTCATCTTCGCGATCATCGGCGAGGAGTTGGGGCTGATCGGTGCGATCGCGGTGGTGGCCACGTTCGCGGTGCTGGTCTACGCCGGGATCCGGATCGCGGCGCGGGCGCCCGACACGTTCGGCCGGCTCCTCGCCACGGGGATCGTGGCGTGGATCGGCCTGCAGGCCGTCGTGAACATGGGGGCCGTCACCGGCCTCCTGCCGATCACCGGGATCCCGCTGCCGTTGGTCTCCTTCGGGGGCACCGCGCTCGTGGTCACGCTGGCCGGGATCGGGGTGCTCGCGAGCATCGCCCGCAGCGGCGCCGCGCCGCGGGCCACGAAGGCGTCCCGCGGGCGGGCGCGATCCACGTCCCACGGGTCCTCGCACGGGGGCACACCGTGAAGGTGATCGTCGCGGGCGGCGGCACCGGGGGCCATGTGTTCCCGGGCCTCGCGCTCGCCGATCGGCTCCGCACGGACCACGGCGCAACGGTCGAGTTCATCGGCTCGCCCCTCGGGCCCGAGGCCCGTCTCGTTCCCGACGCCGGATATCCATTCCACGGCGTAGACGCCGTCCCGCTGTATCGCGAGCTCTCGAGGCGAGCCGCACGCGCACCCTTCGTGGCCCTGCGTTCGGTCCGCGCGTCGCGTCCGGTCCTCGCGGACGCCGACGTGGTCGTGGGCGTGGGCGGCTACGTGAGCGTCCCGCCGGGACTCGCCGCGCGTCGCGCGCACGTCCCGCTGGTGCTCCACGAGCAGAACGCGGTGCCGAGCCTCGCGAACCGGCTCCTCGCACGCCGCGCGGCGGCTGTGGCCATCACGTTCGAGGACGCTCGCCGGCATCTGCGGGGCAGGGCCCAGGTCGCCCTCACGGGGAACCCGGTCCGGGCCTCGATCCTGAGCGTGCAGGCGCGCCGGGGAGAGCTCGCTGCCGAGGCGCGCTCGATGTTCGGGTTCGACGCGGAGCGTACGACCGTGGTGGTCTTCGGGGGCAGCCAGGGGGCCCTCCACCTCGACGAAGCGATCGCGGGGGCGTTGCCGATGCTCGCGGATCGGCACGACCTGCAGTTCCTGGTGTTGACCGGGGCGGACCACGCCAAGGTCGTTGCCGGCCCGGCGCACGCACACGCTCCGCTGACGCACGTCCTTCCGTTCCTCGAGCGGATGGAGCTCGCCTACGCGGTCGCGGACCTCGCCGTCACCCGCTCTGGCGCCACCAGCATCGCGGAGATGACCGTGTGCGGTATCCCCATGCTCCTCGTGCCCTATCCGTTCGCAACGGAGAACCATCAGGAGGCGAACGCGCGGGAACTCGAACGCAGCGGCGCGGCGGACGTGGAGCTCGACACCCGACTCACGCCCGACGGCCTGGCTCGGCGCATCGTGGATCTCGTGGACGGCCGCGAGCGACGCGCGGCCATGGGCGCGGCGAGCCGAGAGTGGGGGCGTCCCGAGGCGGACGCGGCGTTGGCCCGGCTCGTCGTCGGGGTCGCGTCGTGAGCGGATACGCGCCACCCCCCGGGAGCATCCCCACACTGCCCGTGCCTACGCTCGATGGGGTCGGGCGCGTCCACCTGATCGGCGTGGGGGGCGCGGGGATGCGGAACCTGGCCCGGCTCTTCCTGGCGCGCGGCGTTGACGTTACCGGCTCCGATCTCAAGGACTCGCGGGGCCTCGCGGAGCTCGCCGCACTCGGAGCCGGTGTGCGCGTGGGCCACGCGGCCGCTCATCTGGGGGACTCCGACGTCGTCGTGATCTCCAGCGCGATCGGCGAACGGAACCCCGAGCTCCTGTCCGCCCGCGAGCGCGGTATCGCCGTGTGGGCCCGGCAGCAGGCCATCGCCGCGTTCGCAGCAGGACAGCGCGCGATCGCGGTGGCGGGCACGCACGGGAAGACCACCACCACGTCCATGATCGGGGTGATCCTCGAGCATGCCGGGGTCGATCCCACGTACCTCATCGGCGGCGACCTGAACGAGAGCGGCAGCGGGGCGCGGTCCGGCTCGGGCGACGTGTTCCTCTTCGAGGCCGACGAGAGCGACGGATCGTTCCTGCTGGTGCGTCCGTTCGTGGGCCTCATCACCAACGTCGACGTCGACCACGTGGACTTCTACCCGGGTGGCCGCGACGAGATCGAGCGGGCGTTCGCGGCCTTCGCGGATCAGTGCGAGCACGTCGTGGCGTGCGGGGACGACCCGGGAGCGCGGGCGTCGCTCGCGGCGTCGGGCACCGCCGCGATGACCTACGGGACGGGATCGGAGAACGCGCTCATCGTCACCACGCGCGAGCTCGGCCCCGACGGCGCCCGCGGGACCGTGCGGATGCCCGGCGGGGGCGAGGTGACGCTCTCGCTGCGGGTGGACGGCGTTCACAACCTCCTGAACGCCGCCGCGGCCATGGGGGCCGCCTCGCTGGTGGGCGTGGAGCCGGCCACGGCCGCGACCGCCCTGGGCGCCTTCGCCGGCGTGCATCGCCGATTCGAGTTCCGCGGCACGGCCCGCGGGGCGGCCTTCTTCGACGATTACGGGCACACCCCGACGGAGATGGCGGTCACCTTGCAGACGGCGCGCCGGCGTGCTCCCGCGCGCCTCGTCGCGGTCGTGCAGCCCCATCGATACACGCGCGTGCAGTCCCTGTGGCGCGAGCTGGGCTCGAGCCTCACCGAGGCGGATCTCATCGTCGTCACCGACGTGTACGGCGCAGCACAGGAGCCGATCCCGGGCGTGACGGGGGAGCTGGTGGCCGACGGCGCGCGACGGGCGGACCCCGCGGCCGACGTCGTCTACCTTCCGCACCGCCACGAGGTCGTGGACTATCTCGACGCAGAGGTCCGAGGTGGCGACTTGGTCATCACGATGGGATGCGGCGACGTGTGGATGCTCGGCGACGCCGCGATCCAACGGCTCCGAGGGCTCGACAGATGAACGACCCGATCGCCCGGGCGGTGGCCATGCTGCGCGCGACGGCGGGGGACCGCGTGCACGCCGGGCTCAGCCTGGCTCCCCTCACGACCTTCCGGATCGGAGGCCCCGCGGCGATCTACCTCGAGCCTCAGGACGAGGACGACCTCGCCGCCGCGGGTC
Organism: Actinomycetota bacterium; assembly: GCA_038249195.1. Classification (GTDB taxonomy): domain Bacteria; phylum Actinomycetota; class UBA4738; order UBA4738; family HRBIN12; genus JAOUEA01. The sequence continues at coordinate 293,210 of JBBRWM010000002.1, forward strand.
GCGCCATCGTGGAAACCGAGATCCCGTTCGTGGTGGTCGGCAAGGGATCGAACCTCCTCGTGTCGGATCGCGGATTCGCCGGCCTCGTTCTTCGCCTCGGGCGTGGCTATCGATGGGTGGCTCGGGACGCCGGCCGGCTGCGCGCCGGCGCTGCCACGCCGCTGCCCGCGCTCGCGGGCGTCGCGCTGCAGCACGGGCTCGCCGGGCTTGCGTTCGGCGTCGCCATCCCCGCAACGATGGGTGGCGCCGTGAAGATGAACGCCGGCGCCCACGACGGCTCGATGTTCGACGTCGTCGAGACCGTGGAGGTCTTCCGGCTGCGGGCCGGCGCCGCCGCGTCCATCCCCGCCGTGGACGCCGGGTTCACCTATCGCCGCTCGGCACTTCCCGAGGACGCCGTGGTGTGCGCGGCGACGGTCGCGCTCGCCCCGGCCGACCCGGCACAGATACGCTCCGCCATGGACGAGGCGCGATCCTGGCGCCGCCGCACGCAGCCGCTCGGCGAGCCCAATTGCGGGAGCGTATTCAAGAACCCGAGCGGGGATCACGCCGCGCGATTGATCGAAGCCGCCGGGATGAAGGGCCGGACCGTGGGCGGCGCCCGTGTCAGCATGAAGCACGCGAACTTCATCGTCGCCCGCCCGCGAGCGAGGGCCGCGGATGTTCTGACCTTGATCGGCGAGGTCCAGGCCGAGGTGGAACGCGCCTGCGGCGTCCGCCTGGAGCGCGAGGTCCGGCTCGTGGGGGCGTTCGATGATGCGGCCTGAAGCGCCCGAGTCCGAGGAGACGACGGGTCAAGCTGAACCCCCGGTCGAGGTAGAGGGTGCGGGCGACGGAGCGTCGGGACGCCCTGTCCACGTCGCCGACCCCGCGCGCCGTCGGGCGATCCTGCCTTGGCTCATCGCCGCGGGCGCCCTGCTCCTGTTGGGCGGGCTCGCGTTCGGCTTGACCTTCACGCCGATGTTCCACGCGAGCGACCTCCGTATCGAGGGAGAGGCGCACTTCAGCGAGGCGAAGATCCTGAGGATCGCGGGCCTGAACGCGGATACGAACCTCCTGCACACGGACCTGTCGGGGGCCGTGCGTCGCCTGGAGCGCCAGCCGTGGATCGCGCGGGCGGCGATCACGCGGTCGCTCCCGCACACCCTGGACATCCGGATCGCGGAGCGGGTTCCCGTCGCGCGCACGGTTGCGAGCGATCGTCCCGTGCTCGTGTCGGCCGGTGGGACGCTGATGGCCGGGTCCGGGTCCGCCGAGGGCTTCCCCCTGCTCAGCGCGGCGGACGGGGTGGGGGAGCTCAGCGACTCTGCGCTTCGGACGGGGGCCGAGGCCGCGGCAGCCCTGCCCCCGGCGTTGCGGCCGCAGGTGCGAACCATCGACGTGGATACGCAGGGCGGGCTCGTGCTCCGGACCTCGAGCGGTATCGAGGTGACGTACGGAGACGCCACACAGCTCGAAGCCAAGGCGCAGTCGTTGATGGCGGTCCTTGCCTGGGCGGAGCGCGAGGGCAAGGGCCTCGCCACGATCGACGTCACCGTCCCCGGGTCTCCGACCGCATCGCTCACTTCGGGAGCCACCGTCGCACGTCCCGAGGCCGCGCCTTAGGGCCCGGCCGTTGTGTCATCGACCCCATCAGAACAGGTGCCTGATGCGCTTGACGGACCAGGGCATTCCTAGTAGGTTCCCTTCCTCAATGTGATGTAGATATAGCAATAACTGTTCACTTGACGGTTATGGTTCGTGTGTGCGAGGCCGTCAGGGAACGGGCATCCCCCAGGTCATCGGGCCGGAGCCCGGGTTCGGAGGAAGGCACGCAGATGGACGCTCCCCAGAACTATCTCGCCGTGATCAAGGTGGTTGGCATCGGCGGCGGCGGCGTGAACGCGGTGAACCGGATGATCGAGGCAGGCCTCCGGGGTGTCGAGTTCATCGCCGTGAACACCGACGCCCAGACGCTCTTGATGTCCGACGCCGAGGTCAAGATGGATATCGGGCGGGAGACGACGCGGGGTCTGGGCGCCGGCTCGGATCCGGAGGTCGGCCGCGATGCGGCCTCCGAGCACGGCGACGAGATCGAGGAGATCCTCAAGGGCGCCGACATGGTCTTCATCACGGCGGGCGAGGGGGGCGGGACCGGAACGGGGGGCGCCCCCATCGTCGCCGAGATCGCCCGCGGCCTCGGGGCGCTCACCATCGGCGTGGTCACCCGCCCGTTCGGATTCGAGGGGCGCAAGCGCGCCACGCAGGCCGACCTCGGCGTCACCGAGCTCAAGAAGGCGGTCGACACGCTCATCGTCGTGCCGAACGATCGGTTGCTGCAGGTGGCCGACCCCAACACGCCGATGGTCGATGCGTTCCGCATGGCGGACCAGGTCCTGTTCCAGGGCGTGGACGGCATCACCTCACTCATCACCACGCCGGGCCTCATCAACCTGGACTTCGCCGACGTGAAGACGGTGATGTCCGGGGCGGGCTCGGCCCTGATGGGCATCGGGATCGGCCTGGGGGCCGACCGCGCCGCCGAGGCGGCGAAGGCGGCTATCAGCTCGCCGCTATTGGAGTCGGGGATCGACGGAGCCAAGGGCGTGCTGCTCTCGATCGCGGGGCCGACGGACCTGTCCCTGCACGAGGTGAATCAGGCGGCCGACGCCATCACGCGCGTCGCGCATCCGGACGCCAACATCATCTTCGGCGCCGTGGTCGACGACGCGCTGGGCGAAGAGGTGCGGGTCACCGTCGTCGCGGCGGGCTTCGACAAGGTCACGCCCGCCGCCTCCGGATCGGGCTCGGGCAACCAGTTCGAGAGCCGGCTCTCCCGGCTCCTCGAGGAGCCCGTGCGCAGCGGCGACGAGCCGGAGGTCCTTCCTTCGATCCTCGCCGAGGACGTCGACGAGGCCGACGTGTTCACCACCGCGGAGTCCGAGCAGCGCACCGTCTCGTTCGACGCGGAGGAGGACCTGGATATCCCGGACTTCCTGAAGAGTTAGCGGTTCGACCGCTCCGCGCGGCCCCCGCGCATGTTCCGGGGGCGGAGAGGCTCGCGACGCGAGGAGGCGCCCTTCCCCCGCCTCTTGGCCGAGGGATCCTCTCCGCCTCCTTGTGCGCCCTCGGACGTCCCGTCCTCCGCATCCTCCAGCGCGCCCGTACCCTGGCGTAGTGCAGACCCCCGACGCGATCCAGGCGCGTCTCGCCGAGATCCGCGAGAAGATCGCGCGCGGCGCGGACCGCTCCGGCCGCGAACCCTCCGAGATCGCGCTGGTGGCGGCCGCGAAGACGATGCCCGAGCCCGTCGTCCGGTGGGCCGTCGACGCCGGGGTCACGGCCATCGGAGAGAACTACGTCAAGGAGCTGCGGGCACTCCACGGGCGGATCGTCGGCGCGCAGTGGCACTTCATCGGCGTCCTGCAGGCGAGCTCGGCCCACCATGTCGCGGTGCTCGCCGACGTGGTCGAGACCGTGGCCGGGGGGCGCGCCACCGAGCGGCTCGCGCGGCGCGCGGCCGAGGCGGGCCGCCGTGTCGACGCCCTGCTCGAGGTGGACTTCACGGGCGAGCGGACCGGCGTCGCACCCGAGGAGGCCGGCGCGATCGCCGACCGGGTTGCCTCCCTCGAGGGCCTGCGCCTGCGGGGCCTCATGACCTTGCCCCCACTCACCGAGACCGCGGAGGCCTCGCGGCCCTGGTTCCGCCGTCTCCGCGAGCTCCGCGATCGGATCAGGGAGCATCGCCCCGAGGTGGTGGACTTGTCCATGGGGATGTCGTTGGATTACGAGGTCGCGGTGCAGGAAGGCGCTACGATGGTGCGGATCGGGACGGCGCTGTTCGGTCCCCGAGGCACCTGAACGCAGAGAGGATCGGAGATGGCCGGCGTGTGGAAGAAGACCTTGAACTACCTCGGGCTCGTCGAGGAAGACGAGGCCTTCGTGGACGAGATGGCCGAGGCGGAGCCGGCGCCGGTGCGCCGCATGCGTCCGCAGGCCGTGCGTGAGGTCCCGTCGGACTCCGAGGGCGTCGTGCGCACCCTGTCATCCACGTCCAGAAGCGCCGTGGCCGCCACCGGCGCGATCCACAAGTCCGAGCCCAAGCGGTTCAACGAGGCCCGCGACGTCGCCGACCACTTCAAGGAAGGCACCGCGGTCATCATGAACCTGCAGAGCACGGAGGACGCCATCGCGCGGCGTCTCGTCGACTTCGCCAGCGGCCTCGTCTACGGCCTCGACGGCAAGATCGAACTGGTGGCCAACCGCGTCTACCTTCTCACGCCCGCGGACGTTGAGGTCTCCGCCGAGGAGCGCGAGCGACTCGCGGGCGGCGGCTTCTACAATCAGTTCTAGGCAGGTCGGGAGCGGCCAGCGGGTCGGCTGCTAGCCTCTGCGGCGATGATTCTGGCCAGCTCGCCGATCGTGCGCCTGCTCAGCCTGGCGCTCACGATCTTCTGGATCCTCCTGCTGGCGAGGGTGATCGTGAGTTGGCTGGAGATGTTCGGCGTCCGGATCCCGATCTCGGGTCCGTGGCGCTCGATCGCGGATCTGCTGAACGACGTGACCGAGCCGGTGTTGCGGCCGCTGCGCAAGATCGTGCCGCCGGCGGGTATGTTCGATCTGTCGGTGGTCGTGGCCTTCATCATCGTGATCGTGCTGCAGCAGGCGTTGAACGCGCTCTGACGTGGGAGGAGGGGCTCAGATGAGGAAGAGGGAGCAGGACATGGCTGAAGGACAGGGGTTCTCGTCGCCGGCACCGTCGGCCGGTTCCACGATGCTCTCGCCCGTCGATATCCAGGAGAAGGAGTTCCGCGTCCAGCGGATGGGCGGCTACAAGATGCGAGACGTCGACGAGTTCCTCGACCATGTCACCGAGGCGCTCTCGGCGGCGCTCGCCGAGAACCAGCGGTTGCGCCAGGGCGGTGCGGGTGCCGCCACGCCCGTCGTAGGAACGGCGGACCTCGCCGACGTGAACCGCCAGGCCGACGAGATCATCCAGCGCGCGCGTGACGAGGCGGGACGGATCACGGCTGAGGCGCGCGAGCAGGCCGCGGCCCTGAGCGCCTCGGGAGCGATCGCGGCGACCGGCGCGACGACCGAGGCCGAACGGGCCGCCATCAACGCGTTCCTCATCCGCGAGAAGGAGTTCCTCCAAAGCCTCGCGGGACTGGTGCAGAGCCATGCCGAGACCGTGAAGTCGATGGCGAGGTCGGCGAGGCCGCGCCCCGTGCGCTCCTCGACTTCCGCCGACGCCCCGGCCGATGCTGCCGCGCCCGCCCCCGAACCGCGGGCGGCGGTTCCCCCGGCGCCCGCGAAGGAGCCGCCGGACACGGGCACCGCAAGCGCGCGAGTCGACGAGTCCGATCTCCCCGCGGAGCCCACCGTGACGATCCCCACGAGCGAAGGGGCCATGCTGGTGCAGGAACCCGCGCCGGCATCGATCGGTCGCTCCGAGGCAGAGGCCGACGACGGCTCCGGCGACGATTCCCTGCGAGAGCTGTTCTGGGGCGAGGACTGAGCCAGGGGGTGGGCCTAGGCCCGTGGCAGCGCCATCCGCAGCGTGATGATCACCGGGTCGCCCTCGATCGTGGCCTCGTGCCGGTAGCCTCCCTGGAGGGCGGCGGCGACCACGGAGGTCGCGAGCGTCTCGCCCGCGATCTCGTCGCGGTGCGCCTCGAGGGCCTCGCTCAGGCGCCGCCCCGCGTTGACGCCCAGGTCGATCCGATCGCTCACGTCCAGGTCGGCGGCCCTCCGCGCGTCCTGCACGAGCCGAACGAGCTCGCGCGCGAGGCCGGCACGGCGGAGCTCCTGCGTGAGCTCGAGGTCCAGGGCAACGGTGATGCCGGCCTCGCTCGCCACACCCCACCCCTCCCGCACCACTTGTGAGAGGTCGACGTCGGCGGGGGTGAGCCGCACCGGTCCGTCCGCGAGCTCGACGGTTGCCGATCCGCCGCGGGCAAGGGTCGCGGCCACGTCGCCTGGTTCGGCGGCGAGGGCGGCGGCGAGCTCCTTCACCCGGGGCCCCAACACGGGGCCGAGGACCTTGAAATCGGGTTTCGCGCGCCAGCGCCCGAAGGCGTCCACCGACTCCGCGAAGACAACGGAACCGACGTTCAGCTCCTGGGCGACCACGTCCAGCAGCGGCTCGAGCGCGACCCGGTCGCCCGCGTGATGCACGACGGCCTCCGCGAGGGGCTGGCGCACGCGGGTCTTCGTCTCCGTCCGGATCGTGCGGCCGAGGCTCACGATCGATCGCGCCGCCGCCATGGCGTCGTCGAGCTCGGCGTCGCGCTCCGCATCGTCGAGGCCGGGATAGTCCGCGAGGTGCACGGAATCCGGGCGTCCCGCTCGGCCGGCCGCGAGGTTGCGCCAGAGTTCCTCGGCCACGAACGGCGTGAACGGAGCCAGGAGCGTCGCGACCGTGACCAGGCATGTGTGCAGCGTGTGGAACGCCGCGTGCCCGTCGTCGTTCGGTTCGCCACCCGGGTTCCAGAAGCGACGGCGCGATCGCCGCACGTACCAGTTCGACAGGTCGTCCACGAAGGCCTGGATCGCTCGGCCCGCGCCCGTGGCGTCGTAGGCCTCGAGCGCGCCCCGCGCCGCCCCCACGGTGGCGGCCAGCTGCGAGAGGACCCAGCGGTCCATGGCGGGGCGCGTGGCGACCGGCGGGGCGGGCTCGTCGGGATCGAAGTCCTCGGCGAGCGCGTACGTGACGAAGAACGCGTAGACGTTCCACAACGGCAGAAGGAATTGGCGCAGGGCCTCGTCGAGGACCTCGTGTCCGATCCTGCGCGAGGCCCAGGGGGATCCTGAGGTCAGCATGTACCAGCGAAGGGCGTCCGCTCCCTGGCGGTCGAGCGCCTCCCACGGGTCGAAGATGTTGCCGAGTGACTTCGACATCTTGCGTCCGTCGGCGCCCACGAGGTGCCCGAGGCACACGACGTTGCGATAGGCCGAGGCGTCGAACTGCAAGACGCCCTCGGCCATGAGCGTGTAGAACCAACCCCGCGTTTGGTCGATCGCCTCGGAGATGAAATCCGCCGGGAACGAGCCATCGAAGTCCTCGAGACCGCGCCCGAGATCCGGGTGGTAGCCCCACTGCGCGAAGGGCATCGCCCCCGAGTCATACCAGGTGTCGATCACCTCCGGGACGCGCGTGGCGACGCCGCCGCACTCCGGACACGCGAAGGTGATCTCGTCGATCGCGGGACGATGCGGATCGACGTCGCCGACGTCGCGGCCGGCCATCGTGCCCAGCTCCTCCAGGGAGCCGATCGCGGTCGCATGCCCGGCGGAACACCGCCAGATGGGCAGTGGTGTGCCCCAGTACCGTTCACGTGAGAGTGCCCAGTCGACGTTGTTAGCGAGCCAGTTCCCGTAGCGGCCGTCGCGGATGTGCTCGGGGAACCAGTTGACCTCCTGGTTGACTTCGAGGAGTCGGTCCTTCACCTCCGTCGTGCGCACGTACCACGACGTGCGCGCGTAATACAGCAGGGGCGTCTTGCATCGCCAGCAGAACGGATAATTGTGCTCGTAGACCTCGTCGCGCACCAGCAGTCCGCTCGCTCGCAGATCCTCCACGATCGCGGGATCCGCGTCCTTGACGAACCGTCCTTGGACGAATGCCGGGGCGAGCTTCGTGAACCGGCCCGCGTCGTCCACCGGCTTGAAGACGGGCCACCCCTGCTCGCGTCCGAGCTCGAGGTCGGGGGCGCCGAAGGCCGGGGCGACGTGCACGACGCCCGTGCCGTCATCCATCGTGACGAAGTCGGCGGCCGCCACGGTGTGGCCGACCTCCACGTTGGCGTAAGGGGGACGGTAGCGGGCTCCTACCAGGTCCGATCCGCGCACGACGGTCTCGAGCTCGCCGCCGGCACCGAGGACCCGCTCGCGCAGCCCGGCGCCCACGATGGAGCGCTCATCCCCGCGGCGTATCACGGCGTACTCCTCGTCGGCGGCCACGGCGGCGCCGAGGTTGGCGGGCAACGTCCATGGTGTCGTGGTCCAGATGATGAGGGACGCCCCCACCAAGGAGGGATCCCGCGGCACCGCCTCCAGGGGGAACCGCACGAAGACGCTGGGGTCCTGCACGCTCTCGTAGCCCAGGGCCACCTCGGCGTCGGACAGCGCGGTCCCGCACCGGGGGCAGTAGGCGGTGACCTTGTCGGCCTCCTGGAGGAGCCCGCGACCGTGGAGTTGCTTGAGCGACCACCAGACGGACTCGATGTAGTCGGTGTTCATCGTCCAATAGGCATCCTCGAGATCGATCCACATCCCGATGCGCTCTGAGAGTCGCTCCCATTCGTCCACGTAGCGCGTCACCGACTCTCGGCAGCGGCGGTTGAACTCGGCGATCCCGAAGGTCTCGATGTCGCGCTTGCCTGTCGTGCCGATCTCCTTCTCCACCTCGAGCTCGACGGGGAGCCCGTGACAGTCCCACCCGCCCTTGCGGGGGACGTGGTGTCCGGTCATCGTCTTGTATCGCGGGAAGATGTCCTTGAACGTCCGCGATTCGACGTGGTGCACGCCGGGGCGGCCGTTCGCCGTGGGCGGTCCCTCGTAGAACACCCAGGTGGGACCGCCCTCGCGCGCGGCGGTCGACCGCGCGAACACGTCGGCCTCGTTCCAGAACGTCAGGATGCCGCGCTCGAGCTCGGGGAAGCTCACCTTCGGATCCACCGGCTCGAACCGTGCCATCTGCTCCCTCCCGACATGCGAAACGCCCCGTCCCGCGCCGGGACGAGGCGTGGGGCCCGGCGACGCCACCCGCGCTGCCCCGCTGGGCTCGTTGGCCCGGCTCGTTCGCGGCCGATGCTACATCAGGGGCCTCGCCGGGCGGTTCTGCCTCGGAGCGACATCTGCTAGCCTGCGCGACCATGGCTGCGACCAGGCTCACCAAGAAGGAGCTCGACGACCTCCGCGCCCGGTTGGGTGAGGAGCGGGAGGAGCTGGCCACACAGCTGGCCACCATCGAGGAAGACGCCTTCTCCGCCACGCAATCCGACCTCTCGGGCGATGTCGGGCTCGACGATGAGTCGGCCGACGCCGGCAGCGCCACGTTCGAGCGGGAGAAGGACCTTTCGATCGAACAGAACGTGCGCGACCTCCTGGACAAGATCGACCGAGCGCTCACCCGCATCGAGGCGGGCACCTACGGGATCTGCGAGGTCTGCGGGAAACCGATCGAGAAGACCCGGGTCAAGGCCTTGCCCTACGTGGATCTGTGCATCAAGGACGCTCAGGCGCAATCGCGCCGTTAGCGCCGTGGATCGCGTTGGACGTCGCGGCGCGGCGATCCTCTTCGGGGCGGCCGCCGCCGCATACGTCCTGGACCGCCTGAGCAAGCTGTGGGCCGAGCGTGCCTTGCAGGACCGTCCGATCGACCTGATCCGCGGTGTGTTGAGCCTGCGCTTCACCACCAACTCCGGCGGGGCGTTCAGCCTGGGCCAGAGCGCGCCGTGGCTCTTCGCGGCCTTCACGATCGGGGTCTCGATCCTCATCGTCGCCACGGCGTTCCGTCGCCGTAGCGCGCTCGCGGCGGTCGCGCTCGGGCTCGTGCTCGGCGGGGCGCTGGGCAACCTCACGGACCGCGCGGTGCGCGCGCCGGGCCTGCGGGGCAGGGTGATCGACTTCATCGACCTCCACGTGTGGCCGATCTTCAACGTCGCCGACGCCGCGATCGTGGTGGGGGCCGTCTTGCTCGCGGTCTCGACGCTCAGATCCGAGCCCGCCGGGGAGGAGGCCTCCGCCCAGGAGGATCCCGGCGATGCCTGAGTCCCTGCAGGGAGTGCCGGGTCGGCTCGATACGGTGGTGAGCGGGCTCACCGGTCTGCCGCGCGCCGACGTCCAACGAGCCATCGCGGCGGGACGTGTGCTCGTGGACGGGGGGGTGCGCGCGAAATCCCACCGCCTGCTCGGGGGCGAGCGGATCGAAGCCGACCTCGACACCGACATCCGCCTGCAGCCCGAGGGGCCATCCGTCCCCGTGCGGCACCGCGACCCACACCTCCTCGTGATCGCCAAGCCTGCCGGCCTCGTGACCCACCCGACCGAGCGGCGGCGCTCCGGCACGCTCGTAAATCGATTGCTGTGGATGCACGAGCCCCTGTCCACCCTGGGCGGGCCGCTGCGACCCGGGATCGTGCACCGGCTGGACGCCGGCACGAGCGGATTGATGGTCGTCGCCGCCACCGACGATGCCCACGCACGGCTCGCCGAGATGTTCCGGGACCACGACGTGGAGCGTCACTACCTCGCGCTCGCTCGCGGCCGCGTGGACCACGACGACTTCACGGTGGACGCCCCGCTGGGACGGCGCGCCAACCGGGTGGTGGTCGACCACACGCAGGGCAGGGTCGCGGAGACCGGATTCACGGTGCTGGAGCGCACGGGGGGGGCCACCCTCCTGGAAGCCGTCCCACGCACCGGACGCACCCACCAGATCCGGGTGCACCTCCAGGCGATCGGCCACCCGATCGTGGGGGATAGGAGCTACGGGGGCGGGGGGGATCTGGCGCGAACGCTGGGCCTCGACCGACCCTTCCTGCACTCCGCGTGGATAGGGTTCACCCACCCGATCACGGGCGAACGGATCGAGGTGGCGGAGCCGGTGCCTGCCGATCTGGAGGATGCGCTCGCCCGCGCACGGGCACCCGGGGGATAGCGGTCTGCCGTTGCGGGGCGGGCCGGCACCCCCTCGACCAGGCGCCTTGACGACCCGCCGAGGCGGGCGTAGCTTGGGCATCCTTCGCGAATCACATCCGTGTAGTTCTCCACAACGGTGCTCGACCGGTGTGGATAACTCGCTCCGGGAGGCCCAGCACCACCGATGAGCACTGCGCACGAAGCCGGCTTCGTCCACCTCCACACGCACTCGGAGTACTCGCTGCTGGACGGGGCGGCGCGGATCGACCCACCGGCCTCCGACCTGGGGGCTCCCACGATCTTCACTGAGGCCCTGCGGCTGGACATGCCGGCGATCGCGATCACCGATCACGGCTCCATGTTCGGGGCGCTGCGGTTCTTCGAAGGGGGGCGCGCCGCGGGCGTCAAGCCGATCCTCGGGGTCGAGGCCTACGTGGCGCCGGGATCGCGGTTCGACCGCAACCCGGGCGAGCGCGAGGAGAAGTATTACCACCTCACCCTCCTCGCGGAGAACGAGATGGGCTACCGCAACCTGTTGAAGCTGGTCAGCGCTGCGCACCTCGAGGGGTTCTACCATCGACCGCGGATGGACAAGCAGCTCCTCGAGGAGCACGCGGAGGGCGTGATCTGCATGTCGGGGTGCTTGTCCTCGGAGCTCGGCGTGGCGCTGCTGGCAGGTCAGCACGAGCGCGCGCGCTCTGTGGCCGTCGAGTACCGCGACATCTTCGGCGTCGATCGGTACTTCATCGAGGTGCAGGATCACGGCCTGGCGGACCAGCACGCCATCCTGCGTGCACAGTTCGCCTTGGGGGACGAGCTGGGGATCCCCGTCGTCGCCACGAACGACCTGCACTACACGCTGAAGGAAGACGCCAAGCCGCACGACGTCCTGCTCTGCATCCAGCAGAAGAAGCTGCAGAGCGACCTCAAGCGGCTGAAGTTCGACTCCGAGGAGTTCTACCTGAAGAGCGCCGAAGAGATGCGCCACCTCTTCCGCGAACGCCCCGACGCATGCGACCAGACCCTGCGGATCGCCGAGCGCTCGGAGGTCGACCTGGTCTACGGCGACCGCGCTCCCGCCGAGGAGCGCTATCACCTGCCGCGGTTCGAAACGCCCGGGGGTCTCGACCGCGACACCTACCTGCGGCGCCTCGTCGACGAGGGCGCCGAGCAACGTTACGGAACGGTCAGCGCCGAGGTCGGCGATCGCATCGAGCACGAGCTCGGGGTGATCACGTCGATGGGCTTCGGCGGCTATTTCTTGATCGTGTGGGACCTCATCCGTCACGCGCGCGAGCAGGGCATCCGCGTGGGGCCGGGCCGCGGTTCCGCCGCGGGGTCGGTGGTCTCCTACTGCCTGCGGATCACCGACCTCGACCCGTTGCGCTACGGGCTGTTGTTCGAGCGCTTCTTGAATCCGGACCGCATCCAGATGCCGGACATCGACATGGACTTCGACGAGCGACGCCGGGACGAGGTGATCCGCTACGCCACGCAGAAGTACGGGGCGGACCACGTCGCGCAGATCGTGACGTTCCAGACGATCAAGGGCAAACAGGGCATCCGCGACGCGGCACGCGTCCTCGGCTTCCCCCCGGTGGTGGGCGATCGCCTGTGCAAGATGTACCCGCCGGCCGTGATGGGACGCGACTATCCCATCGAGGACGCCCTGCGCCTTTCGCCCGACCTCGCGAACGCCTACGAGAAGGAGCCCGAGGCGAAGGAGATCGTGGAGACGGCGCGCGCCCTCGAGGGTCTGCGCCGGGAGGACTCCGTGCACGCGGCCGGCGTCGTGATCGGCGACGCCCCGCTCGTGAACTACCTGCCGCTCAAGCTGTCCAAGGACTCCCGCGACGACTCCAAGCGCGTGGTGACGCAGTTCGACATGAACGGCGTCGAGGCGCTGGGCCTGCTGAAGATGGACTTCCTGGGCCTGCGCAACCTGTCCGTGATCGAGGACGCGCTGCGACACCTGCGCACCCGTGGCGTCGAGCTCGACATCGACCACGTGAGCCTGGACGACGCCGACACCTACGCGATGCTGCAGCGGGCGGAGACCACCGGCGTGTTCCAGATGGAATCCTCGGGGATGCGCCAGCTCATCAAGCTGCTCGCGCCCGATCGCTTCGAGGACCTCATGGCCCTCGTGGCCCTCTACCGTCCCGGCCCGCTCAACAACGGCCTGCACACGGAGTACGCGGAGCGCAAGCACGGCCGCCGGAAGGTGACCTACCCCCACCAGGACCTCGAGCCGATCCTCAAGGACACCTACGGCGTGATGATCTATCAGGAGCAGGTCATGCAGGTCGCGGTGGTCCTGGCCGGCTTCACTATGGGCGAGGCGGACACCCTGCGCAAGGCCATGGGCAAGAAGAAGCTCGACGTCCTCATGCCCTTCAAGGAGCAGTTCATCGCGGGGGCGGTGGGCAAGGGGTACGACCGCAAGCTCGCGGCGGACATGTTCGACATGATCGTGCCCTTCGCCGACTATGGCTTCAACGCCTCGCACGCGTGCGCGTACGGTCTGGTCGCGTACCAGACCGCGTATCTCATGGCGCATCACCCCGTGGAATACCTGTCGGCGATCCTCACGAGCGTGAAGGACGACAAGGATGCCAAACCCTTCTACCTGTATGCGTGTCGGGGCATGGGGGTCGAGGTCCTGCCCCCCGACGTGAACGAATCCGAGCTGGACTTCGCGCCCGCCCCCGCCGAGGCGCCGACCATCCGCTTCGGCCTCGCGGCCGTTCGCAACGTGGGCGAGGGCGCCGTGCAGCAGATCATCGACGGGCGCCGTGCCGAGGGCGCGTTCACGTCCTTCAGCGACTTCTGCCGCAAGGTCGAGCCCTCCGTGCTCACCAAGCGCGTCCTCGAGTCGCTGATCCAGGCGGGCGCGTTCGACTCTCTGGGCTACGCCCGTCGCGCCCTCCTCGAACGCCACGACATGGTCTCCGCGCCGATCCTCGCCGAGCGCAAGGCGGAGGCCGCCGGACAGTTCTCGCTCTTCGGGGGCAGCGACGCCGCCGGCGCCGGCGCCATCGACGAATCCGTGCTCCAGGGCGCCGAGTTCGACAAGCGGGACCTCCTGCGCCTGGAGAAAGAGATGCTCGGCCAATACGTCACGGACCACCCGCTGCTCGAGGTGAAGGGAACGCTCGCGTCGCAGGCCACCCACGAGATCGGGGACCTGGAATCCCTCGGAGACGGGGACCTCGTCACGATCGGTGGGATCATCGGTGCCGTGGCCCGCAAGTACACGAAGCGCGGTGAGCCCTATGCCCAGTTCCGCCTGGAGGGGCTCGCCGGCGGCGTCGAGGTCGTGGCGTTCCCGAGCGTCTACGAGGCGGTTCCCGGGTTGATCGAGACCGACCGGATCGTCTTGAGCACCGGCCGCATCGACCGGCGCGGCCGCGAGCTCCAGATCCGCGCCTCCGCGGTCCGCGAGCCGGACCTCGGGAACTCGATGCAGGCTCTGGGTGCCGAGTCCCTCGTGGTAGATCTTCCCGCCGCCGCGTGCACCCCCGTCGTGCTCGCCAAGCTGAGGGAGCTCTTCGTCGCGCATGAGGGATCGGCCTCGGTTCGGGTCCGGTTCGTGGCATCCACCGGAGTGACGCCGCTCGAGGTCGGTGCCTACCGCGTGAACCCCGCGGGGAACCTCATGGGCGAGCTGGGGATGTTGCTGGGCTCGGGTTGCGCCCGGCTGGAGCGCGAGGGCGCTTCCGTCTGAGACGGCGGGTTCGCGCCTCAGCTCGCCCTTCAGCTCGTCCCCGGGGCCACCGCTGGCGACGCCCCTGGAGGCGGGTATGGTGCCGCGATGGGGTTCCAGGTCATCCCGTCGATCGATATCGCTGCGGGGCGACTGGCGCGGTTCACCCCGCAGGGTCCGATCACGCTCGGGGACTTCGGCGGCGACCCGGTCACCGCGGCGGAATCCTTCCTGTCGTCGGGGGCCCGCTGGCTCCACCTCGTGGACATGGACCTCGCCTTCACAGGAACGGCGTTGAACGTCGACACGGTGATGGCCGTTCGGCGCGTGGCGCTGTTCTCCGCGGCGAAGATCCAGACCGGGGGCGCGCTCGCCCATCGCGACGACGTCGATCACCTGCTCGACGTGGGGGCGGACCGTGTGGTCCTCGGGTCCGCCGCCCTCGCCGATCATGATCTCGTCGATCGCCTGAGCGCCTCCCTGGGGGACCGGGTCGTCGTCGGACTCGAGGTCGACGGCGATCGCGTCCGCTCGCGCGGGCGCGTGCAGGTGGACCTCTCCCTCGGCGAGACGCTGGCCTGGTTGGCGGACACCCCCTGCGCCCGCTTCCTCTTGACGGCCGTGCGGCGCGTCGGCTCGCTCGGCGGACCCGACCTGAGCGCGTTGGACGCGGTGCTCGGGCTGGGGCGTCCGGTGATCGTGGCGGGCGGCATCGCGGATCTCGACGATGTGCGTGCCGTGCGAGCGACGGGGGCCGAAGGCGTGGTCGTGGGCAGGGCGGCGATCGAGGCCGGCCTCGATCTGGCGGCAGCCATCGCCCTCGGGCCGAACGAGCCTGAGTAGACTCGGCGGTCCCGTGGGCTTCCTCAGCGACCTGCTCGAGCGGACCCGGCGTGAGCTCGAGCTCCGGCCGCTCGACGACGGCGCCCTCATGGCCCGCGCGATGGCCCGGCCGCCGGCGCGCGACTTCGAGCGGGCCCTCCGAGCACGCGCGCCGGCCATGATCGCCGAGGTGAAGCGGGCATCGCCGAGCGCTGGCCCGATCGATGAGGCCGCCGACCCCGCGGACCTGGCCGTCGCGTATGCGGCGGGAGGGGCCGCCGCCGTCTCCGTCCTCACGGAGCCGCTGCACTTCCACGGATCGCTCGCCGACCTCGAGGCGGTGCGGATCCGGGTCGAGGTTCCCGTCCTGCGCAAGGACTTCCTCGTACATCCATCCCAGGTGATCGAGTCGCGCGCCCGCGGGGCCGACGCCGTACTGTTGATCTCGGCAGCGCTCCCGGGACGCGAGCTGGAAACCATGCTCGGGATCGCGCGGGAGCTGGGGATGGGCGCGCTCGTAGAGACGCACGCGGACGAGGATCTCGGGCGAGCGATCGAGGCCGGCGCCTCCGTGATCGGCGTGAACGCCCGGGACCTCGAGTCGCTCGAGGTCGACGCGGATCGCGCGCTTCGCTCGATACGGCTGGTGCCGGCGGATCGGTGCGCCGTGATGGAGAGCGGCGTGGCGACCCGGGCGCACGTCGTGGCGGCCGAGGAGGCGGGCGCGTCTGCCATCCTGGTGGGCGAGGCGTTGATGCGAGCGGGCGATCCGGCCGCGAAGGTCCGGGAGTTGCTGGGGGACGATCGATGAGCGTTGTGAGGGATCCGGTAACGCCCGCGGGGCCCGACGAGCGGGGACGGTTCGGCACCTACGGCGGCCGCTACGTGCCGGAGGTCCTCATCCCGGCCCTCGACGAGCTCGCCGCGGCGTGGTCCGAACTGCGTGCGGACCAAGGGTTCCGCAACGAGCTGGGAGCACTCGCCCGGGACTTCGTGGGGCGGCCGACGCCGATCACGCACGCCGCGCGGCTGTCGCAGGAGCTCGGCTACGAGATCTGGCTGAAACGCGAGGACCTTGCGCACACGGGCGCGCACAAGATCAACAACGCCCTGGGGCAGGCGCTCATCGCCCGCCGACTCGGGAAGGAACGCATCATCGCGGAAACGGGCGCGGGCCAGCACGGTGTGGCCGCGGCCTCGGCCTCCGCGTTGCTGGGGCTCCCGTGCGTCGTCTACATGGGAGAGGAGGACATCCACCGCCAGGCGCCGAACGTGGCGCGGATGCGGCTGCTCGGCGCCGAGGTCGTGCCCGTCACCGCGGGAACCCGCACGCTGAAGGAGGCGGTGAACGAGGCCCTGCGCGACTGGGCCGCCACCGTGACGAACACGCACTACATCATCGGTTCTGTGGTCGGCCCTCACCCGTTCCCGATGCTGGTGCGCGACCTCCAGCGGGTGATCGGCGACGAGGCCAGGGCCCAGTATGCGGAGCGGCTGGGCGGCGACCCCGCGTACGTGCTCGCCTGCGTCGGCGGGGGCTCGAACGCGATCGGCATGTTCACGGCCTTCGTGGGCGCGCCCGGCGTGCGCCTGATCGGCGTGGAGGCGGGCGGCCGCGGACCGGGGCTCGGCGAGCACTGCCGCTCGTTGACGCAGGGCCAACCGGGGGTACTGCACGGTGCCCTGAGCTACCTGTTGCAAGACCCGGACGGGCAAGTCGTCGAGACGCATTCGATCAGCGCCGGGCTCGACTACCCCGGGGTCGGCCCGGAGCACGCATACCTCAAGGACGAGGGCCTCGCCGAGTATGTCGGCGCGACGGACGAGCAGGCGCTCGACGGCTTCCAGGCCCTCGCGCGCACCGAGGGGATCCTGCCCGCGCTCGAGCCCTCGCACGTGATCGGCTGGCTCCTCACGCGGCCGCTCCCCGAGGGTTCTCGCGTCCTCGTGTGCCTGTCGGGCCGGGGGGACAAGGACCTCGACACCGTGCTCGCGGCGCTCGGGATGCGTACGTAGTGGGGGCCCTCGAAACAGCCCTGCGTGCCCGACGGATCGGCGGCGGACGCTCGTTCGTTCCCTACGTCACCGGGGGGTTCCCGGGCGTGGACGCCGATCTGCTCCGGGAGCTGGAAGCCTCGGGAGCCGACGCGGTCGAGGTGGGGATCCCGTTCTCGGATCCCGTGATGGACGGCGGCGTGATCCAGGAGGCCTCTCGGCGGGCGCTGGAGGGGGGCGCCCACCCGTCCGACGTGATCGACACGATCGGTGAGGCTTCCCTGTCCATCCCGGTGGCCGTGATGACCTACGTGAACCCCGTCCTGCGTCGAGGCATCGACCGGTTCCTCGACGAGGCGCGGGCCGCGGGCGTCGATGGCATCATCGTTCCCGACGTCCCGGTGGACGAGGCCGCCGAGCTGGGGGTCGCGGCCTCGGCGCGCGGGGTCGACGCCGTCCTCCTGGCAGCACCCGGGGCCGCTCCGGTTCGCCTCGCGGCGATCGCGGCATCGGCGCACGGGTTCGTGTATTGCGTCGGGACCTACGGCGTGACGGGCGCGCGCGCCGCCCTGTCGGC
This sequence comes from Actinomycetota bacterium, assembly GCA_038249195.1. GTDB lineage: Bacteria > Actinomycetota > UBA4738 > UBA4738 > HRBIN12 > JAOUEA01. Next base: position 310,933 of record JBBRWM010000002.1, read on the forward strand.
CTCGGCGCGGGAGGTCGTGGAGGCGTTGCGCCCGCTCACGGACCTGCCGCTGCTGGTGGGCGTCGGGATCGCCACACCGGCGCTCGCGGCCGAGGCGTGCGCGTTCGCCGACGGTGTGATCGTGGGGAGCGCGCTCATGGAGCGGCTCGTGCAGGGCGATCGTCGGGGGTTCGGCGTCCTCGCCGGCGCGTTCCGCGGCGCCGTCGCGGAGTCGTGAGATGCGAGGCCTCACGCGGAGCGAAGCGGGCCTCTGGAAGCGAGCGGGGACGGTGCTCGCCCTGGCCGCCCTCGTCGCCACGGGATGCGTGGGACCTCGTGGCGCCGACTCTCCTTCCACCCCGGCCGTCGATCCGTTCGGGAACCTCCGCATCGGGACGGATCGACCCATCGAGATCGGCACCCTGCTCGCCACGAGCGGGCAGGGCGCCGCCCTCGGTGTCCAGAGCCTGCGCGGGGTGCAGCTCGCGGTCGATTACCTGGACGGCAAGCTGGACGGCACCCCGGGCAAGCTCTTGGGTCACGATGTCCAGCTGTTGAGCGTCGATGAAGGGTGCAACCCCGAGGGCGGCAGGGCGGGCGCGGACATCCTCACGAGCGCGCCGATCGCGGGCGTGATCGGTACTACCTGTTCGACCGCGGCCTTGGGAGCGGCAGATGCCGCCCTCGCGAGCAAGGGCATCATGCTCGTGTCTCCGACGGATACCGCCCCCGAGCTCACCGCCGCCGGCTCCCATGAGCCGTTCTACGTGCGCGTCGCACCGAACGCCGGGATCCAAGGCGCCGTCGTCGCCGACTTCGCTCGCGAGAAGCTCGATGCCTCGACGGCCGCGACCTTGGAGGATCGCCGCGCTTCCGCGGGGGCGCCCGCGGCCGCGTTCCGATCGCGCTTCCTCGATCGAGACGGGACCATGGCCGGATCGGCCGTGATCTCCGAGGGTGACTACAAGCAGGGGCTCGCGCAGGTGGGCGCGGCTAGGCCCGACGTCGTGTACTACGCGGCTCCGGAGGTCGACCCTTCGTGCGGCCTCATGCCACGGGATGCGGAGCGGGTTCCGGGGCTCGTGGGGACGGCGCTGGTGTCCTCAGGCGGCTGTTTCGGGCCTCCCTACCTCCTGGCCGGCGGCCCCGCCGCGGTCGGCACCTACGTCGCTGGCCCCGATCTCACGACGATCGAGATGGGCGAGTTCTACAAGGACTCGTTCGCACCCGCGTACGTAGAGCAGTTCGGCAACGAGCCGCAGGGGCCCGCCGCGGCCTATGGCTTCGACGCCGCGAGCGTGCTGTTCGACGCGATCGTGCGCACGGCCAAGACGCGCGACGACGGTTCCCTCTCGATGGGAAGGAGCGCGCTCAGGGAGGCGATCTACGCCACGAGTGACTACGTCGGGCTGACGGGCACGCTCTCGTGCACGCCGCTGGGCGATTGCGTCCCCTCGGCCACCATCGCCGTCTACCGGGTCCCCGAGGTGCCGATGACGGGCGGCGTGACGGGCGCGACGCCCGTGTACAGCGAGACGAAGTCCTTGACGGACCTGGCGCCGTGAGTACGGCGGTTCGCGGTCCGACCGGGCCGCGGGCTCATCCGTTCGGCCTGCCCATCGCGTATCAGGGGGGACGGGCGAACGGCCGTCGCCGGAGGGAACGGCTGCATTCCTCGGAGGGGTGTGATAGAACACGCCGAGTCCGGCAGGAGTGACAGGGGGGCCTTATGAAGATGGTTTCGATCCTCAAGACCGTCGCGGTCTTGGGCGTACTGGCGGTCGTTGCGGCCGCCTGCAGCAATAGCGACAGCGGTGGGAGCGGCTCCACTTCGGCAAGCGGGGGAGCGGCGACCGACTGCGGCACCCCCCCCGGCTGCGTGACCGTCGCCTCCGGCGCCCCGATCGAGATCGCGACCCTGCTCGCCATCTCGGGCGACAACAAGAACCTGGGACTGGACAGTCAGTACGGTGTCCAGCTGGCGGTCGATCACCTCGACGGCAACTTCGACGGCACGATGGGCCAGATCGACGGCCACGACATCAAGCTGGTCAACGAGGACGACGGCTGCTCCGCCGACGGCGGTCAGAAGGGTGCGACGACGATCGCGGCAGACCCACAGGTGGTGGGCGTGATCGGTACGAGCTGCTCGAGCGCCTCCCTCGGTGTCGCGGACAAGATCTTGAGCGACAAGGGCATCGTCACGATCTCGCCGTCGGCCACCAACCCGGCGCTGACGACCCCAGGCACGCACCAGCCCTACTACTTCCGCACCGCGCACAACGACCGCATCCAGGCGGCCGTGGTCTCCGACTTCGCACTGCAGAAGCTCAGCGCGAAGACGGGCGCCACGATCCACGACGAGAGCCCTTACACCCAAGGCCTCACGGACGGCTTCAAGGCCAATTTCGAGGCGGGCGGCGGCCAGGTGACGTCCGAAGACGCGATCAACAGCGCGGACAAGGACTTCAAGTCCCTGCTCACCAAGATCGCCCAGAACGCGCCGTCCGTGATCTACGCGCCCGACTTCAACCCGGCGTGTGCCCTGATCGCGAAGCAGAAGGCCACGACGAGCGGCCTCGAGAACACCACGCTGATGGGCTCCGACGGCTGCTCGGACGCGACGTACACGGAGATCGCGGGTTCCGCCGGCAACGGCGTGTACCTGTCGGGCCCGGACCTCACCTCGTTCTCGGGGGGCGACTTCTACCAGAACGAGTTCCTTCCGGCGTACGAGAGCCAGTTCGGCACGAAGCCGCTATCGGTGTTCCACGCGCACGCCTACGACGCCACGAACGTGTTGGCGCAGGCCATCGAGGCAACGGCCGTGCAGAACTCCGACGGTTCGTTGACGATCAACCGGGCGGCGTTGAAGGACGCCGTGCAGAACACCTCCGACTATCAGGGGATCATCGGAACCATCACCTGCACGCCCGATGGTGACTGCGCGACCTCGGTCACCATCGGCGTCTACAAGGTGCCCGACGTCGGGTTCCTCAACCCCAACGCGAAGCCGGTCTTCAGCGAGACGAAGACCCTCGCCGAGGTCAAGTAGGGAACAACCGCGGGACGATCCGCGGGCGGGCGTACGCGCCCGCCCGCGGCTCCCGCGTCGACGCTCGGTAGGGGGGACATTGGCGAACGGCGCGTTGTCGGCCACCACCTCGGCTCGATCACTCGGTCTCCTCGAGCGCCTCCCCGTTCGCCGCATCGTCCTCATCGTGCTCACGGTCGCCGTGGTGACCTTCGTCGCCGTGGGGACCTTCAAGACCCTGACGCTGTCCGGCGTCGACCACCTCGGCTGGACGTTCTGGGCGAACCTCCTCGTCATCGGGCTCGCGCTTGGCGCGGTCTATGCCCTGATCGCGCTCGGCTACACCCTCGTCTACGGCATCCTGCGGATGATCAACTTCGCGCACGGAGAGGTGTTCATGGCCGGCGCCTTCGGGTCCTACTTCTTCGCCGCCGCCTACTCCCGGAGCGGGTTCTTGAACAACCAGCCCTGGGCAGCCCTGGCCATCCTGTTCGTCGTCGGCATCGCCATCTCCACGGGCGTCGCCGTGCTGCTCGAACGCATCGCGTATCGGCCGCTGCGCAACGCCGCGCGCCTCGTCCCCCTCATCACCGCGATCGGCGCCTCCTTGTTCCTGCAGAACACCGCGCAGGGATTCTTCGGGTCGCAGACGCGCGGCTATCCGCGCCCCTCGCTCCTCGACGGGACCATCACGTGGTTCGGCGTGAGCTTCGACAAGATCGACCCCATCGTGATCGTGACCTCGATCGTGGTGATGGTGGCGCTCGAGGTCTTCGTGAAGCGCACCAAGACCGGGAAGTCGATGCGCGCGGTGGCCGAGGATCGCGAGATCGCGAGCCTCATGGGCATCGACGTCGATCGGGTCATCGTGACGACGTTCGTCATCGGCGGCATGCTCGCGGGGATCGCGGGGGTGCTCTACGCCCTCACCTTCGGGCAGGTGGGCGCCACGATGGGCTTCCTGCCCGGCATCGCCGCCTTCACCGCGGCCGTGTTGGGGGGGATCGGGAGCATCCCGGGCGCCGCGATCGGCGGATTCATCCTGGGCGTCTCGGAGTCGGTCGGGCCCTATCTGTTGCTGACCGGTTTCAACGTCCCCTCGCCGTTCGAGTTGCGCGGCGTGGTGACGTTCTCGATCTTGGTGCTCGTGCTCATCTTCCGGCCCGGAGGCATCCTCGGCGCCGGTGGGGCGGAGAAGGTCTGATGATCGGCCGGTTGCCGACGCCGGTTCGGTTCGGCTTCATCGCGGGCATCGCGGTGGTCTTCCTGGGGATGGTGGGCATGATGGAGCGCCTATCCACGCTCATCATCGTGGGGAATATCTCGATGGTGGGCATCCTCATCTTCCTGCCTCCGGCGCTCGCCGGGTGGGTGGTCAGCCGGCCGAGGATCGAGGCGGGCGAGCAGCGGGAAACGCCGATGGGCACCGCCGTCGCCGTGGGCGCGTCGGCAGGCCTCGCCGCCGGCGTCCTCGTGAGCGCCTGGTACGCCATCGTGAACGTGATCGGGGTCGACTCGGTGCGGCAGGTGTTCATCGCTGTGACGCCGGTGCTGATGCAGCTGCTGCACTTCCACATGGGGCCGGTGGCGGGCACGTTGGCCCTCGTTGGAGGGATGACCGGTGCAGGTCTGGTCGGGGCTGCGCTGCGCGCCGCGCCGGTCGAGGTCGGCCGTCCGCTCACCGCGGGGTTGGCGGGGGTCGTGGTGGTGGCGCTCCTGTCCCGCGTTATCGCGCCGGCGCTCGACCAGATCCACGTCTCCCGCACCCTCCTGTACTCCGCGGTAACCCTGGGGCTCACCTGGGGCGGTGCGATCGTGGTCTTCGTGGCGACGGCGATCGGCGTGCGCCTGCACCTCGGCAGCAAGGTCCACGACATCTTGTTGCCGGCTCCCGAAGACCGTGTCGCGGCCGCCCCCAGCGCGGAGCCCGGGATGACGAGCGAGGCCGGTACCGACGCGGGCCGCCGCGACCCGCTCGAGCGAGGCATGAGCAAGCGGACCGCCATGATCGTCGGGTGGCTCGTGATCGCTACCCTGCTGGCGGTCCTGCCCTACCTCGTGGGCACCGTCGTCTCCCGGATCTTGGGTTCCGTCGGCATCTTCCTGCTGCTCGGGCTGGGCCTGAACATCGTGGTCGGCTACGCGGGGTTGCTCGACCTGGGCTACGTCGCGTTCTTCGCCGTAGGCGCGTACACCACCGCCGTGCTCACGGGGGGACAGCGGGTCACCTTCGCCGGGTTCAAGCCGCCCGCCTTCGGGGCGAACCTCTCGTTCTTCACCGCCCTGCCCATCGTGGTGCTCGTCGCCGCCCTGATCGGGGTCCTGATCGGCGCCCCGGTGCTGCGGCTGCGCGGGGACTACCTCGCCATCGTCACGCTCGGCTTCGGGGAGATCGCGCGCGTGATCTTCGGATCCACCTGGGCGCAGAGCCTGTTCGGTGGGGCGCTGGGGATGAGCGGCATCACCAAGGCCGAGATCCCCGGCGTGGCGTTGTCGTTCCAGGACGACCCCCGGCACTTCTACTACCTCGTCCTGCTCTTCTGTCTCTTCGCCATCTTCGTGTCCTGGCGATTGCAGGGATCGCGCGTGGGCCGGGCATGGAACGCGATGCGCGAGGACGAGCAGGTCGCCGACGCCATGGGCATCAGCACCACGCGCTTCAAGTTGCTCGCGTTCGCGATGGGCGGCGCCATCGGCTCGCTCGGCGGTGCGCTCTTCGCCGTCAGCATCGGGTCGCTCACGATCGCGAGCTTCCAGATCCTGGTCTCCATCACCGCACTGGCCGTCATCATCCTGGGCGGGCTCGGCTCGATCCCCGGCGTGATCGTGGGCGCGCTCGTCCTGATCGGCCTGCCGGGCATCCTCACCCAGTTCGAGGACTACCGGTTGCTGATCTATGGCGGCGTCCTCATCGCGATCATGTTGCTGCGCCCGCAGGGGCTCGTGCCCAACGTCCGCCGGAGCCGCGAGCTGCACGAGGACGAGCGAAGTCAGGACCAATGGGCCAAGCACCAGCTGGAGGAGGACGCCACCGACGCGCCCGGACCCACGGGAGGCGCGCTCGTATGACGCCGCTGCTCGAGGTCGCGAGCGTCTCCAAACACTTCGGAGGCCTGTACGCGCTGAACGGCCTCGAGCTCCACGTGGACGAGGGCGAGATCGTCTCGGTGATCGGCCCCAACGGAGCCGGCAAGAGCACGGTCTTCAACGTCATCACCGGGCTGTACGCGCCCGACGGGGGCGACGTCGTGTTCGGAGGCCAATCCATCGTGGGCCTCCTGCCGAGTCAGGTGACCAAGCTGGGGATCGCGCGCACGTTCCAGAACGTGAAGCTCTTCCCCAACATGACCGTGCTCGAGAACGCGATGGTCGGTCAGCACTGCCGGTCGAAGGCAGGGATCTTCGGGGCGCTGCTGCACACCCCGTCCACGCGGCGCGAGGAGGAGAAGATCCGCGACCAGGCCAAGGACGCCCTCGGGTTCTTCGGGACGCGGCTGTCCGGGTACCGCGAGGACCAGCTCGCGAGCGTGCTGTCCTACGCGAACCGTCGCCGGCTGGAGATGGCCAGGGCGATGGCGACCGAGCCGCTCCTGCTTCTCCTCGACGAACCCACGGCCGGCATGAACCCGAAAGAGACCCTCGAGCTGCGCGACAACATCAGGCGGATGCGTGACGAGCGTTCGATCACCATCCTCGTGATCGAACACGACATGCGCGTGGTCAAAGGTGTCTCCGACCGCGTCGTCGCCCTCGACTACGGACAGAAGATCGCCGAGGGCACCTACGACGAGGTGGCCCACGACGACCACGTGATCGAGGCGTACCTCGGAACCAAGGCGCTCGGGTGAGCGAGGCCGAGCGCTCCCCGCGCCTCGTGCTCGAGCTGCGCGACGTGAGCACGCACTACGGGCTCGTCTCCGTGCTGCGCAACGTGGACATGCAGATCTACGAGGGCGAGATGGTCTGCCTGCTTGGCGGCAACGCGAGCGGGAAGACCACAACCCTCAAAACCATCCTGGGCTTCGTGTCCCCGTCGTCGGGCGACGTCCTGCTCGACGGCGAGGTCGTCTCGGGGTTGAGCACCACTGAGGTCGTGCGGCGCGGGATCTCTATGGTGCCGGAGAACCGACGGCTGTTCGCCGACATGACGGTATCCGAGAACCTCGACCTCGGCGCGTATCAGCGCTCCGACGCCGAGGGCATCCAACGAGATCGCGATCAGGTACTCGAGGTGTTCCCGCGGATCAAGGAACGGCTCAAACAGAAGGCGGGCACGCTGTCCGGGGGCGAGCAGCAGATGGTGGCGATGGGTCGAGCGCTCATGGCGGAGCCGACGATCCTCCTGATGGACGAGCCGTCGATGGGCCTCGCACCCGTCCTGGTCGAGCAGGTCTTCGAGATCATCCAGCAGATCCGCGCGCTCGGGAAGACGGTGTTCGTGGTCGAGCAGAACGCCAACATGGCGCTCTCGATCGCCGACCGCGGGTACGTGATCCAGACGGGACAGGTCGTCCTGGCCGACACCGCGGCGAACCTCCTCGCCAACCCGCTCATGCGAGAGGCCTATCTCGGAGAGCTCTGATGGCCCCGCGCATACTCGATGCGGCAGCCGTGGGGAGCGCCCTCGGGCCGGCGGCGCTCGTGGATGCGCTCGAGACGGCCTTCCGCGACCTCGATCCCGCGGGCGCTCCCCATCGCACCGTGCTCGACACGGATCGAGGGAAGTTGCTGCTCATGCCCGCGTGGGGCCCGGCGGGCGTGGGCGTGAAGCTCGTCACCCTCACCCCGGCCAACCCGGCGGCAGGGGAGCCGTTCATCGGGGCGCTCTACGTCCTCTTCGATCCCCTCACCCAGCAGCCGGCGGCCGTTCTCGACGGTGCCGAGCTCACGGCGCAGCGCACCGCGGCCGTCTCCGCCCTCGCCACCCGGCACCTCGCTCGCGCGGACGCCCAACGCCTCCTCGTTCTCGGCGCGGGCGTGCAGGCGCGCGCGCACGTTGCGGCGATGCGCGCCGTGCGCCCGATCGATGAGATCGTGGTGGTGTCGCGCACGCGCGATCGCGCCGAGGACCTGGTTCGTTCGCTGCACGGCGTGAGTGCGAGAGTGGGTTCGACCGGCGACTTCGCGTCGGCCGACATCGTGTGCGCCTGCACGACGAGCTCGACGCCGGTCGTGCGCGGCGCGCTACTCGCGGCCGGGACGCACGTGAACGCGGTGGGCGCGTACACACCCGCAACGCGGGAGTTAGATACCGAGGCGGTCCGGCGGGCACGCGTCGTCGTCGAGAGCCGACCCGCGGCGCTCGCCGAAGCGGGCGACCTGCTCATCCCGATGGAGGAGGGAGCGATCGACGCGGCGCACGTCGTCTGCGACCTGCACGAGCTCATGAACGGCGGCGAGGTCCGGCGGCGCGCCGAGGACGTCACGGTGTTCGTGAGCGTGGGCCTGGCGTTCGAGGACCTGGTGGTCGCCGGGGCCATCATGGAGGCCGTCGGCGGCTGAGTGCCGGGAGCGGGGTTCGAATTCGCACGAGCCGAGGCTCACGGGATCTTGAGTCCAGTTGCATATCTTCGGGCCATAGGGTCTCCCGATGACGTCGTAGCCCGTAGCCAGGTCCGTCTGGCCCTCAAGAGCGGGCCGTTGGCGGGAGAGTGCGTGGAAACCTCGTGCCTCTCCTATGAGTGGGGAGATGGTGCCCAGATGCCTGAAGATCGAAGCCACGCCATGGACAACATGATCGTGGTGTTGTTCGAGAACCGGTCACTCGACAACCTGCTCGGCCACCTCTACGGGCCGGAGGACGGCAAGACCTTCGAAGGTGTGATCGGCAAGGACCTGTCGAATCCGATCCCCGAGTGGGCTGAGGATGGCGCCGACCGCAAGGCCGTCCCCTACACGGTCGCCACCGACATGGACAGCCCCAACCCCGACACCGGGGAGGAGTACCCCCACACCAACACCCAGCTCTTCAACGTCCAGAACGAGCACAACCGCTACAAGGTCGGCGACGATATCAAGGAGCCGTGGAACGCGCCCGAGCCCGGGCAGGCGCCCACGATGGACGGCTTCGTCACCGACTACATCAGCGCGTTCACCGCCGAGGAGGGCCGCCAGCCCACCTACGAGGAGTACGCGCAGGTCATGACGGGGTTCACGCCCGAGCAGGTCCCCGTCTTGAACGGGTTGGCGCGGGCCTTCGGCGTCTTCGACCATTGGTTCTGCGAGGTGCCGTCTCAGACCTTGCCGAACCGCTCGTTCTGGACGGCGGCGACCTCATCGGGATTCAGTGTGAACTCGCCGGTCCAGAATTTCATCCACCACAACGACGCCGAGACGATCTTCAACCGGCTCGAGGAACACGGCAAGACCTGGAAGATCTACGTCGCCGAGCCGCAGCGGATCTCCGGCACGGCCCTTGCCCACTACCCGCGCCTGAAGGATCGCCTCACGACCGACATCGTGCCGTTCGCAGACTTCGAGACCGACGCCGCGAACGGGAACCTGCCGAACTTCGCGTTCATCGAGCCGTGTTTGACGCTGGGCCACGGCGACTATCATCCCGCGTGCGGTCGCGCGATGGGCCACGGCATCGCGATTCCCAGCCTCGATCCGCCCTCATCGATCCTCGGCGGCGAGGCGTTCCTGTCTCGGATCTACGAGATCTACAAGGGCATGCAGTCGCCCTCAGGACCGAACGTGTGGAACACCACGTTCCTCATCGGTTGGGACGAGCCCGGCGGCACCTACGACCACGTGCCGCCTCCTAACGTACCGCCGCCGGACCCCGCAGGCCCGGCCGGCCAGCACGGCTTCACGTTCGATCGATCGGGCTATCGAACCCCGGCCATCATCATCTCGCCCTGGGTCGCCGAGGGAGAGGTATTCAACGAGGAGCACCGACACACCTCGCTGATCGCAACGCTCCGAGAGCAGTGGGATCTAGGGAAGGCGTTCACCGGTCGCGACGCGGTCGCACGGACCTTCTCCGACGTCTTCACGCTCGACACGCCGCGGGACCCGAACTCCTGGCCCTCGCCCACGCCGCGGCCAGTGCCCAAGTTCACCATGGACGCGTTGGCCCTCGGGAACGTGATGTCCTCGCTGGGCAAGAACCTGTTCGATGGAATCAGGGCCTACGCACAGGCGAACAAGATCAAGATCGACGGGCTCCCCGAGGACCCGAACGTGGAGATCCCATCGGAGAACGCGGTCGAGGTACTGCAGAACTCGATGGCGCTCTTCTTCCCCACGTTGGCTCCGGCCGGATCGCACCCGGTCATCTCGAATGATGCCTGACGGTCGTCGCCGTACCGGCGAGATCGGTGTAAGCGACTCCTCGGGAGTGGACGAGGACGGGACACTTAACCACTCCTGTTGGGGCGAGGCTTACGACGCCCTGGTCGGTTCGCGCGCCACACCTGCGACACGTCCGTCCGCGTCCCTCAGCACCCGCAGGATCGCCGGTCCGCCGGTCCGCCGGCCGCGGCCTCGCCGGCTGCGAAGCCCCGTCGGTAGGCATCGGAGATCGTCTCCTGGTCGACGGACTCCTTCGTTCGATCCTCAGAGACAGCTCGGCGGATCGCATCCTTGCGTGGGCGGGTGGGGATGGAGGGCGTGCGTCTCCACGATCTCCGACACGCCTTCGCCACCCAACTGCTCGTCGCTTCGGTGCATCCGAAGGGGGAACAGGTCGCCGAGGCCATGCAGGCGCGCTCGGGGGCGAATAAGCACGACTGGCAGCAAGCCGATCGAGGCCGGAGAGTTCGTCCTGCGGCCTCAGAGCGTCGCCGCGGGTAGTCCTCGGTGCCGGGAGCGGGGGTCGAACCCGCACGAGCCGAAGCTCACGGGATTTTGAGTCCCGCGCGTCTGCCAGTTCCGCCATCCCGGCCGCGACCAGGGTAGCGGGCCGCCCGCCGCGCTACCGGCCCCTTGCATTGCCCGGGCCGAGCGCGCGGCCTATAGTCCTCCCACGGGAGGGGGCGCCCCGCGGTCCCCGCGAACAGGAAGGTCGGTACGACACATGCGCATCACGCGACACCAAGGGCTGTTCGCCGCCGTGGCGGCGCTCGCCCTCGTTGGGGCGGCCTGCTCCAACGACTCGGGCTCCAGTGACACGGCGGCCGGGTCGACGGCCTCCGCCGCCACCACCGTCTGCAGCACGGTGGACACCACGGCCACCAACAACGCGCTCGCGACGATCTGCGCGAACCAGAAGCTGCGGGTTGCCACGGACCAGAAGTACAAGCCGCAGTCGTGGTACGACGTGAAGAGCGGCGAGTGGAAGGGCTTCGACGTCGACGTGGCGAACGAGGTCGCGAACCGGCTCTACGGCGCGCCCGCCAACATCGAGAACCAGGACTGGGACACGGTCACGGCCGGGTCGTGGAACAACCGCTGGGACATCAACGTGGGGTCCATGACCGACACGATCCCGCGCGAGAAGCTCTTCGACTTCTCGCCGTCGTACTACTACACGCCGGCCGGCATCGCAGTGAACAGCTCGAACACCACGATCACCTCGCCGGCCGACCTGTCCGGCAAGAAGGTGTGCGTGGGCTCGGCCACGACCTACGAGGACTACCTCACCGGCAAGCTCGTGCTGGGCGCCTCCGCCCCGCCCTTCGAGTTCCAGGTCGACAACCCCACCATCGTCACGTTCACTACGGACACGGACGCGCTCGATCAGCTCGCCCTCGGCGACGGCGTTCGGTGCGACGCGGCCATCACGGCCACGCCCACGATCGCCGACTACGTGAGCAGCGGCGGCGCGGTCAAGGGTGTCGGGGACCCGCTGTACTACGAGCCCCTCTCGATCGCCCTGGACAAGAACGATCCTGTCGACAACGCCTCGTTGGTGGCGGCCGTCACCCAGATCGTCACCGACATGCACGACGACGGAACGCTGTCGAACCTCTCGCAGCAGTGGTACGGCACCGACCTCACCGTGACGTCCGCGGACTCGGGGAGCGCCACGCCGAGCGCCTGATCATCGAAGCCCGGGGGGGGCGATGACATGAGCGGAGTCGCACAGGCGCAGGGGGCCGGCGTGACCGGCCCCCGACCCTCGAAGTTCGAGATCCCGCGCGGCAGCATGTTCGAGCTGATCGCGGCCTGGCTCCTGCTCGCTGAGGGCGGGGTCGGGTTGGTCTTCCTGCCCGTCATCGTCTTCTCGACCAAGACCGACATCCCGGCGGGCAAGATCGCGATGTTCTTCCTGGCCTGTCTCCTCTGTCTGGCGGCCGGCGCGGCGCTCTACTCGCGCTTCGTGTGGGGTTGGTGGTTCGCGCTTGCCGTGGCGGTCGCAGTCCCGGCATGGTTGCTGAGCACGTCCGGCTTGACGGACGTCGTTCAGGGGTACGGCGCCGTTGGCTTCGGCGCCGCGGAGATCCTGTTCCTCCTGCTCGGCAGGAGGGCGGCCGGCAAGCCCGAGGCGATGGCGCTCACCAGCGCGACGATCTCGTTCAGGCTCAAGGTGGCCCTCGTCTGGCTGGCCATCTTCCTCATCATCGCGATGTTCCTGGCCCTCTTCCAGCTCGACACCACCTGGATGCAGGCGAACTGGTCCTACATCGCCAAGGGCCTCGAGTTCACGATCCTGCTCGCGCTGGGGGCCATCGTGCTGGCCGTGATCCTCGCGTTGTTCGGGGCGCTGGGGCGGCTGTCGAAGAACCCGGTGGCCTTCGGCGTCTCCGGCTTCTACACCTCGTTCTTCCGAGGGACCCCGTTGATCGTTCAGCTGTTCCTGATCTACTCGGCGCTGCCGCAGATCGGCGGAAGCCTCGAGCGCCTATCCCTCGTGAACATCCTCACGCTCACCACGTTCCAGGCGGGCGTGATCGGGCTGGGACTGAACTACGGCGCCTACATGACGGAGATCTTCCGCGCCGGGATCCAGTCGGTGGGCCACGGCCAGGCCGAGGCGGCCGACGCCCTGGGCATGAGTTACGCGCAGCGGATGCGTCGCGTGGTGCTCCCGCAGGCCGCGCGCGTCATCATCCCGCCCACCGGCAACGAGTTCATCGCGATGATGAAGGACACGGCTCTCGTGGCGTTCCTTGGAGTGACCATCGCTCAGGCGGAGGTGTTCCGCCGGGCGACGCTCGTCGGGAACCAAGACCTGAAGAAGCTCGAGGCGCTGCTGATTGCCGCGGGTCTGTATTGGGGGCTCACCGCCATCTTCACGTACTTTCAGCGCAAGCTGGAGCGCCGCATGGCCAAAGGGTACGAGCGCGGCGCGGCCACGATCGCCAAGGGCGACGGCAAGCCCAAGCTCCTCGCGGGGGGCGGGGGGCCCGTCCCCAAGGCCATCCCTGAGCTCAGCCAGCCGGGCGTCATCCCCCCCGTCGCATCCCCGCTCGACGAGGAACCTCGATGACGCAGGTGAACGGCGAGCCCGTCGTCCGGATCGAGAACCTCCACAAGTACTTCGGAGATCTCGAGGTGCTCAAGGGCATCACCATGGAGGTCGACCGCGGGGAGGTGGTCGTGATCTTCGGGCGATCGGGCTCGGGCAAGTCCACGCTCCTGCGCTGCGTGAACTTCCTCGAGGACCCCACGGCCGGGGTGGTGGAGGTCTCGGGCATCCGGCTCGAGGGCGGCCACCGCACGCGCGGCAAGCGCGAGCAGATCCGCAAGCTTCGGCTCCACGCGGGGATGGTCTTCCAGCAGTTCAACCTGTTCCCGCAGATGACGGCCCTGCAGAACGTCATGGAAGGCCCCGTCATCGTGAAGGGCGAGAAGACGGATGCCGTGAGGCCAAAGGCGATGGCGATCCTCGAGAAGGTCGGGCTCGCCGACAAGGCCGACGAGTATCCGATCCGGCTCTCCGGCGGCCAGCAGCAGCGCGTGGCCATCGCGCGCGCGCTCGCGATGGAGCCCGACGTCATGCTCTTCGACGAGCCGACCTCCGCCTTGGACCCCGAGCTCATCGGCGAGGTGCTCGCGGTGATGAAGTCGCTCGCCAACGACCTGCACATGACGATGATGGTCGTGACCCACGAGATGGGCTTCGCCCGCGAGGTCGCCAACCGGATGATGTTCTTCCACGAGGGCGTGATCCTCGAGCAGGGTTCGCCCGAGGACCTCTTCGAGAGGACGCAGTTGCCCGAGACGAAGAAGTTCCTCGAGGCGGTCCTCTAGGAGCACTCGAGGGTTCACGCGAACGCTCGAGTACGGGTGCAGAGTGCCCCCGACGGCACCTCCGGCTCCCGAGACCTGTGGACCCCCTCCGGAGACGAACGGGGTCGGAAATGAATGACGGGCCGCGCCTGCCCTTCCGGTTCACTCACGCCTTCCCCATACGCGAGTGTCCCGTCCGGTCGACGCGACCCGTCAAGCTTCGGCCCCGACTGACCTTGGCTGGCCGGTCGCCCGGTTCGCCATCGACCACCTCGGGGCCTGAACGAACGATAGAGATGAGGTTGAGGGCTGTCAACTCCGGATTATGGCTGCCCTGCAGGGCGGGGAACGCATCGGCCCAGGTCAGGGGCCTATCGATCAGCCTGCGGGCGCCACCGTGGCGGGAGCCCGGGCGGGGAGTCCGCGCGCGGGCGTGTGCTGGGGCCACAGGACGTAGAGCCCCATGGGCAGGGCGTAGGCCACCCAGGCGAGGACCTCGGCCCACGTGGGCTCGGGCTGCAGGCCCAGGGTGCCGGTGAGCACGGAGGCGCGGATCGAGCCCGGCGCGACGAGCCAGCTCAGGTCCATCGCCGGACCCTGGAGGGCTCCCAACCACCCGGCCTCGTGGGCCGAATGCGCGGCGCTCGCGAGCAAGCCCGCGGCCACCAGCACCAGCACGAAGCCGGTGAGCCTGAAGAACCGGCTCAGGTTGAGACGCACGCCGCCCTTGTAGATCGCCACGCCCAGGCCAACGGCCAGCGTGATGCCGAGGACGGCTCCGAGGCCCGTGGCGACCGGGCTGGTCGAGCTGCCGAACGTGGCGAGCAGGAACACGGCGGTCTCGAGCCCCTCGCGGATCACCGCGAAGAAGGCCATGCCCACCATCGCCCAGGCCCCGGCTGCGAGCGCGCTCTCCGCGCCGGATTCGAGAGAGCGCTTCAGCTCACGCGAGTGTCGTTTCATCCACACGATCATGTAGGTGATGCCGCCGACGGCCAGCAGCGCCAGGATCGCCGCCAGGCCTTCCTGCTGCTCGTCGGGGAGGCCGCGCTCGACGACGCGCAGGATCACGGCGACGCCCAGGCACAGGGCGACGGCAGCACCCACGCCCACCCACATCCATCGCATGGCCCGGCGGTCGCCCCGCTGCATCAAGAACGCGGCGATGATGCCAACGATCAGCGACGCCTCGAGCCCCTCACGGAGGCCGATGACGAAGGTAGGGAGCACGAGGGGCGGATCCTTCCTCACGGAGCGAAGACAGAGGCTTCGAGGGTACGAACATCGATGTTAGAAGCGGTTAAGAGGCTAGCGTCCACCCACGACCTCGTCAACGTCGTTCGTGACCGAACGACCGGCATGGCGGCCGTCGGCCGGCCCCGGCCGTCAGGCGGCGGCTACGATGAATGCGATGACCGCCCCCGCAGATGCGCAAGCGCCGCGCCTCTTCCTGCTGGACGGACACAGCCTCGCCTACCGGGCGTTCTTCGCCCTTCCGCCCACGCTCGCCACGCGCACCGGCCAGGTCACGAACGCCGTGTTCGGGTTCACCTCCATGCTCATCAAGCTGCTGGGCGACGAGCACCCGGACCTGATCGCGGTGGCCTTCGACTCGGGCGCGCCCACCGTGCGCCTGGCCAAGGACGCCGAGTACAAGGCGGGCCGCCGAGAGACCCCGAGCGATTTCACCTCCCAGCTCGGCCTCATCGAGGAGGTCCTCGGCACCCTGAAGATCCCGGTGTTGCGCGTGGACGATGGGCACGAAGCCGATGATTACCTGGGCACGCTCGCGGTCCGCGCGGCGGACGGGGGGCTCGACGCCACCATCGTCACCGCCGATCGGGACTTCTTCCAGCTCGTGCGCCCCGGCATCCGGGTGATGTTCAATCGCCGGGGCATCAGCGACATCGTGGTGTTCGACGAGGCGGCCGTTGAGGAAAAGTACGGGATCCCCCCGGCCAAGTATCTCGAGTACGTGGCCCTGAAGGGGGACACGAGCGACAACATCCCCGGCGTGCCGGGCGTGGGGGAGAAGACGGCCGCGAAGCTCGTGCAGCAGTACGGCTCGGTCGAGGGGCTCATCGAGCATCTCGACGAGCTCAAGGGCAAGCAGAAGGAGAACGTCGCGGCCTCCGTGGATCGACTCGGCCTGAACAAGGAGCTGGCCCGGATCGAGACGGAGGCTCCGGTCCCCGTGGCCCCCCAGGACTGCGTCATGGGGGCATGGGACCCCGACGAGGTGCGCCGCCTGTTCAACGCCCTCGAGTTCCGCTCGCTCTTCGACCGGCTGGAGGAGGTCGGCCACGGCGCCAAGCCGTCGGTCGACGTGGCCGAGCTGGACCTGCGCGAGGCGGAGCTGGGCGAGCTCGAGGACCTGTTCGTCGCGGGCGCGCCGCTGGGCGTGCGCCTCGACGTGGACGGCGGGGACGTGTGCGGCATGGCGGTGTCGGCAGGGGGCGCGCAAGCGGCGTACGTGACCCTGTCGTCCCTGGCGCCGGTGGCCGCGTTCGTGGCGGGCTCCGGGTCGCCGAAGTGGGCGCACGACGCCAAGGCGTTGGAGCGCGCCGTGATCTCCGCCGGGGGCGCCGTGGAGGGGATCGCGTTCGACACCATGCTCGCCGGCTACCTCCTCGACCCCGCCAGCGCCGAGTACCCGCTGCGGACGCTGTGCGAGCGCTACCTCGGCACCGACGTCCTGGGCGCGATCGAGGAAGAAGACGACGCCGAGGGCCAGCTGTTCTCGGAGACGACGTGGCGCCCCGTGGCGGCGGACGCCGCGGCCGTTGCCTTGGTGGCGCCCGTGATGGCCGAACAGGTCCAGAAGCAGGGCCTGCGGGGGCTCCTTGACGGCGTGGAGCTCCCCCTCGCGAGCGTCCTCGCGCGCATGGAGGCCCGCGGGGTCCGCCTGGACGTGACCTACCTCCAGGAGATGGGCGGGGGCGTGCGTGAGCGCATGGCTGAGCTGAAGGCCACCGTGTTCGAGGAGGCGGGCGAGGAGTTCAACCTGAACTCTCCGCCGCAGCTGCGGAAGATCTTCTACGAGAAGCTGGGCCTGCAGCCGGGCAAGAAGACGCCCAAAGGCGAGCTGTCCACGGACGCGAGCGTGCTGGAGAAGCTCAGGGAAGACAGCCCGGTCGTGGACGCGCTCCTGAGCTGGCGCGAGCTCGACAAGTTGAACTCCACGTACCTCGAGGCGCTGCCCCGGCTCGTGGACCCCTCCGACGGGAGGGTGCACACCACGTTCAATCAGGCCGTCGCTGCAACGGGCCGGCTCTCCTCCTCGAACCCCAACCTGCAGAACATCCCGGTGCGCACCGAGCTGGGTCGCCAGATCCGGCGGGCGTTCGTGCCGGGCGAGCCCGAGCAGGTGCTGCTGTGCCTGGACTACTCGCAGATCGAGCTGCGCATCCTCGCGCATCTGTCTGGGGACGAGGGACTGCGGCAGGCCTTCGCCACGGGCCATGACATCCACACCGAGACCGCGGCACGCGTGTTCGGCCTGCCGCCCGAGGCGGTAGACCCGTTGTCGCGCAGTCGCGCGAAGATGGTGAACTACGGCCTGGCCTACGGGATGAACGCCTGGGGCCTCGCGCAGCGGCTCGACATCGCACCCGACGAGGCCCAGGAGATCATGGAGGCTTACTTCGCGAGCTTTCCGTCCATCAAGCGATACCTCGAGGACCAGGTGGGGCGTGCGACGGTGGAGGGGTTCACCGAGACCTTGTTGGGGCGGCGCCGCTACATCCCCGAGCTGCAGGCCCCGAACCCACGCGTCCGCGACCTCGGCAGACGCCAGGCGCTCAACGCGCCGATCCAGGGCAGCGCGAGCGACGTCTTCAAGGTCGCGATGATCGCGGTCGATCGGGCCGTGCGTGAGCACCCCGAACTGGACCTGCACGTGCTCCTGACGGTGCACGACGAGCTGGTCTTCGAGGTGCCCGAGGCCAACGTGGAGGTCGCCGCCGCCCTCGTGCGCGATCGGATGGAACACGCGGTGGATCTCGACGTGCCGCTGCAGGCCGACGTTGGCTGGGGCCCGAATTGGTCCGACGCCGCGCCCGCGGGCCACTGAGGAACGCCCGGCCGGGCCGCCTGAGCATTGACGCCGTTTCCCCGGCGCAACTACCATCCTCCCTGGCCGCAGAGCTCCTGCGCCGATCGCAAATCCACCGCCGCGACTCGGTGAGCCCCGCGCGCCAGAAGGAGAACCACCGTCATGAGTGACATCGAAACCACCGCGGCAGACGATGTGCCCGCGGCCGAGGGCGATATGCCGCCGGTCGCCGAGGTCGAGGCGATCGCTGAGCCGCCCGCCGAGCCCGAGGCGATCGCTGAGGCGCCCGCCGAGCCCGAGCGCGATCTCACGCCCGAGGAGCTCATCGTGGCCATGGAGGCCTCGTTCCACGACTTCCACGACGGCGACATCGTGGAGGGCGAGGTCGTCAAGATCGACCGCGACGAGGTCCTGCTCGACATCGGATACAAGTCCGAGGGCGTCATCCCGAGCAAGGAGCTATCCATCCGCCACGACGTCGACCCCAACGAGGTCGTCAAGGTCGGCGAGCGGCTGGAGGCACTGGTCCTACAGATGGAGGATAAGGAAGGCCGGCTCATCCTGTCCAAGAAGCGCGCACAGTACGAGCGCGCGTGGGGCAAGATCGAGGAGGTCATGAACTCCGGCGAGACGATCAAGGGTCCCGTGATCGAGGTCGTCAAGGGCGGCTTGATCTTGGACATCGGCCTGCGCGGGTTCCTGCCTGCCTCGCTCGTGGACCTGCGACGCGTGCGCGACTTGCACCCGTTCGTGGGGACCGAGCTCGAGGCCAAGATCATCGAGCTCGACCGCAACCGCAACAACGTCGTCCTCTCCCGCCGCGCCTTCCTGGAAGAGTCGCAGAGCGAGGGCCGCAAGACGTTCCTGCAGTCGCTGCAGAAGAACGAGCGCCGCAAGGGCACCGTGAGCAGCATCGTGAACTTCGGCGCGTTCGTGGACCTTGGCGGCGTGGACGGGCTCGTGCACGTCTCCGAGCTCTCCTGGAAGCACGTGGACCACCCGGGCGAGGTCGTCGCGGTAGGCCATGAGGTCGAGGTCGAGGTGCTCGACGTCGACCTCGAGCGGGAGCGCGTCTCGCTCTCGCTGAAGGCCACCCAGGAGGACCCCTGGAAGGAGTTCGAGCGGACCTCGACTGCCGGCTCGGTCATCTCCGGGCAGGTCACCAAGCTCGTCCCGTTCGGCGCGTTCGTCCGCGTGGCTCCCGGCATCGAGGGCCTCGTGCACATCTCCGAGCTCAGCCACGAGCACGTGGACACGCCCGAGTCCGTGCTCACCGTGGGCGACGAGGTCCAGGTCAAGGTCATCGACGTCGACGTCACGCGTCGGCGGGTGTCGCTGTCGATGCGCCAGGTGTCCGCGGCGCCACCGCGCGAGCCGGAGATCAAGGTCGAGCCGGAACGTCGCGAGCCCGCGCCCGAGATGCAGTCCACGATCCAGATCCCCGATGACATCGTGGCCGCGGTAGCCGAGGCGGATGCCGCGCGCGGGGACGAGGCTCCCGAAGCCGCGGAGGCAGTTGCGGAGCCCGTCGTGGAGGAGGCGATCGCCGAGGCTGAGGTCACCGAAGCTGAGGTCACCGAAGCGGTCGACGAGGCCGTCGTCGAGGAGGCGGTGGACGACGCCATCGTGGCCGAGGACGGCGGGGATGCCTCGGTAGCCGAGGCAGACGCCCAGGTCGTCGAGGAGGTCGCCGAGGACGCCGCGGCCGCCAAGGACGAGGAGGTCTCGCTCGAGGCGATCCTCGAGGACCTCAAGCGACGCGAAGGCCGCCAGGACTGAAGGCCGCGCCGGCCCGCGGTGGGGCCCGGCGGTGGTCCCGCCCATGCGCTACGTCGGGCTCACGGGCGGCATCGGTTCGGGCAAGTCCACCGCCGCGCGGATGCTCGCCGATCGCGGCGCCGTCGTCATCGACGCGGACGCGTTGGCCCGCGACGCGGTCGCGCCCGGGACGCCCGGAGCCGGCGCCGTGTCGGCCCATTTCGGTCCCTCGGTCGTGATGGCCGACGGCACGCTCGACCGACCCGCGCTCGCAGCGATCGTGTTCGAGGACGACCGCGAACGCGCCGCGCTCGAGGCCATCGTGCACCCGGTGGTCGCCCGACGGATCGCCGAGACGCTCGCCGCCTCGGCCGTGACCGACGATGTGGTGGTCCTCGATTCTCCGTTGTTGATCGAGACCGGCGCGCACGGTGACTGCGACCTCCTCGTGGTCGTGGACGCCCCGGAGGATGTCCGCGTCGCCCGGTGCGTCGCGTGGGGCATGGATGCCGCCGACGTTCGCGCGCGGATCCGCGCCCAGATGCCCCTGGGCGACAAGGTGGCCTTCGCCGACGTGGTCCTGGACAACGCAGGCACGATCGCGGACCTGGGCGAGCACGTGGATCGTCTGTGGGACCGGCTGGCTGCCGAGCCGCTCCGCGACTGAGACGGGGCGCGTGGCCGCGCCGCTATCATCCGGTCGATGGGCGTACGCGCGGTGTTCTTCGATGCCGGGGAGACGCTCGTGCATCCGGCGCCGACGTTCCAGGACCTGTTCGCGGCGATCGTCACGCGCGAGGGGCATCCGCGCGACCCCGAAGCGGTCCGTGACGGCCTGTCGATGATCTCGGGCGAGTTCGTGCGCGCGGCGCGGGCCAACGAGCAGTGGACCACGAGCCCCGAACGGTCGCGGCGCTTCTGGACGACCGTGTACGACCGCTTCCTCGATGCGCTCGATATCCCCACCACGAACGGGCTCACGGCCGTCTTGTACGAGGCCTTCACGGACCTCGGCAACTACGACGCGTTCGACGACGTGAGGCCCGCCCTCGAGGACCTGCGCGCGGGTGGGACGGAGCTGGGCGTGATCTCGAACTTCGAGCCATGGCTCGAGGACCTCCTGGAGCGCCTTGAGCTCTCCCGCTTCTTCCCGGTCCGGGTCATCTCCGGCCTCGACGGCCTCGCGAAGCCCGACCTCGCGATCTTCCGTCTCGCCCTCGATCGCGCCGGCCTACGGCCGGAGGAGGCGGCCTACGTGGGTGACGCGCCCGATTTCGACATGGAGCCCGCCGCGGAGCTCGGCATGTTCCCGATCCTGATCGACCGGCGCGGGCGCCACGAAGGTTTCACGGGCCCGGGGGCCCGGATCACAGATCTCGCCGATCTGCCCTCGGCCCTGAGGACGGCGTGAGCGAAGGGCGCCGGTTCACGACGGACGAGGCCGACTCGGCGCTGGCGGATCTGCGTGAGCGGCTGCCGCGCCTGCGCGAGGCGCGACGGACCCTGATCACGTCGAGCCGCCGCATCACGGACGCGGTGGCGGCGGACGGGGGAGGGGTCGCGGGCTCGGACTGGTTCGCGGCGCAGCAGACGCTCAAGGCCGACGTGACCGCGCTCGCCGAGGCCGGGATCCTGCTCCGCGACCCCGAGACGGGGCTGGTGGACTTCCCCGCCGAGCGGGACGGGCGCGTCGTGTTCCTGTGCTGGCGACTGGGCGAGGACCACGTCGCCTGGTTCCACGAGACGGACACCGGCTTCTCCGCGCGGCGGCCGCTCTGAAGGGTGTTGCCGCGCGCGCTCGCGCTGCCTAGCCTTAGCCCGTGAGCGAGCGCGTGATCGACGTCCAAGACCTCAGCAAGTCCTACGGTGACGTCGAGGCCGTCAAGGGTGTCACCTTCCACGTGGACCGCGGCGAGGTGTTCGCGCTGCTCGGCCCCAACGGCGCCGGGAAGACGACCACCACCGAGATCCTCGAGGGCTTCCGCGAGCGGACCGGCGGCGCGTGTCTCGTGCTGGATCACGATCCGGCCAAACGCGAGCGCGCGCTTCGCGAGCGGGTGGGTATCGTGCTGCAATCCACGGGGATCGATCCCTTCCTCACGGTTCGCGAGACCATCGAGATGTATTCCGGGTACTACCCCAAGCGCCTGGAGACCGATCACGTCATCGAAGTGGTGGGGCTCGCGGAGAAGCGCGACACGCGCGTGAACAAGCTCTCGGGCGGCCAGCAGCGCCGCCTGGACGTGGCGGTAGGCCTCGCGGGCGATCCTGAGCTCCTGTTCCTGGACGAGCCCACAACGGGTTTCGATCCGAACGCGAGGCGCAACGCGTGGGAGGTCGTGAAGAACCTAACCGCGCTCGGCAAGACCGTCTTCCTCACCACGCATTTCATGGACGAGGCGCAGTACCTGGCCGATCGCGTGGCGGTCATCGCGGGGGGCGAGATCGTGGCCGAGGGAACGCCCGACACCATCGCGGGGCGCGATCGCATGACGCCGAGGATCCGCGTCCGCGTGCCCGAGGGCGTCGAACCGCCACCGACGCAGGGCCCGGTGGGCCGCGACGGCGTGATCGAGATCCAGACGGCCGATCCCACCCGCGTCCTGCACGAGCTCACGGGGTGGGCGCTCGATCATGGATACGCGTTCGGGTCGATCGACGTGGAACGGCCGAGCTTGGAGGACATCTACCTCGAGATCACCGGCGAGACGCAGGACGCTGCGGTATGAGCGGCGCCCGGATGACGCTCGCCCAGGTCAGATACACCAACAAGGCGTTCTGGCGCAATCCCGCGAGCGCCTTCTTCACCTTCGCGTTCCCGCTGCTGTTCCTGGTGATCTTCACGGCGCTGCTCGGGAGCGGCACGGTGCTGCAGAACGGGATCGAGTTCAACCAGTCCACCTATTACGTGGCCTCGATGGCGGCGTTCGCGGTGATCACCGCCTGCTACACGAACATCGCCATCAGCGTGAGCTTCCAGCGCGACCAGGGGATCTTGAAGCGCACGCGGGGGACACCGTTGCCGGGAGGCGACTACCTCCTGGCCCGGGCCACCCATGCGATGCTCATGGCGGTCCTCCTGGTGATCATCTGCGCCACCTTCGGCGCGGCCTTCTACCACGCGGACGTCCCCACGGGCACCAACCTTCTGCGCACCATCGTCGTGGTCCTCGTGGGCTCGGCGAGCTTCGCCGCGCTCGGGCTCGCCATCACGGCCGCCATCCCGAACGCGGACGCGGCTCCCGCCGTGGTGAACGCCACGATCCTCCCGCTCCTCTTCCTCTCCGGCGTGTTCATCCCCCTCGGCGACAACACACCGACCTGGATCACCGTCATCGGGAACATCTTCCCTGTGAAGCATTTCCTGGACGCGTTCCTCGGCTCGTTCTATGGGCCGCCGGTGTTCGACTTCTCCTGGGCCGACGTCGGCATCGTGGCACTGTGGGGCATCGCGGGCCTGGTGCTCGCCGCGCGGTTCTTCAGCTGGGAACCGCGTACGTAGGCCAGGTGGTCGGAGGTCGTCTGCTAGGCTCCGCGCGCGTGCCGAGGCCGGCGTTGACCAGCAGGTATCGAGGGGGTAGCGAGATGCGGAAGATCGTCCTGGGCGTCGTGTCGCTGGCCGTCGTGGCGGCCGCGTGCGCCAGCAACACCGACACGGGGGCGAGCACCACGCCCACCGGCGGGATCACCAGCGCCGCACCGGTCGACGCGAAGACGTGCGCGCAGGGCACCGACGTTCCCTACATCACGTCCGGCAAGCTCACGATCGGCACGGACAACCCCGCGTTCGCGCCCTGGTTCGGCGGCATGGGCAACTACCCGCCGTGGAAGGCCAACCCGGACTTCGGTACGGGGAACCCGGCCAGCGGCGACGGCTACGAGAGCGCCCTCGCCTATGAGCTCGCCGATCAGATGGGCTTCAACAAGGACCAGGTCGTGTGGGTCCCGGTGAACTTCAACGAGTCCTTCAAGCCCGGCCCCAAGGCCTTCGACTTCGACATGAACGAGATCTCCTATAACCCCCAGCGAGCGACCGTCGTGGCCTTCAGCGACAGCTACTACGACGTGTCGCAGGCGCTCGTGGTCAAGAATGACGGGCCGTACGCCCACGCCAAGACCTTCGCCGACATCCAGGGCGCGCAGCTCGGGGCGCAGGTCGGTACCACGTCCTACAGCTACATCGTGGACAACGTCCAGCCCACCAAGCAGCCGCAGGTCTTCGACAAGTCCGTCGATGTGCTGACCGCCTTCAACAACGGCCAGATCGACGGATACGTCACGGACGCGCCCACGGCCTACGTGAATGTGCTGATCGGACAGGCGAAGGGCGGCGTGGTGGCGGGGCAGTTCCCGCAGCTAGGCTCGCAGGAGTACTTCGGCGCCGTGTTCACCACGGGCAACCCGCTCGTCGACTGCATGAACCAGGCCATCGCGACGCTCAACGACGACGGCACGCTGGCCGCCCTGCAGGAGAAGTGGCTGAAGGACGTGACGTTCCCCGAGATCCAGCAGTAGGCACCGGGAGGCGCGAGGGTGAGCGAACCCGTTCCACCCGACGCGGACGAGCGTCTTCTGGACGAGGCGGCCGAGGGCCGACGCTCGAAGATCCTGAGCGGCGGACGCCCGCGCAAGGAAGGCCGCCGGGCGGTGCTGACCGCCGTGATCAGCACCGCGGTGTTCTTCGCGGTCCTGGCGCTCGTGGCGGTGAACTCGCCGAACTGGCCGGCGGTCAAGCATCAGTTCTTCAACGGTGCTGTCTACCGCGAGTCGTTCCCGGACATCCTCAAGGCGTTCTGGGTCAACGTGAAGATCTTCCTCACGGCGGAGGTCCTGATCCTTCCGTTCGCGCTGCTCCTGGCCGTGATGCGCAGCGCCTCAGGGCCCGTGTTCTTCCCCGTTCGGGCGCTCGCGATCGGCTACATCGACTTCTTCCGGGGCGTCCCCACGATCCTCGTGATCTACATCCTCGGGTTCGGCATGCCGGGGCTGGAGGCGCCGGGCGTGCCCACCTCGCAGTTCTTCTGGGTGGTGACGTCGTTGGTGCTGGTCTACTCGGCGTACGTCGCCGAGGTGTATCGAGCGGGCATCGACTCGGTGCACGAGAGCCAGGTCGCGGCCGCTCGGTCCTTGGGGCTCTCGCGGTCCCAGTCGATGCGGCACGTCGTCCTGCCCCAGGCCGTCCGGCGGGTCGTCCCGCCGCTGCTCAACGACTTCATCGGGCTGCAGAAGGATACGGCGCTCGCGGCGCTGATCGGGGTCGTCGAGGCCTTTCGGCAGTCGCAGATCGACAACGCGGATACCTTCAACTACACGCCGTTCCTCGTGACCGCGACCCTATTCATCGTCGTCACGATCCCGCTGGCCCGGTTCACCGACCACCTGATCGCTCGGGGGCGCCGGCGCCGCGCGGGAGGGGGGGGCGCGTGAGCGGGCCGGCGATCTCGCTGCGGGGCGTCCGCAAGTCCTTCGGCGCCCTCGAGGTCCTCCGCGGTATCGATCTCGAGGTCGAGGATCACGCCGTGATCTGTCTGATCGGGGCGTCGGGCTCGGGCAAGTCCACCATGCTGCGGTGCATCAACCTCCTGGAGCCCATCGATGCGGGCCACATCCTCGTGCACGGCGAGGAGATCACGTCCGGAGACGTGGACCTGAACGCGGTGCGCCGCAACATCGGGATCGTGTTCCAGAGCTTCAACCTCTTCCCGCACATGAGCGTGATCCAGAACGTCACGCTCGCCCCGCGGAAGGTACTGAGGATGCCCTCGCAGCAGGCCGACGCCGAGGCTCGGGAGCTGTTGCACCGGTTCGGCCTGGCCGACAAGGCCGACGAGTACCCGGACCGCCTGTCGGGCGGCCAGCAGCAGCGCGTCGCGATCGTGCGTGCGTTGGCGATGCAACCCGACATCCTGCTGCTGGACGAGATCACGAGCGCGCTCGACCCCGAGCTGGTGGCCGAGGTCCTCGACGTGGTGCGCGAGCTCGCCGCTGGCGGTATGACGATGGTCCTCGCCACGCACGAGATGGGGTTCGCGCGGGACATCGCGACGCGCGTGTGCTTCCTGGACCAGGGCGTGATCTTGGAGCAGGGACCGCCGGAGCAGATGTTCGGCGCGCCCACGCAGGAGCGCACGAAGCAGTTCCTGCAGCGGATCGTGGCCGCGGGCCGGCTGTGAGCCTGCGGCCGAGCTACGCCGAGGCGCTCGGTTCCGGCCGTGCCTCGAAGGCCGTCGGCGGGATCGAGCGCGCGAAGCCAAGGGTGGCGTCGATCAACGCCGGCACCTCCTCGGGATCGCGCCGATGGGTGAACCCCATCAACCACGGCCCCGCGATCTCGAAGCAGATCTCGGGGTCGCCGAGCTCCTCCAAGAACCAGCGCTCGACGTCGGGGCCGAACACGCTCGCGGTGAAGGCGGCATCGGTGCCGGTGACGTGGTACGCCCGGGCGAAGTCGGCGCCCTCGGCGGCGAAGTCCTCGTGATGGCCCGGGTGTGTGAAGCGATGGGCCGCCGTGGTGTGGCTCACCATGACCTCGGGGCACTCGGCGGGCAACGCGACGACCACGCATGAAGCCTCCGTCGTCATCGGCGCTTCCGCCGCCCCCAGCGCGATGATGCTCCACGAGTAGTCGAACGCGATGAAGTCGCGCCCATCGCGCGCCCCCTCGATCACGTCGGTGACGCCGTGCGCCACGCCGCCGGTGAAGAAGTGGAAGGGGAGGCCGAGGAGGTCCTCGGGATCCTCGATCGAGAACGTCCAGCCTTTCGCCGCGGCCAGTGCTTCCAGGTCGTCTTCGCGCGTCACGTGCGTCCCTTCCCGAAGAGTGATTACGGGAGTCGGCCTCCCGGCGCAGGATACCGGCGCTCGCGGCGCCCGCGCCCGCCGACGTGTCGGCGCGCGGTTCTACACTTGTGGGTCATGCCCCCATTCCGGATCCGATCGGAGTTCCAACCAGCCGGGGACCAGCCCAAGGCCATCCAGGAGCTCAGCGCCGCCGTGGGCGCCGGGACCCCCTACACCACGTTGCTCGGCGCCACGGGGACCGGCAAGACTTTCACCATCGCGCACGTCGTGGAGCAGCTGCAACGCCCGACGCTGGTCATCGCCCCCAACAAGTCCTTGGGCGCGCAGCTCGCCAACGAGTTCCGGGAGGTCTTCCCCGACAACGCGGTCGAGTACTTCGTCAGCTACTACGACTACTACCAGCCCGAGGCCTACATCGCCTCCACGGACACCTACATCGAGAAGGACTCCTCGGTGAACGAGGAGATCGAACGGCTGCGCCACGCGGCCACGGCGGCGCTGCTGTCGCGTCGCGACGTGCTCATCGTCGCGAGCGTGTCGTGCATCTACGGCCTCGGCTCGCCGGAGGAGTACCAGGGCCAGATCTTGCGACCGTACAAGGGCACGGACGTCCCCCTCGAGTTCGCGATGCAGCGCTTGGTGGACATCCAGTACCAGCGCAACAACGTCAGCAGGGCGCGCGGCA
Organism: Actinomycetota bacterium; assembly: GCA_038249195.1. Taxonomy (GTDB): domain Bacteria; phylum Actinomycetota; class UBA4738; order UBA4738; family HRBIN12; genus JAOUEA01. Next base: position 338,362 of record JBBRWM010000002.1, read on the forward strand.
CCTTCCGCGTTCAGGGCGACACGCTCGAGGTATTCCCGCCGTATGAGCAGACGGGGTTCCGCATCGAATGGTGGGGCGACACCGTCGAGAAGATCATGCGGTTCGACCCGGTCACGGGCGAGCTGATCGGCGAGCTCACGGAGACCACCATCTTCCCCGCCACGCACTACGTCGCGTCGGAGGAACGGATGAAGCGCGCGATCGGTTCCATCGAGGAGGAACTGGTGGACCGCCTGGCCAAGCTCGAGGGCGAGGGGAAGCTGCTGGAGGCCGAGCGCCTGCGTATGCGGACGAACTACGACCTGGAGATGATGCGCGAGGTCGGGTTCTGCAGCGGCATCGAGAACTACTCGCGGCACATCGACGGCCGCAGCGCCGGGACCGCGCCGTACACGCTGCTCGACTACTTCCCGGAGGATTACCTCGTGGTGATCGACGAATCCCACGTCACCGTGCCGCAGCTCCACGGCATGTACGAGGGCGACCTCTCGCGCAAGTCCAACCTCGTGGAATACGGGTTCCGGCTGCCTTCCGCCATCGACAACCGACCCCTGCGGTTCGAGGAGTTCACCGAGCGCGTGCCGCAGGTGGTGTACATGTCCGCCACGCCGGGCCCCTACGAGCTGCGCGTGTCGACGGCGATGGCGGAGCAGATCGTCCGCCCAACGGGGCTCGTGGACCCCGAGGTCGAGATCCGCCCCACCAAGGGCCAGGTGGACGACCTCATGGAGGAGATCCGCCGCCGGGCCGAGGCCAACCAGCGCGTCCTCGTCACCACCCTCACCAAGAAGATGGCCGAAGACCTCACGGACTACCTCATCGAGATGGGCATCCGCGTTCGATACCTCCATTCGGAGGTCGACACCCTGCAACGCATCGAGATCGTGCGCGACCTGCGACTCGGGGAGTTTGACGTGCTCGTGGGCATCAACCTGCTGCGCGAGGGCCTCGACCTGCCCGAGGTCTCGCTGGTGGCCATCCTCGACGCGGACAAGGAGGGATTCCTGCGCTCGGAGACGTCGCTCGTGCAGACCATCGGTCGGGCAGCGCGCAACGTCGACGGCACCGTCTTGATGTATGCGGACCAGATCACGGACTCCATGAAGGCCGCCATCAGCGAGACGCAGCGGCGCCGGCAGATCCAGCTCGCCCACAACGCAGAGCACGGCATCGACCCGCAGACGGTGAGCCGCAAGATCACGGACATCCTCCTCACGCTCCGCGGCGGCGACGGCCACGCGTCCACCACGCCCAAGCGGGAGCGGCGTCCGCGCCCGGCGCACCCCGAGATGGCCACGGACGAGCTCGACCGGCTCATCGCAAGCCTGGAGGACGAGATGCACGAGGCGGCCAAAGACCTCCGGTTCGAGTACGCCGCCCGGCTGCGCGACGAGGTGAACGACCTCCGCAAGGAGCTCAAGGCGCTGCGCGCGGCCGGAGTGGGGAGCTGAGTCCATCCCTGGTCGTGCGCGCGGCGCGGGCGTGGCTCGGTCCTCGCCGCCGCGTGGCGACCGACATCCAGGTGACCTGCGGCGGCGGCGTGATCAAGGAGGTTGGCGCCCAGCGGCCAGTCCCCGGGGACACCGAGATCCTCACGGTCGGGGGGTTCCTGCTGCCCGCGGCCGCCGACCGGCACGTCCACCTGGGGCTCGCGGATCCGGCAGCGGTGCTGCGCGGCGGCGTCACGGCGGTGCGCGACCTCGCCTGGGCGCCGGAGCCGATCTTCGCCCTCGCCGATGCCTCGGAGCTGCCCTCGTTCAACGGGCCGCTCGTGCGGGCGGCCGGGCCTATGCTCACGGCTCCGGGCGGCTACCCCATGGGCGCGGGGTGGGCACCGCCGGGAACGGGCCTGGAGCTGCGGGGAGCCGAGGCCGCCGCGGCCGCCGTCGCCGGGCTCCGCGGGCTGGGCGCCGCCGTCATCAAGGTGTCCCTCAACGCCGAGGCGGGCCCGCCGCTCGGGGACGTTGAGCTCATGGCCGTCTGCGAGGCGGCCCACGTGGCCGACCTTCCCGTCACGGCGCACGTCCAGGGGCCTGGGCAGGTCGAGCGGGCGCTCGGGGCGGGCGTCGACGAGCTCGCGCACACCCCCTGGACCCAGCGGTTGTCGGAGGAGACGATCGCCGCGGCGGCGGCCCGCCAGCGCATCGTCTCCACCTTGAACATCCACGCGTTCGGGCGGGACACGCCCCAGCTGCTCGTGGCTCTCGACAACCTCCGCCGGTTCCATGACGCCGGCGGCTCGGTGATCTACGGCACGGACCTCGGCAACGGCCCGATCCCGCCGGGCATCGACACGGCGGAGCTGCTCCTGATGGAGCGAGCGGGACTGAGCGGCGCCGACGTCCTGCAGGCCCTGGTCCGAGCGCCGCTCGAGGCGGGCGCGCCGGCCGACCTCCTCGCGCTGGGACGCGACCCGCTCGAGGACCTCTCCGCGTTCGATGACGTCCGGCTGGTGGTCCGCGCCGGGAAGGTCGTCATGCGCCGATAGTCTGCCCCAGACTAGACGAGCCGCGCGAGCTCGGCGAAGCAGCGATCGACGTCGGCCTCCGTGTTGAAGAAGTGCGGGCTGATGCGCAGGCCGTCTCCCCGGAAGTCGGTGCAGACGTCGCGCTCGAGCAGGGCGTGGCAGATCGCCCCCGCCTCAGGCCCCACGCCAACGTTCACCACCCCACCTCGGTCCACACGCCCGCGCGGCGTGCGCACCGGCAGATCCAGGGCATCGGCGCGCGCCATCACGTGCTCCGTGAGCTCTCCCTGGCGTGCGCGGATCCGCTCCACGCCCGCTTCCGCGATCAGGTCAAGTCCTCCTTGGGCCAGGAAGAACACGGGCGCCGGCGGCGTGCCGTGCTCGAGCCGCCGAGCCGTCGGGTGGTACGCGAGGTGCTGGTTGTCGAACGAGAACGGCTCTTCCGTGGCGAACCAGCCGGTCACCGCGGGTTCGAGCGACGGAAGCAGATCGCGCCGCGCGTAGAGGAACACCATCCCGGGCCCCCCGCAGAGCCACTTCAGGGTGCCCGCGGTGTAGAGGTCGCAACCGAGGTCGTGCAGGTCGAGCGGGACGATTCCGATCCCGTGGTAGTCGTCCACGAAGGACAAAGCCCCGCGCGCCCGCGCCATGGCGCAGACCGCCTTCGCGTCAACGATGGCGCTGGAGCGGTACAGGACGCGGTTCACCATCACCACGGCGGTGCGTTCGTCGATCGCGGCGTCGTAGGCCTCCAACGGGATCGTCAGGCCGTCGGGGCTCCGCAGCCACACCAACTCGGCGCCGGCTTTGCGGGCCCAGGCGATCCACACGTGCCCGTCGGTGGGGAAGTCCAGCTCGGAGAGCACGATCCGGTTGCGCGCGCCGGAAAGGTCCAACGCCGAGGCCACCGTGGACAGGGCGATCGAGATGTTGGTGGTGATGGCGAGCTCGTCCGCGTCGCACCCTGCCAGCGCGGAGAACGAGCCCTTGAGAGAGCGCATCCGGGGGAAGATGTTTTCGAACCAGACGTGGTCGGGCGCTCCCTTGGCGGCCCACGCATCGAGGTAACCGTCCAGATAGGCCCTCGAGCGCAGGGATACCGGGCCCAACGAAGCGCTGATCAGGTAGGTCTTGTTCGCCAGGACGGGGAACTCGTCGCGGAAGTCCTCAAGGGCGCGCTCGGCGGTCATCGACCAAGGCTAGCGTGTCGGAGGACGCCACTACACTGGCACGACCTATGGGTACCGACCGACTGATCATCCACGGCGCCCGTGAGCACAACCTGAAGAACGTCACGCTGGAGCTGCCGCGCGACCGACTCATCGTGTTCACGGGCCTGTCCGGCTCGGGCAAGTCCTCATTGGCGTTCGACACCATCTACGCGGAGGGCCAGCGCCGCTACGTGGAGTCGCTCTCCTCGTATGCCCGGCAGTTCCTGGGGCAGATGGAGAAGCCCGACGTGGACTTCATCGAGGGGCTCAGCCCCGCCATCTCCATCGATCAGAAGTCGACGTCGCGCAACCCCCGCTCCACGGTCGGCACCATCACGGAGATCTACGACTACCTCCGGGTCCTGTTCGCTCGGGTCGGGCATCCGCACTGTCCCAACTGCGGCCGCCCCATCGGCCGGCAGACGCCGGACCAGATCGTGGACCAGGTCATGGAGCTCCCCGAGGGCACGCGGTTCCAGGTGCTCGCCCCGGTCGTGCGAGGCCGCAAGGGGGAGTACGGGCAGCTGCTCGGGGATCTCGCCCGCAAGGGGTTCCCGCGGGCCCGGATCGACGGAGAGGTGCGCGAACTCGCCGAGCCCATCCGCCTTGCCAAGACCTACAAGCACACCATCGAGGTCGTCGTGGACCGGCTGGTCGCCAAGCCCGATATCAGGCGCCGTGTGGCGGACTCGATCGAGACCGCCCTGGAGCTTGCGGAGGGGATCGCCGCCGTGGCCGTGGACACCCACGACGGCGAGGACCTGCAGACGTTCTCCCAGGCGCTCGCGTGCACGCACTGCGGCATCAGCTACGAGGAGCTCGCGCCGCGCAACTTCTCGTTCAACTCGCCCTACGGCGCGTGCACGACCTGCGACGGCCTGGGCACGCGGCTCGAGGTCGACGCCGAGCTCGTGGTCCCGGACCCGTCCCTCAGCGTGCACGGTGGGGCGCTCGCTCCGTGGGCCAGCGCCACGCTGGAGTATTGGAATCGGGTCATCGACGCCGTCGCCGAGACGCACGACATCGACCTGGACGTGCCGTGGCGCAAGCTCCCCAAGGCCCACCGGCAGATCCTCATGTACGGCTCCGATCGGCAGATCTACGTCCGCTACAAGAACCGCTACGGCCGCCAGCGCGCGTACCACACCACCTTCGAGGGAGTGATCACCAACGTCGAGCGCCGCCACCAGGAGACCGAGTCCGACACCCAACGCGACCGACTCGAGCAGTTCATGCGGGAGATCCCGTGCCGCGCGTGCGGGGGGATGCGCCTGCGGCCGGAGTCGCTCGCGGTCACCGTGGCGGGCCTCAACATCTCCGAGCTCACGGCGCTGTCCATCCGCAAGACGCTGGCCTTCGTGGAGGGGATCGACCTCTCCGAGCGCGAGCTGATGATCGCCGAGCGGCTGCTGAAAGAGATCCGGGAGCGCCTGCGCTTCCTCGTCGACGTGGGGCTCGACTACCTCACGCTGGGTCGGGCGGCGGGGACCCTCGCCGGAGGGGAGGCGCAGCGGATCAGGCTGGCGACGCAGATCGGCAGCGGCCTCGTCGGCGTCCTCTACATCCTGGACGAGCCGTCGATCGGGCTGCACCAGCGGGATAACAAGCGGCTCATCGACACGCTGATCCGGCTGCGCGATCTCGGCAACACGCTCATCGTGGTGGAACACGACGAAGCCACCATCATCGAAGCGGACCACATCGTCGACATCGGCCCGCTCGCGGGCGAGCGCGGCGGGGAGATCGTGTACTCGGGCAACCTCAAGGGCCTGCTCGAGGAGGACCGCTCCCTCACGGGCGCCTTCCTCTCGGGTCGGCGAAGGATCCCCACGCCGCAGGTACGACGCAAGCGGGGGAGGCGGCGGTTGAAGCTTCAGGGCGTGAGCGAGCACAACCTGCAGAACGTCGACGTGGACATCCCGCTCGGCCTCATGGTGTGCGTGACTGGGGTGAGCGGCTCCGGCAAGTCCACGCTCGTGCAGGACGTCCTGCTCCGCGTGCTGATGCAGAAGGTCTACCGTTCGCGCGTGCTGCCGGGGAAGCATCGCAAGCTCGTGGGCTGGGAGCAGATCGACAAGGTGATCGACATCGATCAGTCGCCGATCGGGCGCACGCCCCGCTCGAACCCGGCCACCTACACGGGGGTCTTCGACCACGTCCGCAAGCTGTTCGCGCAGGTGCCGGACGCCCGCCTGCGAGGGTTCCAGCCCGGCCGATTCAGCTTCAACGTTCGCGGCGGCCGCTGCGAGAACTGCGCGGGCGACGGGCAGATCAAGATCGAGATGCATTTCCTTCCCGACGTCTACGTCACCTGCGAGCAGTGCAAGGGCCGGCGATACAACCGCGAGACGCTCGAGGTGAAGTACAAGGGGCGCAGCATCGCGGACGTGCTGGAGATGAGCGTGGACGAGGCCCTCGAGTTCTTCCAGCCCATCCCCCCCATCAAACGGCACATGCAGACGCTCTCGGAGGTGGGGCTCGGCTACATCAAGCTGGGGCAGCCGGCGCCCACGCTGAGCGGCGGCGAGGCCCAGCGCATCAAGCTCAGCTCGGAGCTGCACAAACGCGCAACCGGCAACACCCTCTACGTTCTGGATGAGCCCACGACGGGCCTGCACTTCGAGGACATCCGCAAGCTGCTCGGGGTCCTGCAGCGGCTCGTCGACACGGGCAACACGGTGCTGGTCATCGAGCACAACCTCGACGTCATCAAGACCGCGGACTGGCTCATCGACCTCGGGCCCGAGGGCGGCGACGGCGGGGGGCAGGTTGTCGCCGTGGGGCCGCCGGAGGCCCTCGTGGCGGTGCCCGCCTCGCACACGGGACGGTTCCTCGCCGAGGTGCTGGACCCGTCGCTGGGCTTCGATCCTGCGCAGGGATCGCCGGGCGCTGCGGCCACGGGAGACGCGCCACAGCCGGAGGCGCAGCCTGCCGCCCTGCGGTGACCCGAGTTGCTAGTATCCCCGCCGACGTGTCCAAGCGACTCCTGATCCCTGCCTTCGCCGCGGCGTTGTTGCTCGTGGCCTGCAGCGATACCAACCCCGGCGACGTCGTCCCGGGCTCAGGCGTGCGCTTCGTTCCGCTGGTCGTGGACTTCTCGGACAACGCGGGTCTCGGCAACGCGGTTACGGTGGACAAGGACGGGGTGCCCTTCACGTCCTACCTGATCTTCCCGGCGGTGCTGAAGGCGAACGAGATCCCGCTGCCCAGGCCCATCGGCGCCCCCTACATCAAGACCGAGACCACGCCGGCGTCCACCGACAACCCGAAGGGCATCCCCGGCAAGGACGGCGCGGCCGTGGGGGTCGCGAGCGTTGCGTCGAACCAGGTGGTGACCCTCGGCGCTGCCGCTCAGGTGCGGGATACCCCGACGGGCATCGTGATCCCGTACGGGCCGGCCACCGAGCCCTCGCTCATCGGCGCGACGGCCGAGAACACCAACGGCACGGACATCGCCGTCGACGCCTCGGGAGGCAAGCACGTCGTTTGGACCGGCAAGGACGGCGTCTACTACGGGGACGGTGCCGCCACGGGCTCCTTCGCCGTCGAGCACGTGTATTCGTACGGCACCGAGCTGCGCAAGGTGGGCCCGATCGGTCGCCCCTCCGTCGCCGCGGATGCCAACGGCGATCCATGGGTCGCCTACGCGGTCCTCACACAGAAGCTCGAGATCCGCGTGGCCACCAAGACCGGGGACGCGTGGACGACGACCACGGTGGACGCGCTCGACCTCTGCAACGGATGCCCGCCGCCGGGGCAGGCCCAGATCGGCGTGACGCCGGACGGGCCGGTCGTGGCCTACGCCGATCCCGCCACCAAGACGATCAAGCTGGCGCGCCTGCGGGGCAAGACCTGGTCCTCCGAGACGGTCGCCTCGGGCGTCTCGGCCACGGGCCTCGACCTCGCCGTGGACAAGGACGGCGCCATCTATCTCTCGTATTACGACGGCGGCGGCGCCGTGAGCCTGTCGATCGGCAAGGGCGGGGCCTGGACCTCGTCGAAGGTGGGCGACGCCGCCCCGGGTGACGCCGCGGGCGCCCTCGGCAACTTCGTCGAGACGACGGGGGTGGCGGTCGACGACAAGGGAACCACGTACGTGAGTTTCTACGATGCCTCGTCGGACAGCGTGATGCTCTCGAGCGGCGACGGAACCACGTTCACGCCCGTCGACACCGGCGACACCTCCCAGGGCGCGTACCCGTCGGTGGCGGTCGTGCCGGACGGCTCGGTGGTGTACATGACCTGGTACAACGTGGAGACCCAAGACCTGCGCATGGGGGTGCAGGCCGACGTGCAGGATCTCCAGGTCGCGGCGCCGAGTCCCACGGCGAGCGGCGGCGCCGCGCCGCCCAGCAGCACCTGCGGCGCGGACGGCAAGGTCGTCCTCGACATCAAGGCCGTCGGCCTGGCCTTCGACACGCAGTGCCTCGTCGCCGACGCCAGCAAACCCTTCACGGTGACCTTCGACAACCCAGATCCGATCGCGCACAACTTCGATCTCATGACGAAGGCGGCTGGCACGCAGATCGGCGCCACCGAGCTCCTGCCCGGGCCGGTCACCAAGACCCTGAAGGTGGATACGCTCGACCCCGGTACCTACTACTTCCAGTGCGACGCGCACCCCACCTCCATGTTCGGCAACCTCGTGGTGGTCAAGGCGAAGGGGAAGTAGTCGCGCGAAGGGTGTCGGTGGGCCGGCGCTAGGATGATGGGGTGAGCATCCCCCGCCCGGAAGCCTCCAGCGTCCCCGACCTCCCCGGGGCGTACCTGTTCCGCGACGCCGACGGGCGCGTCATCTACGTCGGAAAGGCGCGATCGCTCCGCAAACGCCTCGCCAACTACTGGAGCCGGCCCCTGCATCCGCGCACGGAGGCCATGGTGACGTCGGCCGAGAGCGTCGAATGGATGCTCGCCTCCGGCGAGGTCGACGCGCTCATGCTGGAGTACAACCTCATCCAGCGACATCGGCCCCGGTTCAACATCCGTTACCGCGACGACAAGTCCTACCCCTACCTCGCGATCACCGTGGGGGAGCGATGGCCTCGCGCGCAGGTCCTGCGCGGCGCCAAACGCAAACAGGTGCGCTACTTCGGCCCGTACGGGCACGCCTGGGCGATCCGCGACACACTCGACGCCGTGACCAGGGTCTTCCCCGTGCGCACCTGTTCGAACGCGTTCTTCGATCAGCGTGCGCGTTCGGGCCGCCCGTGCCTGTACTACGACATCGGCCGATGCGCCGGGCCCTGCGTGCCCGAGGTCACGGGCGTCACGCAGGAGTCCTACCGGTCCCAGGTCGACGCGCTCGCCGACTTCCTCGCCGGCGATACCCGTCCCGTCGTTACGCACCTGGAGTCCGAGATGCGCGCGGCTGCGGACCGCCAGGAGTATGAGCAGGCCGCCAAGCTTCGCGACCAGTTGAGCGCGGCCCGCCGGGCCATGGAGGCTCAGGAGATGGTGCTCACCCAGCCAGAGGACCTCGACATCGTGGGGCTGGCCGAGGACGACCTGGAAGCCGCGTTCCAGGTGTTCGTCGTGCGCGGCGGTCGCGTGCTCGGGCGCAAAGGATGGGTCGTCGACCGCGTCGAGGACCTCAACCGCGAGGAGCTCGTGGCGTCGTTCGTCCGGCAGCTCTACATGGAGCGAGACGAGGTGCCGCCGCGCGTGCTGGTGCCCTCGCTCCCCGCTGGACGCGAGGTGCTCCAGGCGTGGCTCGCCGCCCGCCGCGGCACGAACGTCGCCATCTCCGTGCCCGAACGCGGCGCGAAACGCAAGCTGATGGAGGTCGTGAATCAGAACGCCGCCGAGGCCTTCCACCGACACAAGCTCAGACGGGCCAGCGATTTCGGCGCGCGCTCACGCGCCCTCACGGAGCTCGCCGAACGCCTGGGGCTGGCGCAGGCGCCGCTGCGCATCGAGTGTTACGACATCTCGAACCTCGGCCCCACGGACAAGGTCGGATCCATGGTCGTGTTCGAGGACGGCCTTCCCAAGCGGCAGGACTACCGGCGCTTCCAGATCAAGGGGGTTCCCGGGCAGGACGATTTCGCTTCGATGGAGGAGATGCTGCGGCGTCGCTTCTCGCGGATGGTGAGGGAGCGGGCCGAGGCCCCCACGTCCGGTCGTCGGTTCTCGTATCCGCCTGCGCTCGTCGTGGTCGACGGAGGCCGCGGTCAGCTCGCGATGGCCTCCAAGGTCCTGGGCGAGCTGGGTCTGTCCATCCCGCACGTCGGTCTGGCCAAGCGTCTCGAGGAGGTCTACTTCCCCGACACCCCCGAGCCCCTCATGATCCCGCGAGGGTCCGAGGCCCTGTTCGTGTTGCAGCACCTGCGGGACGAGGCCCACCGGTTCGCCGTGAGCTACCACCGGCAGAAACGGGAGAAGCGAGCCCTGGCGTCGCCGCTCGACGAGATCCCCGGCGTGGGGCCGGCCCGAAAGAAGGCGCTGCTGAAGCGGTTCGGGTCCCTCGCCCGCCTCCAGCGCGCCGACGCGGAGGCGATCGCGGAAACGCCGGGCGTAGGCCCCGAGCTCGCGATCGCCGTGCACGAGCGGCTGCACGGCGTCCCCGCCCCGCCGCGTAGTGCCCAGGAACGGGCCAGGGCATGACGGCCGACACCCAGGACTCCCAGTCCCCGACCGTGGCCGACGAGCCACGGCCCGCGCCCGGCTTCACCATCATCACGGGTCTGTCCGGCGCGGGCCGCTCGGAGGCGGCCCACGCCCTCGAGGACCTGGGCTACTTCGTGGTCGACAACCTGCCACCCGCGTTGCTCGCCACCATGGCGGAACTGGCGTCGCGCCCGGGCGGACCCGCGCGCGTCGCGATCGTCGTGGACGCCAGGGGCGGCGTGTTCTTCGGGGAGCTCTCCAAGGCCCTCGAGGAGCTCAAGGACCTGCGCATCCCGTATCGCATCGTGTTCCTGGAAGCAGCCGACGACGACCTCGTCAACCGGTACGAGGCGACGCGCCGACGCCACCCCCTGGCCCCGGCCGACCGCGTGGTGGAAGGCATCCGCAAGGAACGGCTCATGATGGAGAGCCTGCGCGGGGACGCCGATCTCATCATCGACTCGAGCGGGCTCACGCCCCACGAGCTGCGGGACCGCATGCGGGAGGCGTTCGCGGACGCGCCGCCCGAGGCGGGCCTGCACGTGAGCCTGGTGTCCTTCGGCTTCAAGTACGGGACGCCGCGGGACGCCGACCTCGTGTTCGACGTTCGCTTCCTGCCGAATCCGCACTGGGTCGAGGAGCTGCGTCCCCTCCCGGGCACCGACGAGCGCGTGCGCGCCTACGTCCAGGGACAGGAGCAGTACCGCGCCTTCATGGATCGGCTGGAGGCGCTCCTGGAGGTCGTGGTGCCCGGGTACGTCGAGGAGGGCAAGTCCTATCTCAACGTCGCCGTGGGCTGCACGGGAGGACACCACCGCTCGGTGGTGGTCTCCGAGGAGCTCGGGCGGTTCTTCCGTGAGCGAGGCATGCCCACCCACGTGAACCACCGCGACCTCATTCGCAATTAGGCGGATGGCCCCCGGCCAGCCTGCCGGTCGTCGGGGTCGCGGCGAGGAGCGCTCGCTAGGATGAGGTAGCAGCCTCGTGACCTAAGGAGCGTTCCACGATGAGCGTCAAGATCGGGATCAACGGCTTCGGCCGAATCGGCCGCAACTTCTTCCGGGCCGCGAAACAGCGCGGCCTCGATTTCGACTTCGTGGGGGTGAACGATCTCGGCGACGCCACCACGATGGCGCACCTGTTGCGCTACGACTCGGTGCACGGCCGATACGCGGGCGAGGTGAAGGTCGGCGGCTCGGGCCTCGTCGTGGACGGCGACGAGCTCCGTTTCTTCGCCGAGCGCGACCCCGCCGATCTGCCCTGGAAAGAAGTGGGAGCGGAGCTCGTGATCGAGTCCACGGGGATCTTCACGAGCCGCGAGCGGGCCGCCGCGCACCTGGAGGCCGGCGCCGAGAAGGTGCTGATCAGCGCTCCGGCCTCCGGCGAGGACCTCACGGTCGTGCTCGGCGTGAACGACGACGCCTACGACCCGGCTGTTCATCACGTGATCTCGAATGCGTCATGCACGACCAATTGCGTCGCTCCCATGGCGAAGGTCCTCGACGACGCGTTCGGCATCAAGCAGGGCTTCATGACCACCGTGCACGCCTACACGAACGACCAGGCCATCCTCGACATGCCGCACAAGGACCTGCGCCGCGCCCGGGCGGCGGCCGTCAACATCATCCCGACGTCCACGGGGGCGGCCAAGGCCACCGGCCTCGTGCTCCCGCATCTCAAGGGGAAGCTCGACGGCATGGCGATGCGCGTCCCCGTACCGGATGGCTCCGTGACGGACCTCGTGGCGACGGTGGGCCGTGAGGTTTCCGTGGAAGAGGTGAACGCCGCGTTCCGCGCGGCCTCCGAGACGGGCCCGCTCGCCGGGAAGCTCGTCTACACGGAGGACCCCATCGTCTCGACGGACATCGTCGGCTCCGCCGCGTCGTGCACGTTCGACGCCCTCTCCACCATGGTGATGGGCGATCAGGTCAAGGCCGTGGGCTGGTACGACAACGAGTGGGGCTACTCGAACCGCCTCGTCGACCTCGCGACGCTCGTGGCGTCGAAGCGCTAGGCCGTGGCGCTGCGGACCCTCGAGGACTTGGGTGAGGTCACAGGCCAGCGGCTGTTCCTCCGGGTGGATCTCAATGTTCCGCTGGAGCACGGCGCGGTAGCCGACGACGCGCGCATCCGGGCGGCGCTCCCGACGATGACCGAGCTGCTCGATCGCGGCGCCACCCTCGTGGTTGCCTCGCACCTCGGCCGGCCCCACGGCGCGGCAGTGGGATCGTTGCGCATGGCCCCGGTCCGCGAGCGCCTCGAGGACCTCCTGGGCCGCCCGGTGACCATGGCCCAGCGGCCCGCCCCGGCCGCCGAGGAGCTTCCCGAGGACCCGGTCGTTCTGCTCGAGAACCTTCGCTTCGACCCAGGGGAGGAGGCGAACGACCAGTCGTTCGCGGGCCGGCTCGCCGAGCTCGCGGATGGCTACGTGGACGACGCCTTCGGCGCCGCGCACCGGGCCCACGCGAGCGTCGCAGCGCTGCCCGAGCTCATGCTCGCCAGCGGCCGACCCGCCGTTGCCGGTCGTCTCATGCAGGGGGAGGTGGACATGCTCTCCCGCCTCCTGCACGAGCCGGCACGCCCCTACGTGGCGATCCTGGGAGGCGCCAAGGTCTCGGATAAGCTCTCGGTGATCGAGGCCCTCCTGGACCGGGTGGACGCTCTGCTGATCGGCGGCGCCATGGCCTTCACGCTCATCGCCGCGGCCGGGGGAGACGTCGCCGAGAGCCTCGTGGAACGCGATCGATTCGACGACGTCCGGGCCGCCCGCTCGCGCGCCGCCGAGCTCGGCGTGCTCATCGAGGTCCCTCAGGACGTGGTCGCGGCCACCGAGCTCGCGGCCGACGCACCCACACGCACCGTCCCGGCCACCGATATCCCACGGGGGATGAGGGGCCTCGACATCGGACCGAGAACCGTAGAGGCCTACGCGGAGATCATCGCTGAGGCCAAGACGATCCTGTGGAACGGTCCGATGGGCGTGTTCGAGCTCGAACCGTTCAGCGCCGGCACGCGCGGCGTGGCGACGGCGGTGGCACAGGCCCATGCGTTCACGGTGGTGGGCGGCGGCGACTCCCTGCTCGCGGTCAACCGGGAGGGGCTCGCGGCCGCGTTCGACCACTGCTCCACGGGCGGCGGAGCATCCCTGAAATTCCTTGAGGGCCGCGCGCTGCCGGGGCTCGAGATCCTGGAGGACTAGATGACCGAACGCCGCCCGATGATCGCGGCCAACTGGAAGATGCACAAGACCCACCTCGAGGCGATCCAGGCCGTCCAGAAGCTGAGCTACCTCCTCGACGCCGGTGACGCCGAGAAGGTGGAAGTGGTGATCTGCCCCCCCTTCACGGCCTTGCGTGCGGTGCAGACCCTGCTGGAGGCCGACAAACTTCCGTACGCGCTGGGCGCGCAGAACGTGGCGCCTCAGGAGCAGGGGCCCTTCACCGGCGAGGTCTCCCCGGTCATGCTGGCGGCGCTCAAGGTCGGCTACGTGATCGTGGGGCACTCCGAGCGGCGCCAGCTGTTCGGCGAGGACGACGTTGCCGTCAACAAGAAGACGAAGGCGATCTCGAAGCACGCCATGACGCCGATCCTGTGCGTGGGCGAGACCCTGGAGGAGCGAGAGGCGGGCGGAACCGAGTCCAAGGTGACCCAGCAAGTCCGGCGCGCGCTCGAGGGCGTGGATGCGGGGCCGAGGTCGAGCCTCGTCATCGCGTACGAGCCGATCTGGGCGATCGGCACAGGTCACAATGCGGACCCCGCGGATGCGGGGCGCGTGGCGGAGCTCATCCGCGGGGCAATCGCCGCCCGCTACGACGACAGCGTGGCGCAGACGGTTCGGATCCTCTACGGCGGCAGCGTGAAGCCGGGGAACATCCGCGAGTTCATGGCACACCCGCAGATCGACGGCGCGCTCGTGGGCGGCGCGAGCCTCGACCCTGAGGACCTCGCCCTGATGGTGAAGTACCGATGAGCGTGCCCGCGAGGGGGCGGCGTCCGTGACGAGCCTGCTTTACGTATGCCTGGACGGTCTCGGGGACGACCCGATCCCGGCCCTGGACGGCCTGACGCCGCTGGAGGCCGCGCCCACGCCGCACCTCGACGCGTTGGCGGCACGCGGGCGCACGGGCACGGTCGTCACCGTGGGTCCGGGGATCGCCCCGGAATCCGATATCGGGGTGTTCGGGATCCTCGGGTACGACCCGAAGGAAGAGCACCCGGGACGCGGGGTCCTCGAGGCACTGGGGATCGGGATGGATCTGCACGACGGCGATCTCGCCTACCGGATCAACTTCGCGACCGCGCGGTGGCCGGAGATCGTGGACCGGCGGGTGGGACGCGATCTCACGTCGGAGGAATCCCAGGCGCTCGCCGCCGAGGTGAGCGCGGACCTGCGGCTCCCCGGGGCCTCGTTCCAGCTCCAGGCCACCGTCGAACATCGCGGCGCGCTCGTGATCCGCACGGACGACGGCTCGGCGCTCTCGGCCGCCGTCACGAACACCGACCCGGCCTATCGGCGTGAAGGTCATCTGGGCGTGGCTCTCGAAGATTTCGAGCCCGTGGTGGCCACCTGCGAGCCGATGGAGGACACGCCGGCGGCGCGCCAGGCGGCCGAGCTCACGACCGCGTTCGTGCAGGGCGCCGCGTCGATCCTCGACGCCTCCGCGACGAACGCCGAGCGCCGAGCGGCCGGCCGCTTGCCCGGCAACCTCATCCTCACCCGGGACGGGGGAGACCACCTTCCACGGGTGCAGCCGATCCGGGAACGGTTCGGGTGGGCGTGGGGATGTTTCGTCGAGATGCCGGTCGAGCGGGGCATCTCGATCGCGCTCGGCATGCAGCCGGTGGTCGCGCCCCGTCTGGACCCGCGAGGTTCCGGCCCGGCCGCGGAGGACGCGTATGCGGCGTGGGCGGACCTCTCGGCCGCGGCGCTGGGCGATTTCGAGGCCCTGTACGTCCACCTCAAGGGCCCCGATGTTCCGGCCCACGACGGCCGGGCCGAGGACAAGCGAGACGTGATCGCCGCCATCGACGAAGCCTTCTTCGGCGAGGTCCTCCCGCGCCTGCGGCCCACCACCGTCCTGGCGGTGACCGCGGATCACGCGACCTCCTGCCTGCGCAAGGCACACACGGCCGATCCCGTACCGCTCGTCGTGTCGGGGGGGCGGGCCACGAGCGACGGCTCGGTGTCGTTCGGCGAACGGGCGTGTGCCGGGGGCTCACTCGGGGAGCTCTTGGGGCCGCAGATCCTGCCGAGGCTCGCCACGTTGATGGCGACCTGACACATCTTCGCCGGATGCAACCCTCGAGCCGGTTCATCCTCGTATCAGAAGGCGTGTGTGAGGTTGTGGCACTTGCCCGCGTGGCCTACACTTCGGGCGGTCCGTCCCTGGGGAAGGCTGGAGCATGAGCCAGGTCACATCGTCCGAGCCCATCACCGAACCAGATCTCGTCGACGCTCCTGACGTCCCGGCCGCGATCCTCGGCCGAAGCCCCTGGCAGCTCTTCTGGACCCGCTTCCGTCGCGACAAGGTGGCCATGGCGGGCGCCACGTTCATCATCCTGTTGATCCTCGCGGCGATCCTGGCCCCGTTCTTCGCCGAGCACGTCGCGCACCACGGGCCCAACGATCTCAACACCAACCTCACGAACGAATTCAGCATCCCCATCGTCGGGCCGAGCATCGCCTACTGGGGCGGGGTCGACACCCTGGGCCGGGATATCTTCGTGCGCACCCTCTACGGGGCCCGCACCTCGCTCGAGGTCGCGGTATTTGCCACGGCCATCGCGGTGGTGGTCGGCGTGGCGCTCGGCCTGATGGCCGGCTTCTACGGCGGCAAGATCGACACGCTTATCTCACGGTTGGTCGACATCGTGCTTTCTTTGCCGGTTCTGCTCCTGGCCATCGGCATCTCCGCCGCGTGCAGCACGGATGTGAACGGCTGTTTGGGGGGATTGATCCAGCCAGGGAAAGGCCTCGTCACCCTCATCATCGCGTTGTTCGGCTGGCCGTACATGACCAGGATCGTCCGGGGCCAGACCCTGACGTTCCGGGAGCGAGAGTTCGTCGACGCCGCGCGGGCCACCGGCTACGGCAACGCGCACATCATGTTCCGCGAGATCCTGCCCAACCTGGTGGCGCCCATCATCGTTTACACCACGCTCCTGATCCCCACCAACATCATCTTCGAGGCATCTCTGTCCTTCCTCGGCGTCGGGATCCCTCCCAGCACACCGTCGTGGGGACGGATGATCTCGGAGGCGACGGAGGGCCAGCTCTACATCGTGGCGTGGTGGATGCTGTTCTTCGCGGGGATGTGCTTGGTGCTGACCACCTTGGCCTTCAACCTGCTCGGGGACGGATTGCGCGACGCGCTCGACCCCCGTTCGAGTCGCTGAGCCGGGGGGATCGACAGAATCGATGTCTTGAATGGAAAGGGGGACCGGGCGCGCGAGTCCTTTCCGCCATGATTTTACGTATGAACCATGACCGGACGAAACGAGAAGGGGAGGAGATCTGTGACGAGTAGGAGGATCTTAGCTACGGCATCGCTCGTAGCTGTCTTGGGCATGATCGCCGCTGCGTGCGGCGGGAACAGCAATACGGCGAACCCGACCGACAGTGGTTCGGGCGCCGTCGCCACGGGGGGCACGTATCGCACGGCCACCCAGGAGTTCGGCTACACCGACGCGTTCGACCCGACGGGTGAGTACCTCGGGAGCGCGTGGGGCCTCTACTCGCAGCTGTTGCTTCGTGGCCTCATGACGTACAACCACAAGAACGCGGACCTGGGCGGGAACGACCCGATCCCCGACCTCGCGACCGATCCGCCGGAGATCTCCGCGGATGGACTCACGTACACCTTCAAGCTGCACGACAACGCGATGTTCGGGCCGCCGGTGAGCCGCGTCATCACCTCACACGACGTCGAGTACGCGTTCGAGCGCATCAACCTTGCCTCCCTCGCCGCCCAGTACGGCAACTACTACTGTGGCGTCATCAAGGGCATGACCTGCTCCGAGAAGAAGCTCGCGCCGGTCTCAGGCATCGCCACCCCGGACGACTCCACGATCACGTTCACCCTCGAGCAGCCCACGGGTGACTTCCTCTACCGCCTGGCCATGCCGGCCACGGCGGCGATCCCGCAGGAAGTTGCCAAGTGCTTCTTGAAGGCCGGGGACTACGGCCGGTTCGTGATCGCTTCGGGCCCCTACATGATCATGGGCTCAGACCAGTTGGACATCAGCCAGTCCTGCTCGCAGATCGCGAAGAACCCGATCTCGGGCTACAACCCGGACAAGGGCGTCACGTTCGTCCGCAACACCGATTTCGATCCTGCTTCGGCGAATCCGGACTCTGGCGGGAACTACGTCGACGGCGTGCAGATCACGATCAACTCCAACGTCGACGACATCTTCCAGCAGATCCAGCAGGGCACGCTGGACGGGTCCTACGGCGACACGCCGCCGTCCACGGTCGAGCAGCAGTTCGCCACCAACCCGGACCTCAAGTCGGGCTTGCACGCCGACCAGGGCGACCGGACGTGGTACTTCACCATGAACCTGTTGGCTCCGCCGTTCGATGACGTCCACGTCCGCAAGGCCGTGAACTACGTCATCGACAAGGCGGCGCTGGCGAAGGCGTACGGGGGCTCGCTCCACGCGGAGCCCGCCACCACGATCGAGCCGCCCGCCGTCAACCCGGCAACGGCGACGTACGATCCGTACCCGTCGACGAACTCCGCCGGCGACGTGGCCGCAGCCATGGACGAGATGAAGCAGTCGAAGTACGACACGAACCAGGACGGCAAGTGTGACGCCCCGCAGTGCAAGGGCTTCATCTTCCTGGGTCGTTCGTCCTCACCGTGGCCGAACCTGAACACGGTCGCGATGCAGGACTTCGCGAAGATCGGTCTGCAGCCCAAGCTCAGCGAGGTGGACACCACCACGGGCTACACGACGCTGCAGAGCGTGAAGAAGCTCATCCCGGTCTCGCTCGTTCCCGGGTGGGGCAAGGACTTCGCGTCGCCCTTCGGGTTCGACTACTTCCTGTTCGACTCGCGTGCCGGTCTCACCTGCGACACCGCCGTCGACTACTCGCTCGTCGGCATCACCGCCGACAAGGCGAAGGAGTGCGGTGTCACCGACCAGTTCAACGCGGTCACGTCCGAGTTCGGTCCCATCGGCTCGGTCGATTCCAAGATGGACGAGTGCGTCGCCAAGTCGGCTGAAGAGATCAACCAGTGCTTCGCCGACATGGACAAGACGCTGATGGAAGACATCGTGCCGTGGGCGCCGTGGGGATGGGGCAAGAACCTCGTCATCACGGGCACGAGCACCACGCACTACGAGTACGATGCCTTCGGTGACGTCATCTCATTGGGCTGGGTCTCCGTGAACAACGGCCTGGCGCCCGTGAACGTGGCGTAACCCTCGTTCAAGGACTACCGGTTCGAGGGAGGAGCCTTCGGGCTCCTCCCTCAACACCGGGGGAGGATCGGAGCCACCGATGACGCGCTACATCATCCGGCGGTTGCTCTGGGTGGTCTTGGTTCTGCTCGTCGTCGTGTTCGTCACCTTCGTGATCTTCTTCCTGATGCCGTCGGGGGATCCCGCGCTCCGGTTCGCCGGCAAGGGAGCCCAGCCGCAGGTCCTGGAGACCGTCCGGCATCAGCTGGGTCTCGACCGGCCCTGGTACAGCCAATACTTCTCCTTCACGAGGAACATCTTCCTGGGCGATCAGAACGGCTGGCCCGGGCTGGGGTTCTCGTTCGCCACGCGCGTGCCGCTGAAGGACATCCTGTTCGAGCGGATGTTCGTCACCATCCAGCTCGCCGTCGGGGCGGCCGTGATCTGGCTGCTCGTGGGGATCCCGATCGGCATCCTGTCCGCGCTGCGCCCCCGGTCCTTGATGGATCGCGGCGCCATGACGTTCGCCTTGATCGGCATCTCGGCTCCGGTGTTCTTCCTAGGCCCGTTGGCCCTTTACATCTTCTGGTACAAGCTCGGGTGGCTGCCGGGCACCGGTTACAAACCACTCAGCTCTGGGTTCGGCCCGTGGCTCAGCCATTTCATCTTGCCCTGGTGCGTGCTCGCGGTCCTCTACGCGGCCTTCTACGCCAGGATGACGCGCGCGAACCTCATGGAGACGATGGGGGAGGACTACATCCGCACGGCGCGCGCGAAGGGCTTGTCCGAACGGCGCGTCGTGCTCAAGCACGGGCTCCGCGCAGGCCTCACGCCCATCGTCACCATCTTCGGCCTCGACCTCGCCGGGCTCTTGGGCGGCGCCATCATCACGGAGACGATCTTCAACATCCCCGGCATCGGGCAATACACCATCTTGGCGGTCCGCCGCCTCGACCTGTACGCCATCATGGACATCACGCTGGTCGCCGCGTTCTTCGTGACATTCGCCAACCTCGTGGTGGACATCGTGTACGCGTTCCTCGATCCGCGGGTACGGTACGACTGATGCATCGAGACCGCCGCCGGACGAGAGGACCACGTGGCTGAACCGCTCCTGGAGCTGAAGGATCTCCGCGTGAGCTTCCCCACCGAGGATGGCCTCGTTCAAGCCGTGAACGTGGTATCGCTGTCCATCATGCCGGGGGAAACCCTGGGCGTCGTGGGGGAGTCGGGGTCGGGCAAGAGCGTCACGTTCCTGACCGTGATGGGGCTCATCAACCGCAAGTCGGCCATCGTGGAGGGCGAGGTCATCTTCCAAGGGGAGGACCTCCTGAAGCTCCCCGTCGATGAGCTCAAGAAGATCCGCGGATCCAAGATCGGCATGGTGTTCCAGGATCCGATGACCTCGCTCCACCCGTTCTACAAGGTGGGCTATCAACTCGCCGAGACGATCCTTGCCCACGAGGACGTGTCGAAGAAGGAGGCGAACGAGCGAGCGGTCGAGATGCTGCGCACGGTGGGCATCCCGCGGCCGGACCAGCGGGCGAAGCAGTATCCGCACGAGTTCTCCGGCGGCATGCGCCAACGCGCCATGATCGCGATGGGCCTGTCGCTGAACCCGGATCTCCTGATCGCAGACGAGCCCACCACGGCGCTGGACGTGACGGTCCAGGCACAGATCCTGGCATTGATCGACCGACTGAAGGAGGAGTTCAACGCCGCGGTGGTCATGATCACGCACGACCTCGGCGTGGTGGCCGAGCACGCCGACGACATCCAGGTCATGTACGCG
Organism: Actinomycetota bacterium; assembly: GCA_038249195.1. Classification (GTDB taxonomy): domain Bacteria; phylum Actinomycetota; class UBA4738; order UBA4738; family HRBIN12; genus JAOUEA01. The sequence goes on from JBBRWM010000002.1 coordinate 358,844, forward strand.
GGCAGGGTCGTCGAGTTCGGTGATGTCGACGACATCTACTACGAGCCCATGCATCCCTACACCTGGGGATTGCTCGGCTCGATCCCGCGCCTCACCGACTCCTTGAAGGAGCGCCTCCGCCCGATCACCGGCCTTCCGCCCTCCATGATCAACGTCCCGAAGGGCTGCTCGTTCAACCCGCGATGCCCCTATCAGTTCGATCGGTGCCTCACCGAGGAGCCCGAGCTCATCCCGCTGGACGGGCACCACGCGGCCGCGTGCCACCTGTCGCTCGCCGACCGGCGGAAGGTACTCAGCGAAGGCGTGGCGATCCAGCGATGAGTGTCGACGTGGCCGAAGGCGTGGCCGCGGCGCCCGCGCCACGCGGTGAGCCGCTCCTGCGGGTCCAGGGCCTCAAGAAGTACTTCCCCATCACGAAGGGGATCTTGTTCCAGAAGCACGTCGGAGACGTGCACGCGGTCGACGGCGTCGACCTGGAGGTGTACCCCGGGGAGACCCTAGGGTTGGTGGGTGAGACCGGCTGCGGTAAGTCCACGCTGGCGCGGGTCGTGATGCGTCTGTACGACGCCACCGAGGGCACGATCACGTTCGACGGCCGCGACATCACCGGGCTCAAGGGCGAAGACCTCCGGGAACTGCGGCGAGACATGCAGATGGTGTTCCAGGATCCCTACGCCTCGCTCAACCCGCGGAAGACCGTCGGGACCATCATCGGGGCCCCGTTCAAGCTGCACGGGGTGGTTCCCAAGAACAAGATCAAGCCCGAGGTTCAGCAGTTGATGGAGCTCGTGGGGTTGAACCCCGAGCACTACAACCGCTACCCACACGAGTTCTCGGGCGGCCAGCGCCAGCGGATCGGCGTGGCGCGGTCGCTCGCGTTGCGGCCCAAGCTGATCGTGGCCGACGAGCCGGTATCGGCGCTCGACGTATCCATCCAGGCGCAGATCCTCAACCTCCTCGAGGACCTCCAGAATGAGCTCAACCTCACCTACCTGTTCATCGCGCACGACCTGTCGGTTGTCAAGCATGTATCCGACCGGGTGGCGGTGATGTATCTGGGGAAGATCGCCGAGGTCGCCACCGGCGATACCCTGTACCGCAACCCACGTCACCCCTACACGGGGGCCCTGCTTTCCGCGGTCCCGATCGCCGATCCGGATCGCGCCAAGGCGAAGCAGAGCGTGATCCTGCAGGGCGACGTTCCCTCGCCCATCGATCCGCCGTCGGGATGCCGCTTCCATCCGCGATGCCCGCGCACGCAGGCGCTCGCGAAGGCCGAGGGCATAAGCGAAGGGGTCATGCCGATCTGCCGCGAGGAGATCCCGGAGCTCACCCGGCAGCACGAGGGTCAGGTGGCGGCGTGCCATTTCCCGCTGGAGGACGCGGTGGGACCCCCCTCCACCCAGTAAGCTTTCCCTCACATGGTCAACACCGTCGTCATCGTCCTGCAGGTCATCTCCGCCCTGTTCCTTACCGGCACGATCCTGCTGCACTCCGGGCGGGGGAGCGGTCTTTCCGACATGTTCGGCGGCACCTCCAACCTCTCCGGGGGCACGGCGCTCGAGAAGACGCTGGATCGCATCACCGTGATCTGCGCCGTGGTCTTCGGCCTGTGCACGATCTGGCTCGCCTGGAAGTGGAACCCCTGAGGGTTCTCAGGCGCAAATAACCGTTCGTCGCTCGCGTTACACGGGCAGCGGTGTGGCCGTCGCGGCGTTGTTGGGAGCCGTCCCCTCGAGTCCGTACGTCTCCCACATGCCGGCGCAGAACGAGTAGTGGTCGTAGGTCGCGGTGTCCTGGGACCCGGCCACGACCCCGGGGCCGATCTCCACGGCGAAGACGAGCTCCCCGGTGCTTCGCGTGCTTTCGTCGAACGTAACGACGAGGGTGACGGAGGGATCGGCCTGCGTGATGACGCCCACCGCGTGCTCGACCCACTGGTCGGCGAGCGCCAGCTTGGTTGAGGCGTGGTTGGTGCCGAAGTAGGCGGGACAGTCCCCGCCGGTGGGATAGGTGTGCGCGTTGCCGCAGTTGTTCGGCACGATGTAGCTGAAGGTCGGCAGCGACTGGAGTTGAGCATCGGACGTGAGCGGCACGTCGTTGGCCTTACAGGAGGTGTTCGCCCGGTACAGCCACGCGGGGTCGTGCCCGCGGACGTAGAGCTCATCCTTGGAGCCCGGGACGATGTTGGGCGAGGGCTTCACGCCGCAGTTTCCGGCCATGGACTCCTCAAGGTTCATCCATCCGACGCCCTCGTCATCGAACTGCGCGAAGAGGTTGTTCGACACGGGCTTGGAGGCCATCTGTTGCCCGGCGACCATGGCCCGGTAGTCGTGCGGGGATCCGGCGAAGCCGTGATAGTCGATGAACTGCTTGCCCTCGGCGATGAGCGCGTTCATGAACGGTGCTTCGGGCTTGCCCACCACGTCGCTTCGCTTGGTGTTCTCCAACACGATGACGGCGACCTTGGGCGGCGGGTCCGTCAGCGCGGAGGCGGCGGTGGGGACGAGGCTCGTCGCGATCGTCGCAATGCCCAGCAAGATTCCCAATCTCCGCATATCCGCGCCCCCTCGTGCATCTGCCCTACATCGGATGCCAGCCTATCCTCCCTACGGACACAACACTAGGGCCTCGACCCCGCGAGATCGCCGAGTCCCCGCCGTTCGCGATCGCTGGCAGGTATCCTGACCGGCGGGTGAGCGCTGCGGCGGGGGAGATCGGCCCGGGGCGAGCCTCCACGTCGGAGTGGCGGAACTTGGTAGACGCGCTAGGTTGAGGGCCTAGTGCCCTTTGCGGGGCGTAGGGGTTCAAATCCCCTCTCCGACACCCATCTACCTGCGGAAACGCCGGAAAGCCCGGGCGCGCATCGGCCTCCGGGGTCTCTCACTCCCAATATTCCCCCAGGGGGTCACGCGAGCATCTCCCGGAGTACCGCCCAGGCGGCGGCCTGCACTTTGGCGCTCATCTCGGACCACCCTCTCCGTGATGGTGGATCCAGGACCGCGGGCGCCCCGGGGCCTATGTCCTACCGCTTCGTTCTACCGGTCGGAGCGTGGGTACCTGGTGGTTAGTCTGATTTCTTTCCTCTTGACACCCTCGCAGCCCCTGGGATGCTTGAGCGGAGATGACTGGCATTGTCGTCGCGCTGATCGCGCTGGCGTTCGTGGGTGGCGTCGTCCTGGGTCTGCGATCCACAAGGCGCTGGCCCAGCCACGAGAGACCGCTCGCCCGGTGGGAGCTACGTCAATTCCTGGCGGCGTTCCTTGTCGTCGCACTCGGGGCGATTGGTCTCTCACTCGCCGCGACTACCCTTCTGCACCAGAGGTCGGTGGTCTTCGCAACACTTCCCCCTCGGGACTCATCGATGCCCGGCGTACTTGGAGGGATTGCTCTTGCGGTTGCCGCCACCCTCACCTGGTTCTTCCTGGGCCTCCTTGGGGCTGCGTCATGGCGGGCCAGACGGCCCAGAGGGGTTCACACGTGACCCCCAAGCGACCCCGCGACGTGAACGGCCTTGGGCCGACGACATGCAAGGCCCGCCGGCGTTAGGCCGAGCTGGTGAGAGCACTCGGCCAAGCCGACGTGGCCCGTGAACTCGGCCTCACCACCCAGGCCCATCCGGCACACGTTCCTTGATTCCGCTATAGATTCGGCCCGTGACCGAAACGAACACGGTCGAGGACGAGACCCAGACGCGGACGGTGGCGCTCGTCACAGGCGCGACCCGCGGCGCCGGGCGGGCGATCGCCGTCGAGCTCGCCAGTGTCGGGTTCTACGTCTACGCCACCGGCCGCAGTAGCCGGACGACCGGGCCGTCTGAGATCGGCAGGCCCGAGACGATCGAGGAGACCGGAGACCTGATCGCGGCCGCGGGAGGCGCGGGAGCGGCCCTCGTCGTGGATCACGAAGACCCTGCTTCGGTTGCCGAACTGATCGACGGCATCGAGCACGAGCAGGGCCGACTCGATCTCCTCGTGAACGACATCTTCGGTGGTGACAGGTACTCGGAATGGGATAAGCCACTGTGGGAGCACGACTGGGCCGGTGGGCTGCGGATGCTGCAGATGGGCGTGCATACGCACCTGATCACGTGCCGCGCAGCGATCCCGTTCATGTTGCTCACCGCCGAGGCTCGGGGAACCCAGGGGCTCGTGGTGGAGATGACCGATGGCACCTCAGAGGCGAATGCCGAGTTCCGGCGGAACGTGGGCTTCTACTACGACCTGGTCAAGGCCAACGTCGAGCGGATCGTCAAGGGTCTCAACGCAGAGTTGGAGAACCGTCCCGTGACGGTCGTCGGCGTCACACCCGGCTGGCTGCGCTCCGAGAAGATGCTCGAGAACTTCGGCGTCACCGAGGCCAACTGGCGCGACGCCTTGGCGAAGAGTCCCGGTTTCGGGATCTCCGAGTCGCCCGCCTACGTCGCCAGGGGTGTCGCCGCGCTTGCCCGCGCCACGGACGGCGAGCGCTGGGCAGGCACGATCGCCAGCGCCCGCCAACTCGCTGAGGCCTACAGCATCACGGACACCGACGGAACCCAGCCCGACTGCTGGGGCTACATCGCCGCCTACGGCTGGGAACGCGACGACGGCCAGGGCATCGATCGATTTCGTTGAAGCGATGAGCCTTGCCGATCTCAGCGGCCTGGCCGATCAGCTCAGCGGTGTCGCCGAACGTCGCCGCAACGGTCTGCTCGAGTGGCGGTACCGGGGACGCCTGGTTGCTCGCCAGCTCGACGACAGCCACGTCGTGATTCGCGCCTCGTTCGACTTCAAAGACTTCTTGCTGCAGTCGTTCCCTGAGACGTTTTCCGTGCCTAAGCGCTACAGGAAGCACATGATGATCGTTGCCGATCTCGAGACCGGCAACCCAGATGCCGTCGAAGCCGCGATCGTCGGCGCCTGGGAGCTGCAGTCCGGCGGGTAGCACGCCGATCGATTGGCTGCGCTCCCAGAAGTGCCGATTCAGACCCGGATGGCGCAGCTGAAGGTACCGGGGTCTAGGGGCAGTCCATTGACGTTCACGCACGAGAGGTCCTTCACCGGGAACCCCTACGGAGCGCTTCCACGTCGGATGCGTGAACCGGTAATCGACGTCAGCGAGGATGTCCCCGTGAGGATCGCACGACCCACCGCTGCGCTGCTGCTGCTGCTCCTGGTGACCGGGTGCGTGAAGTCTGCCCCTGCTGGAGGAGGCCGCGGATCGAGTTCCACGCCGCCGTCGGATCTGGCTAGCGCCGAAGACGCGTGGCAGCGGGCCGGGGTGGGGACCTACACGCTCGAAACCACCGTCACCGGAATGCATGGCCTGCGTCGTTCCGTTGCAGTACTCAGCCACGGTGGTGGACGGGGAAGTCACGGACCAGACGGTCCCGCATGGCATCAAGGACGACGCACCGACAGTCGAAGGCCTGTTCAAGACCATCAGGTGGTACCAAAGCCAAGGAGCCGACGTGAACGAGATGGTGACCTACAACGAGATGGGTGTGCCAGTCAAGATGGACATGAACGCCCCGAACGTAACGGACGTGCAAGCCCACTACTCCGTGAACTTCGCCGAGAAGTAGGACAGGCTCGGCCGCGCGCGTTTCCGTTCAGGCGAAGTCGGCGTCGGTGAAGCCGTGGGCGTGTCCCGGAGGCCACTGCACCAGTTCGATCCGATAGCCGTCGGGATCGGCGAGCCAGGAGGTGCGCGGGCCATGAGGCCCACCGGGCTGCAGCTCGGGTCCGGGGCTGAGCCCGACCGCGACCAGCGCCCGGCACGTGCCCGCCAGGTCCTCGACCTCCACCACGAGATGGCTGAAGCCCGTGCCGAGCTCCACATCACCGTCGGCCGGTCGGTGCACCAGCTCCAGCGTGCCCACCTCTTCGCCGGGGAACTTGAGCGCGGCAAGGGTCTCGCCTTCGTCGAGGTGGACGCGCCCGAGCACCTCGTAGCCGAGGGCGAGATAGAAGGCCAGGGACACGTCGAGGTCCGTCACGCGGCATGCCGTATGGAGCGTCCTCACGGTTGCAACGCTAACCCGAACCGCCTCCATCCGTCCGGGGGCTTCGCCGTCTCGGCCCAGGCAACTACCGGAAGCTGCGGTCGTGTCCCATCGCGCTGAAGGCGGCCAGGGACGTCGTCGAGGAGTCCACGTAGTAGGTGCAGTCCGTGTCCTCGTTGTTGTACGAGAACCCGACGACCTCCGGCCACCGCTTCAGCGTCTCGCGGGCGCCTCTGAACCAATCGGCCTTGCGGCCGGTCTCGGCCTCGACGCACCCCGCCTCGATGATGTACAGCGGCTTGTGATGGCCCTTCGCGAACCCGTGCGCCGACGCGAAGATCTCGTTGAAGGGACGCCAGGGCGTGCCGTGGCAGTGATAGCGGTTGTAGCCGTCCACACCCAGGACGTCGTAGTGGCGCGGGAGCCATTGGCCGGCCTTGCCCGCGGTGTAGGTGGACGCCATCAAACCGACGACCCACCGGAACTTATGCACGCCGACGTTATGGAAGATCCGGTGGACCCGGTCGTAGGCAGCCTTCCAGTCGGCGGGGTTGCCCTCGTCCTCCGGCTCCTTGGAGAAGCAGAGGTAGCCGTGCCAGCCGCTCGCCCGGAGGCTTCGCGCCTGCTTGGTGATCCACGCGTCGTGCTGTCCCTGGGCGATGCCTCGCCAGCTCACCGGTCCGCTCTTCGTGCGCGCGAACCAGGAGAGGATCTGCGTGTGTCCGGTCTGGTGGCTCCACTTCGTGAACCCGTTCACGAGGTCGCTCGTCCAGGGCATCCGGTAATGGGTGGTGTTGAACTTCCTGCCGACTTGATGCTCCAGGTGGGCGGTCGCCTTTTCCTGGTTGCCGCCCGCGAGGGAGAGCGCGCCCCACCGAACGCGGGGATGCTGCTTCGCGGGCGCCTCGCCAGCCAGCTCCCACCACGAGAGCCCGGCGACGGCGCCACCAACCAGGGCGCTCCGCTTCAAGAAGTTCCGACGATCGATGTCTGTCGTGTCCATGAACCGTTGTTCCTCCCGCTCGACCCGACGCTCACGTCGAGATCCGCCCTCCCAGTGAGCATCGGCGCGGTACGAGGAAGTGCTTGAGCACGCGGGAGGGTGGGTGTGGTTGGAGAGGGGGAGGCCTACGTCGTTTGCGGCCGCACGCGGGGAGCGGTGATCAGCACGCGGGAGGTGACCCGTCTGGGCCGACGTCGACGTCCTGGGGCGGCGGCGGTGGACTCAGCATGCACCTTGGCCGCGATCACCTGGATCTCGGGTTCGGTGGCCGAGTGTGTGAGCAGGCGCCGTGGCGCTCGCAGACCGCGTCGCACGAGTTTGGAGATTGACCTACCGAGATCGCCTCTCAGCAGGTTCCGTGGGGGAGCTTCATCGATCCGGGCCCTGAGGTCCGCGGAAACGCGAAGGGGAAGGGACAACAGAGGCAGGAAGAGGATGATCCTCAGCTTGCGCATTGGGCAACTCCTTTCCTGTCCTTGGGTGTGGTGACGCCTCTTCGTCTGTCTCGGTCGGTCCTCCCTTCACCGGTCGGCATATGCATCAGCCTCGGGAACCTTCTATCGAAGTCCTCGAGGCTGGCGCGACCCTACCAGAGTCGAGAGCGTCGTTCTGTCGGTCGACCGGTTGACCTGTCTGTAGTATGATGCGCCTACAGCGGAGAACGTCCTCAAGTCTTTGCGCCGCAGGTATTCTGGGGACAGCGGCGCGCCCGTCGTTCTCCGCGGCGGGACCGCCCCGAAGAGGCCAATCGCTCGAACCAAGAGGGGTGATGCGCACGGCATCCATCCACCGAGGTACCCGAAGGCGCGTCCCGCACCTCCTCGCGTTGACCGCCGCGGTGGTCTTCGCGGTGCTGGTGCCGGTGGTGGCGCGGGCGGCGCCACCGTCGCCCGATGCCGACCCCACGTACATGGCCGACGCGCAGGTCCGGGCCATCCTGCCGGCCCGCGGCCGGATCTGGATCGGTGGCGCCTTCGGCCACCTCCTCACCTCCACAGGCGTACTGGGACCCGCCGCCCCGGGGATCGCGGCGCTCGATCCCGCCACCGGCGCACCCGCCACTGGTGTTCGGCTGCCCGCCCTCCGGGGCCATGGCCGGTTCGTGTACGACTTCGCCCTCCGCGGTAAGACGCTCTACGCGGCCGGGACGTTCACGTATCGCGCCCACGGCAAGACGTATTGGAACCTCATCGGATTGAACGCGAAGACAGGCGCGGTGGTCTCCCGGTTCAGGACACCTCCGCTGCGCTGCGTGTGGGCGACGCGCAAGCGGGTCTTGGTGGGTGGCGACCTCCTCCACGCGTATTTGCCGGGCGGCAGGAAGATCGAGTCCTTCCAGCCGCTCGTGCCCAAGATCGACCCCTCCTTGCGCGGCCATGCCACCGTCGCCCAGTTCCGCGACATCGTGACGTCGGGGCCGTCCGCGTTCGCGGCCGGCCAGTTCGACTACATCAACGGTCGACCGCAGAAGGTGGTGGTGAAGTTCAACCCGCGGACGGGGAAGGTGAGCCGCTGGAACGTAGCCAAAATCCCTCAGCAGAGCGGGGCGTTCGGCATCCAGGTGCAGGCGTCGGGCTCCCGGCTCTATGTGGGGGCCGGGGGCTCGGATTTCACGGCGGCGTACGCCACGGCCGACGGGCGCCAGTTCTGGAAGACGGACACGTCGGGGTCGACCCAAGCGGTGGCGTCATGGGGCAGCGACATGCTGGTGATCGGCGGGCACTTCCAGTGGGTCCAGTACCAGGGCTCGGGGAACTGTGGAGACAACGGCAACCCGAACCCGAACTGCCTCCACCAGCCGCGTCTCGCGATCCTCGACGCCACCACGGGGCGGGTGGACGTGGCCTGGCGTCCCGACATCTGCTGCCTGTACAACGGAGTCTGGGCCTTAGCGACCAAGGGTCATCGACTGCACGTGGGCGGGCAGTTCACGAAGGCGGGAGGCCGTTCGCAATGGTTCTACGCGCGGTTCTCCTGAGTTAGACTCCGGTCGATGAGCTAGGCGTTCGATCCCTCAGCATCGCGCCGCCCCGTAGCGGCCGTCCTTGCCTGCCCTTCATCCGGAGCCGATCTCCATGCCTGCCAGCCCATCGCCGTCAGCCTCCTCGCGGAGCGTTCCCTCGTGAGCACGCTCGAGGTTCGCGACCTGTCGGTTGAAGCCGGCGGGACCACGGTGGTGCAGGACCTGTCCTTCACACTCCGCCCCGGGGACAAGGTAGGGGTGGTGGGACGCAACGGCGCGGGCAAGACGAGCATGCTCAAGGTGCTCGCGGGCGAGGCCTCCGCGGGCGCTGGTTCGCTGGAGCGCCGCGGGGCACTGGGATACCTGCGTCAAGATCCACGACAGCACCGCGACGACGACGCGACCTCGGGACTGGACTATGTCCTGTCGGCCCGCGATCTCGTGGCGCGATTCAAGCGTTTGGAACAGGCGCGCATCGGGTTGGAGGATGACCCGTCCGAGCGCAACCTCCAGCGATTCTCCCGCCTGGAGGATGAGTACCGCGGCGCTGGGGGCTACCGAGCGGAGTCCGAGGTCCGAACGGTCTCCGCCGGCCTCGGGCTCGCTCAGGATCGCCTGGAACTGCCGGTGGGGGCGCTCTCGGGTGGGGAGCGGCGCCGACTCGAACTCGCCCGCATCCTGTTCGGAGGCTCGGATCTCCTGCTCCTGGATGAGCCCACCAACCACCTCGACGTCGATGCCAAGCATTGGCTGATGACGTTCCTCGCCACGTACAAGGGTGCCTTCCTCGTCGTGAGCCACGACCTCGGCTTGCTCGACGCCTCCATCACGCGGATCCTGCATCTGGATCGCGATGGGGTGGTTGAGTACCGTGGGACCTACTCGCAGTACCGGACGTCTCGGACACGAGACGAGGTCAGGCTGACCGCCCTCGCCGGTCGACAAGAGCAGGAGATCCGCCGTCTGAAGACGCTCGCCGACTCCATGCGCGGGCAGACGGCCAAGCGCGCACGGAAGGCCAAGACCCTCGATACGCGAGCGACCAGGCTCGAGGCGAACAAGGTGCAGGGTCCCGCTCGAGAGCGCACGGTGCGGTTCCGCTTCCCCGCGCCACCGCATAGCGGGCGCATGGTGCTGCGGGCGGAGGGCCTCGCGAAGGGCTACGGCGGGCCGGCGGTGTTTGATGCCGTGACCTTCGACGTCGAACGGGGCGAACGGATGCTGATCATGGGCCTCAACGGCGCGGGCAAGACGACCCTGCTGCGGATCCTCACCGGCGAGACGCGGGCCGACGCCGGGACCTTCGTCTTTGGCCACGGCGTGGAAGCCGGCTACTACGCCCAGGAGCACGAGGGGATCAGAGAAGGGATGGACCTTCTGGCCCACATGCGCGCCGCGTCGCCTGCGGACGATCAGGCCCTGCGGTCGCTGTTGGGGATGTTCGGGCTGCCGGGGGCGATGGCGTTCCAGGACGCGGGAACCCTTTCGGGAGGAGAGAAGACCAAGCTCGCGCTCGCACAGCTCGTGGCGGGACGCAAGAATCTCCTCTTGCTCGACGAGCCGACCAACAACCTCGACCCGCCGTCGCGCACGGCGATCGCACAGGCGCTGGCCGATTGGCCGGGAGCGATGGTGATCGTAAGCCACGACCCGGAGTTCATGGAAGCCCTGCAACCCCAGCGCGTGCTCATGATGCCGGAGGGGGACATCGAGTTTTGGGACGAGGAACTTCTGGATCTGGTCAGCCTCGCCTGAGCCGGCCTCGCGCGGAACGGGGCCTCGCAGACGAGCCCTCGTCCGCGCGATCACCGCAGCTATCCTCTTCGAACCGTCTAACCGACCGGGAGGTCCCGACGTGAGCCAGCCAGACCTGATCTTCCTCAACGGCGACGTGTACACCGTTGACGCCGGACGGCGATGGGCGCGGGGGGTCGCCGTGGCGGCAGGGCGGATCGTGGCGGTCGGTGCGGAGACCGACATCCGAGATCTCGCGGGACCCTCGACGCAGGTCGTCGACCTGGCCGGCGGCATGCTGCTGCCCGGTTTCCAGGACGCCCACTGCCACCCCGTCTCCGGAGGCGTCGATCGCCTCCGATGCGACCTGCATGACCTCAACGCCGCGGACGCCTACGTGCGGGCCGTCGACGCGTATGCCCGATCGCATCCGAACGTGACGTGGATCCTCGGGGGAGGGTGGGCGATGGACGTCTTCCCGGATGGGACGCCCACCAAGGATCTCCTGGACGCGGTCGTTCCCGACCGACCCGTCTTCCTGCCGAACCGCGACGGTCATGGCGGATGGGTGAACTCCGCGGCGTTGAAGATCGCCGGCGTGACCCGGGACACGGAGGACCCGCCGGACGGTCGCATCGAGCGCGACGCCGACGGCGAGCCGTCCGGCACGCTGCACGAGGGGGCGATGGACCTGGTCGGCCGGCACGCGCCGGCAGCCGGCGAGGACGAGATGCACGCCGGCCTGCTCGAGGGGCAGGCCCACCTGCACTCGCTTGGCGTCACGGCGTGGCAGGACGCCATCGTCGGCGCGGAGTCCTGGGGCGACAACTTCGAGGCCTACCTCGGTGCCGCCCGCAGCGGCGAGCTCACCGCTCGTGTGGTCGGCGCCCTGTGGTGGGATCGGCACCGAGGGATCGAGCAGGTAGAGGACCTGTGCGCGGGGCGTGAAGAGGGCCGCGAGGGACGCTTCGCCGCAACCAGCGTCAAGATCATGCAGGACGGCGTCTGCGAGAACTTCACGGCCGCCGTCCTGGATCCCTACCTCGACGCCGACGGCGTCCCCACGGACAACCGCGGCATCTCCTTCGTGGAGCCGACCCAGTTGAAGGAGGCCGTGACGCGCCTGGACCGCGAAGGTTTCCAGGTGCATTTCCATACCCTGGCGGACCGAGCGGTGCGCGAGGCGCTGGATGCCGTGGAGGCGGCCCTGGCGGTGAACGGGCCTTCGAACGGGCGGCACCATCTTGCCCACCTCCAGGTCGTGCATCCCGACGATGTCCCTCGATTCCGTAGATTGGGCGCAGTCGCGAACGCCCAGCCCCTGTGGGCGGCACACGAATCGCAGATGGACGACCTGACGATCCCATTCCTCGGAGAGCCTCGCTGGAGGTGGCAATACCCCTTCAGGAGCCTCGTGCGCTCCGGCGCGATGCTCGCCATGGGCAGCGACTGGAGCGTCTCGAGCGCGAACCCGCTCGAGGAGATCCACGTGGCCGTGAACCGCGTGATGGCGCCCGAGTACCTCTACCAGGTGGATTCAAGAGACGTGTTCATCCCCGAGGAACGATTGGACCTGCCGACCGCGATCGCGGCGTTCACGATGGGCTCGGCCTACGTGAACCACCTGGACCACGTCACCGGTTCGATCGAGGTCGGGAAGTTCGCGGACCTGGCCGTGGTGGATCGCAACCTGTTCGCACATCCCGCACAAGAGATCTCGGTCGCGAAGGTCAAACGCACCTATGTCGAGGGAGAGCCCGTGTTCGTGGCGGGCGACGCGTGAGTCATCCCGGCCCTGACCCGGGGTCCGCCGGCGAGGACCTGTCTGTCTCGCCGGGGGTGTTACCATTTTTCCCATACCTTGAACGGCCGTTCAATGCGATGGCGCGCGCGCCCCGCCCGCCGCACCCCCTTGCAGGAGGTCCCGACCCATGTCCCTTCAGAGCCCCGTGGAGCCCGAGCTACTGCGGGCCGTGCTGGCGCCGACGCTCGGGGCCAGTCGCACCCTGCCGGCCGAGGCGTACACGTCCCAGCAGGTCTTCGACTGGGAGGCCGCGCACTTCTTCGAAGGAGGGTGGGTCTGCGTCGGGCGAGCCGACGAACTGGCACGCATCGGAGATCAGAAGGCGTTCCGGATCGGGCGCGAGGGCATCCTCGTCGTGCGCGACCACGACGCGCAGCTCCGCGGCTTCTACAACACCTGCCGTCACCGAGGGCACGAGCTGCTCGAGCCCGGGAGCTCGAGGAACCTCCGCGCCATCAAGTGCCCCTACCACGCATGGGTCTACCAGCTGGACGGCTCGCTCGGCGCGGCACCACGTTTCGGAGACCTTGCGGGCTTCGACCAGGCCCGCTACCCGCTGATCGCCGCCCGACTCCAGGAGTGGCACGGCTGGATCTTCGTGAACGCTGACGGAACCGCGCCCGACTTCTCCTCTTACGCCGGCAACCTGGGCGAGCTCCTGTCCGCCTGGGAGCCGGCCCGCCTCGTCGTGGCGGCCGCACACGACTACGTCATCGAAGCCAATTGGAAAACCATCACGGAGAACTACCACGAGTGCTACCACTGTCCATCGATCCACCCGGAGCTCTGTGCGGTCACGCAGGCGGACTCCGGCGAGAACTATCCGCACGACGGCCTGTGGGTGGGGGGATCCATGGTCCTGAAGGATTTCGCCCAGACCATGTCGCTCACCGGTGAGTCCGGGGGCGTGCCCATCCGCGGTCTGGACCCGAGGCAGCTCCGCGAGGTCTTCTACTTCGGCCTGTTCCCGAACCTGCTCCTCAGCCTGCATCCCGATTACGTCATGACGCACCGGTTCGAGGCGCTGGGGCCGGGCCGCACGAAGGTGGAATGCCACTGGCTGTTCCCGCCGGAGGCTGGGGACCGCCCGGACTTCTCGCCCGACTACGCCAGCTCGTTCTGGGACATCACCAACCGGGAAGATTGGCTCGCCTGCGAATCCGTGTACCGGGGCCTGCAGTCCGACGGCTTCCGCCAGGGGCCGTTCGCTTGGAGCGAGGACGAGGTCCACATCTTCATGGCCATGGTCGCCCAGGGATACCTCGACGGCCGTGCCACGAGGCCGCGGCAGGTCCACGAGCTCGCGGAGAGGTCCGGCGTCTGACTCCGCCAACCGGCTCCTCGTGACCGAGGGTCAGGAGGGGACGTTGCACCGCGGGCCCGCCGCTCCCAACATGGCGCGGGCCGTCGGGAGGCCCGCCGGCAGACCCAGGCAGGCCGACGTTGGCGGGGCCCGCGGGTGAGAGCTGAGAGGGGATTCAGATGACCGAATTCGACATGAGTCTGGTGCAACGCGGAGCGCGCAACCGGCGCACGCCCTACTACGAGGCCACGCAGAAGTACTCGCCGCTGGGCTACACCGTCTACAACCACATGTACTTCCCGATCCGCTTCGATTCGTTCGAGAACGAGTTCGAGTCCCTGTTGAACGACGTGACGCTGTGGGACGTATCGGTGGAGCGCTGCCTGGAGATCTCCGGCCCGGACGGCTTCGCCTTCGCACAGCTGCTGACGCCTCGCGACCTCTCGGCGTGCGCCGTGGGCCAGGCCAAGTACGTGTTGATCTGCGATGCGGACGGCGGCATCATCAACGACCCCGTCCTCACGCGCATGGACGAGAACACGTTCTGGTTCGCGCTCGCGTCCTCCGACGCGCTGCTGTTCGCACGCGGGCTCAAGAATGCCTACCCCGACATGGACGTCACCATCAAGGAGGCCGACGTCGCGCCGCTGCAGGTGCAGGGGCCTAAGTCGAGGGATCTCATGGTGAAGCTGCTGGGCGATGAGATCTTGGATCTGAAGTACTACTTCTGGCGCGAGGCGAAGATCGCGGGCGTGCCCGTGGTCGTCACGCGCACGGGATGGACATCGGAGGTTGGCTACGAGGTCTACACCACCGACACGGCCCGCGGGAACGAGGTCTTCGAGGCGATCATGGAGGCGGGCGGCGAGTTCAACATCAAGCCCACCGGGCCCAGCGACATCCGCCGGATCGAAGGCGCCATCTTCAACTGGGGCGCCGACATGACCTATGAGCACAACGCGTTCGAGCTCGGCCTCGACCGGCTGGTCAACTTCGACCTCAGCGACGACGCGTGCATCTCCATGGCGTCCTATCGGCGGATCCGCTCCGCGGGCGTCTCCCGCAAGCTCAACGGCGTGACGTTCGACGGGGAGCGCTTCCCGGCGCTCAACAACGTGAAGTGGCCGGCCTCGCTGGACGGAGCCCACGTGGGTCATGTGACCTCCGCCATCTACTCGCCCCGGCTGCAGTTGAATCTCGGCTACTGCTGGCTGCCCGCGACCGAGAGCACCTTGGGGCGTCAGGTGCAGGTGGCCACCGAGTGGGGCCCGCGCACCGCGACGGTGGTCGAGATGCCGTTCGTGGATCCGTCGAAGAAGATCCCCGTCGGCTGAGCCACCGGGCGTCCCGCGTCGAGGCGATTTGCCTCCGCCCGCCGGGTTGAACGATGATTCAGCTCGGCGCCGCGCTGCGCCTGCCCGCCGACACGAACAGGAGCCTCAGCGATGGCCAATGAACGCCGGGAGATGCTCGAGAAGAGCGCGATCCTGTACTTCGGACCGTGGTATCGCCGATCGCCCTTCTTCAACGCGACCCGCCGGGCCGGATGTACCTCCTACGACATCTACAACCACATGTACCTCCCCGCGTACTACGACGATCCGGAGGTGGAGTACTGGGCGCTGAACGACGGCGTGACGATGTGGGACGTGGGCGTGGAGCGCACCGTCGAGGTGAGCGGTCCGGATGCCGACCGCCTGATCGACATGCTCACCTGCCGCGACCTCACGAAGTGCGCCGTGAAACAGGGCAAGTACATGCTGGTGACGGCCCCCGACGGCTCGATCGTCAACGATCCGGTCCTCCTGCATGTGGGTGAGAACCGCTGGTGGATGCAACTCGCCGACTCCGACGCGGGCCTCTACGCGTTGGGCGTGGCGGCGAGCAGCGGGTTGGATGCGAAGGTGAGCCTGCCCGACGTCCATCCCATGCAGGTGCAGGGACCCGCGTCGGCGAAGACCCTCGAGAAGCTGGTCGGATCCGCGATCTACGACATCAAGTACTACTGGATCGAGGAGTTCGAGATCCGCGGCATCCCCGTGGTGATCAGCCGCACCGGCTGGACGGCGATCCCCGGGTTCGAGGTCAACCTGCTGGACGGGTCAAGAGGGGATGAGCTCTGGGATGCGGTGGCCGAGACCGGCGCCGAGTTCGACATCCGTCCGATCGCTCCGTGCGAGGGACGCCGGATCGAGGGCGGGATCTTCAACTATGGATCCGACATCCGCCTGGGCGACACCCCGCTGCACGTGATGGGGCTCGAGCGCCTGGTGGAGGAGCAGCCGCAGGACTACATCGGGAAGGATGCGCTCGAGGCGCTGCGCGCCCGCGGGGTCGATCGCAAGCTGGTCGGGATCGAGCTCGAGGGCGACGAGCTTCGCGCGGAGATGTCCGAGTACTGGTACGTGTCCGCACATGGCAAGCAGGTCGGACACATGACGGACGCCGTGTGGTCACCCGGCCTCAAGAAGAACATCGGCTACGTGTGGGTGCCGATCGAGCTCGCCGAGCCGGGCAACCGCCTCGACGTGGAGGCGGAGAACGGAGAGCACATCGCCGGCGTCACGGCCGCGATCCCGTTCGTCGACCCGCGCAAGGAGCGCCCCGCGGCAACTCTCAGGTAGTTCACAGGCCCATCGGCGAACCCGCCGGTACCATGGAGCGAATCCCTCGGGAGATCACCGATCCCCTTCCTGGAGGCTGTTGCATGCGCAAGTTCAAGATCTTGATCCCCACCATGTTGATCGCCGTGCTCGCCACCGCGTGCTCGGTCGACCTCGGACCCAAG
This sequence comes from Actinomycetota bacterium, assembly GCA_038249195.1. Classification (GTDB taxonomy): domain Bacteria; phylum Actinomycetota; class UBA4738; order UBA4738; family HRBIN12; genus JAOUEA01. The sequence continues at coordinate 375,425 of JBBRWM010000002.1, forward strand.
GGAGCCTCGCCGGGCGCGGCCGCCCCCTTCGCCCAGCCACCGCTACCCGGCGGTGGCAAGCAGCCGGTCGAAGCCGTCGTGCGGCGCGTGCTCCCCGCGGTGGTGAACGTCACGTCCGACATCTTCCAACAGGACGCCACCGGCAACGCTCAGCAGGGCCAGGGCGTGGGCACGGGCTTCATCGTGCGCTCCGACGGCGTGATCGTCACGAACTGCCACGTCGTGGAGCGGGCCTCCAAGATCACGGTGTCCACCTCCGCCGACAAGCCGGTTCAGTACGACGCCCGCGTGATCGGGGGAGACTGCCTGAACGACGTCGCGGTCTTGAAGATCGACGCCACCGGGCTCCCGACGGTCGACCTCGGCAGCTCCGACGGCCTGCAACTAGGCCAGGGCGTGGTGGCCCTCGGCTACGCGCTCGCGCTCGAAGGTGGCCCGTCGGTCTCCACGGGGATCGTGTCCGGCCTCAACCGCACCATCAAGGCGCAGGACCCCGGTTGCACGATCTGTCAGAACTTCGCGCGCACGTACACCGGCGTGATCCAGACGGATGCCGCGATCAACCACGGCAACTCGGGTGGACCGCTCGTGGACATGCAGGGTCGCGTCGTAGGGATCAACTCGGCCGGCGACGACAACGCGCAGAACATCGGCTTCGCGATCGCGATCGACTCGGTGAAGGACACCGTCGCGCAGGCTGAGGCGAACCCGCTCGCTCCCGTGGCCTACCTCGGGGTGTCCACGCAGAGCGTGAACGGCGCCCTCGCCAGCCAGTTCCAACTGAGCTCGGACACAGGTGCCTACGTGGTGGCGACCACCGCGGACGGCCCCGCCGCATCGGCAGGGCTCAAGCAGGGCGACGTCATCGTGTCGGTGGACGGCAAGGCAGTCAAGACGGCGGACGACCTCGGTTCGGTCCTCGCCGGCCTCGCCCCGGGTCAGAAGGTCGCCGTGGGTCTCGTGGGCACGGACGGGAGCCGCCGGTCGATCGAGGTCACACTGGGCACGCGCCCGCTGCCGACGACGCTTCCCTAGCCCGCAGGCCCGGGGCTGCGGGCCCTGCGCTAGCCTGGGCGCATGGAGGCCCCGAGCAACGACACCGACCCGCCGGGAGAGAACCCGGTGGGTCGGCTGTTCGAGGCGGGGGAGCGGGCGATGCTGGTCGATCAGCGCGATCGCACGTACCTCCTCGAGCTGCGCACGGGAGCCACCTACCACACACATTCGGGGACGCTGGGTCACGACGCCGTGATCGGGCACTCGGAGGGGACGCGGGTGACCACTGCCAAGGGCATGGTGCTGACCGCGTTCCGCCCGCGGTTCGCGGACTTCGTCCTCAAGATGCCGCGGGGTGCCCAGGTCATCTACCCCAAGGACCTCGGGCCTATCGTGACGTACGCCGACGTGTACCCGGGGGCGCGTGTGCTGGAGGCCGGCACCGGGTCGGGCGCGCTGACCATCGCGCTGTGCCGCGCCGTCGGCGATGCCGGCGTCATCGTCTCCTACGAGCTCCGCTCCGAACACCGCGAGCAGGCGGTGGAGAACGTGCGCGCCTTCTTCGGTTCCATCCCGTCCAACCTGGAGCTCCGGGCCGGGGACCTCGGCGAGGTGGGAGCCACGAGCGAGCGGTACGACCGGGCCGTGCTCGACATGCCCGACCCCTGGACGCCGCTCCGCGCCCTCGCGGGCGTGCTGGAACCTGGCGGCGTCGTGTGCGCGTATCTGCCCACGACGCCCCAGATCCAGGAGTTCGTCCTAGCCTTGCGCCCCAACGGATTCCTGCACATCGAAACGTTCGAGACGCTGAAGCGCGGATGGCACGTCACCGAGCGCAGCGTGCGTCCCGACCATCGCATGCAGGGTCACACGGGGTTCCTCACCGTGGCTCGGCTTGTCGGCGCGTCCGAGTAGCGTGGGACCGCGATCCGGCCAACCTTGCGATCGGGCCTAAGCCTTCCGCCCGTGGATGCCGTAAACCAGTAGGGAGAGGCGCGGCCGGCTCCACGGTTGTTGCCGGGACGCGACCTATACTCAGCGATCCGCGCCGGAGGTGAGACGGATGCCGAACCACGAAGACGAGATCGAGCGGTACGAGAAGCAGGCGCACGAGCTCCAGACGCAGGTGAAGTTCATGGAAGAAGAGGTCGGCCTCCTGCGCCGGCGTCTCACCAACGCGCCGCGACAGGTGAGCATCCTTGAAGAGAAGCTCATGGAGACGCGTGAGCAGCTCACGAAGGCGATGGGCCAGAACCAGAAGCTCGCGGACGCCCTGCGCGCTGAGCGCGACAAGATCGAGGCGCTGGTCGAGGAGGTCGAGAAACTCTCGCAACCGCCGGCCACCTTCGGCGTGTACCTGCGTTCGAACGAGGACGGGTCCCTCGACGTCGTCACGTCGGGCCGCAAGATGCGGGTCATGCCCGCTCCCGAGCTGGACGAGCGCGCCTTCCGTCCCGGCGTTCAGGTGGTCCTGAACGAGTCGTTGAACGTGGTGGAGGTCCTCGAGCCGGATCGCGCCGGCGAGGTGGCCAAGGTGAAGGATCGCCTCGGCGACGACCGAGTGATCGTCGTCGGACGCGGAGACGAGGAGCACGTGGCCCACCTCGCGGGCTCGCTCCTGGACGCCGCGCCGCGCGTTGGCGACAACGTGCTGTTCGACGGCCGTTCGAACGTTGCCACCGAGGTCCTGCCCAAGGAGGAGGTCGAGGAGCTTGTCCTCGAGGAGATCCCCGATGTGACCTACGACGACATCGGCGGCCTGGAGGGGCAGATCGATGCCATCCGTGACGCGGTCGAGCTCCCGTTCCTGTACGCGGAGCTGTTCCACGAGCACGAGCTCGAGCCGCCCAAGGGCGTGCTGCTCTACGGCCCTCCCGGCTGTGGGAAGACGCTGATCGCCAAGGCCGTGGCCAAGTCGCTCGCGGACAAGGTGCGCGAACGCACCGGTCGTGAAGACGCGCGCAGCTACTTCCTGAACGTGAAAGGCCCGGAGCTGCTCAACAAGTACGTGGGCGAGACGGAGCGTCAGATCCGCGAGATCTTCATCCGGGCCAAGGAGCGCAGCGAGGAGGGCCTCCCGGTCATCGTCTTCTTCGACGAGATGGATTCCATCTTCCGCACCCGTGGGACGGGGATCTCCTCCGACGTCGAGTCCACCATCGTGCCGCAGCTGCTGTCGGAGCTCGACGGCGTCGAGACCCTCAAGAACGTCGTCGTGATCGGGGCGTCCAACCGGGAGGACCTGATCGACCCCGCCATCCTGCGGCCCGGCCGCCTGGACGTGAAGATCAAGATCGAGCGGCCCGACGCGGATCAGGCCCGCAACATCATGGCGAAGTACCTGCATCCCGTGGTCCCCATCCACCCCGACGAGGTCGCGCGCTCCGGCGGCAACTCGCAGCAGGCGTGCTTCCGCATGATCGACAAGACCATCGAGCAGATGTACGAGCCCAGCGACCGCAACCGGTTCCTCGAGGTCACCTACGCCTCCGGCGACAAGGAGATCCTCTACTTCAAGGATTTCAACTCCGGGGCCATGATCGAGAACATCGTGCGCCGCGCCAAGAAGGATGCCATCAAGCGGTTCCTCTCCACCGGCGACAAGGGCATCAAGACGGAGGACATGCTCACGGCGATCCGTGACGAGTTCAAGGAGAACGAGGACCTCCCCAACACCACGAACCCGGACGATTGGGCACGGATCTCGGGCAAGAAGGGCGAACGTATCGTCTACGTCCGCACGCTGCTCGGTCACGACGGCGACGGCCGCCAGGTGGAGCGCGTGAACGCCGGACAGTACCTGTAAGGTGGCCCGATGGCCATCCCCAAGGTCTTCGGCATCGAGACGGAGTACGGGATCGCCGCGGCCGGTGCGCCGGACTTCAACCCGGTCCTGAGCTCCTCCCTGCTGATCTCCACATACGCCGGATCCCTGAGGAAGATCAGGTGGGACTACGAACAGGAGTCACCCCTGCGCGACGCGCGGGGCTTCGAACCGGTCCCCGCGCGCGAGGGCTCCGACGAAGACCTGGGCTTGGCGAACGTGATCCTGCCCAACGGCGCCCGCTACTACGTGGATCATGCGCATCCCGAATACTCGACGCCCGAGTGCATCACGGCTCGTGCGCTGGTGGTCCACGACAAGGCGGGGGAGCGGATCCTCGAGCGCTCGCTGGACGAGGTCCTCGCGGTCGTGCCGAGCGCCCCGCCCCTGTCGATCTACAAGAACAACAGCGACGGCAAGGGGAACTCCTACGGGACGCACGAGAACTACCTGGTGGACCGCGCCACGCCGTTCACGGACATCGTGCGGGACCTCACGCCCTTCCTCGTCTCGCGGATCGTCTTCACCGGCGCCGGCAAGGTGGGCGCGGAGGCGTCGTGGGACGAGCGCGGCCGCGCCCTCTTCCAGCTCACACAGCGCGCCGACTTCTTCGAAACGGAGGTAGGGCTCGAAACGACACTGAAGCGCCCCATCATCAACACCCGGGACGAACCGCATGCGGACCCCGAGAAGTACCGTCGTCTGCACGTGATCATCGGGGATGCGAACATGTGCGAGGTCGCTTCGTTCCTCAAGATCGGGACCACCGCGATCGTGTTGAAGATGATCGAAGATGCCTTCTTGCCGGATCTCACGCTCGAGACCCCCGTCGCGTCCCTGCACGAGGTCTCGCGCGATCTCACCTTCACCGCGGAGATCCCCCTCGCGGACGGGCGTCGGCTCACCGCCATCCAGCTGCAATGGGAGTACTTCGAGAACGCGCGCAAGTTCGTGGAGCGCTTCGATGACACGCCTGAGAACCATGAGGTGCTCGGACGCTGGGAGTCCGTGCTCACCACCCTGGAGACCGACCCGTTCTCGCTCCACGGCCAGTTGGATTGGGTGGCCAAGTACCGCCTGGCCGCGGCCTATCGGGAACGCGACGCGCTGGCGTGGAACGACGCGAAGCTGCGGGCGATCGACCTGCAGTATCACGACGTCCGCCGCGATCGCGGCCTGTATCAGCGCCTGGTGTCCTCGGGCAAGGTCGAGCGGCTCGTCACCGACGCCGAGGTGGACGAGGCCATCATGGAGCCGCCGGTGGATACCCGAGCGTATTTCCGCGGCAGGTGCATCTCCCGCTACCCCGAGGCCATCGCGGCCGCGTCCTGGGACTCGCTGATCGTGGACACGGGGGCCGACGCGCTGCAACGCATCCCGATGCGCGAGCCGTTGCGGGGGACGAAGGAGCACGTCGAGGGGCTGCTGGCCCAGGCGGAGAACGCCGCGGCCCTGGTGCGCCTCCTCGAGGGTTGAGGGGTTCAGGCCCCGGCCGCCGCTACGATAGTCGCACGGAAAGGAGCTACGCCCGTGCCGCAGGAGCAAGAGCAGAAGAAGGTCCAGAAGAAGGGTGGGGGAGCCGGAGACGACGCGGACGCCGGTCAGGTGGAGGCGTCCTCCAAGGCCGCCGGACTGAAGGACGAGATGGACGACATCCTCGAGGAGATCGATTCGGTGCTCGAGGAGAACGCCGAGGAGTTCGTCAAGAGCTACGTCCAGAAGGGCGGAGAGTGATCGAACCCGCGCGAGGCCCGCTCGGCGCCCCCGCCTTCGGCGCGAATCCCTCGTTCGTCGACCTGCTGCGACGGGAGCGGCCCGAGCGTCTGCGCCAGCTGCAGGGGGCCGTGTCCTCCGAGGTGGCAGCCCTGCCCCACGGGACCACGGTGCTGGGCGTGAAGTACGCGGACGGGATCATCCTCGCCGGCGACCGGCGGGCGACCTCCGGCTACTCCATCGCCGACGATCGCATGCGCAAGGTGTTCGCGGCCGACGACTACTCCGCGATCGCCATCGCGGGAGTGGCGGGGATCGCCGTCGAGATGGTCAAGCTCTTCCAGCTGGAGCTCGAGCACTACGAGAAGATCACGGGCGACCGTCTCTCCCTGGAGGGGAAGGCCAACCGTCTGGCGGAGTTGATCAGGCAGAATTTCCCGATGGCCATGCAGGGCCTCGTGGTCGTGCCGCTCTTCGGCGGTTTCGACCATCGGCGGGAGGAGGGGCGGATCTTCCACTACGACGCCACCGGCGGGCGCTGGGAGGAGCACGACTACCAAGCGACCGGCTCGGGAAGTGCCTCCGCCAAGAACTCGCTGAAGAAGACCTGGAAGCCCGGTCTCAGCCGGTCCGAGGCCCTCCGCTTCACAGTCGAGGCCCTGCTCGACGCCTCGGAGGACGACGTGGCCACGGGAGGCCCGGATCCCAACCGACGGATCTATCCCATCGCCTTGGTCGTGACGGCCGACGGCGCCGAAGAGGTCCCCGAGGACGAGGTCGCCGCGGCCGCCGTGGCGGTCATCGAGGAGCGCGCGTAGATGTCCTTCATGCCGTACGTCGCGCCCGAACAGATGATGAAGGACCGCTCGGAGTACGCGCACAAGGGCATCGCGCGCGGGCGATCCGTCATCGGCCTCGAATACGTCGACGGGCTCCTGTTCATCGCCGAGAACCCATCGGCGACCTTGCACAAGATCAGTGAGATCTACGATCGCATCGCCTTCGCCGGCGTGGGCAAGTACAGCGAGTTCGAGGAGCTGAGGATCTCGGGCATCCGCCTCGCGGACATGCGAGGCTTCTCCTACGGGCGCGAGGACGTGAAGGCGCGAGACCTCGCGAACGCCTACTCGCAAGCGCTCTCGGCGATCTTCACGCAACAGATGAAGCCGTACGAGGTGGAGGTCCTCGTGGGCGAGGTCGACGGCGATGCGGCCGGCACGGCGCTGTACCACGTCTTGTTCGACGGCTCCGTCACCGACGAGCATGATTTCATCGCGATCGGCGGCCACGCGGAGGATCTCGCGGAGACGCTGAAGTCGCGATTCGAGGAGGGCTGGGACCTCGCGACCGCCGTGAAGACGGCGGTGGAGGTCCTGGGCTCGCCGGACGGCCGCACCATCGCCGCGGAGGCCATCGAGGCGGGGGTCCTAGACCGCCGGCGTGGACAGCGACGCAAGTTCCACCGGCTCGAGGCCGGCGAGGTCGCCCAGATCCTGGGCAGTTGATCGCTCCCGCCCTTCGAACACCCGGGCCGTAGGCTGTCGGCATGGACCGGCGGATCTTCGGGCTGGAGAACGAGTACGGGGTCACCTGCACCTTCCGCGGGCAACGGCGCCTCTCGCCCGACGAGGTTGCGCGGTACCTCTTCCGCAGGGTCGTCCATTGGGGCCGGTCGTCCAACGTGTTCCTCGAGAACGGGGCGCGCCTGTACCTCGACGTCGGATCGCACCCCGAGTACGCCACCCCGGAGTGCGACGCCATCGAGGAGCTGGTGGCCCATGACAAGGCGGGTGAGCGGATCCTCGAAGGGCTCCTGGCCGCGGCGGAGCTGCGCCTGCACGAGGAGGGGATCTCGGGTCAGGTGTACCTCTTCAAGAACAACACCGACTCCGCCGGGAATTCGTACGGGTGCCACGAGAACTACCTCGTGGCGCGCCACGGCGAGTTCGCGCGCATGGCCGACGTGATGATCCCGTTCTTCGTCACGCGGCAGATCTGGTGCGGTGCGGGGAAGGTCCTGCACGGGCCGCGCGGCGCACAGTTCTGCATCAGCCAGCGAGCCGAGCACATCTGGGAGGGCGTATCCAGCGCCACGACGCGGAGCCGGCCCATCATCAACACCCGCGACGAACCCCACGCCGACGCCGAGCGGTTCCGCAGGCTGCACGTGATCGTCGGCGACTCCAACATGAGCGAGCACACCACGTTCATGAAGGCGGGTATCACCGACCTGGTGCTTCGCATGGTGGAGGCGAACACCGTGATGCGCGACCTCTCGCTCGAGAATCCCATCCGGGCGATACGCGAGATCAGCCACGACACCACGTGTACGCGCACGGTCAAGCTCGCGAACGGCCGGGAGCTCACCGCCCTGGAGGTACAGACCGACTACCTCGAGAAGACCGAGCGATTCATCGAGCGACGGGGCGGTGACGAGGTCGCCAAGACCTTGCTCCGCGAGTGGCGCGACGCGCTGGAGGCGCTGGAGTCCGGCCGACACGACCGGCTCGAGCGCAAGATCGACTGGGTCACGAAGCGGCTGCTGATCGAGCGCTACATGGCCAAGCACGACCTCGCGCTCGCCTCCCCTCGCGTCGCGCTGCTCGACCTCGCCTACCACGACGTGAACCGCGATCGAGGCCTCTACTACCTGCTGGAGCGCGGCGGGAAGGTGGACCGCGTCGTGACCGAACAACAGGTGAGCCGCGCGATGCGCGAGCCGCCCCAAACCACCCGGGCGAAGCTGCGCGGGGACTTCATCCGGCAAGCAAAGGCGAAGCGCCGCGATTACACGGTCGACTGGGTGCACCTGAAGCTGAACGACCAGGCGCAGCGCACCGTCCTGTGCAAGGACCCGTTCCGCAGCGTGGACGATCGAGTGGACCAGCTCATCGCCCACATGTGAGCGGCCGGGGCCGGCCGTTCACGCCCTCAGCGGTTCGCGACGACCACGAGGATCGAGGCGACCGCCAGCGCGATGGTCGCGACGCCGATCCCGATGGCGGACGTATCCTCGAGCGGCCCGAACGCCCCCCGCGCGAGCCCCTCGGAGACCTGGCGGAGCCGCCTGATCCCGAGCACGACCATCGCCACCCCGAGCGCGCAGAACCCCGTCCCGAGCGCGACGTAGGGCCACGCCGCCCCACCGCCGAAGTCCGGAAGGAACTTCGCGACGCCCAGTCCGACGGCGACGGACGTGAGCCCCGAGCGCAGCCACGCGAGGTAGGTCCGCTCGTTCGCGAGATGCGTGCGCCGCGTGGCGTCGATCGGTTGCGTCGGGTTCGGCGTTGGGTCGCTCACGTGCCCATGGTGGCACAGCGCACGGGGGCGGCCTAGGACCCCATCGGGTCGCGCCATCGCCGGTTGCCGGCCGCGAGGCGTCCGGCGAGCACGCCTGCGGCGCCCGCGGCCAGCGCGCGCCAGCGATCCGCCGGCGGCCGGGCCCCCCGCGCGGCGATCTCCTCGAGCGCCGGGGAGCCGTCGACCTCGACGAGCTGATGCCGCGCTTCCAGTGCCGCCGAGCGGAGCTGACCCCACAGGTCGTGACGCTCGCCTTCGTCGGCGATCGACGGGACCGCCACATCGAGGTCCCGCAGCTCGGGGTTGCTCAGGAGGCCGAGGCTCGCATCGGAGATCAGGGGGCCGCGCGGGCCGGCATGCAGGCCAAGGACGGGCAGGCCGCGTCCGCCGAGCTCCGCTACGAGGTTGAGCGCGGCAAGCAACCGAGGCGCAGGAAGAACCGCGACGGCCAACTCCGCGCCCTGCGCGGTCGCGTTCAAAAGGACGGCGACGTCGGGATCGGTGAGCCGGACGCCCTTCGCGCCCCGGCCGGCTCGCCTCGCTCCCGCGCGGACCACATCCAGGAGATCGGCGCCGGCGAACAGTACGACCGGCATCTGGCGCAGGTTCGGAGCTCGAGCGGGTCGCGTTCGCGGGTCCACGGGCATCGCGCCGATATGATGCCGCACGATGGCAGGTGGAGACCGCGCGGAGCCGCTGGAGCGACTGCTGAACCTCGTCGGCCTCCTGCTGGAGACCAAGCAACCGCTCACGTTCGAAGAGATCCGGATCACGCTCGAGCCTTACGGGCAGGAGAAGGTCGAGACCGCGAAACGGATGTTCGAGCGCGACAAGGATCTGCTGCGCGACTACGGGGTGCCGCTCGAGCTCGTGGACATCGACGCATGGGGGACCGAGCAGGGATACCTGATCCCCAAAGATCGCTACTACCTCCCGGAGATCGCCTTCACGCCCGAGGAGCTCGGCGCCCTCCTCGTAGCGGCACAGAGCGGAGGCGAGAACACCGTCGCCGAGGCGGGGGCGCGCAAGCTGCTCTATGGGGCGGACGGGGGCGTCCTTGCGGGGCTCGCCGGGGGTCCGCTCGCCTCGGGCTCCGACGCGCGCAGCGCATTGGTCCTGGCCGTCGCGAACGCCGTGAGCGATCACCGCAGGATCGGCTTCGGCTATCGGACCTCGCACGGCCAGGACGCGATGCGCGACGTGGACGCGTTCGCGATGGTGTTCCGCGGCGGACATTGGTACCTCGTGGGCCACGATCGTGAGCGCGACGACATCCGCGCCTTCCGGCTGTCTCGATTCACCGCCGAGCCCGTCGACCGAGGGGAGGCGGCATCGGCGCCGGCGGGCTTCCGCGCCGCCGACCACGTCGAGGCCGGTCCCTGGGCGGCCGTCGGGGAAGATCGCGCTCGGGTGGCGTTCGCTCCGGAGGTCGCGTGGTGGGCGACCGGCTCACTCGCGGGCGCGTCCGTGGAGGCGGAGCGGTCCGACGGATGGGCCGTCGCGACGATCCCCTTCGCCGACGAGGGTGCCCTCGCCGCGCTCGTGCTGCAGTTCGGACCAGATGCCGAGGTGCTCGAACCGAGTTCCCTGCGCGAGGAGATCCGCCGGCGCCTCGAGGCGGCTCGTGCCTGAGCGGCGCAGGACGGTGCCCAGGACGCGGGAGCGTCTGGGCAGGATGCTCGTGATCGTCCCCTACCTCGTGCGGCATCAGGGCGCGGCGCTCCACGAGGTTGCGGCCCTCTTCGACCTGCCGCCCGACCAGCTTCGTCGCGATCTCGACCTCCTGTTCATGTCGGGTCTCCCGCCGTACGGGCCGGGCGATCTCATCGACGTGGAGGTCGATGAGGACGAGCACATCTGGATCACGATGGCCGATCATTTCTCCCGACCGTTGCGGCTCACGCGCAGCGAGGCGCTGTCCCTCTACCTGCGGGGGACGGAGCTCGTCGCCACGCCCGGGCTGCCCGAGGCGCCCGCCCTCGCCAGCGCCATGCGCAAGCTGCGAGACGAGCTCGGACCGGAGCTCCTCGGCGACGCGGGATCCCGGATCGAGACCACCGTGGCGGGCGCCGTTCCCGAGCACCTGGACCTGTTGCGGCGTGCCGCTGGGTCGCATGAGACCCTGCGGATCGAGTACTACGCGCCTTCCACCGGAGCCTGGACCACCCGCACGATCGAGCCGGAGGAGATCTTTGCGAGTCTGGGCAACTGGTACATCGCCGCTTGGGACACGGGCGCGGACGCCGAGCGGCTGTTCCGGGCCGATCGGATCCGGTCGGCCACCCCGACCGGATCCACGTTCGCCCCTCGCGGTCTCGAGGGCGTGGGCAGATCGCTGTACACCCCGGGCGCCGATGACCTTCCCGTTCGCCTTCGGCTGCGTCCCTCCGCGCGTTGGATCGCGGAGTACTACACCAGCGTGGATCCCTCCGAACGAGCCGATGGGAGCCTCGAGGTGACCCTGCCGACGACGAAGTTGGGATGGGTTGCGCGGCTGCTCCTGCGGGTCGGCAACGAAGCCGAAGTCGTGGATCCCCCGGAGCTCCGGGGCGAAGTCGGAGCGCTGGCCGAGCGCACGCTAGAGCGCTACGAGAGCTGAGCGGCACGTGGTCAACTTGGGGTAGTCCTCTTCGCCGCGGGGAGGCTCAAGTCTGGACAAGACCCCACCGATAGCTCGGGAGAGATGACAACCATCCGGACGACCTGCCCCCGATGCGGCGAAGTGGACATGGGTCCCGACGCCATCGTCCTCTCCGTCCGCCAGAACGGCCGGGAGGGGAGCTATCGGTTCACCTGCCCCAGCTGCAGCGACGACGTCGAGAAGCGGGCCGACCGCAAGATCGTGGCCTTGTTGGTCTCGGCCGGCGTCGACATCGACCAGGGCGAGGGTGCGATGGGTCATCCGGAGCTATTCGACGAGGACGAAGACGACCCGCGAGGGTCCCTCCCGCCGGGCCCCGCCTTCTCGATCGACGACGTCATCGAGTTCCACTACCTCTTGGAGGATGACTGCTACATCCAGGAGTTCCTGGCGTCCAGCGGCGGCGCCTGAGTCCCGACGAGGAGACGCGAGGTCGCCCCGCTCCCTCGTGTAGCATCGCCGGATGAGCGCGTGGATCCTCGTGTGGTTCATCACCGCCCTCCTGAGCATGTTCGCGCTGCTTGCGTTCTCCATCGGCCTCGTTCGCGGCGTGCTGTTGCTCGGAAAGACCGTCAAGCAGGCGCAGGACGAGTTGCAGCCCATGGTGTCTCAGATCTCCCGGGCCGGCGGGCGGGCTGCCACGGTCGCCGGAAACCTCAAGGCACCGACGCGCAAGCAGACCTCCTGACCCCTCCTCGACGGTAGAATCGTTCCGGGATCGGCTATCCACCATGCTCAACATCGGCCCTCAGGAACTCCTCGTCGTCCTCATCGTGGCCCTCATCATCGTGGGGCCGAAGCGGCTGCCCGAGTTCGGCCGGACGATCGGGCGCGCGCTCAACGAATTCCGCAAGCTTCAGGATGAGGTGAAGGACATGGTGAAATTCGACCTCGGGGCGGATCCCGCCGACGACGAGGAGACGGAGCCCTCGTTCTCCGATCCCCACGAGCCGGATGAGCCCTACGACGCCGAGCAGGCCATCACGCGCGAGATCGGCGACGGGGATGGCCTGACCCACAGCGAGCGCGTCATCGCGGCCTTGCCCGATGAGGAACTCGATGAGGAGCCGGCTGAGGCCGACGTCGAGGCCGGAGTGGGGGCCGACGTCGAGCCGATCGTGCCGCTCGGCGAGGTGGGTACCGACCTCGGGCCCGCGCCACCTCCGGATGATGCGTCGCACGACGCCCCAGAGGTCCCCCCGGCGGCCGCCGCGGAGTAGGACGAGCGCCGTGCCCACCCTCCCCAAGTTCTTGCGCCGCCCGACCCCCAGCGAGCGCACCGGCACCATGACGGTGGTGGAGCACCTCGAGGAGCTCCGTCACCGGATCGTGGTGAGCGTGATCGCCGTGCTGGGGGGCGGGATCCTCGGGTGGTTCCTCTATCAGCCCTTCATGAACCTGGTCAACAACCCCTTCTGCGACTACGTGAACGGTCTCCCGGCCGACCGGCGGCCGCCCGCGGGATGTCGGCTCGTCTTCAGCGGTCCCGTGGATGCCATGCTGATCAAGCTGAAGGTGGTGCTGTTCCTCGGCCTGTTCCTCGCCTTGCCGGTCCTGCTGTACCAGCTGTGGGCGTTCATCGTGCCCGGCCTGACGGCCCGAGAGCGAAAACTCTCCGTGCCGTTCGTGGTCGCGTCGATGCTGCTGTTCCTGCTGGGGGCGGTCTTCGCGTTGTTCACCCTCCCGAAGGGTCTTGGTTTCCTCCTAGGGTTCGCGGGTCCGGACGTGACGCCCCTGATCAGCTTCCCGAGCTACGTCGGCTTCGTCGTGCTGGTGACGCTCGCCTTCGGGGTGTCGTTCGAGTTCCCGATCCTGCTGGTGTTCCTGACGATGGTGGGGGTGCTCTCCAGCGCCAAGCTGCGGGCGTGGCGTCGCTGGGCGATCCTCGGCATCTCCGTGTTCGCCGCCGTGATCACGCCGAGTTCGGATCCGTACTCGATGCTCGCCTTGATGCTTCCCATGGTGTTCTTCTACGAGGCGTCTATCATCATCGCTCGACTCATGAAGAAGTAGGGGACACGACCATGGCGATCAAGGGCAAGAACAGGGCGAAGTCCAAGCCGCGGCCGGCGGCGCGTGCGCCCAGGCGCGACCCCGTGGCGGTCAAGCCCCCGTTCTTCCAGCGGCGGTGGGTGCAGGTCGCGCTCGCGTGCGCCCTGGGCGCTGCGGCCACCCTGATCGTGATCTGGGTCACCAACGGGCTGCGTCAGAACGACGCGGACGCGCGATCGGCGGCGGACGCGGCCACCCGGCGCGCCGCGGCGACGGCGTGGCAACAGGAGGTCGAGTCGCAGATCAGCAAGGTCGGCACGCCTCAGCAGGGCCGACCGCCACTGGTATTCCCCGCGATGAACACCGCTCTCGACGCCATGAAGCATGGGACGGTGCCCCCCACGGCGGCCGATACGTTCGGCGGTGCGGCCGACGGGGCGGCGGCGGCCGTCAAGGCGCTCAGCGCCTTCGACCTCGCGGGCACCATCGAGGGCCAGGGGTTCGATGTCGGCCAAGCCCTGTCGTTCACCGACTCCAAGGACCGGCTCGTGAACGCGCTCATCTTGTACCAACGCGCTTCGGACGTCGCTGCGCTGGCGGCGAAGACCACGGGCGCCCAGCAGACGACCCTCACGAAGACCGCGGACGACCTCCGCAACAACGCCGCCACCGAGTTCCAGCAGGCGTGGATCACCTATGGCGAGGCCCTCGCGGCCGGCGGGATCAACAACACCCTGCCGACCGGCGCCACCCCCAACCTGGGCGGATAGGGACCGGCGTGGCGGATCGCGTTCCCGTCGTGGTGGTCGCGAACCCCACCGCGGGGGGCGGCAAGGCCGGGAAGCTCATCGGCAAAGCGGACGCGATCCTGCGGGACCTCCGGATCGAGCATCGTATCGACGTGACGCGGTCACCGGCCGAGCTGGAGGACACCGCGCATCAGGCCGCCGAGCAAGGCGCGGCGATCGTGGCGGCACTCGGCGGCGACGGCACGGTCTCGTGCGCCGCGAACGGGCTGCTCGGGTCGGATGCGGCGCTGGCGGTCCTGCCCGCAGGGACCGGCGACGACTTCGCCAGAGCGATCGGAGCCGCTCGCTTCGACGCGGCCGTGCGGCTCCTTGCCGACCCCAAGGTGCGCCCCGTGGACGTCGTCAAGGTCACGGCCGGGGCGACGGTCCGGCATTTCCTGAACGTGGCGGGTGCCGGGTTCGACTCCGAAGTCAACGAGCGGGCCGACGCCATGCGCATGCGGCTCGGCGGGACGGGCACCTATGTCGTGGCCCTCGTGAAGACGCTGTCTCGCTTCAGCCCGGCCAGGTACCAGATCTCGGTGGACGATCGGCGGTTCGAGGGAGACGCCATGCTGGCCGTGGTCGGCAACGGCGTATCCTTCGGCGGCGGCATGAAGGTTACCCCGCGAGCCCTCCTCGATGACGGCCAGCTGGACGTGTGCGTCGTCGAAGCGCTCTCCAAGGCCGCCTTCCTGCGGGCGTTCCCCCGCGTCTACATGGGGACCCACACGTCCCACCCGCGGGTCCAGATGTATCGGGGGGCGCGGATCGTGATGGAGGCCAACCGGAAGCTCGTGCTGTACGCCGATGGCGAGCGCGTGGCGCCGCTCCCGGCGGTGTTCGAGGTGATGACTGGGGCGCTCGGCGTGGTGGCCGGGCCCGAGGCGAAGGGACTCCGATGAGCAACGGCCTGATGTTGATCCACGCCTTTCCACTGGACGCTCGCATGTGGCGCGCCCAGCAGGACGCGTTGGGCGAGGGACTGCCGATCGTCGCTCCCGACCTCCCCGGGTTCGGCGGAGCCCCCTCCGCCGGTCCGGTGATGTCGATGGGGGCCGCGGCGGCGACGTGCCTCCAGACGGCCGACGCGGCCGGATTCGATCGGATGGTCGTGTGCGGTCTGTCGATGGGGGGCTACGTCGCCTTCGAGCTATGGCGGATGGCGCGCCAGCGGATCGCCGGCTTGGTCCTCGCGAACACGCGCTCGGGGGAGGACGCCCCCGAAGGGGCCGCCGGCAGACGCGCGCTCGCCGCAAGGCTGCGGGCGGAGGGCAACGGCTTCCTCGTGGCCGAACCACCGCCGCTCTTGGGGGCCGACGCCCCTGCCCCTCTGTGGGAAGCGGTGCGCGCGTCGATCGCAGATCAGCCGGCCGAGGCGATCGCTGCCGCCGCCGTGGGCATGGCGGAGCGGCGCGATTCGACGCCGGACCTGAGCGCGATCGACGTCCCGTGCCTCGTGATCACCGCCGAGGGTGACACGTTGATCCCGCCCGACGTGACCGCGGCCATGACGGAGCACATCCCCGACACCACGTTGGTGCGCATCGGCGGGGCGGGGCACCTGTCCAACATGGAGGCTCCCGCCGCGTTCGACGACGCGTTGCGGGCCTTCCTGCCTCGGTGCGACTAGGCCGTGTAGCGGACGGCGCCATCGCCGCCCGTACACTGGCGCGGTGAGCTCCCCCGAGGCGTTCGCCTCCCGCTTCCCGTTCCCGCTGGACGATTTCCAGCGAGCGGCGATCGATGCCCTCGATCAAGGGCGCTCGGTGCTCGTGGCCGCCCCCACCGGCAGCGGGAAGACCGTGATCGCCGAGTACGGCATCGATCGCGCGCTCGCCCGGGGCGGGAAGACGTTCTACACCACGCCCTTGAAGGCGCTTTCCAACCAGAAGTTCGGCGACCTCGTGGCGGCGTACGGACCCGCGTCGGTGGGCCTGCTCACCGGCGACAACACCATCAACGCCGGGGCGTCCGTGGTCGTGATGACCACGGAGGTCTTGCGCAACATGTTGTACGAACGCAGCCACACCCTCACCGGGCTCTTCAGCGTGGTGATGGACGAGGTGCACTACCTCCAGGACCCCTACCGAGGCGCCGTCTGGGAGGAGGTCTTGATCCAGCTGCCGCCCTCGGTGAGCGTCATCTGCTTGTCCGCCACCATCAGCAACGCGGAGGAGTTCGGGGAGTGGATCCGGACCCTCCGCGGGCAGACGCAGGTCGTCATCGAAGAGCGCCGGCCCGTGCCGCTCGAGCATCACTACCTCGTGGGACACCGGCTCCATCCGATGCACGTCGAACAGGACGGCGTCTTGCTTCCGAACCCCTACGTGATCTCGCTCGACCAGAACGAGCTCCGCACCAAGACGTACTACCGGCGGGGGAGCGGGGTGCCCCAGCACGAACGGATCTCCCGGCCACGCGAAGGACACCGGCGCGTCTACGTTCCCCGTAGGGAGGAAGTCGTGGAGGTGCTCGCGGAGCACGGGATGCTGCCCGCGATCTATTTCGTCTTCAGCCGGGCCGGATGTGACCGGAGCGTGCGCTGGCTGCGGGAGTCCGGGACGCGGCTCACGACGAGGGCCGAGGCCGACCACATCCGCGAACGCGCCGAAACGCGAGCCGCCTGGATGGACGAGGAAGATCTCGTCACGCTCGGCTTCCACGACTTCCTCGACGGGCTCACCGCGGGGGTCGCGGCGCACCACGCCGGGATGCTCCCGCTGTTCAAGGAGACCGTCGAGGAGCTTTTCGAGGCGGGGCTCGTCAAGGTCGTGTTCGCGACCGAGACGCTGTCGCTCGGCATCAACATGCCGGCGAAGACGGTCGTGATCGAGGACCTCTGGAAGTTCCAGGGGGAACGCCATGAGATCCTCACGCCGGGGGAGTACACACAGCTCACGGGTCGCGCGGGCCGGCGGGGGATCGATCCCCTCGGTCACGCCGTCGTGCTCTACCAACGACAGGTGAACTTCGAACGCGTCGCGACGCTCGCCGGCACGCGGACGTACAACCTCGTGTCGTCCTTCCGCCCCTCCTACAACATGGCCGTCAACCTGGTTCGCAACTACTCGCGGGAACAAGCGCACCGCCTGCTCAACGCGTCCTTCGCACAGTTCCTCGCGGATCGTGGCGTCGTGTCCCTCGAACGCCAGCGGACCCAGGACCTCGAGGCCCTGGCGAGCTACCGCGCGAACACGGCGTGCGACCTCGGGGACTTCGACGAGTACTGGGGCTTGCTCAGGAAGGCGCGACGGCTGCGAGAGGAAGACCGGAACGGACGCGAACGGGGACGCGCGGACGCCGTCCGCGAGGCGGTCGGACGGCTGCGCCCCGGCGAGGTCGTGAGCCTGCCGAACGGCAAACGGCGCGGCCTGGCCGTGGTGGTGGCCACGCGGGACGGGCGACCCACGCTCCTCAGTCAGGATCGATCGTTCTTCCGCGCCTCCGTCCGCGACTTCCCCGACCCGCCCGCGGTGCTCACCCGGATCCCGTTGCCGCGCCGCGGTTCCTCTCGGAGCGCGCGGTACCGCCGCGACGTCGCCGCCACGCTCGTGTCGTTGCACGTCAAGCCCCCCAAGCCCGCCCGGTTCCGTGCCGACCCGCACGTGGAGCGCGAGGCGGCGAGGCTGGAGGCGCGGGCGGAGGCACACCCGTGCCGCGCGTGCCCCGAGCGCGCGAAGCACGAGCGCTGGGCGGAGCGCGCGGACGAGCTGGAGCGGAAGGTCTCCGGCGCCGATCGTCGCATCCGGGTGCGCACGGAGACCCTCGCACGGCAGTTCGACCGGGTACTGGGCGTCCTGGAGGCGATGGGCTACGTCGAGGGGTGGACGCTCTCGGAGAAGGGCCGCTCGCTCACGCGCATCTATGGCGAGGGTGACGTGTTGGTGAGCGAGCTCATCGCTGCGGACCTGCTGGCGGGACTCGATCCGCCGGAGGTCGCGGCGCTCCTATCCTGCGTGGTCTATGAGGGCCGCGAACGCACACCCCTCACTGGCCCGATGCCCACAGAGCCCACCGCGGAGCGCTACGCGTCCTTGCAGAGGATCTGGCGGCGCGTGCGCCGCACGGAGGACGAGCATCAGGTTCAGCTATGCCGGGAGCTGGAACAGGGGTTCGCGACGCCGATCTGGCACTGGGCCCAAGGCCGGCCGCTCGAGGAGATCCTCGCGCAGACGGACATGGCGCCGGGCGACTTCATCCGCAACTGCAAGCAGCTCCTCGATCTCATGCGCCAGGTAGAGGACGTGGCGCCCGAGGGGGCGGCGACCCTCGTACGCCTCGCACGCACGGCAGTCGCCAGAGGCGTCGTCGCCTACACAGGGGTCTAGTTACGATGCGGGCCACATGACGAGTCCGTTCGGACAGCTGACCGCGATCGCCGACCTCAGCGCGGACGATGGACGTCTCCGCAAGGAGCTGCCGCGGCTGGAGCGGGCCCTGGAGGCGCTCGACCTCGAGCACGCCGTGATCGCCGCCGATGATCCGAGCGATACCGAGGGCATCGCCGCCCAGGCACTGCGCGACGGCTGCCGCTTCCTGGTGGCGGTGGGCGACGATCGCATGGTGCAGCGGGTGGTCAACGGTATGTTCGAGGGTGGGCGACCGCTCGTGGAGGGAGCGGTGCTGGGCCTGGTTCCCGCAGGGACGGGCTCCGACCTGGTGATGAGCTTCGGACTGCCCGACGATACCCAGGGTGCCTGCCGTCACCTGACCGGTGCGAACACCTATCCCTTCGACGTGATGAAGGTCACGACGCGCTCGGAGGCGGGGGATCCGTCGACGCGCTACGCCACGAACCTCGCCGAGGTCGGCATGGGCGCGGAGGTCGCACGGCGCAACGTCGGTCGCACGAGCAACCTCGGGCGGTTCCGTTCTTTCTGGGCAGGGTGGCTCCACGGGAGGCCCCGGCGGGTCACCGTGCAAGCCGACAAGAAGTCATGGGAGGGCAGGGCCTTCAACGTGATCGTGGGCAACGGGCAATTCGCCGCCGGGTTGCGGATGTCGCCGCGCTCCTTCCCGGGCGACGGCGTGCTCGACGCGCTGGTGTTCTGCGGACCCCGCAGCGACGCCTACACCATGCTGCCGCGGATCTACCGCCACGGCGACCACATCCCCGACCCGAACATCCGGGAACTGCGAGCGAAGATCCGCATCGCGGTCGACGCGGACCGTCCCATGGCGGTGGCGGCCGACGGGGTGCCGTTCGGCAGCACGCCCGCCACGTTCCAGGTGGTCCCCCAGCAGATCCTCCTGAAGCTCTAGCGGATGGGAGCACGCATGCAGCGTCACCTCGATCGCATGGCCCGCACCGCCGAGGAGGCGCAGCGGCAGGGGTTCGCCGCGTTGGCCGTCGCGCCCTCTCCCGATCTCGTGTACCTCACCGGCTACGCGCCCATGCCGACGGAACGGCCCACCCTGTTGGTCCTGCGCCCGGGGGCCGACCCCGTCATGCTCGTGCCCGAGCTCGAGCGGCCGCTCGCGGCGGCGTCGCCCGCCGGTGAGGCGATCGAGCTCGTCGGCTGGCGCGACGGCATGGACGCGTACGCGGAGGCCGCGCATCTCTTGCCGCAGGACGGTCGCGTCGCGGTGGGTGACACCCTCTGGGCATCGCACCTCCTCGGCTTGCAAGCCGAGGCACCTCGGGTCGCCTTCGCTGCCGCATCGCCCGTGATCGAACGGCTCCGGGCCGTCAAGGACGAGGACGAGCTCGCCGCGCTCACCCGGGCCGGGCGGGCCGCCGACGAGACGTTCCGCCAGATCTGCGAACGGACGTTCACCGGTCGGCGCGAGGAGGAGATCGCCGCGGAACTCGCGGAACTGCTCGTCCGCAACGGCCACGACGCCGCGGCGTTCACCATCGTCGCCAGCGGCCCGCACGGGGCCTCCCCGCATCACGAGCCAGGGGGCCGGAGCATGCTTCCGCGCGACGCGGTCGTGCTGGACTTCGGCGGCTCGCTCGGCGGCTATCACTCCGACACCACGCGCACGGTGGTGGTCGGCGATCCGCCCGAGGGGTTCGAGGCCGTCTACGCGATCGTGCACGAGGCCCAAGAGGCGGCGTTTTGTGCCGTGCGACCCGGGACGGGTGCGCAAGATGTCGACCGAGCGGCCCGGCGGGTCATCGACGAGGCGGGCTACGGCGAGCGCTTCTTCCATCGTACGGGGCACGGGATCGGTCTCGAGGTGCACGAAGCGCCCTATCTCGTCGAGGGCAACGAGCGGCCCCTCGAACCCGGCATGACGTTCTCCTTGGAGCCGGGCATCTACCTGGACGGGGCCTTCGGGGTTCGGATCGAAGACATCGTCGTGGTCACGCAGGACGGAGCGGACCGCCTGAACCGATCCTCGCGCGACCTGCACGTCGTCGCCTAGGCGATGGCGACGCGAGAGGCATCCAAGGCGCGCCCCCTCGACGCATTCCGCGCCGTCCTGCGCAACCCCGAGCTGCGGCGGCTGCAGCTCGCCTGGGCCGGCTCCAACCTCGGGACCTGGGGGTACGGGATCGCCTTGTCGGTCTTCGCCTACGACCACGGCGGCGCGACCGCGGTCGGCGTCGTGGGGTTGGTGCGGTTGATCCCCGCGGCCGTGGCGGCGCCGTTCATGGGGGTCCTCGGAGACCGGTACCCGCGCCGGCTGGTGATGGCGTTGTCCGATCTGGGGCGCGTCGCGGTGGTGGGCCTGGCGGCGATCGTGATCTGGGCGGATCTGGCTCCGGCGATCGTGTATCTCCTCGCGGCCGCAGGCGTCGTGATCTCCACCGCGTTCCGTCCCGCCCAGGCGGCCATCATCCCGAGCCTCGCCACGACCCCGGAGGAGCTCACGGCATCCAACGTCGTCTCGAGCTCGATCGAGAGCCTGGGGATGTTCGCGGGTCCGGCGATCGGGGGCCTCGTTCTGGCGTTCAGCGGACCGGCGGCCGTCTTCCTGCTCGCCGCCGCCACGTTCTTGTGGTCGGCGGTCTTGATCCTGCGGATCCGGGTGCACGACGACGGACGGGAGGCCCTGAAGGACGACGAGGAACCGTCCTCGTTCCTTCGCCAGGCGTTCGCCGGCTTCGCAACCGTGGCCCGGGAGCCGGGCCCGAGGCTCCTCGTGGGCCTCTTCACGGCGCAGGCGCTGATCGCCGGCGCGCTCCTCGTGTTCGAGGTAGTCGTGGCGCTCGAGCTCCTGGGGAAAGGGGACGCCTGGGTCGGGATCTTGTCGGCGGCTTTCGGCGTGGGCGCCCTGCTCGGCGCGCTCCTGTCCGGCCTCCTGGTGACGCGCGGACGTCTGGCGATCGACTTCGGCGCCGGGATCTTGTTGTGGGGGCTCCCGCTCGTGCTCATCGGGTTCTGGCCCTATCCGGCCGTGGCCGTGGGGACCCTCGCGCTGTTGGGAGTCGGGAACACGCTCGTCGACGTCTCGGGCATGACCCTGTTGCAACGCAGCGTGCCCGACGACGTGCTCGCGCGCGTCTTCGGCGTGCTGGAGACGATGTTCTTGGCAACGGTCTCCCTCGGGGCGATCCTCGCGCCTTGGATCATCCACCGCCTCGGGTCCCGGACCGCGCTCGTGATCACCGGCTGCTTCCTGCCGGTGATCGTCGCCCTGACGGCGCGACAGCTCCTGCGGCTGGACGCCACGACCCGGGCGCCGGAGCGCGAGGTGGCGCTCCTGCGGGGGATCGCGCTGTTCGCAGTGCTGCCGTTGCCCACGCTCGAGCACCTGGCGGGCCGCATGGAGACGGTGTTCGTGCCCGCCGGGACGGCCATCTTCGATCAGGGGGCGCCGGGGGACCGCTTCTACGTGGTGGCCCGGGGCCGGGTGGAGATCACCCGGGACGGAGCCCCGGTGGCGGAGATCCTGCCCGGTGGCTACTTCGGGGAGATCGCCCTGCTCCACGACGTGCCGCGCCAGGCGGCGGCCTCCACGATCGAAGACAGCGAGCTCCTGAGCCTCGACGGCGGGGACTTCGTCGCGGCCGTGACCGGATACGCCACGAGCCAGGAGGCCGCCGAAGCCGTGATCCGCTCGTACGGGCCCGGGATCGGCCTCCCGCTGTAGAGGGATCCCCGCGCCGGTCCGCGGTCAGCCCGCTGCGGCGCCGTCGCGCGGCCGCACCTTGGTGCCTTCGGGCGTGTCCATGACCTCGAGCCCCATCGCGTCGAGTTCGTCGCGGAGGCGATCGGAGGTGGCGTAGTCCCTCCCCGCACGCGCCTCGTCGCGCCGGGTCACGATCGCGCTCATCTCGGCGGTGGGCTCCCAGGTCGACCGCGCCTCGCGTTCGAGGTCCAGTCCCAGCACGTCGTCCCAGGTCAGGAACAACGCGTACTTCTCGCCGGCGGGCACGGTCGGGCTGCGGTCGAGCTCGTTGAGCACGACGACGGCGGCCGGAAGATCCAGGTCGCTGGCCACGGCCTCCCGGAACCGGCCGTCGAAGGACATGGCCGCATCGCCGAGCTCCGTGGCGGCCGGCGCCCAGGAGGCGACGTGGCGGCGAAGCACCCGGAGTCGCCGGTCCGCCTCCTCCATCGCCTCCCACGTGAAGTCCATCTCGCTGCGGTAGCGAGTCTGGAAGGTGAGCAGGCGGAACGAGAGGGGATCGAGGCCGCGCTCGCGGAGCTCCGCCACTCGCACGACGTTTCCGCTCGATTTCGCGATCTTCTGCCCGGACAGCCGCAGGTGTCCGCCGTGGACCCAGATGTCGACGACGCGATGATCGACCGCTCCCTCGGACTGCGCGATCTCGTCCTCGTGGTGGGGGAAACGCAGGTCGTTGCCGCCCGTGTGGATCTCGAAACGCTCTCCCAGGTACTTCATGGACATGGCCGAGCACTCCACGTGCCATCCCGGGAACCCCTCGCCCCACGGCGACTCCCACTTCATCAGGCGACCGGGGCCGGCGGCCTTCCACAAGGCGAAATCGGCCGGGCTCTTCTTCCGCGCATCGGTCTCTAGCTCACGGTGGCCCTCGCGGAGGTTGTCCAGCGTGTTGCCGCTCAGCTTCCCGTAGCCCGGGAAGGACGTGACGTCGTAGTACACGCTGCCCGAGTCCACGACGTAGGCGTGGCCGCGCTCGATGAGCGTCTGCGTGAGGGCGATCATCTCGTCGATGTGCTCGGTCGCCTTCGGGTAGCGATCCGCCGAACGGATGCCCACCGCCTCGGCGTCGTCGAACACGAGCGTCGTGTACTTGCGTGCGATCTCCTGCGGCGAAAGCCCTTCGTCCTCCATCGCGAGGAGCATCTTGTCCACGGCCTCGGGGCTCGCCTCGTCCGTCATGTGCCCGACGTCGGTGATGTTCATCACCTGGGTCACGTTGAGCCCTTCGAACGTCAATGCCCGGCGGATCAGGTCGGCGAGCATGAAGGTCCGCAGGTTCCCGAGGTGAGCGGATCGGTAGACGGTCGGGCCGCAGGTGTACATGCCGATGTGGCCGCCCTCCCGGGGCCGGACCTCGTCGAGCTCACGGGTCAGGGTGTTGTACAGGCGCATGGGACGAAGGATACCCTCGGCCTCGCGTTCGGCATCCTCGACCGGGCCACGGACGCGGCGACGGCTCAGGTGCGCAGGGGTCGCCCCTCGAAGGGTATCGACAGCGCGATGGTCGTGCGGGTCGCGACGCCGCCCTTCTCTCGCAGTCGCCGGATGAGATCCTCCAGCTCGCCGGTGGTGTGCGTGCGCACCTTGAGGATGTAGTTGGCCTCGCCGGCCACGCTGTAGCAGTCCTCCACCTCGGGGAACGCCGCCACGCGTTGCGGGAGGTCGTCGGGCTGGGAAGCGTCGAACGGACGGGCGTCGATGAGCGCCGTGACGAAGAGCCCGACCCCTTCGGGGTCGATCACCGCCCGATAGCCTCGGATCACGCCGGCGTGCTCCAGCTTGCGAACGCGGTCGTGCACGGACGACGCCGACAGCCCGACCCTCGTGGCCACCTCCGCGTAGGTGGCACGCGCGTCATCCTGCAGCGCAGCGATGATCTCAAGGTCACGCTCGTCGGGCACGGGGCGATGATAGCGCCGGGCCCGCGGGGGATGCCTCGCGCGATGGCGGGGGATGCTAAAAGAGCGCCGCGGCCGATTGTGCCGGGCACGCCGGCCCGGTAGAACGGTCGCATATCCCGACTCCTCCCGGGTCGCACGGAAGGGTGTTCGCCGATGCCGCCGCTATGCGGTCCGGACGACCGGTCGCCGGTCGCGGGGCTCAGGAGGGTGCCGCGCAAGACGGGAGGGGAGCGGCTGCTCGTCACCCTCACCGCCGGAGCCTCGCGCCGCTACGCGGCGGCGACGCTGCGGGCCGCCGGTCGAGCCGAGCGGCGGTTGGGCAGCGAGGTGGTGGCGAACCGTCTCGACACATGCGGTCGGCTGGAGCCGTGGCGTCGGGCCCACGCTCGATGGCGAGGGGACCTGGGCGCGGCGGTGGAAGACGGATACGCCGGCGCCGCGTTCACCGGGGACGTGCGCGATTGCTACGGCGCCATCACGCCGGCGATGGTGGATCGCAGCCTCGCCGCGTCGGGGGCCGACGCCGACGCCGTTCGCGAGATCCTCGGCCTCTTGGAGGCGTGCGCGGAGCAGGGGGTGCGCGGGTTGCCCGCCGGCCCGGACGCCTCGGGCGTGCTGGCCAACCTCGTGCTCTCGGGCGTGGACGACCGCCTGCGGGCCACGGGCCTGCCGCACCGCCGTTGGGTCGACGACGTCGTGGTGTTCGCGCCGGGGCGCCGGGGCGCCGTCACGGCCCTCGACGCGTTCCGCCGGGCTCTGGACGCGGTGGGCCTCGAGCCCAATCCGCGCAAGACGCGGGTGGTGGTGCGACGCGCAGGCCTCGCGCGCCTCGCGTCGGGCTCGAGGATCTCCCTGGGTGAGCCGCGGGGCATGGGATGATGCGGCGTCGTGAGGACCCTCTATCGCGCCGACCTCGTTCGAACGCTAACCCACCCCGATACCGGAACCTGGCTCCTCACGGACGGTCGGCACGTCCAGCGTGTGGGATCGGGCGATCCCCCGACGTCGGACCGCGTCGTCGACCTCCCGGGCGCGACCATCGTCCCGGGGTTCATCGATACCCACGTCCACCTGACGTGGACGGGCGCCTCGCTCGCCGACGCCGAGGTCGCCGCCTCCGCGTCGGCCGCCGAGCTGCTGAGCGTCGCCGGCCGACGATGCGCCGCGGCCGACGGTCCGGTGGTGCTCTCGGGTTTCGACGAGAGCAGCTGGGAGCGTCCGGAGTATCCCGGCGTCGCCGAGTTGGACGCGGTCTCGGGCCGCGCCGCCCTCGTGATCATGCGCGCGGACGGCCACCTGGCCCTCGCGAACGCGGCCGCGATCTCCGCAGCGGGGATCGAGGCGGAGGCGGGCGTGGCACGCGACGAGCACGGGAACATCACCGGGCGCGTCACGGAGGGGGCCGTGGAACGACTGGCGAGATGGGCTGCGGACGCGCGTACGGACCATCAGGTGCAGGCACTGCAGCTGCGGGCGGCGGGCGTGGCCGCGGCCCACGGCGTGACCGCGGTCCATGAGATGCAGATGCCGGCCTCCTCGGGGATGCGGGATCTCGAGGTGTTCATGAGCCACCGATCGCGGCTGCCGGTCGACGCGGTACCCCTCGTGGCGACGATGGACCTCCCCCTCGTGATCGGCCAGGGGCTCGCCTCCGTCGGCGGTGACCTCCCCGTGGACGGGTCGATCGGCGCCCGCACGGCGGCCGTGAGTTCGCCGTACGAGGATGGGGGCCTCGGCGCGACGTACTACGCGGACGACGCCCTCGCCGAGTTTTTCCACGCCGGTCACATGGCGGGTCTACAGGTGGGCGTGCACGCGATCGGCGACCGCGCCATCGAGCAGGTGCTGGTCGGCTGGGAGCGCGTGTACCGCATGCTCGACTCCCGGGAGCGCCGGCACTTCCGGGCGCGCCGGCACCGGATCGAGCACTGCGAGATGATCTCGCCCCGGCAGGTCGAGCGCGTCGCGGTCCTCGGCTTGGGCGTGAGCGTGCAGCCGGCGTTCGATCGGGCGTGGGGGGCGCCGGGCGGCCTGTACGGATCCGCGCTCGGCCCCGAGCGGGCGGCGTCGATGAATCCGTTCCGCACGATGATCGAGCGGGGGATCGAGGTCGGCGTCGGCTCCGACGCGCCCGTGACCCCGATCGATCCGCTGGGGACCGTCGCCGCGTTGGAGTCCCACCACGATCCCGCCCAGCGGCTCTCACGGATCCAGGCGATCCGCCTGCACACCATCGGGAGCGCCCGGCTCGCTCACCAGGAGGACAAGAAGGGCGCGCTCGGCCCCGGGATGCACGCGGACTTCGTGGCCTACCCGGGCGACCCGTTCGAGGCCGAGGCGCTCGAGACGCTGGATCCGATCCTCACCGTGTCGTTGGGACGCGACGTATACGCGGCCTGAACGCTCCGCTGGGCGGCGATTGTCACTCTTTCTCCATCCGCCGACTTGACCCTCGGCGAAGCCCGGTCGTACCGTTTCGCTGCGTCGTCGCCCCGGCGAAGGCGCACGAGGACCCAAGAAGCCGAGTAGAGAACGCGGCGCCCCGGCGACGCGGCCCCAAAGGCCTCTTGGGTCCTCACTTGCCGTGAGGGCCGGTCGCCGGCGCGGGGGCCTGCGGGCGTTTCGCAACCGCCCGGGCACCTGCGGACGCCCTGGTTGCATCTGCACCTCGTGGCAGTACAATCCGCGCGCAACCGAGGCGCCCCCGGCCCGGAGGTAAGTGATGAAGGGAACGATGGACGAGATCGAAGAGCCGGTCGAAGACGAAGAAACCTCCGACGAGGAGGAGGCGGCGGAGCCCAGCGAGACCGAGCTCGCCGACGCGACCGTGCCGCCCGACCCGGCGGCGGGGGGCGCGCAAGTGGAGTCGATCCAGGAACTGCTGGTCAAGCAGGAGGCCGAGGACGAGGAGGCGGAGTCCGACGAGGACGACGTGGTCGTCCCCCTCACGCGCGAGGAGAAGCTCGCCGAGCCGGCGGAGGCCCGCGTCGTCCCGATCCAGGCCACCGAGTTCACGTGCAAGCGCTGCTTCTTGGTGAAGCATCGCAGCCAGCTGAAGGACAAGAAGCGGGGGCTGTGTCGAGACTGCGCCTGAGGGCGCGGCCACCACGCTCCGTCGCTCTGGTCGTCTCGCTCGCCAGCGGACTCCTCCTCTCGCTCGCCTTCCCTCCCGTCGGCTGGTGGCCGATCGCGTTCGTCGCCGTGGCGCCGCTCCTGTGGCTGTTGGGATCCTCGGGACCGGCCCGCGGGTCCCTGCTCGGGTTCGTCTTCGGGCTCGGGTTCTACGGAGCCACGATCTACTGGATCTGGCTCTTCGGCACCGCCGCCTGGGGAGCCCTGACGATCGAGATGGCTCTGTGGCTCGGCGTGTTCGGGTTCCTGCGCGCCGCGATCCGCCTGCCGCGCCGACCGTTGATCGATGCCCTCGGCGTGGCGGCCTTGTGGACCGTGCTCGAGTGGCTCCGCGGCCTCTGGCCGCTCGGCGGCTTCAGCTGGGGCACGATCGGCATCAGCCAGGTCGACAACCACGCGACCGTGCATCTGGCCACGGTCGCGGGCGTGTGGGGGGTCAGCTTCGTGGTGATCCTCGTGAACGCGCTGATCGTGGCGGCCGCGGAGGGTGGGGGAGCGCGGCGACGCTGGCCCCTCGCCACGATCGCCGTCGCCTCGACCCTCGTCCCCGTGGCCATCCCGCTCGGATCGCCGCAGGGCCCACGCGTGGACGTCGCGACGGTCCAGGTCGACGTCCGCAGGGCCCAGGGGGGGAGCGCGCTCGAGGAGGATCTCGGCGTGGCAGCCCAGAACGTCTCCGAGCACCTCAGGTTGGCATCGAACCCGCCCGACCTCGTGGTCTGGGGTGAGGGCGCGCTCGACCCCGGCGCGACCAACAGCGCCGCGACGATGGCCGAGGTGCGCGCGGCGATCGCTCGCGTGGGCGTGCCCACGCTGGTCGGCGCGGTGATCGACGATCCCGGCGGCCTCCAGCGCACGAGCGTGCTCCTGTTCGACGGCGGCGGCGGTCTCGCGGGCCGCTACGACAAGGTTCACCTCGTTCCCTACGGGGAGTATGTGCCGTTCCGAGACGAGCTCTCCTGGCTGCGGGCCCTCGAGCAGATCCCGGTCGACCGGACGCCCGGCGCGCGGATCCACACGCTCTCGACCGGCGGCCTGCCCGCCTTCGGCACGCCGATCTGCTTCGAGAACAGCTTTCCGTCGATCCCGCGGGCGTTCGTGCGCGACGGCGCCGGCTTCCTGATCGTGACCGTGAACAACGCCTCATACGGAACCACCGCCGCGAGCGCCCAGCACCAGCAGATGAGCCAGATGCGAGCGGTCGAGACGGGACGGTGGATCGTGGATGCGGCGGTCTCCGGCATCAGCGCCTTCATCGACCCGGCCGGACGCGTCACGGCCCAGGAGGGGTTGTTTCGGACAGCTATCCTGAGGGACACCATCCGGTCCTCCGACGAACGCACGTGGTACGTCCGGCTGGGGGACTGGCTCCCCTGGCTCGCGCTGGCGTTCGTCGTGGTCCTCATCGCGGTCCCGCGGAAACGGCCCAGGGTCCGCCCCGCCCCCAAGGTCCTCGATCCGAACCCACGCACGCTCGTGATCCTTCCCACGATGGACGAGGCCGCCACCATCGAACGCGTCCTCGATGGGGCGCTGGCGGCATCCGACTCGCTCGAGGTGGTGGTCGTAGACGACAGCTCGCCCGACGGCACCGGAGACATCGCCCGCAAGCGTGCGGCAGCCGATCCACGGATCCGAGTCCTTGAACGTCCCCCGCATTCGGGGCTCGCGAGCGCGTACCTGCAGGGGTTCCGTCTGGCACTGGAGGAACGCCACGACCTGATCGTGGAGATGGACGGCGATCTCTCGCACGACCCGGAGGAACTGGCGAGCCTGTTGCAGGCGGCGACGACCTCGCACGACCTTACGGTGGGCAGCCGCTACGTCCCCGGTGGTTCCGTCACGAACTGGGGCCGCGCGCGCAGGGCGCTGTCGAAGGCGGGCAACGCCTACGCTCGTCTCATGCTCGGCCTCCCGGTGCGCGACGCGACGAGCGGGTACCGCGTGTACCGGCGCGAGCTCCTCGAGGCGCTGGTGGCCGAGCCGTTCGCTTCCGACGGCTATGGGTTCCAGATCGAGCTCGTGATGCGCTCGTGGAACCTCGGGTTCGACGTGGGCGAGGTGCCCATCACGTTCCGTGAGCGCGAGCACGGGCACTCCAAGATCTCACGCCGGATCGTGTTGGAGGCGCTGTGGCTCGTGAGCGTGTGGGGCGTGCGGATGCGCGTGCGCGGCTCCCCTGCGGCCTTGCAGACCCAACGCCCATAACGGATATTATGTAACCTTGCCCGAGAGGCTGCTGGAAACGCATCAGCGCTCGTTCCCCCGCCGGTAGTTCCCCGTGGCCCGCGCCAGCAGATCCTGCACCTCATCGGGCGAGGCACCCGCGAGCCGGCGGGCGAGCCGCGCCGCCTTCGAGCCGGCCACCGTGGCCACGGTGCGCCCTCCTCGGTCCACGCGGACCCGGCCGTCCTTCGTGAGGCGGTAGGAGAAGGGGTCGGCATCGAGGCGGGCGCGGCCGGGGTCCGGGTCGCGAGACACGCTCAGGACCACCGGAGCTTGAGGTGGCGCGCCGCGCGCGCCTCGTCGAGCCGGCGCACGGGCGTGGTGAGGGGGGCGTCGCGCAGACGCGCCGGGTCCGTGCGCGCGTCCTCAGCGGCCCGGCGAAGGGCGGCGGCGAGGCCGTCGAGCGTGTCCTTGGACTCGGTCTCGGTCGGCTCCATCATCATGGCCTCGTCCACCACGAGGGGGAAATAGACCGTGGACGGATGGTAGCCGAGGTCGATCAGCCGTTTCGCGACGTCCATGGCCCGCAGGCCGGTCTCGGCCTTGAGCGGCCCGGCGGTCGCCACGAACTCGTGCATGGGTCGCTCCCCCGGGTAGGCGGCCGGGAAGTCCTCGCGGATCTGCGCGAGGAGATAGTTCGCGTTCAAGGCCGCGAGCTCGCTCACCTCCTTCAGGCCGTCGGCACCGTGCAGGAACACATAGGCGTACGCGCGCACGAGCACCCCGAAGTTCCCGTTGAAGCCGTGGAGGCGCCCGATCGTCTGCGGCCGGTCGTGGTCCCACGTGAAGGTGCCGTCGTCCGCGCGCGCGAGCAGCGGCGAGGGGAGATACGGAACGAGGCGCTCCGCCACGCCCACCGGCCCGGCGCCCGGTCCCCCGCCGCCGTGCGGCGTGGCGAACGTCTTGTGCGTGTTGATGTGCACGATGTCGAACCCCATGTCCCCGGGGCGGCATCGACCGAGGATCGCGTTGAGGTTCGCTCCGTCGTAGTACACGAGCGCCCCCACCTCGTGGATCGCGTCGGTGATGCGCTCGATATCCTGTTCGAACAGTCCCAGCGTGTTCGGATTCGTGAGCATGAGGCCGGCGACCCGGTCGTCCACGAGGGACCGCAGCGCCGCCACGTCCACGAGCCCGCGGTCGTTGCTGGGCACGGGGACGGCTTCGAAGCCCGCGAGCGCCACGCTCGCCGGGTTCGTGCCGTGGGCGGCGTCGGGGATCAGGACCTTGGTGCGCTGGGGTCTCGCGGCATCGCCCGCGTCCGCGTGGTAGGCGCGCATGATCAGCAGGCCGGTCATCTCGCCGCAGGCGCCCGCCGGGGGCTGCAGGGTCGCGCGCGCCATCCCGGTGATCTCGCACAGCGCCTCCTCGAGGCGCCACAGCATCGCCAGGGCGCCCTGGACCGTCTCCTGGGGCTGAAGCGGATGCAGGCGCTGGAAGCCGGGCATGGCCGCCACGGTCTCGGCCATCTTCGGGTTGTACTTCATCGTGCAGGAGCCCAGCGGGTAGATGCCCGTGTCGGTCCCGTAGTTCTGCTGCGACAGACGCGTGTAGTGACGGACCAGATCCAGCTCGGCCACCTGCGGGAGCCGGGCCTCGGTCGCGCGCGCGTGCCGATCGGCGACGGCGACCTCCGGCACGTCCAGCGGCGCGAACGCCGACGCACGGCGGCCGGGAACCGACCGCTCCATGATCGTCCCGCCTTCGCGTGGTCCCTGGGTGCGCACCGGCGCTCCGCGGCTCACGAGGCGAGCTCCTGCGCGATCGCCGTAACCAAGCCATCGATCTCCTCTTTGGACCGCTTCTCCGTGACGGCCACCAACAGCACATCCTCGCCGTCGCGGGGCAGCGGCACCCCGCCGAGGTAGCCGCGGCCGATGAGCGCCGAGACCACGCCCGCGGCCGGTCGAGGCAGGCGCAGCGCGAACTCCTTGAAGAACTCGGCATCGGGATGCAGCATCGAGACGCCCGGAAGCGTCGTGAGCCGCTCGGCCGCGTAGGCGGCCTTCGAAGCGCACTGCACGCCGAGCTCACGCAGCCCCTCGGGGCCGAGCCACCCCAGATAGATGGTCGCCGCGATCGCCATCAGGGTCTGGTTCGTGCAGATGTTGGAATTCGCCTTGTCGCGGCGGATGTGCTGCTCGCGCGCCTGCAGCGTGAGGACGTAGCCGGGTTCCCCGTCCACGTCGAGCGTCTCCCCCACGATCCGCCCCGGCATCTTACGGACCTCGCCCAGGTGGGTCGCGAAGATCCCGAGGTAGGGCCCGCCATAGCTGAGGTGGTTGCCGAGGGATTGCCCCTCCCCCACCGCGACGTCGGCGCCGAGCTCCCCGGGAGGAGCCAGGACGCCCAGGGAGAGCGGGTCGAAGACCTGGATCGCCTTCGCGCCGCCGACGCTCGCGGCTTCGAACGTCTCGCGGACCGCGACGAGCTCGCCGTAGGCATCCGGGTGCTGCACGACGACCGCTGCCACGTCCCCACCCACCGCCGGGACGCCGTCGAAGGGCTCGGGCACGTACCCGGCCCCGCGCCCGAAGGTCCCGAGGAGCTCGACGTAGCGCTGGTCGAGACCGCGGGCCACGAGCACGCGCCGGCGCGGCCCGGCGAGGGTCATGTGCACGGCCTCGACGAGGGCCGTCGGGCCGTCGTAGAGCGAGGCGTTCGCGACCTCCATGCGGGTGAGCTCGCAGACCATGGACTGGTACTCGAAGAGGACCTGGAGGACCCCCTGGGACAGCTCCGGCTGGTAGGGGGTGTAGGCGGTGTAGAACTCCGAGCGGGCCGCCAGCGCCCACACGACCGAGGGGATGTAGTGGTCATAGGCCCCCGCCCCCGCGAAGCACACCAGGTCGTCCAGGCCCCGGTTGCGACGCGCGTGTGAGCGCAGGTCCGCCACGAGCTCCATCTCCGAGATCTGCTCGGGTATGGCGAGGGCGCGCCCGAGGCGCACGGACTCCGGGATCTGATCGAAGAGGTCGTCGAGGGATGCGACGCCGATCGCCGCGAGCATCTCGGCGATCTCGGCCTCGGTATGCGGGGCGAACGTCACGGCCTCAAGTGTACGGACGGGAACGACCCGCGCGGCGGTTCAGCCCGAGGCGTCGGCCAGGCCGTACTTGCTGACCAGGGAGAGGTAATCGCGCTGGTAGAAGATCTTGCACGTCACCTCGGGATAGCGTTCCCGCAAGCGCCGGACCTTGCGATTCTTCTTCGTCACGAGCTTCTGGTTCAGTGTGGTGATCTCGATGTAGAGGTCGAAGGCGGGCAGGTAGAAATCGGGCGTGAAGCGGGCCGTGACCCGTCCGTTCGCGTCCCATCCGATGTCGAACGTGGTGGGCTCGTAGTCCCACTCGATGGCGTAGAAGTCCAGCAGCTGCGCGAATTGGCGTTCCGAGGCGTGGGCGAACCCGACGGTGTCGCTCTTGAGCGGGGACGTGGCGGAGGGCTGTGCGTTCACTTGCCTCCGGCCGCGGTGCGTCGTCCCTTGGTCCGCTCGGCGTCGACGTCGGTCTGCACGTCGTTCCAGACGGCGTCGAGCGAGATCGCGAAGACCCCTTGGCCGTTCTTCAGCAGGTCGATGACCGCCCCGGGCGAGTGTGCCTCGTAGACGCCGTTGCCATCGGACATCAGGGTGACCCCGTGCGGGCGCCGGCGCATCTTGCGGAGGTGCTCGACGGCCCTGCGGACCCGTTGGAGCGAGACCCCGGTGTCGAGGAGGCGCTTGATGACCTTGAGGGTCGCAAGGTCCTGGAACGAGTAGAGGCGTTGGGAGCCCGATCCGTGGGCATCGTTCACCGAGGGAGTGATGAGACCGGTGCGCGTCCAGTAGTCCAACTGGCGGTAGCTGATGCCCGCGATCCTGACCGCCTCGGGCGCACGGAACCCCTGTTCGCTCATCACAACCTCGTAATCACGTCGATGTGGTTCCGCAGCGTAGGACAGGTGTCATGACGTGTCAACGCACCATCTCACGCTTCGCCGGTCGCGGCGTTCGGGTCGGCGGCCGCCGGCCGGCTCAAGTCTCGCGCGACGGGGGTCGAAACCCTCTGGGTCAGGTCGGAGCGCCCAGGGGTGTCGGATCATGAGTGCAACGAGATCGCTGAGGTCCGTGGCCGTCGCATCGGTCGCCACGCTCGCGCTGCTTGGACTCCTGCCGGCGGGAGCCGCGCAGGCCGGCACCTCCCACGCCGGGCGGGCCCGCGTGATGCGGGCGCGTGGGATCGCTGCGGTCGCGCACCGGCAGCACCACCGTCCGAATTACGCATGGCAACTGTTCCGCGCCACGAACGACAGCCGCCGTCACCACGGCCTTCGGCCGATCACCCGCAACCACACGGCATCGCGCGCGGCCGAGCGCCATAGCCTCCGCATGGCCCGCGCGAACCGCTTGTTCCACTCCACGGCCATGGGCCCGTATCTGAACGACGTGGGTCGGTGGTCGACATGGGGCGAGAACATCGGCTGGACGACCGGCGATGTCGCGGATCTGGAGCAGGCGTTCATGGCGAGCTCTGCCCATCGCTCGCACATCCTGTCCCACGCCTTCCGTCATGTGGCGGTGGGCGCCGCGATGCGCGGGCACAGGCTCTGGGTCACGCTCGTCTTCTACGGCTGAGCGGCCCCGATGCTCCGGGTCAGTTGTCGATCTCACCCCACCATTTCTGCCATGCGGCCTCATCCATCGCCAGGCGCGGCAACACGAGCTCGCATCTGTTCTGTGGCGCGACCGCAGGCACATCCACTTGCGCGTTGACCGCCGAGGACAAGGTTCCACGTTGTGGTCCACGGCGCCGCCTCGGAGATCAGCTTGCCGATCAACGCAGCGCCCTTTCGTGGTACGCGGTCGCTACCTGCCCTCTCTTCGTGGCGTAGGGCCCTCAGGCAAGGACTGGCGGGGGGCCGAGGCTAGCCGGGCCATTGCGGTCCTTTACCTCGAGCACGCTGGAGCATCGACTCCTTCTTCTTTTCCGAGGGGTCGTTTCCTCTTGCACCAGCAACTCGGCCCAGGATTGCCCGCATATGGCCGATGGAGCAAGCGCAACGTACGGCGGCTGAGGAGGGCACGCGATGAGTAGGAATCTGGGCGCGCTTCTTCGGCGGCGAACTCTTCCTGAGTAGGAGTCTGAACCCATCTGAGTCCGGGGAGGGGCGACGCTCCCGCCTGCGCTCAAGGAACGCATCTACTCGATCTCGACCCCCCGATGCGACCCTCCTGGCGAGAGCGGCCGGTGTCGTTCGCGAGGAGTGGTTCATCGCGCGACGGCTGCGGTGCTCGAGGCTCGGCGACACGGAGACCATGCACGCAGTCAAGGAGCTCTACATGCAACGCGTCCATGAACGACTGGGGACTGGAATCATGGGAACTGCGGCATGCGGCGGATCGGCCGCACCGTGGCCGCATCCAGCGGGCACGATGGCGTAGAGAGCTGCGAACCTCACGGGTGGGGCGATACCCTCCGGGGACTCCGCCGGATCGGCCATCATCTTCTCGTCGTGCTGTATGCCATCGTCCGCCACCGCTAGATCCAGCGGCGGTTCTTGGCCCCGGCCCCGTCCCAAGGAACCGAGGTGTCGACGCGCCTGGCGCATCGACACCATTCGCCGCGCGTCTAGATCCCGGGGTTGTCGAAGTCCTCGGGCGAGATCTCCTCTAGGAACTCGCGGAACTTCTCAACTTCCTCCTCCTCATCGCCGGGGATAAGGATCGAGGCCTCGTTGAGGACGTCCTCGTTCGCGAAGATCGGCACCGACATCCGCACTGCGAGGGCGATCGCGTCGCTGGGCCGCGAGGACACCTCGTGGTCCTCCCCCTGACGCTTGAGCTGGATGGTGGCGAAGAAGGTGGCGTCTCGGAGCTCCGTCACGACGATGCGTTGCACGTCCACCGCGAGGTCTTCGAGGATCGTCTTGAGCAGGTCATGGGTCATCGGTCGCGGGGTGACGACGCCCTGCAAGGACAACGCGATGGCGGCGGCCTCCGACGCGCCGATCCAGATGGGGAGGTAACGCTCCCCCTCTCGCTCCCGCAGCAGGACGATCGGCTGGTTCGTGGGCAGTTCGACGCGGACGCCGGTGAGCTCCATCTCGATCATCGCCGTGCGAGCGTAACCGCGGCCCACAGGTCGGGCAACCCACGCGGCGGATCCGGCGAGGGCCTCAGGCGCCCGTGCCGAGGAGCCGATCGTCGAGGGCGTCGGGTGCAGCCTCGAGCGCGGCGAGGTCGTCGACCTGCAAGATGTCGGGCAGGTTGCGATAGCGTTCGCGGAAGTCCAGACCGTAGCCCACCACGAACCGGTCGGGGCAGTCGAAGCCGACGTAGCGGGGGGCGAGCGGAGCGATCCGCCGGGCGGACTTGTCGAGGAGCGTCGCCACCTCGAGGGAGGCGGGGTCGCGCGCGCGCAACACCGACAGGAGGTAGCTGAGCGTCAGCCCCGTGTCGACGATGTCCTCCACCATGAGGACGTCGCGTCCTTCGAGATCGACCTCGAGGTCGAGAAGGATCCGGACCCGGCCCGGCGACGCCTCGGCACCCCCGTAGCGACTGACGGCCATGAGGTGCTGCTCCGTGCGGAGGTCGACGTGACGCATCAGGTCGGCGAGGAACATCGTGCCGCCGCGCAGCACCGTGATCATCACGGGCTCCCGCCCCACGTAATCCCCGGTGATCGTGCGGCCGAGCTCCTGCACTCGGCGGCGGATGTCCTCGCGGCCGAACAGCACGCTCGCGACGTCCGTCATCTGGCGGGAGCCTAGCAGGCCCTCCGGCGAGCCCCGATCGGCCCGGAGCGTCCCGCGGCTCAGGGCATCAGGCCGCCGACGGCCTCCGCCACGGCGCGCCCGATGGTGTCGGCCGCGCGCACCCACCAGGGCGCATCGTCCACCGGCGTGGGAGTCGGCAGGTCGTCGGCGAGGATGGGAACGGTGCCCACGGTGAGCCCCGGGATGGTGACGCGCAGGATGCCCACCGCCTGCCCAGGTGCCGTGGGGAAGGCGGCCGAGGGAGCGATCCTCACGCTTCGCCGGGCGCCCGCCACGGCATCCTTGGGGACGAGGCCGTCGATCGTGCCGCCCGCCACCACCGGGATGGAGCCGCCGCGGATCGCGGCCTGCCCCAGCGGTTCACCCAGCCGGACGAACGTGTGCGACTCGAAGGCGCCGAACCCGTAGTTGAGCAGCGCCGCCGCATCGGAGAACGCGTCGGTCGGCGTGCCGAGCACGATCGCTACCCGCCGGCGGCCCGAGCGCGTCGCGGCGGCGTCCAGGCAGTAGCCGGCCGCGGCCGTGTATCCGGTCTTCGCGCCGATGGCGCCCGGATAGAGCCACAGGAGGACATTGCGGTTCTGGATCGTGCGAGTCGTCTCGTCGGGTCCGGGGATCGTCCGGCGCTTCGTATCGACGATCCGCGAGAACCCTGGGGTGTCGTAGGCGAACCGGGTGAGCGTCACGAGATCTCGCGCCGTCGATCGGCCGCGATCGTCGAGCCCGTTCGGCGAGAGGAACCGCGAGGCGTCCATGCCGAGCTCCTCGGCCTTCGCGTTCATGGCATCGACGAACGCCTCCGTGCTCCCCGACTCGTGGATCGCGAGCGCCACGGCGGCGTCGTTCGCGGACCCGAGCATCATCGCGTACAGGAGATCGCGCACGGTGAGGCGCTCCCCCTCCTCGAGTCCGGCGGTGGTGGACGCGCCGTAGTCGTGGGGCCTGAACACGGCCGCCGCCGGGATCGTCACCTCTGCATCGAGGTCGCCCGCCTCGAGCACGAGCAGTGCCGTCATGACCTTCGTGAGGCTCGCGATCGGGCGCGGGGCATCGGGCGCCTTCGCATACATGAGACGACCCGAGCTGAGGTCGGCCAGTACGGCGGACGGGGCCATGATGTCGGGGGTCGAAGCATGGTCGTCGGGCGTCGCGAGCACCGAGGGGAACGGCGACAGCGATCCGTGCGGAGGGACGGGTGTGGGTGGCGGGCCCCTGCCTGCGGACGCGAGTCCCGCGGACGCGAGTCCCGAGGACCCCAGCGTTACGAGCGCTGCGACGACGAGGGCCGCGGCCCCGCGCGTCCGGCGCGCGCGACCTCGGTTCACGCGCCCTGGAGATGGTCCCGCAGCGTGGTGCGGAGCAGCGCTTGCTTGAACTTGCGGGAGGTGACCGATAGCTCGCCGAGCGTGTCGGATGCCGCGCGCCGCGCGTCGGGGTTCTTCTGTCGCAGGGTGGGCGCCACGAGGGCCTCGAAGAATGACGCCTCGCGGTCGGTGAAGTGCTTGTACATCGTGAGGTGCCGGGGCTCGATCCCGAATCGGAAGAAGTCCTTCACGATGGACAGCACGATGTAGTCGTCCCCGTCGTAGTAGCGCGATCCGTCCGGGCCGTGCCCGCAGACGATGGCGAAGGACTCCAACTCCTTGATGCGGTCGCGGTCCACGCCGGTTGCCGCCGACATCTCCTCGATGGACATCTGCAGTCCCGTGGGGGCGTCCGCGATCTCCTCCGTGGCGGTGGCCTTCTTCGCGGCCTTCTCCTCAGCGGCCGCCTCCGCCTCGGGACTGCCCTCCTCGGGCGCGCCCTCGGCTTCCTCGACGTCCTGCTGCAGGAGTCGCTCCTTGATGACCTTCAGGGGAAGGTACTCGTCGCGCTGCAACCGCAGGATGGACTTCAGGCGATCGACGTCGTCGACGTAGAACTTGCGATAGCCCGACGGCGTGCGCTCAGGCTCGATCAGCCCCTCAGCCTCGAGGAAGCGGATCTTGGAGATCGTGATATCCGGGAACTCGGTCTTGACCGACACCAGGACCTCGCCGATCGACTGATAGTTGCGGGTTCCCGCCATCTGCTCCACCTCACTCCCCTGCCGTGAAGAACGTCAGCTTGAATTTGCCGATCTGCACCTCGTCGCTCGAGGCGAGCTTGGTCTGGTCCACCTGTTCGCCGTTGACGTAGGTGCCGTTGAGGCTCCCGACGTCCCGGACGTACCATCCGTCGCCGCTGCGGCGCTCGAAGATCGCGTGGGCGCGCGAGACCGTGATGTCATCGAGGAACACCGTGCTCTCGGTGTTCCGTCCCACGCTCACCTCGTCCTGCGAGAGGAGGAACGTCGATCCGGCATTCGGACCACGCTTCACCAGAAGGAGACCCTGCCCGGGTTCGAGCTCGTCGTGAGGGAATGGAAACTCATCGTGGGCTTCATCGTCGGGCTCGACCGGCGTCAGCGACACGGTGGCATCGCCCTGGAGTGCAGCCCCGCACTCGGCGCAGAAGCGCGCGTCGTCGCGATTGGGATGTCCACAGCGGGTACAGAACACCGTCATGTCCTTGCTCGGGTAGGGCTCGGGGCGACCGTCGAGGTCGAGGCGGCACCCTCGACCATGGACAGGTACTAGAGCCTATCGTGGCCTGGGACAAGGTTCAACCTGATGGCGGTCGAACCCTCCAGCCATTCCGTGGGTCACCCTCGACCACGCCTCAACCAGGGTGAAGCCTCGATGCAGTCGGGAGGGCGACCCTCAAGGAGCGTCGAGGAGCGCGCGATAGGCGGCCGCATCGAGGAGCCGTCCCCATGCGTCCGGGTCGCTCGCCTCGATCACCACGAGCCAACCATCCCCGTAGGGGGCCTCGTTCACCAATTCGGGACGATCGCCGATGAGGGGGTTGCGCTCCACGATCGTCCCGGCGACCGGACTGAAGACGTCGGATACCGACTTCGTGGACTCGACTTCCCCGAAGGGGCCGTCGGCATCGACCACCGCCCCCACTTCGGGAAGATCCACGTACACCACGTCACCGAGCGCGTCCTGTGCGAAGTCGGTGATGCCCACACGCACGCGGCCCTTCTCCTCGCGCGCCCACTCGTGCTCCTTCGTGTAGCGAAGGTCCTCGGGGAACTCCACGTGCGTCCTCCCTCTCCCGCGCCGACCGGCGCATCCGTCGGGGGAAACGATAATGCGTCGCGCCATCTCAGGCGCGCGTGATCGCGCCATCTCAGGCGCGCGTGATCGCGCCATCTCAGGCGCGCGTGATCGCGCCATCTCAGGCGCGCGTGATCGCGCCATCTCAGGCGCGCGTGATCGCGCGACGGATGTCGCCGAGGTAGATGAAGGCGGCGATGTAGTACTCCACGATCCCGAGGGCGAACGAGACCCACCCGGCGACGAGCACCATCGGCGCCAACAGGTACCCGAGCTCTCCCCACGAGACCCAACCGATCGCGCACATCAACGAGAACGTGGCTACCTTGCCGATCCATCGCACGTCCACGCGGACGTGCTTGCCCGCCGCCAACGCGGCACCCACGATCAGGACCACGAGATCGCGGGCTAGGATCAAGGCCGCCGCCCACAGCGGGAATGCGCCCCGGACCACCAAAGCGATCAGGCCGGCGGCGATCGCCAGACGGTCTGCGACGGGGTCGAGGACCTTGCCCAGCTCGGACACCTGGCCGGTGCGCCGCGCCACCAGACCATCCACCCAGTCGGTCGCCGAAACGAGGCCGAAGAGCACGAGTCCCCAGAACGTCGTGGGTTCGTGGATGATCAGGTAGCAGAAGACCGGGATCAGCAGGATCCGGATGGACGACAGCAGGTTGGGGACCGTGAGGATCGCGGAGGATCCCGGCGCGGACTCACCCGTCCCCTTCATCTGTCGGGCCGGCCGGATTCGAACCGGCGACCTTCTGACCCCCAGTCAGACGCGCTAACCAAGCTGCGCCACGGCCCGTTTGCCTGCGGTTATGCCTTATCGGTGCCTCGGGCACCGCTCCTCGAGGTGATGACCTTCTCGGAAGGAGGAGAGCATCCGCATGGCCGAGAGTGTATGAGGAACCGACGGTTCCGTCATGACTATGACTCGAGGCGATGAGCGTCCCCGAGACCCTTCGTGAGCAGCAAGCGGACGTGCGGCGTCCCTGGGGCCTCGTCGCGAGCCCCCTGGCCTGAGGCTGGACTGCCTAGGTCGGGCCCGAGACCGCGGCACCAACCATGCCGGCAACACGAGTGGATCGTGGTGGTCGCTGGGCAGCCACCGCTGCCAGGGAGCTAGGACCGGTCCCATTTACGCGCGTCACGCTCAGCTCCTCGCGAGAAATCCCCTTGGCCACCATGCCCCGCAGGGCGACTTGCGCCACAACCTTATCGTGGTACGCCCCGAGGACGATCAGATGCTCTCCCTGGCGTTGCGTAACCGCGTAGCGCTTCGCGCTCTTCGCCTTGTTGTGCGCGGTCTCGAATGCAGCCGGAGCGGAGCCGGGACCCGTTCCCGAGAATCCCATCGCAGGCCCTTCTTTCGGAGGATCGGCTGCGATGATATACGCGCAGCCGCACGAAAGGGCGGAGCTTCCCGGCGCTCCCCGATGCTCAGGAACGCATCCTGCATCAGCTTTCTTCGCGTCGCGGCGATCCCGGTCACGAAGACTCGCGCTCAGGCGGGTGGTTCGTAGGTCGTGATCTCGATCTGGTGTCCATCCGGATCGTCGAAGTAGATCGACCACGCCACGCCGTAGTCGCCTTCGTGGAGATCGATGCCCCGCCCTTGGATCTCGGTCCTCGCCTCTTCGAGGCCACGTCGCGAGGTACGGAATCCGATGTGGCTCATGTCATCGACGGAACGAGCCGGAGGGATGACGGGCGCGAGGCCGGAGGGGAAGAGGGCGACGCCGCTCCCGTTGGCCTCGAGGACGGCCGGGAAATCGCCCCACGCCTCCTCGTGGACGCGCACGAGCCCGAGGACCTCCTGATACCAGCGGATCGAACGATCCACGTCCGCGACGTTGATCCCGACATGATCGAGCGCTGCGAGCTCCACGTGCCCCCCCGCGGCCCGGAGATGGCCGCGCCCTGAGAGGTTTATGACTCCGATGCGCCACCGAGTCAACACAAGGGGTCCGAGAAGCTCGTCCGTCACGGACTCGTGCCGCGCGATCGACGGGCACGCGGGCGGAAGGTCAGTCGGATCGGCACGCCGTCCAACCCGAACGTCCGCCGCAGGCGGCCCTCGAGGTAGCGGCGGTACCCGGCATCGGGTTCGCGTGCTCCCCCGAAGATGACGAACGTCGGCGGCCCGGCACTCACCTGCGTGGCGTAGTGCAGCGTCCCCGCGACCCGCGGCGTGGGCCGTTCCCGTTGGGCGCGTTGGATCACCTCGTTCACCTTGGACGTCGGTGCTCGCAGGGTCCATCTCGTGTGGAGGTCGAACAGTACCGGAGGCAACCGTTGCACCCCGCGGCCGTTGAGGGCCGAGGTTCGCATCGCCGTCGCGTTCGCGAAGGGTCTGAGGGTCCCCCTCAGGTCCCCGTAGGTCTTGTCCTTTTCTTCGACCAGGTCCCACTTGTTGGCGACCAACAGGAACGCGCGCCCGGCATCCATCGCCCGGTTCGCGATCTTCTTGTCCTCGACGGTGAATCCCTCGCTCGCATCGATCACGAGCACGACCGCGTCGGCGCGATCGATCGCCTCGGTCGCCCGCACGAAGCTGTAGTACTCCACCCCGTGGACCCTCGTGTGACGTCGCATGCCCGCGGTATCGATGAAGCGCACGGGCCCCTGCGGCCACTCCACCACGGCGTCGACGGCGTCGCGAGTCGTCCCCGCTTCCTCGAACACCACCGATCGCTCCTCCCCCACCAGACGGTTGAACAAGCTGGACTTGCCGACGTTCGGTCGGCCGACGACCGCGAATCTCGGCTCCGCGTGTGACTCCCCCGAGAGGGCCGGCGCCTCGGGCAGCAGCGTCACGATCTCGTCGAGGAGGTCCCCGGCGGCCCGACCGTGCATGCCGGAGACGGGGAACGGCTCGCCCAATCCCAGGCGGTGGAACGCGACCGCGTCGACCTCCTCGGCCGCGGAGTCCACCTTGTTCGCCACGACCAGGACGGGCACGGTGACGCGGCGAAGACGTCGAGCGAGTGCGTCGTCCTCGTCGGTGACGCCCACCTGGGCGTCCACCACCAGGAGGATCAGGTCCGCGTGTTCGATCGCTCGCTCGGCCTGCTTACGCGCCGCGGCCTCCAACCCTCGGGCGGCGCTCACGAAACCCGCGGTGTCCACCAAGGCGAACCGCCGGCCTCGCCAGGCGGCCTCGACCTCGACCCGGTCCCGCGTGACGCCGGGCTGGCCGTGGGCGATGGCCTCGCGGCGTCCGAACAAGCGGTTCACCAACGTCGACTTGCCCACGTTCTGCCGGCCCACCACGGCGACACGCGGAGCGCGCTCGCTCACGCCGTCAGCTCCGGGGCCCGCGCCCTGACGATCGCGAGCGCCTCGCCCAGCACCTCAACGATCTCCCGGTGTGTCGTATCGATCACGACGGCGCCCTGGGCGGGCTCGAACGGGATCACCCGCATGTCGCTGCGATCTCGCGCGTGCAGCGCCATCGCCGCGCCGCCCTCGGCCCGATCCCGCGAGCGGCGGGCCGCGCGCACCGTTGGGTCGGCCTCGAGATACAGCTTGACCGGGGCGTCGACGTACACCATCGAACCCATGTCGCGTCCCTCCATCACAGCCCCGTTCTCCCCGAGGCGCCGCTGCTCCGCACGCATCGGCGCCCGGACCTCGGGGTGACGCGCAACCGCGGAGACGTGAGCCTCGACCTCGGCGCCGGCGAGGCGCGGGCCCGAGGGCCCACCCTCGATGCGGACCTGAGGTGGCTCGCCATCGTCCAGGCTGAACCTCAACGTGGCCAGGAGCGTGGCAAGCCTGGCGCCGTCGTCGACGTCCACCTGCCCGTCGACAGCTGCGAGGGTCAGCGCCCGGTACATGAGCCCCGTGTTCACGTACGCGAGGCCCAACGCCGAAGCGAGGCCGCGGGCCAGCGTCGATTTGCCACTTCCGGCGGCCCCGTCGATGGTCACGACGCGCGGCGGCTTCATGGATGCGTCGCTTCGAGATGAGCGCCGAGCCGTGCCATGAGGAGCACGAACCCCGGGAACGACACCTCCGCTGCCTCGATGCCATCGACCTCGCATGGGCCGGACGCCGCCAGCGCCCCTACGGTGAACGCCATCGCCAAACGGTGATCGCCATGGGCGTGCGCGAGTCCCCCCGTGAGCCCACCTCCGCCGATCACGAGGTCCTCTCCGTCGACCGTGGCGCCCCCACCGAGATCCTCGACCCCCCGCGCGACGCCGGTGAGGCGATCCGCCTCCTTCAACCGGAGCTCGTGCGCC
This sequence comes from Actinomycetota bacterium, assembly GCA_038249195.1. GTDB lineage: Bacteria > Actinomycetota > UBA4738 > UBA4738 > HRBIN12 > JAOUEA01. The sequence goes on from JBBRWM010000002.1 coordinate 419,175, forward strand.
CCCTCGAACCGGGACTCTCCGTTCGCGCGGGTGGCCACGAGCGCCAACACGGGGATCTCGTCGATCACGAGCGGGACCTCCTCCTTCGGCACACGCACGGGCACGATGGTGCCGACGGCCGTCACGTGGATGTCCCCGACCGGTTCTCCCAGTTCCTCTCGCTCGGTCCGCGTTCGGATCCCGATGCCCATGCGCCCCATGACGTCGACGAAGTGCCTTCGGCTCGGATTGAGGCCGACGCCCGTGATCGTGAGCTCCGAGCCGGTGAGCGCCGCGGCGGCGATCAGGAACGCCGCCGAAGACGGATCGCCGGGGCAGCGCCCGCTGAATCCTTCGGGCTGGAACCTGCTCACGCTCACCCCCGTCGCATCGATCTCGACCGGGGCTCCCAGGGCGGCGAGCGCCCGCTCGGTGTGGTCGCGCGTCGCGGACGCCTCCCGCACGACGGTGACCCCATCGGCCTCGAGCCCCGCTAGCAGCACCGCGCCCTTGACCTGCGCGCTCGGGACCGGCGGGCGGCAGGTGATGCCGCGCAGACGCCCTCCCTCGATCGCGACCGGGGCGTGCCCGTCGACGGTCGATATCGTCGCACCCATGGCGCGCAGCGGCTCGGCCACCCGCTCCATGGGCCGCACCGACAGGCTCGCATCGCCCGTGAGGACGGCGCGGTGCGGCGTCGAGGCGAGCACGCCCGACAGGAGTCGCATGACGGTGCCGGCGTTGCCGCAGTCGAGGGTGCGGTCCGGCTCCACGAGGCCCCTGCGACCCTCACCCTCGACCTCAAGAGCGCCAGCGACAACCTGATGGGCAGCGCCGTTCCACGTGGAACCTTGACGCTCCGCGGGCGAGCCATCGTTCCGAGCCCATCTCTCTAGTGCAGGTCGAGCCCGGCGGGTCATCGTGGCGAGACAGGCGGCCATCGAGCGAACGTCGAGGGAACCGGGAAGGTCAACTAATCGGCTCGACCCGCGACCCGTGGCCGCGAGGATCAGCCACCGGTGGGCGATCGATTTATCGCCCGGAACGGTCGCCTCGCCCTCCAGCTTGCTCCCCGGTGTGCTGCGCGCGCGCACGCGTCCCTCCTCGGCCCGTCTCAGGCGATGCGGATGGGGTCGGAGCCCTGCGATGACAGGACGCGGATCGCCTCGCCGGCCGCCGCGGCCGCGACCGTCAGATGTACGGTACCGCGGCCGCCCTCGGGCGAGTGCACGATCTGGAGGTCCTCGATGTTCACTCCGCCGTCTGCCAGGGCGGCGGTCAGCTCCGCGAGGGCGCCGGGGCGGTCGGGCACGCTCACCCGCACAACGGCGACGCCCGAGCGCACCTGCGGTTTGGCCGCAAGTTTGAGACGGGCCCGCTTGGCGGCGGCGAAGGTCGCCTCGACGTCGGCCGCGGCACCCGCGACGATCTCGTCGCGCAGCGCCGTGAGCCGGGCGACGTAGAGGTCGATCGCGGCTGCGACCTGGCCGCCGTTGGCCAGCAGGATCTCGCTCCACAGGGCGGGATTCGAAGACGCGAGGCGGGTGAGGTCGCGGAATCCGCCCGCCGCGAGCAACAGGATCTCCGGCTCGTCGGACTCCTCCGTGGCGGCGAGTGCCATGAGCGCCGTCGAGGCGACCTGCGGGAGGTGACTCACGAAGGCGACGAGGCGATCGTGGCGTTCGGGCGCCATCTGCACCGGGCGGGCCCCCAGGCGTGTCACCCACTGGGCAAGGTCATCGACCTTGCCCGGATCGGAGGCATCGGTGGGCGTGAGCACCCACACGATCGCGTCCACGAGGGAGGCAGAGGCGTGCTGGGGGCCGGAGCGTTCGCTGCCGCCCATCGGATGGCCTGGAACGAAACGGCGCCGGTGAGCGACCTCGAGGCGGGCGGCGACCTCGGCGGCAAGCGGCGCCTTGATGCTGCCCACGTCCGTGACCACGGCATCGCGCGTCGCCTCGAGCGCCGCGGCGACCTGCTCGGTGATCGACGCGATCGGCGTGGCCACCACCACGATCTGTGCATCCCGCACGGCCTCGGCCGCAGAGGCGGCGGCGGCGAGCGCCCCCGAACCGACGGCCGCCCGGAGCGACCGTGGATCCACGTCCCAGGCGACGACCGTGCACCCCACGCGGGCCGCGGCCAGCCCGATGGAGGTCCCGATCAGGCCGGTGCCGACGATCGCCACACGGTCGAGGGTTGCGGGCTCAGCCGAGATCATCGCGCAGGGACTCCGCACCGTCGAGGTAGACGTGCGTCACCTCGTCGAGGGTGGCCTCGGTGTGGAAATGCATGAGGACCCGGATCACGCCGCCCATCGATCCGCTCACGGGGATCTCCTGGGCGCACATCAACGGGACCCGGCCCAGGCCCATCCGTCGAGCCGCCTCGGCCGGGAATGCCGAACGCAGGTCCGCGGTCGTCGTGAACAGCACGCTGATGAGATCGTCGGAGGCGACGTCGTTGCGGCGCAGGAGCATCTCGAGGAGGCGCTCGGTGGCGTCGAGCACGCTCGGCGGCGTGTCCTCGGGCACGGTGATCGCCCCGCGGGCGGCGCGCACCTTCATCGATGGGTCCCGTCTCCTCGTGGTTTCGGGGCGAGACCGCCCCGCCGCGATAAGGCTACCTGCCGGCGGCTCCGGACAGGGCAACGACCTCTTCGTGGGACAGCTCACGGAGTTCGCCGGGCGCCAGGCCGCCCAGCGTGATGGGTCCGACGCGCACGCGCACCAGCCGCGTCACCGGCAGCCCCACCGCGTCGAGCATCCGGCGAACCTCACGTTTGCGGCCCTCGGTCATCACGACCCGGATCGCTGCGCGCCCTCGGCTCGCATCCACCGTCCGAGCAGACTTCGGTCGAGCGGGACCGTCTTCGAGCGCGACCCCAGCCCGCAAGCGGGCGAGGTGTTTGGGGCCGGGAGCGCCACGCACCTCGGCCAGGTACTCCTTCTCGATCCCGAAGCTCGGGTGCATCAGCCGGTTCGCCAGCTCGCCGTCGTTCGTCAACAGCAGGAGTCCTTCGGAATCCCGATCGAGCCGCCCCACCGGGAACACCCGCGGTCCCGTGGCCGGAAGGTAGGCGCGGATGTCCGTTCTACCCTGCGGGTCCGCCATGGTCGTGAGGACCCCCGCCGGCTTGTGCAGGGCGTAGTACCTCACGTTCGGATCGAGGCTCACGGGCGAACCGTCGACCCGCACCTCGTCTCGACCCGCTTCGGCTTTATCTCCGAGGGTCGCCACCGCGCCGTTGAGGCTCACCCGTCCGGCCGCGATCAGCTCTTCACAGGTGCGCCGCGACCCGAACCCCGCGCGGGCGAGCGCGCGTTGGAGCCGTTCCTGCGTCATCTCACGCCCGGGCTTCGCCGGGCGGCGGGTCGGGCTCGGGGCCCGGCTCGAGCTCGGCGGCGGTCCCCGGCCGGGGCTCGGTGTAGGACCCGGGTGCCCGAGGCCCCGAGCCGGAGGAAGGTTCGGGCGCCTCATCGATCTCCAGCAATGGGGCGAGGGACGGGAGCGACGCGAGCGACGGCAGGCCCAGGCGCTCGAGGAACCCCGGCGTCGTGGCGTAGAGCACCGGTCGTCCGGGAGCCTCTTCACGTCCCGCCTCTTCGATCAGGGCTCGGTCCACGAGCGCGCGCAGGACCCCGTCGGAGTTCACGCCGCGGATGCCGCTCACCTGATGACGCGTGACCGGTTGCTTGTACGCGACGATCGCGAGGGTCTCGAGCGACGCCTTCGTGAGGCGCGATTGCCGGGAGCTCACGATGAAGCGCTCCACCACGCTCGCCGTCTCCGGATGGGTGTAGAGCCGCCACCCCCCCGCGACGTTCCGCAGCACCAGCCCACTCCCCCGCTCCTCCAGCCGCTGCGCGAGCACGTCGCACAAGCCCTCCACCGAACGTCGATCTTGCTCGAGGGTCTGGGCGAGCACGGCGGAGGGGATCGGCTCGTCCGAGACGAAGAACAGCGCCTCAAGAGCCCGGGTGTCCGGCTCGAGCGTGGCCTCCTCCTCAACGTCCATCCCCGGCACGCCTTAGGCCCCCTCGGTCCACTCGACCTCGATCTCCCCGAACGTCCTGGCCTGCTGAAGCTCGACCTTGCCCTCACGGTACAGCTCGAGGATCGCGAGGAATCGGACGACCACCTGGATCCTGTCCTCGCAGTCGGCCACGAGGTCGCGGAAGGTCGAGCCGGGGCGCAGTTCGGCCATCCGGGATTCCAACGCCACGATGGCCTGGGCGACCGTGTAGCGGATCGGAGTGACGTGCGACAGATCGAGGGTCGGCGGCGGCCGCAACAGCTGGGCGGCGAGGCGGGCGAGGTCTTCGGGGGCCAGCTTGTCCATGGGATCGGGGTACAGGTGGGCGAACTCCGGGCCCGGCCCGACGTCGCGCGCGGAGAAGCCGGCCTCATCCTCCAGGCGGCGCGCGAGCTCGACGGCGACCTTGCGGTACGCGGCCAACTCGAGCGAGCGGGCGTATGCGAGGTCGGGCGAACCACCGAGGATGTCCTCCTCCCCCGGCTCGGTGGATCGCGGCATCAGGCGTCCGACCTTGAGCTCCAGGAGCAGGGCGCAGATCGACAGGAACCAGGTGGCCTCCTCCAGGTTCCGATCCTCGGCGTCCTTCGTCCTCGCGAGGTAGTGGTCCGTGACGTTCGCGATCTGCACGTCGCACACGTCGATCTTCTGCTCGAGGATCAGGTCCGCGAGGAGTCGGAACGGCCCGGCGAACACCGGGAGGTCGACGACGAGACCGGCGGCGACCTCGGAGCTCGCACCGTCGGCGCGCCCGGCCTTCATAGGAGGTGTACCGCGGCGCGCACGGCATCGAGGGTCGCGGCCGCCACGGGCCGCGCGCGCTCCGCACCCTCGGCGAGCACCTGGCGCACGAGTCCCGGCTCGGCCGCGAGCTCGGCGCGTCGCTCGCGGAAGGGCCGGAAGGTCTCGATCAGGTGATCGGCGAGGAGCGTCTTGCAGTCGACGCACCCGAGCTCGCCGGTGCGGCACGTCGTCTCGATCCGATCGACGTCGTCGGGCGAGAACCGTCCGTGGAGGGCGAAGACCGGACAGATCTCGGGCCGGCCGGGATCCCCGCGACGGACCTTCAGCGGGTCGGTCACGAACGAGCGCACCTTGGCCCGGATCTCGTCGGGCTCGTCGCGCACCCCGATGAAGTTGTCCAAGGACTTCGACATCTTGCGTCCGTCGCTGCCGGGCACGAGCGGCGTCGGCGACAGCAGGGGCTGCGGCTCGACCAGCACGTCGCCGTACAGCCCGTTGAAACGTCGCACGATCTCGCGGGTGAGCTCCAGGTGGGCGACCTGATCCTGACCCACCGGCACGAGCTCGCCTCGCACGATCGTGATGTCCACGGCCTGTAAGAGCGGGTAGCCCAGGAGGCCGTAGTTGGCCACCTCCCGCTCGGCCATGTCACGCAGGCGCTCCTTGAACGAGGGGACCCGCTCGAGCCAGCCGAGGGGCGTCGTCATGCCGAGCAGCAGCGCCAACTCCGCGACCTCGGGGATGTCGGACTGTCGGTAGACCACCGCCTTGTCCGGGTCGATGCCGGCGGCGAGCCAGTCGAGCACGAGGCCCTCGGTCCACGCCGCGAGTTCGTCAGTCCGGTCGTAGTGCGAGGTGAGCATGTGCCAGTTGGCGATGAAATAGAAGCAGTCGTACGCGGGGTCCTCCTGCAGGCGAAGCATGTTCTCGATGTTCCCCGCCCAGTGGCCGATGTGCAGCGGTCCGGTGGGGCGGTACCCCGTGAGGACCCGCCGCGGCCGGGCGTCGGTAGGTTCCGGGGCTTCGGTCACGATGCCCGGGATGATAACGCGGTCCCCTCGAGCGCCCGCGGAAGCCTACAAACCCACGATCTGCATCCACACGAAGCAGTTCGCGCCGGAAACCCCTTCGCAGACCGCGTTCGTGAGCCCGTAGGTGATGCGCTGAACGGGCCCCGCCAGCAGGAAGATCACGACCAGCACGAACAGCGGCAGGTAGGCGTCGAGATTGCGATACGTCTCGGCGGCGCGTGGGGGAAGGACGAGCGCCACGAGGCGCGCGCCGTCGAGCCCGGGGATCGGCATCAGGTGGAAGATCGCCATGCACAGATTCACGAACATGAACGAGGACGCCATCCGGGCGAGTTCCGAGGGTGTGCTCACCCGCAGGAGCATGCCGGACGCCACCGCGAGGGCGAGGTTGATAGCGGGGCCTGCCAATCCGACGACGACGGAGTCCCGCTTGAAGCGGCGAAAGTAGTTCGGATCGATCGGCGCGGGCTTCCCGTAGGCGACGACGGGAGGGAAGAACGTCAGCACCGACCAGAGCACGAGCACCAGGCCGGGTAGCAGCCCGGAGCCGAACGGTTCGAACCAGGCCTTGGGGCTGAGCGTGAGCCGGCCCCACAGGCGCGGTGTCGGATCGTGGAGTCGGGTCGCCGCATACGCCCGGGCGTACTCGCGAAGGTCCAGGGCGATGAAGAGGCTCACGGCCAGGTATGCCGCGAGCGTCAGGTTGTGAGCGCTGAATCGACCCACTCAGCCATCCTCCGTCTCGAGCCAGGCGTGCACGAGCGGGGGCGACGTGACGGGGCCATCGGTCAACGTGAGGGCCGCCTGGGCCCTGCGCGCCGCTTCGGCGGCCGCGGCGGCGTCCCGAGCGTGCACCTCACCGATCGGCGTGCCTCGCTGGACGCGGTCGCCGATCTTCACGCGGACCACCATACCGACCGCGGGGTCGATGGGATCGCCCTTGCGCATGCGCCCCGCGCCCAGGGCGCCGCTCGCCAGGCCGAGTTCCTCGGTCCTCACCTCGGCGAGGACGCCCTCGCGGTCGGCGAGCAACGGGATCACGACCGCGGCGCGTGGCAGGACCGCGACCGGGTCGTCGGCCACGCGAGGGTCCCCGCCCTGGGCCAGCACCATCGCCCGGAAGCGCTCGAGGCCGCTGCCGTCATCGAGCGCCGCCGCCGCACGAGCGGTCGCTTCCTCGAGCGACGTTCCTGTCGTCGCGCTCAGGGCGTCGGCGACGAACAGCACGGCGAGGTCGCGGAGCCGGCCTCGACGATCGCCGCGCAGGACCTCCACGGCCTCGATGACGTCGAGCGCGTTGCCGATGGCGTCCCCGAGCGGCTGGGACATGTCGGTGACCGCCGCCCGAGCCGGTCGATGGAAGCCTCGCGCAAGGTCAAGGCAGGATCGGGCCAGCGCGAACGCCTGGTCCGTCGTCTTCATGAACGCACCGGATCCGGCCTTCACGTCCAACACGATCAGGTCCGTGATCACCGCGAGCTTCTTGGACATCACGCTGGCGGCGATCAACGGGATCGACGGGACCGTGGCGGTGGCGTCGCGCAGCGCGTACAGCGCGCCATCGGCCGGAACGATCGATGCGGATTGCGCCGCGACCGCACAGCCGATCCGCTCGACCTGTTGCTGGATGCGGGCCGGGGCGAGGTCCGTCCGCAAGCCGGGGATCGATTCGAGCTTGTCGAGGGTCCCCCCGGTGTGGCCGAGGCCGCGACCCGAGAGCTTCGCGACCGCCAGGCCCACGGCGGCGGCCAGCGGCGCGAAGACGAGCGTCAAGCCGTCCGCCACGCCGCCCGTGGAATGTTTGTCCACGGTGGGACGGGACGAACCCGCGAACGAGATCGTTGCTCCCGAGTCGATCTGGGCTCGGGTGAGCGCCATGGTCTCGTCTGGATCCAGACCGCGGATCAGCGCCGCCATCAAGAAGGCGGCCGCGAGAGCGTCGGAGATCTCCCCGCGCGTGTATCCCTCGATGAAGGCCTCGATGTCAGCCGCAGCGAGGGTCACGCCGTCCCGCTTCGCCGCCACGATCAGCCGGGGGTCGATGGACGTCATGTGCGCGTTCCGCCACTTCTGACCTGGGCATCCACCCGAGCCTCGAGGCTGGGTCGAGCGTTGTGATCCGAGAGCAGGTCGCGCTGAGCCCCGGTTGGGACAACCCTCGACTGAAGGTTCCCTGCGCTGCTCATGCAAACCCGATCCGATCGGCGAAGCCGGAGCCAAACGAACCCTCGACCTCAACCCCCAGGAGATCCGCAACGGTGCACCCCAGATCCCCGAAGGTGTCGCGAACGCCGATCTCGTAGGGCCCGGCGGGCACGCCCGCGGCCAGCAGCGGCGTCCGCTCCCGCGAATGGTCGGTGGGAGGCGTGCTGGGATCGCACCCGTGGTCGCCCGTGATCAGCAGGACGCCCCCCGCCAGGGTTCCGACGAGCTCCGGGATCCGGGCGTCGAACGCCTCGATCGCCCGCGCGTACCCGGACGGGTCGTTCCGGTGTCCGAACTTGGAGTCGAAGTCCACCAGGTTCGCGAAGACGAAGGCCGGGCTCGGGCGCCGGAGGTAGGCGAGGGTGAGGTCCACGCCGTGGTCGTTCGAGTCCGAATAGCGCGACTCCGTGATGCCCTGGTTCGCGAATATGTCCGGGATCTTCCCCACCGCCAACACGGGCACCCCCGCCCCGCGGATCGCGTCCAGCACAGTGGGCCCCGGGGGCGGCACCGAGAAGTCGCGGCGCTCAGGCCGTCGAGCGAACGCACCGGGCGACCCATCGAAGGGCCGTGCGATCACGCGCCCGACGCGGTGCGGCCTCTTGAGGATGCGCCGCGCCTCTCGGCACCACTCGTACAGCAGCGGTAGCGGCACCTTGTCCACGTGACACGCGACCTGGAAGACGCTGTCTCCACTCGTGTAGACGATCGGGAACCCCGTGCGCAGATGTTCCGGGCCGAGATCCTCGATGATCCGCGTCCCCGACGCGGGGACGTTGCCGAGCGCCGGACGCCCGATCGCGGCGGCGAAGGGCTCCATCACCTCCCGCGGGAACCCGTGGGGGTACAGCGGGAAGGGCTCGTCGAGCCGGATCCCCATCATCTCCCAGTGTCCGGTCGTGGTGTCCTTGCCGGCGGAGACCTCCGTCGCCCATCCGTGCCCCGACCCCGGATCGGCCCGGGCCGCGACGCCCTCGATCCGGGTGAGGAGCCCGAGACCGAGCGCCTGCAGGTTCGGCGCTCGCAGCCCGCCAACGGCCCGGGCCGTGTTCGCGAGGGTGTTCGAACCCTCGTCGCCGTAGGCGGCGGCGTCGGGGGCGCCGCCCACACCCCAGGAATCGCAGACGATCACGCAGACCCTCGGTACCTTCGGCTCCCTCACGCGCCGTCCCCTCCTCGTCCGCGCCGGGCGCGCGGATGCGACGTGTAGTACACCTCACGCAGGTGCTCCTCGGTCAGGAGCGTGTAGATCTGGGTGGTGGCGACGCTGGCGTGCCCCAACAGCTCCTGGACGACGCGCACGTCCGCTCCTCCCTCCAGCAGGTGCGTGGCGAACGAGTGCCGCAGCGAGTGCGGCGTCACGTGCCGCTCGATCCCGGCCGAGCGCACGTACGCGGCGAGGATACGGTTCACGCTTTGACGGCTGAGACGACCCCCGCGCTGATTAAGGAACAGCGCGCCCCGACTCAGCCCCGCGGCGAACCCCGGCCGGGCGCGCCCGAGCCAGGCCTCAACGGCCTCGCGGCCGAAGCGCCCGATGGGCACCTCGCGTTCCTTCCCGCCCTTGCCCATGACGCGCACGGCCCCCTCCTCCAGGTCGACGTCGTCCACGTCGAGCCCGACGAGCTCCGAGACCCGCAGGCCCGATCCGTAGAGGAGCTCGAGCAGCGCTCGGTCGCGCAGCCCTGCCGGCGAGTCCTCCCGAGGGGCGTCGAGCAGGCGTGCCGCCTCGTCCACGGTGATCGGATGCGGCAGGGATCGAGGGAGCTTGGGTTGGCGCACCCCCGCGGCGGGGTCGCGAGCGGTGGTCCGTTCGCGCAGGAGGAATCGATGGAACGACCGGACCGCGGACAGCGTGCGCGCCACCGATCGGGCCGTGTACGCGCGTTCATCCTCCCCGTAGGTCGACGCGGACAGGGACGCCAGGAACGAGCGGATCGTGGCCTCGTCGACCTCCTCGGGACGGTGGATGTCGCGCCGGTCGAGGAACGCGAGGTAGCGTCGCAGGTCGGTTCGATACGCCCGCAGCGTGTTGGGCGACAGTCCTCGCTCGACGCTCAGGTGATCCAGGTAGCGGCCCGCCGCCCGCTCCACGTAGTCGGCCACCGCCCGATCAGGCTTCGACGGCGACGAGCGTGGCGAGCGGCGTCGCCGCCATCCCGTGGGCGTCGGCCACCCGGCGGTTGGTGATGTTCCCGTCCCATGTGTTCACACCGAGGCCCAGAGCGGGGTCCGCCTCGATGGCTCCGGGCAGGCCCCGGCTCGCGATCTCTGCCACGTAGGGAAGCGTCACGTTCGTGAGCGCGTACGTCGACGTGCGCGGAACGGCCCCGGGCATGTTCCCGACGCAGTAGTGCACCACGCCATCCACCACGTAGGTAGGGTCGTCATGCGTGGTGACGTGCGACGTCTCGAAGCACCCTCCCTGGTCGATGGAGATGTCCACGAGGACGGCGCCGGTCTGCATCTGCGCCACCTGAGCGGCCGACACCAGGTGGGGTGCCTTCGCCCCCGGGACCAGCACCGCGCCGATCACGAGATCGGCCCCCAGCACGAGGCGTTCGACCGCGAGTCGCGACGACGCCACCGTCTGGATCCGGCCGTGCCAGATGCGGTCGATCTCGCGCAGCCGATCCACGTTGCGATCGACGATCGTGACGTCCGCCTCCATCCCCGCCGCGATCTGGGCCGCGTTCGAACCCGCCATGCCCGCGCCGAGGATCACCACGCGGGCGGGCGCGACGCCCGAGGCACCTCCCATCAGCACGCCCCGTCCCCCGTGGGGCCGCTCGAGCGCCGCGGCGCCGACCTGGGGGGCCATACGCCCGGCGATCTCGCTCATGGGCGCCAGGAGCGGGAGGCGCCCGTCCGGCAGCTGAACGGTCTCATAGGCCACGCTCCGGATCCGTCGCTCGACCAGGAACCGCGTGAGCGCCTCATCGGCGGCGAGGTGAAGGTAGGTGAAGAGGAGCTGGCCCTCCTTGAAGCGCGCATATTCCTGCGCCTGGGGTTCCTTCACCTTGATGATGAGGTCGGCGGCGGCGAAGACCCCGTCGGCGTCGGCGAGCACCTCGGCCCCGGCCGCTCCGTACTCCGCATCGGAGACCGCCGACCCCGCTCCGGCGGAGGATTCCACCACGACCCGATGGTCCGCGTGGACGAGTTCGCGTACACCCTCGGGGGTCGCCGCGACCCGGTACTCGTGGTTCTTGACCTCACGTGGGATGCCGACGATCACCGGTGCGTCCCTCCTGTGGAGCCGATGCTCCTCCAAGCGTACCCATTCGCGCTCACGCTCACGCGCGTGGCAGGGGGACCGCGGTCGCCGCAAGCAGGAGCGCGAGCGCCGTCTTCGCGTCGCGGACCTTGCCGCCACGGGCCGCGTTGAGCATCCGGTGAAACGGCACCCGCTCGACCTCGATCCCCGCTTCGGGGGTCGAGGTCGGCTCCGGCTCGGTACGGGCCCAGAACAGGTGCACGTACTCGTCCGTGAAGCCCGCGCCGGAGAAGTATCCGCCCAGGAACTCGATCGCGCTGTGGCGGTACCCGGTCTCCTCGGTCAACTCTCGCTCGGCACAGGTCATGGCGTCCTCCCCCTCGATGTCCATCAGCCCGGCCGGGATCTCCGTGAGCACCTGGCGGACGGGAGGGCGGAACTGGCGAACCAGCAGGACGTCATCCTCGGGCGTGAGCGGAAGCACGGCCGCCGCGCCGGGGTGATGGACGACGTCCCACGTCCCGAGTGCGTCCCAGTCCTCCGTGTCGACCCGGAAGATCGCCCCAGCGAACGTCGTGGCGACCCTGCCGGGCTCAGCCGTCACGACACCTAGCCGGGGATCGAGACGGCCCGGTCCGAGCGGCTGCGAGCGAACGCCTGCGCGGCGCCGACGAACGCGCGAAAGAGCGGGTGCGGGCGCGTCGGCCGCGACCGGAGCTCCGGGTGGAACTGACCCGCCACGAAGAACGGGTGACCCGGCAGCTCGATGATCTCCGTCAGCCGCCCCTTCTGAGAGTTGCCGGACAGGACCAACCCGTTGGCCTCGAGCAGCTCGTGGTACGCGGGATTGACCTCCCAGCGATGACGGTGTCGCTCCTCGACTACCTCCTCGCCGTAGGCGCGGGCCGCTCGAGTCCCGGGCACCAGGTAGCATGCCTGCGCGCCCAGCCGCATGGACGCACCCAGGTCCGTCACGTTCTTCTGCTCCGGCAGCAGGTCGATGACGGCGTGCGGCGTCGCGGGATCGAACTCCGAGGAGTTGGCGCCCTCCAGCTGGCAGACGTTCCGTGCGAACTCCACCACCGCAACCTGCAACCCGAGGCAGATCCCGAGGAACGGCACGCCGTTCTCGCGCGCGTACCTGACGGCGGCCACCTTGCCCTCCACGCCACGGACCCCGAACCCGCCGGGGACGAGGATGCCGTCGACGTCGCGGAGCGACTCCTGCGTGGCCTGGCCTCCGAGGTCGTCGGACGCGACCCAACGGATGCGCACGTCCGCCCCGTGGTCGAACCCGCCGTGGTAGAGGGACTCCATGACGCTCAGGTAGGCGTCGCGCAGGTTCACGTACTTGCCGACCACGGCGATCGTCACCGGCTCCGCCGCGGCATGGATACGCTCCACCAAGGCCGTCCATTCCGAGAGGTCCGGCTCGGCGACGATCCCCAGGTGCGTGGCGAGTTCCGCGTCGAGACCCTCCCGGTGCATGACGAGAGGGACCTCGTAGATCGAGGCGGCGTCTACCGCGCTGATGACGCCGCTGATGGGGACGTCGCACAGCAGCGAGATCTTCTCCTTGAGGTGGCGGCCGATCGGCCGGTCGGACCGGCACACGATGGCGTCGGGCTGCAGGCCGAGGGCGCGGAGTTCCTTCACCGAGTGCTGCGTGGGCTTGGTCTTCAGCTCGCCGGAGGGACCGATGAACGGCATCAGGGAAACGTGCACGAATGCGCAGTTGTTGCGGCCCACCTCGTTCCGCAGCTGCCGGATGGCCTCCAGGAACGGAAGCGATTCGATGTCGCCGACGGTGCCGCCGATCTCCACGACCAAGAGGTCGGCCGCCTCCGCCTCGGCGAGGGCGCGCACCCGCTCCTTGATCTCGTCCGTGATGTGCGGGATCACCTGGACGGTCTTGCCCAGGTAGTCGCCGCGACGCTCCTTCGCCAGCACCGAGGAGTACACCGCGCCCGTCGTGAAGTTGGAGCCTCGGTGCAGGTCGGCGTCGAGGAAACGCTCGTAATGGCCGAGGTCGAGGTCGGTCTCCGCGCCGTCGTCCAGCACGAACACCTCGCCGTGCTCGAAGGGGTTCATGGTGCCCGGGTCGACGTTGATGTACGGATCGAGCTTCTGGAGCACGACCTTGAGACCGCGGGACTTGAAGAGGCGGCCGAGGGAGGCGGTGGTGATGCCCTTGCCGAGTCCGGAGGCGACTCCACCCGTCACGAAGATGTACTTCGACCGTTCCCTCACCACGGGATGCGACTCTATCAGAGCCCACCGACGCGGCAGGACAGGTGCGGCCGGAACATCGTGAGCGGGGAGGCCATCAGGCGCCCGATCGGACCTTGGCGGCCTCGCCCAGGAGCTCCTCGGCGTGGGAGACCGCCGACTCGCTGTCGGCGAGTCCCGCGAGCATGCGGGAGAGCTCCGCGACCCGCGCCGCCTCATCGACGACTTCCACGGTGGCGTCACCGGCGTCCTTGCGTACCTGCACATGACGGTCGGCGAAGCACGCGATCTGCGGGAGGTGCGTGACCACCACGATCTGCCGGTCGCGCGCGAGCCGAGCCAGGCGCTTGCCCACGGCGAGGCCTGCCTGGCCGCCGATCCCCGCGTCGACCTCGTCGAAGACGAGGGTGGGGATGTCGTCGAGATCCGCGAGCACGCTCCTGCATGCCAACATCGTCCGCGAGAGCTCGCCCCCGGAGGCGGCTCTCGCCAGCGGCTGAAGGGGCTGCGCGGGGCCCCCCGAGAACCGCAACTCGACGCGTTCGGCTCCCGTGGCTCCGAGCCCGGGTAGCGCATCCAAACCGACCTCCACGCGAGCCTCGGCCATCCCGAGCGCCTCGAGCTCCCGCCCGAGCGCACCGGCGAGCTTCGGGGCGGCCGCCGCCCGTCCCAGCGATACCACCTCCGCGCGCGCATGGGCTTGCTCGGCGAGATCGGCCTCTCGCGCCTCGAGTTGCGCCAGCCGCTCGTCGGAGCCGGTGAGGACGCCGAGCCGCTCCTCCGCCTGGCGGCAGAACCTCACCACCTCCTCATCCGTCTCTCCGTACTTGCGCTGCAACCCTCGCAGGGACGCGAGTCGCTCGCGGACGTCCTGCAGGTGGACGGGATCCACCAGGAGCGTCTCCCGGTACGCGCGGACGTCGCGTGCGAGCTCGCCGAGCTCGGCGGCCAATCCGCGGCTCCGCGCGGCGAGCTCCCCGGCGGAGGGATCGAGCTCCGCCGCGGCGCCCATCCGCGCGGCGACCCCGCCGAGGGCGTCGGCGAGGCCCTCGTCCCCGGCGAGGACGGACTCGGCTGCCGCGGACTCCTCCACGAGCCGCTCGACGTGACCCAGGCGTGATTCCTCGGCCAGGAGCCGGCCGGACTCGCCCGGCTGAGGGTCCACCGCCTGGATCTCATTCACCTGATACGCGAGGAGATCGGCCTCGCGTTCGCGCTCGCGCGACGCCACGCGCAGCTGATCGAGCTCAGAGCGCGTGGCCTCGCACTCCTCGAACGTCTCCCGATAGGCCGCGAGCGCCACGATGTGCGAGGCGCCCGCGAACCGGTCGAGGAACGCCGTCTGCGTGCCGGACGACAAGAGCCGCTGCGCCTGGTGCTGCCCGTGGACCTCGACGAGCTCCGATCCGATGCGCGCGAGCGCCGACGCGGTCGCGAGCTGCCCGCCGATCCGCGCCGAGCTCTTGCCGTCGGCCCCCACCGAGCGGGCGAGGATGACCTCGCCGTCCTCCGACCATCCGTCCGCGAGCTCGCCGGGAGCGTCGAATCGGGCCTGGATCCGCGCCGCACGAGCCCCCGACCTGACCAGGGAGGCGGCGCCCCGCCCGCCGAGGGCGAGCATGAGGCCTACCGTGACCATGGTCTTGCCGGCGCCCGTCTCGCCGGTGAGGACGTTCAGACCCGGGTGAAGCTCGAGGTCGAGATCATCGATGACGCCCAGACCCGTGATGCGCAGCTCATGGAGCACGGCCGAAGTCTAGTCCTCGTCTCCGACACCTCGGTCCCGCGCTGCGTCGGCTCCGGGCCCTTCTTCGCCGGGATCGCCCGGAAGCTTGAACTTCTCCCGCACGAGGGACAGGAAATCGGGCGCACCCTCGCGCCGGACGAGCCGGGCCGGGCGGCTCGAGGCGCGGATGCGAACCCGCGATCCCACATCGAGTTCGATGCTCTGGCGCCCGTCTGCCGACAGGATGCCGCTCTCCTCTCCCAGCACCTCCAGCTCGACGTTGCTCTGCGGTCCCAGCACGAATGACCGGTCGAAAACCATGTGGGCCGCGATGGGGGTGAGGACGAGCGAGTCGAGGCCGGGGCTCACGATCGGTCCGCGGGCGGAGAACGAGTAGGCCGTCGAGCCGGTCGGCGAGGCGACGATGACGCCATCCGCGGAGAAGGTGGTGACGTAGGCGCCGTCCACCTCGACGGCCAGGCGGATGAGTCGATGGCGCGATTGCTTCTCCACCATGACCTCGTTCAGGCCCCATTGGGAACGGAAGGTGGTTCCCTCGAGGGGCTCCACGGTCAGCGCCAGGCGCTCCTCGATGCGGGCCGTCCCCGCCAGGACGCTCTCGATCAGCTCGGGCGCATCGTCGGGGATGACCTCCGTCAGGAATCCGAGGCGGCCCACCTTGACGCCCAGGACGGGGCAACCGGCGGCCGCGGCTTCGACGGCCGCGCGCAGGAACGTTCCATCGCCCCCCACCGAGACGACGAGGGAAAGGGCGTCGATCTCGCCCGGTCGGTCGCCGTCGTCGGGCAGGACGATCGTGTCGACGCCGCGATCCTCGAGCCTCGATCGCAGCGACGCCGTGGCCTCCACGGCCGCGCCGCGCCGCGGGTGCGTGACGAACCCGACGCGCGTCATGCGCCGCCCACCGCTATCCCCTCGGCGATCACGGGCTCGAGGTCGAGCTCGCCGGACTCCCGAGCCCCCTTGGCCGCCCACAGCAGGAATTCGACGTTGCCCGCCGGCCCGACGACCGGCGATGCCATGGCGGCCCGGGGAGGGGCGCCGTTGGCCGCGAAGACCCGGGCCACCCCCGCGATCACACCGCGCCATACCTCGGGATCGCGGACGACACCGCCCCGGCCGACGTTTCCCGGGCCCGCCTCGAACTGTGGTTTCACGAGGACCACGAGGGTGGCGTCGGCCGAGGCGACGCGGATCAACGCTTCGGCCACCAGGCGCAGGGGGATGAACGACAGGTCCGCCACCGCGAGACCTGGCGTGAACGCGAGGTCCAGCGGCAGCAACGAACGTACGTTGGTGCGCTCGAGGACCTCGACGCGCGGATCCGAGCGAAGCTGCCAGGCCAACTGCCCGTAGCCGACGTCCACGGCGATCACGCGGGCGGCCCCGGCGCGCAGGAGGCAATCCGTGAACCCGCCCGTGGAGGCGCCGGCGTCCAGGCAGTCGAGTCCCACGGGGTCGATCGGCCACCGGTCCAAGGCCGCCTGCAGCTTGGCGCCGCCGCGCGAGACGAAGGCGCGGCGGGACCCCGCGACGCGAAGGGAGGCATCGGCCGCCACGAGCGACGCCGGCTTCAGCGCGGGGGCGCCGCCCACGGTCACGAGGCCCGCCGCCACGGCGTCCTGTGCCTGCGTCCGGCTCGGCATCAGCCCTCGGCGCACCAGTTCCGCGTCGAGACGACGGCGCGTCATGAGCTTCGACTCAGGAAGGCCCCGGGGGCGCCGAGACATCGGAGGACGTGGCGGCAGAAGGCGTTGCCGAGGAGGACGTGCGGGCCGACGCCTTGCGAGCGGAGGACTTCTTCGCCGTGGACTTCTTCGCGGTGGCCTTCTTGCGTCCGGACGCAGTCATGCCCGCCGCGCGCTCCAGATCGCGGACGCGCTTCTTGAGGGCATCCAGCTCCGCCTGCGACGCCAACCCGACGGACTTGGTCTGGTGCTGGACCTCGCGGGTGACGAACTCCATGATGCGGTCGCGATTGCTCTGCGACCACTCCATGAGGTCGGCCGCGGACTTGGCCACCTGCTCTTTGGCGGCGCCCGGCTCCATCATGTCTTTCGCGAGTTGCTGGGCTCGGGCGGGCGTCAGGGTCCCCGCGAGGCCTTCGAGCGTCCTGCGCACATCGTCGAGGAGCATGGGCGATCGTCCTTTCGTCGGCGAAGAGTGGTTCCTCCCCAGTCTACTCCGCGCCCCAGCGCCGCCTCTGCGACGTCATGTTCGCTCGGCGAAGAGCGCCCGCAGGTCGTCCCCGACGTAGGTGGCGGCCACGGCGGAGCCCGCCAGATCGGCGGCCGTCGTGGAGCCCGTGAGCACCAGCAGCGAGTCCCATCCCAAACCGCGGGCGCCGGCGATGTCGGTGTCCACGCGATCTCCGACGACCAGTGGGATTCCACCCCCCGCCCGGGCAAGGGACGCCCGCAGGATCGGAGGATTCGGCTTGCCGACGATCTCGGCCTTCGCGCCCGTGGTGGCCTCGATCGCCGCCACCAACGCACCCGCGCCCGGCCAGGCGGAGCCGTCGGCCGCAGGGAACGAGGCATCGGCGTTCGTGGCGATGAGCGGAACCCCGTCTTCCACGAGCAAGGACGCGTCGCGCAGAGCCTCGTAGTTCACGCCGCGATCCAACCCAACGATCACGGCCTCGGGGTGCCCGCCGCCATCGCTCCCCTCGACCACACGGACGCCCGCCTCGGCGAGGGCGAGACGGATGCCTGCCTCCCCCACCACGAATGCGGTGCTGATCCCACGATCCGCGAGCAGCGTCGCCGTCGTGAGCGCGGAGGTTTCGATCTCGGACGTATCGGCCGCGATCCCCACGGTCGCGAGGCGCTCGGCCACCGTCGCGGGCGTGGCCGAGGAGTTGTTCGTGACGAACGCGAGCCGCCGGCCCGAACGGCGGAGCCGGGCGATCGCCTCAGCGGCATGCGGAACGGGGGATGTGCCGCGATACAGCACCCCGTCCAGGTCGAACAGGAACGCGTCGTAGCGCTCGGCCAGGATCATCCGAGCGACGGGCGGGCTGCACGGATGCCCGACCATGGACAGCTGCTATACAAGGTGCATGCCTCGCATCTCCCCCTTCGAAGGGCTCGTCTTCGACGATGCCGTCACCGGCCCGCTGCGCGACGTCACGGCGCCGCCGTACGACGTTATCAACGAGGCCGAGCGGCGCGCCCACCTCGACGCCAGCCCGTTCAGCATCGTGCACCTCGACCTCGCCGAGGGCCCGGAGGATCCCGAGCACCCCGGCAGTCGCTACCGGCGCGCGAGCGACCTCCTGCGGGAGTGGGAGGCGAAGGGGGTGCTCGTGCGCACCCCCGCCACGTACTACGCATACGAGATGTCGGTCCCGCGCGACGGCGCCCCCTCGACGATCCGCGGCCTCCTCGTGGCGATGGATATCGAGCCATGGGGCGAGGGCGTCGTGCCCCATGAGCGAACGATGCCCGGGCCGGTGCACGACCGGCTCGAGCTCCTGCGCGCGACCGCTACCCATCTGTCCCCGATCTACGGCACTGTGCGAGGTCCGTGTCCCGTGTTGGATCACCTCTTGGCGCACGCCACCCGAGGAGGCGCCTCCTTCGAGACGCAGGACGAGCGAGGGGTCCGCCATCGGATGTGGCCGGTGCCTCCCGACCCGCGGATCGCCGAAGGGCTGGCGGCCGAACCCCTCTTGATCGCCGACGGACATCATCGGTACACCACCGCGATGGCCTACCGGGACGAGCGCCATGCACTGGACGGACCCGGCCCCTGGGACCGCGTGCTCACCCTCATCGTCGACGCAGCGACGGAGCCCGTGGTCGTGTTCCCCTTCCACCGCGTCCAGTTGGCCGGCGAACCACCCCACGACGGCGTCGCCGTCGCGGATCTGTCGGCGGCCCTCGCGGGCGTTTCCGATGACGACGCCGTCGTCGCGACCGTGGTCCGGGAACGAGGGGATCTGGCCTATCGCCTCCTGCAGCTCCCGCGAACCCCCCCGGCGGTGCAGGCCCTGCACGCGTCGATGTTGGACGGGCGGATCCTTCCAGAGAGCCTGCGGTTCACACCCGACGCCGGCGCAGCGCTCGAGGCGGTGCGCGGGGGAGGCGCCGTGGCCGCGTATCTCTTGCCGCCGACCACGCCCGAGCGCATCCGCTCGGTGGTCGAGCGAGGAGGCCGTCTGCCGCAGAAGTCGACGTACTTCTGGCCGAAGCCACGTACGGGGATGGTGCTGATGCCGCTCGACCCCTCGGGCCGATGACGACACGCGTGTCTCTCAGGACCCCACGGCCTCGAGTTTCTTGATCCCCGTCGCGACGACCTCCGTGAGGCTGCGCGCGCCCGCGCCGCTGCGATAGAAGCGCCGCACGAGCTGTCCGTAGACCAATACGTCGTCTCCCTTGGCGATCCCCTTCAGCGCACGCTTGCCGACGGTCGCATGCCAGGCCGCCACGGGCAGGGGAAGCAGGCGCTTACCGAGCTCCGGGACGGACAGTCGGAGCTCCGTCACCTCGTCCCCCGAGGGCATCTGTCGCTGCACAGGCTCGGCCGCCACCGTCCCGGCAAGGACCACGACGTTCACCGTCACCATGAGGCCCCACTCCTTCCGGCCTCCGGGCCGGCCTTCGGGCCGGCCTTCGGGGCCCTGTGCTGCTCGGGGACCTGCAGCCGGACACCTCGGCGGACCTTCCGGCCACTTTCGGCCGGCCACCTTTGGCCGGCCACCTTCGGCCGAGCTCTCGGGGGAGGAGTATCCCGACGCTAGCATCCAGGGCCGACACGGCTGTGGCAGACTCCGCCGGTGAGCACCCCCTCCGCCGCGCCCGCCCTCGCCACCTTCGAGGCCGCCGACGGCATCCTGGGGATCGACACGCGCACGGCCGGGCTCGAACAATTCAACTCGGTGTACCTCATGACCGGCGCGGAGCCCACGCTCGTCGAGTCCGCGTCCGCCGCGGACGCGGACGCGCTGGGTGAGGCGCTCGAAGGACTGGGCGTCGGCCCGAGCGACCTCGCTCACGTGGTGCTCACCCATGTCCACCTCGACCATGCAGGAGGCGTGGGGCCCCTGTTCCACCGGTTCCCACGCGCGAGCGTGTGGGTCCACGAACGAGGAGCTCCCCACCTCGTCGACCCCTCTCGACTCCTGGCGAGCACCTCGCGGACCTACGGCGCCGAACGCATGCGAGCGCTCTACGGCGACACCGTCCCCGTGGACGCCGCTCGCGTGCACGCGGTCACCGACGGAGACCGGATCGTGCTGGGGCCGCGGCGCCTTGAGGTGCTTCATACGCCCGGGCACGCCTCGCATCACATCGCGCTGCACGAGCCGGACTCCGGGGCCGTCTTCACGGGAGAGGCGATCGGCTCGCACCTCCCCTGGGCCGACGCCTACCGGCCGGCGCTGCCGCCCCCGGAGGTCGAGGTCCAACAGGCCCTCGCCAGCATCGAGCGGATACGGGCGCTCGCACCGCGGATCCTGTTGACGTCGCACTTCGGCACCGTCGTCGAGCCGCAGGCGGGGTGCGAGCGGGCCGCGGAGCGCGTGCGCAGCTGGTCCGATGCCGTGGCAGGCGCGCTCATCGCGCGCCCCGACGCGGACGCGGACGACCTCGCTCAGGTCCTGACCGAGCTCGCCATGCGCGAGTTCCGAGCCGATGCCGGAAGGCCCATCGATCTGGAGCGCTACGACGCGATCGGCAGCATCCGCATGAACGCGACCGGTCTCGCCCGATATTGGCGCAAGCGATGGGAGCGCGAGGCGGAGTCGGGTGCAGAACCCTAGCCGAGCTCGGCGAGCCGTTCCGCCGCGTCGAAGGCGGCAGGATCGTGGCGCATCACCTTGCGGAACTGCTCCGCGGCCTCGTCGAAGCGGCCCGCCTTCGCCAGGATGTCGCCTTTGACGTACCACAGGCGCAGGGTGTAATCCTCGGCCACATCGTCGCGCGTGCGGGCGCGTGCCAAGAACGCAAGCGCCTCCGGGAAGCGGGCCTGGTCGGCGAGGGCCGACGCGGCCACGATGACCGCCTCCGCCTTCGCCTCGTTCGGCGCTTTGGTGCGCAGGACCTCCTCGGCCAGGGGGATGGCCTCCGCGGGCCGGCCCAGCGCCCGAAGGCAGTCAGCGATGATGTGGTTCTGATCCGAGCTTCCGGCCATGCGCTTATAGGCCTTGATCTGCGTAAGGGCCTCCTGCCATCGGCCCTGACCGTAGTACGCCAGGCCGAGTACCTCCCGCACCGACGCCGATCGCGGCGATAGCGCCTTCGCCTTCGTCGCCTCCGCCGCGGCACCGCCGGAGTCTCCCCGCTCGAGCAGCTCGATCGCACGGGAGAGCCGCCCCGTGGCGTCGCGAAGATCCGTTGGTCGCGTCACCCGCTGGAGCTCGTCGGTGACGTCGCGCGGGAGGTTCCCTGTGGAAGCGGCCGATGCACGGCGGTGCTTGCTCCCGGGGCGCGGGGTGAGGGCCTTGGGCATCTCGCTCCTAGCGTACAGACGCCGACGGGCCACCCGAAGGTGGCCCGTTGGCACGATGTCCCGGCAGCGACCTACTCTCCCACCCAGTCGCCCGGGCAGTACCATCGGCGCGGGAGGGCTTAACTTCCGGGTTCGAGATGGGACCGGGTGTATCCCCTCCGCTATGGCCACCGAAACGGCGGTTCTCGACGTGGATCGACCGTGGAACCTCGGTCGATCCCTCGAGAGATCTGTTCGAGGGTGCGTCCTCGAGCAGAGCTTGAGGAACTGCGATAGCGAGCGCGAGCAAGGATCAAGCCCTCGGCCTATTAGTACCGGTCAGCTCCGTACCTTGCGGCACTTCCACTTCCGGCCTATCAACCTCGTGGTCTGCGAGGGGCCTTACCTGGTTAACCCAGTGGGAGATCTCATCTCGAGGGAGGCTTCGCACTTAGATGCTTTCAGCGCTTATCCCGTCCGAACGTGGCCAACCAGCCATGCCGCTGGCGCGACAACTGGCACACCAGAGGTTCGTCCACCCCGGTCCTCTCGTACTAGGGGTAGCTCCTCTCAGATCTCCTGCGCCCACAGCGGATAGGGACCGAACTGTCTCACGACGTTCTAAACCCAGCTCGCGTGCCTCTTTAACGGGCGAACAGCCCGACCCTTGGGACCTGCTCCAGCCCCAGGATGAGACGAGCCGACATCGAGGTGCCAAACCCTGCCGTCGATATGGACTCTTGGGCAGGATCAGCCTGTTATCCCCGGAGTACCTTTTAGCCGTTTAGCGACGACCCTTCCA
>JBBRWM010000003.1:0-333964 GCA_038249195.1 Actinomycetota bacterium
CCCGGCCTGAGGGGCCGGGGTCGCGGCGGGGCTATCGGGCGTCGATGCAGGCGCGTCAGACGGCGACGAGGCCGACCGATCCCGCCGGCAGGCCGGCCGCCCCGGCGATGCTGACGAGAGCGCCGTTACCCCTCACGACGAAGGCGCTGATGTCGTGGGACCCGGCGTTCAGGGCGTAGAGGTACCCGCCCCCAGCGTCGACATCGGTCGGCGCCACGCCGGCGGCGGACGCGGGGCCGTTCATGAGTGTGAGGCTTCCGTCATGGGCGATGTCGTAGCCCGAGACGGAGTTG
Organism: Actinomycetota bacterium; assembly: GCA_038249195.1. GTDB lineage: Bacteria > Actinomycetota > UBA4738 > UBA4738 > HRBIN12 > JAOUEA01. The sequence goes on from JBBRWM010000003.1 coordinate 294, forward strand.
CTGCCCGTGTTGGTGGTGTACGCGAACCTCCCGTGCCTCGCCACGGCCACCCAGCACGCTGCGCTCTGATGATCGGGCACAGAGGCGCTGATGGTGTCGAGCTGACCGCCCGATCCCACCCGGTAGGACGAGACCGTGCTGGCGTCGGGGGCTCCGCCGAAGGCCTCGGAGACCAACACCCGCCCTCGGGGGTCGAAGGCGAACCCGAAGGGGGTCTCGCCCTGGGACGCCTGGACGTTCGGGGCGCTCAGGCGCCCGCCGTCCCGCACCCGGTAGACGTCGATCAGGTTCGTGTTCTTCTCCGTCACCACCACGCTCCGGCCGTTCGGTGAGAACTGGACCTGAGCGGGCGCGATGCCCGCGCCGGACAACCCCACGGTGGAGCCGTGGATCGGCTTGAGGTCACCGTTCCAGCCGAGCCGGAAGCCCGACAGCGTGTCCGACCCGTCGTTGAGTGCGTAGACCAGACGACCGCGGATCGAGACGCTGATCGGCAGGTCGCCGCCCGACCACGCAACGTCCGTGAGCACGGGCCCGTTGTTGGTGATCCGGAACGCCGAGATCTGATCACTGCCCGGGTCCACGGCCACGAGCGCGCGGCCGCCGCGGCCCAGGGCCAGGGCTCCCTGGCTGCCCAGTCCCGCGCCGGTACCCAGGCCTCCCGTCGCCACGGAGCCGGCGGCCGTGAGCGTGCCGTTCGCGGCGCGATGGAAGACGAGGAGCGCATTGCCCGCGGGGTCGTTCGAGAGCGTGTACACCGACCCCTTCCTTCCGTGCTCGTGTTCGTGCGCCGTGGCGGGGCCGGCGCCCACGATGAACGCCGACAGGGTCACGGCGGCCACGAGCGCCAGCCCGCGGATGTTTCGGATGGATCGCATGGAGAACCTCCTTGGGGTATCGATGCCGGTCCCCGCGCACGGCCCTCCATCACCTCCCTTCGACGAGTCGTGCCGTCCGCGCGGGGCTGGGTCGACCCTAGGCAGCGAACCCTTGCGGCCATCGAACGTCCTCATTACGGAACGAGGAACTCTCCAGGCACTTGGATCGGTCTTACCCACCCGGCAGATCGACGACCGCCCGAGCCATGACCTCGATCGTTCGATCTCCGGGCAGCAGCAGTAGACGACCAACGTCGGCACGGACGGTCACGGTCGCCTCCAGCGAGCCGGCGGGGCAGACGCACGCCGTGAGCGCGGTGCCGTTGCGCGCGGCGAGGTCCGCCGCGACCTCCGCCGGGACCCGTCCCGTGGGAAGCGCGAGCTCCTGGGCGGCGGCAAGCGCGGCGGCGTCGGCCGCCCGCTGGCCGTGGGCGCGCGCCACCAAGGCCTTCCCGACGTCGGCCACGCCCATGGTGGCGATCACGGTGATCGCGATCACGCCCGCGGCGACCACCGTGATGGAGCCCCGTTCCGACCTCACGCGAACTCCTGGCGATCGGTCGCGGAGGCCCCCATCCCTACGCTCGGCCCGAACAGCCACGACACGAGGGGAACGCGGATCGCAGCCTGGTACGCGATCGTGACGGTCACCGGATCCCCCTGGGTCCCCGAGCGCTCCACGTTCACCTCGAGCTCTGCGGGGTCGAGCGCGAGGGCGGCGGCCGCGGCGGCGTCGCGTGTGGCGACGATGTCGGACTGGAGCGCCGCGGCGCGTGCCCCGGCACGCGCCGCGTCCTCCACCAGGAGCCGGTCCCGCACCAGCAGGCCGACCTGGACCAAGGCCAACGCGATCACGAGGATCAATGGCAACACCAGGGCGAACTCCACGGCGGCCGTCCCTCGCTCATCCCGCTCGGACCTTGACCGATGGGACCTAGGCACCACTAGCGTTCCCGATCACGTTGTCGATCACCTGATCGAAGAACGCGGGCAGCTTCCCCGAGGAATGTGCCCACGCGATCAGGACGACCGCGACCGCGGCCGCCGCCAGGATCACCAACGCGTACTCGGCGGTGGTCTGTCCCTCATCTCGACGGAGGAACCCCGACGCCCGGAGCAACAGCACGTGCAACAACAACATCCGATCCACCTCCTCTCACTCAACGGATGGATTCCAGGGTGGTGAGGAGGACGGGGACCACCGTGAGGAGGAGGAAGGCGGGGAGGACGAGGAACACGAGCGGGAAGAGCATCTTGACCGGGGCGGTGCGGGCCCGTTCGGTGACCGCGGCGCGGCGCGCGGAGCGCACGGCGACCGCGAGCTCTCGCGTGGAATCGGCCAGGGAAGAACCGAGCGACTCCGTCCTCGTGAGGGTCGCGACCGCCTTGGTGAGGTCGGGGAGCTGCGCATGATCCGCGAGCGCGCGGAGTCGGTCCCGCCAACGCGCGCCGAGGTCCACGTCGTCGAGGACCTTGCGGAGTTGTTCTGCGAGGGGGCCATGGATGCCGTCGATCGCTCGGCGCAAGGCCAGAGGCGCCGCGAGCCCGGCCGAGGAACCCGCGGCCAACAGATCGAGGAGCTGCGGGATCTCGGCGTTCATGGCGGCCTGCCGGCGCCGCGCGGCACGCCCTGCGACGAAGAGCGGGAGCCGCGCCCCGGCCACGGCGAGGAGGGGAGCCACGAGCGGGCCCGGGAAGGGGACGATCACGCCGAACAGCACCCCGAGCCCCGCACCGGCCAGCCGGACGCCCGCGAACCGAGACGGTTCGACGGACCACCCGGCGCCGTCCAACGCGGAACGCGCGGAGGGGCCGCCGAGTCGCCGACCGGGTCGCGTCCGCCCGAGCCACGTCAAAGGGTCGGCCGGCGGATCTTCGGGAGCGCTCGCCGGCTGCGGCAAGCGAGCGACCAGGAGGTGGGGCCTCGCCTCGTGAACGGCCGCCGCGGCCGCCAGCGTCGCGGCAAGCGCGAACAGTTCCGCGATCGCGATCACCCGACCTCCAGCAGCTGCCGGATCCATACGAAGGCGAGCCCTTCCATGGCGAGCCCCACGCCGATCGCGGCCATCCCCTCCGGGGATCGGAACGCGCCCTCGATGTCGCGCCGCGACGTGAGCCACAGGAACGCGAAGAATCCGATGGGCAGGAAACCGAGGATGGCGCCGGACAGGCGGCCCTGGGCCGTGAGGGCGCGCACCTCGCGGGCGGCGTCGCGACGATCCCGCAACGTCGCCACCACCTGATCCAAGACCGAAGGGAGATCGCCGCCACTGCGCCGATGCAAGCGGAGGACGCCGGCAAACAACCGAGCGTCGTCCGTGCCCACCGAACCCGCCCAGCGGCTGACAGCCGCTTCCATCGGCTCCCCCAGGTCGATGGCGCGAGCGACCTCGCCGAAGGTCGAGCCGAGCGGGGGCGGCGTCTCAGCAGCCGTGTAGTCGATGGCTTGAGGGACCGACAGTCCCGCCCGCAGGGCCGCGGCGACGGAACCCACAGCATCCGCCAGCTGTTCGTCACGGATCGCGGCGTGTTTGGCAGCAGCACGACGGCGCATCCCGCGGCGAAGCCCCACCCCTGCGGCGGCTCCGATCGGCACGCACCAGGGGGCGATCAACACCCAGGCCGCCAGTCCGCCCGCGAGCGACCACGGCAGCCACGTCGGCACCCGGTCGGCGCGACCAGCGCTCGGCAGGGCGTCGGCACCCCCGAGGCGAGAGCGCACGCGACGGAGGGCCGAGCCGCGGTGTGCCCGGCCCGAGAACCACACCGCGAGCCCCAGCAGGGTGGCGGCCAGCGCGTTCACCCGTCCTCGCCCGGTTCGAAGAGCAAGTCGCTCACGTCCTCGCCCCGTTCGGCGAGCACCTCGGCGACGTTGGGCACGGAGCCGGTGGCCTCGAAGGTCCCATCCGTTCCGGCTCGGGAGCGGAATCGGTAGAGCGACGCGATGACGGGCTCCCCGCGGTGGGTGCCTTCGACCGCCGCGATCTCCCACACCACCCGACGACCGTCGCGGAGCCGCGCGAGATGCACCACGATGTCGATCGCCGTGGCGACCTGGTTGCGGATGTGCGCCGCGGGAAGCTCGACGTCGGACATCATCGCCATGGTCTCCAGGCGCCACAGGAGATGGCGCGCCGAGTTCGCGTGGGCGGTGGAGAGCGAACCCTCGTGACCGGTGTTCATGGCCTGGAGCATGTCGAGGGCCTCGCCGCCGCGGACCTCGCCCACGATGATGCGGTCGGGCCGCATCCGCAGCGCGTTGCGCACGAGGTCCCGCACCGTGACCTCACCCCGGCCCTCCACGTTCGCCGGCCGCGCCTCGAGGGCCACAACGTGTGGCTTCGCGAGCCGCAGCTCGGCGGCGTCCTCGATCGTGATCAGCCGTTCTCCGTCGGGGATGAACCCGCTGAGGACGCCGAGCAGGGTGGTCTTGCCGCTGCCGGTCCCGCCGCTCACGATCACGTTCACGCGTCCACGCACGCATGCCGCGAGGAAGCGAAGCATCCGCGGCCCTACGCTGGCCTGCCTAAGGAGGTCGTCGGCGCGCAAGGGCACCTGCGAGAACTTCCTGATGCTGAGCGAAGGACCGCGAAGCGAGAGAGGCGGGATGATCGCGTGGACCCGCGAACCGTCCGGAAGTCGCGCATCCGCCCAAGGCGATGATTCGTCGACCCGGAGGCCCAATGGTCCTACGATGCGCTCGATCAGATGCAAGACGGACTCCTCCCCCTCGAATAGTCCATCCGGCGCCCTCTCGATCCGCCCCTCTCGCTCCACGTACACGTCGTCGGGACCGTTCACCATTACCTCGGTGACGCTCGGGTCCTTGAGCAGGAACTCGATGGACCCGAACCCGACGACCTCGTCCGAAACCTCGTTCACCATGCGGGTGAGCTCGCGATGGGGAAGGATCGCGCCGCTGCCACGAAGAACGCTGAGCGCCTCCTCCCGCACACGCACCTGTCGCTCCGTGCGGGGTGCCGACGCGAGCCCGCGCGCATCGACGCGGAGCCGCAGCTGCTCCCGCAGATCCCGCCGGACGACGGCGAGGGCGTCGGGGCTCACCTGCGCCTGCTCGCGTCCCTCCATCGTCGACCTCCCGTCCGTGCGGATCCACGTGTCGCCAACGAGGGGAAGCTCCAGGGAGAGCCGGCGACCGGTGTCTCGGTGGTCGCCGTTGGGGAAGCCGAACGATAGCGAGCGGCCGCGGCCGAACCTATCCCCAAGGCGACCGATTCTCGGTTCTTGTCGGGGGACCGAATCGATCCACGCCGGGGGACGAGCGTGCCTGAGCACCCCAAGCTTCCACCGGCTACACGGCATCTGGACATGCTCGTCCTGGTGTGGGCCGGAGTCCTCAGCGGTCGTCGGGGTCGGCCGGCATGCGCTCGTCCACGATCGCCTCGACGCGTGCGTGACTCTGCGGGTGGCCCGTGACCGCCTCGAGGAAGGGCTCCCGCTCGAGGCTCAAGACCGTCATGGGCAACGTGGCCGTAACCGTCGCGGTGCGCGGCACATCGCGAAGGAGCGCGATCTCACCCACGTACTCACCGACGCCCCGGTAGGCCACGTGCGCGCCGTCGCGGGTCACCTCGGCCTCGCCGGCCGCGATGACGTAGAAGCGCTCGCCCACGTCCCCTTGGCGCATCAGGACGGCGCCGGGGCCGAGCTCGGTTCGCTTGAGGTTCACGAGTATCCGCTGGATCGCCGGCGCGGGCAGCGGGGCGAAGATCGGGAGGCCGCGGATCAGGTTCAGCGTGTCGGCGTCGGGGGCCTTGGCCTCCCGGTCGATCGCCGAGAGCGGAATCCAGAGCGCGAGGGCGGAGATCGGGGCAAGCGCTCCGACCACGATCAGCGCCGTCCGCACCCCGAAGGCGGCCATGAGCGCCGAGGCGCCAAGCGCGCCGGCAGCCGTCCCCAACGTCCCCAATCCTTCGACGATGCCGAACACGCGAGCCAAGACCTCGTCGGGCGCGATCCGCTGGAGAAGGGTGTTCCCGGCCATCCACGAGACGGATCCTCCGGCGCCGGCCCCCGCGAACAAGAAGGGCGCACTCACGGCCGACGGGACCACACCGATGACGATGATGGGCGCCCCGAAGAGGAGCGACCCGCCGGCGAGGGACGGCACCAATCGCCGCCGACCGACCAACGCCACCGTGAAGAGCGCCCCGACCAACCCGCCGAGCCCCGCGGCCGAGTTGAGGAATCCCGCCCACCCCTGACCCTTGTGGAGGAGGTCGATGGCCACACCCACGTAGATCACGTCGAGGGCTCCCAACAGGAACAGGCTCGCCGCCAGCACGACGACGAGCAGGCCGGCCATGCGTTCCTCCGCGAGCGCCCGGAAGCCTCCGAACGCCTCGCGCACCACGTCGCGCGCGTCCATCGGCTCCTCGGGCCGCATCCCACCGGAGGCCACATCGAGGCGGGCGACCAACAGGGCACCGACGAACACGACCACCGCGAACAGGGCGAACACCGCAGCCGGCCCGGTCCTCGCTAGCACCACACCGGCGACGAACGGTCCGACCACCAGCGAAGCACTCTCGGCCATGGCCATCACGGAGTTGGCCGCGGTCAGCTCCTTCGGGCTGGTGGCCACGCTGGGCAGGAGCGCGAACTGGGTGGGCCTCGTGAACGTCATGCTGGCGGCCGCGACGGTCGCGAACACCAGCGTCAGCCCGAACGGCGCGTTCGCGGCAAGGGCGATCGCGACCGCGCCGAGCGCGACCGCTTGCACGAGGTAGCTCACGAAGAGCACGCGGTCGCGCGCGAACCGGTCCCCGGCGTAGGCGCCGAACGGAGCCACGAGCCCCGCGGGGAGCAGCTGGATGGCCGCGACCAGCCCGGCAGCGGTGGCGCCCCCACGGTCGTACGCGTAGACGAGGATCGCGATCCAGGTGCCGTACTCCGACATGCCGAACCCGAAGTACGCGAACTCGATCCGCGCCATCCGAGGATCACGCGCGACCGCACTCACGATGCGCACCTGATCCCTCATGGGGCGCAGCATCGCACGTGGGCCGGACCCGGCTTGCGGCCCCGCACCTCTGGCCGGAGGATGGGTCGGTGGAGAGATGGGCAACCATTCACGAGCTGAAGGGCGTCCCCGACCGCTGGCATCTCTACCTGGTGGTGAGCTGAGGTGAAGGCATCCTGCAGGACGATTGCGCCTCGGATCGGCTCGGGAGTCTCCGCGGCGGCCGCGATCGACGTATCGAGGTTTAGGGCACGCTGGACATGATCGCGCTGAAGTCGGCGCGGCCATGATCACCACGACTGCATAACGGAGCCAGAGCTCATGTCGACCGAGCCGACAACAGCAACCGTACGCGGCGCGTGCGCCTGCGGTGCGAACACCTTCGAAGTGACGGCAGGGGTTCCCATGCAGCGCTTCTACTGCCACTGCTTGTACTGCCAACAGTTCATGGGCAAGCCGTACACCGATGTCACCTTCGTCCGCGCGAAGAAGATCGACGTGCACGCCGAGCGCGCGACCTTCGTCAACCCGAAACTGCTGCCTCCGGGTTTCGCCCATGGGCGCGGCTCTCGGTTCGGGCACCCCGACCGCGGCCGCTTCGCGAAGTGCGCGGATCTCGATCGCGCCCGCTGCGACGAGTGCGGAGAGCCGTTCGTCGAGACCATCGGCGGATCGGCGGGAATGGTGTTCATCCCCAGCGTCAACTTCGAACGCCAGGATCGGCTCCCTCCCGTGCAGCGGCACATCTACTACCGGCTGCGTGAACAAGACGTCGCCGACGAACTGCCGAAGAACCGCTACTTCGCCAGCAGCCAACTGGCTATCGTGCGGATGATCGGCCGTCTGTTCCGCCGGGCGGTGAACACCCCGTCCCAGGGCCGCACTGCGCCCCCTGGAGGGCAGCCGGAGGCAGTCACACAAGTTCCAACCGCAGACCCAGACTCCCTCGGGAGGGCATCCCCATGAACGACTCATCGGGCGACCACACGGGATCCGCGTCATACCCCGGGTCATCGGTGAGCCGAACAACGCCGCTCCCGTCGGCATCCATGACCGCGATGTCCTAGCTCTGAGCCCCCGGCGCGCTGACCTGGAATGCGATCGCGCAGCCGTCCGGCGACCACGCTGGTTCCTGCTCATCCCACTCGTCGTGGGTCAACGCGACGGGGGCGGAACTGCCGACCGCCGTCATGACGTTTACCGCGGCGAACGAGTCAGCGAGGTCGGTCATCGAAGGCCCCCTTCTGCTTGACCAGCTGTGTTGCCAAGGTCATGAGCGCCTCGTTCATCCGGGTGAGACTCGACGCCAACGGGGACCGCCCGAGGGGTCAAGCCCTCAGGTGTGGTGTCCTCCCACTTCCGTGGTGGTGACACCCGGGCGAACCATCCCCTGGGACGGCACACTGGTCCGGCGAGGCCCGCGCTCGTGTGGGCCGCAACCGAGGATGGACCACGATCATGCCGGGAACGCACCGTCGGGCCGAGCTGTGGGCCGGGTGGCTGTTGGGTGCGAGCGTCCTCGTCGCGTGCATAGACGTCGTCTTCGCGGTGGTGGCCTGGCCCCACCTCGAACCGACGGACTCCTATCCGCTCGTCGCCCTGTCCTTGGCGGCGGTCGTGTACGCGGCGCTGGGCACGTTGATCGTCCGACGCGTCGGCAACCCCATCGGTTGGTTCCTCCTGTTCGAGGGGGCCGGGCTCGCCGCGATGGGCGCCACCTCGCTCTACGCCGTCCTCAGCTTCGCCCACCCGGGGGTCCTGCCGGGACCTCGAGAGATCGGCGCGTCCTCCGAGCTGATCTTCGTGCCGGTCGTCATGGGTCTGGCCTTCATGCTGCTGGTCTTCCCGACGGGCCGGCTGCCGTCGCCTCGGTGGCGCCCGGTCGCGGCCGCGGCGATCGCTGTGTCGGCGATCGCCCTCCTGGCGATGGTCCTGACGCCGCGACTCGTGGCGTTACCCGCGCCCGGGGGGGTCTCGCTCCGGTTCCCGAACCCCTTCGGCATCGATGCGCTGCGACACACCTTCCTCGGGACTATCCCGGGCCTCGGCACCTCGTCCGCCTTGGTGCTGGCCGCGGCCGTTGCCGGCCTCGTCGTGCGGTACCGATCCGGCGACCTCGAGCTCCGTCAGCAGATCAAGTGGGTGGCGTTCGCGGCCGGCGCGTTCGTTCTGTGCCAGGTCGCTCTCACGGCCGCGCTGATCGCGGTGGGGAACGACGCGGTGATCACCACAGCCATCGGGCTGATCTCGGCCGTGATCGCGCTGTTCGGGCTTCCCGTCGCGATCACGGTCGCGATCCTGCGATACGGGCTCTATCAGATCGACGTCATCATCAACCGGACAGTGGCATACGGCCTCCTCGCGGCGGCGGTGACCGGCGTGTATGTCGCGGTCGTGGCCGGCGTCGGCGCGCTGGCCGGCTACGGCGGCGGGCCCGTCCTCACCGTGGCGGCGGCCGTCGCGATCGCCGTCCTGTTTCAGCCGCTGCGGAGGCGCGCGCAGATCGTGGCGAACCGGATGGTCTACGGTGAGCGCGCCACGCCGTATCAGGTGCTGTCGGAGTTCGCGGAGTCCATGGCTCGCGCCCGGCCCCTTGAGGACCAGCTCGACCAGATGGTGTCGCTGCTCGCCAGCGGCACGGGAGCCACCCGCGCCGAGGTCTGGGTACGCGTCTCCTCGACACTGCGCGCGATCGCGATCTGGCCGCGCGGCACGCCGGACCCGCCGAGCCGCACGCATATGGCCGACGACGAGCTTCCCGCGTTCGAGGGCGCAGCAGGCGTGCTCCCCGTCCGCCAGGACGACGAATCGCTTGGAGTCGTCGTCCTGTACAAACCGGGCAACGAGGCACTTTCGCCGGCCGAGGCCGCGCTGGCGCAGCATGCCGCTTCCCAAGCCGGCCTCGTCGTGCGCAACGTTCGCCTGACAGCGGAGCTGGAGCTCACCATCGACAAGCTCCGCGCCTCTCGCCTGCGGCTGGTCGAGGCGCAGGACTCCGAACGCCGCAAGATCGAGCGGAACCTCCACGATGGCGCGCAGCAGCAGCTGGTCGCACTCGGTGTTCGGCTGGGACTGCTCGAGCGCCAAGCACGAGACATCCCGGGAGGCGAACGGCTCATCGGATCGATCCCCGCGCTCCAGCGATCGTTGACGGACGCGCTCGAAGACCTTCGCGACCTCGCCCGAGGGATCTATCCGCCGCTGCTGGCCGACCGAGGCCTCGCCGCGGCGCTCGAGGCGCAGGCCCGCAAGACCGCCGTCGCCACCACCTTGCAGGCCGATGGGGTGAGGCGGTACGAACAACAGGTCGAGGCGACGGTCTACTTCTGCGTGCTCGAGGCTCTCCAGAACGTGGCGAAGTACGCGAACGCGACCGCAGCCGTCGTGCGGCTCGCCGAGGCGGACGGTTGGCTCACGTTTCAGGTGGAGGACGACGGGAGAGGCTTCGTGCCCGACCTGGCGAAGGGCTCGGGGCTACAGGGGATGGCCGACCGGCTGGACGCAACCGCAGGCAGGCTCGAGGTCGAGAGCCGACCGGGCGCCGGTACGAAGGTGCGCGGATACATCCAAGTCGGCCAGGACCCGACCTCGGCGTAGCCCGAAGCACTACCTATCCCTTGGTCCACCTCCCGTGCGTACACCGCGACGCACTCACCTTCTCCATGACGATGCGCCTCATGCTTACGGGAGCGGGCTAACCGAGCTTGAGCCGAAGCAAGACCTCATCGTCGAACACGATCTCACCCGTTTGCTCGAAGCCGAAGCGCTCGTAGAACGCGATCGGGCTGCCGTTGCCCTGCCCAGCGCTCGTCCACAGCACCTGGACCCCAGGCCGCCCGCGGAAGTACCCAACGATCAGGTCGAGCGTTGCGGTGCCGAAGCCTCGTCCTTGGTAGCGCTCGTCGATCAACAGCTTCCAAAGGTAGTGCGGTATGTACTCAGGGCTGCCGACCTCGTCGCTGATCATCACGAACCCAACCGGCGTCTCGTCGGCGTAGACCGCCCAGTACAGGGCGCGACCGTCCGGCTCGTCGGCTGTTTCGAGCAACGACTCGGCAACGCCACTGACGAACTGCTCCTGAGCCCGTGAGACGCGAAGAGCTTCGACCGCTTCGCGATTCGATTCGCTAATCGGTTGGAGCGAGACCATTGCCAGGACACTACTCGGCGGCTCAACGAACATCTGAGGAACACTCGGACACGCGCGAGAGGCTTCGCAACACCCCCTCCCAATCTCGATCCGCCCCTCCTGCTCCGCGAACACGTAGTCGAGACCGTTCACCATCACTTCGGTGATGCTCGGGTCTTTGAGCGGAAACTCGATGAACCCGAACCCGGCGACCTCGTCCGAAACCTCGTTCACCATGCAGGTGAGCTCGCGCCGGGGGCCCGCTCGCTCCGCTCGCGCGGAGCACCCCCAGCGCCTCCTCGCGCACCAAGACCCGCCTCTGCATGCGCAGCGCCTTCACGCGCCCGCGTCGGTGATCACGAGACAGAAGTGCCCGACGCGCCCACGATGGCGAAACGAGCCCGAGTGCGGCGCAACACAGCCAAGCAGCAACCCCTATCGGGGAGTGAACAAGACCGCGACCGGCAGGAAGAAGGCGGCGACGCTCGCTGCCAGCGCCGGTAGCCGTGAGCGTCCGGCGCCCCTGAGGGCATGGGCCAACCGCACGGAACCGATGATCATCAGCACGCCACCGATGAAGAGCGGCAGCCCGATCGACCACATCCCGATGATGCCCAGCGATGTCAATCCGCCGGCTGCGGCCGCCATCAACACGAGCCGACGTTGACGGGACGCCGACCAAACCGCACCGGCGGCACAGGTGCCGGCGGCCAGCACACAAGACGCGACCAGGAGCACGCGCAGCCCGATGCCGTCGCCTTGGCGGCGGATCAACAGGAGGTAGATCACGACCATTCCGAACGCGATCCCGGCCGCGACGGCCGCGAGTATCACCCCGGGACGCTTCACCGATCCGGGCCGCACCGGGATATCCGGCTGGACGTGTACGCCCATGCTCGCCACCTCTCGCTCGTCTCGACGAGTGTAGCCACGGCCGCCTTCGACGGATAGGTCAAAGTCGGCCTTGCCTTGATCGACCTCGAGGAAACGTTCTGGCACGCCTCGGGGACATCACGAGCGTGTATCGACGTCGAACGACGAGAGGAGGATGGTGCTGCATCAGCAGACACCGCTGGAAGCGCCGTAGGTCACTCGAACGGGGGGATGATCGGCCCATGAGAGCCGAGGATCTGGCGCGAGCCGCCCTCGAGCGGGCGCACGGGACGTTCGTCGACAACACGGCACGGCTCACGCTCGAAGAGGCCCTCGACTCCGCGGGCGGCTACCGCTCGATCCTCGGGATCGCGAAACACGTCGCGGCGTGGAGTGCTGTGTATCACTCCTACGCCTTCGAGGCGGAGCCTCGTCATTGGGACCGGACGGACTGGCCGCGCGGGATGCGCGACTGGATCGAGCCGACGAAGGGATACGTGGACGAGGTCATGGCCTGGTACGAAAGGAGGTATGAACGATGGCTGGAGTCGCTCGGCGATCGCGCTGATTTCGACGCGCCGAGGCCGCCGCATTGGGGGAGCTCGGGCCCGCTCGCGGACATCGTCCTGATGGTTGCCGGTCACTGGATCTATCACGCGGGCGAGATCAACGCGATCCTTGCGATCCGAAGGGACGAGGCCTGGGAGTACAGCGAGGAGGTCGAGGAGAACCACGCTCGACCGTCGGCCACGGCGTTCGACCCGCCTGGATGACCGACAAAGCGGCAGCCCAGTTCGAACCGTGGGCCGAGCGATGACGCTTCGGGTAAGGGCCGCATCCTCACGTGGCGACTAGGGAGATGGTCCGAGGATTCAGCGGGTCCGATGGCGGCACGAACGCCCCGCCGTGCTACACGCCCGTCGGGGCCTCATGAGCCGGCAACGTAGACACTCGTTTTCCCCACAGGCTCTGGGATCAGGTCCCCGCAACGCTCCCCTGCTTGTTTCAGGCCCTCCTCGGCTCGTTGCGTACAGGCCACGAACGAGTCGGGCACTTCGAGGACGAACGACTCGCCGTCCAACAGGTACGTGAGGCGGAGGCCTGCGAACCCCGCGTTGCCGGGCGAATCCATGCGCAAGGCGATCACGACCTCGGTCCCCCAGTTCCCTTCGGCGGGAGCCTGCGCCGGGTCTGGTGGTGCGACGAACCCATCGACCTTCCCGTAGGAGGCGGGGTCGTGGTCGTTCGGGGGGAACCCCGGAGCCGCGAGGACATTCTCGCCCCGGTTTGGGCCTGCTAGTCGAATCGCGATCGGATGAAAGCGGCCGAACGCCCGCACAAGGTCCAGACGCCGAAACTCGATCGGCTTGCCCGTTCGGTTGAGGATCTGTGGCGTCCCGTAGGTCCACGTATCACCGACCGTGACGACCTGACCGTCCGCGACCGAGCCTCCCGCGTAGACGGAAGGGTCGGAGCTTCGGCCGCACGCGCTCGGGCCGAGGCCGATGAATGCCACGCACACGAGCGCGAACACGTATGAGCGATCGACTGAAGTCCTCACCGGGGAGGACGGGCGACCAGAGGGAGTCACGGCCCCGATCACACGTCATGAGCGAAGACTACGCCAGCATTGGTGAAACTCGTACCATTCCCGCAGAGCCAGTGATCACCCCGTGACGCTACCCATTGCTGTTCGATCGTCGTTCCGTACGTCATGGTGGCGCTGAGTCCCACCGAGAGCATGCGTGGAACCGGCGCGGCGGTCAACGAATACCCTTCAGAGTTGGCGGTGCCTTGCGTCTTCGTTTGAACGTGACCCGGGAAGTACTTGACCCGGTTGCCGTCGAAGACGTCTTGGCAGTTGACGTCGTCGGCCTTGCTCCCGTGGTAATCGATGTCACCCGCCCATCCCTTCGGCTCAACTCTGTTCCCAACACAGACGACCGCGTATTCCTGTTCGTTCGTCTTCGCCCGTATCCAGCGATCCTCGTGGTCAACAACGTCCCCGTCCGTCACGGTGGAGTTGCCGGACTTGCTCACCGACATCTGCCCTGCGGCCTCCCAGCCAGTCGTGTGCGTGATGCCAGCCATGATCCCCATCGATTGCGTGTAGCCCAACCCATACTTGACGTACCCGCTCGTGTGGGACGCGGTGTGCTCCTCATTGACGCGATTCCACGATACCCACGGGCTCCCGTAGGGAGCCTTCTTCAGGCAAGGCGGCGTAGGCGCATCCGGGGCCAAGTCGACTCTGAAACCACCCGCGCCGGCGATCGTCGTCGTCACCCAGGCTGTGTCGACCCCGGGGAATCCCGTCCAATGCCCCGCATCGAGAGAGAGCCGACGGATCACCTCGTGCCACGATGTCCGACCGTCGGCGGCGACCACGAAGACGATGAAATTCACGTAGCCGCCGCGTGACCTTCCGTAGCGCTGGATGCTCGCCGTCGGGGCAACGTCCAAGGAGTAGAACCCGGAGGCGTCGGTCTCCGTGTGACCGGCGACCGGCAGTCGCACGGGATGGGTGGGCTGCAGATCGAGATAGGCGACGACGGCGGCTTGCATCCCTCGCCCATGGGGGTCGATCACCCGACCTGAAGCCAGCGGGACGGCCGCGCCTGTCGGTTGTCCCGTACTGCGCACTCCCCGCCATAGGGCAGCAAAGTTCGAGGGTGGCTGCCTCGCGGCGGGCGCTGCGTGGCCTACCAAGGTGGAGACCGCCACCAGCACAATCGCGAGGCCGAGTCGGAGTGTTCTCGGAGCAACGCCGTCAGCCATCGGAACGAGGGGAAAGCCCCAGGGACGATCGCGCCGGGACGCACCCTCGTGGTTGCCCCTTCGTCACCGTCGGCCTCCTCGCGCGCCACTCACGACACCGTCAGGCGAGGGGAAGTCCGAGGGGGAGCTGCTCCGCCGGCCGAGCGAACCAGCGACCGGAGAGAGCTCGAACGCTACCAGGCGCCGGTCGACCGACGGAATCCCCAGGGCGACCGATTCGCGATCCACGTCGGGGGATCGTTTTCAGCCATTGGGGGTGACGAACTCGCGCGGAGCACGGCCCGAGATGCGGCGCGTCGAGCGTCGTCGGTGCTCAACCGCAGAAGGCGGTGACCGTGCGGACTGTGGGCACGAACAGGCAGCCAGACGACGCCGACGGGCTGGCGAAATGCGAGGACTCCCCCACCGGGAGGCGCACGACCTCGTCTCCGTTCGCTACGCCGAGACCGACGAGCGCATCCGAGGACAGATCGACCGTCCACACGAGGCCGCCGGCCACGATGGGCGGGCCGGAGCTGAACTCGGCCGAGCGCCACCGCCGCGTGAAATCGCCCCCGTCCGCGGCGACGCTCAGGGCCACCAGACCGTCCCTGCACGGGACGTAGACGGCATCGAGCGAGTGAGCGGTCCCGCCGAAGGCGCCATCGCATACCTGGTGAGACGCGAGTTCGCCGCCGATCCCCCCCAGGTGCTCGGCGTCCAACAGGTACCCGACGCCGCCCTTGCCGATCTGGAAGATCCGGCCCATGGACAGCACCGCCGGACCGGTCGAGCCCAGATCCACATCGCCGACGTTGAGCTCGGCCCAGTCCTGAGGGGAGAAGAAGTCGAGCCGTTCGAGCTGAGGCGAGAGCTTGATGACGCTGTCCCCGAAGTCGAACGCCGTGCCAGAGAAGCTGTTGCCCGTGGCGACGAAGAGGTTGCCGTCGCCGTCGGCGGCCGGGCCGGACGGGGCCCAGATCCCGCCGGCGTTCTCCGTCGGCACCTGGTAGTCGCGCAGCGGCCCGCTCCCGTCGGCGCCGACGCCGGCGACCCAGCCGTGGTAGCTGCCGCAGTCTCCGAACAGCCCCCCGAAGGCCACGTACACGTGCTCGTTCGCGAGCGTGAGCGCTGCCCTGAGCTGGTGCGTGAGCGGATCCATGCCGGGTGGGTCGACACCGCGGCTCCAGACGATGTCGCCGGTTCGTTCGCGCAGGGCGAAGAGCTCATGGTGTCCCGGGGCGAGGAAGGCGACGGCGTAGAGCAAACCGGTGGAAGGATCGAGGACCGGCGTGCCCGTGATCCCCGAGGTGGGCGCGATGTTCCCGCACGGAAGGGTGGAACTGTCGACGGGTGGCCCGAGGTTCGTACGCCACACGATCGTGCCCGTGGATCCGTCGAGCGCGTACACCGAGTTGTTCTGGGTCGCGGCGATGACGTTGCCACCGACCACGAGCGGCTCCGCGTAGATGTCCGCGTCGAGGCGAGCCGAGGTCCAGGCCCGCCGAGCGTTCGCCAGCGAGGGCCCCTGAGCGACACCGCTCCTGGCCGCGTCGGCGTGATAGGTGAACCAGCGTCCATCGAGCGGGGCCGCCGGCTGCTCGCTCTCGCCGGGATCGGAACCCAAAGGGGGAGGCGTTGGACCGTCGGGCCCCGAACAAGCGATCGCGATGACCAGCCCGATGCTCGCAAGCGACAACCAGCGGGTGGTGTTCCTGTCACGCCCAGCGCGCGGGTTGTCCGAGGTCGTGATCGTCAAGCATCGATCGTAGGCGCTCGGGAGCGAGCGTCGTCCTTGAAACGGGGCCCCGCCGCGGCCGGCCTCTCTCATGCCGGCATCAACACCGTAACGATCACCGGTAGATGATCGGAGGCGCTCGGCGTGCCCGTCGCGAACCTCGCGATCTTCAGGTCGGGGCTCACCCAGATCCAGTCGGGACGGTCGCAGGAGGACGTGGGCGCAGCCGACGTCGTGCGGCACGGGTCTCCGGAAGCCCCTTCGGCATCGACCAGCCCTGCCGAGACGAACCGCCCAACGTTCGCCGTATCCGTGGTCTTCATGTTGAGGTCGCCGGCGATCGTGCGGGGCGTCTCCTCCCCCACCGCCGCGAGGAGGGCGTCGATCTGCGCGGACGAGCCCGACTCGAGGTGCGCGTCGGCCACGAGCAGCGGCCCCCGCGCGGTGGCGACCGCCACGGCGAGGAAGCTCCGCCGCTGCGATCCCCCGGCCTCGGGCAGTGGACCGGCCGCCACCGGCGTCATCGGCAGCCTCGACAGGATCACGTTGCCGAACTGGCCATCGGCGGCGGGCTCGAAGCGGTACGGCAGGCGGAGCCGCTGCGTCAGCCTTGCGAGCAGGTCGTCCTGACCGAACACGGGCCAGCCGCGCGCGACCTCCTGGAGGAGCACGACGTCGGGCTCCGCCGCCGCGATCGAATCGGCGATCGCGTCGGCGTCGAGCATCCCATCCTCCCCGAGGCCGCCGCGAACGTTGAAGCTCACGATCGTGACCTCGTGCCCGCCCCGATGCGCGGCGAGCAAGCGGGGCCAGGCGATGGCCGTGACAGTACCCACGGTCACGGCCATGCCCACGAGGACGGCCGAGGTCGCCAGGGCGCCGCGCGCGATCCCCTCGCGCGCGGAACCTCGACCCATCGAAGCGACGGCGGTCGCCCCGAGCCAGAGGCCGGCCAGCCCCGGCACCGCGGCCCGTGCGAAGGGCAGCGGCCGGACGACGTCGAGCTGCCACAAGAACGCGAGCGCCAGGAACCCGACCGCGCCCACCGTCATGGACGCGAGGGTGCGGAGGGCGGAACCCGTCTCGACCCGCACTGCGGCGATCGCCAGGCAGGCCGCCGCGACGCCCTGCAGGACGAGGACCGCGACGACGGCGGCCGAACCCCGGAGGCCGGGCAGGGCATACGCGACGATCGCGGTTACGGCCGCGAGGAGCGCCGCCGGGCCGACGCTCGTGGGGCGGCCGCGCACCCACATCACCGTCACTACCCCCAGCGCGAGGACATCTCCGGTCAGCACGATCGCGACCGCCGCCGGGAACGCGGCCGGCACGGACGAGCCGGCCCAGCCGAGGTTCTGGAGGAAGACCAGCTGCAGCATCAGGAACGGCCCGGTCGCGCGGAGCGCGGCGCCGGCGATGCCCGGGCGATCGACGGCCGGAGCTCGAATGGCGAGCACGGTCGCGATCCCCAGGGCCGCCACCGAACCCACCGCCATGGCCTCGGGCACCGGTCCCGCCTGCCACACGAGCTCCCAGGACCCGGTGGGGATGCGCGCGGCCGCGTCCAGGGCGAGGCCGGCCACCAAGGCGAGAGGCAACACCCGGAGCGAGCGCACGCCACCTAGTCCGAGGATGAGGCACGTCGTACCGACGAGCGCCGCCGCCGTGGCGCCCACCGCGAGCCAGGCGGGAACGGGGTGCACGAGCTGCACACCGAGCCTTGCGCCCCCGACCCCGATCACACCGAGCAAGCTGGACACTCGCGGAGGCAGCCGCAGGAACGGCCATGCCAGGATCGGCGCGCAGTAGACGACGAGCCCGATGAGCCCCGCAGCGACGAAGCTCGATCCTTCTCCGACCAGGTAGAGGCGAGGGAACAGCACGCGCGCGACGGGAGCCACGACGACGATCGCCAAGGCGAGCACCACGACGGTCGCCGCGCTCGCCCGAGTCGCCTGACTCGTTCCCATCCCCCGCCTCCCCGGCTCAGTGTCGCATCGCGACCCGGGGAGGGTGTCGGGGACCATAGCCCGCGCTGGCTTCAATATGTATGATGCATATCCCAGGAGAGGAGAACTCCTCAGAGCTCTTGAGAGATCGGCCATGAGTGGAAATGCACAGAGCATCTCGATCTTCAATCCCCCAGGACGAAGGTGCTCGGCGCGCCCGCGGTCTGCCGCGTGCCCTCGCGATCGTGGTGCCGGTTCTCGTCGCCTGCACCGCTACGGGTGGGACCGCCCATCCCACGACCCGGGCGCCCGCGACCGGTCCGGCGTCGATCGCCGTCACGACGAGCACGCCCATCGACCCGCAGCAGCTGAAGGGGACGATCGCGTTCAGCTACGACGACGGGATCTGGGTGAGCGATGCGGACGGGCGCAACCGCGCCCAGCTCACGCGAGACGGTGGGTTCGATCCCACGTGGTCGCCGGATGGCTCGAGCATCGTGTATCGGAGACTGACGGCGGCCGACGACGGTGAGCTCTGGGTGATCGATGCCGATGGCGCGAACGCTCGCGACCTCGTGCACGACCCTCACTCCTCGGATTGGGGCCCCGCGTGGTCACCGGATGGCACCACGATCGCCTACAGCTCCGACCGGATCGTCGGCCTGGCGGTCTGGCTCATGGATGCCGATGGGTCGCACCAGCGCATCCTCACACAGGGCCACGGCGAGTATCCGGCCTGGGCTCCGGATTCGAAGGCGCTCGCCTATGCGGGAGGGGCGTACTACGACATCCGTCGGGTCGACACCGACGGCAGGAACGACAAGCTGGTCGTCGGGAGCCCCGCTTACGACATGGGCCCGGCGTGGTCGCCCGACGGTCGGTGGATCGCCTACCACACGCAGGCAGATGCGGCGACGGTGGGCGAACGAGGCATGGGACCCGAGATGGAGATCCACCTCGTTCGCCCCGACGGATCTGGGGATCATCGGATCACCGACGACAACGTCGAGGACAGCTTCCCGGCGTGGTCGCCGGATGGTCGGTTCCTGATGTGGTCCCGGCACGGGCAGCTGGTCGTTGCTCGACCGGACGGCTCCGGGATGATCGAGATAGGACTCGGCAACTTCCCGGCATGGATCCCCTAGCGCATGGACCGAGGATGATGCCTCGAAGAGTGCACACTCAAGGAGTCGTCAACGACATGTCTGAGATCGATCGAAACGCAGCGACGGACCCCACCCTGGATGTGGTCGGGGCCTGCGCCCTGGGGTTGGCCGACGCCATCTGGGAGATCCAGGGTCGCGATCGATCCGATGCGGCGGCGTTGGGCCTGATCCGCGACCGGCCGGGGATCAGCATCGAGGACGTGGCGAGGCAGGTGGGGCTCACGCACAGCGCCACGGTGCGGCTCGTCGATCGGCTCGAGGAAGCCTCGCTCGCACGGCGATCGGCCGTCGGTCCCGGCCGCAGGGTGGGCCTCAGCGTGACCAGCAAGGGAGCAAAGGCCGTCTCGTCCAGCCGCCGAGCGAGGCATGCCGTTCTCAGCCTCGCCGTTCGGGGACTCGACACCGAGTCGGTGCGGCTCCTGAAGGAGCTCGCCCGCACGATCGTGATGAACATCGCGGACGACCAGCAGGAGATCGACAGGGCATGCCGCCTCTGCAACCAGGTCGCATGCTTCGACGTCGGCTGCCCGCTGCCAGCGAGCTCACAACGACGTGCCTCGATGCCGGGGGCTGGGGCACCGAACGCGGCCGGCGCGCCTACCTCCGAACCGGGTTCGGGGAGGTAGCGATGTATCTGTACGTGAAGGCCGTGACCTTCGATTGTGCGGACGCGCTGCTCCTCGCCCGATTCTGGGCTGAGGTTCTCGGGTCGGATGTCGACGAGGAGTCGACACGGGACAAGGCGTTCGTGGAGGCTCCGGCGTGGGGCGGCCCGAACATGTGGTTCAACCGCGTCCCCGAGCCGAAGGGTGCGAAGAATCGCCTGCATCTCGACCTGCGGTCGCTCACGTCCGTGAACGAAGAAGTGGCACGCCTGCGGGGACTGGGTGCGAGCGTCATGACGGAGTTCGACTCGCACACGGTGATGCGCGACCCCGAGGGCAACGAGCTCTGCGTGGAGCCCTCGCCCCAACGGACGGCGTTCGAGCGTCTCCCGGGCGCTTAGGCTTTCACGTACCCGCCACGCCGCGAGCCCGATGGGAGCTGCCCATGACCGAGCTGCACGACCACCTCGATCGATTCGTGGAACCCTTCTGCGTGGAGCCCGGCTCGAGCGTGAGGCTTCCGCACGGATACGACCCACGGTTCCGCGCGGGGCTGGTGAAGCGGGATGCGGACGCGGCCCTGCAGGAGAGCGTCGAGCTGCTCGCCGACTACCAGGCGCGGCTCGCGGCCCAGGACACGTATGGCCTGTTGGTGATCCTGCAGGCCATGGACGCCGCGGGCAAGGACGGGACGATCAAGCACGTCATGAGCGGCGTGAACGCCCAAGGCGTGTCGGTGCACTCGTTCAAGGTCCCCTCCGCCGAGGAGCTGGACCACGACTATCTCTGGCGCTATCAGCGACACCTCCCCGCCCGAGGCGAGATCGGCATCTTCAACCGGTCCCACTACGAGGAGACCCTGGTGGTGCGCGTGCATCCAGAGTTGCTCGAGCCCCAACGCCTGCCGCCGGAGGCTCGGGGCGACGGCATCTGGAGACGTCGCTTCCGCGAGATCAACGATTGGGAGCACTACCTCGTGGACAACGGGATCCGCGTGGTGAAGCTCTTCCTGAACCTGTCGAAGCAGGAGCAGCGCGATCGATTCCTAGCGCGCATCGACGAGCCCGACAAGAACTGGAAGTTCTCGGCGCGCGACGTGGCCGAGCGCGAGCACTGGGATGACTACCAGGACGCGTTCTCCGAGGTCCTCACGCACACCAGCACCGCGTGGGCCCCGTGGCACGTGATCCCCGCGGACCGCAAGTGGTTCGCGCGGATCGCGGCGGCCGCGGTGATCGTGAAGGCGCTGGCCGACATCGACCCCCGCTACCCGGAGGTCGGCGATCGGGAGCGGTCGGACCTACAGGCCGCGCGCGCTCGACTGGAGGCCGAGAGCTAGCGGGAGGTGGAACGCACGCACGCCCGGCCCCCGCGGCGGCCTGCGATAGGGTCCGGCCGTGAGCGAGGCGGGGATCCGGTCGCGCGCCCTCGGTGCGTGGGTGCTGGGGCTCACAGCGGGAGCGATGGCGGCCGCCGTGGTGCGGGCGCTCGGCCACGACGCGCAGCCCCCGGGTGGGGACCGGCTCGTGCTCCTCATCGCGGCGGGCGCGGCATTCACGGCGTTCGTGGGCGCGGTAATCATCGCGAAGACCGGCAACGCCACGGGTTGGCTGCTGGGGGCGGGAGGAGCGGCGCTCGCGGCCGGATCCTGGGCCGCGGCGATCGCCGCCAGCGGGTGCGGAGCGGGAGGCGGGGCGATCGCGGTCCTCACCCGCACCCCCGCGGACTCGTCAGGCGCTCGCGCGGCATCGGTCGTTGGCCTCGGGATCTGGGCGGCGTGCACGATCACGGCGGTCACGTTCTTCCCGTTCGGGACGCTGAGCCCGATCCGCGAACGAGGGATCGGCGGACGACGGCTCCTCGCGGCACCCGGTCTCGCGTGGCTCGGGGCGGCCGCGATCGCCCTGGCCGCGCTTACGTCGGCCGAGGACCTCGGGGCCTTCGCGTACGGCGCACGATGGTGCGTCGGAGCTCGCGGGGTCGCCCTTCCCGCCGCGGCGGCGGCCGGCACGGCGCTGCTCGGCGCCGCCTTCCTCGCGGCGCTGGTCCTGGCATGGCTTCGGTATCGGGCCGTGTCCGGATCCGACCGCGATCAGCTGCGTCCCGTGGTGGTGGCGGCCTCGGCGACGGCCGCGGCGTTCGTGGCCGCGTTCGCGGTGCCCGGGGCGCGCCCGTTCGCGGGGGACCAGCGCTTGATGGTGGCGGCCTGGTGCCTGGGCGCGATCGGGATGCCCGTCGCGGTGACGCTCGCCGTGGTGCGCTACCGCGCGTTCGGCGTCTTCCGGTTCGTCGGCTTCATGGCCGATTACCGGATCTGGACCGTGGGGATGGCCGTGGCCGCCCTGGGCGTCGCAGGGACCGTGGCCGCCCTCGTTGCGAGAGCGGCCGGGTTCGAGGACGTTCCGATCGCGGTGGCGGCGGCAGCACTGCTGGCGGGCGCGGCGATCGCCCCCTTCTGGTGGTGGGCCCAGGCGAGGGTGGACCGCCGATACGGGCAGCACGAGGCGGATCCCGCCGCGGTTCTCGAGGAAATCGCGGAGCGAAGCCGCCACCGAGCCGACGACACCGCGCTGCGCGGTCCTGCGTTCGACCTGTTGGCGAGCCTCGCGCCCGCGGTGGTGGTGAAGGGCGAAGGGGGGATGCGGTTCGCGTTGCCTACGGCGGACCGCGAGGTGGCACGGCACACGTTCGTGCACGGCTCCTACGACCTCGCGACCATGCGCTGCGCCATGGAGGCGCTCGCCCAGTCGCGTGGCACCTCGGCGGAGCGCGTGCTGGCGGGCGGCGGCGTCCTGGACGTCGGGGCGAATATCGGCACCTCGATCGTCCCGCTGCTGCGGCTCTTCGGCGCGGACTCGGGCGTGGCCGTGGAGCCCGCCCCGGCCAACCTGGAGTTCCTGCGGCTGAACCTGACCCTGAACGAGCTCACCGACCGCGTCACGGTGGTGCCCGTGGCGCTCTCCGATCGCGACGGCGACCAGGCCTTGGAGCTCGCCGAGGGCAACTGGGGCGACCACCGACTCCGTTCGAGTGGAGCCGTTCTCGACGACGTCGAGGCGCGGCGGGCCACGATCGCGGTGGACGTGATGCGCCTGGACACGCTGGCGCGCTCGGGCGACGTCCGGCCACAGGCGCTCACGCTGGCGTGGCTCGACGTCCAGGGACACGAGGGGCAGGTCCTTGCCGGAGCGGGGTCGCTGCTGAGCGCCCGCGTGCCCGTCGTGAGCGAATTCTGGCCCGCGGCGCTTCGGCGTTCGGGCGGCCTGCGGACGTTCACCGGCCTCGTCGCGACCCATTTCTCCCGCGTGGTCGACCTGCGGCACGCGCAGAGCGAAGGCCGCGCCGTCACCCTGCCGGCCGCCGACGTCGCCTCGCTCGCGGAACGCTACGCCGGGCCGCAGGACTTCACGGACCTGTTACTGCTGCCGTAGCCTCGGCGCTCGCGGGCTCCAGGACACGGACAGCCAGGCGGTCGAACGCCCGTGCCATCCGCCCGCGAGACAGCAGGCGGCCGTGATCTTGTGCGCGCGTCACGGAACGATCGAACGGGATGATCGCGAGCGGCTCCACGCCGAAGACCCGGGTCACGTCGGCCGGCGCGATCTCGCTGCGTGCTGCGCGGTTGACCACGAACCCCAATCGCTCCGAGCCCGTGAACGGGTCGAGCGCCTCGAGGGCCCGGCTCGCCGCGCGGAACGACAGCACATCGAGGGAGAGCACCTCGAGGACGCGATCGCATGCCCCGATGCCGACACGAGCGAGCTCGTCCAGCGCCCTCGGGAGGTGAAGGACGACCGCGTCGCACGACGAGGCGGCCACGCCGACGAATGTCCGCAGGTCCTCGGCTCGCACCGCCGCCGCCTGGTCCGGCGTCGGCGGGAGCAGCACGCGGAACCCGTCGCCGTGGGTCCACAAGGCCTCGGCGAGGTGGTCGGGATCGAGTTCCGCCCCGAGCGGGAGCAGGTCGGCGACGGTGTGCACCTCGTCCACCGGGGCTCCGAGCGCGGCGGCGACATCGCCGTACAAGGGATCAGCGTCGAGCACGACGACGTCGCGCCCCAGCCGTGCGAAGGCCGCCGCGAGGTGCGAAGCCACGAACGTGGCGCCCGCCCCGCCTCGCGCCGCGTGCACGCCCACGACGACGGCGCGCCGGACCGGTCGCGCGGCCACGGCCACGGTAGCCGCCGCGGCGCCGGCGAGCTCGTCGCGGTCCGAGGGCCAGACGAAGAACCCGCTCGCGCCCGCCCGGATGGCCGCGCGCAACGACGCCACGGATTCGCGCGTGTCGAGCGCGAGGAAGGGCCCTTTCGGTGCCCACTCCGAGGGGACCAGCGACGGCTGCGCCACGACGGCGTCGGGCTCCAGCTGACGCACGGCGGCCTGGAGCTGGCGGTCGTCCTGGGCGGTCGCCACCACGCGGGCGCGCCCACTTCGATCGAGGAAGTGCATGACCTCTTCGGCGACGTCGGGCTCCTCGAGCGCCAGCACGACCCGCGCGACCTCCTCCATGCCCCGACCTCCATCTCCGTTGAGCGACACGGTTCCGTGCCCGATCGGCGCCCGTCCGAGAGGGGACGGATGACGCCCGGCAACGCTAAACGGGCCAGGCCCGCGACGCTGTGACGGACATCACCTCGGACGCGGGAGCGAGCCGTGTCCGCGTCGGAAGCGCACGGTATGGTGCAACCCATGGCGGTGATCAACCTGCGCGCCCCGCTGCGCGACCGTGCGGGGGGACAGGCGCGGCACGACTTCCCCGGCACGAGCGTGGGCGAGGTGCTCGGCGAGCTCGAACGCCGCTACCCGCCCATCGTCGGATGGATCTTGGACGAGCAGGGCCACGTGCGCGCGCACGTGAACGTGTTCGTGAACGGCGAGCGCGTTCGCGAGGACGCGCCGCTCACGCCGCAGGACGTTGTGCACGTCCTGCCGTCGATCTCGGGAGGTTGCGATGACTGAGCTGCTCGTGGGAACGAAGAAGGGGCTGTTCGTGCTCGACGGGGACCCGGAGACGGGCGACCCGTTCGCGCTGGTGACCCGCGCGTTCCCGGGCGACGTGGTCGAGTACGCGATGCGGGACCCACGCACGGGCCGGTACCTGGCCTCGGTCACCTCGGGCTTCTATGGCCCGCGGCTCATGTACACCGACGACCCCCAGGGCGAGTGGCAGCAGGCCGAGGGGCCTTCGTTCCCGGAGGAAACCGGTGCGTCGCTCGGCCGGATCTGGATCGTCAAGTCCGGCGAGGCAGAAGGGGTCTTGTACGCGGGTGTGGACCCCGCCGCGCTCTTCACGAGCACGGACGGCGGCACATCGTGGGCGCTCAACGACGCCCTGTGGAAGGAGCATCAGGCGGGCGACTGGCAGCCCGGGTTCGGCGGCCTCGCCCTGCATTCGATCTGCCCGTGGCCGGGCGACCCGGCTCGCCTCGCGGTGGGGGTGTCCGCGGCCGGCGTGTGGACCACCTCGGACGCGGGGCAGAGCTGGCGCACGGGGTTCGGGGGCCTGGTGCCGGGTTACCTCCCCGAAGAAGCGCGTCAGGGCACCAACGTGCTGTGCGTGCACAACATGCATCGTGCGCCGCTGCGACCCGAACGGCTCTTCCTGCAGTTCCATGGGAGCGTCTACCGAAGCGACGACGCCGGGGACAGCTGGACCGACATCGCGGAGGGCCTGCCGAGCGGCTTCGGGTTCCCGTTGGTGCTCGACCCGGCGGACCCGGACTGCGCGTTCGTGATCCCGCTGACGGCCGACGTCGATCGCGTGACCCCGCGGGGGTCCGTGCGCGTCTACGAGACGCGCGACGGCGGGGCCGCCTGGCTCGAACGCGGCGAAGGCCTGCCGGGGCGCGAGGCCTATCTGACGGTGCTCCGCCAGGCCTTCGACCGGGAGGGGGAAGGCGCCGGACTGGGCCTGTATTTCGGCGCCACGAGCGGCGACGTCTTCGGCTCGGGGAACGGGGGGGCGAGCTGGTTCACGGTGCACGAGCGCTTGGCCCCCGTGACGAGCGTGCGCGTGGCGTAGTCGCGCGCGCTCCGAGTGCGTGTCAGACGCCCGGTCTATGGTGGCGTCATGGCAGATGCGCAGGTGATCTCACTCAGCGGCTACCGGGCGCGCAGGCACCCCACGGCGGCTTACTTGGAACGTCTGGATCTCGCGGTCGGCCGGCTCGAACCCCTCGTCGGCGGAGAGCGCCGACGCCTGTCACCGTCCGTCGAGCAAGAGCTCGCGCGCATCGCCACGGCCGTGTCGGCCGGGCTCTCACGCGAGGCCGCCGATCGCGCCGAGCGCCTCGCCGACCTCCTGGAGCACCCCGCGGCCCACGCATAGTCGCCGCTGGTCCCGCGGCGCGTACCCTTGTGGCTTCGTCCGCCGGGCGGCTGGGAGGTCCAACTGCGCGCATCTTCGTTGAGCCGGTTCCTGATCGCCGCGCTCGGGCTGACGGTGGTCCTCGCGCTCGCTCCGACGGGAGCGGCCGTCGGCGTGGCTCCGCCGGGCGGCACCTGTTTGCCGCCGGCCTACCTCGCCTGGCGCACGGGTGGGCTCCCGCCGGGCCTCGGCCCCAAGCTCACCGGGCTCCCGGGCGTGGAACACGCCGTGGTGGTCGCGGGCGACACGGCCTGGATGGTGCGCTCGGCCCGGCGTGGCGGCGCGATCGTGGATCGCGCGCCGGCCCCGTTCGCGATCCCCATCGACGCCCTCGCGGCGAAGGGATCCGAGCTCGGGCCGTTCCTCCCGCAGGCGTACCGCGCCGACGTGCTGAGCGCGCTCGCGCAGGGACGCGGCGTGCTGGGGAGCACGAGCGCATCGCTGCGGCGCCTGAAGGTGGGCGATCGCATGACCTTCCGCGGCGGCGCGCGCGTCACCGTCGGCGCCGTAGTGCCCGATCCCGTGGCCGCATGGAGCGAACTGCTCGTGTCGCGTGCAGCCGCAGCGGCCCTGCACGTTCGCACGCCACGCTTCGCGCTCCTGCAGATGAAGGGGCATCCTGGCGAGGCGACTCTCGCATCGCGGGTGCGCAGGCTGGCCGGGCCGGGCTACCCGGTGCGCGTTCGAGGGCCCGGCCGCGCCCGGTTCCGCCGCCACGCCGACTCCACATGGCCGCAGGTCCTCATGAAAGTGGGGTTCGGCGAGTTCGTGGCACGCCCCTATCCGGGTCGCCCCGGCTACCTGCAGATGGGGGGCACGTTCGCGCGCCGTCATCTCGCGAGCCGTCGCGTGCCGCTGCTCGGGAGCACCACGTGCAACCGGGTGGTGTTCGCCCCGCTCACCGCGGCGATGAACGAGCTTCGACGACGAGGGCTGTCGGGCCTGATCCACGGGTACGCGGGGTGCTTCGCGTCGCGAACGGTGATGCGGCGCCCCAACGGCTCACCGTCTCACCACGCGTGGGGCGCCGCCGTCGACATCAACGCCGCGCAGAACCCGTACGGGGCCCGGCCGCGCCAGGATCCGCGGCTTGTCGCCGTGATGCGGCGCCACGGCTTCAGCTGGGGCGGCTCCTGGACCGTGCCCGACGGGATGCACTTCGAGTACGAGGTCCCCGGGATCGCCCCGCCGGCGCGGCCGTAGACGCCCGCGAGACCAGGGCAAAGATGAGGGGAGCAGGTATCAAGCGTCTGTCTGCGTGTGCTCGGGAGCCGGGGGCATATCGACCCCGGGTCCTGAGCATGCCTCCCGCGGCATGACTCGCGCGTGGGTTCTGCTCCCCTCGCAACCGCCTTTCGGCAGCCACCGGCAACGTACACCCGGCCTCGGGAGTCCGCAAGCCGACCCGTGTCAGCCGGCGCGACGTCCCGTTCGAGAGCGCAGCGCCACCCACACCAGTACAGCGCCCACCGCGACCGCACCGACGGCCGCGGCCGGGATCGTGGCCTTGGGAGCCGGCACCGTCCTCACGATCCGGGTGCGCATCCGCACCGGGCGTCGGAAGTCGCGGACCTGCCACCCGCGCTCCTCCGCCTGTCGTCGCAACTCCTTGTCGGGATTGACGGCCACGGGATGTCCGACGGCGCCCAGCATGGGCAGATCGGTGATCGAATCGCTGTAGGCGTAGGAGCCATCAAGATCGATGCCCACCCGAGCGGCGATCTCGCGCATCGCCTCCGCCTTCAAGGGGCCGTACGCGTAGAACTCGAGCTCGCCCGTGTAGCGGCCGGTCTCGTCCACCTCGGCGCGGGTGGCGATGACCCCGCTCACGCCGAAGTGCTGCGCGAGCGGCCGCACGACCTCCTCCGGGGAGGAGGACACGATGTAGATACGTCGGCCCTCGCTGCGATGCAGGGCCATCAGGTCCAGCGCCTCCTGATAGACGTACGGATCGATCACCTCGAAGATGACCTCGCGCACGAGCTGCTCGACCTGGTTGCGATCCCACCCGCGCGTGAGACTCAGCATGCCCTCCTTGAGCCGCTCCATCTTGTCCTCGTCGGCGCCCACCATGAGGTAGACGAGCTGGGCATAGGCGCCGCGCAGGAGCTGGGAGCGCGACACCATGCCCGCGCGGTACAGCGGCCTCGAGAGCGCGAGAGAGGACGAGCGCGAGATGATGGTCTTGTCCAGATCGAAGAACGCGGCCTCCATCGTGCCCATCCTACGGTCGCTCAACGACGGAGCTTGCCGATGGTGCTGCGGAATGAACGCAGCCACGCGAGGTCGGCCGTGGCGAGTGCCGCCTGTCGCGCGAGCATGGCGTCGGCCACGACCCTCGTGGCGCCCTTCGTCCCGGCGGTGCGATCTCGCTCGGCGGCGAAGGTATCCAGCAGGTCATTCACGGCTCGTTCGCGCTCCTCAACCGCGCGGCGAGCCTCCGCGGGCGCCAGCAGATGCACGAACCCAAGGGCGAGGCCGGCCCCCGTCTCATACGGGGCGAGCTCGTCGAAGCGCTCGTTCAGGCCCTCGCGCAGGCGGTCCCGGCCGGCCTTCGTGATGCGGTAGACGCGGCGGTCCGGGCCCTCGCTCCCTTCCTGCCTCTTGCCGTGAACGAGGCCGCGGCGTTCGAGTCGCTGCAGCGCCTGATAGACGGACGCCTTGGCGACGTCCGCCCAGAAGCTCATGCTGCGCGCTCGCATCCGCTCGAGCAGCTCGTAGCCGTACAGCGGCTCGTCGGCCAGGCACCCCAACACGACGACCTCGACCTTGGAAACGCCCATCGCTCGCCTTTCTAGTCTGATATGGACTACCGGTAAAGGATACGCGGGAAACCTGCCGTGTCACCCGCGCGGGGTACGGTGCCTGCCATGGCACGAATCGACCCCGTCCGCTGCAGCTGGGCCCGGGAAACCGACGCGACGATGCTCGCTTACCACGACCGGGAATGGGGGTTGCCCTCACACGACGACCGCCACCTGTTCGAGATGCTGGTACTCGAGGGTGCGCAGGCCGGACTCTCGTGGCAGACGATCCTCAACAAGCGCGATGGATACCGCCAGGCGTTCGCGGGCTTCGACATCCAGAAGGTGGCGCGGTTCACGCCCGCCAAGGTCGAGCGGCTCCTGCGGGATCCCGCCATCGTGCGCAACCGGCTCAAGGTCGGCAGCGCCGTAACGAACGCGCGCAAGACGCTGCTCGCGTGCCGCGAGCACGGATCGCTCGACGCGTACCTATGGGGGTTCGTCGGTGGGGCGCCCATCGTGAACCGGCGCAGGCGCGCTGGAGACATCCCTTCGGAGAGCTCGGCGTCGAGGGCGATGAGCAAGAACCTGAAGGGGCGTGGCTTCCGGTTCGTCGGGCCCACGGTGTGCTACGCGCTCATGCAGGCGGTGGGCATGGTGAACGACCACGAGATCCGCTGCTTCCGTCACGACGAGGTGTGACGGAGGCAGTCTGTGCGGGCGGGGTCCGAGCGGGCGGGTCGCCGGTATGCTCGCGCGTGGAGGCGTCAGGGTTCCTGGTGGGCCTCGCGGTCTTCAAAACCGACGTGGGTGCGCAAGCTCCCAGGCGGGTTCGATTCCCGTCCGCCTCCGCCAAGTGAGCACGGTAAGAGCTCCGGCCCCGAACGTCCGGTCGAGGAGCGATCTGGCTACCTGAGGAAGGATGACCGAGGGCACGTCCCCTCTTTGGATCCGAGGAGCGTCGAGTTGGCCGCCCCCGAGCGACTGCTCTCGACCACGGTTAGACGCCTGAGGCACTCTGGAGCACGAGGGAGGGATCGCTCGGAAGCGCCTGAGCGGGGATACGACCGGTGACCGACGTGCCGCTGCCGGGTGTCGACCGGACCTTGAGCACGCCACCGATCACCTCGATGCGGTCCGCCATGCCGCGCAAGCCGCTCCCGTAGGTCGTCCGATCGGTGTCGAAGCCGGCTCCGTCGTCGGACACCTCGAACGTCAGATCGCCGTTCGACTGCGCCAATCGGACTTCGGCGCCGCTTGCTCCCGAGTACTTCGCGACGTTGTTGAGCGCCTCCAGCGCGCAGAAGTACACGGCGGCCTCCACCTGCTGCGGATACCGCGTGATGTGTTCCGCGCTGACCGACGTCGCGATGGGGTTCTTGCGTGCCTGCGCCTCCAGCGCGGCCACCAGCCCCTTGTCGGCCAGGAGCGGAGGATAGATCCCACGGGCCAGGTCGCGGAGATCCTCGATCGCCTGCCCGGTTTCGATCTGCAGATCGGCGAGCATCGCCTGCGTCTTCTCGACGTCGCGAGTGGCGAGCCCCTCGGCCAGGCGCAGCTTCACCGACAGCGCGACGAGCTGCTGTTGCGCCCCGTCGTGAAGGTTCCGCTCGAGCTTGCGGCGCTCCTCGTCCTGAGCGTCGACCAAGCGCTGTCGGGATGCGCGCAGCTGTTCGATGTTGGCCATCAGTTGGTCCGTCAAGGCGACGTTGCGCATCACGAGACCCGCCTGCGACGCCAGGTCGCGGACGAGCTTCTCCTCCGCCGGGCTGATGGACTCCCCGGGTCGCTTCACGATCGATAGCGCACCCAGGAGCTCCCCCTGATGCCGGATCGGCTCCCGCATCCCGGACGCGGATG
The DNA here is from genome assembly GCA_038249195.1 of Actinomycetota bacterium. Classification (GTDB taxonomy): domain Bacteria; phylum Actinomycetota; class UBA4738; order UBA4738; family HRBIN12; genus JAOUEA01. The sequence continues at coordinate 31,343 of JBBRWM010000003.1, forward strand.
CCTCGCCGACATCGTCCTCGATCGCCGCGATCGGGGGAAGCGGATCTCCATCGTGCGGCCACGAGGCCTCAGGCACCAGCTCGTCCCCGATGCGGACCCAGACATCGGCCCGCACCGCCCCCGTCCCGCCGGCGAGCGCGCGCGCCATCCGCGGGAGCAGCTCTTCGGCCGCGTAGGTGTTTCCGAGCCGTTCGGAGAACTCCGAGAGCACTTCGTACGGCGCGGCGCGTTTCCCGTAGACGAGTCGGTCCGCGAACCGCTGGGCCCGGCTCCGCGCCGGCTGGAACGCGAGCGCGACGATCGCGGCCGCGGCGGCGGACAGGACGGGATCGGACCGACTCCCCACGAGCGCGCCCACCCCCGCGACGACGACGACGTAGACGACGCCGATGAACACGGCGAGCGCGCCGACGAGCAGGGCGCGGTTGATCACGACGTCGATGTCGAACAGGTGGTAGCGCAGCACCGACACCCCGATCGCGATCGGGATCAAACCGAACGAGAAGACCGCGATGTTCTGCAGGACCGTCATCCAGCCCGGTTGGTCGCTGGTGGCCCAAGAACCGGTGAACCCGATCAACAGGGCGACGGTGTACAGGATCGCCACGATCGACGCCGCGGTCACCAACCATCGCAGCTGGAGCCGCTCGATCCCCGACGAGTGGCGGAACCGTTGCACGAGGGCGATGAGCGATCCGATCACCCCGATGGGCAACATCACCAAGCTGACCATCGAAACCGTAAGTACCGGCCGAAGCCACTCGATCCCGAGGGGATTCCGGGAGTTCGCGAAGCCCGCCACCTCGGAGCCGAATCTCCCGGGGGTAAGGACGATCGAGAGGTAGACGACCGCCAGGCTCGCGCCGAGGATGCGCGCGAACCAGCGCCAGCGGGGGGAGGGAAGGTGGCCGTCGGGGAACAGCAACAGCAAGAACGTCACGGGCAGGACCACGATCGGCACCCACATCGGACTGTTCAGCGACACCGCGACCAGCCCGAGCGTGTGACCTCCGATGCCGCCGTGGGCGGCGTAGCTCCCGTACGACCCGAGGAACCCGCCGACCCCGATCGCCACCCCGATCCCCAGCATGATCCAGCTGAGTGCGTTGTCCGGGCGGCGCGTGGCCATCAGGTAGCCGACGAACGGGAACAACGCGAACGCCAACAGCAACCCCTGGTCGGCGGGCTGGTGATCGACGGCCGCGAGCCACAGGCCGGCGGCGACGCCGACGACCGTGAACGCGGAGAGGAGGCGCGCCAGCAGGACCAAACGCCTGCGGCGAACCTCCGTCATGCCCGCGCTATCCCCGGTCGTTTCCACGATACGCGCATGGTCGCACCTGCCGCGCGGCCCGTCCAAGAGGGATACCCGGTGGATCAACGTGGGAGGACACCCGCGCAGCGTGGATGCTACCCCCCCCTCCGGGGGTGGGGTGATGCTCAGGGTATTCCGTCCGCCTCCGCCATCGTGAGACAGGGCCCCGCACGAGATGTTGACCGTCGACGGAGCTCAGGTGGTTCGGCGGCGGTCGAAGTTCGCGGCGATGGCGTGGAATACCTCCTTGGGCTCCCACAACCTGCCGGAGGCTCCCCCGGCCGGGTCGGATACGGCGACGGCTCCGTACGACGCCATATCGATATCGAGCCTGGGATCTCCTCGTCGACGCGGCAGGGCGAATCCGGCGAAGCTGAACCAGAACGCTGCGTCCACCCCCTCGGCGTCGTAGATGTCCATCAACTCGTTGAAGTAGCGAACCTGCTCCTCACGTCTCGCTCGTAGCTACCGTAGAGCGCAGGCGGATCAGCGTCGCGGTCCAGGATGAGCCATCCGCTTCCTCCCCGTTCGGACGCGCCGGCGGCGTGCAGCAGCCGAAGGCGTCCGTGTCCCCCCCTCGGAACGCGTCGAACAGGCTCGCAACGCGCTCCTTGTTCCGCTCGATATCTGCCATCGTTCCCTCCCTCGGGGGGTTACCAGTAGTGACTAGCCACGATATGGGTTGTAAGCTGCGACCGGCAAGAAGGCACCTTGGAGTAACTAGCAGTGGCGCAACCTCTCTTCGACGTCTACGACTCGAGCTGCCCCTCGCGGACGGCGCTCCGGCGCATCGCCGACCGCTGGACGGCGCTCATCGTGGGAGTCCTGGCCGAGGGACCGCACAGATTCGGCGAACTCCGCCGACGGATCGATGGCATCTCCCAGAAGATGCTCACCCAGACGCTGCGAAGCCTCGAACGAGACGGCCTCGTGTCCAGGAAAGCCTTTCCCACCGTCCCCGTTACCGTCGAGTACTCGTTGACCGCCGTCGGCGAGACACTCGTCCCCGTTCTTGCTGCGGTTCGCGACTGGGCCGAGGAGCACGTGGGCGAGGTCCTGGCAGCGCGCGAACGCACGGAGACGTCGACGTCCGCTCCCTCGCACCCCCGGACTCAGCAGACGTAGGTTGGCCCATCCTCGAGCGCTCACCCACACGCCCTGACCTGCGGCGTTCGGGTCCCAGCTCCCTGCCAGTCAGACGGTGGGCGACGCGACCTACTTTATGGCGCCGCCGACGTCGATCGGCGAGGCAGAGAAGCTATCGAGAACCCGCTCGCAATCAGCTTGGAGGTCTGCTGACACCGACGAGCCGAGGGCAACCAAGCCCCAGAAGAATCGCCCATTCGTTTGGAATGGGATCCGATACACGAGCCGCCCACCCGGATGACCGCAGTCATAGTTGAATGACTCCGCCGATGGGAGGACTGGAGATGCTGGCTTTGCGGGGAACTCCCCTGGCGTTCCTCCCAGGCCGATTACGTCGAACCACTCCATCATCCAAACAGCGGCGCCATCACTTGGCAGAGCCGGCAGCCAGTTGCATGCATCGGCCGACACATTCGAGAAAGACCCCGTCACGAACAAGATCCGCGGGTCCGTCACCGTTGGCGTGGGGTCACTGAGGAAGGTCCAATCCGAAGGAGCGTCGACGGTGGCCTGGTAAGTGGGTTCCGTATAGCGCATCCACCCAGGTCCCGCTCCGGGAGTCGGAGTGAACGCGGGAGAAGGTGCCGTCCCATGACCCGCCCCAGTTAACGAGCCCAACGCAGCTGTCGTTGCGTTAGATGCCGCCTCTCGAACCGGTGGCAAGAGTGCCAGAATCACGACGAAGACCACCGCTCCCGCTTGGACGGAGCGGCGCTTTCGGCGCCGCGCGGCGATTCGGCGGAAGAGGTCACCCAGATCCGCATCCGCTTGTGGAGCCCGGGCAGCTCTGCGATTGGCCAGATCCTTGACCCTTTGGTCATCCATATTGGTCTCCTTCCAAGTGCAGCTTCATCGCATTGCGAGCACGAAAGAGATGCGTTTTGGCCGTCCCAGTTCGGCAGTGCATCGCGCCCGCGACCTCCGCAATCGGGAGATCGAACAGGTAAAAGAGGACGAACGCCTCCCTCTGACGCCGCGATAGATGAACGAGCCCACGTTCGAGATCAACCGATGCCGCCACATCTGGAAGGACTTCCTCAACCTCGTTGGCTGAAGGGCCGGATGGGCGTTTCAGACTCCTGCGACTGAAGTTCATCGCCGTGCGGACGACCCACCCAGCTGCCCAGTCCTTGTCGCTGAGCCGACGCCACCTCTCGAAACAACGGACGAACGCCTCTTGCGTTGCCTCCTCGGCGATCGACCGATCCCGACACATGAGCCAACACACCTTGAAGACATGCGCATACTCTGCTTGGTAGAAGTCCTCGAACGACCTTCCGCCCTTGGACGCTTCGGTCACGGCCTGGAGGGATGGATCATCGGAATCCCGCACATCATGATGAGAGCTCGGGGCTGACAGAACTCGCCGGTCACGATCACCTGCGCCCACGTCCTTCATCTCGACCAGTAGAGGTCCACAGCGCCGATCTGGTTTACAGCCCTTTGCTCGACCGAGCGAATCGCAAGAGCCTTACCCTCGAGGGCGTCCGGCACCACCGTCCTCGATCTAGGCACGGCGCCCATGGGAGAGATCCGGGAGTGAAGATGGACAGACTGATCGTGCACGGGAACGTGCTCACCGTGGACGACGCGATGCCGCACGCCGAGGCGGTCGGCATCGCTGGAGAACGGATCGCCTGGGTGGGCTCGGACGAGGACGCGCGGGGGCTGGCCGGATCCGCGGACGTGATCGACGCCCGTGGCAACACCGTGATGCCGGGGTTCATCGACAGCCACAACCACGTTCGCCTCGGCTCCAACCCACGTGAGGTGGACCTTGGCGGGGCCGCGACGCTCGAGGAGCTGCGGGCCCGTGTCCGTGCACACGCCGACGCACACCCCGAGCACGCGTGGATCGAGGGCTCGGGCTGGAACTACGGCGCCATGCCCGGCGGGCGCCTCCCCACGTGGGAGGATCTGGAGGGCCTGACCGGCGGCCGCCCCGCCTTCCTGTTCAGCTACGACGTCCACAACGTGTGGATGAACCGTGAGGCGATGGCCGCGTTCGCGATCACGCGTGACACGACATCCGTGCCGTTCGGTCGCGTGTCGATGGACGCGCGCTCGGGCGAACCCACGGGGTTCGTGACGGGCTTCGCCGTGAACGGCATGTCGCGCCGGGGCCAGGCCGCGCTCGAGGGCGTGCTCCCCGGCTATGCGCGCGAGCAGCAGTACGAGGCAACGCTCGAGAGCCTGGACATGGCGATCGCCTACGGGATCACCACCGTGGTGGAGCCGCAGAACTCGCCCGCGGACCTGTGGATCTTCGAACGCGCTCGGAACGAGGGGCGGCTGCGGTCCCGGCTGGTGGCAGCCATGTTCCATCCCGTGGGGACCACGGACGCGGAGCGCGACGAGTTCGAAGCCATGCGCGCGACGTTCGATGACGACCACCTGCGTGTGGCCCCGATCAAGCTCTACATCGACGACGTCGTGGAGCCGTGGACCGCGGCGATGCTCGAGCCCTACGCGAACCGCCCGCGTGAGCGCGGGGAGCTGTTCTGGCAACCCGAGGAGTTCGCCGAGCTCATGATCGACCTCGAACGCCGCGGGTTCCAGTGCCACATCCACGCGACGGGGGACCGCGGCCTCCGCACCGCGCTGGACGGCATCGAAGCCGCCCGCGCCGCCAACGGCCCCGGCGATCGCCGCCACCTCATGGTGCACACCGAATGTCTCGATCCCGCCGACGTTCCTCGGTTCGGTGAACTCGGGGTGATGCCCTGTATGCAGCCCCGGCACTGCGCGCCGGAGATCGTGGCCGACTGGCGCGCGAACGTCGGTCCCGAGCGCTGGCGCCACGCGTGGGCCTTCCGGTCGCTGCACGAGAGCGGCGCGCGGCTCACGTTCTCGAGCGACTGGAACGTGGCTGAGATGGATCCCATGGTGGGGATCTACAGTGCGCTCACCCGCGCGAACCTCGACGGGTCCGAGGCATGGGTGCGGGAGGAAACGCTCGATATGGCCACCGTCCTGCGCGCCTACACCGAGGGCGGCGCGTACGCGTGCTTCGCGCAGGAGGATCGCGGCTCGATCACGCGGGGCAAGTATGCCGACCTCGTGGTGCTCTCCGATGATCTCCTCGCCCTCGAGGACGAGCCCCGGCGGATCCTCGACACGCGCGTCGAACTGACGATGGTGGGCGGGCAGATCGCTCACTCGACCTAGCACGGACGGGGCCGTCCGCGCGCACGCGCGAGCGGTCGATACCATGGTGGGCATGAGCAGCCGCGGCCCTTCCCCCTCCCGCCGGTTCGACGTCGCGCGATTCAGGGAGCTCGCAGATCGCGCCAACATGACCGTGGATGAGTTCCTGATGTTCCTGGACTCCCCGCCGGGGCGGCGGCTGCGACGGATCGTCGCCGCCGGGATGATCGTGTCGGTGCCCCTCGTGATGCGGATCCCGGGGCTCCGCCGCACGCCGATCGGCCGCGCGGTCGAGCTGCTGGGAGGTGCGGCCCTCGTGGTCAAGCTCGCCGAGGCGATCCGCGACTGGGAACGCACGAGCGGGCAACCGCCGAGCGGGCCCGTGATCGACGTGCCGCCCGCCACCTGAGCCTCGCGCGTCGCGTTCACCTCGACGCCATGCGGATGTGCGAGCATCAGGCCCGATGAGCGCAGTCTCGGTGCCGGAGCGCGACGAGCGACCGTTCGCGGTCGTGGACATCGGGTCGAACTCCGGCCGCATGATCGTGTTTCGGCTCCGCGAAGGTGAGCATCTCGACGTGATCGAGGACGCGCGTGCGCCCCTTCGCCTCGCTCGCGATCTCCGTGATTCCGACAGCCTCGGGGGCGAGGCCATCGAACGTACGCTCGAGGCCCTGCGCGACTTCCTCGCCGTGGCGGAGGGGGCGGGAGCAACGCGCATGATCGCCGTTGCCACGGCCGCGGTGCGCGACGCGGCCGACGGCCCCGAGCTCGTGGAGCGTGCCCACGTCCTCGGGGTGCCGCTCCAGGTGATCGACGGCGACCACGAGGCCCGCCTGGGCTTCGCGGGCGCCGTCCACGACCTTCCGGTCACCGGCGGGCTCACCATGGACGTTGGCGGGGGCAGCGTCGAGCTCGTCCGGTTCCGCGACCGGCGGCTCGAGCGGGTCTGGTCCATGAGGCTGGGCTCGCTGCGCATGAGCGATCGGTTCCTGGACTCCGACCCCCCCTCCGCGCACGAGCTGGGCGCCCTGCGGCGCTTCGTCTCATCGGCCCTCACCGATGCGGGCATCTCCGAGCTCGGGATGGGCGAGGACCTCGTAGGCATCGGCGGAACCGTGCGGAACCTCGCGAAGATCGACCTCAAGCGCGCCGACTACCCGATCCCTCTCCTCCATGGCTACTTCCTCAAGGCCCGGCACCTGCAGGCCCTGATCGAGACCCTCACCGAGCGGTCGATGAAGCGACGGGCGAACATGCCCGGGCTCAATCCCGACCGGGCGGACACCATCGTCGGCGGTGCGCTCGTGATCGAGTGCCTCATGCGCCACGTGGACGCAGCGAGGCTGGTGGTATCCAGCCGGGGACTTCGGGAGGGGCTCGCTCTCACCCAGGACGCGGGGGCCATCCCGTCAGCGAGCTGGATCCGCAGGATCTCCATGGGCACCCTCGCCAGCCGGTTCGCCACGTGGGAAGCCGCATCCGCCGATCGTCGGGCATCGCTCGCCGGGCGGCTTCACGAGGCCCTCGACCCACAGGCGCCGCCGTCGCTTCGCGAGATGCTCGGGCACGGGGCAACGTTGTTGGATATCGGCCGGGCCATCGACTACTACGACCGCTTCGAACACGCGGCCATGATCGTCACGGCGGCGGACCTCGCCGGTTTCACCCATGCCGACCTGGGCGCACTCACGGCGATCTTGCGCCAGGCCGACGGGGACACGCGGCTCGGACCTTACGGCCGGATGATCGCCCCTGCGGATCGGGACTCGGTCCTGCGCGCCGCCACGGCCCTCATGCTGGCCGATGAGCTGAACCGGCGGATCCCGCCCGGCTCCGCCGCGCCCCTATCGTGCAACTGGCTCCGGGGCGGCTTCGAGGTGGTCGCCCCCGTCCCCGAGGGGTGGCACCCACGTGGGCTCGCCACGCGGTTCCGCAAGGTCTTCGGGCAGCCACTCCTCGTTGTCGCGAACCGGGCCGGCGCGGAACCACTAACGGCCGTGCCGCCTGCCGGATAGGATGCCTGCCGGATCCAACGGCGAAAGGGCTGCGGATGACGCTCGGCGTGTTCATCTCGGTCGATATGGAAGGCATCGGCGGGATCACCACGCTCCGCCAGGTTTGGCGCGGCACGGACGACTACGGCTGGGCGCGTGCCATCATGACGCAGGAGGCGAACGCCGCGGTTGCGGGAGCCTTCGATGCCGGGGCCGACGAGGTGGTCGTGAGCGACTCCCACGGCGACATGGGCAACCTGCTGCCCGAGGCCCTGGACGGGCGCGCCGATCTCGTCCAGGGGACGCCCAAGGTCCCGTACAGCATGATGACCGGCATCGACGAGGAGTTCGCGATGGCGGCCTTCATCGGCTATCACGCGGGCGCCGGCGCGTATGCAGCGATCTTGGACCACACGTACACCGGTTCCATGACGGACGTCCGCGTGAACGGGTCCTCGTGGAACGAGACCCATCTGAACGCGGCGCTCGCGGGCACGTTCGGCGTGCCGGTAGGCCTGGTGTCCGGGGACCGGGCGTGCTGCGCGCAGGCGACCGAGCACCTCCCGTGGGTTCACACCGCGGTCGTGAAGGAGGGGTTCGGCAACCGCGTCGGACGCACACGCTCTCCGGAGCGATCGCGCGAGCTCGTGCACGCGGGCGTGGCTGCGGCCGTTCGCGGCGTCGAAAAGCTCCAGCTGTTCTCGCCTGCCGGGCCGTTCACGCTGGAGGTCGATGTGCTCGGCACCGCCGTCGCGGACATCTGCGAGCTGAGCCCCGGCTCCGAGCGCAGCGGACCGCGGACGGTGCGGTTCGTAACGGAGGACTACCGGACGCTCTACCGATGCCTGCTCACGTGGATGAAGCTCGCGCAGACGGTGGCGCCCACCTACGGGTTCGATTGATCGCTGCCCGGCGCGGCGTCGCGGGTCGCCTGCGGTTGAGCCCTTCGATGGACGCCACCGCGAGCCGAGCGTGACACTCCGCATCCACGGTCGCGGCCGCCTCCTCCAGGGCCAGCAGCACGGCGCCCTCGACGGGTGGCGCCTCCAACGTGACCGCGAACGCGAATCGCGCCGACCGCTTGACCGTGGCTTCGAGCGCGGCGCGCATGATCCGGCTCCGTGAGCGGAACATCCCGCCCGCGAGCACCAATTCGAACTCGGACCCGTCCAAACTGAGGCGCCGCGCGACGTGCCCCGCGAGGTCGCCGCCGGTTCCCGCCATGGCACAGAGCAGATCGGTCATGACGGTATGCGGTCCGCGTCCGAGGGTATCGGCCGCGACCGCGCCGAGCGCCGCCTGCGATACCTCGGAAGCGCTCGCGTCGTCGCCGAACAGCGCCCAACCCCGAGCGTCCGGAGACGCAGTTGGGCTCCCCGAAGCCGATCGCACCGGCCACGCCCTTCATCGCCACGACGTCAGACGGGAAGTCGATGCCGGCCAGCCCGAACATCGATGCATCGACGCGTTCGGGCCTCAGCGCGGCCGCGCTCAACGCTTCGCGGACGGCCGCTGTGAGCGCGGCCACAGCCGTCTCCACCCCGGCGTCCTCCCAGTTGGACGGCCCGCTCACGCCGAACCCGAGCAAGGATTTTCGCTCGTCGGCCACGGCGGCATGGGTCTTGGTGCCACCGCCGTCGACGCCAAGCACGATGCTCACGCCTTCGCCCCCTCCGCCGAAGCGTACGCCGCCTCGACGATGCGCATCACCTCCCGCCCGTCCTCCCCGCTGGGAAGGGGTTGCCAGCCCGCCTCGATGGCGTCCAGGAACTCTGCGGCCTGCGCCGTGTACATCGGGACGGACGCCCTGCCGTCGCGAACGAGGCCCTACCTGCCTCTCGGATCCGAGGCCATCCCTCACATCTTGGGAAGCTCGCCCGCGTTGCGCTGGATCTTGGCGAGCGCCTCGGCTGCATCCTCGATGCCCCTGCTCCCGTCTCGGAAGACGTTCTCCATGAAGTAGACCGACTCTCGCTGCCCGGCCGCCTCGGCGACGGGGAAGGACATGCGCTGAGGGTCGAGCCGGTCGGCGAACTCCACGGCAACCGGCAGCCGAGACAACGAGGGCTGGAACAGCTCGTACCGGTTCATCGAAGGGTACTGGACCTCCGCGGGGATACCCTCTGCCTCCATCGCCGCGCAGACGGTGTGGTTGGTCGCTCCCCTGAACCGCTCGGGATCGATCGCCAGGATGTAATTGTAAAAGCTCCAGCGGGTTATCCGTTCATCGCGTGGCATGACTCGAACGCCGGGGATCTGGGCCACCAGGTGTTCGAATGCTTCACCGGCCTGGGCCCGAGCTGCCTGCTGGTCCGGAAACCGTCCCATCGCGACGACCAGGAGGGCGGCGTTGAGTTCGCTGAGGCGGTAGTTCGCTCCGAACGTGTAGTCCTTGTCTTGAGGATCCTTCGCCCGGCCGCAGTCGATGATCGAGTGGGCACGACGCGCCAACGTCTCGTCGTTGGTGAGCAGCGTCCCTCCCTCGCCCGACGTGAGGATCTTGGAGGACTGATGGCTGAACGAGCCGAAGTCGCCGATGCAACCCGCGCCCTGGTCCCTCCAGCGCTGGCCATGCGCATGTGCGCAGTCCTCGATGACGGCCAGGCCATGCCGCCGCGCGATCTCCATGATGCGATCCATGTCTGCCATCTGGTGGCCGAGGTGCACGACAATGATCGCCTTGGTCCTTGTCGTGATCGCGGCCTCTGCCTGTTCCGGATCGATGGTCCATGTCTGGGGTGTCACGTCGACGAAGACGGGGAGCGCACCGGCCGCCATAGGGGCGTAGGCGGTCGCCGCGAAGGTCAGTGCGGGCACGATGACCTCGTCGCCCCACCCGATGTCGAGCGCCTTGCACGCCACCTCCATCGTCACCGTTCCGTTCATCATCAAGATGCCATGCGCCGCTCCTTGGTAGGCGGCGAAGGCCTCCTCGAAGGCGCCACCGCGCTCGCCTGGCTCGGGGAACCCTCCCCAGTCTCCGGATCGGACGACGTCGGCCACCGCGTCGACGTATTCGTCGTCCGGGGCCGGCCAGGCCGGGTAGCTGTTGGACCGTACGGGGGTCCCGCCATTGATCGCGAGGTCAGGCATCGTCATTCAGGCTCCTCCCGTTGATAGCGTGCGCGGCGTGGGACCGCGCGTCGTGGTGATCGGTGGTGGGTCCGCTTACATGCCCGGGATCGCCTTCGCGTTCGCGAAGGCGGGTGGGGGGCTGGCCGAGGCCACCTTGGTCTTGCAGGACATCGATGCAGACGCCCTCGAGCTGCAGCGGCGTCTCACCACTGGGATCCTGCGTGCGCGCGGCGCGCCGTCCGTGACAGTGGAGGCCCACGTCGATCGCGTTCCCGCGCTGGAGGGTGCGGACATCGTCTTGACGGCATTCCGGCCGGGTGGATTTCCTGCTCGTCATCTCGACGAGCGGATCTCGATCACGGAGTGATCGGACAGGAGACGGCGGGTTCGGGGGGCTTCGCGATGGCCCTGCGATTCGTGCCCATCGTCCTCGAGATCGCAGCCGAAGTCGAACGGCATGCGAAGTCCGACGTGGTCCTGCTCAATTACACGAACCCTGTGCAGATCGTCGGGGAAGCGATGGCGCGGTTCTCGCCGTCCACCAACTACGTCGGACTGTGTGACCAGACCGAGGGTGAGCGCGCGTTCCTGGCTCGCCTGATGGGAACCGAGCGGGGGCGGCTGGGACTCACCACCGGTGGTACGAATCACATGACGTTCACGCGGGCGGTGTCCATGGACGGTGAGGACGCGACCCCGGCGGTGTGGGCCCGGCTCGACACGATCCCGCTCGACGAGCTCGTGACCGAGGCGGAGCGTCGCGTGGTCAGGCTGTTCCGCATCCTCGGGTGCGTCCCGAGCGAGTACATGCAGTACTTCTTGTTCCACGACGAGGTGCTGTCGGACCAACGCGCCCGCGGCAGAACTCGTGCCCAGGACATCATGGAGATCATGCCTGAGGTGGTGGAGAGCTATCGAGCCAACGCGGATCGAGTTCGCCCCGAGCCCTCGATGCTGAGGGCGAGCGAAGCGCATGGAGACTTCGCGATATCGGTCATCAAGGCGATGCTCGATGGCACCGCTGCCAGGTTCGTCCTGAACCTGGCGAACCGAGGCCAGATCCACGATCTGCCGACCGGCGCGAGCGTGGAGACGCCCGCGATCGTGCAGGGCCGTTCGCTCGAGGCCCTCGCCCAGGGTGGTTTGCCCCCCGAGGTCAGCGGGCTCGTCCGTCAGGTGGTCGCTCACGCCGAACTCACCACCGAGGCCGCCATGACCGGCAACCGGGCGCTGGCCATCGAGGCGCTCGCGCTGCACCCTCTAGTCCCCTCGATCGGCAAGGCCGAGTCCTTGGTGGATGCCTACCTTCTCGCGCACGCTCAGTTCCTCCCTCACTTCCCCTCACGCTAGAGGGGGCGAGCTCTCCGTGTCCGTGCCCCCCTCGGCGTGCCTTGACCCGGTCCGCCGGGTGAGGGTAGCATCTCCTCCAATAGTTAGGAAAGTTTCCTTAGTGGAGGAGGATTCCGGGAGGACCTTCGTCCATCAGGAGCGATAGGGGGGGCCATGAAGATCCGATCGGCATTGATCGCGATCGTGGCATCGGTGATCCTGGCGTCTGCTTGCACCTCGGGGGGTGACGATTCTGCCGGTTCTCCGTCGGGCTCAGCCGAGAAGCCAGCAGGGGAGATCACGTTCCTGGTCTCCTCCACCCCGACCGTCGACAACCTCCTGAAGATGCTTCCCGACTTCGAGGCCACAACCGGCATCAAGGTGAACGTTGCGAACATCGATTACGACGCCATGACTCAGAAGGAGACGCTGGACCTCCGCTCCAAGACAGGACAGTACGACGTCTTCTGGGTCGAAGGGACCTTTCTCCCCCGGTACGTTGGCCAGCTGAACGGCCTGGAGCCGCTCGACGATTACGCAGCGTCACAGGGGGTCGATCTGGGGCTGAACGACCTGCCGTCGACGTTGCTCGGCAACTTCTCGGTCGATGGTCAGCTCTACGCGATGCCGTTCGAGAATACGTTGATGATGACTGCGTATCGAACCGACCTCTACACCAAGGCCGGTCTCGGACCTGCCAAGACGCTTCCCGACTATCTGAGTGACGTCCAGGCGCTCAACGATCCGCCCCAGGTGTCGGGAACTGAGATCATGGGACAACAAGGCGAGCCGGTCTTCTACGAGTGGGTGAACTGGCTGTGGGGCGAGGGAGGAGAACTCTTCGACGGTGCTGGGAAGCCGACCCTCGATACCCCCGAGGCCATCAAGGCCACCGACGACCTGATCGCCCTCTCCAAGAACGCGCCCCCAGGGGTCGCGAACTACAGCTGGGACCAGGCCGCAACCTCCTTCGCACAGGGACAGGTGTCGACCGCTGTCCTGTTCTCCGATCAAACACCCTCGTTGCTCGACTCATCGTCGTCAAAGGTTGTCGACAAGTGGGCGTACGTCCCATTTCCTGGCACCGAAGCCACGGCGTTCGGGGGCTATGGATGGGCGATGAACGCCAGCTCGGCCAACAAGCCGGCAAGTCTCGCATTCATCGGATGGGCAACTAGCCCCGACGTTCAGGCCGCTCTGGTCCCATACGGCTCGTCCCCACCGCGCACGTCCGTGCAGACTAACCCGGCCCTGGGGAAGCAGTACCCGTGGCTCCTTGCGGAAAGCGGAGCTTCCTCTCGTGCGGTCGTGCCGATCAAGAACGTAGCGTATTTCGACCTGGTCGATGCGCTGTCTACAGACCTGAACGCAGCCATCACGGGCGGGATGACCCCTGACGAGGCTATGGCCGACGCGCAACAGAAGTGGGAGCAGATCCTGGCTGCGGCCTAGATCAATGGGCGCAGCGGGCTCAGGCGCGGTTGGCGACCGCAGCCGCGATCGAACATTCCTGTCCCGACACAGGCAGGCGCTGGGCGGCCTCATTTTCGTCGCACCCGCTGGCGCCTTCTTGGTAGCCATGATGGGCTTCCCGCTGGTCTACGTCGTGCAGCACAGCTTCTTCCGTGAGAACTTCGCTGATCCGTCGGCTGGGTCTTCCTTCAACGGAGTTGGCAACTACGTGAGGCTCATCCAGGACCCCGAATTCTGGCTGAGCATCCGGACCACCGTCCTCATCGTAGTCATCGCGGTCAGCCTGGAGTTGCTTCTTGGGCTGGGCATGGCGCTACTGCTCGATCGGGTGTTGGCTGGGCGCCGCGTAGCGATCGCCTTGGTGCTGATCCCGTCCATGATGATGCCGATCGCGGTGGGCTTGATGTGGCGCTACATGCTTGATGATCAGTACGGCATGGTGGCCTACTACCTAGGGAAGGCAGGGCTCACGGGCCCGAATGGTCTGTTCAGCGGCTCGATACTGGGAACCGCATCCTCTGCCCGGCTTGCGATCGTGCTGACGGACGTGTGGGAGTGGACCCCCTTCATGGCGCTCGTATTGCTCGCAGGACTCCTGTCCCTACCGTCGGAACCCCACGAGGCGGCAGCCGTGGATGGAGCGAGCACGTGGCAAGAGCTTCGACTCGTTACGATCCCGATGCTACGCAGCGCCATCACCGTCGCCCTGCTCATCAGGATCGCGGACGCCATGCGGCTGCTGGATATCGTCTTCGCCATGACGAATGGCGGGCCGGCGAACGCGACGCAGACCGTCCAACTCTTCTCTTACCGGGTGGGGTTCGAACAATTCGCCACCGGCCGCGCATTCGCTCAGGTCGTGTTGGTGGTCTCCGCAACCATCGGTGTGTGTGCACTGATCTTCAGACAGGTCGCGAGGGACGAGGACAGATGAATAGACGCCGCAGGGCTGGGAGGGTCACGACCGTTGCTGCCTTCGTCGCCGTAGGCATCTTTCTGGTACCTGTCGCCTGGACGCTTGAGACATCTCTCAAGACCAAGGTTGACGCCTGGACCCTGCCGCCGAACTGGTTGTTCAAGCCGACACTGGACAACTATCGGGCTGTGTTGATCGATCAAGGGTTCCTGGGCTATCTCAAGAACAGCGCAATCGTCGCGGTGGGGTCCACCGTCGTGGCGCTCACGCTTGGGACCTTGGCCGCCTACGGGCTCGAGCGATTCAGGTTCCGCGGGCGTCAGGGCGTCTTCTTCGCGTTCCTATTGGCCTACATGTTGCCAGAGATGGCGATAGCTCTACCGATCTACCTCGCTGCGGTGAAGCTGCATCTGCTGGACACGTACGCGATGTTGATCGCGATGCATGCGACGTTCGCTACCGCGTTCGCGACTTGGATGATGCGCGCGTTCATCAAGGAGGTACCTCGAGAGCTGGAGGAGTCCGCTATGACGGACGGGGCGGGACGCCTTGAGACGTTCCTGCGGATCACGCTACGTCTTGTCGGCCCTGGGTTGGCGGCGACGTCCGTCTTCTGCCTGATCTTCTCGTGGAACGATTTTCCCTACGCTCTCGTGCTGTCGACGATTCGCACCGAGACCTTGCCCGTCGCCGTCGGTTCGCTGAAGACACCCGCTGGAACGGCTTGGGGCGGAATCATGGCCGTCACCCTGGTGGCCATCGTCCCAACGGTGGCCTTCGCTTTCGCGGTGCAGCGTTGGCTGGTCCGGGGGCTGACATTCGGCGCGGTGAAGTGAGCCTGTCCTTGACCGGTCGGACTTCCGACGGCTAGCATCTCCTCAATAGTTAGGAAAGTTTCCTTAGCAGAGGCACGGAGGCCACAACGGGCGCGGGACAGACCTTCGCGGTTGGAACACCGAGCCTGCTGCGTGCGATCAACGAGCGCACCGTGCTCGAGTCGATCCGCTACATCGGCCCGGTTTCACGTGCCCAGATCGCCCGCGACTCGGGCCTATCCAAGCCCACTGTCTCGCAGGCGCTAACTGCGCTCTTACGAGCGCGCCTGGTCAAGGAGGCGGGCCGTACCTCCGGTGGGAAGGGCCCCACGGCCGTCCTCTACGAACTCAACCCCCGGGCGGGCTGGGTGGTGGGGCTGGACGTCGGGCGTGACTGGGTCCGGGCCGCCATCGCCGATCTCACGGGCGAGATGGTTGCTCGGCGCGACGAGCGCGCGCGGGTTCGCAGCGCAGCTACGCTGATCTCTCAGGTGGGCGACGTCGCCCATGGGCTGGCCGCCGAAGCGGGGATCCGCTGGAAGCAGGTGACGTATGCGGCGGTCGGTAGCCCCGGCGTCTTCCAGCCTTCACGAGGTCAGGTGTCCCTAGCCCACAACCTTCCCGGCTGGGGACGCAGCGGGCTGATCGAAGCGCTCGAGCAGGAACTCGGCACGAAGCTCGGCTTCGAGAACGACGTCAACCTGGCGACGATGGGCGAGCGGTGGCAGGGGCTGGGCAAGGACGTCGAGAACTTCATCTACCTCCATGTGGGGACGGGCGTCGGCATGGGGCTCGTCCTAGGTGGACGCCTGCATCGAGGCTCGACGGGGGCGGCAGGTGAAGTGGCCTACCTTCCGATCGGCGGCGACCCACACTCGCGGGTCAACCGCAAGCGGGGGTCGCTGGAGAACATCCTGGGCGCGGCGGCCGTGGTCGAGCTCGCTCGTGGCGAGGGCATGGGGGCACCCCTCACGCCGAGGAAGATCTTCGCCGCAGCCCGCAGGGGCGATGCCGGCGCGCGACGTGTGGTCGGCGTGGTCGCGAAGCGCATCGCACTCTCGGTGGCGGCGGTCGTCCCGGTGGTGGACCCGGAACTGGTGATCCTCGGCGGGGGACTCGGCAGGAATGGGGATCTCCTGCTCGACCCGGTGGTTGCCGAACTCGCGGCCATCTCTCCGTTCCAGCCAAGGGTCGACGTGTCGGCACTGGGTGCAGACGCGGAGGTGGTGGGCGCGGTGGCCATGGCGTTGAACGAGGCGCAAGAGCAGCTGTTCGCGCGGGCGGAGGGGACTGGAAGGATCTCGGTGTGAAGAGGGCTCCGTATGGATGCATGCAGAGAGCAAGTCACGGCTGGCGGCGAGACGAGGAGGGTGCGATGAGGAAGTTCGTCGTGGGGATCGCGGCGGTGGCAATGGTCGCGGCGGCATGTACGGCAGGGGGAAGCCCGGATGCCCCGTCGGCGGTCGACACAGGCAGCGGAGCGTCCAACGCCCCCGTCGAGTTGAACGTCTGGAGCTTCTACAGCGGACGAGAATTCAAGCAGTACAACGATGTGCTCGATGTGTTCAAGGAACAGTACCCCTGGATCACCATCAACCACACCCCGGGCAAGTCCGACCAGGATGTGCTCCGCGCCGTCAACTCGGGCACTGCGCCCGACCTGATGATCAGCTCTGGAGCCTCGAACGTGTCGAAGTTCTGCTCGACGGGTGCCTACGCCGACCTCAACCCGCTGGCGGGGCAGGATGGCCTGGACCTGGCGGCGACGGTCGCCGCAGGTCCACTCGCATACTCGTCGTTCGAAGGATCCCAGTGCGCGCTGCCGGTGCTCTCGGACGCCTACGGCCTGTACTACAACACGGACCTGTTCGATGCCGCCGGCATCAAGGAGCCACCGAAGACGTTCTCTGAGCTGACCGCCGACGCGAAGAAGCTCACGGTGTTCAACGACGACGGTTCCATCAAGATCGCCGGTTATGTCCCGCTCGCCAGCTTCTACGAGAACAGCGCTCTATTCAACGGGAACTATGGCGGGGCCAGCTGGTACGACGACCAGGGCAAGGCCGCATTCGCGACCGACCCCGCATGGGCCGAGCTGCTGATGTGGCAGAAGGACTTCATCAACGAGGTGTACGGCGCCGACGGCTACAACAAGCTGCAGGAGTTCTTCGCGAAACTCGGGGGTCCGGACTCTGAGTGGTCCTCGGCCAACGGGTTCGAGGCGGGCAAGATCGCGATGGTGATGGACGGGGAGTGGCGCAATGCCTTCATCGAAGCCGACAGTACAGGGGTGCCCTACGCGACAGCCCCCTTCCCCGTCGCGGATGACACTCCCGAGCTCTACGGGTCGGGGCATGTCAATGGCGATGTTGTGGGCATCCCCTCGAGCGCCGAGCATCCGGCCGAGGCATGGCTGCTGCTGAAGTACCTCGCTCTCGATACGAAGGCGGAGGTGGCGCTGTCGCAGGTGCTCAAGAACGTTCCGACGACGTTTGAGTCCTTGAAGGACCCGACCCTCGGGGCGGATCCGAACTTCAAGACCTTCCTTGATATCGCCGCCAACCCGGATTCTCGTTTCAAGCCCCTCGTGCCGATCGGCCAGACAGACGAGGATCTGTGGGGCGCGTTCGTCGACAAGTGGGAGGCCGGTCAGATCCCCGACCTCCAGAAGGGACTCGGGGACGTCGCCAACCAGGTCGACCAACAGCTCCAGCTCGGGTGATCGGACGGGGGTCAGGGCCGTGGCGACTGACACGTTCCCGCGGCCGTCGGCGGCGCGCGTTCGCGCGCGCCGTCGGCAGGCGCGCAAGGAGTACCTGTGGGTTCTACTGTTCATGTCGCCGTGGATCGTCGGGTTCGTGTGGCTGTATGTGTACCCGATCGTCGCGAGCCTATACTTCTCCTTCACGAAATACGACGGGATCTTAGGCTCTCCGCAGTGGGTGGGGCTCTTCAACTACCGGTTCATGTTCACGAAGGATCCGTTCTTCTGGACCGCGTTGAAGAACACGGTATGGATCGTCGCGGTGGGGACGCCGATAACGATCGTGTTCGCGATCGCGACAGCGTACGTCCTGACGAAACCACGTCGCGGGCGGACCGCCTATCGTGCGATCTTCTTCGTCCCGACCATGGTGCCGGCGGTGGCGGCGTCACTCGCGTTCGTCTTCCTGCTCAATCCCGGCGGCCCGATCGACACGGTCCTGCGGTTCCTTCACTTGCCGACCCCTCTCTGGTTCCAGAGTGCCGAGTGGTCGAAGCCGTCGCTGGTTCTGCTCGGCCTGTGGGGCGTCGGAAGCACGATGATCATATTCCTCGCGGCTCTCCTCGATGTCCCTGCACAGCTGTACGAAGCCGCCGACATCGAGGGAGCCCGGGCATGGCACAAGCTGCGTCACATCACGATCCCGCTCGTGAGCCCGGTCATCTTCTTCTCGGCCGTGATCGGCGTGATCTACGGATTCCAGTACTTCACGGAGGCTTACGTCGTGGGCAAGGCCGGCGGAGGCCTGGGTAACCCACAGGGCTCGACCCTCTTCTACACGATCTGGCTCTACCAGCAGGGGTTCGAATCGTTCCATCTCGGCTACGCGTCTGCCATGGCGTGGGTACTGTTCGTCATCGTCATGGCGTGCACGCTGGTGCTCATCAGGACCTCTCGACGATGGGTGTTCTACCAAGGGGGTTTCAAATAGCGGCCACCGTCACCAGCTCGATACCCCTACGCAGGATCTCCGTTGACGAGCGCCGTCGACGATTCCTCGCCAGCGTGGTCAAGCATTCGGTAGCCATAGTGCTCTGCGTGATCTTCCTGATGCCGTTCGTCTTCGTGGTGCTCACGTCGGTGATGACCAAACAGCAGGCCCTGACTCGGGATCTGTGGCCGCATCCGTTCCAATGGGAGAACTACGCGCAGGTCTTCCGTGAAGAGCCGATCGTGGAGTACGCGAAGAACACGGTGATCTACGCTGGACTCGCGACCCTGGGTACGGTGGTGTCGTCGGTCCCGGTCGCCTATGCGCTGTCCCGGATGCGGTGGCGAGGTCGTCAGGTTGCCTTCCTGCTCGTGATCTCGACGATGATGCTTCCGAGCCAGGTGACGATCGTGCCCCTCTACATCATCTTCGTGAAGCTCGGTTGGATCGGCTCACTGAAGCCACTGATCGTGCCCACGTTCCTAGGTGATGCGTTCTCCATCTTCTTGTTGAGGCAGTTCTTCTTAACCATCCCGGAGGAGCTCGTCGACGCCGCACGTGTCGACGGGGCCAATCATTTTCAGATCCTGTGGCACGTGATCGTCAAGCTCGCGAAGCCTGCGATCGCCGCGATCGCATTGTTCGAGTTCCTCTACGCCTGGAACGACTTCTTCGGCCCGTTGCTCTACACCGGCAATAACTCCAAGATCTGGACCCTGTCGGTAGGACTTCAACAGTTCACGACGGTCCATCGAGGGAGCCTCTGGAACCTCCAGATGGCGGCCTCTGTGTTGTTCATGCTGCCGGTGATCTTTGTGTTCCTGTTGGCGCAACGCTCCTTGATCGAAGGGGTCACGCTCACCGGGACGAAGGGATAGTTGCGCCCTATGACATTTCGAGCGGCCGAGGTTCACTACTTTCGAGTGCCTCGCGATCTGTGGGAGCTCTACCTGCTCCGGGCCGGGCAGATCGGTGCGGACACGATCTCGACCTACATCCCGTGGTCCTTCCATGAGCCGGCTCCCGGTGACTTCGACCTCACGGGCCGCACGAACGAGCGCCGCGACCTCGCCGGCTTCGTCGAGCTGATCCACCGATTCGGGTTCGGGTTCGTGGCGAAGCCGGGGCCCTTCGTCGATGCGGAGATCTTGGGGGGTGGCGTGCCACCCTGGCTGTTCGAGCGGCACCCCGAGATCGTGGCGGAGCGGTTCAACGGCGAGCCGTTCTTGCACGGCGATTCCCACGTTGCCCGCGCGACGTACCGACACCCGCACTACCTCGGGTCGGTCGATCGTTGGTTCGACGAGGTGACGCCCATCCTGCTCGACGCGCAGACGAGAGGATTCCTTACCGCGGTGCAGGTCGACAACGAGTGCCCCGGCGATGGCATGTGGTCCTACGAGATGGATCCACCTTCGCCCAACCGGGCGGACTTCAACGACCCATGGACCGACCGGCCGTTCGATATGCCTCGGGCATGGCCGTCCCCTCCGCCCGCGACGCACGAAGAGTTGGCGCCATTCGTCGACCTGGAGCGCTACGCCGACGACCAGATGACCGGGGGCGTCGCGAACTTCGCGCAGCAGCTCCGCCAGCGTGGCATCACCGCACCGTTGTTCCACGACATGAACTGCGGCCGCTGGGAGATCTCAGCCATGCTGTGCGACATGGGGAAGCTGAGCCGTGCGGTCGGCGGCTGGCTGGGTTCCAACGTCTACGCGGAAGACGTACGCGACCCCTTCTACGTCGCCGCGGGTGAGTATCGTTATTCGTTTGAGGAGTACGTGCACTTCGGACACTGGCGGCCACGTCTGATGCGGTCGTACGCGCCCGACTACCCCGTGTTGACTCCGGAGATCGCAGCGGTCGGTGATCTCTACCTGTCACTGCCACTGATGGGGGGCACCGAGGCGTGGTGCCTCTACATGCTGCATCAAGTCCCCGACGATCCTCCCGATCTCGGCGCCTACCCGTCTTGGGCCATGGAGGCGCCGATGCGGGTCGACGGTGAACCCACGGAGCGCTTCTGGAACGCCAAGACCTTGTACACATACCTGGGTGCGGTCATGCCCGCGATGCGCGAAGCGTCGCTGCCCGCCGACGTCTGCCTTACCTACGACCGGGAGCCGGAGCTGTCGGCGAGCTGGGCGGAGATCGACGGCGCTGGTTGGCCAGAAGGGGATGCCTTCGGCAACCAGGTCCGCGCGATGAACCACGGACGGCGGTCGCAGGAACAGGCGCAGGAGCTCGTGCGTCGGCAGATCGCCTTCGATGTCGTCGACGTTCGCTTCCCTCCGTCGCAGGATTGGCGCTCGCGGTACCGATACGTCGTAGGGCCCGGCGATCCCCTGCCGACAGACGACGATCTGCGCATCGCATGGACCGACGCCGACGACGTGGACCTCACCGCTCGGTTCGACGACGACGGTTCGGTCCACCTGGCGCTGCTGAACCGGTCGGGCGCGCGCAAGCAGGGGACCGCTCATTGGCGGGGGGGCCGGACGGGATCGGCGTTCGCGCTCGACGGTCCGGCGCTTTCGGCAGCTCACGTGGAACCGGACGGGCGAGTGCGTTCCGCCTTGCTTGCCGGTCGCGCGACCGTCGGCGGACTATCGTTCACCGGAAGGCTCGGGACCGTCGCTGATTCGGGGGAGTCGTTACATCTGGTGGCCTCCACCGAGGGAGTCTTTCACGTGCCGGTCGGTGGCCGGCCCATCTGGCGCCTGCTTTGGAACGGAGATCTGGTGCCCGCCGACGCCGACGGCGATCTCGTGCCGTTCGTTGACGTCGATAGCGCCGGCCGTACCGACTCGATGTTCGTCGGTGATCCCAGCCCTTGCGCCCTCGAGCTGTTCGTACGATTCAGGGAGCTGATGGCCGCACGACTCGGTCAGGACGTCATGGCCGATCCCGAGGCTGCCTGGGCAGTCGCCCAGCGCGAGATGTCGCTTGCGCGCACGGCCGGTCGTTTCGAGGAGGCAGAGCCGCATGAGCGGCTGATCCGCAGGTTACGGCTGCTCGCCAAGGCCCTCCCCGGTCGGGAGGACTGACGTGGTGGGCACGGGTTTTCCCGACGGGTTCCTGTGGGGCGCCGCGACCGCCGCTTACCAGATCGAGGGTGCCTGGGACGAGGACGGGAGGGGAGCGTCGATCTGGGACACCTTCTGCCACAAGCGGGGAACGATCGTCGACGGCGACACCGGAGACGTCGCCTGCGACCACTATCATCGGCATCGCGCTGACGTCACGCTCATGGGCAACCTTGGGCTGCGAGGCTATCGATTCAGTGTGTCGTGGCCGCGCGTGATGCCGGAGGGGGCAGGCCGCGTCGAGCACCGTGGGCTAGATTTCTACGACCGGCTCGTCGATGATCTGCTGGGCGCTTCGATCACACCGATGTTGACCCTATTCCACTGGGACCTGCCGCAGGCGCTCCAGGATCGAGGTGGATGGATCTCCCGGGAGATCGTCGAAGCCTTCGTGGACTACGCCGATGTGGTTTCGGCGGCGCTCGGCGACCGGGTCGCGCTGTGGATCACCCTGAACGAGCCAAGCGTGGTCGCCATGGACGGGCACGTCGTGGGCGAGCACGCACCGGGGATCAGCGACCCCGCGATCGGCATCGAGGTCGCCCACAACCTTCTCGTCTCCCACGGCCTCGCGGTCTCGGCCCTGCGCGCCAACGGCGCCCGTCAGGTGGGGATCGCAATCAACGTATGGTCCCAGCGCGCCGCGACCGAGGCTCCGGGAGACCTCGCGGCCGCCGATCGCCGCTATGCGGCCGAAGCCGGTTGGTACCTGGATCCTCTGTACGGCAAAGGGTATCCCGCTGAGATCCTGGACATCTATGAGTCGAAGGGGTGGGCCCCTCCCATCGTGGACGGAGACATGGATGTGATCGCGACGCCCACCGACTTTCTGGGCCTCAACTACTACTCTGAGTCGGTTGTGCGCGCGGATCAAGCGCACGAACCATTCGGGACCGCCGACGCCGAGGAACCGGGTGAGCGCACCGACGTCGGCTGGCTCGTTGCTCCAGACGGCCTCTTCGATGTGCTGACGCGTGTCGACCGTGACCATTCCCCGCCGGCGATCTACGTGACTGAGAACGGAGCGGCGTTCACCGACGTCGTGTCTGCCGACGGTTCCGTCCACGATGAACGGAGGGTCGCGTACCTGCGAGACCACTTCGAGGCCGCCGGCCGCGCGATCGAGGAAGGCGTGCCACTCCTAGGCTATTTCGTGTGGTCCCTGCTGGACAATTTCGAGTGGGCTGAGGGATTTTCGAAACGGTTCGGGATCGTCCGGGTCGACTACGAAACGCTAGAACGGACCGTGAAGGATTCCGGATGGTTCCTGCGAGACGTGATCCGAGCGAACGGCCTCCCCGAGGGAGGCGCGGCATGAAGGTCGCACTCTTCGGCTGCGGGTGGGTCCAGGACTTCCATGCACGAGCCATTCTCGCCCACGGCGACGAGCTCGTCGCCGTGGCGAACCATCGAGAGGAGTCCGCACGCTCGTTCGCCGATCGCCACGGGATCGAGCGCGTCACCACCGACTGGCGAGCACTCGCGGCCGACCCGGAGATCGATGCGGCCGTGGTGTCGACCCCGAACGCACTGCACGCGCCGCAAGCCGTGGCCCTGCTGAACGCCGGCACGCACGTCCTCGTCGAGAAGCCGATGGCGCTCGACGTGACTGAGTGTGACGCGATGATCGCGGCTTCGGTGGCGAACGGGGCCTCACTCATGGTGGCGCATTGCTGGCGGTTCCATCCCGACGTGATCTCGCTTCGCGACCGGATCGAGAACGGAGAGCTGGGCCGCGTCGTCAAGACGCGGGGCTACGGTGTGCACGCCGAGTGGGGCCCGAGCGGGTGGTTCACCGACCCCTCGCTGGCCGGCGGCGGTGCGCTCGTGGACATGGGCGTGCACGCGATCGACACGGTTCGATTCCTGTTGGGAGATCCGGTTCCCGAGCGTGTGTGCGCCGCGATCGGGACCCACTACGGCAAGTACCAGGTCGATGACGACGACATCGTGCTGATCGGCTGGTCCCAGGGAACGAACTCCATCGTCGAGGCGGGCTGGTGGCATCGACACAAGGAGGGACTCGAGGCCGACACGGAGGTCTACGGTACGGATGGGTACGCGAGGATCTTTCCCCGGGAAGAACCCAGCGTGGACTACGAGCACTGCACCCAACCGATGTACTCCGCCCAGATGAGCGAGTTCCTCGACGCGATCATCGCCGAACGGCAGCCCCTGCCCAGCGGGCAGGACGGACGCATCGTGATACAGGTGGTCGACGAGGCGTACCGTTCGGCGGGGATGCATCGGCCATGACCGGCGAGGGCGTGTGGGCGCCGTTCCCGCTCACGTTGGATGCGGGCGCAGCTGCTGCTCGGCTCGCCGAGGTCGGAGGCGGTGCCGTCGTGTGCACGATGCCTGAACCATGGGGGTTGGTCGCGGATATCGCGCCCAGGCCGTTCCACCTGCTGGTAGCAGGTAGCGTCGAGCTCTCCGACCTGCGGCGGACCGCTGAAGAGGTACCGCCCGGGGGAGAGGTCGTCATCGGTCTCGGCGGTGGCTCCGCCCTTGACACTGCCAAGTTCGTCGCCGAGGCCGCCTCTCTTCCGCTGATCCAGATCCCCTCGATCATCTCGGTCGATGCGGCATTCACCACGCCCTACGGCTACCGGGAGGGATCCCGAGTTCGGTACGCGGGCAACGTCCGGCCCGTCGAGGTGATCGCCGACCCAGCGCTGATCCGCAGGGCTCCCCCTGCGCTCAATCGTGCCGGCATCGGCGACCTGCTCAGCTGCCATACGGGATTGTTTGACTGGAAACTCGCCGTCGAGGACGGCCGAGGAGATGTGCCGTGGAGCGCTGAGGCTGCGGCCCTCGGCGATCGGGTGCTCAACGAGTTAGAAGCCGCTCTTCCGCAGATCGAACCCGTAAGCGAGGATGGCGTGCGATGGCTCGCGACGATCCACCGCGATGTCGGAGCTGGGTGTGCGGCGTACGGCGCGCGGTTCGAAGAGGGCAGCGAACACTTCCTCGCCTACTGCTACGAGTGGCTGACCGACGAACATCAGGTGCACGGCGAACTGATCTCGTTCTGTGTGCTCGTGATGGCGACCGTGCAAGGCAACGATGCCGAACGAGCGGCCAAGATCGTTCGGGGCTCAGGAGTGGACGCGCGGCCTTCGCATCTTGACATCGACGAGGCGCTGCTCGAACGCATGCTCACCGAACTGCCCGGCTACTGCCTGCGCGAGGACCTGTGGCCCAGCGTGGTCGAGACCCAACGGTTCTCGCCCTCGCTGGCCGCCGGGGCGATGACATTCGCGCGCGCGGTGACCCGGGATGGGTGAGGCCGACCGCCGCCGGTACGCCTTGGTGGGGACCGGGAGTCGTGGGACCGAGATGTACCTGCAGCCCGCGCTGACCCGGTATGCGGACGTGGCTGAGATCGTCGGCATCCATGACGTCAACCCGATCCGGGCCGCAACCGTGGCGGCTCATCTGGGCGGACTCGACGTCTTCGACTCGTTCGACGCCATGCTCGAGCGGGCCCGGCCGCAGACCGTGATCGTCACGTCGAAGGATTCGACTCACGATCGGTTCATCGTCGGGGCGCTGCTCGCCGGCTGCGACGTCATCACCGAGAAACCGATGACGATCGACGACGTGCGGTGCCGCGAGATCCTCGATGTGCAGCGCGCTACGCGGCGCGACGTGCGCGTGGCCTTCAACTACCGCTACGCACCGATCTTCACCGAGGTCAAGCGCCTGCTGGTCGCAGAAGCGATCGGAGAGGTGCGGTCGGTGGACTTCCACTGGTACCTGGATACCGATCACGGCGCCGACTACTTTCGCCGGTGGCACCGGCGCATGGTCGACAGCGGCGGCCTCTTCGTGCATAAGGCCTGTCATCATTTCGACCTCGTCAACTGGTGGCTCGACGACCGCCCCGCGGATGTCTCGGCAGCCGGGGATCTGCGCTTCTACGGTCCCACCCGCTCGAACGAGGGGAGCGGTGCACCGGCTGCGTCTTCGCCGCCGGCTGCGAGTTCCACTGGGACATCACGCGGGAGCCGGACATGGCGCGTCTCTACGTCGATGCCGAGGCGGCCGACGGCTATCTCCGCGATGGATGCGTGTTCGATCCCGAGATCGACATCTTCGACACCATGGCCGCCGTCGTGCGGTACGAGCGCGGGGCAACGATGAGCTACTCGCTGAACGCCTACTGTGCCTACGAGGGCATGCGAGCGGCGTTCAACGGCACCACGGGGCGCCTTGAGGTAGAGGTCATCGATCCACGTGAAGTCCTCGCCGATCGGGTTGAGGTCTACCGATCCGGGATCGACGCCCCCGAGGTCTTCGAGGTTCCGCGCGTCGGGGAAGGCCACGGTGGCGGCGACGAGCGTCTGCTGGACCATCTGTTCCAAGGGGGCGACGGGGATCCGCTGGGCCACGCCGCCGATGTGATGGACGGCGTCTACTCGGTGCTGACCGGCGTCGCCGCCAATCGCTCGGCCGCCACCGGATCTCGTGTGCGGATCGCCGATCTGCTGGTGAGTGCGTCGCGATGAGCTCGTTCTTCGCCGGGGCCGACGTTCGATCCATCACCCCGCCGGTCGGTGACGGAGCCCCTCCGGTCTTCCTGGCCGGGTTCCAGGGGAACCGTCGCGCGACCCTCGTCGACGACCAGCTGTGCGTCCGGACGATGGCGATACGTGAGGGCGGCCGGGCGTTCGTGTTAACGGTATGCGATCTGATCGGGTTGGTCAGGGACGACACCCTCGTGATTCGCCGGGCGGTGACCGACCTCGACGTCGACGTGGTCGTAGCCTCCACCCACACGCACTCCGGACCCGACACGATCGGACTCTGGGGGCCGGACGAACGCACGCGAGGCGTCGACGAACCATGGATGGCGCAGGTGCGTTCGACGGTATCGGATTCGATCAGAGCGGCGATGGCACGCCTGGAGCCGGCGTCGGTTCGCATCGCGACCACCACCGTCGAGGGCGTGATCGCCAACTACCGTGATCCCCGCATCGTCGACGCGCAGGTGGGGGCGCTCGCGGTTGACCGCCTCGCATCGCCCCGATCTGCGATCGCCACCCTGGCAAACGTGGGTTGTCATCCAGAGGTGCTCGACGGGGACTCGACGCTGGTCAGCCCTGACATGGCAGGTGCATGCGCACGCGCCATGCAGATCACTCGCGGAGGGGTCGGCATCTGGGTCAGCGGTGACCTTGGCGGCATGCAGTCGCCGGCGGAGGGACCTCGGACGGCCGAGGAAGCGACCCGAAAGGGCCAGGCGTGCGCCCGAGCGGCGCTCGAGGCCCTTCGGAACGCGCTTCCGGTCGCCGACCCCGTGGTCCGGTTCCGGACCGACGTCGTCCGGTTGCCGTTGTGGAACCCGCGGTACCGCGAGGGGATCGCCACCGGCCTCCTTCCCGGAACGATCCGGGACGAGGGCTGCATCGAGGCCGATGTCGGCGTGTTGGAGTTGGGTCCTTCGCGATGGGCCTGTTGGCCGGGTGAGATCCTGCCAGCGCTCGGGCTCAGATCCAAGGAGCTGCTGAGGACCGATCACCCCTTCTTGATCGGCCTCGCCAATGACGAGCTCGGATACATCCTGCCGGAGGAGGACTTCATCGAGCCGTCCGACTGGGACGATCCCGGGCCTCAGTACGAGGAGTCCATGAGCGTCGGTCCACGTACCGGCCCGCTGCTGATGGCTGCCCTGCAACGGATGGTGGGTCCCGCCACCCGGGGCACGCCGAGTAAGGAACAGGAACCGTGACCCTCCCCGAACGTGCGATCGAGGTCACGTTGGTCCCACACACGCATTGGGACCGAGAGTGGTATGAGCCGTTCTCGGTCTTCTCCGAACGTCTCGTCGCGATGATGGATCTCTTGCTCGATCTGGGCGCAACGGGCTTCCCGCACTTCCACCTCGACGGACAGACAGCGATGATCGATGATTACCTTGAGCGTCGCCCCGAGCGCCGCGGCGAGGTGGAGTCGTTGGTCCGGGGCGGTCAACTCTCGGCCGGATCATGGATCACCCAGATGGACGAGTTCCTCGCATCCGGCGAATCGCATATCCGCAATCTCGAGATGGGACTCGCGCGGTCCGCCGAGCTCGGACGCGCCCTCCGGGTGGGGTATATGCCCGACCAGTTCGGTCACGTCGGCCAGATGCCGCAGATCCTGCGCATGGCGGGTCTCGATCGCGCGATGGTGTGGCGAGGGGTCCCGGCAGCGATCGATCGCTCGTCGTTTCGATGGTTCGCTCCCGACGGGAGCGAGGTTCTCACCGAGTACATGGTGTTCGGGTACTTCAATGGCGAGTCGTTCGACCAGGCCGTAGAGCCGGACGCACTGGCCGCCGGCTTGCAGCGCAGCATCGACAAGATGCGCCCCTACCTGGCCGGCGATCGTTTGCTCGTGATGGTCGGCTATGACCACGCCGGCCCCGACGCGACGCTCCCGGCACGATTGGCTGCCGCGACGGACCGCGGGGCGATCCGAGCATCGATCGCGGGGCTCGCCGATCACCTCGCCGAGATCGCGCCGGCGGACGCGCTCCCCACCTGGACCGGCGAGCTTCGGTCGTCCGCCCGCGCTCACCTATTGCCCAACGTGTACTCGGCCCGGACGCCGCAGAAGCGCGAACGCGGCCGGGTCGAGTCCTTGATCGGGCGCGTCGCCGAACCGCTCGCTGCGCTCACGCCAGGGTTTGCGTGGCCGGATGTCGAGCTCGAACGCGCTTGGACCCTGCTGCTGTGGAACGGGGCGCACGACTCGGCTTGCGGTTGCTCCCACGACCAGGTGGCGCTCGACGTCGACACCAGGTTCGCCGAAGCGCGCGCGATCGGCGGATCGATCGTCGAGGGTGCTCTCGCCGAGCTCGGTCGGCGCGTGGCGACACGAGGTGTCATCCGCTGGAACCCATCGCCGTTCGAATGCGAAGGTGTCCCGGGACTCGGCTATCGGGTTGAGACCTCGCCATTGCCGCCCGCCAGCATGCCAGTCGACATCGCTGTGGGCGACGGCGATCCCGGTCTCACGATCGATGGAGCGATAATCAAGTTACTTGACGAACCGGATGTGGGCGATCTGTACAACTACTGCTATGCCGAAGCTGGCCAGATCCCCTCTCCTCCGGCGTCGATCGCGACACGCCCAGGAGGGTTCGATGCCATCTGGCCCGGTCTGCGCATCAGCGTCGATGTGTCTCGCCGCCATGCTGAACCCTTCGTTCGGCTCGCGGGAACGATCGAGAACGACCGGCCGGATCATCGCCTTCGGTTGGTGGTGGATCTTCCAGGAGGCGCCGAGGGGTCGTCGGCGGGCGCTCCGTTCGAACTGGTCCGCAGGCCGCTAGTGGGCGAGGGCAGCGATCTCGAGGCCGCCTCGCCCACCTGGCCGGCACGCCACATCGCGGTGGCGGGGACGACGGTGATCCTGCACGAAGGTGTCTTCGAATACGAGGTGGTGGATGGCAAGTCGCTCGGAGTGACCCTCCTGCGGTGCGTGGGTCGCATCAGCGCCCCGTCTCTCGCGACCCGGCCGTGGGACGCTGGGCCTGCCACGCCGACCCCCGACGCGCAGATGCTGGGCCGCACGAGCTTCTCGGTGGGGCTTTGGGTTGACGCGCCGGCCAGTGACGCGGGCGTCCTGTTCGACGGGTGGGAGCGCTTCGCGTTGCCGCTGTTGGAGGCGCCGGCGGCCGGTGGGGGGAACGCTCCGGACACGGCGCCGTCGCTGGAGGTCGAGATGGGCGGTTCGCAGCTATCTGGCGTCCGCATGACGGGCGAGAGGCGCCATGGGCGCGTGTGGAACCCGTACCAAGATCGCGCGCTGGAGGCGATCGTCCAGGGTCGAGCGCGCCGACTCGGACCGGCGCGGATCGAAACATTCGCCCTGGACGACCGATGAGCCGCGCAGCCGACGTGACCGACCCGAGCGCCGTCACCCCGCTCCTGTTCCCGGTTCCCCGTCGGATCCGGGTCACCGACGCAAGGGTGCCCGACCGGGCGGCCACCGAGCGGATCGACGAATCGTTGCCCGCGGAAGGGTACCGGCTGGTCGCCACCCTCGAGACGCTCGAGGTGGTGGGCGCGGATCCGGCCGGCCTGGCCCACGCGCGCTCGACGCTCTCGCAGCTTCGTGCCGGGGCACGCCCCGGGACGCTTCCCGAGATCGAGATCGATGATCATCCCGACCTAGCGGTACGAGGCGTGATGCTGGACGTGGCCCGGGGGCGGGTGCCGACGATGGGAACCCTCGAGGCCTTCGTGGATGGGATGGCCTCGCTCAAGCTCAACCATCTCGAGTTGTACATGGAAGCGTCCTTCGCGTTCCCGGACCATCCCAACGTCGATCCAGAGCCCGATCCAATCACGGAGGACGAGCTTCGTCGGCTCGACCGCTACTGCCGCGAGCGTCACGTGGAGCTGACCGCGAACCAGAACACACTCGGCCACATGGAACGCTGGTTGCGACACCCCCGGTACCAGCACTTCGCTGCGACGCCCGAGGGGTGGACCAGCAGCCGTGGCGAACACGAACCCGCCACAACGCTCGATCCGGGCGATCCGAAGGCGCTGACGTTCGCTCGATCCCTCGTTGAAGCGATCGTGCCGTGCGTGAGCTCTCGACGCTTCCACGTTGGGTTGGACGAACCGCTCGACCTGGATCCGGCGATCTGGGCAGCCCTGTACGGCGAGTCGGGCACGGCGGACCTGCTGGCGGACGGAGGATTCGTGGTGCCGTTGCCGCCCGAGCAGCTCGAGGCATACGTCGCCTTCCTGCAGGGTCTGCGCGCGACTCCGGCCCTTCGGGAGCACGAATTGTTGATGTGGGGGGATGTGCTCGCGGCCCACCCCGAAGCGCTCGACAGGGTTCCTGCGGGGGTAACCGTCTGCGAATGGGGATACGAGTCGACGCATCCCTTCGCGAGCAGGCTCGGACGTCTGCGGGAGGCCAGCATCTCGGCCTGGGTGTGCCCGGGCACGTCCTCATGGAGCGGCGTCGCCGGACGCGCCCGCAATGCTTGGACGAACATCGCCGCAGCAGCTCGCGCCGGGATCGAGGGCGGGGCAGCTGGGTTGCTGGTCGCCGACTGGGGCAACGCCGGCCTGGCTTCAGTCGCCGAAGCGCAGGTGGCCGCCGCCGCCGGAGTGTCGTGGTGTCTGGCCACGAACGAGCGAACCAACCCCGGCACGTTCGGCGATGCGCTGGATCGGATCGTGTTCGCCGATGGGCACGGCCGGTTCGGGTCGTCCATGCTGGCCTTGGGGCAGGTCGATGCCGACTTCGATTCCGGTGTGCCGGAGGTCCCGATGCTGGCCCTGGGCGTCAGAGAGCCCGAGGCGGTCGCGAGATTGGCCTCGGGCGGCATGGGCCCCGACGACGTGGAACCCCTCCGAGCCCGGATCGACGCGGCCCACGGCGGACTGGGCGAGCCGCGGTTGGATCGGCCCGATGCACAGGTGCTCCTGGCAGAACTGGGGTGGGCGGCAGACGCGCTCGATGTCCTCGCGCGAGACCTTCAGGCCAGGCTCGGCGCCGGAGGACGACTCGAAGGCGTCGCAGGAAGCCAACGTCGCCTCCTCTTGCGGGATCTACTTCCATTGATCGAGCGACGGCGTGCGCTCCGCGATGATCGCTATCGGCCTGGAGGGCGCGACGACGTGGAAGCGGCGCTCGAAGGGCTCGTGGCTGCCTACTCGCCATGATTCCCTTTCGACGATCTCGCACACCCGGACCAACAGTCGGAAGGTCGCCGGCGCGTGACGCCGGAATCAACCCTGGGGGAAGAATCGGGGCAGGTGCGATCGGTTCTGCTCGAGCAGATCCCCGAGCAGGGGCCGGGCCTGGTCGAAATCGCCCACCAGAGGGTTCGCCATGAGCGCCCTGAGCGCGTGGTCGCGGTCCCCGGTCATGGCCGCGCGGGCCGTCAGCAGCTCGTAGGCCTTGGCCTGCTCCACGAGGCCCAGCATGTCTTCGGCCAGCGGATCCACCGGCAACGGGAGGGCACCGTCCCGATCCACCGTGGCGGCGACCTCCACGACGGCGTCCTTGGGGAGGTTGGGGATCGCTCCGCCGTTACGAACGTTCACGACCTGGACGTCCCCGGTCCCCGCGTGGAGCGAGGCGACGAGCGCCGCCGCCGCGTCGCTGTAGAACGCTCCGCCGCGCTCCTCCAGGAGCTTCGGCTTGGCATCGAGGGCCGGATCGCGGTACAGGGCCAGCAGCCCCTTCTCGATGGCCATGACCTCCTCGGCGCGGGTGATCGCCCCCTCGCGACGCTGCTCTGCGAGTACCCGCCCGGTGAGGTAGTAGAAGTGCAGGTAGTAGCTGGGCACCGAGCCGAGGGCACGGATGAGCTCGGACGGCAGGCCCGTCTCGTCCTCGAGCAGATCCATCGCGGTCTCCATCAACGCCGGCAGTCGATCCAGCCCGTCCACCAGGACCTTGCGTTCCCACGTGAGGTGGTTAAGACCGACGTGCTCGAGCTGCACGCGCCCCGGCTTTACCCCGAAGTGACCGGCGAACCCTCGCTGGAACCCGATGGCGACGTTGCACAGACCCAGCGCGCGGTGCCCCTCGTCCAGCAGCGCCTGCGTCACGAGTCCGGTGGGGTTGGTGAAATCGACGAACCAGGCGCCGTCCGCGCCGCGCTTGGCCGTCTCCTCGGCGAGCTCGAGCACCACCGGCACGGTGCGCAGGGCCTTCGCGAACCCCCCCGGCCCGGTCGTCTCCTGACCGATGCACCCATAGCGCAAGGGGATCGTCTCGTCCTGGTAGCGCGCCGCCTGGCCGCCCACGCGCAGCTGCACGATCACGAAGTCCGCGCCCTCGAGCGCGCGATCGCGGTCTTCGGTGATCACGAGATCGCCGCCCCACCCCGCCTTGTGCATCATCCGGCCCGCGAGAGCGCCCACCACATCCAGCCGTTCACGGTCGACGTCGAGCAAGACGAGTTCATCCACCGGGAGCCGCTCCCCGCGGGTCACGAACCCCTCCACGAGCTCCGGCGTATAGGTGCTGCCACCCCCGATCACCGCCACCTTGACGCCCATCGCACCACCTTCACACGTGGGACCGTGGCATCGTACACTCGCGCCGATGGAATCGTTAGGAAACTTTCCTGACCCATTCATCGCGGAGATCTCCGGGCAGCCGGAGGCGATGCGCCGCGCCGCGGATGCGCTGGCCGACCAGACGGCGACACTCCGCGACGCCGCCCGATCTGGCGCCGGGAAGACCGTCGTCTTCACCGGGATGGGGAGCTCCTACGATGCCTGCTACCCCGCCGTCACGCAGCTCGCCCGCGACGGGGTCGCCGCGGTCATGCTCGACGCCGCGGAGCTCCTGCATTTCCGTTCCGGCATGCTGGGGCCGCGCACGCTGCTCGTGGCCGTCAGCCAGTCCGGAGAGAGCGCAGAGGTCGTGCGGGCGGTCGAACGGGCGCGCGGCCTCAGCGCCCCGCCGAGCGTGATCACCGTCACGAACGGCGCCGCCAACGCGCTGGCATCGCTCGCGGACGATGCGCTCGACACCCACGCCGGCGAGGAGTCCGGACCCTCAACCAGGACGTTCGCGGCGTCGCTCGTCACGGTGGCGGCGCTCGGACGAGTGCTCGGCGGGCGCGGCGTGGAAGAGACGGTGGACGTCGTGCGCGAGCACGGCGCCTCCGCCGCCGCGGCGATCGAGCGGCTACTTGCCGACGAGGGCCTCGTGGAGCGGATCGTGGATCGGGTGGACGGGCGCGGCACGATGGTGATCCTGGGCCGCGGTCCCGCCCGGGCGGCGGCCGAGATGGGAGCCCTCACCGTGAAGGAGGCGGTGGGGATGCCGATCGAGGCGCTGCAGACCGCGCAGTTCCGCCACGGCCCGCTCGAGCTCGCCGGCCCGGACCTCGCGGCGCTGATCATCGCCACCGAGCCGGAGACCCTCGATCCCGACCTCGCCCTCGCCGAGGAACTGCTGGCGGCGGGCGCCGGCGTCCTCACCGTCACCACGGCCCCCGGCGGTCCACAGGGCGCGATGAACGTCGCGATCGGGTCCATCGACGATGCGCTCGCGCCGGCGGCCTCCGTCGTCCCGGCACAGCTGCTCGCGTGGCGCCTGTCGATCCTGCGGGGGCGCGAACCCGGCGCCTACTACCGCGCCTCGAAGGTCACCACCCATGAGTGAGCTCGCGGGCAGCCGCCTGCGGGTGGCACTCACCTTCGACGCGGAGCACCCCGACCGGGCATGGTGCCCACCCGGCAACGCCGAGCTCGTTCTCGACACCCTTGCCGATCGCGACGTGCGCGCGAGCTTCTTCGTGCAGGGGCGATGGGCGCAGTCGCAACCGGCGGTCGCCCGCCGGATCGCCGATGACGGCCACTTGGTGGGGCACCACTCCCACTATCACGCCCGCATGCCCCTGCTGTCCGACGCCGGCCTCGAGGCGGACCTCACGTCGGGCTTCGCAGCGGTGCATGCCGCAACCGGCCGCGACCCGAGGCCCTGGTTCCGGTGCCCGTTCGGCGCGGGCTTCGACGACGCCCGCGTCCTCGCCGCTCTCGGGCGCCTCGGGTACCGCAACGTCCATTGGCACGTGGAGCTGGAGGACTGGGAAGCATGGCGCACCGGCGACGCGATCGCCCTGGACGCGGTTGCGGGCGTTCGCGCCCATGGAGACGGCGCGGTGGTCTTGCTGCACACGTGGCCGGGGGGCAGCGGGGAGGCGGTCGGGACCGCGATCGACGGGCTGCGCGCGGCCGGCGCGACGTTCGTAACGGTGGACGAGCTCGAGGAGCTGCCGTGAGCCGTCGTCCCGCTCTGCTGGCCGTCGACGGAGGCGGCTCCAAGATCGACGCGGCGCTCTTGCGCAAGGACGGGACCGTGTTGGGCGCAGCCCGGATCCGCACGAGGGAGTTCGCGGAGAACGGCGGAGACGGGCACATGCAGCAGGTGGTGGACGCCGTCGTGGCCGCGTGCGCCGACGCCGACGTCTCCCTCGATCGGTTGCCGGTAGCCGACCTCGGGATGTTCTGCCTGGCGGGGGCAGATCTCCCCGCGGACGACCGCAAGATCGCCCGGTGGCTCGACGGACGCGGTCTCGCGGCGGAGGACCTCGTGCGCAACGACACGTTCGCGGTCCTGCGGGCGGGGACCGATCGCTCCTGGGGCGTCGGCGTGGTCTGCGGCTCGGGCATCAACTGCAGCGGCGTGGCCCCGGACGGACGCATCACGCGGTTCCCCGCCGTCGGGCCGATCTCGGGGGATTGGGGGGGTGGCGGCGACATCGGGAGCATGGCCGTGTGGCATGCCATCCGAGCCGAGGACGGGCGAGGAGAGAAGACGACCCTGGCCGGGGCCGTGCCGAGGGCGTTCGGGTACCGACGACCTCGCCAGGTGCTGGAGGCCCTGTACTACGGCCGTCTCGATGAGGAGCGGATCCTCGAGATCGCCCCCCTCGTCTTCGCCGAGGCCGAGGCGGGCGACGCCGTGGCTCGCAGCATCGTCGAACGGCAGGCCGACGAGGTGGTGGCCATGGCCGGCACCGCCATCGCGCGGCTCCGGATGACCAAGCTCGACGTTCACGTCGTGCTGGGAGGGGGCATCTTCCACACGCGCGACGAGCAGTTCTTCGCACGGATCCGCGCGGGATTGCGCGGGGTGGCCCCGCGCGCGAGCACCCGCCTGCTGACCAATCCCCCGGTGATCGGCGCTGCGCTGCTGGGGCTCGATCAACTCGGCGCGACGGGTGCCGCGAAGTCGCGCGCCCGCCGCACCTTGACCCACGAACGCCTCACGCCCGAGACTCGCACCCGTCGGAAGGAGCCACCTGATGGCCCAGATCGTCCTTGACAGCGTCAGCAAGGTATTCGGGAGCGACGTGATCGCCGTGAACAACGTCTCCCTCGAGATCGGCGACGGCGAGTTCATGGTCCTCGTGGGACCCTCGGGCTGTGGCAAGTCCACGATCCTGCGGATCCTCGCGGGCCTGGAGGAGGTCACGGCAGGAGAGATCTCGATCGGCGAGACCGATGTCACCGACCTGCAGCCGAAGGACCGCGACGTCGCCATGGTGTTCCAGAACTACGCCCTGTATCCGCACATGACGGTCGAGCAGAACCTCGGCTTCGGCCTGAAGCTCCGCAAGACCGGGAAGGCCGAGGCGAAACAACGGGTCGCCGACGCGGCGAAGATCCTCGGCCTCGACCCGCTGATGCATCGCAAGCCTTCCGAGCTCTCGGGCGGCCAGCGCCAGCGCGTGGCGATCGGCCGGGCCATGGTCCGCGAGCCACGGGCGTTCCTGATGGACGAGCCGCTCTCGAACCTCGACGCCAAGCTCCGGGTCCAGATGCGCGCCGAACTCTCAAGGCTGCACGAGCGGCTCGGCACGACCACCGTCTACGTGACGCACGACCAGGTGGAGGCGATGACGCTCGGCCAGCGCGTGGCGGTGCTCAAGGACGGGGTCCTGCAGCAGGTCGACACGCCGCAGAACCTCTACAACCACCCGGCCAACCTCTTCGTGGCCGCTTTCATCGGATCTCCGCCCATGAACCTGGTGGAGGCGGATGTCGGCGACGGCTCCCTGTCCTTCGCCGCGACGACGCTGCCGCTCGCGGACGACGCCGGCCTGGAGGCTCACCGGGGCCGGAGGGTGATCCTCGGGATCCGACCATCCGACCTGGAGGACTGCGACGTCTGGCACAACGAGGACCTCCCCACGATCGAGGTGACGGCGGAGGTCACGGAGGAACTGGGCTCCGAGGTCAACGTGATCTTCCCCATCGACGCGCCGCCGGTCCTGACCGAGGACACGCTGGCCGCCGCGAGCGACGAGGGAGACCATGACAACGTTCCCCTGATCGCCGACACCCAAGATCGCTGCCGCTTCTGTGCTCGGGTCGACGCGCGCACCCACTGCGCTCCCGGCGACACGATCCGGCTCTCCGTCGACCCCGCGCGATTCCACTTCTTCGACCCGGACACCGGCCAGGCGGTCGGCGCGAGAGCGCAGGCGGTCGCGACCGTCGGGTGAGCGGGGATCCCCGCCGTCACAACCGGGTGATGACGCCCGCCAGCAAGGCGATCCTCGGCACCACGCTCGAGAGATCGAGCCATTCGGCCGGCGCGTGATCGTCGCCTCCGACGGGCCCCAGCCCGTCGATCGTGGGGGTCCCCGCCGCGCTCACGGTGTTGGCGTCGGACGCGCCGCCGGTCGCGGTGTCCTTGAGCTCGAAGCCCAGCTCGTTCGCGACCTCGATGGCGAGGGTCGCGAGGCGCGCGCCGCCCTCCTTCTTCTCCATGGGGCGATGCCACCCCTGCGCCCGAACATCGATCGCCACATCCGGAACGACGCTCTGAGCGCACAAGCGCTCGATCTCCGCCTCGGCCGCCTCCAACGTTGCGAGGGCGGGCGAGCGCAGGTCGACCTGGAGCACGCAGCGCTCCGGCACCACGTTGGTGCGCGTGCCGCCGCGGGCGACGCCCACGTTCACGGTGACCGCGGGCCAGCGTCCGTTCAGGGCCTGGAGCGCGACGATCTTGTGCGCGGCTTCGAGCACGGCGTTGCGGCCCTTCTCGGGCTCGACCCCGGCGTGCGCCGCGCGGCCGGAGATCGTGATCGTGTAGTCCGTGATCCCCTTGCGCGCGCTCACGATGTCCCCGTTGGCCCGAGCCCCCTCCAGCACGAAGGCGACGTCGTGCTGGGGAGCGAGCTCCTTGATGATGGCACCGCTGAACGGCGATCCGATCTCCTCGTCCGGATTGCAGACGTACGTGATCCGCTCGAACCCCCCGAACCCGCCCGCCCGCAGCACGTCGGCGGCGTAGAACCCCGTGAGCAGGCCACCCTTCATGTCCGAGACGCCGGGTCCCCGGGCGATGTCGCCGTCGACCCGGAATGGGCGCTCCGCGGTGGTGCCGTCGTCGAAGACGGTGTCCATGTGACCCACCAGGAGCACGCGGGGACCGCCGGAGCCGGTGAGCCGCCCGATCAAGAGGTCACCGAGCCGGGGGGCGCCGTCGGTCGGAGCGTGTCGTCGCCGCTCCACCTCCCATCCGCCTGCCTCGAAGCGCGCCTCGCACAGATCGGCGATGGCATCGACGCCCATCGGTGAGTAGGAGCCGCAGTCGATGTTCACCATCTGTTCGAGCGAGGAAACGAACTCGTCGTAGCGGGCGGCCGCCAGGTCGCGGAGCACGAGCAGGTCCATGGGCAGGGACGCTAGCAGGGCCGCGCCGCACCCGTCGGCGGCAGCGTGGCCGGGGTAGCATCCCGGCGCCGTGCAGGAGATGAACTGGGTCTGGCGTCTCGGGTCGCGGCCCGTCTACGCCGTCGCGAAGCTGCTGCTGCGCCTTCACGTGGAGGGCGTGGCCAACGTGCCGCGCGAGGGACCGGCGATCCTGGCGTGCAATCACGTGAGCGTCCTGGACGGTCCCCTCCTTGCGGCGATCGTGGGCACCGAGCGTCAGCGCGCGCCGCGCTTCCTCATCGCATCCGAGGTGTACGACCTGCGGTGGGGGTGGATCTTGCGCCAGGCGCGGCAGATCCCGATCTATCGCGGAACGGGCGACGTGAACGCGCTCGACGCCGTCGTGGACGCCGTTCGCGCGGGCGCCATCGCCGGGATCTTCCCCGAGGGTCGCGTGAGCGAGGACCCGAGGCTGGGGACCCAGCGCTTGCGCTCGGGCATCTCGCGCGTCGCAGGTCCGGCGGGGGCCCCCGTGATCCCGATGGGCATCTGGGGGACACAGGTGCCGTGGCCTCAGGAGGGCCTGCGAGCCGGATCCCGCCGCTGGCGCCCGCCCGTCGCCGTCATCATGGGCGAACCCATCGCCCCACCCCGCCGCGGCGAACCCGGCTTGAGCTTCCGCCTGCGCCTGCGGGAGGCCATGTCCGTCCCCTTGCTCAGGGCCCAGTCGCTCGCAGGCGATCCCTCGTGACGCAGGAAGGGGCGGGCGGTGGCGAGGGGCACGAGCGGAACCCGTGGGTCCGTCGGCGACGCACGCTCGCATACGAGAACCCATGGATCGAGGTCTGGCACGACGAGGTGACCCGCCCCGACGGCGCGCCCGGCGTCTATGGCGTCGTCCATCCGCGGACGCGCGCGGTGGGGGTGGTGGCGATCGACGAGGCCGACCGTGTGCTCCTCGTGGGTCAATATCGCTACACCCTCGATCGCTACTCGTGGGAGATCCCCGAGGGAGGCGTACCGCCCCAGGAGGATCCGCTGGACGGCGCGCGACGCGAGCTCGCCGAGGAGACCGGGTATCGCGCGGCCTCGTGGCGCGAGATCCTGCGCTTCTCCTTGTCGAACTCAGTGACGGACGAGACGGGGAGCCTGTACCTCGCCACGCAGCTCGAGCCGGGTCCCGCACACCCCGACGCCACGGAGGACTTGGCCGTGCGCTGGGTCAGTTTCGAGACGTGCGTCGAGATGGTCATCAGCGGCGAGCTGTTCGACTCGATGACGCAGCTGGGGTTGCTCCGGATGGCTCAGGAGCGAGGCCGCCCCTAGGTCCGGGCGCCGACCTCCTGCGGCAACCAGAACCAGCGGAGATGTTCGAAGTCCTCGCTCACGTCGAGCGGCCCGGGCGGGGCGGCCGTCGGGGGCTCGGCCAGGAGCGCGCGCGCCGTCTCGAGGTAGCCGGCCAGCCGCCGTTCCGGCTCCTGGTGTCGATGTCCTTGGAAGCGCATCCCCGTGTCCCCGTAGGTGACGTCGGCGAGCGTCATCGGAGGCTCCGGCTGCCCCTCGACGTGGCGCCACATCCCGGTGGCCGGCTCGAAACGGTAGCTTGGCAGGAGCTTCCATCCCTCCGCGGCCACCAAGGCGACGGCGTCGAGCACGTACTCGAAGACCGTCTCGGTGAAGAAGTAGTTGAAGCTCACGCGAACCCAACCCGGCTTGATCCCTTCGCATCCCGTCGCGATCTCCCGTCCGAACTCGAGCGAGGTCTCGGGATCGATCCCGAGCAGCCGATGCCCGTAGGGGCCGGCGCAGGAGCAGCCGCCGCGAGACTGGATCCCGAACAGATCGTTCAGCAGCGCCACCACGAAATTGTGGTGCAGGAACCGCCCTTCATGGCGGACCACGAACGAGACGATGGACAGCCGAGGCAGGTCGTGACTACCGAGGATCTCGATGCCCGGTTGGTCCTCCCAGCGGTGCATGGCCCGATGGACGAACGACTCTTCCCGCTCGCGGATCGCCTCCACGCCCACGGCATCCTTGAGCTGGAACACGAGCCCCGCACGGATCGAGCCCACGATCTCGGGCGTCCCGCCCTCCTCCCGGTGCTCGACATCATCCAGGTATCGGTGTTCGGTGGGATTCACGTAGGCCACGGTCCCACCGCCCGGGACGCTCGGCACCCGATTGTGGAAGAGGTCGCGCCTGGCCACCAGGATCCCTGGGGTCCCCGGCCCGCCCACGAACTTGTGCGGGGAGAGGAAGACGGCGTCCTTGCCCGCCGAGGGATCCGCCTCGGGCGCCATCTGGATCTCGACATACGGAGCGGCGGCCGCGAAGTCCCAGAAGGCCAACGCGTCGTACCGATGCAGGAGCGAGGAGATCTCGTCGACATCACTGATGATGCCCGTCACGTTGGATGCTGCCGAGAAGCTCCCGATCTTCAGCGGCCGAGCCGCGTAGGTCCGCAACGCATCTTCGAGCGCCGCCAGGTCGATGCGCCCGTCCTGGTCCTCGGGGACCGTTACGACGTCGGCGATCGACTCGCGCCAGGGGAGCTCGTTCGAATGGTGCTCGTAGGGCCCGATCAGGACCACAGGCCGCTCGCCGGCCGGGATCTGCGCCACGAGCCGGTAGCGGTCGTCGAGCCCGGCGGGCACGCGCAGCTCCAGACAATCGATCAGCTTGTGGATGGCGCCCGTGGAGCCCGACCCAGAGAAGATCACGACGTGATCCTCCGATGCGCCCACGGCCTCGCGCACGATCCGTCGCGCGTCCTCGCGGAACCGCGTGATCTGCGATCCTGTGCCGCTGGCCTCCGTGTGCGTGTTCGCGTACAAGGGCAGGACCATCTCGCGGATGAAGTCCTCGATGAAGGCCACCGATCGGCCCGACGCCGTGTAGTCCGCGTAGGTGACGCGCCGCAACCCGAACGGCGTGGCGATGGCCTCGTCTTCCCCGATCACCGCGGCGTGGACGGCCTCGATCAGCGCTGAACTCGACACGCCGCCGATGGTACCTCCCGAGCCCCGAGCCCCGAGCCCCGAGCGCTAGGCGAGGCGTCGCAGCGGGGTCGGACGCGAGAACGTGTCCCGCTTGTATTCATACATCGCGGCGTCCGCGCGCCGGAGCAGATCGGGCGCTTCGGTGCCGTCGACCGGGAAGAGCCCGCAACCCACGCTCGCGCGCAGCGAGAGCTCTCCCGCCCGCAGCCGGAACGGCTCGGCCATCGCGGCGCCGATGCGTTGCGTGACCTTCGCGACGGCGGCGGTGGCGTCGACGGCCTCAACGCCCCGCGGCAGGTCGGCGATGAGGACGAGGAATTCATCGCCGCCCTGGCGCGCCACCAGATCCGTCTCCCGCACCACCGAGCGCAGGCGCGCCGCCAGCTGGCGGAGCACCTCGTCACCCGTCGCGTGACCGTGCGTGTCGTTGACCGGCTTGAAGGCGTCGAGGTCCAGGAACAGCACGGCCACGGCCAGGTCGTCGCGGCGTGCGCGCGCCAGCGCCAGCTCGAGGTGCTGCTCGAACATCGCGCGGTTGGGCAACCCGGTCAAGGGGTCGTGGAAGGCGAGGTGCTGCATCCGCAGCTGCGCCTCCTTCGTGGGCGTGATGTCCGTCATCACTCCCTGGATGAACATGGGCGTGCCGTCTTCGTCTCGGATCATCGCCGAATGATCGCGCACCCAGACCACGCGACCGTCCGGTCGAACGTACCGGTACTCCCCGGCCTCGGGCTGCCCGGTGTTCAGGAACCACTCGTACTCGATCCTGGCGCGATCGCGGTCTTCGGGATGGATCAGGCGATCCCACACCTCCTCGTCCTCGGTGAAGACCTCCGGCGGCACCCCGAGGAGCTCCTCGATGTAGGGGCTCATGTTGAACGTCGGCCCGTCGAGCTCGGGTGAGTACGCGTAGATGGCGGCCGGCAACTGGCGCATGAGCGCCTCGTACTTCGCCTCCGCCTCGTACCGGCCTCGCTCGGCCGCGGCGAGGCGCTCCGCAAACAGCTCCTCGGTCGGTCCTTCGTCGGGCATCGAGTTGAACGCCATCGCGCGTTTCCGCCGGGTTCGGTCCGGCGGTCCTGGTTGCGTATCGGCCGCGGAGAACCCTGTCTGAACCCCGGAACTTCCTGGGAGGCGGGCGCACGGGCACGAGCCTCGGGCGTTCGCTCGGGCGGGGCCGGCGTTGTACCGTCGGGGGATGGGTCGACGCGGAGCCGCTCTCCTCACGGCCACCATGCTGATCTCGGTCGGCTGCACGTCCAACGGACCGACGCCCACGGTGACGGCCTCAGGAGGCAGCGAGAGCCCGAACGCGACCCCGACGGCCGAACCACTCACGCTGGTGCACGGCCGCCCCTTGCCGACGGGTTGCCGTGGCGCCGACCCGAGCAGCGACGACACGGTGGCCTTCGTGGCCCAAGGGCGGGCGTGGGCCCTTCCCCCGGCGGGCAAGACGGCGCCACGCTGCCTGTTCGCCACCCAGGATCCGGGCCCCTTCGCCTGGGGACCGCAGGGCGATCGCGTAGCGCTCGGGGGACTCGAGGTCCACGGGGTGGCCGTTGGCGCCCCCTCCCTCCCGACGGTCCACGCCGCGGGGGCGTCGCTCGGCTGGGGGCACCCGCTGGGACTCGCGATGGTGTTCGCGTCGCCCACCGATCGTGTCCCGAGGAAGCGATTCATGGACGACGGCCGGATCGAGCGCCTCTCGGGGCTTCCCCACGGCCGATACCTGCAGATGAGCTATCACCCGAGCGGCCTCGCCCTCGCGTTCGTGATCGAGCGGGGCAACGAGCAGTCGATCTGGCTGTCCTCCAATGAGGGGCTCGATCCCACGCGGCTCGTCTTCTCTCACGGCGGCACCACGTTCCCCTCGATCGCCTTCACGCCCGATGGCTCGCACCTCATGTGGATCGCTCACCACGCCGCGGGATACGCGCAGGTCCACTCGATGGATCTCGCGACCCGAGACGGCTTCTCCGACGGATGGCAGACGCAGCTGGGTACCACGGCAACGAACCTCGTCCTGCCGCCGAGCGGCAACCTCATGGCCCTGGACGAGGGAACAGGATGCGGCGATCGAACGGCCATGGTGGTGTTCTCACCCACCGTGGCACGTCCGGCCGTTCCGGAGGAGGCGCGACCCACGACGGCGGTGGGCTGGCTCGATCGCGACACGCTGCTGGTGTCGGCGGGCGGATGTGGGCGGCCGGTGGACCTCTATGCGGTGGACGCCCTGAGCCAGGAGGCGCCGGCGCTCGTGGTGGCCGGAGCCACGGCGGCGGCATCTCGGGCGCCGGCGCCTCCCGCTCCTTCGGAGGTTCCCCACCCGCAGGACGAGGAGCCGCCGCAAGGCGGGGTGGGGTGATAGAGCGTTCGACGACGGCCGGTCGGCCGTCAAGGCGATCCGAACCGACGCTCCGCCGAGCCTAGCCCAGCGCCACCGCGTTGATGAGGTTGGAGTCGCGCAGCTTGCGCAAGGCCTCGCGCTCGATCAGGCGGACGCGCTCGCCGGACAGGCCAAGCACCTTGCCGGTCTCCCGCAGGCTGAGCGGCTGACCGTTCTCCAGGCCGTAGCGCAACGCCACCACGTGACGCTCTCGCTCGTCCAGCACGCGGTCGACGGCGTCGCCGATCTCCTCGCGCAGGAGCTGGTCCTCGACCTCGTTGAACGCGGCGTCCGAGTCGACCTCCTCGATCAGATCGCCGAGCTCGGTGTCCTCGCCCACGGGCGACTGCAGGGACAGGGGCTCGCGCCGGCCCATCTCGGTGAGGTCGTCGATCTCCTCGACCGTGGTGTCGAGGGCCTTGGCGAGCTCCTCA
Source organism: Actinomycetota bacterium (assembly GCA_038249195.1). Taxonomy (GTDB): domain Bacteria; phylum Actinomycetota; class UBA4738; order UBA4738; family HRBIN12; genus JAOUEA01. Next base: position 75,307 of record JBBRWM010000003.1, read on the forward strand.
CGGGACGGCTCGCGGCCCATAGACTGCGCGAACTGGAACCGCGTGCGGTTCAGCTTGCGTAGCCGGTCGTGGATGTGCACGGGGAGCCGGATGCTGCGCGAGCGATCGGCGATGGCACGCGTGATCCCCTGGCGGATCCACCAGGTGGCGTAGGTCGAGAACTTGAATCCACGGCGCCAGTCGAACAGCTCGACCGCGCGCATCAGGCCGATGTTGCCCTCCTGGATCAGGTCGAGGAGCGGCAATCCCTGCCCCTGGTACTTGCGGGCGACCGAGACCACGAGGCGCAGGTTCGCCATGATGAACCGTTGCCGTGCGGCCTCCGCCTCACGCACCTCTCGGCGCGCCTTGGCGATGCTCTTCTCGGAGCGCAGACGTCCGGCACGCAGGCGATCCTCGCCCTCCTTGCCGGCCTCGATGGTCATGGCGAGCTCGACCTCTTCCTCCTTGGTGAGCAGCGGCTCGCGGGCCGCTGCCTCCAGGTAGAGGCGCAGGTCGTCGGCGTCGTCGGTCCCCAGGGGACGCGCTGGCTCGGGCACTTCGTATCACACTCCTACTCGGGACGTCGCGCTGCGGGCGCAGCGGCGCGCGATCCTCGAGAATCGATTCCTCGGTCGATGGCGGCAGGCGGGATGGGCGCGCACGCGAGCACACGCTTTGGCAGCCGCTCACACGTATGGTATGGGCTGATGAGGACGTTTGTAAAGCTCAGGGGGTGTGAAGGTCCTGTGAAGGCTCCCCCACCACGTATCGACGCGCCCATGCCGATGAGCAACAGATCCATCGCCTCCCGCTAGGTACGAACACCGCTGCGGCGGCACTTGTTCCCGCGCCGCAGGCTGATCGCGGGCCGATACGCTGGCGACGGTGAACCTCGATCTTCCCCCCTTGCTCACGATCGACCTCGACGGGCCGGTCGCCTACCGGCTCTGGGACGGTCCCAGCGAGACGACCTTCGTGATGGTGCACGGCCTCGGTGGAGCGCATGTCAACTGGGTCACCGTCGCGCCCGGACTCAGCGGCCTCGGGCGCGTGTTCGCACTCGATCTGCCTGGATCCGGCTCCTCGCCGCGGGCCGGCCGCGGCTCCGGCCTGATGGATTCCCGCCGCACCCTGTCCCGGTTCATCGCCGAGCTGGGGGGCGGGCCCGTAGTGCTGTGCGGGAACTCCCTCGGCGGGGGGATCTCGGTCTTGCAGGCGGCCGTCGAACCCGGGTCCGTGCGCGGGCTCGTGCTCAGCTGCTCGATCTACCCTCGGGCCGGGCACGGCGCCCCGCACCCGTTGATCCTCGCCGTGTTCGGCGGCTACCGCGTTCCGTGGGTCGGCGAACGCATCGTGGGGGCACGCATGGGCACGATGTCCCCGGAGCGGACGGTCCGCCTCGGCCTCGCCTTCACCGCCGTCGATCCGGCCCACATCCCGCGGGAGGTGGTCCTTCTCCACGAGGAGCTCGTCGCCCGTCGACGCACCGATCCCGACGCGGTGCCGGCCTTCCTCGATGCGGCACGTTCGATGCTACGTCTGGGCAGGCGTCCCGCCATCGCCCGTCGGGCGTTCGACGCGGTCGTCGCGCCCGTCCTGGTGCTCCACGGCCGTCGAGATCGATTGGTCCCCGCGGCGTTCGCCGAGGCGGAGCTGCGACGCCACCCGGCATGGCGGGGCAGGATCTTTCCCGACCTCGGTCACGTGCCGATGCTGGAGGCGCCGGGGCGGTGGTTGAGCGAGGTGTCCGACTGGCATGCGGAACGGGTCCGCTGAGCTACCCCTGGCCGGCGGCCGCTCGAAGCCCCGCGACCGCCGCCTCGATGCCCCGGCCGAGGACGTCGAGATCTTTCACGGCATCCCAGTCCGCCGTGAGCCCGAACGCCATGGTGCCCGACAGCGAGGTGCACGCGATGGACAACGCGCAGTTCTCCGCAAGCGGCATGGCCGGGTAGCTCATCAGCAGCGGGGCACCCGCAAGGTACAGGGGCGCCTGCGCGGCCGGGATGTTGGAGACAACGAGGTTGAACCACTGGCCTCGGGAAACGAGGCGCGCCGCCATGGCATGCAACGCGGGAGGGGCGTAGGCGCCCAGTCCGATGATGGAGTCCGCGCTCATCGCGAGGCCGGATGCCTTGAGCTCGAGCGTCGCGGCGCGGACGCGGGAGAGCCTGGTCCGGGGCGACATCGCCCCGATCGGGATGTCCACGAACGCCGGCGCGACGCGGTTGCCGACATCCCCCTCTTCGGCGCGCGAGCGGACCGAGACGGGGACCATCACGCGAAGCGTGCGCCCTTTGGTGGGCTCGCCCCGTTCACGCAGATGGTCGTGCAACCCACCCGCCACCGCGGTGAGGACCAGGTCGTTGATCGTGCCGCCGAGCCCGAGGCGCGCGCTGCGCAGGTCATCGAAGGGCACCTCCGCCGTGCCGAAGCGCCGCGCCGGCCCGATCGCCCCGTCGAAGGGCCCTTTGGGGACGGCGCCCATGCCCACGAGGTGGGTCAGCCCCGAAACCGTCTGCGTCACGTCATGCCACGCGTGCGCGGGTGCCTCGGCCGCGCGCGCGATCGCCTGGAGGGGGTGCAGGAACAGATCCTCCACGCCATCGCGCATGAGGTCGCCGGGATCGGGTGGCGGCGCCGGCTCCCAGGGCTCTGGTTCCCCGGGACCAACCGGCGCGCCGGGATCCAGGTCGAACAGGGCAGAGGCGACGAGCATGCCCGAGATCCCGTCGGCCATGGCATGGTGCAGCTTGAGGAGGACGGCCGTGCGACCGTCGTGCAGACCCTCGAAGACGTAAAGCTCCCACAGGGGCTTGGAGGGATCGAGCGGGCGCGACAGGACCCGGCCCACCGCCCGTTCGAGCTGCCCCCGGCCTCCGGGAGACGGGATCGCCGCCCGGCGCAGATGGAAGTCGAGATCGAATCGTTCGTCGTCCACCCACAACGGCCGGGCGATCCCGAACGGAACGCGCAAGACACGCTCTCGCAGCCGCGGGGCGAGGTGGATCCGTGCCCGCACCACGCGCTGCACGTCGTCGTAGGTCAGCGGGCCGTCCCCGCGGGGCGCGAACACGGACACGCCCGCCACGTGCATGTGCATGGCCGGTCGTTCGAGGTAGAGGAAGCTCGCATCGAGGCTGGAGAGGCGTTCGGGCGACACGTCCTCAACCCTACCGTTCGCTACCTCCGCGCCGCGCGGCTACGGCCCCGGCGGGCTCGGTTCGAGCTGGATCCGCATGCGCTTGTTGGCCTTGCCCTTGGACTCGGTCTTGACGACGCGCACGCGCCCGACCTCGGCCGTGGACCGCACGTGGGTCCCCCCGTCGGCCTGCTTGTCGATGCCAACGATGTCGACGACGCGGATGGGATCGACCGCCTCGGGGATCAGCGAGACCTTGGTCCGGATGAGGTCGGGATCGGCGAGCGCCTCGGCCCGAGGGAGGAAGCCGACGAGCACGGGGACGTCCTCCGCCAGCCGGGCGTTGAGCCTATCCTCGATCTCGCGCCCGAGCTCCTGACTCATGCTCGCAAGCTCGAAGTCCATGCGCGCCGTGCCGCCCTCGTCCATGTTGCCACCCGTCACCCGCGCGCCGTATTCCGTGAAGATGATGCCGGAAAGCGCGTGCAAGGCCGTGTGCGTGCGCATCAACACATGCCGGCGACCCCAGTCGATCTCGGCGGTGACGGCGGTCCCGGCGGGCGGCAGCTCGGCACCGGGCAGGACGCGATGCACGAGCGCGCCGTCCTCGCGGGACCTGGTCGTCTCCTCCACGCGGGCGGCCCCGCCGCTCCAGCGCAAGACCCCGGTATCGCCCGGCTGGCCCCCGCCCCGCGGGTAGAAGACCGTGCGGTCCAAGACCACGCCGTCGGGACGAAGCTGCGTGAGCACCGCCTCGCAGGAGCTCAGGTAGGCGTCCTCGGCAAAGAGCGCGTCGGTCATGGGAGCGCCATCCTAGACGGCTCGCCGACCTCGGGTCTCGGGGAGCCGGGCGCCACGAGCCAGGCCACCGGCACGGCGAGCAAGGTGAGGTTGCGCACGATCAGCGCCATCTGGCTCCAGAGCGGGTGTCCATGCGTGAGCCCGAGGAACCACGCAGCCATGATGGCGCCGCTCAGGGCGATGGACGCCACGGCGAGCCGAACGACGGCCCGGCCGTCCCCGGCGGCGCCCACTGCGGCCCACGGGACGAGCCAGCACAGGTACTGCGGCGACAGGACCGGGGCGAGCACGAGGAGCAACGCCACGGCCGCGACCGCCGGCAGGCCCGACGGATCGGCCCTCGCGCCCGCCGACCTGCGCCAGATCATCGCGAGACCGGCCACGAGGAGGGCCAGCAGGACGCCCTCGGACCACCCGGGGATCGAGCCCGTTCGATTCGCACCGGCCTCGAACCGGTAGGCGCCCGTGAGCGCCCACACCACCGCGCCCACCCCCGACTCGAGCTCCCAGCCCGTTGCGCCACGGAAGGTGGTGACCTGCGCGAGGGCCGAGGTCCCCCCGACGAGTACCCAGACCGCGACGCCCGATGCGAACGCGACCGTGAACGTGAGGAACGCCCGGGATCGGCGCGCCACGAGGAGGGCCGGGACGAGCACGAGGGGCCACAGCTTCACGATCGCGGCCAAGCCGAGCGCGACCCCGCCGCCCCGCTCGCGGCCCGACCGAACGCAGGCGAGCGCCACGGCGGCCAACGCAACCGCCACCAGGTCCGATCGCCGGTAGATGAACACCAGCAGGGGCGCACCGTAGAGGAGATAGCGGAAACCAACGTCCCGGCCCCACCCGCGCCCGAGCGCCGAGAACGCGATGAGATCGGCGGAGAAGGCGAGCAGCGCGAGCGCGGCCCGCGCGGCCCCCGGGGAATTCGCGCCGATCAACCGGATCAGGGGCAGGTCGCCGATCGGATACTCGATCGCGACGTCACGGTACGCCCGGCCCGGGGTGGCGACGATCTCGCGCATCCGCTCCGCCTCGGATGAGCGCAGCTGCGGCACGTTGAGGATGACCGAAACGAGGACGAGCACGCGGAGCACGAGGAGCGCGCGGACGCCGAGGGAACGCGGGTCGTTCATGTCCCCCTCGGGATGCTGGTGCGGATCACCGAGGCGATCACCGCGCCGCCCAGGATGAGCACGCCCCCGATCGCCACGGCCGCTGTGATGGGCTCGTCCAACACGAGATACGCGAGCACCGCCACCGTGAGCGGTTCGATCACGCCGATGATGGCATTGCGCATCGCGCCCACGCGCTGGAGCCCGCCGAGCATGGCGACGAACGCTCCCGCCGAGAAGAGCATCATGGCCACGAGGCGCCAGCTCGACCCGGGCGCGGGGGGCTGAAGGGCGCCGAACGCCGCGCCGTAGACCACGTTGGCCGTGGCGGCCCCCACGCCCAGCCACGCGGCAGCCGTCAGCGGATCCGTCCGCTTCACGTGGCGGTCCGTGCCGACGAGGTACGCGGAGTACGCCAGCGACGTGCAGAGCGCGAGCACGATGCCCACGCTCGTGATGTCCGCGCTGCCGCCGCCCAACACGACGATCGCGCTCCCCAAGAGCGCCAGGCCGAGGGCCGCGAACAGCCATGCCGGGGGAGCCTTGCGGTCGAGCGCGATCGTGGCGAGCGTCACCCACACCGGATAGGTGTAGAAGAGCAGGGTCACCGCCGCCGCAGTCCCATGGTTGAGCGCGGAGAAGTAGAAGGCGGCCTCCGACCCGTATCCGATGGTGCCGGCCAATGCGAGGGCGAGCCGCTCCCCCTTGGGGGGAAGGAGCGCGCGACCGGTGAGCGCCAGAACGCCGAGGAGCAGCGCTGACTGGCCGGCGAACCGCAAGGCAAGCATCACGAACGGGAGGCGGCCGCCCTGCACCTCCTTGCCGAGGATCACCACGACGGCGAACAGCACCGCCATCAGCCCCGACAGGCCCGAGCCGGTCAGCTCGCCACGCCGGTCGGTGGCACGGCGCGAGGGCGCCGCGGCGAGGTCGGCCTTATTCGGCGGGGACGGCCGGCGCACCGTCGACCTCGACGATGTCATCTTGCGGCGCGAACTCGGTGCGGATGCGACGCGCCCACACCGCGACGAGCGCCGTGAGCCCGAGGAACACCGCACCCGAGATCACCAGGATCGCGCGCGTTCGCGTTGAGTCGCCCTCGATCCAGACCGCGGACAGGATCAGCGCGGGGATGATGAAGCCTAGGTTGTAGGCGACGTCGAACAAGGCGAAGGCGCGCCCGCGGAAGTCGTCGGGCATCGACTGCTGCATGATGGTGTCGGCCGAGATCTTGCCAACGAAGAACGAGAAGAATCCGACGAAGAGCATCGCCGCGAAGCCCGCCATCGAAACCAGACCGCCGAAGACGAGCGTGCCTGCGCCCAACAGCACCATCGAGGCGAGCAACAGGCGGATCGGCGGGATCCGATCCTTGTATTTCTGTGCCAAGACGAGGCCGAGCGCGCCACCCAGCAGCCCGCCGCCGCCGGAGATCGCCAGCGCCGTGCTGCTCGCGTCCCCTCCCGCCACGAGGTTCTTCGCGTAGAGGGCGAACGTGAAGAGCCCGAAGCCACAGAACTGATACCGGAGCATCTGGAACGACGACAGACCGAGCGCCGCGGGCTTGCGACCCGCAACCTCCTTGAGCCCGGCCACCATGTTGCGCACCACCTGCGACGCCTCGTGCGCGAACGTCGAGTCGTGCGAGATGGTTTCAACGCGGCGAAGTCGCCGGGCCACGGCGGCCGCGACCACGAGCACGCCGGCACCGGTCATGACGACGACCCAGGCGGGCAGGGCGGCGCCGGCGCCCAGCGCGAACGCGATCCCGACGATCTGGAACAGTGCGCCCCCCGCTTGCGAGAGTGCATTGCCCTGCAAGAGGTCCTTGCCCGAAAGCACGTCAGGGATCGCCGCCGATTTCACGGCCAGCACCACGCGAACCGCCGCCTGGGCGGCCAGCAAGCCGGCGATCAAGGCGACCGTGGCCGTGACGTTGCCCTCGGACGTCGCCTTGCCGAGCGGGAGGATGAACGCTCCCGCCACCACGGCCACGACCGCCGCCACCGACACGTTCGTCCACGTCACGACCCGGCGTCGTTGGAACCGGTCGATGAAGACGCCGATGAAGGGCGAGATCAGCGTGTAGGGCACGTACAGGGCGAGCACCACCTTCAAGAGGTAGTCGGCCGAAGGCACGGTCGAGACGTCGAAGCCCTTCTCCCCGCCGAACGCGATCGACTTGCCGATGGCGCCCTGGATGACACCCTGGCCGGCCTGCGCGAGGAACTGCACTCCCATCAACGTCGCGAAGTCCGGATTCGAGAAGACGGCGAACAGCCTGTTGAAGAACGCGCCGAAACTCTCGAGGACGCCCAGGATCGCTCGCTGCGCGAACCGGAGCACCGCGGCCACACCGAGCGTGGCGACCACCACCGCCCAGCCCTTGGCGGGCGAGAGCGGTCCCCGCCACACCGCGAGCACGGCGATCCCGGTCAAGAGGCTGAGGACGATGGACATGCCGGGGATCAGGGCGATGCGGCTGGGCGTGTCCTTCAGCTCGAACATCGGCGCCGCGATGAGGCCCGGGAGCACGGCCAGGACGAACACGCCGAACAGCACGCGTAGCAAGTGGATGGGGTCGCTCAGAGGGCCGGGTGGATCGACGAAGGCGGCCGCCTGCGCGGCGCCGGACGCCTTCGCCTGGTCCACGACCTGGTCGGGCGGGACCCACAGCCCGGGCTCGTCGAGCACATAGGTGTCCGGGCCGATCTCGATGCTGTTGTCGGTGACGAAGGCCTTGACGGTGGCCTGTTGATCGGGGGGGAGGTATCCCCAGTAGTACTGCCCGACCACGAACACGACCGGGTCCGCGGGGAAGGCGCGCTCGTGCCGCTGGAGCTCGTCGAAGTAGTTCTGCGACCACTCCGTGTAGTTCTCGCTCCCCGTGCTGCTCGGCGTGGGCCGTCCCGCGAGGAAGTCCTCCAACGTGCCGAGGTATGTGGCCGAGAGCTTCTCCTTGTCGCCCGGGATCCCGGTGCGAAAGACGTTCGTGTAGGTCTTCGCCCAACCGTAGGCAGTGTTCGAACCGGTGGCGTCGTTCGCGTCCGTGTAGTTCATGACGAGCACGATGGGCCGTTCTCCGGCCGCGGTGACGACCTCGCTCACCGCCGCGAGGGACGTGCGCACGGCCTCGTTCGCCCACTGGTTCGTTTCGCTCGTCCAGCGGTGCTGCAGGCCGTCGGCCAAGAGCCAGCCGAGCGACGCCACCACGAGGAACGCCGCGACGGCGCCCGCGATGAGCGCGGGGCCCCTGAACCGCAGGAAGTATCGGACCGCGACGAACGCGCCGAGGCCCACGAGGGCGATCGGTGCCGCGGAGGCGTTCATGAACCGGTAGTACGGAAGCGTGCTCGTGAGGATCGTGAGCACGCCGACGAACGGGAACATCCACCAGGCCGAGACCACCGAGTACTGGTCCGCGGGCTCGCGGCGTCGGCGGGACATGGCGATCGTGGACGCCACCGCCACCACCAGGAGCGTCACGGTGATGACCGGATGCAGCGACCCGATCCACTCGTCGAGCCTCCCGGTGAAGAACGCCTTGGTGTACGGCGGCGGGGCCGCCGCGTCGGAGATCTTGGCCTTCACGCCCCAGATCCCGATCACCCACATCGCGAGCCCGGCGATCATGCCGAACCCGGTGCTGAGCAGGAGCGGCCCGTCACGCCTGAGTGCCGCGCCCAACGAGAACCGGCTCGTGAGGAAATGGAAGCCGAACACGGCCATGAGGGTCAGCCCGAAGAGCACCGCCGTAGTGGGATGCGTGAACGCCACGGCCACGGCGATCAGGAACACCGCGACGCGCGCGCCCCAAGAGGTCTGCGTCGCGCCCGCGAACGCCACGATCAGTGCCAACAGGAACAGGACCGTGATGTTGTCGAGATAGCCCACGTAGGGCGTCGTGAGGAAGATGGCCGCGGAAGCGAGCATCGTGAGCAGCACCACCAGGGGGTCCTTGCGGGCGCGATATGCCCCCGCCCCGAACGCCAGACCGGTGAGGATCGGGATCGCGACCATGAGGAAGGCGCTGAAGCTGTAGGCGCTGATGCCGGCCACGCGCTGCAACAGCGCACCCGCCAGCGGCACGGTCACTCGATAGCCGCCGCCGAAGACGCTCTGGGGGCCCCAGTCACCGGCGATATCCCCCGGATCGGCATGCAGGATGACGTTCGCACGCCACGTATACCACGCCGGGTCGCGCGTGGGTGCCGTACGCGTCGCGTTGGCGATCAGCCCCCAACCGAGGATCAACATGAGGATCAGCGCCACGCCGACGATGACCCACCATGCGCCCAGCCAGCGGGCGCCGGGCGCCGTGTCATCGGACGGCGGCGCCTGGCCGTTCGCGGTTCGGGTCAAGACCAAGTCGCTCGTTCCTCGGGTCATGGGCGGTCGGCGGCGGCATCGGTTCCGGGCCGAGGGGCCGTGAACCCGCAAAGGATAGACGACGCCAGAGCGCCGCCCGTGGATTCCCCGATCAGGACTTCGGGGCGGTCGTGGCCTCGGGCAGACACGGAAGGTCCAGCATGAGATCGGAGGGGAACACGGCCTGGAACACCGGGTCGTTGTCCTGACCCGGGTTCGGCACGACCCCACCGTCCGCGGTCTGGGCCTGCGTCAAGGTCATCACGTAGCGCGCGACGTCGGCCACGGTGTGCCCGTTCGCGGCAAGCTCGTCGGTGTTCAGGAACACCTGGCTCGGTTGCACGAGATCGACGACCGGCACGTCCGGGCCATTCTGATCGAAGTTCTGCTCGATCAGGTTCTGGATGTCGCCGGTGGAGATCTGGAACCCTCCCGAGACGGCCGGGTCGGGCATCGCCCCGTGGTCGGCCGTGAGGAGCATGGCCCAGTTCCCCTTGCCGACCTGCTGGTTGAGGAACGCCACGAACCGCTTCAGCGCCTCGTCCTGGGCCACGATGGCATCGTTCATCTCGGGCGAGTTCATCGACCACACGTGGCTCACGTAGTCGATCTCCTTGAAATTCAAGAACAGCAGGTCGGGGGTGGAGTCCTTGCCGAATCCCTCCTTCTTGACCACGGTCTCCACGACGCGCTCCTGGTACGGCGTGCGTGCCGGCGTGTCGAAGCCCTTGAGCAACTGGGCGATGTCGTTGCCCCGCCACTTCCCATCCAGCTTGCCGTCCTGCCGATCGAGCTTCGCGACATCGGCGGCGAGACCGGGCACGTCGTTCGCGTAGCCGGCAAGCTTGTAGTAGGGAGCATCGCGAACCGGCAGGTTCCACTCGAACCCCTCGTCGGTGAGCGTCGACCCGCCGGTGATGGAACGGGTGAGGGCGATGTCGCGATCGCCACCGCCGAAGAACGAGCCGTGGCCGAGCATCCCGAAGTGGATGTCCACTGTCCCCACGACGCCCACCACCGGCTTGTTCCCCATCGCCCGGTCGTAGAGGTCCGCGAACGTGGGCAAGATGAAGAACGAAGGCCCATCGTTCCAAGGGGACGTCATCTTCCCGTCGATCCGGAAGTGGTGCCCGACGAGCCCGCTGTGGTCCGGGAACGCGCCGGTCCCGATGGTGGCGTGATCCTGCGCGGTGGACGTCGGCGATGATCCGACCGTGGCGTGGGCGAAGTACGTGCCCTTGGGGATCAGGGACTTGAGGTACGGCCACGCCGTCGGATGGGCCTGCAGCGTGTTGATGCCGCCCGCGTCCCACACGAGCGTGACGAGCAGCTTGGGCGGGGCCGCGTCGGGCCGCGCGTCGCGCGGGATGATGGCCTCCAACATCGGTTGCCCGTCGACGGGCTTGAATGGGTAGTCGAGGATCTGTCCTTGGGTCGGCGCGATGCCCGCGAGCGTGACCGGGCGCTCGATCGGCGGCTGCGCCTTGATGTACCCAGGCCCGTACCAGAGCATCGGGACGTCCTGGACGTAGTCCCAGGGGCCGACGTGAGGAAGACCTGCGCCCACGAAGTTCGGCGCTTTCGGGACCCAACTCAGTTCCGCCCCCCGGTCGGGACGCCAGCCGCGCCAGGTGCGAAGCAGCCACTTGTGAGGGAGCGAACAGGCGAGCTGCACGAGATCGGCATCGGAGGATCCGGCCCTGGCATCGTTCTGCGGCCGTACGAGGAGGGCGCCGCCGATCACGACGAGGACCAGCAGCGGGACCAGGACACGGCGGGAGCAGGAGGGCTTCATGGCCGCACTAGGGAAACAGGACCCGGGCGCGACGACAACCCAAGCGGTAGCGTGGCAGGGTGTCTGCCCCAACCACCGGCCAGAAGACCGGTCAGACGACCGGAAGGCGCTTGGCCGCGCTCTTGGTCGTGCTGGCCCTGGTCGGCGCGCCGGCCCTGATCTTGCGCGCGTTCTGCATCGGGAGATCCTGCGACGATGCCTCTGCCGCGGTGGCGCCGGTGCCGTTCTGCCCGCTCCCGGCGGGCCTGCGAACCCTCATCGCCGCGGGCTTCCGCGCGGGCCGTTCCCCCGATGTCATGGGCACGAGCGGCGGTGCGCCGGTGCTCAGCAAGGTGCCCGGCGAACGGGTGGGGTGGCCATCGACGGGCGCGCCCGGATCGGGGGCGGTGCCCTTGGCCTTCGTCGGCCCCGGCGTCCCGGACATGTCCCTGCCGCGAGGTGTAGGGCTCGCGGACATCGCGCCGTCGGTCGCCGCGCTGATCGGGTACGCGCCGCCGCACCCGGACGTGCGCGTGGGCCGCGCGATCCCCGGGCTCGGGCCGTCCGCCCCGGGGACCGTCCCGCTCGCGGTAGAGATCGTGTGGAAGGGCGTGGGGGCCGACGACCTGCGTGGCCGGTGGCCGCGAGCGACGGGTGCGGCGGTGCAGGGAGGGGCCCGTACGCTCGACGCCGCGGTGGGGTTCCTGCCGCTCGATCCTGCCGCGGTCCTCACGACGATCGGTACGGGCGGACTGCCCTCACAGCACGGCATCACGGGGACCGAGTTGCGCTCGGACGCAGGCGGGGTGGCGCGCGCCTGGTCCCCGGGCGCGCCGGAGTCGGTCATCACCACCCTCCCGGACGAACTCGATCGAAGCGCCGGGGAGCGGGCCCGCGTGGGGCTCATCGCCACCGATCCCACGGACCGCGGCTTGATCGGGGACGGCTGGTACCTGGGGACCGACCGGGATGACGTCGTCGTCGCGCCCGCCAACCCCGTGCGCGCGGCGTCGGCGCTCCTGGACACGGGCTACGGCGACGACAGCATCCCCGATGTGCTGGGCGTCGTGCTGCGCGGGCCGCTCGGCATGTTGGACGAGCAGACCGCGGCGATCGTCGACGACGTGCGGAGCCGGGTCCCCGAGGCGATCGTCGTCGTCACCGCGACCGGAAGCCTCGGGGCCGGCGGGGCGCGGGGCGCGCGCGCGGTCGTCGCGCCGGTCGTCGCGCGCGCCGTGGACCAGGCCTCGGGGGCGCGGGTGATCGAGCGGGACGGAGCCGGCGGGTTCTTCCTCGACCCGGTCGCCCTCGCTGCCGCGGGTCTGTCCGCCGACGCCGTAGTGCAGTCCATGGCGGCCCAGACCGACCGGCGTGGCGCGCCGCTGTTCGCCGACACCTACCCCGGGTTCTCCGTGGCCTTCGACCGGTATTGCTGATGGCCATCGACGTCGCCCGGCCTCGGATCCGACAGCCCGGCGCTCCAACCACGCGCAGCGCCGGCCCGGCCGTCGTCGGCGCGCTCGTCCTCGTGGCGGCCACGCTCCGCGTGTTGGACCCGCAGCGGATGGCCTGGCTCCAGAACCTGCTCATCGTCTTCGGCTCGCTCTTGGTGGAGGCGATGCCGTTCATCCTGCTCGGGGCGGCCGTGTCAGCGGCCATCGAGGTCATGGTGCCGGCGAGCGCGTTCGCGAGGCTGGGCCGTCTCCCGCGCGCGCTGCAACTGCCGGCGGCGGCGGCGGCCGGGATGGCGTTCCCGGTCTGCGAATGCGGCTCGGTGCCGGTGGCGCGCCGGCTCGCATCCAAGGGGCTCGCGCCGGGAGCCGCCATCACGTTCATGCTCGCGGCCCCGATCGTGAACCCCGTGGTGATCGCCTCGACGTTCGTGGCCTATCGCGGACGCGACACGCTCTGGTTGATGGTGATCGGCAGGTTCGTGCTGGGCTTCGCCGTGGCCATGACGGTGGGATGGGTGATCGGGGCCCTCAAGGGCAGTCGAGAGCTCCTTCGAACGCCCGCCGAGAACGTCGCCGCGCAGACGGTCGAAGGAGCCGAGCCCCGCTGGCGGCGCTTCGCGGGACACCTCTGCGGCGACGTCGTGTTCATGGCCCGGTTCCTCGTGATCGGCGCCTTCATCGCGGCGGCCGTTCAGACGTTCGTTCCGCAGTCCGTGGTCGATCGCGTGGCGGGGCTTCCCATCGTCAGCCTGGTCGCGATGATGCTGCTGGCCTTCTTGATGTCGCTGTGCAGCGAGTCCGACGCGTTCGTGGCCGCGTCGTTCGTGGCGTTCGGCCCCGCCGCCCAGCTCGCGTTCCTCGTGAGCGGGCCGATGATCGACATGAAGCTCGGGGCGCTGTATGCCGGCACCTATCGGCGCGGCTTCCTGCGTACCGCCACGATCGCCATCTTCGCCACCACGCTGGTGTTCACCATGTGGATCCAGGTGATCTGGGGATGACCCCGCGCTGGAGCCCCTCCCGCGTGTGGACCGGACTCACGCTCGCCGCATGGGCAGCACTGTTCTGGTTCATCCAGTTCTCGGGCCGAACGAGCCTCTACCTGTCGAGCAGGACGGCGTGGCTCGTCCCTCTGGGCGGCGTCCTCGCAACCGTGGCGGCGGTCCTGCGACTGGCCTCGGCCCGCAGCGTGCGGCCCGAGCGGCTCGATCCGCGCGGGAGTTGGGCCCTCGGCGTGGTCGTGCTCCCGGTCGTGATCCTCCTCGCCATGCCTCCCGCAACCCTGGGGACGTATGCGGCCGGGCGCAGGAGCGGCTTCGTGGGCTCGGGCGTGAGCGCGTCGCAGGGCTCGATGGACTCCGGCGTGATCACCCTCGTCGACGTGGCGGCCGCGCAGAGCTCCGCGGCGGGTCGGGCGGCGTTGCAGCGGCGCGCCGGCGAGGAGGTCACCTTCGAGGGCCTCGTCACCACCGAGTCCGATGCAGGCCCCGGCGAGTTCAAGCTGACGCGGTTCATCATCACGTGCTGCGTGGCCGATGCCACCATCGCCCAGGTCACGGTCGTGGACGCGCCGCCGGGTCAGCTGCAGGACAACGAGTGGGTGAGCGTGACGGGCAAGCTCTATCCGCTGGGCGATGACATCGTGATCGACGCGAGCGCCGTGGCGCCGATCGCGCCGCCGGAGCACCCCTACCTCACGCCGTAGTCGGAGCCGCGCGCGCCGCGCATCCGCTGCAGAGCCCGATCAGATCGAGGCGATGGCTCACCTCTGCGAACCCCGCCCCGCGGGCGAGCCCGTCGAGCGTGCGATCCATCGTGCGTTCGAGCTCGACCGGCATCGGGAGATCCTGAACGCGACCGCAGCTCGAGCAGATCAGATGATGGTGATGACCGGTCAGGTCTTCGGTGAGTTCGTAGCGCCCGTGCTCGTCCTCGACCATGACGCGGCGGACGACCCCGGCCTGTTCCAGATCGGCGAGGTTGCGGTATACGGAGCTCTGGGCGAGGCCGCGACGACCCCGCAAGATGTCGGGCAACGCGACGGGACTGCCCGCGCGCGCCAGGATGTCGATCAGGCGCCGTCGCTGCACCGTGTAGCGCTGGCCGGCGGCGCGCAGGCGCGATTCCACGGTCCCGTGTAGATCGCTGGCCATCACGGGCATCATACGGTCGTGTCCTGCCGCGCCGACCGGCGCGCGCCCGTCCCTCGGGTCACCACGGCGGTCAGCGCGAACACGCCCGCGGCGATCAGCACGATCGCGCCTCCCGGCGCCAGGTCCCATACGCGCGAGGCGGTGAGACCGAGGACGACGGAGGTCACGCTCACCGCGACCGCGAGCCGCATCGTGCCCCAGAACGACCGGGCCACCAGCTGGGCGCTCGCGACCGGGAGGACCATCATCGCGGCCACCAAGAGCAGCCCGACGATCTTCATGGCGGCCACCACGGCGCAGGCGGTGAGCACGGCCAGCAGGTTGTTCACGAGCCCGACGGGCAGGCCCGAGACGCGCGACCAATCTTCGTCCGTGACCACCGCGAACAACACGCGCCGCAGGCCGAGCATCGCGATCACGATGAGGACGCCCAGTCCCACGATCACGCGCACGTCTTGGGCGCTCGCCGTCAGCGGCTGCCCGAACAGGTAGCTCAGGATGTTGGCGCCGAGGCCCTGCGCTCGGCTCACGAGGACGACGCCCAATGCGATCCCCGAGTAGAAGAACAGCGCCAGGGCCAGATCACCGGAGGTCTTTCGCCGAGCTCGCAGCCATTCGATCCCCAACGCCCCCACCGCCGCGAAGGCAAGCGCCGTCCATACGGCCGCGCCCACGCCCACGTACAGCAGGCCGGCGCCGACGCCCGCGAACGCGATGTGACCGATCCCGTCGCCGATCAACGACATGCGCTTCTGCACCAGGAACGTCCCGATCATGGGCGCGAAGATCCCCACCACGAGCCCCGCGAAGAGGGCACGCTGCATGAACAGCAGCTCGAAGGGGTAGGGAAGCGGCAGGGCGGAGGCGGCCGTCATCCGAGGCCCTCCAACCACAGCGGCAGATCATCGCGATGCACCCCGAGGGACACGCCTTCCTTGGTGAGGTCGGCGGGCGGTCCGTCGAAGAGCACGGAGCGCTTCAGCACCACCACGCGATCGAGGTCCCCGGCCACGGCCGAGAGCTCGTGGGAGACCAACAGGACGCCAGCGCGATGCTGTTCCACCAGGTGGACGAGGGCATCGCGGAACCGCCTCTGAGAGCCCGCGTCCACGCCGGCGATCGGCTCGTCGAGGACGAGGAGCTCGGGTTCGCTCGCGAACGCCCGGGCGATGAAGGCGCGCTGCTGCTGTCCGCCGGAGAGCTCGTTCAACGGGCGACGGGCGAGCTCCTTCAATCCCACGGATTCGAGCGCGTGGTCGACTGCGGCGCGGTCCGCCTGCCGGAGGGGGCGCCACCACCCGCTGCGCGAGAGCCGGCCCGCCGCGACGATCTCGCCGACGGTGGAGGGCACCTCCGACGCCAGGACGGGGCGCTGGGGCACGTAGCCCAGGCGCCACCGATCCTCGACGCGGTCCGGAGCCTCCCCGAACAGGCGGGTGGAGCCGGCGCCCGGGTTCAACGATCCGAGGAGCAGGCGCAGGAGGGTGGTCTTGCCCGAGCCGTTCGGGCCTACCAAGGCCACGAACTCCCCCGGGTCCACCCGCAACGAGACATCCTCGAGGACCGACCTTCGTCCGTAGCTGAAGAAGAGGCTGCGGGCGTCCAGGAGCGGCGCCCCTGCGGCAGCGTCGGGCGCCGGCGCTGCCGCGTGCGGGGCGCTAGGAGCAGTCAAGCGCCACCCGCAACCGTTGGAGGTTCTCGCGCATCTGGGAACCGTAGTCGGCCCCGGCCGCCTGTTCCTCGGGCGAGAGGCCCTCCAGCGTGTGGAGCACCGCCGTGGCGACCCCCGCCTCCGTCGCGAGCGTCTCGGCGACCTTGGGCGAGACGAGGTCCTCGGTGAACACCGTCGTCGCTCCCTCGCGCTCGATGAGGTCCTTCAGCGCCGCCAGTCGCTGGGCACTCGGCTCGGCATCCGGCGCGAGACCGCTGATCGGCTCCTGGGTCAATCCGTAGGCGGACGCGAGGTATCCGAAGGCCGCGTGGTTCGTGATGATGGTGGTGCGCGCGCAGTGTGCGAGCCCGGCCTCGAACTCTTTCGCGAGCGTCTCGAGCTCCTCCGTGAAGGACGCTGCGTTCGCGCGATACGTCGCGGACCCCGCGGGGTCGGCCTGGGCGAGCGCTCGCTCCACGCCGTCGACCATCCGCTGGTACAGGTGCGGATCGAGCCACACGTGCGGATCGACCGAGAGGCCCGGCTCGGCCGTGCTCGAGGGAGGTGCCACGGTGGGGAGATCTGCCAGCAGGTCCACCGTGACGCCCTGGGCCCCGTCGACGGCATCGACGACCGACGGCTGGAATCCCTCGCCGAGATACAGAACGACGTCGGCCGTTTGGATGGCCGCCACCGCCTGCGGCGTAAGCTCGAGGTCGTGGGGCTCGGCCCCCGGCGGCGTGAGGTTGGTGACGCTCACCCGATCCCCTCCGACCCGCTCAGCCGCCTCCTGGAGCGGATAGAACGCCGTCACGACGGAGACCTTCGGATCGCCGCCGGACGCACCCGAACGGCCCGCAGCGGAGGAGCACGAGGCCCCCAGGACGCCGATCACCACCACGGCGACGAGCAAGGCGCTGCTGCGCTGACGTTTCCGGCCCAGCATCGGGTGGCTCCTCGTGTCAAGGTCTGAAACTGAGACTCGCTCTCATTCTCAGAGCAGGTTATCGCCTGGACGCGACGAACGTCAATGGGCGAGGCGTACGCGACCCTCGCGCCTGCCCGCCATAGCGGCGGGGCCGGCTGACGCGACCCCGTCGCGCACGAGTCCGGCGACGGCCGCCTGCACCCGCTCGAGGGGTTGGTCCACGTGATCGGCGAGCGTGCCGAGCGACACGGAGCGGTGAGCACGCAGCGCGCCCACCACGGACCCGCGTACCTGGCGCATCGATCCCTCGAACGCCGGTTGGCGCCCCGCCGAGGGGCGACCGACGCGACCGATTGCGCGGAACCTGCACACGGGAGCGAACGGGCAGACGTCACATCGCGGGGTCGTGCGGCACACGTGGCGCCCCAACGTCATGACGGCCTGATTCCATTCGCCCGGCCGGGATCGGTCGAGCCACGCGTCGGCGGCGGTCGCCGCCTCGGCGGCGCTGATCTCGTCGCGCTCCGCGCCGTGCTCGACCCGAGCCATGATCTTGCGGACGTTCGTGTCCACGGTGGCCACGGGCACGGCGAACGCGATCGAAGCCACGGCCGCCGCCGTATAGGGTCCGATGCCCGGCAACGAGCGCAGGGTCGCGGGATCGGAGGGCACCCGGCCTCCGTGCTCGCGAACGATCAGGCGAGCGGTCTCATGCAGGGCCACGGCGCGTCGGTGATATCCCAAGCCGGCCCAGGTTCGCACGACCTCGGCTCGGGATGCGACCGCAAGTTCTTCCACCGTGGGGAACCGCGCCAAGAACGGTGAGAACGCCTCGACGACGCGCGAGGCCTGGGTCTGCTGGAGCATCACCTCGGAAACGAGCACCGCGTAGGGGTCGGACTCGTGCCGCCGCCATGGGTAGTCCGGATCGTGGTCTTCGAACCATCGCAGGAGGGCGCGGCGGAGGGGGGCGGCTTCCCGCGCGGACGCGCGCGGGCTAGGCTCGGGTCGAGGAGGCGCGATCATGACGTCCGTTCGAGAGGTGATGAGCACCGACATGGTGATCGTGACCCCCGCCACCACGGTGGCGGAGGCCGCCACCATCATGGGCACCCGCAAGGTGGGATCCGCGCTCGTTATCGACGGCGCCAGCCTGCTCGGCATCTTCACCGAGCGCGATGTGCTGCGCGCCGTGGGCTCCGACTTCGACGCCGAGCATCACGCGGTATCCGAGTTCATGACCAGCGACCCGCATACCGCCCGGCCCGACGAAGGCACACACGAGGCGCTGTCGGCCATGTTGGCCTTCGGCTTCCGGCACCTGCCGGTGATGGAACACGGCACGGTGATCGGCGTCGTTTCCATGCGTGACCTCACCCGCGAGCTATCGGGCTGATGCCCCGGCGCTAGAACCCGGCCTTCTGCTCCTTGCTGGGCATGGCGTCGGCCACCTCCTGCAAGGCCGCGTGCGTGGCGCGGAACACCTCGCCCACGAACGTCGGTTTCTGGCCGTCCTGGCCGCTCATGGTGCCGCGCACCGCCGAAGCGGTGATCTCGCAGGCCTTCTCGAAGACGTGCCAGTCGGACTCGCGGGACATCGGGACCTCCGGATCGTTTCGTCGGGGTGAGCTTCGACGCCAGGCTACCTGAGGCGCGCTCGAACGGCGGCCCCGCAGACCCCGGAGCTCCGTTGCGCGTCCGGCCCAGGCCGGCGGGCCTGTCGAGATCCAGGATGCCTCGTTCGTCGTTAGGGTGGAGGCGGCCGCTCGGGCCGTTGGGACGCGAGGAGGAGCCATGGCCCAGTACCTGTTGCTGATCTACGGAGACGAGGCCGCCGCGGCCCGGGCCACCGAGGACGATCGGGCGTCGATGATGAAGAGCTACGGCGAGTACACGCAGTGGCTCGCGGACCGAGGCTGGCTGCACGGCGGCGACGCGCTGTTCGACACCGATCAAGCCACCAGCGTTCGGATGAGTGGCGGCGAGCGGATCGTATCCGACGGGCCATTCGCGGAAACGAAAGAGCAGCTCGGCGGCTACTACCTGATCGAGGTCGACAACCTCGACGACGCCATCGAGGCCGCGGGCCGCTGCCCTGGCGCCCAGCGCGGAACGATCGAGGTCCGCCCGATCATGGCCACGTGAGTGCGACCCGGACCGAAGACGCAACGGACCCGACGACCGAGGGGGTCCTCGAGCGGTTGTTCCGGCGCGAGTCGGGCCGCGCCACCGCGACGCTGATCCGGGTGCTCGGAGACTTCGATCTGGCCGAGGACGCGGTCCAGGAAGCGTTCGCGGTGGCCCTGGAACGATGGCCGCGAGACGGCCTCCCGGACCGCCCGGGCGCCTGGATCACCACCACGGCCCGAAATCGGGCTATCGACCGGCTCCGTCGCGAAGTGAAGCTGCGGGAGAAGACCGCGGCGCTCTCCCGGCTGGCGGACCTGGAGGTCCCCGAGCACCAGACCATGGACATCCCCGACGACCGCCTTCGGCTCCTGTTCACCTGCTGCCATCCCGCACTCGCGCTGGAGGCAAGGGTGGCGCTCACCCTGCGCACGGTTGGCGGACTCAGCACCCGCCAGATCGCCCGCGCCTTCCTCCAGTCGGAGCCGACGGTTGCGCAACGACTCGTGCGCGCGAAGAGGAAGATCCGCGACGCGGCGATCCCCTACCGGGTGCCGCCTCGAGAGCTCCTCGCCGAACGGACGGGTGGGGTTCTGGCCGTGCTCTACCTGATCTTCAACGAAGGGTATGCGGCCACCGAGGGGAACCTCATCCGCACCGAGCTGTGCGAGGAGGCCATCTGGATGACCCGCGTCCTCGGCCGCCTGCTGGAGGACGAGCCCGAGAGCCTGGGTCTGCTGGCCCTGATGCTCCTGCAACATGCACGGTGCGACGCGCGGACGGACGCCGACGGCGACCTGATCCTGCTCGATGATCAGGACCGTTCTCGGTGGGATCGCGCGTCGATCCAGGAGGGGCTGCGCACGCTTGAGGAGGCCATGGCACTGGGGCACCCCGGCCCGTACCAAGTCGAGGCGGCGATCGCCGCGCTCCACGCGCGCGCCGCGCATCCGCACAACACCGACTGGCCGCAGATCGCGAGCCTGTATGCGGCGCTCGGCTCCATGAACCCATCGCCCGTAGTCTCGCTCAACCACGCCGTTGCCGTGGCCATGGCAGACGGGCCCGCTGCGGGGCTCCTGCTCACCGACGCCCTGGCGGACGGCCTCGACCGCTACCACCTGTTCCACGCCTCCCGCGGCGACCTGCTGCGGCGGCTGGGCCGTTCGGTCGAGGCCGCAGAGTCCTACCGCCGCGCCCTGGAGCTCGCGACGAACCCCGCCGAACGGCGGTTCCTCCGGCGTCGGCTGGAGGGGCGATAGCGGCGCCGAGGAGGCGCGAGGCCCGATAGAGTTTCGCGGTGCTCTTCCCCACCATCGACTTCGCCGTCTTCTTCGCCGTGGTCTTCTTGGGCCACTGGCTGCTCAACCCGAGGCCCTTGCCGTGGAAGCTGTTCATGATCGCGGCGAGCTACGTCTTCTACGCCTGGTGGAACCCGAATTTCATCTGGTTGCTGGCCGCCATATCGCTCCTATCGCAACTGGGCGCGCTCGCCGTGGGCCGCCAGGAAGCCGAACGCGCCCGGCGATGGACGATGGCCATCGCCCTGGGGCTCACGCTGTCCCCGCTCCTGTACTTCAAGTACTACGGCTTCTTCTCCGTGAACGTCACGAACGCGTCGAGCTCCCTCGGCCTGCATCTGTCCCCCCCGCTCATCCAGCTCATCCTGCCGGTCGGGATCTCGTTCTTCTCCTTCATGGGGATCGCGTACATCGTGGACGTCTACCGGCGCCACTTCGAGCCGGCGTCGTGGATCGACGCCTTCCTGTATCTATCGTTCTTCCCGCACCTCGTCGCCGGCCCCATCGTGCGCCCCGACGAGCTGATCCCCCAGTTGGACATCCGTCGCGACCCTCGGCACGTCGACGTGGCGGGGGCCTCGTACCTGATCTTCGGTGGGCTGTTCAAGAAGGTCGTGGTCTCGAGCTACCTCGCCACGACGATCGTCGACCCCGTGTTCGCGGACGCGGCGCGACACAGTGCGCTCGAGATCCTGGTCGGCGTGTGGGCGTACGCCATCGTGATCTACGCCGATTTCAGCGGGTAC
Organism: Actinomycetota bacterium; assembly: GCA_038249195.1. Lineage (GTDB taxonomy): Bacteria > Actinomycetota > UBA4738 > UBA4738 > HRBIN12 > JAOUEA01. Next base: position 96,846 of record JBBRWM010000003.1, read on the forward strand.
ACCGACATCGCGATCGGCATCGCCAAGCTCCTGGGTTTCCAGTTCCCCCAGAACTTCGATCGCCCCTACTCCGCGCGCTCGCTGCAGGACTTCTGGCGACGGTGGCATATGACGCTGTCACGGTACCTGCGTGACTACCTCTACATCCCGCTCGGCGGTTCGAAGAAGGGCGAGACCCGTACCTACGTCAACCTGTTCCTTACGATGCTGTTGGGAGGCCTGTGGCACGGAGCCGCCTGGACCTTCGTCCTGTGGGGGGCCTACTACGGCGTAGGGCAATCGATCGGCGCCTGGAGACGCACGCATCTCGCCGCACCGAGGGAGACCCCGGCCCGGATCTGGGCTCAGCGCATCGTGACGTTCAACCTCGTGTGCCTCGGGTGGATCTTCTTCCGCTCGGACTCCGTGGCCTCGGCGTTCGCCATGATCCGACGGCTGTTCACGGGCTGGGGCCAGCCCTCTCCGCTGCTCAGCCCGCTCGTGGTGTTCACGATCTTCGGCATGCTCGCCCTTCAGTACCTTCCGCACCGGCCCGCCGACCTGCTCCAAGAACGGGTTGCGCGCCTGCACCCTGCCGCGATGGGGCTGGCGTTCGGTGTGGCGCTCTTCTTCATCGCTACGATGGGGCCGCAGGGCGTGGCACCCTTCATCTACTTCCAATTCTGATGACCGACCTCCCGACCCACTCGCCCCAGCATCCCGAGCACCCATCCACCTGGCCCCACCGGCCTGGGACCGCGCCTCGCGCCACCATGCCCGCCGGCAAGGTGCTGATCGTCATGCTCGTGTGCCTGCTCTCCTGGGGCCTGATCTACGCTCCCAGCCTGAAACGATCCTCCGAAGCCCAGCCGCTCGGGACGCGGCGCACGGTGTCGTTGTGGCTGCTGAACCCCCTCGCCTCGATCAGCAACGTGCTGCAGCTCACGAAGGTCACGGACGACGTGGCGAGCGCGCTCGGCAAGGACCCGAACGCCGCCCCGGGGGGAGCCTTCGCGCCCGACCCCGATCCGCTTCCGGCGGGGATCGGAACGGGCTCGGGGAAACCCTCGAAGCCCCCCAAGAAGACCGACATGATCCGCACGCCCACCCCCGCCAACAAGCTGCGCGTGGCGGTCGTGGGCGATTCGCTCGCGGCGGGACTCGGGGTCCTGCTGGAACGCGTGCTCCGCCCGACCCTGACGCGGGTCACCAAGCAGGGGCGCATCTCGACCGGGCTCGCGCGGCAGGACTACTTCGACTGGCCGGCGGCGATGCATCAGATCATGGACTCCTACGATCCGGACCTGGTGGTGGTGATGATGGGGGTGAACGACAACCAGGGGCTGCAGTCGCCGGACGGCAAGCTGGAAACGCCCATCGGCAACTACCGATGGCCGATCGGGTACGAGCAGCGCGTGGAGGACTTCGCCAAGATCGCCGTGGACGGCGGCGCCCACGTCGTATGGGTGGGGATGCCCATCGTCTCGGACCGCGATCGCTGGCCATTGTTCCAGCGACAGAACGAGATCTTCCAGCGCGTGGCCTCGCGCACGCCGAACATGACCTATGTGGACGTGTGGGACCGGTTCGCGCAACCCGACGACGGCTACGGCGCCTACTACCGCGACGGGAACCAGGTGGAGCTGATCCGCGAGTCCGACGGCATCCACTTCAACGGCACGGGCTATGAGCTCGTGGCCCGCGCCGCGGTGCAGGCCGCCGTGGACGAGTTCGGCCTCAGCACGAAGGTGGAACAGGCCGACTGACCGGGATGCGCTCCCCGCCTCGCCAAGGTCGTGATCGGGGCCTCAGGCAGGTTCGCGAGCGCGGTGGACGTTCCGCCGGAGGTTCCGCGCGAGTATCGTCCGTGCGGGCGTCACGACCCGATATGCAACGGCATAGAGGAGGCAGACCATGCAACGGAAGGCTCGCCCACCCCGGACGCTCGGCGTCGCCGCGCTCGCCCTTGCCCGGTGCTTCGGCGCAGCCACAAGGAGGCCTTCTGCCTCGCTCCGACGGATCCCATCGACCTCCTCGCACCCGGCGCGGAGCTGAACCCGGATCAGATCGGGTTGGGCAGCGCGTGCGGCAGCGTGAACGCGATCTGGGTACGGGAGAGCCTCCCGCAGGCTGGGGCGACACGTATTACCAATGGCTGCCCGGCCAGTCCTTCGATATCACGAACCTGCCCAACGGCCGATACTTCGTCAAGGTGCAGGTGAACAAGAACGGCAACCTGTTCGAAGCCGACACCTCGAACGACGTGAGCTACCGTCGCATCTTCCTGCGGGGGCGGCCGGGGCGCCGGTTCGTCCTGGTACCAGCCTGGCACGGTCTCGACGGACCCTGCTGCTGAGCGTTGAGCCACGCGACGGTGTCCTCGTCGCTGGTCCTGATCGCGGCGGCCGCCCGGGTGCGCGGTTAGCGCTCGGGCGGGCCGGGCGAGGTCCCCACCTCCACCCAGCCGTCCACGATCCGCGCGGGGAACACGGGAACAGGGTCTTCCGCCGGGCCCTCGAGCGGCTCCCCCGACTCCGCATCGAACACGCTGCCGTGGCAGCGGCACTCGACGGTTGCGGCCCGGTCGTCGAACACCCCCGACTCCGCGAGCGAGCACCCAAGGTGCGTGCAATCGTCGCCGATGGCGTACACGCGTGCCTCGGCATGCGTCACCGCCACGCGGCCCCACGGTGTGTCGAAGGCGCGAACCTCTCCCTCGGGGATCTCCCCCAACGCGCCGACACGAGCGAACTCCATCAGGTGTCCGACATCATGCCCGGGTGAGCGCGGAGAATCCGCGTTGGGCGACCGTCAGTGCGCCGAGGGTCGCCAGGACCGCCAAGACGATCGGCATCGTGCCCGGGATCAGCAAGCCGACCAACAGCGCCAAGAACCGCTCGAGCCGTTGGAACAGCCCCTCGGTGAGCTGGACGCCCACCGCCTCCGCCTCGGCCCGGATCTGGCTCACGGAGAGGCTGACGATCAGCGTCACCAACGCCAGCGCCGCTTGCAAGGTCTCGCCTTTGGCGGCCAGGTTCCAGAAGAGGCTCGAGAACAAGATCATGTCTGCGACGCGATCGAGGACCGAGTCCATGAAGGCCCCCGACCGCTTCGCCTCCCCGCGATGGCGGGCGACCGACCCGTCGAACACGTCGCAGAGCCCTGCGAACAGGAGCAGGAATCCCGCCACGAGCCAGTCGCCTTCGAGGATCTGCCATCCGGTCAGAACGTTGAGGATGAGCGACAGCATCGTCAACTGCCACGGGCGGATCCCGGTCCAGATCAAGAACGCGAGGATCGCGCGATAGGGCCAGGCGAACACGTGTTGCATCGTGCCCCCTGCCGCGCTCCGGTTCTTGCGGGGCGCCGGGAGGTCGCGGAGTCGCGGCGCCTCTCGCTCGTGCTCGCTGTGCGACACCTTCACTAGTCCATCTCAGACTAGCCGAGGTGCGGGGCGAAGCTGACGACCACGTATCGGAAGCTCCCCGCCGGCGCCTGATACGTCACCTCGTTTCCCTCGGCCGCGCCCATGAGGGCCGCGCCCAGGGGCGAGGTGGTGGTGACGGTCCTGGCGCCGGCGGCCTTCTCTTCGGCGTGTTCCGCGAGTAGGTACGTCTCCTCCTGCGGGTCCACCTCGTCGAGCGGGCGGATCGTGACGAGCATCCCCGGCCGGACCTCGGTGGCGCCGACGGGCGCCTCCACGATCTCCGGATCGCGGAGCATGTGCTGGAGCTTGCGGATCTTGGACTCCATGAGGCCCTGCTCGTCCTTGGCGGCGTGGTACTCGGCGTTCTCTTTGAGGTCCCCGTGCTCGCGCGCGACCTTGATCTTTTCCGTGATCTGTTCGCGGCCCGTGGTGGTGAGCGCCGCCAGCTCCGCCTTCACGCGGAGGTACGCATCGAGGGTGAGCATGGCCGTGGGCTCCTGCCCTGCCTTGCGCGAGGGCCGATTGCGGAGTTCCTTCGGAAGCTCGACCATGATCGCAGTCTATCGAGGTGAGGCGGTGCTCCTCCCGCCCCGGAACGCAGTTGTTGCGAACGTCTGCCGTTGTCCGCGTTCGCGCCAAGGAGCGCGGGTCCCTCTGGTAGAACTGGCCGATGACGTCGCAGCCAGGTCCGCGGCCCGACGCCGACGCGCCGCACCATCCCAGGCCTCTCGACCGGCGGAGCTTCCTGCGCAGATCCGCGTTGGCCGTTGCCGGAGGCACGCTCTTCTCGTGCACGGGCGGCCGGATCATCCCGCGCGTGAGCCCCTCGAGTTCGCCCTCGGCCAGAGCGGACACGCGCTGGCCGATCAAGAACGTGATCTACCTGATGCTCGAGAACCGCAGCTTCGACAACCTGTTCGGGCGCTTTCCCGGCGTCGACGGCGCGCAGGTGGGCAACATGCTGGGTGCGGAGAAGCCGCTCCTGAGCTGTCCCGACTGGCTGCCGGGCGATCTCCCACACGATCGGGTCTCCGCGCTCGGTGAGTACAACGGCGGCAAGCTCGACAACTTCGGGATCGGCGACTACGGCGACCCATGGGCGTACACGCAGTTCAGGGGGCCCGAGATCCCGGCGTATTGGCAGTGGGCGCGCGACTATGCCCTGAGCGACCACTTCTTCGCCTCGGTGATGGGGCCTTCGTATCCGAATCACTTCTTTTTCATCGCGGGGCGGTCCGACGGGGTGAGCGACAACCCCGAGAACATCGGCACCAAGGCCGACCCAGCCACGGCCGGCAAGCCGGGCGGCGGGCGGTTCAAGAGCTGGGGGTGCGACGCGGTCCCGCAGGGCTCCGAGCGCGTATACGTCCAGACGGTGGGACCGCACGGGCGGACGGCGCGTCATGCCCCCTGCTTCTCGTTCCCGACCGTTGGCCAACAGCTGACGCAGCACGGCATCGACTGGGCGTATTACGCACCGCTGTCCGGCTACCTCGGGTACATGTGGAATGCGTACAACGGCATCGGCGACGTCTTCCACTCCGACCTGTGGCACGAGCACGCACAGCACGACATCGACGAGCTCGTGCACGACATCGAGGCGGCCCGCCTGCCCTCCGTTACGTGGGCGGTGCCCCACTTCCAGCTTTCGGATCACCCACCCTCGTCTTCCGCGTTCACGCACAACTGGGTGATGGCGGTCGTGAACGCCGTCATGCGGAGCGACATGTGGGATCACACGGCGATCTTCATCACCTGGGACGAGTGGGGCGGCTTCTACGACCACGTGGCGCCGCCGCAGATCGATGAGCTCGGCCTCGGCTTCCGCGTGCCGCTCCTCACGATCAGCCCCTATACGCCCAGCGGGTTGATCGACGATGAGCTCGGGGAGTTCTCGACGCCGTTGCGATTCATCTCCGACAACTGGGGTCTCCCTCCGTTGAGCCCGAGGATCGCCGCGTCCCACAACATGGAGCACCTGTTCGATTTCAAAGCCCGGGCCCAACCACCACGCGTCGCCACCGCTCGCGCGCAGACCTTCGGCAACCCCTACACCTTCCCCCAGCATTTCCCGGACTGGCCGGCCGGGACGGTCCCCGCCGAGAGCCCCTTCGGGTGATCGTCCCCGACAACGGGCCCGTCTCGCCCATCGAAGACACCGGCGCCCCGGCGATGAGAGAGTCATTCACCCGGCGGCCGCACGCTGCATGTCGGCACCGCGAGACTCCAGGAGGTTGACACCGATGAACCGTGTTCGGCGAGCGAGCACCGCCGCATCGGCGGGGCATAAGGTGCTCGCGGGCATCGGCGCCGTGGCCGTCACGTCGCTCGTGGCGATCGCCTGCACGTCGTCCACGCCGCACCCCCCCGCGGCCGCAGAGGTCACGACGTCCGCAACGCCCTCGGCTTCACGGGCGGCCGGCATCGATCCCGCGCTGGGGATCGGGAACATCGACCACGTGATCTACGTCGTCCAAGAGAATCGTTCATTCGACGAGTACTTCGGAACGTTCCCGGGCGCCGACGGCATCCCGCGGAACAGCAACGGCGATCCCAAGGTCTGCGTCCCGGACCCGAAGACCGGGTTGTGCCACCGGCCGTACCACGACACGGACCTGTTCGACGCGGGCGGTCCCCACGGCGTCTCGGCGTCCAACATGGACGTGAACGGCGGCAAGATGGACGGATTCATCCGAGCGTTGCAGGAGACGGGGAACACCTGCACGAAGCACCCGGAGGAGTGGGCATGCCGGCAGGCGACCCCGGGACCCCAGGACCAGCCCGACGTGATGGGGTACCACACCGCCCATGAGATCCCGAACTACTGGGCCTACGCCAAGCGATACCTGCTTCAGGATCGGATGTTCGCGCCATCCGACTCATGGACGCTCCCGTCTCACCTGTTCCTCGTCTCAGCCTGGGCCGCCACCTGTCCGGATCTGAACGACGCCATGAGCTGCAGGTCGGACCTCGATTTCCCCGGCCACAACGCGGCGTCGCCCGATCGCAAGTTCTGGGTGCCCGCCGACGGGGCGCCGCGACCGTTCATCTGGGGCGACATCACCTGGCTCCTGCATCGCAACGGCGTCAGCTGGGCCTACTACGTGGGTCCCGGAACGTGCATCGAGCCCCCGTGCACGGGGCTTAGCGGCACCACGACCACGCCCGTGCAGAACCCGCTGCCGGGGTTCAAGACCGTGGAGACCAACGGCCAACTGGGGAACATCCAGTCGAACGAGAACTATTTCGCCTCGGCCAAGGCCGGGACGCTCCCCTCGGTGTCGTGGGTGATGCCCACGGAGAACCTGAGCGAGCATCCGCCGGACAACATCGCGGACGGGCAGGCGTGGGTGACCAAGGTCATCAACGCCGCGATGAACGGCCCCGATTGGCTGCACACGGCGATCTTCCTCACCTGGGACGACTGGGGCGGCTTCTACGACCACGTGAAGCCGGTGAGCGTCGATCGCAACGGGTACGGACTTCGCGTGCCGGGCATCTTGATCAGCCCATGGGCGAAGCAGGGGATCGACCACCAGACCCTGTCCTTCGACGCCTATCTGAAGTTCGTGGAGGATCGCTTCCTGGGCGGGGCGCGCATCGACCCCGCGACCGACGGCTGGCCAGACTCGAGGCCCACGGTGCGCGAGGAGGTCCCGATCCTGGGCGACCTCGCGAAGGAGTTCGACTTCACGCAGGAGCCGATCCCTCCGTTGATCCTCCCTCCCTATCCGAAGGGGCTCCCGGGTCCGATCCACACCGGTGGCGTGCACTTCTCCAACGGCTGAGGCCGTTACTCCTCGCTGAAGTAGACGTTCTTGACCTCCGTGTACAGCGCGGCGGCGTGCATGCCCATCTCCCGACCCATGCCGCTCTGCTTGAACCCCCCGAACGGCGCTTCCGTGAAGACGCTGCTGGACGAGTTCACGCTGAGGTTGCCCGTGCGGATGGCCTTCGCCACGCGGATGGCCCGGCCCAGGTCCCGCGTCCACACGGATCCGGAGAGCCCGTAGGGCGAGTCGTTCGCCAAGCGGATCGCCTCCTCCTCCGTGTCGAAGGGGATCACGCACGCCACGGGGCCGAAGATCTCCTCGCGGGCCACGCGCATGTCGTTGCGCACGTCGGCCAGCACCGCGGGCCGCATGAAGAACCCAGCGCCCTGCGGCACGTCGCCACCCGCCACGCGTCGGGCCCCCTCGGCCTGACCGAGCTCGAGGTACTCGCGCGAGGTGGCGCGCTGCGCGTCGCTGATGAGCGGGCCCATCTCGGTGGTCTCCTCGAGCGGCTCGCCCACCACGATGGCGTCGGCGGCCTTCGCGAACCGCGCCACGAACTCCTCGTAGACGGGCCGTTGGACGAACGTGCGCGAGCGGGCACAGCAATCCTGGCCGGCGTTGTCGAACACGGACCAGATCGACTTGGGGATGCACACGTCCAGATCCGCGTCGGCGAACACCACGTTCGCGGACTTCCCACCCAGCTCGAGCGATACCCGGGCGATGTTCTTCGCGGCCTCCTGCATGACGGTCGTGCCGACCTCCGTGGAGCCTGTGAAGGAGATCTTGCTGACGCGCGGGTCCGCGATCAGCGCTCCCGCCGTGGTGGAGCCGGGGCCGGGCAGGACGCTGAGCGTCCCCTCTGGCAGGCCGCTCTCGTAGAGCAGGTCGGCCAGGGCGAGCGCGCTCAGCGGGGTCTGCGACGCCGGCTTCACCACCGCCGTGTTCCCGCATGCCAGGGCGGGTGCGATCTTCCACGACGCGATCACGGCGGGGAAGTTCCAGGGCGTGATGAGCGCGCACACGCCCACGGGCTCGCGCAGCGTGACGTCGAGGCCCGGGGGCACGATCGGGATCGTCTCTCCGAAGATCTTGGTCGCCGCACCGCCCCAGTACTCGAAGACGTTGGCCACGATGTCGATCTCGGCTCGCGCGGATCCGATGGGCTTCCCTCCGTTGCGGGCTTCGAGGCGGGCGAGGTCCTCCTGCCGCTCGCGGATGAGCAGCGAGGCGGCCAAAAGGAGCCGGCCACGCTCGCGCGCGCTCATCCGCCGCCACGGACCGCCCTCGAACGCGTCGGCGGCAACGGTCACGGCGCGGCGGGCGTCCTCAGCTCCCCCCTGCGCCACGTCGGCCATCGAGGTGGCCGTGGACGGCTCCGTGACGTCGAACGTCTTCCCGTCTGCCGCGGCGACCCGCTCGCCGCCGAGCACCATGAGTTCGCTCATCCTCGACCGTCTCCTTCGCCCGCCGCCGTCACGACGTACACGCTAGCGCGCGCGGCGTAGGCTTGCGGGCGTCCACGAGCAGCCGAGGGGGAAGCCACGATGCGTCTGCAGGGCAAGGTCGCGCTCATCACCGGGGGCGGTAGCGGCATGGGCATGGTGGCATCGGAACTCTTCGCGTCCGAGGGAGCCAAGGTGGTCCTCACGGATGTGAACGACGCCGCGGCGGAGGCCGTCGCCGTCTCGATCGCCGAGGGCGGCGGCGAGGCGATCCACCTCCACGCCGACGTGGCGAGGGAGTCCGACGCCGAAGCGATGGTGACGAAGGCCGTGGAGCGGTTCGACCGTCTCGACGTGCTCTACAACAACGCGGGCGTGATGCTCGACGCCGACGGATCGGTCCACGCCACGGATGCGTCGGTCTGGGACACGACCCTCGCCATCAACGTGAAGGGGGTGGCCTTCGGCTGCAAGTACGGCGTCCCCGCCATGCTCCGAAACGGCGGCGGGTCGATCATCAACGTGGCATCGTTCGTCGCGTGGCTGGGGGCCGCCACCTCCCAGACGGCCTACACCGCATCCAAGGGGGCGGTGCTCGCCATGACGCGGGAGATCGCCGTGGAATACGCGCGCATGGGGATCCGGTGCAACGCTCTGTGTCCCGGCCCGATCGACACGCCGCTGCTGCAGGAGCTGCTCGTTGACCCCGCACGGCGCCAGCGACGGATGGTCCACATCCCCATGGGGCGCCTGGGCAAGGCCGAGGAGCTCGCGAAGGCGGCGCTGTTCCTGGCGAGCGACGACTCGTCGTTCATGACGGGTGCCTCGCTCATCGTGGACGGAGGCATCACGGCGGCCTACGTCACGCCGGAGGATCCGTAGAGGACCGGCCGGCCGACCCCGAACTAGACTCCCGGGTCAGCCGCTCCCCCGTTCGAGGAGGCTCAATGGGTCAGGCGTTCATCGGCAGCGACGCCACGCACGTGCTCCCGCTCGAGCTCGGCCGGCCGATGCCGGTCGTCGTGCAGGGCGAGGGCGTCTGGGTGCGCGACGCGGCGGGGCGTCGCTACCTCGACGCCATGAGCGGGGGGTCGATGGCCGCGACGCTCGGACACGGCCGAAACGACATCATGGCCGCCGCGCGGGCGCAGGCGGCGAAGCTCTCCTTCGTGCACAACGAGCGACTCACGAACCCGGCCCAGGAGCGGCTCGCGCGCGAGCTGATCGATGTGGCGCCCGAGGGATTCGGCCGCGCCCGCTTCACGACGAGCGGGGCGGACGCGAACGAGCTGGCGATCCAGCTGGCCCGCAGCTACCACGTCGAGCGCGGCGAGCCGCAGCGCTGGCAGGTGATCTCGCCCGCCCAGGCCTATCACGGCCCCACGATGCAGACGCTGGCGCTCACGGGACGGCCCGCGCTGCACGGCCCGTTCGAGCCGTACCTGCCCGTTCATCTCCACATCCCGCCGAGCACCTGGCGCTTCGATCCGACGGGCGAGGCCGCGCTCGCGGCCCTGGACCACGCCCTCGATGAAGTGGGTCCCGGCAACGTGGCCGCGTTCTTCTGCGAAGCGGTCAGCGCGGCGGCGCTTCCCGCCTACCGCCCTCCCGAGCGGTTCTGGGAGGGCCTGGCCGAGCGACGGGAGCTCCACGGGTTCTTGGTGTGCTTCGACGAGGTGGTGACGGGCGGAGGTCGCACGGGGAGCTGGTTCGCGGGCGCCGAGACCGCGTGCGCGCCCGACATCATCGCGACCGCGAAGGGGCTCGGCGCCGGCTACGCGGCGATCGGCGCGGTGCTGTGTCGCGAGGACGTGTATCGCGCGGTTGCCGAAGGCTCACGACGATTCCCACTCGGGCACACCTGGGACGGGGCGCCCCTGGCGTGCGCGGTGGGCCTCGCGGTGCTTGAGGCCCTGCGTTCCGAGCGCCTGATCGAACACGTCCGGGATCGGGGACCGAGCCTGCGGGACGAACTCGCCGGCGCCCTCGAGGGGATAGGCCTGATCCACGAGGTCCGAGGTCACGGATACCTCCTCGGGGTCGAGTACGTGGATCCACGGGACGGGCGATCGTTCCTTCCCGCGGAGTCGCGCGTGGCCGCGAGGATCGACGACGCCGCGTTCCGTCGCGATCTCATCACGCTGTCCACGCAGCCGACGCGTGACGGTTACGCAGGGGACCAGACGCTGTTCGCGCCCGCCTTCATCGCGACCGACGACGAGCTCGCGGAGATGGTCTCGCGGTTCGCCGATGCCGTGCGCGAGGTCGCCGAACAGGTCGAGTCGGGGCCGGTCGCGGCGGCACTCATGAAGGGTCCGCGATGAGTCGCGGCCACGAGGCGATGCCGGAGCTGCGGGCCCTCATCGTCCAGCACGAGGAGGCCACGCCGCCCGGTCTCGTGACCGAGTGGCTTGGCGAGCTCGGCGCGCGCGTCGAGACCCTCCGGATCGACGTCGACGATCGAGACGTCGACCCCGCGGACCATGACCTCATCGTGTCCCTCGGCGCCGAGTGTGCAGCGTTCGACGACTCGCTGCCGTTCGTTCCACGCGAGGCGCGCCTCGTGCGTCGGGCCGTCGATGCCGACGTCCCCGTGCTCGGTCTGTGCTTCGGTGGCCAGATGCTCGCCCGCGTGCTGGGCGGAGACGTCTTCAGGAGCCCCTCATCTGAGATCGGATGGCTGCCGGTGCGCAGCTCGGAGCCCGGGCTCATCCCGGAGGGGCCGTGGTTCCAGTGGCATTTCGATTCGTTCACGCTCCCACCGGGCGCGACCCTCGTCGCCGAGTCCGAGGCGGGGCCGCAGGCGTTCGTCGCCGGCCGGAGCCTCGGCCTCCAGTTCCACCCCGAGGTCACGACCGAGATCATGGCCGACTGGGTGCGCGTGTACCGCCACGAGCTCGACGCCGATGGCGTCGATCCCGACGCGCTGTTGGAGGAGACCGCCCGGCGCGCGCCTCGCAGTCGGGAGATGTCGCGGCGACTGCTGGCGTGGTTCCGTACCGACGTGGCGAGGCTCGCGTGAGCGACACGATCGGCTCCGATGCGACGAAGGTCTTCCCGCGGAACCTCGACCTCGCGCCGACGAACATCGAGCGGGGCGAGGGCGTGAGGCTCGTCACCACCGACGGCAGGCGCATCCTCGACGCGTGCTCGGGCGGGGCGATGGTTTCGTGTCTCGGGCAAGACGTTCCGGAGCTCGTGGCGGCGGCCTCCGAGCAAGCCTCCCGGATCTCGTACTACTACAACCACCACTTCACCAACGAGCCGCAGGAACGCTTGGCCGATCGGCTGCTTGACGTTGCCGCGCCCGAGATGGCCCGGGTCCGGCTCGTCTCCGGCGGGTCCGAGGCCAACGAGACCGCACTGCAGCTCGCGCGGCTGTTCCACGTCGAGCGGGACCAGCCGCAACGATGGCGCGTCATCTCCCCCGCCCAGGCCTATCACGGCTCCACCATGGGCACGCTCGCCCTCTCCGGAAGGCGAACCCTGCAGGAGCCTTACGCGCCGTACCTGGCCTCCCACCTCCACCTCGCGCCCTCGACGTGGCGGTTCGATCCGAGCGGCGAGGCGGCGCTCGACGAGCTGGATCGCCTGCTGGAGGAGGCGGGACCGCAGAACGTCGCGGCGTTCTTCTGTGAGCCGGTCAGCGCCGCCGCGCTCCCCGCATACGCGCCCCCCGACCGATTCTGGGAAGGCCTGGAGGAGCGCCGGGCCGAGCACGGGTTCCTGATCTGCTTCGACGAGGTCGTCTCGGGGATGGGTCGCGTCGGGAGCTGGCTCGCCGCCCATCAGATCCCGATCGAGCCCGACATCGTCACCATCGGCAAGGGGCTCGGCGCCGGCTACGCGCCGCTGGGTGCCGTGCTGTGCCGCGCGCACGTCTACGACGCCCTCGATCGCGGCTCGCGCGAATTCGATCTGGGGCACACGTGGGACGGGGCTCCGCTCTCGGCGGCCGTCGGTCTCGCCGTGCTGGAGCTCCTGGTGGAGCGGGACCTGGTGCAACGCGTGCACGACCGGGGTCCGAGCCTTCGCGAGGAGCTGGAGGCCGCGGTGGCGGGCTCCGAGATCGTGCGGGAGGTACGCGGCAGGGGTTACCTCCTGGGCGTGGAGCTCGTCGATCCGCGCGACGGCGAGTCGTTCCTGCCCGGCGAGCTTGACGTCGCCGAGCTCATCGACGCCGCCGCGTTGCGACACGGCGTCCTCGTGACCTCCACGCACCCGCAGGCCGATGGCTACGCCGGAGACCAGACGCTGCTCGCGCCGGCCTACGTGAGCACGGACGAAGAGCTCGCGGAGATGCTCGAGCGATTCGCCGCGGCCCTCGATGAGGTCGAGCGGGTGGTCAAGGACGCGCTGTCGGGTCCGGCGGCGGAGTCGATACGATGAGCGAGGGGTTCATCCTGGTCGGGATCCCCGACGTCAACGGCTCGCTCCGCGGCAAGGCCCTGCGCCCGAAGGCGTTCGAGGAGGCCGTGCGCAAGGGATCCGTCATGACGGATCTGATCTTGGGCCTCGATCCCGTCGATGTGCCGATCACCGACTTCGAGCGATTCGGCATCCGCTCCGGGGCCGCCGACCTCATCGTCCGCCCGGACGCCGAGACGCTGCGCGAGCTCAGCTGGCGCCCCGGATGGAGTGTCTGCCTCGCCACGCCCAGCTGGCCGGACGGTGCGCCGTGTGCCTTCGCCTCGCGAGAGGTCTGTCGACGTGCCCTGGCGGCCGTGAGCGACCGCGGGTACGAGGTCATGTCGGCGTTCGAATACGAGATCAGGCTCTGGGACGCGGACGGGGACCCGATGTCGAGCGGGATCAGCTACAGCCTCGACGAGATCGGGCGCTACGACCGATTCCTCGACGAACTCGTGGGGGCGCTGGACGGGCTGGGCGTGGAGCTGTCCGCCGCACATACCGAGGCCGGCCCGGGACTGCTCGAGCTCAACCTGGCGCCCCGACGAGGGCTCGCTGCCGCCGACGATGCGGCGATGGTGACGTTCGGCGTGAAGCAGATCGCCGCCTCCATGGGCATCCGAGCGAGCTTCCTCGCCAAGACCGCCCCGGACGAGGAGGGATCCAGCGGTCACCTGCACCTGTCACTGTGGAGCGGCGAGGAGAACGCGTTCGCGGCGGCGGGACCGACGGAGCCCGCGCCGCCGCCGCTTGCGGCGGCCGTCGCCGGCGTGCTCGAGCACCTGCCGGCGGCCTCCCTCCTGCTGAACCCGAACCTGAACTCGTACAAGCGTCTCGTCCCCGGATGGTTCGCTCCGGTGAACGTCAGCTGGGGATACGAGAATCGCTCGTGCGCGATCCGCGTCATCCGCTCCGCCCAGCCGGGGCTCTGGCGCCTCGAGTGCCGACGGCCGGGCGCTGATGCCAACCCGTACCTGGCGCTCGCCGCCGTGGCCGCCTCCGCCGCCGACGGCATCGAACGCGGGCTCACCCCTCCCCCGCCCGTCGAGGGGGACGCGTACGCCACGCCCGGCCTGCCGGAGCTGCCGGGCTCCCTCGAGGCCGCGCTCGTCGCCTTCGAAGCCGACGCGCCGTTCAGGCGGCTCCTCGGGGAGCCGTTCAGCGCGTATTTCGCCACGTCGCGCGCCTGGGAGCTCAAGGCGTGGCGCGAGACGGTGAGCGAGTGGGAACGAGCGCGGTACGGGCGGGCCCGCTGACCAAAAGGACGCCCGCGAACCCCGAGGAACGCCGCTCTGCAGCGTTCGGCGGGCTCAGCGGCCGAACACCGGGCGCAGCGCGGCGTACACCGCGCGGTAGCGCCCGTAGGCGTCTTCGTAACGATCGCGCTCGGCCTCGTTCGGTTCGTGGATCTCCGGGCGGTAGGCGACGAACGCGGCCACCGCATCGGCCACGCTCGCGTGCATCCCGCAAGCGACGGCGGCGAGGATGGCCGCGCCGGCGGCGGTGGTCTCCACGGACTCCGGAACGCGCACGGGCAGCCCCGTGACGTCGGCCTTGATCTGCCGCCAGAGCGGACCCTTCGCCCCTCCGCCCACGATCGTGAGCCGGTGGACATCGAGGCCCGTGTCGCGCATCGCTTGGAGGATGTCTCGCAGCGCGAACGCGCTGCCCTCGAGGATCGCGCGCGTCATATGGTCGCGCGTGTGCGCCAAGGTGAGGCCGTAGAAGACGCCCCGAGCGGCCCCGTTCCACTCGGGCGCCATCGCGCCCTGCATGCAGGGCAAGAACACGAGGCCCTCCGCGCCCGGAACCACGTGGGCCGCCTCGGTGGACAAGAAGTCGTAGGCGTCCCCCAGTCCTACCGACTCGGCATCCCGTTCGATCGGCGCGAACTGATCACGCCACCACCGCAGGTTCCCGCCGGAGACGAACCCCGGGTTCTCGAGGAGCCAGACGTCGGGATCCGCGTGGGGATGACACTCCACCAGCATGGTGGGGTCCTCCCGGGGCTCCGCGCTGGCCGCGCACACGGGCTCGGCCGTCCCCACCACGTCGCAGACCTCGCCGGGGGCGAAGACGCCGGCTCCCAAGGTCGCCGCCATCTCGTCGCCGCAGCCCACGGCCACGACCGTGGAGGCCGCCAGGCCGCTTCGGTCCGCGAACCCCGCGGTGAGCCCCGCGAGGGGGCTCGTGCCCGCCGCGATCGACGGCAAGCTCGCCGGATCGATGCCGGTCGCCTCGAGCACCTCGGGAGACCACGCCCGCGTCCTCGGATCCAGCAGTGCGAACGAGGATGCGTTCGAATAGTCCACGGCGGACGTGCCCGTGACATGGCGCAGCACGTAGGAGCCGGGCGACAAGAGCTGGTCGACCTGCGACCACAGCTCGGGTTCCTCATCGCGGACCCACAGCGCCTTGAAGACGGCATGGGATGAATCGAGGTTCGCCCCGACGGCGGCGTAGAACGCCTCGGGAGCGAGGCGCTCCGCGAGCGCCGCGGCCTGCGCCTCTGCGCGCCGATCCATCCAGATCATGGCTGGGCGCAGCGGGCTCCCGTCCGCCGCGCACGCGACCATCCCGTCGAGCTGCGAGCCGAAGGATAGCCCGCGGATGGCTTCCGCTCCGCCCGGGCACGCGTCCACAAGGCGCCGACACGTCCGCTCCACGGCGGTGGTCCACACGCGTGGATCCTGCTCGGCCCAGCTCGGGTGGGGGAACGACAGGTCGTACGCCTCATAGGCCGATTCGATCAGCGCACCGTCGTCGCCATACAGGGCCGCGTTCGTCCCCTGGCTGCCCACGTCGCACCCGATCACGAACGCGTCGCTCACGGGACGATCACCATCTTGAGACCCGCGCCGGATCTGATCGTCTCGAACGCATCCGCGATCTGCTCCAGCCCGAAGCGATGCGTGACGACACGGGCGAGCTCGTCCTGCCTGCGCGCGAGGTAGTCCATGGTGATCCGGTACTGACGGTGGGTGGCGCCGTAGGCCCCGCGGATGTCGAGTTCCTTGTAGTGGAGCTCGTTCATATCGAGCGGACTCACCGGATCGTGTTTGGGGAGGCCGGCGAAGTAGACCACCTTGGCCCGTTTGGCGGCCACCTCGAGGGCGGCCTGCTGCGCGGGCTTCGCGGGTGCGGCGACGCTCACGCGCTCGGCGCCCTCACCCCCCGTCCGCTCCATCGCCTCTGCGACGCCGTTGTCGTCGCCCGCCACCCACGCGTCATCCACGGCGGAACCGATGGCGTCGAGCGCGATCTTGAGCCGGTCGGCCGACACGTCGATGAGGAACACCTTCGAGGCGCCTCGATCCCTGGCCATCATGGCCTGCCAGCAGCCGATCGGTCCGGACCCGAAGATCACCACCCTGTCGCCGAGGCGAACATCGAGTTGTTCCATGCCGTTCAAGGCGCACGCGAACGGATCGGCGACGGTCGCCAAGTCCGACGGTAGCTCGGGCGGCAAGGGGATCAGGTTCTTCATCGCGATGGCAGGTATGGCGGCGAGCTCGGCGTAGGCCCCGGGGTAGGGGTCGTAGCCGTAGAGCAGGTGATCCTCGCAGAGGTTCTGGAACCCCTCGAGACACCAACGGCACGTCCCGCAGGTGAGGATCGAGCCCAAGAACACCCGGTCGCCTTGCGTCACGCCGGTGGGAAGCACGGCCGCCGATCCGACCTCGGCCAGCGCGCCCACGGGCTCGTGTCCGAGCTGCCACGGGGCCGGGGCCTTAGGGTCGCCGTTGAAGAAGGTCCGCGCGTCGGTGCCGCAGATGCCGCAGGCCTCGACGCGCAGGACCGCGCCGGCAGGATCCAGCGAGGGCTCCGGTGAGCCGTCGCGGACCTCGATAGCGTTCACGCCGGTCATGAAGGCCGCCCGCATCAGGAGGATCCCTCTTGGAGCGCCGCCAGCGCCTTCGTGGCGGGCCACCGCTCGCGGATCACGCGCGAGAGGGCGAGCGTGATGGCTTCCGGATCCGGGTGCATGAAGATGTTCCGACCGACCGAGCAACCGATCGCGCCGGCCCCCATGGCCTCTTCCATCCGCGTGAGCAACTCGTCGTCCGCCAGGCGGGACCCACCCGCGAGCACGACGGGAACGCCGTTGGCGGCCTCCACGCATCTGCCGAACAACACCTGGTCGCCCGGCCAGTTCGTCTTGACGATGTCGGCGCCGAGTTCGGCGCACAACCGGACGTTCCTGCGCAGGTATTCGAAGCCGTACTGCTGCTTGAGCTCCTCGACCGTGGCGTAGGTCGTCGGGAACTCCGCCTCCGCGATGAAGGGCATGCCCAGCGCGGCGCATTCGCGGCCGACCTCAGCGAGGATGTCGATCATGCCCGCCTCGGTGTCGCCGCCGAGCGCGGTGAACAGGACCACGGCGTCCGCGCCGAGCGTCAAGGCCTCCTCGACGCCAGCGATGCGCACGATCTGAGGCCGGTCCCCGTCGGGGGTTGCGCTGGCGGACAGGAGCAGGGCGAGCGACGTCGTAGGCCCGAACCCTCCGTGGGCGACGCGGATCATGCCCTTGCTCATCATGATCACGTTCGCACCGCCCGCCACGGCCTCGCGGGTCCGCGCCTCGATATCGGCGAGTGGGTCCAGGAACGTCGGCGATGTCATCCCATGATCGAGCGCGCAGATCACCGACACCCCATCGGGGTCGATGACGCGTTTGAGCCGCATGGCCTTACCGACGGTAGCCGTCATGTCCTCTCCTTCCCGGGTCCTCGTCGGACCACCGTGAACTCGAACGCTTCTGCCAGGTGGAACTCGTCAGAAAGCAGCAGGGGCGCCCCGTCCGATCCGTAGTCGACCTGACGGAGATGCAAGAGCAGGACGCCGACCTTCACATCCAGCCGTCTGGCCATCGCTCGGTCCGTCTTCATCGGGGAGATCGTGACCACCCCGCGGGCGACGGGACGCCCCATCCCCTCGAGCACCGCGTACACGGACCCGTCGATCGACATCCCCGCGAGCTCCCCCAACGAGATCGTGTCGGCAGAGAGCACGTCTCGAGAGGACACCACCGCGCGGCCATCGGCCGTCCTCACCCGCTCGAGGATGACGACGGGCGCATCCTGGGCCAGCCCGAGCGCCTCGCGCTCAGCGGTCGTCGCGGCTGCGGAACGCACCGCGCTATCCCTCGTCCCGGGGGTCATCCCCGAGGCGGCGATCGCGTCCGTGACGCCGAAGTTCATGTCGAGGTTGTTGCGCAGGCGGGGACGGTACGTCGCGTGGGTCCCCGAGCCTCGCGTCCGCGTCACGAAGCCATCTTCTTCCAGCGACCGTAACGCCTCCCTGAGCGTCGCTCGAGAGACACCGAGCTCGATCGCGAGGACGGGCTCGGAGGGAAGCTTCGCACCCGGCGCGATGGAGCCGGCCGCGATCCGCGTCGCCAGCTCGTCGCGGATACGGAATGAAAGACGCTTGCTCACGCCCGGCCCAACCCCCTACTCACCGCTCGAGCCTACCTTTGTCAGACAAATCACGCAAAATCGGCCGCCCGCACGCCTCTCGTGCACGGACGAGCCCTTTCGCGACGGTGGCGTAGGATGCAGCATCATGCCCTTGGGTCTTGGATACCCGGGCTGGCCCGCGCCCTCCACGAGCTGGGACTGGTGGCCGTTCGTCGGGATGGCCTGCGCGCTAGTTCTGATACTCGGCGGGCTCCGTCTGCGGGTCGGCGCCGTGGCCGTGGTCGTGATCGTGGCATCCGGTCCCCTGTTCGCCACCTTCGTCCATCGATGGGGTGTGCTCTGGTGCCTCGGCCCAGTAGCCCTCGCGTACGGGTGGCTCGCGCTCGTTCACCGCGCCCACCCGAAGGATCGGGGCCCGAGAAGCGTTTGACAGACATATCCTCGGTGTGCGTGGATACGCGCAAGAGCCGCATCCACGGCTCAGGAGGGGGTGCTCATGTCCGAGCGCAAGGTGGGGTCGGTTACCTACAAGGATGCGGGCGAGGACTACTTCCAGAAGCGCGGGCTCCGGCGACACGCCGCGTTCTGGTCCTTGTGGTCGCTCGGGGTCGCCGCGGTCATCTCGGGTGACTTCTACGGATGGAACGCGGGACTGTCGGCTGGCGGTTTCGGCGGCCTCCTCATCGCCACCGGGGTCGTCGTGATCATGTACTACGGCCTCTGCTTCAGTATCGCGGAGATGTCGCCGGCCCTCCCGCACACGGGCGGCGCGTACTCCTTCGCGCGCTCGGCGATGGGTCCGTGGGGCGGGTTCATCACGGGGCTCGCCGAGAACATGGAGTACGTCATCACGCCGGCCGTCGTCGTCGGCGCCATGGGCTTCCTCATGCACGACGTGATGGCGGGGCTGCTGAACACCACGGGCGAGCCCTGGTGGAACAGCTACGTAACGTGGACGTTGGTCTTCTACGTGCTCTTCGTGGGGCTGAACATCGTGGGCATCGAGCTGACCATGCGGTTCACGGTCGTCATCAACATCCTCGCGCTGTCGATCCTGGGATTCTTCTTCATCTCGGTCCTGGTCTCCGGCAAGTTCGACGCGTCGCTGTTGACCAACATCGTGCCGGACGTGGGGAAGACATCCTTCTTGCCCAAGGGGATCTCCGGCATCTTCCCGGCCATCCCCTTCGCGATCTGGTTCTTCCTCGCGATCGAGGAACTCCCGCTTGCGGCGGAGGAGTCGCACGACCCCAAGCGCGACATCCCCCGGGCCACGATCTGGGGCATGACGACGCTGTTGATCACCGCGATCCTCACGCTCTTCCTCAACACCGGCGTCGTCGGCGCCACGCCGCTCGGTGATTCCGCGACGCCGCTGTTCGAAGGATTCATCAAGGTGTTCGGAGCCGGGACGAGCGCCGAGCTGCTCGGTCTGCTCGGCATGACCGGCTTGATCGCGAGCTTCTTCACGATCATCTACGCCTACGGACGCAACACGTACTCGCTTTCGCGGGCGGGCTACTTCCCCAAGGCACTGTCGATCACGCACGGTACCCGCAAGACGCCGCACGTCGCGCTGATCAGCGGCGCGGTGGTCGGATACCTGCTCAGCCTCCTGATCTACGAGCTGGGCAAGTCCTCCGGCAAGTTCGCCGGGCAGATCGTGGGGGCCTTGCTGTACATGGCGGTGTTCGGTGCGGTGATCTCCTACGCGATGCAGTGCCTGTCGTTCATCCTGCTCCGCAGGCGCCTGCCAAACATCAATCGGCCCTACCGGAGCCCGGTGGGCATGATCGGCGCGGGCATCGCCGGGATCATCGCGGTCGTCTCGCTCATCTCCCTCTACACGAACGAGGACTACCGCCCCGGCGTGTACGGCACCCTGATCTATTTCTTGGTCGGGATCTTGTACTTCGCCCTCGCGGGACGGCACCGCCTCGTGCTCTCGCCCGAGGAGGAGTTCGCCCTGACGGCCGGTGAGAAGGGCGATCCCGGCGCGGAGAAGCTTGGGAGCATGCACATCGACGAGATGAAGTAGTCATCGCCGGGGTCTCGCGATAGCAGGGCCATCGAGAGGAACGGCGGGCACGCGTGCCCGCCGTTCCTGCGTTCGAAGGAGGTCACGTGGACGTTCCAGGGATGCTGAGTTCCGAACAGCTCGAAGAGCTGTCGAACGCCGGAGAGATCGACACGGTCCTGTGCATGTTCACCGACCTCCAGGGACGGTTCATGGGCAAGCGCGTGGTGCCGCACTTCTTCTTGGACGAGATCCTCGGCGAGGAGGGCCTGCACGCCTGCCTGTATCTGTTGGCCATCGACATGGAGATGGAGCCCCTGCCCGGCTACCAGTACGCGAGCTGGGACACGGGGTACGGGGATTTCCGGATGGTGCCGGACATGACGACGCTCCGCCGGGTCCCGTGGCTCGAGAAGACCGCCATGGTGCTGTGCGACATCGCCGACGAACACGACGGGTCGCCCGTCACCGTGGCGCCACGGCAGATCCTGCGCGATCAGATCGCCGCCGCCACCGAGATGGGCTACGAGGTGAAGACCGGGTCGGAGCTCGAGTTCTATCTGTTCCAGGACTCCTACGGCGAGCTCGCCGAACGTGCCTACCGGGACCCACGGCCCTCCAGCGCCTACATCATGGATTACCACATGCTCCAGACCACCAAGGACGAGTGGGTGATCCGCCAGATCCGCAACGGGATGCTCGGGGCCGGTCTGCCGATCGAGTTCTCCAAGGGGGAGTTCGGCAGGGGCCAGCACGAGATCAACATCACGTTCAGCGACGCGCTGTCCAACGCCGACCATCACGCGATCTACAAGCACGGCGTGAAGGAGATCGCCGCGATGAACGATGTGGCGGCCACCTTCATGGCGAAATGGACGATGGAGGAGGCCGGGTCGTCCTGCCATCTGCACTCCTCGATCTGGAGCACGGAGACCGGCAAGAGCCTCACGTGGGACAAGCGCAAGACCGGCCATATGACGAACGAATTCCGTTGGTACCTGGGCGGCCTGATGGCGACTGCCCGGGAGATGTCGTGGATGTACGCGCCGTTCGTGAACTCGTACAAGCGATACCAACTCGGATCGTGGGCGCCCACCGCCATCGTGTGGAGCGGTGACAACCGGACCTGCGGGTACCGGACCGTGGGCGAGCGCAAAGCATTCCGCGTGGAGTGCCGGATCCCCGGGGCCGACGCGAACCCGTACCTGGCGTTCGCGGCCACCGTCGGCGCGGGGATGTGGGGGATCCGCAACCAGGTGGAACCCCCGGAAAGGTTCGAGGGCAACGCCTACGAGGCGAAGGACGTCCCCCGCGTGCCCTCCAGCTTGCACGAGGCGATCGGGGCGTTCCGCGGTTCGCAAACGGCGCGGGAGATCTTCGGCGACTTCGTGTACGAGCACCTCTTGAACACCGCGGTGCAGGAGCAATCGATCTTCGACAACCTCTGCGTCACCGACTGGGAGCGGCACCGCTACTTCGAGCGCGGCTGAGGCTCCTCACGACGCGGTACGGTCTGCGCGTGCAGCCAGAGGTGGACGCCGGATGAACGTCGTGGTCTTCGTGAAGTGGGTGCCCGAACCAGAGGGCACCCCCACGCTCGGGCCCGAGCACCGCCTCGTGCGCGCCGGGGTCGAGGGCGCGCTGGATCCTGGTGACGAGTACGGCGTCGAGGCCGCACTCGAGATCACCGAAACGCAGGGCGGCGAGGTCACGGTCATCTCGATGGGCCCGGACGAGGCGCTCCCCGCGGTCCGGCGCGCGCTGGCCATGGGCGCTCACCGCGGGGTGCTGGTGACGGACGAGCGGCTCGCGGGAGCCGATGCCCTCGTGACCGCCCGCGTGCTCGCGGCCGCGGTCTCAGGACGCCCGGCGGACCTGCTCCTCGCCGCCGTGGAGTCCACCGATGGGTACACGGGCACGGTCCCGGTGACGGTGGCCGAGTTCCTCGATCTTCCGGCCGTGACCTTCGCGACGCGTCTGTCGTTCTCGGACGGCGAGCTGCGCGCGCGGCGCCAAACCCCTGCCGGTTCCGAGGACGTGGCGTGCTCGCTGCCCGCGCTCGTGACGCTCACGGCCGGCGCGAACGAGCCCCGCTATCCGAGCCTGAAGGGCATCATGGCGGCGAAGTCCAAATCGTTGGAGCGGCCCACGGCGGACGACCTGGGCCTCGACGCCCAGTCCCTCGTGGCCACCCAGACGGTGGAGGCGGTGCAGGACGCGCCCGTGCGGGGCGGCGGCGAGATCCTTCCGGCCGGGGAGGACGCCGCGCGCCGCGTCGTCGATCTGCTCGCCGAGGCCAGGGTGATCTGAGGTGACGACCGCCTGGGTCCATGCCGAGGTACCGCAGACCGGAGCGGATGCGGCCGCGTTCGAGCTCCTGGCCGCGGCACGCGCGGCCGCCGACGTCGTCGAGGTCGTGGCCTTCGGACCGGGCTCGTCCGCGGCCGCGGAGGCACTGGGCGCCCACGGGGCGCGACGCGTGTACGCGTGCGACGAAGCCTCGATGGCGTCCGCGCGTGCCGGAGCGTTGATCCTCGAGCGCCTGATCCAGGAGCACCGGCCCGACCTCGTGCTCTTTCCCACGTCCTACGCCGGACGCGATCTTGCGGCACGGCTCCAGGCGCGCACCGGATCGACCTTGATGAGCAACGCCACCGCGGTATCGGGGCCCGACCGGGCGCGGACCGAGATCCTGGGCGGCACGCGGATCGTCGACGTGAGGCTGGAAGGCCCCACGCCACGTCTCGTCTTGCTCAAACCCCGTTCAGCCGAGCCGGAGCCCGTCGCCGACGGCGGTGTCGCCGACGTGGTCCCCGTGGCCGCCGACGTTCCGGCCGACCTCCGGGAACCCCGCGTGCTCACGCGCCAGGTGGAGGCGGGCAGCGGCCCGTCGCTCGACGACGCCCGCGTGGTGGTCGCCGGGGGACGGGGACTCGGGAGTCCGCAGGGGTTCGAGATCCTCGCCGCCCTTGCCGACGCGATCGAGGGGGCCGCGGTCGGGGCGAGCCGCGCCGCCGTGGACGCGGGCTGGATGCCGTATGCGTCGCAGATCGGCCAGACCGGCAAGACCGTGAAGCCCGACGTCTACATCGCCGTGGGCATCAGCGGGGCGTTGCAGCACCTGGTGGGCATGAAGGGCTCGCGCCGCGTGATCGCCGTGAACAAGGACGCGGACGCCCCCATGATGCGCCTCGCCGACCTGGGCGTCGTGGGCGACCTCGCGCAGTTCGTGCCCGCACTCACGCAGGAGATCCGGCGACGGACCGGCTCGTAGCTGCCGCGGCCCTTTCCGCGGCCATCCTCGCGGCCCTCCTGCTGTTCCTGCGCCGGGCGCGCGTGCGCGGCGCCATCGTGCGGACCGCGCGCGTCGACGCCGAACGCGACGCCCAGCGCGGGCGGGTCGGACGTGAGCTCACCCACGTCCTGGGGCAACGCAAGCTGTTCCAGAAGCTGACGCCGGGGCTCATGCACGCCTTCATCTTCTGGGGGTTCCTGGTCCTGCTGCCCACGATCGCGGAGGCCATGCTCGCGATCGTCGACCCGTCCTGGAGCCTGCCCATCCTCGGCCACTGGCCGCCGTTCGTGTTTGCGGTGGACCTCTTCGCGTCGCTCGTGATCGCGGGGGTGGGCGTCGCGTTCTGGATCCGCAAGGTCCAGCGCCCCGATCGCTTCCGCGGCAGTCACCTCCGCGATGCCGACCGCACCCTCGTCGCGATCCTCGCCATCGCGGGCACCCTGCTCCTTTGGAACGCCACCCGCGTGGCGCTGGGCACCTACCCACATCCCGCCGCCGCGCCGGTCTCCCGGGCCCTCGCGAACCTGTTCGCCGGGGGGGCCGGCACCGAAACGGCCTCGCGGATCCTGGTCTGGTCGCACGTGTTGATCGTCCTGGGGTTCCTGGCATACCTGCCCGGCTCCAAGCATCTGCACATCCTCACGGCGGTACCCAACGTGTGGCTCGCGAAGCCCCGTCCGAGCGGTCGTCTCGTGCCGCTGCGCCTGGACCTCGAGGGCCCCCAGGAGGACCTTCGCTTCGGCGCCGGTACCGCCGCCGACCTCTCGCGCAAACAGACGCTCGACCTCTTCACCTGCACGGAATGCGGCCGCTGCCAGGAGGTGTGCCCGGCGTGGGCCACCGGCAAGCCCCTCAGCCCCAAGCTCCTGATCATGGACCTGCGCGACCACGTGAGCACCCAGGCCGAGCGCGTCTTGTCCGCCCGCGCCGGGGGTGTCGTCGAGCTCCAGCCTCTCGTGCCCGCCGCGGTGGACGACGAGGTGGTGTGGGACTGCGTGACGTGCGGCGCATGTGTGCGCGAGTGCCCGGTCGACATCGAGCACGTCGACACGATCGTGGACCTGCGCCGACATCTCGTGATGGCAGAGTCGAGGTTCCCCACCGAGGCGGGGAGGCTGCTGCGGGGCATCGAAGGCGCCAACGAGAACCCGTGGAGCCAGCCGCCGTCCGCCCGGGTCGATTGGGCCGAAGGTCTCGACGTGCGGATCCTGCAGCCGGGCGACCGCGCGCCCGAGTACCTCTTCTGGGTGGGTTGCGCTGGGGCCTTCGACGAGCGAGCGCAGGAGGCTACGCGATCGGTCGCCAGGCTCCTGGCCGCCACCGGCACGGACTTCGCGATCCTGGGGCCCCGCGAACGGTGCACGGGCGACCCGGCCCGGCGGATGGGGCACGAGTACCTGTTCCAGCAACTCGCCGAGCGCAACATCGAGGTGCTGGGCGAGACCGGCGTGACCAAGATCGTCGCGAGCTGCGCGCACTGCTTCAACACGCTCGCGAACGAATACCCGGACTACGGCGGACGCTTCGAGGTCATCCATCACACCGAGCTCCTCGCGCGCCTGATCGGGCAGGGGCGGCTGACACCGGGGCCCGATGCGCGCGCGGGGACGGCCACCCTGCACGATCCCTGTTACCTCGGCCGCCACAACGGCGTCTTCGAGGCCCCGCGGGAGATCGTGGGCGCCGCGGCGGGCGCCACCGTGGAGATGCCGCGCAGCAAGGAACGCTCCTTCTGTTGCGGCGCGGGCGGCGCCCGGATGTGGATGGAAGAGCTCGAGGGGACCACGCGCATCAACGACGCGCGCTTCGCCGAAGCCGCCGCCACGGGCGCCGACGTGGTGGCGACGGCCTGTCCCTACTGCACGGTGATGCTGGACGACGCCGCGAAGAGCGCGGGCAGCGACGTGCGCGTCGCCGACGTGGCGACGCTCTTGGCGGAGTCCGTCCTGGACGCGCCGGCGGCCGGCCCCGGGGCGTGATCGGACTCAGACGAACGCCTTGTGGCCCGTCAGCAGGCCCCCGATCACCAGCGTGTGCACCTCTTCCGTGCCCTCGTACGTGAGCACGGATTCGAGGTTCGTCATGTGCCGCATGATCGGGTACTCGAGCGTGATGCCGTTCGCGCCCAGGATCGAGCGGGAGAGCCGGGCGATCGCGATGGCCTCGCGCGTGTTGTTGAGCTTGCCCACGCTCACCTGCTCCGCCCGCAGCCGCCCCTCCTCCTTCAGCCGGCCGAGGTGGTAGGCGAGCAGCGTGCCCTTGTGCAGCTCCAGGGCCATGTCGGTGAGCTTCTTCTGGGTGAGCTGGAAGGCGCCGATCGGCTTGCCGAACTGTTCCCGCGTCTTCGCATACTCGAGCGCCGACTCGAAGCACGCGCGGGCAGCGCCCATCACGCCCCAGATGATCCCGAACCGCGCTTCGTTGAGACACGACAGCGGCCCCTTGAGCCCCTCGACGCGAAGGAGGGCACTCGCCGGCAGCCGAACGTCGTCCATCACGAGCTCGGAGGTCACGGAGGCTCGCAGGGAGAGCTTCTTGTGGATGTCGGGCGCGGAGAATCCCGGCGCGGCGCAGGGAACGACGAACCCGCGCACGCCGTCGTCGGTGTTGGCCCAGACGATGGCCATGTCCGAGACGCTCCCGTTCGTGATCCACATCTTCGTGCCCGACAGGATCCAGTCATCGCCGTCGCGCTTGGCGAACGTCCGCATGGAGCCCGGGTCGCTCCCGCTGTCGGGCTCGGACAGCCCGAAACATCCGATCGCCTCCCCCGCTCGCATGCGGGGCAGCCACTCCTCCCGCTGCTCGTCACTCCCGTAGGTGTGCACGGCGTACATGGCGAGCGCGCTCTGCACCGACACGAAGCTACGGAGCCCGGAGTCGCCGGCCTCGAGCTCCAGCTCGACGAGGCCGTAGGCGACGGCTCCCAAGCCGCTCATCTCTTCGATCTGCATGCCGAGGAACCCAAGCTTCCCCAGTTCAAGCGCCAGCTCCCGAGCAGGGAACTCTCCGCGTTCGTACCAATCCTCGACCTCGGGCAGGATCCGGTCGCGCACCCACTCCCGGGCCAGGTCGCGGACCTGGCGCTCTTCGTCGTTGAGCAGATGTTCCAGGTCGAGGAGGTCCGTGGGCTTGAGCGGGGTGCGATCGGTGGCGGCCATGGCTCGAAGGTAGCACCGTCACCGCCGCCGCGCGACGCCTTAGACTCCCGGGGGATGAAGCCCGTGTTGCTCGTGCAGAACGATCCATCGGAGACGTTCGGCGTGGGCGTGAACGCCCTGGCGGCGGCCGGCGCCCAGGTCCTCACGCTCGATGCCACGGACGCCGATGCGCCGCGCCCATCGCTCGACGATCTCTCCGGAGTCGTCATGTTCGGCGGTGTCATGAACGTCGACGAGGTGGACGAACATCCATTCTTGAAGGAGAACCGCGACCTGACCCGGGAGGCCTTCGCGCGTCACATCCCCTACCTCGGGATCTGCCTGGGCGCCCAGATGCTGGCACGGGCGCTCGATGCACCCGTGGGGCGCGCCCACGTCAAGGAGATCGGTTTCGAGCCCGTTCGGCCCTCGCCTGCGGCGGCCGACGATCCCCTGCTGTCCGTGTGGGCCGACGGCGATCCCGTATTCCAGTGGCACCAGGACACGATCGAGCTCCCGCCGGGGGGAGAGCTGCTCGCGACGGGCGACCACATCCCCGTGCAGGCCTATCGCGTGGGGGACTCGGCCTGGGCCACGCAGTTCCACCTCGAGATCGACGCGGCCGAGCTGGAACTCTGGCTCGACGAGGTCCGCGACGTGGACCTCGAGACGATGTGGGGGAAGTCGCACGAGACGCTGCGCGCGGAGGCCGCCACGCACATGGCAGCGCACGAGGTGCGGGGCGCCGAGCTGTTCGCCCGCTTCGGCCGGATCGCCGCGGAGCGGGCCCCGTGAGCTCCCCCTTCCGGCCCCTCGTGGCCGTGGCGGCCTATCACCTCGGAGAAGGCCGCGTGCCGCGCTGGCCCGACGGCGGATACGGCGTGCCGGCTCCCTACATCGACGCCCTGCGTCGAGCGGGCGCACGGACCGCCATCGTGTGCCCGGGGGAGCAGGGCGAGCCCGAAGAGCTCCTCGAGCCCTTCCACGGCCTCGTGCTCGTCGGGGGTGGCGACGTGGACCCCGCCCGCTACGAGGCCGTGCCAGACGCCGAGCACAACTACGGGGTGGAGCCCGATCGCGATGCGTTCGAGACCGCGCTGCTGCTGGCGGCCGACCGGCTGCACGTTCCCACGCTTTGCATCTGCCGGGGCATGCAGATCATGAACGTCGCGTACGGCGGCACGCTCCATCAGCATCTGCCTGGGCTTCCGGGGTTGCTGGAGCACGGCGTGCCGGTCGAGGACACGATCACCACCCACGCCGTAACGCCCGTGCCGGGGACCTTGCTGTCCGCGGTCACCAAGTCGGGTGG
This sequence comes from Actinomycetota bacterium, assembly GCA_038249195.1. GTDB lineage: Bacteria > Actinomycetota > UBA4738 > UBA4738 > HRBIN12 > JAOUEA01. The sequence goes on from JBBRWM010000003.1 coordinate 125,067, forward strand.
TCTGGCCTGCACGTCGCACCACCATCAGGGCGTCGACCGGATCGGGGATGGACTGGTGGTAGCCGGACGCAGCCCCGACGGCCTCGTAGAAGCCCTGCAGCGACCCGTCCCGGATGGGCTCACGAACATCAGCGAAGCAAACGTGACCTGGATGCTCGGCGTGCAGTGGCACCCGGAGGAGACCGCCGACACCGATCCTGCGCAGCAGTCCCTGTTCGACGCGCTCGTGAACCTCGCCCGGCTGCGCGGAACGCGGGCGTTGGGGACGGGCGCCCGGGTGCAGACGTCCGGGATGGTCGCCAGCCCATGAACGTCGCCGCGACCCGCCTCGGGCCACCCCTGCCGGCGGGCGGAACCATCGGGGTGTGTGCGCCCTCTGGACCCTACTTCAATCGCAGCGACATCCTGCGACCCGTCGAGTGGTGGGAGGCGAAGGGCTACCGGGTGCGGCTCACCGACGGCGTATGGGCCCAGGACGACTACGTTGCGGGCGAGCCCGAGACCCGCGCCGCGGATCTCAACGCGCTGTTCGCCGACCCCGGGGTGGATGTGATCCAGGTGCTGTGGGGCGGCACCGGGGCCATGGAGATCCTGCCGTTCCTGGACTACGAAGCGATCGCCGCCAACCCGAAGGCGCTGATGGGGTACTCGGACATCACGAGCCTGCACATCGCGCTGCGGCAGGAGAGCGGGCTCGCCACGCTGCACGGCCCGGGCCTGAGCTCCATGGGGATCCCCGAGCGGACGGAGTTCACGTGGAACTCTGCATTGGAAGGCTTCACGAAGGGCGGCGCGGGTCCGGTGCCGCGTGACCCCGACGACCCGTACGTGCGGGCGATCGCCCCCGGGGCCGCGACCGCTCCCGTCGTCGGGGGCAACCTCTTCACCTTCGTTCACCTGCTCGGCACGCCCTGGGATCCGGTGTTCGACGACGCGATCCTGTTCTTCGAAGAGGTCGACGAACCGCCCTACATCATCGAGGTGCACCTGCGCCAACTGTTGTTGGCCGGCAAGCTCGAACGGGTCCGCGGGGTGGTCGTGGGTGAGATGGCCCGGTGCGACTGGCGCGCGGAGCGGCCCGAGACGCCACGGACGCGATCCCTGGAGGATGTGCTGGAACGGTGTCTAGGCCCGCTGGGCGTTCCCGTGCTATACAAGCTTCCACTTGGGCACGGGAAACATCTGGCAACGATCCCGCTGGGGGTGCAGGCAACGATAGACGCGGACACCAGAACGTTCACGATCGACGAGCCCGGCGTCGCCGGGATACGTACGTAGGTCTGAACGACGTAGCCGACGAATGACGGAGGGCTCAGGATGACAGGTGCGCAGCGCAGCAAGCCGAGGGATGGCCGCACGCACAGATTGCGCCGAAGCGTGGCGGGGCTCACGGTGATCGGGGTGCTCGCGGGCGTTGCCCTCACCGGAACCGCGTTCGCCCAGGACACGAGCGTCTCTCCGAGCGCTTCGGCCTCCACGTCGAGCGGACCCTCGCAGTTCATCTACGGCGACACCAGCGAGCCGAGCTCCCTGAACCCCATGGTCGGATATCTCGGGACCGACTACGTGATCTGGGCCATGAGCTACGACATCCCCATCAACTTCAACACGCCCGACCTCGGTCCCGATCTCGAGCACTCCATCGTCACCGGGGTCGAAACCAGCAACGATGGCATGCAGTTCACCTACACCATGCGTGACGGGATGAAGTGGTCAGACGGCATGCCCTTCACCGCCAACGACGTGGCGTGGACGCTGAACTACTACAAGGCCCACAAGATCTCGAACTACTACGCCGACACGAGCCTGATCAAGCACGTGGACGTCGTCGACGACACGCACTTCGTGATCAACTCCATCCAGCCCACGTCCGTGTACAGCGGGGCGACGGTGTTCATGTACGAGTACATCCTTCCCGAGCACATCTGGTCCAAGCTCGACGAGCCGAAGAAGTTCCAGAACGTCCCGGCGGTAGGATCGGGCCCGTACGTCATCACCTCGTACAAGCAGGGCCAGGCCGTGACCCTTAAGAGGAATCCCTACTACTGGGGACTCGATGCCGGGCTCACCCCCACGTTCGACGAAATCATCTACGAGAGCTTCAACGACGAGAACCAGGAAGCAGCGGCTCTGCAGCAGGGCGAGATCGACTTCGGGTACTTCGACTCCGCGAACATCCTGAACTCGCTCAAGAACAAGCCGAACGTCGAAACCCATGCGGCCACCGTGCCGAGCTTCGACGAGTTGGGGTTCAACAGCGGCTCCGCATTCCAGACCGACAAGGCCGGTGGGTTCTCGCCCCACGGGACCGGCAGCCACGCGGTGTCCGACCCCGCGTTCCGCAGGGCGGTGACGATGGCGGTCAACAAGCAAGCGCTGGTTGATAACGTCCTGTTGGGGTACGGCCTCCCGGCCGACTCACCCGTCCAGCCGGGCGCCACGACCGGCGAGTGGACGCCCGGACCCGACCTGCCCGACCTCTCGTTCAACCCCGACAATGCGAAGGCCGCCCTCGCGGATGCCGGATACACCGACACGGACGGCGATGGCATCGTGAACGATCCGGTGACGGGGGAGAACGTCGTCCTTCGATACTTCACAAGGACCTCGGACGAGAACTCGATCAACGCGTCGCAGTACGTCTCATCGTGGTTCAAGAACGTGGGTGTGGGCACGAAGGTGCAGGCCGTGAGCACGAGCAAGCTCACCAGCATCATCGAGGCCGGCAACTACGACCTGTTCCACTGGGGCTGGTATCCCAATCCGGATCCGAACTACATCCTGAAGATCTTCACGTGCAGCGAGCGTGCACCGGACGCCACCACCTACGGCAACAACGACAGCTACTTCTGCGATCCGAGCTACGACAAGCTCTACGACGAGACATTGAGCGCCACCGACCCGGCCAAGCGGAACGATCTCGTGCATCAGGCGCAGGACACGCTGTACAACGAGGCCCCCTACCTGATGCTGTACTACGGCCAGGTCCTGGAGGCGTACCGGAGCGACAAGGTCGGGGACTTCCTCGTCCAGCCTTCGCCCGACGGCGACCTGCTGGCTACCTACGGCCCCTTCTCGTTCATCAACATCGCGCCGCCAACGGGTGCCACGGGAGAGTCGTCGTCCTCGGGAGCATCGAGCACCGTGTGGATCCTCATCGCCCTCGCGGTGATCGCGGTCATCGTGGTGGCCGTCCTCTTGAGCAGGAGGAAGGAACGGGACGAAGACGAGGCGTGAGCGGACCGGGCTGAGACCCACCGGCTGAGGAACGGGAGGGGTCGTGGGATCGAGGAGCTACCTGCTATCGAAGATACTGCAGGCATTGCTCACGCTCCTGTTCGTGCTCTTCGTCAACTTCTTCCTGTTCCGACTCCTCGGAGATCCGGCGACCCAGCTGCTCCGCGGCGGACAGGGCGCCTCAAAGGCCACCGTGGCCGAACTGCAGAAAGAGCTCGGACTCGATCTGCCGGTGCCCCAGCAATTCTTGAACTACATCAAGCAGACCGCGCAGGGCCACCTCGGTTACTCGTTCGTGAACAACGAACCGGTCAGCACCACGATCGCCGGGAAGGTCTGGCCCACCATCCTGCTGATCGGCGGTTCCACCATCGCGTCGATCGCCATCGGGATCTGGATCGGCATCTCCCAGGGGTGGCGGCGGGGGACAGGCTACGACAAGGGCCTGCTCGGGTTCACCATGTTCACGTACTCCATGCCGGAGTTCTGGTTCGGCATGCTCATGATCATGGCCTTCGCCGTGGGCGTCGGCCCCTTCCCGGCTATCTTCCCCACCGGCGGGTACGAGACGCTCGGTGCGGGCTACACGGGGTTGCACCACGTGACGGATGTCATGAACCACATGGTGCTGCCCTTCTTCGTGCTCACGGTGTCCTACCTCGGTGAGTATTCCCTGATCATGCGGTCCTCGCTCCTGGAGACGCTGGGGGAGGACTACGTCCAGTTGGCGCGCGCCAAGGGTCTGCGGGACAAGAACGTCCGGCAGCACCACGCGGTGCCCAACGCGCTCCTGCCGGTCATGACGGTCACGATCCTGTCGCTGGGGTTCGTCATCTCGGGCGCCATCACGATCGAGCTGATCTTCAACTGGCCGGGCCTGGGGTTGCTCACGGCCGTCGCGATCAACGACCGGAACTTCCCCCTGCTGCAGGGACTGTTCCTGATCTTCAGCGTCGCGATCATCGTGGCGAATCTCATCGCGGACCTTACCTATTCCTACCTCGACCCCCGGGTGAGGGCCGCGTAGATGGCCACGACACAGACCTCGCCCACCCCGCCGGACGCCGAGATCCCGCTCGTCATCCCCGATCCCAAGAAGCTCGTCCGCAAGCGCCGCCGCGAATCGCGAGCGCGCCTGTGGCGTGAATTCCGCAAGAACAAGATGGGGATGGCCGGACTGATCATCTTGGTGTTCTTCTTCGCGGTCGCCATCCTCGCCCCCCTGCTCGCGAGCCGCTGCTACCTCGACGTGACCTGTCCGCTCAATGGGAAGGCGCTGCAGCCGCCCACGGCCAACTACCCCTTCTGGTTCGGGACCGACAACCTCGGACGGCCCGTGCTGCCGCAGACGGTGTACGGAGCACAGGTCTCCCTGTTGGTCGGCTTGATCGGCACGTTCATGACGATGGTGTTGGGTACCCTCGTGGGCCTGGTCGCGGGGTTCCGCGGCGGGTGGACGGAGAAGGTCCTCATGTCGGTCACGGACTGGATCCTCGTGATCCCGTTCCTCCCACTCGCGATCGTCCTTGCCACGGTCCTCGGGCCATCGTTCCTCACGATCACGGTGGTCATCGCCATCACCTCGTGGCCGAGCACGGCCCGGATCATCCGCGCGGAGGTCCTGTCCCTGAAGACCAGGGGCTACGTCGAGCGCTCGCGGGCGCTCGGCGCCCGAGGCGGCTCCATCGTCACGAAGCACATCCTGCCCAACGTCGCCCCGCTCGTGTTCGCGAACGCGATCCTCATCGTGGCGGTCGTGATCTTGTCGGAGTCGACGCTCGCGTTCCTGGGCGTCGGCGATCCCAACCGCGCGTCGTGGGGCAAGCTGCTCGACAACGCGTTCGGCGGCGGCGCCACGTATGCGGGCAACTGGTGGTGGATCGTCCCTCCCGGTCTCTGCATCGTCCTGGTGGTGCTGGCGTTCACCATGATCGGCTACGCCCTCGACGACGTCCTCAACCCGAAGCTGCGGGCGCGATGAGCGTCCTGGAGATCCGCGACCTGCGCATCACGTACCGGACCCAGGGCGGCCCCGTCCCCGCCGTCCGCGGTGTGAACCTCACGGTCGACAAGGGCGAAGTGCTGGGGCTGGCGGGCGAGTCGGGCTGCGGCAAGTCCACCATCGCCGGCGCGATCATGCGGCTGCACCCCAAGGGCACCAAGATCGAGGGCGAGATCCTCCTCAACGGCGAGGACATCCTCACGATGAAGGCGGGGCGCTTGCGAGCGGTGCGCTGGGCCGGGGCCTCGATGGTCTTCCAGGGGGCGCTGCACGCCCTCAACCCCGTCCGGCGGATCGGCGACCAGATCTCCGAGGCGATCGTGGTCCACGGCCAGGCGAACGAGCGCGAGGCGAAGGTCCGCGTGGGCGGGTTGCTCGAGCAGGTGGGCCTGCCCGCTCGGCGCATGGAGGACTATCCACACGAGCTCTCCGGTGGTCAGAAGCAGCGCGTGATGATCGCGATGGCCCTCGCGTGCGGTCCCTCTATCATCCTGGCCGACGAACCCACCACCGCGCTCGACGTCATGGTGCAAGCCCAGGTCCTCCGCCTGATGAAGGAGCTTCAGAACGAGCTCGGCCTGTGCATGGTCTTCATCACGCACGACCTCTCGGTCCTGGTCGAGGTGTCCGACCGCCTCGCCATCATGTACGCGGGACGGATCGTCGAGGAGGGCCGGGCCGACGAGGTCTTCCACGACCCGAAGCACCCATACACCATGGCGCTGTCCGCCGCGTTCCCGGCGATCGGCGACGACCGGTTCCGCAGGAAGCCATCGGGCCTTGGCGGCGACCCGCCGGACCCGCAGCACGTGCCGGAGGGTTGCACGTTCCACCCACGATGCGAATTCGCCTTCGACGACTGCCGCGTGACGGATCCGGAGCTCTTCGACGCCGGGGCGGGCCGACGTGCCGCTTGTCTGCTCGTGAAACAGCCGGCGGGGGCGACCAGCCCCGGAGGCGCCGAATGAGCGTGGAGACCCCCCCCGCCTCCACCGCCGCAGAGACGGTCATCGAGGTCAAGGATCTGCGCGTGACGTTCGCAGGCCGGGTGGGCTTGCTCCAGGGCCTCCGCGGGAAGAAGGCCACGGAGGCCCGGGCCGTCGACGGCGTCGACCTGAAGATCCGCAAAGGCGAAGTGCTGGCGCTGGCCGGGGAGTCCGGCTGCGGAAAGACCACCACCGCGCGCGCGATCATGGGGCTGCAGGAGGTCAACGGCGGCGAGGTCCTCTACCGCGGCGAGCCCCTCGGGAACCTCCGCAAGTACCGGCGCAAGGTACAGATGGTCTTCCAGGACCCGACCGGGACGTTGAACCCGCGCCACACCGTCTACGAGATCGTGGTGGAAGGCCTGCGCATCCACGGCGTGCACAGCGGGCCCAACGGGGAGACCGAGGAGCAGCTGGTCGCCCGCGCCCTCTCTCGAGCGGGCCTGCGGCCCCCCGAGAAGCTCTTCGAGCGATACCCCCACGAGCTCTCGGGCGGTCAGCGGCAGCGCGTGGTCATCGCCGGCTGCCTCGTCCTGGAGCCGGAGATCATCGTGGCCGACGAGCCGGTGTCCAACCTCGACGCATCCGTGCGCGGCGAGATCCTGCAGCTCCTCATGGGCCTGCGCGAGCAGTTCGGCCTCACCATCATCATCGTGACGCACGATCTGGGACTCGCGTGGACGGTCGCGGACCGGGTGGCCATCATGTACCTGGGGCGGATCGTGGAGATCGGGCCGACCGAGGAGGTCCTGCTCCGGCCGCTGCATCCCTACACGAAGGCGCTGCTCGACGTGGTGCCGGAGGCCGAGGGCATCGAACGTCCCATCCTCAAGGGGGAGCCCCCCGACCCGACCCGGATCCCCCCCGGCTGCCGGTTCCATCCCCGCTGCCCGGTCGTGGCCTCCGGGCTGGCCGAGGAGCTCGGCATCGAGGCGGCCTGTAAGGGCGAGGACCTGCAGCTGCGCGACTACCCCAACGGATCCTCGGCCGCGTGCCACAAGGCCGCGCGCCAGCTCGACGCCTGATCACACGCCTACCAGGGAGCGACCGCCGTTCTTGCGTGATGCTCGTCAGCCGACCCTCAGACCTCTTGTCCGTGGTCTGCTGAAGTGTCGGCTATTCGACCTCTGAGCCGACCGTGGGGGATGGCTCCGAGGCAAGCGCGGGGCTCGCCGCTTCGGGGATCTCGACGGTCTCGGCTTCACCCGCCTTCAGCACGCCCAGGATGGCTTCCATCTCGGCATCGGAGACGTCCGTGGATTGGCGGGGCCCATCCTTGGTACGCGCCTGAGCGAGCAGCGTGCGCAGGTTCGACTCGGCCATCTCCGCGCGGGCCTCGAGCTCACGCACGCGCTCGGTGAGGGCGCTCGCGCGCTGCTCGGCCTCGTCACGGGCCTGCCGGGCCGCCCGAGCCTCCTCCCGTGCGTGGCGCAGCCCCACCCGTTGGTCGGACGCTTCGCGCCCCAGCTCGATCATGCGGTCCACGGCCGCCCGCCCGAGGTCAGAGTAGGCCAGGGATCCACTGCGCGGCCCGGCGTCGGAACGGACGCCGGGCGACCGGCGCCGCCGGACCTGGCGGGTACGCTCCAGCGCCTCGCGTTCCTGCGGACCCACGGGCGTGGCGTCGAGCAATCGATAGGACCCTTGGGCAGGCACGAGCCTGCGACGCGAGATGAGGGCGCGAACGGCCCGCGCGGTCGACAGGGCGTCGGGGAAGCCCAGCTCCCGTCCCAGCTCGGCGGGCGTGACCGTCAGCACGTCGCCAACGGCAACGCGTCCGGCCACGGCCGCGAGGAACCCGTTCACGCGCTCTAGGCTTTCGTCGTTCACCCCCCCATCATGCCCGAGCAGAGGACTGTCGTGCCAGTGCGCTCGGATACATCCCTCAGGAGGTCAGTGGGGACAGTCACGAGCGAAGTAAGGTACGAGCCGATGGTCGACGCGCCCGCTCCGCTCGAAGGCATCCGCGTGCTCGATCTCTCGCGGGTCCTGGCGGGGCCGCTGGCCACGATGACCCTAGGCGACCTCGGCGCCGACGTGATCAAGATCGAGCGCCCGGACGGCGGCGACGACACGCGCCAATGGGGACCACCGTTCTCGGGTGAGGACGCGGCCTACTTCCTGGCGCTGAACCGGAACAAGCGGTCGGCGACCGTGGATCTGAAGACCCCCGAAGGCGCGGACGCGATCCGGCGCCTAGCCGCCGGTTCCGATGTCGTGGTGGAGAACTTCCGGCCGGGACTCATGGCGGAGCTCGGGCTCGACCTCGGAGGACTGCGCGCGATCCATCCGCGGTTGATCACGTGCTCGCTCACCGCCTTCGGCGAGGACACGCCGAACGTCGGCGCGCGGCCGGGCTACGACATCATCGTCCAAGCGCTGTGCGGTCTCATGAGCGTGACCGGTGAGCCCGACGGTCCGCCCACCAAGTCCGGCGTCGCGCTGTTGGATGTGGTGACGGGCCTCTACGCGACCGTCGGGATCACGGCCGCGCTGCACGAACGCGCGCGCACGGGCCGGGGACGCCATGTGAGCGTCTCGCTGTTCGACGCGAGCGTGGCCGCCATGGTGAATCAGGCCGCGAACCACCTGATCGGGGGCGAGGTGCCGCGGGCGATGGGGAGCCAGCACCCGAACATCGTGCCCTACCAGGTGTTCCACGGCTCGGACCGCCCCTTCATCCTGGCGGGAGGGAACGACCGCCTGTTCGTCCGGGTCTGCGAAGTGGTCGGTCACCCCGCGTGGGCCCGCGACGAGCGCTTCCGCACGAACAGGGCCAGGGTGGCGAACCGGGACGCGCTGGTGGGGATGCTCGCAGGGATATTCGCGGACGCGGACGCCGCCGCGTGGCTGGCGGCGCTTGAGCGCGCCGGGGTCCCCTGCGCGCCGATCCGGACCATGGACGAGGTGTTCGCCTCCCCCGAGGGCGCCGGGGTGGTCGAGACCGTGCCCGACCCGGCGCGGGGGCACGACCTGCGGCTCGTGGCGGATCCGCTCCGGTTCGACGGACAGCCCTTGCCGACGCGCCTTCCGCCCCCGCGGCTGGGGGCGGACACGGAGGAGGTGTTGGACACGTGAGCACAGCCGCCGACCGCTGGCGCGAGCAGCTGGAGGCGTGGGCCATCCCGCAACGCCTCATCGAGGCGGCGACGGAATCTCCCTACGGGTTCCCGGCGGAACTGTTCCGGAGGCGTGGCACGGCGTCGGCGACGGAGCCCGTCAGCTCCACGACCGAGCGAGCCCTCGAGGCCCTGCCCGCGGACGGCGAGGTCCTGGATGTCGGCGTCGGCGGGGGTGCGACCTCGCTCCCGCTCGCCGTCAAGGCTGGTCGGCTGACCGGCGTCGACCAGCAGGCCGACATGCTCGCGGCCTTCGAGTCCGCGGCCGGGGACGCAGGCGTCTCGGTCGCCACCGTGAACGGGGGATGGCCGGAGGTCGCCGACGACGCGCCGAACGCCGACGTCGTGGTCTGCGGACACGTGGCGTACAACGTCGCCGACCTCGGGCCGTTCGTTCGTGCCCTGAACGATCACGCGCGCCGACGGGTCGTGATGGAGCTCACGGAACACCACCCCCTGTCGTGGATGAACGACCTGTGGCTGAGGTTCCACGGGCTCGCCCGGCCGACCGGACCCTCCTCCCTCGACGCCTTCGAGGTGATCCGGGAGCTCGACCTTCGCCCGGAGCAAGGAGCGGGGAACCGCGAGGGCGACCCGACCGGGGGCGGGTTCGCTCGCCGCGGCGATGCCGTCGCCCTCGTCAGGCGCCGACTGTGTCTCCCGCCCGAGCGCGACGCGGAGATCGCGGAGGCATTGGGAGACCGGCTGCTGGAACGGGGCGGACTCTGGGCCGCGGGCCCGGCGCGCCGCGTGGTCGCCACGCTGTGGTGGGACGCGACCTGATCTTCAAGGCCCGCTCACGGACCCCGCACGTCGCTCCGATAGACCCCAACGTACGTACCCTGTCCGCCGTCGGGCACCCGCACCTCGACGGGGTGCTCGGGGACGGCCCCTTGACCGATCCGCACGGACGGGAACCGGGGCAGCGTCGCCACGAGGCCGCCGTAGTCGCTGCTGCCCGTGGGGGTGAAGGCCGCGGGCTCGAGCGAGAGGTCGAGCAGATGGCCGCGTCGATGGCCGCCCACCTTGAGGGAGATCTCGTTCGCCTGGACCTGCGCCGTCGTGAAGTCACATCGCAGGCCACCGCGGAGCATGGCGGTTCCCGTTCCGTCGACCGAGCCGCCGTCGTCGAACGAGATCGAGATCGGGACGACCCAGTCCGTGCGGCACCGTCCACCTACGAAGAGGTCGTGGTAGGTCCGCGCGCGGATGGTACCCGACCAGGGCTCGGCCCCCGAAGGGGTCGCGGATCGCGTGGCGTCGGACGATGGTCCCGGGCGGGCCCCGGGATCTTCGACCCCGGGCGGGAACGGATCTGAGCGCGAGGCCACCATCGCCCCCGCCCCCGCGGCAGCCGCGAACGCCACGACCCACGCGAGGATCTTCAGGCTGCGGCGCACACGGCGAGCCTATCGGGCGCGGCGCGCCACGTAGTCACGCAGGATGAAGTCGCCGACGCGATGGTCGTCCATCAGGAACACGCGGCCGGACGTGAGCCGCGCGAGCCGCTCCATGAAGCGCGAGAGCCCCTCGGACTCCTCCAGCATGAAGATGTTGAGGCGGACCCCGGACCTGGCCAGGCGGATCGCCTCCGCGAGGGTGACCTGGATCGTCTTGGGCTCGGGGGGCCACGCGAAGATCGCCTCGTCGTCCTCGAGATGTGCGGTGGGCTCGCCGTCGGTCACCATGATCACCTGCCGAGACGCTCGGGGATGTTGCGCGAGGAGCCGGCCCGCGAGGAGGAACGCGTGCTGCATGTTCGTCCCGTACGTGCGCTCAAGGCCAGGTGCCGCGAGGTCCTCGGGCTGGAGCCGGCGCGCGTAGTCGCTGAACCCGATCAGGTACAGCGTGTCGTGGGGATAGCGCCCTTCGATCAGGGCGTGCAGCGCGAGCGCCAGCTTCTTCGCATGGATGAAGTGGCCGCGCAGCGGCATGGAGAACGAAAGGTCGATGAGGAGCGCCGTCGCGGTCTCGGTGCGCTGTTCTGCCTCCACCATCTCGAAGTCGTCGGGGTGCAGGCGCACGGGCGAGCCGGGGTCCGCGCGGACGACGGCGTTGAACACCGTCTTCTGAACGGCGAGCTGACCCTGGTCGCCGAACACCCACGGCTTCGTGGCGCCCGTCGGCTCTGCGAGGCCGCCGGCATCGCGTGACTCGTGCGTTCCTTCGCGGTCTCGCTTGAGCGCTTCGAAGACCCGTCCGAGCGCACGCTCGCCCATCTTGCGCGCACCACGCGGCGTCACCTCCAGGCGCCCGCCACGCCGTTGCGCCAGTCCGGCCTTCTCCAGCGCCCGCTCGATCTCCTTCAGGCGGCGAAGGTCCTGCGCGGAGGTGTCGCCCAGCGTCCGGCGCAACGCGTCCTCGTCGACGTCGTCCAGCGAAGCACCCGGGTAGGCGCCTTCGAACGCGCGATCGAGCTCCTCGTAATCGTGGAGCCGCTCCATGGCGTCGACGGTGGCGGACATGGGCATCGCGTCGTCGCCGTCGCCCTGCACCGGGTCGCCCCACGGCATGTCGGGAAAGGCGCCGGCGAGGTTCGCGCTCAGCCGGTCGACCTCGAACGCGAGATCCATGTCCTGCATCATCTGCTCGGACAGCGCCTGGAGCTCGCGACGCTGCTCGTGCGACAATGACGCCATCAGGCGGCTCATCGCCGCCATCCGCCGCGCCATCTGTTCCAAGAGCTCGTCGAGCGTGCTCGGGTTCCCCGGGAAGAGAGCGCCGTGGCGATCCATGAAGGCGTCGAATCCGGGTTGGGTGTCCTCGCCACGTTCCCGCTGCTCGATCAGCCGATTGAGATCGGCGAGCATGTCGCGGAACCGCGCGAGATCCTCGGCCGTGATGCTCTGCATCCCCTGGGCGACGTTCTTGAAGTACGAGCCGAGGATGTCCTGGCGCAGCTGTTGCATCAGCTCGTCGAACTGCCGTTGCGCCTGCGGATCGGTGAACCGGTATTCCTGGAGCTCGCGGATCTGCCCGGGTGCGTCGGCGGGCAGCGTGTCCAGGAACGCCTCGCGCATGCGCGCGTCCTCCTCGTCGCTGAACGAGAGCGTGGCGCGCTCGCGTTCCAAGATGTCGTCGAGCTGCTCGCGCACGTGTTCGAGCGGGCCGGCCAGGTCGAGCGCCTCCTGTTCGCGCTCGTGCTGTCGGCGCAACCGATCGCGGAGTGCATCGAGACCGCTGAAGCGCCCCCGCATGCCCCGGCGCAGGAGCCGATGGAGGGCGGCGTCGGGGCTGCCGCCCATCAGGACCTCGTCGGAGAGCTCCTCGAGGATCTCGCTCGCGGCGAGCTCGGGCCCGAAGGGGTCCTGGGAACCATCCCATCGCGAGTACCGCACGCGCATGCCGACCAGCGTACGAGTGTTCGGGCGAACGGCGGGAGGGACAAGGATGGCGGGGCGGCAACGAGCGGCCGGCGGCGGATGGGAGGGACGCTCAGCGCGCTGAGAAGTGGCGCCGCTCGTCCCCCGCGATCCGCATGCCCAGGGATCGAGCCGCGCGCTGCGCACGCCCGCGCGGCAGCGTCGTGGGTCGTGTGGTGAGGTCGCCCGCGAGATCGCGGACGTGCACGTACCGCACGCCGCGGATCGTGCGAGGCGGGCCCACGACGGCCTGGGTGAGGCACACGACGGGTTCGACGCTCGCGAACACGGCCGCGGCGTTGAGGTCGGCGCGGAGCGCCTTCGCGCCACGCTTCAGGCCTCGGAGATCGGGCAGGGACGCGCTCCCCACCGACGGGCCCGTGGCGCCCGCCATCAGGGCACCGCTCAGCCCGCACGGCATCACGGCGAACACGCCCGTGACCCCCAGCACGATCATGTCGCCGCGCTTCGCGTCCCTCGAGGGCATGACCCAGAAGCTGAACGCGTCGAGCGACCGCAGCGCCGACGAGACCCGCGCTCGAGCATCGGCGTCTGGAACATCGCCGCGCGTGCTTCCTCGCTTGAAGGGCATGGGAAGGGGTTCGGCCGCAGGGCCGTGGACTTGAGCCCCGGGGATTAGCCGATCCCGAGCCCCGTCATGAGCGCGCGCAGCGCCAACCCGAAGCAGATGAACGACCCGCCGGCGAACCAGATCCACGGCGGAAAGGGCTTCGCCCCCACGCGCACCTTCAGTCCCTCCCGCGCCATCCAATGCGCGGCCGCCAGGATCAGCAGGGGCCCGAACCCGTACACGTAGTGCAGCCACTGCTCCGGGCGGTACCCGAGCACCAATAAGACGACCCCCACCAGGGCCTGGAGCCCGGCCGCCACTTGGGCCACCGTGAGCCAGACCCAGAATCCCGAGCCGGGATCCGGGCGACGCAGGATCCAGACCCCCAGGCCCCACACCCAGCCCACGGCGAACACACCGACCACGGCGAAGCCGATGTACTTGTGGATCTCGGGCACGACGGAATCCTACGAGGCCGCAGAACCCGAGTAAGTGGCGAACTCTGCGCTCCCGCTCTTATTGAGGCGCCGGGATAGGTGCAGCCCTTCCAGGGCGAACTCCAGCGCACTCGCCGCGACGCCCGGGCTCTCCTCCTCGACGCCGAGGCGTTCGAGCATCTTGCCCAGCCCGGGCAGCTCGCCGAACTGTGCCAGCAGATCTGAGGCCGGCGTGAGCTCCGACGTGGTGGCCTCGAACTCACCCTCGAAACGCCCGAGGAGGGGCGCGAAATCGAAGCCGGACAGCCGGCGACGGAACACCTCGAGCTCCGCGGAGCGCACGGCGCGCGTGAGGATCTCCTCCTCACGCCCCTCCTCGATGGTGTCGAACTCGATACGACCTTCCGAGGACGCCAGCACGGCCGGCAGATCGCACACCCGAGGCACGGCCTCGGGCTCGCCGGCGATCGCGGCGCGACGGACGGCCGCGGCGGCCAAGGTCTCGACGTTCCCGATGGAGTACCGCACGCTCACCCCACTGCGGTGGTTCACGTGCGGCGACCGACGGAGCTCGGCCGTAAGGGCGGCCACGATCTCCTTCATGAACGCCGGCACGCGCACGGGGACGCCGTGCGAGGGCCTCGCTGCCTCCTGATCCATGATGCGGATCTCCTCGAGCAGCGTCTCGGGATAGTGCGTGCGGACCTGGGTGCCGAACCGGTCCTTGAGCGGCGAGACGATCCGGCCACGATGTGTGTAGTCGTCGGGATTCGCGGTGGCGACCATCAGGAGATCCAGAGGGAGCCGGATCCGATACCCGCGGATCTGGATGTCACGCTCCTCGAGGATGTTGAACAGGCTCACCTGGATCCGCTCGGGCAGATCCGGGAGCTCGTTGATGGCCACGATGCCGCGATGGGTTCGCGGGACCATCCCGTAATGGATCGTGAGCGCGTCCCCCAGGTACCGCCCCTCGGCGACCTTGATCGGGTCGACGTCGCCGATCAGGTCGCCCACGCTCGTGTCGGGTGTGGCGAGCTTCTCCGCATACCGGTCCTCGCGCGGGAGCCAGTCGATGGCCACATCGTCCCCTTGCGATCCCACGAGCTCGACGCACCGAAGGCAGATCGGCCGCAACGGATGGTCGTGGATCTCGCATCCGGCGATCGTGGGCACCCACTCGTCGAGCAGGCCCACCATCGCTCGGATCAACCGCGTCTTCGCCTGGCCTCGCTCGCCCAGCAAGATGAGGTCGTGGCCCGCCAGGATCCCCCGCTCCAGCGCCGGAAGCACCGATCCATCGAAGCCCACGAGGCCGGGGAAGAGGTCCCGGCCGGAGCTCAGCTCCGCGAGGAGGTTGTCGCGGAGCTCCTCCTTTACCGTCTTGTCTCGGTAGCCGGAGGCGCGCAACGCGCCGATCGTGTTCGCCCGCTCGCTCATGACGACCAGGGTAGCGGGGATGCGGGATAAGGCCGTAGCGGCGTTCAGGCGGACAGATGCCGGGTGATCTCGCCGCCGCCCAGCGCCCGCGTGAGCTCGGCCGGCGTACGGCCCTGGTCGTTGGCGTGCAGCGCATCCGCGCCGTGGGAGAGCAGGAGCGTCACGACGATCCCCTCTCCCCGGGTGCGCATGGCGGCGTTCCACAGTGGCGTGTTCCCGTCGTGATCGGGGGCGTCCACGGCCGCGCCGTGGGACATGAGCAGCTCCGCCACCGTCGCCGCATTACCCTGGGCGGCGTAGTGCAACGGGGTCTGCCCATCGCGATCGCGGACGTGCACGTCGGCCCCGGAGGCGATCATCGACTCCGCTCCGCGAAGGTCACCGAAGAGCGCCGCGTAGTGAAGCGGCACGCGACCCATAACGTCGCTCGGCTGCCGATGTTCGACGATGGCCATGTAGGGACGTATCGACCACAGCGCCCAGATGCTGAACCCCGAACGACAGATCGGCGGGATACAGACGCCGAGATGCGTCCCCGGTGGTCTCCCCGGCGTGTCTCGGACCGCTGGTATGGTCCGCCCATGCGGGGGGCGGCCGAGGAGATCCTCGCGGGGCTGAATGACGCCCAGCGGGAGGCGGCGCTCGCCGTGCAAGGCCCCGTGGCGATCCTCGCTGGCGCCGGGACGGGCAAGACCACCACCATCACGCACCGGATCGCCTATCAGATCGCGTCCGGGGTGGTCCCCGCCCAGCGATCGCTCGCGGTCACGTTCACGGAGAAGGCCGCGGGCGAGTTGAAGGCCCGCCTCGCGAGGCTCGGCATCGAGGGCGTGGAGGCGCGCACGTTCCACGCCGCCGCGCTTTCGCAGCTGAGCCGATCCTGGGAGCCCAACACCGGTGAGCGGTTGCCCGAGATCCTCGATTCGAAGGCCCCCTTGATCGCCTCCCTCGCCAACGCGCTGCCGCCCCCGCACAAGTTCATGCCGCGCAGCGAGCTCGCGGGCGAGATCGAGTGGGCCAAGAACCGAATGATCGGGCCGCGCCGATACCTCGCCGCCCTGGAGGAGCTCGGGCATCAACCGCCCATCCCCGCCGAGCTGATGGCCGGCATCTACCAGGGGTACGAGCGCCGGAAGGAGCGCACCGGGCGCATCGACTTCGAAGACATGCTCTTGCTGGCGGTTCGGCTCTTCACGGATCACGCCGCGGCGGCCGAGGCGGTGCGCGCACGGTTCCATGCTTTCACGGTCGATGAGTACCAGGACGTGAACCCGCTCCAGCAGGCCTTGCTCGAGTGCTGGCTCGGAGGCCGAGAGGAACTCTGCGTGGTCGGCGACGACTATCAGACGATCTACTCGTTCACCGGCGCCTCTCCCGACTACCTCCTCGGCTTCGTCGATCGCTACCCCGGCGCCACCCTCGTGCGACTCGAGGAGAACTATCGCTCCACCCCCCAGGTGCTGACGGTGGCCAACGCCCTGGCCCAGCGGTTGGGCGGCTTCGAGAAACGCCTCCGTCCCACGCTGGCGGATGGGCCCAACCCCACGGCCAGGGTGCTGGCCGACCCCCAGGGCGAGGTGGCGTTCGTCTCGAGCGAGGTCTGGCGCCTGCACGCCGAGGGCCTCCCCTACGAAGAGATGGCCGTGATCTACCGCATCAACGCCCGCTCGGAGCCGTACGAGGAATCCTTCGCCGAGGCAGGGATCCCCTATCAGGTGCGCGACGGCGCCTTCCTGCGCCGACCCGCGGCGCGAGCGGTCACGGCGAAGCTCCGGCGCGTCGAGGCTCGCCTGGGGATCGTCGAGGCCGTGGAGGGCATCACCGACGCCCTTGGCTACGATCCCGCGGCAGATCCCGACGACACCCAGGAGGTCACCCGCCAGGCCGACCTCGGGCGCCTCCGCTCACTCGCATCCGAGTTCGCGACGGTCAGCCCCGGTGGGGACATCGCCGCGTTCGTCGCGGAACTCGCCCGGCGATTCAGCGTGCGCGAGACCGGACGTGGAGTGAACCTGCTCACCTTTCACCGTGCCAAGGGGCTCGAGTTCGACGCCGTGTTCCTGCCTCGCCTCTTGGACAAGGAGCTACCGTTTCGATCGCAGCGATCGGCGGCGGACCCGACGGAGGAGCGCCGACTCCTCTACGTGGGGATCACACGCGCGCGCACGCACTTGTACCTCTCGTGGACGCGGGAGGGCCGGGCGGGCCCCAGCCCGTTCCTCGAAGAACTCGGGATCGTCGCTCCGCCCGCACCGCGACCCTCCCCCCGTCCGCCGGTGCACGTCTCGGCCTCCGGCGGCTCCACGTTCGAGCGGCTCCGCGAGTGGCGGCGCAAACGCGCGGCCGCCGACGGCGTGCCCGCCTACGTCGTGTTCCACGACAAGACGCTGGTGCAGATCGCGGAGGAGCGGCCGCGCGACTGGGCCGATCTGGCGTCGATCCCCGGCGTCGGCCCCGCCAAGCTGGATCGCTACGCCGAGGAGATCCTCTCCATCGTGGGCTCGGCATAGGCGATCTACGTCAGCTTCGCGACGATCATCGCCGTCGCCAGCAACGGCACCGCGATCGACAACGAGCGCAAGGCGGCCTCGGGCGTTGCGCGCAGGGTCGCCGCGTCGATCGCCTCCGTGGTGCCGTCGCCCCTCGTGAGGGTCCCCCTCACCTCGACGGCGTCCCGCCTCAGCCTGCGGACCGGCGTGGAGAGCATCCGCTGGGCCGCCGACAGCACCGCGCAGGCGGCGGCGGCCACCATGGCGGCGACGCTGAGCGAGCCCGTCTGGGCCAGATAGGCCACGGCCACCGGGAACGCTCCCCACGCCACCGCGAACCACGGATCCCCATGGAACGTGCCGCCGAAGAGTTCGAGGTTGTAGGCCACGACCAAGAACCCCCCCGCCGGGATCGCGATCCAGAGCCAGGGCGTGACCTCGATCGCGCCCTGGATGCCGAGAGCCGCCGCCCCGGCGAGGCCCATCACGGCGAGGGTCTTCAGCACGCCGTCGGGGATCCGCGTGCGCAACGGCCTCCCGTGGAGCTCGTCGAGGGCGTGCGCGGCGATGCCCATGGCCAGCAGGAACGCGAGCATCGTCTCGAGCCACCAGCGCACCTGGAGGGTCGGGGCGAGCGCCGCGCCGATGGCGACGTAGGAAAGGTGCCAGAGCGTGTAGGGGGGGTGCAGGAGCGTCCAGTAGTCGCGCCACCCACCCGAAGACAGCGCGTAGAACGCCGGGCGCTCCTCGGCGCCTCCGCTACGGGACACGGGTCCCCGCCCCCACGCCCCAGATCACGACGCCCGCCCCCAACGACATGACGCGGGTGCGCACGTGGCGCAGCCCGGCCTCCTGCCACCATCGCACCTGTTCCGCGAGGGGGGCCCGCCGGTAGAAGCGCTCGATGCTCGGACCCAGGAAGCGGCCCGTTCGGTACCAATCGTGAGAGACCAGGGCGCCAAGGAAGGGCATGAGCGCGCGCGTGTACGCACGCCATCCGGCCCGGATGAGCGGCGTCTCCGGCTCGTGGAATTCCAGGGACGCGAGCGTCCCGCCGGGGCGCAGCACACGCGCGAGCTCGGCGAGCACGGTCACCGGATCGTCCACGTAGCGCAAGAGGTACGTGAACGTGACGGCGTCGAAGGACGCGTCGGGGAAGGGCAGCGACTCCGCCCGAGCGAGGATCGGCGTGATGCGCTCGCCGAGGCCTGCGGCGTGGTTCGCGGGGATGCCCGCGCGGAGCATGCGGGCGTTGGCGTCGAGGGACACGACCCGCAGCAGCTTACGTGCGGCCAGGTCCCGCGAGACGAGCCCGGAACCGGCCGCGACGTCGAGCACGAGGGCGCCGGGGGTCGCGTTCACGCGTTCCACCATGGTTCGGCGCCACCGGGCGTCCTGCCCGAATGACCAGATCGCGCCCATCCACGAGTACTGCGGAGCGATCCCGTCGAAGATCTCCGGCGCCTCGGTTCGGTCGGACATCTCAGCCGCCCAGGATCGAGGGCAGGTCGGCCAGGGCGTCGATCACCCGGTCGGGCGTTGCCTTGGCGAGGTCGGCGTCGCGGAACTTGCCGGTGCGGACCTGCACGGCGCGGAGCCCGACGCCCTGCGCGCCAACGATGTCGTTCGTGATGTCGTCGCCCACCATCACGGCCCGACTCGCTGGGACGCCCAGGAGCGAGAGCGCGGACGCGAAGAAGGTAGGAGCTGGCTTGCCGCAGACCGTGGCCTCGAGCCCTGACGCGCTCTCGAGCCCCGTGAGGTAGGCGCCCCCGTCCAACTCCCAACCGGACGCCGTTCGCCAGAAGAGGTTGCGATGCATGCCCACGAGTGCCGCGCCGTTCATAAGGCGACGGAAGATCCTGTTGACGGCGTCGTAGGTGAAGGCGTCGCACGCGCCCCCGATCACGATCACCTCGGCGTCGTCCGCCGATCCCACCAGGTCCACACCGTCCAGGTCGGCCGCCGCATCGCCGTCGGAGAGCACGTAAACGGAGGCGTCGGGGTGATGACTGTGCAAGAACGAGGCCGTGGCGACGACGGCGGTGACGATCTCGTCGGCCGCGACGTCGAAGCCCGCGGCGCGCAAGGTCCCCGCCAGTCCCGCCCGCGTGTGCGTGGTCGTGTTCGTGAGCAGGCGGAAGCCAATCTCGGCACCACGGATCCATCGCATCGCCTCGATGGAGCCGGCGATCGGCTGCCATGAGGTGGCGAGCACACCGTCGATATCGAGCAAGAGCCCGTCGACGTCCGTCAGCGGTTCGGTCATGGCCCGAGTCTCGCATGACCCCTTCGGGCGCGCAGGCCGCGCTTAGCTCAAGCGGATCCCCGCCCGCTTGCGAGCTCGCTCGACGTCGCCGCTCGACCCGGCCCCTCGGAGGCGCGCACGCCATTCGTTGTAGGGCGCGAGGTACCGCCAGCGCGGAGGCAGGACCGGGCGCACGGCACGGATCGCCGGAAACGTCGCGCGCATCGCGGCACGCTGGGCCGTGGAGAACGGGCGCCCGTACGCCTGCTGGAGACTGAGTGGGAGGGTCCCGTAGGCCAGACGCGACACACCACGCAGGACGGGCCGCCACTCGGCCTCCGCAGGTGGATCGAAGAACAGATCCAGCACCTTGCGAGCGCCGTCGGTCACTTGCAGGATCCCGCTGCCCTCCACGTCGGCCATCCAGGCGCGCAGCGCCGGCACGGTGGGAGGGATCGATGCGCGGGGGACGAGGCAGAGTTCCGCGGCCAGCATCTGTTCCTCGTGGAACCGTTGGCGCCCCGCGTCGTCGAGGTGGCCCACGGTCAGCTCCTCGAACAACAGGGCCGACTCCACGAGGCAGGCGTGCACGTACAGGAGGAGGGTCGGGTCCAGCGCGTCGTATCGCGATCCCGTCACGGGATCGATGCCGTTGATGCGCGCGTGGACCTCGTTGATCTTGTCGGCGGCTGCGTGGGCATCTGCCTTGGTCCCGAACGTGATCGTGTACGTCAATATCAGGGTTCGCTGCAGTCGCTTCCACGGGTTGCGTTCGTACATGCCCGTTTGGGTCGCCCCTGCGACGACCAACGGGTGGGCGGCCTGCATCAACAGCGCGCGCGCGCCGCCGAACAGAACGGTGACCTCCCGATGCACCCGCCAGGACACGCTGCGCGGGCCGAAGTAGCCGAGATCGTCGAGTGCAGCCATGGCTCCAGGCTACGGCTGAACGGAGCGACTCGGCCTCGCGAACCTCTTCGGTTGATCGCGCGGCCGCGGTGCGCGTAGAGGACGTCGTGACCACGACTCGGTCGTCGCTTCGTCGCTGGACTTGTCACGGGGCGGACGGGACAATCCCATCCCGACGTCGTGGAGCAGTCCCTGGGAACGATCTTGATCGTGCTGGGCATCCTCGGAGCGGCGATCGCTATCGGATTCGCCGCCCGCGGGAGCCTGCGCCCGTTCGCGACCCTGCCCATCCACTGGTGGGGGGCCGCGGCCCTCGGACTGCTGGTCCCCTACCTGCCTCTGCCAGCCGCCGTGAGCCCCGCGCAGGTACGGCTCGTCTGGGCTCTGTCGTACGGACTCCTGCTCGGGTTCGGGTGGGTGAACCGGCGGCTGCCCGCGATGCCAATCATCATGCTCGGGCTCGGGCTCAACGCGCTGGTGGTGGTTGCCAACGGAGGGATGCCTGTAAGCGCCGACGCGGCCCGTTCCTCGGGATCCATCACGGCACTGTCGACCGATCGAGCCGGTCCCGAGAAGCATCACCTCATGACCGACCAGGACGTCTTGCGACCTTTGGGAGACGTCATCGCCGTCCCCGATCCGGTGGGCGCGTTGTTCTCGGTGGGCGACGTGCTCCTCTACGGCGGGTTGGCCTGGCTCGTGGTGATGGTCATGCTCGGACGCTCTGGCGAGAATCGCCGTCCGCCGCCGCGCTGGTTCCCGAGCTATCGGGGCCGCCACCTGCCGCGGAGCCATCGCCTGCAGCGGAGCCCTTCGCGTGCGGATCCGCGTCGTGGTCCTCCTGTTGCAGCAGCGATGTCGGGAACCGCACCGTGATCGTGGCTCCCTCGTCCGGCGCGCTCTGCACGTCGATCGACCCGCCACCGACCTGCGCCCGCTCGCGCATCATGGCCATGCCGAAGTGCCCCTCGGGGCCGGGCGCCGACGTGTCGAACCCGCGTCCGTCGTCCTTCAGCTCCAGCTCGATGAACTCGCCTCGCTGCCGCACGCTGATCCACACGTTCGAGGCGTGGGCATGCTTGAGGGCGTTCATAACGCCCTCGCGGGCAACGTGGTACAGAAGCAGCGCGATGGGAGCCGGCAGGGAGATGTCTTCGACATCCCGGTGAAAGAGCACGCCCGAGTCGCGACCGACCTCGTCCGCGAACGACTCGATCGCCTCGGCGAGGCCCTTGGCTCCCAGTGGCGAACGGTGCAGGTCACGGATCAGGGCCCGGATGCGATCGGACGTTTCCTGCTTGGACTCGCGGATCTTGTCCAACTGTTCCGTGACCAGAGGGTAGTCCTCCTTGTCCATCAGCTTGCGCGCGACGTCAACCTGGATCGAAAGCCGGAACAGGACCTGCGCCAGGTCGTCGTGAAGGTAGCCGGCGATCTGCAGTCGCTCGTCGGCGCGTTCCTCCGCCATGGCGTTCGAAAGGGTCTTCAGCACTTGCTCTCGCTCTTGAAGCTCCTTGTGCGCCTCCTCCAACGCCTGCGATCGAAAGAACATCTGGCGCGCGAACAGCATTGGGGCCAAGAAAGTTGGCAGGGCCCACCAACCCACGGCCCTAAACAGCTCGGCGAGCGTGAGACCCAGGACAGCGAGGCCGAGATAGCTGACCACGAACTCACTGAAGCGGCCAATCCTAAGTTGCCTCATGACCTTGAGGGGTGCCATGCCGAGGCTGATGCTTGTGAAAATCGTCACGAGGGCGCCGTTTACGAGATAGTCCGCGACGGCAGCCATCATCGCGGCGAGAATTAGCCGCCATGCCGGTGAGGTGTAGATGTCGCCGGCGGCGTGGAACACGGCACTGGCGACAAGAACGGAAAGTGCGACCTGACATCGGTTGAAGACTGCTCTGAGGAGACTAACCTCGTGCCGAAGTTCCCGAGGATCTGTTGACCCCACCAGAGCAGTCACCGCAGCTACTGGAGGGACGAAGAGAATTCCAATGGTGAGGAGTATCGGGAATCCGAGACTCAAGTGGAGCCCTCGCCAAGCAGGGACTGGCAACAGCTCAACGGCCGCGACCAAGAGGGCCCAGACGATGAGTTGCGGCTCTAGCTGCCCCAGACTCCGGGATAGCAGCAACGCCAACCCCGCCAGGGTCGGGATGATTACGGCAAACTCGAACACCAAGAGAGTTCGCCGAGATGGCGAGCTTCCCTCCGTGGTCTTGCTCGTAGCCGGCTCATCCATACCTTCCATCTTCGACTGGATCGCGGTTCGATGGAAGTAGGTCGGCCTGTAGGCATAAGCGCTACATCATTCACTGTACGCGGATATTCCTGGTTGTCCCCCTACTGGGGGTCACCCGATGATGACGCGGTCGGTCCCCCGAATGGGGGCGGATGCTGTACAGAGAAGGAGGACGGAATGAAGGTAGCTCGGAGAGTCGCCATCGCCCTCGGATCTCTCATGGCTATCGCCCTCGCCGGCGGAGCCCACTGGAAGGTCTGAATCAAAGGCAAGTGCGAGATGGCCCCGGGCTCGCGAGCCCGGGGCTTTCGTATCTCTGTTGATCATCAGTGGCTGGAGCCGATGTATCAGTCTCTGGCTCCTCCTGCGGGAAGTGTGAGCGACACTATCGTTCCCGAACCGATGCGGCTGTCTAGGTCCACCTTGCCGCCTGAGGCAAGAACTCTTTCGGCAATCAATTGCAGCCCGAAATGGGCACTCTTTGCTTGTCGAGTGTCGAAGCCGATTCCGTCATCCGTCACGACGAGGCGCAAGACATTGCCATCTCGGAACTGTTTGACGGACACCCGGCTACCGCGTGAATGATGCGCCGCGTTGTTCATGGCCTCCCGCCCCACTTGATAAACCAGCAGCTGCTCGACTCGGCTAAGTCCTTGCTCGTCTCGAATATCTAGCTCGAACCTCGGCGATCCGGCGGTTTCCAGCCCGTCAGCGACCGTGCGAAACCCGTTCTGCAGTCCGCCAGCCACCAGCATGGACTCTCTAAGTTCAATCATCATGCGACGAATGGCTTCCTGTGCCGCGGCGCTCGCGGAGAGCATTTCCGGCATATCGTTCTCCAGGTCAAGCAGTCTGCCCGAGCTAAGATCCTGTCTCAGAACCTGCGCGAGAAGATTCACTTTGAACAGGCAAGGGAGGACTTCATCATGCAGCTCGCCAGCGACGACCCTTCGTTCGTCGCGACGCTCCTCCACGGCTCGCTCGCTTGCAGCGACCAAAGCGATGTCCTTCTCCGCGATTCGTCTGGATATCTCATCCAGCCCTTGGGTCTGTAAGAACGTCTGCCTGGCGAGAGCGAGCGGGACCAGGAAGGCTACCGCTCCCCACATTCCGATGGCGTTCGTGAGCGTGGCCATGAGTAACGCCATTACTCCGAGCGTCGAGTATGTGAGCAGATATAGGGAAGGTACGCCCGAAAACCAATGCCGTACCACGCCGATCGGATTAGTGCTCTCAACCAGCCCAGTAGCAACGCCCAGGATGACAAGGTTGAGCAAACAGTCCAAGACCACCGCGAGCAGGGCAGGTGCCAATACGAGTGGCCAGCTCGTGAGCGGAATCCCGAAACTATGGAAGACAGCTGACGCCACCATGACGCAAAGTGCCACTTGGCTCCGGTTGAACAAGGCACGATCCCATCGGACTTCTCCGTGGAGCTCGCGTGGATCAACTGTGGCAAATAGCAGCAGGACGCCAGTCGCCGCGGGTGGCAGAGTGAGTGCCGCCGCCAGCGCAACGGTGAGTGACATCGTGAACGTGACGCGTCCCCAGAATTGCACCGGCGCCAGGTCGGCAGCCGCCACCAACACGCCCCACACGATCATTTGCGGAATGAGGGGCGCAATCGCCCCCCACTCTCTGCCAGCGGCGACTATCACCAGAACAAAGACACTCAGAGTGAAGGCGAGCAGCCATGCTCGCGCTCCCAGAGGTGCCCAACTACCGGGAGCCCGAGAGCTCTCCCCCTGCTCGCGCTCTGCAGCCGTTGCTGACATGAGACCCCTCCCTCTCTCGCGTCATGTCGCCCCGGACGCCCATGTCGGCTCTTTGGCCTAGGGCTAGTTGTACCCAACTCCACCGACACGGAGCAAGGTGACGGAAGAACTAGAGAGACAAAAGGTCGCGCTACCATCAACGCATGAAACCTCGAGTCCTGGTCGTCGAGGACGAGGAGGCCATCGCCGAACCCCTCGCCGAGCACCTGGCGCGCGAGGGGTTCGAGCCCGTGGTCACGAACACCCTCGAAGCCGCCGGTGCGGCGTTCCGTCGACAGACGCCCGACCTAGTCCTGTTGGACGTCATGCTCCCCGACGGCGACGGACGGGACCTCTGCCGAGAGATCCGCAAGGGATCCGACATCCCGATCATCATGCTCACGGCTCGTGGGGAGGAGGTCGATCGCATCGTGGGCCTGGAACTCGGCGCCGACGACTACGTGGTGAAGCCGTTCAGTGCCGCGGAGTTGGTGGCCAGGATGCGGGCGATCATGCGCCGCGGCAGGGCGACAGCTCGCATGGGGGTCCTCGCGGTGGGAGCCGTGGCTCTCGACCCCGCCGCGCGCACCGTGCTCAAGGGCGGAGAACCCGTGGACCTTGCCGCAAAGGAGTTCGACCTGCTCAACATGTTGATGGCCAATGCCGGGCAGGTGTCCAAACGCGAGGACATCATGGACGAGGTCTGGGATCCGCATTGGTTCGGACCGACCAAGACGTTGGACGTTCACATCTCGTGGCTGCGCAAGAAGCTGGAGGACGATCCCTCGGAACCCCGCTACATCACCACGGTGCGTGGCGTGGGGTTCCGTTTCGCGGCATCCGAGGACTTCGCCTAGCAGGCCCCCGCCGCCGAGAGGAGAGCGCCACGAAGGTCCGCACGCGGCTCGTCCTGGCTTTCGGCTACATCCTCCTGGTGGTGATCGTGGCCCTCACGATCCCGCTGGCCATCAACCTGGGGGCGCGAGCTCGAACCGAGGTGGAGGATCAGGCGTTGCTCGCAGCGCAGACGATCGCCGCGGGGATCGGAAAGGAGGGCCTGAAGGCCGGACCACCCCTGAACCACCAAGTGTCGGGCTACGCCCTGGAGGTCGACGGACGCGTATTGGTCGTCGACGGCGATGGGCAGGTCCTCGCGGACTCGGACAACGAGGCCGTGGGCCTGGACTACGCAACCTGCCGCCGTCCGGAGATCCTCACCGCCTTAGGCATGGCGTGCGCACCCGATGGCACGATCACCCAGGTTCCCGCCCAATCCAACACCCTCATCCGCTTCAGCCAAACAGAGAACGCCGACCTTCAGCTCGCGGCCGCCCCGGTGCTCGACGAGAGCAAGGTCGCGGGCGCCGTGAGGATCACCCGCAACATCAAGGACGTGAATGACGCTGTGCGCACGGTGCGCATCGGTATCGTGGTGATCGGGTTGATCGGCCTCCTGGCCGGGATGCTGATCGCGTTCGCGTTGGCCAACTCTTTGGCCCGGCCCTTGGTCCGCCTCGCCGATGCAGCTCGCAAGCTCGGCGACGGGGACCTGACCGCCCGGGTGGGCGACGTAGGAGGGGCGCGTGAAGTGAAGGATCTCGGCGAATCGTTCGACGAGATGGCCGACCGTATGGAACGGACCGTCCGCGCGCAGCGGGAATTCGTGGCGAACGCCTCCCACCAGCTGCGAACGCCGCTCACCGCGATGAAGCTTCGGCTGGAGACCGCCGAGGGTGATGCGCGCGATCCCGAACAGAAGCGGCAGCTCCACGCGGCCGACCTCGAGATGGATCGACTCGCCGACACCGTCGATCGCATGCTCGTCATGGCGAACAACATCGAGCAGGGAACTGCGAACCCCGTGGAGCTGCTGGAGGTGGCCCAGCGAGCGGCCATGCGATGGAACGAGCGCGCTCGCCGGCACGACGCCGCTGTGACCGTCGGCGGCGAAGGAGGGACAGCCCTCAGCAACGCCGTGGACCTGGACCAGATCGTGGACAACCTGATCGACAACGGACTGGCCTACGGAGCCGGCCCGATCGAGATCGAGGCGGGACGTCGCGGCGATCGCGTCTATCTTGCCGTCCGAGATCATGGCGGCGGCATCCCCGCGCCGGAACAAGCACGAGTGACTGAACGGTTCTACCGCGGACGGGGGACGCCCACCGGCGGCTCGGGGCTAGGGCTCGCCATCGCCCGGGACCTCATCGAGAAGTGGGGTGGCACCCTCGCCGTCGGCGACGCGGAGGGGGGCGGCGCTCTGATCGAGCTTCAACTGCGCGCCGCCTCGCCGACAGACGGATCCGCCGACCGTAAAGGAGTACACACGTGACCATCGACCCATCGCCGACAGACCGCGTAGAGCTCTGGGTCGACCCGTCGTGCCCGTGGTGCTGGCAGACAGCCTCGTGGCTCCGCGACCTGCGCGATCGCGGGCATGTCGCCATCGCGTGGCGGCTGTTCAGTCTCGAGCTGAACGCGTCCGGGCCCGACGCCGAGTTCTGGGAGGCGTCGGCCTACTTCGGCGAGGCCCACACCGCTTTGGCCCTCGCCAGACGCGAAGGTGGGGACGCCGCGTTCGAGGCGCTCTACGTTGCGCTCGGCACTCTCGTCCATGACCGGCACCATGACGCATCGCCGCAGCTGTTCCGCGACGCGGCGGCCGATGCGGGACTCACTGGCATCGTCGAGCGCTCCGTGAGCGATGCTTCCGTCGTGGCGGAGCTCATGGACGCGCAGAGGCAGGCCCGAGACCGCAGCGTCTTCGGCGTCCCCACGCTCACGGTGGCGGGCTCCAAGCCGATCTACGGTCCCATCCTGCCCGTCGCCCCCGCGGGGGACGACGCCGTCGGGTGGTGGGAGCACGTGCGTTGGCTCGCCGCGCGCCCCGACTTCTTCGAGCTGAAACGCTGGCCTCGGGACCTTCGCCCGGGACAGGCACCTCCGGTCTCTTGACCCGAAGGTGGTGGGTTCAACGCCCACCCCCCCAGCCTGGCGGTCAGGCAGCCGTCGATCGAGAATGGCAGTCCTTCGACTCGCGCCACGACCTCACGGCTACCGTCGGTGCCGAAGGCCAGCACCTGACCTGCCAACCAGTCCGCACATCCGGAAGCATCCGCAGACACTCACCCATCTGGGTCTCGGCCGCGAAGATGTCGGTCACGCGTTACAAGACTGTCACCGACGCCGGTTCTCAAGGTCCGCCGCGGACACCCCTGATGTCCACTCCGCGACCCGGCCGGCGTTGGGTGCGACCGATCCGTCGAAGCACGATACGCTGGCGGGGACGACGCCGGTTCGAGGTGGGCGGGCGTCTATGCCTCTGGCGTCAACTGGAGGGCCTCTTGTGCCGACGGTAAGCGTGCGCTACATCGTTCACGATGTTGACGATGCGATCCGGTTCTATTGCGATCACCTCGGCTTCGAGGAGGTGATGCATCCCGCGCCGTCATTTGCAATGCTCCATCGTGGTGACCTTCGGCTTGTGCTGAGCTCGACTGGTGGTGGTCCAGGCGGTGGACAAGCGATGCCCGACGGAACCGTGCCGGAACCGGGAGGATGGAACCGCTTCTCGCTGGAAGTGACCGGGCTCGAAGATCTTGTCGCGATGCTTGCGGCGACCGGCGCGCACTTTCGCAACGACATCGTCGACGGCGTCGGCGGACGACAGATCCTCGTCGACGATCCGTCCGGCAATCCCGTCGAGCTGTTCGAACCGTCTTTGCCGGAGGCGAAGCTCGCGCAGCCGAGCTGACCCGCAGCCGGTGTATGAGGACAATCACGCCAACAGTCCCGACGAGTGTCGCAGTGGGATGACGAAATGGGTGCCCGGGTCGTCTCTTCCGGCCTCGGTGAAGCCGCAGGCCCGGTGTCGGTCTCTTAACCCAGCCTTAGCGTGGTGCGGTCTACCCTTCGCGGATGAGACGGGGCGTGATCATCGCGCTGTATGCGCTCGGGGGCGCGGGCGTCGCCATGGCGTTATCGTTCGCGACCTTCTCGCTGGCCGGGCACGGGCTGAGCCAGCCTGCCAGCCAGATCCACGCCGTTGGGCAGAGCACCGAGGCCGCCGCCACGAAACCCACCTCCAAGGAGCCCTGGACGCCCACGTGGGAACCCGCGCCACCTCATCACCATCAGCACGCGCACGCGGGGCCCTCGCAGGCCGTCGCCCCCACGGGCGGCTCGAGTGGGGGAGGCTCCGCCGCCGCGGCTCCGGCCTCCGGCACCGGGACGGAGCAAGATCATGGGTCGGGCAGCTCCGGCTCGTCGAAAGGCGGCGGGGGCGCGTCATCGCCGAGCCCTTCCTCGGGAGGCGGAGACGATCACGGCGGAGATGGCAAGGGTGGGGGCGGCGGAGGAGACGACTGAGCCGCGCCTCGACTCCCTCGCGTGAGAGGATGACGGGGCCATGACCGCCGATCCTCGCCGACACGACGTCTGGGGCGACGACCCGGAAGAACGAGACGCCGACGCCGTCGTGGCGGAGATCGTCGCCACTGAGCCAGAGCTCGCGCGACGTTGGCACGACCATCCAGCCGTGGTGCCGTTCAAGGCGGTGGCTCGCTTCATCGGGCGCAACGCACGACGTATCGCCGTCACCATCGCCGGCGTGGTCGTGCTGCTCGTGGGCATCGCCGGGCTCATCCTGCCCATCCTGCCTGGCTGGGCGCTCATCTTCGTGGGCCTCGGGATCCTGGCCACCGAATACGTCTGGGCGCGGCGGCTCCTGATGAAGGCCAAGGAGACGGCGATCGCCGCGAAGGACAAGGCGCTCGCCCGCAAGGATGCGCACGCGGCGAAGAAGGAGGCCAAACGGTCGGGAACATCCTGATCGGCACGCCACCAAGGTCGTTGATTTCCCCACACATCGCTTTTGCCCGTCTCACGCGTACCCTGCACGAGTGTTCCGCGGGATTCTGATTGCCGTCGCAGTTTCCTTGGCGCTGTGGCTGGCGGCTGTCTTGATCCTGCTGGCTCTTGGTCGGCGAGCCCAGGCTCGTGAGCTTGCGACGCTGATACCGAACCTGGCGATCCTGTTCCGCGGTCTTCTAGGTGATCGCCGCGTCGCACGAACAAGCAAGGCATGGCTCTGGTTCGCTCTGGCGTGGCTGGTGTCCCCGCTGGACTTGGTCCCCGAGTTCATCCCGATCGCCGGGCCCCTGGACGACGCCATCGTCGCAGCTCTGGTGCTCCGGCACGTCCTCCGCCGCACCGATCGCGACGTCCTCGCCGCGCACTGGCGCGGAGACCCGTCAACCCTTGACACCATCATCCGGCTCGGCGGCGGCCTCAAAGGGTGATGCCGGCCGTCGCTTCCCAAGCCTTCACCGTGCGCGAAGTCGGAACACCAATCGCTCTGGCACTGGTTCGAGCTCTCGCTTTTCCTGAAGACGCCTGTGTCGATCGCCAGGAGTGCTGCCGTGTCCTCATCCTCCAGCACGAATCCCAAGCCACGCTCTTGATCGGTACACCGACATGTGCCTCAGTTCCCAAGGGATCGCCGTCGTCGAAGGAGGGCGTATGGTCACTCCATCTTGAGACCAGCGTGTCCCGAAAGGTAGGTCGAAGTGTCTGCATCGGTGCTCTTCATGTCGATGTCCCTCGACGGGTACATCGCGGGCCCGAACGATGAACCCGGCAACCCCGGCGGCGACGGCTTCGAGCGGCTGCACGAGTGGTTCGTCTCTCCGGACGGGGAGTTCGTCCGGCCGTCCGGTCTCGCCGGGGAGTTGATGGACGAATGGAACGCGACCGGCGCGGTGCTCGTGGGACGACGCACCGTAGAGCAGGTCGATCACTGGGGCGGTGCTCACCACGGTGTCCCGATCTTCGTGCCCAGTCACCGGCCGCCTGGCCCGTCGGTTGCGAACTATCCGCTGGTGACGTACGTGACCGACGGGATCGTCAGCGCCATGGCACAGGCCAAGGCCGCCGCCTTGGACCGAAACGTGATGGTGCATGGCGCATTCACGGCGCAGCGAGCGCTTGAGGCCGGGGTGCTGGACGAGTTGCAGATCCATCAGATCCCGGTGTTGTTCGGTGGTGGCCGTCGGCTGTTCGAGGTGTTGCCTTCGCGCGTCGAGTTGGAGATCGTTCGGGTGATTGACACGCCGGAGGCACCCATATCCGCTACCGCATCCGTCGCTGAGCCGGTCGGCGATCGGTGAGAGACATCGTCGGTACCGGAGACACGCGTGCGGGTCGCCCTACCTGAAATGGCTCCCCGTAGAAATGGCTAGCATCCTGATCGGGACGTCGTCCTGGACCGACCCCACGCTGGTGAAGGACGGCGGGTTCTATCCGCCCGGGACCAAGACCGCCGAGGCGCGCCTGCGGTACTACGCCACGCGGTTCCCGCTGGTCGAGGTGGACTCTTCCTACTACTACCCGCCATCGGAGAAGAACTCGGTGCTGTGGATCGAACGCACACCGGCGCACTTCACGTTCAACATCAAGGCGTACTCGCTCCTCACGAACCACCCCACTCGGCCCGACTCCCTCTACGCGGATCTTCGGGAGACCCTGCCCGAGGGGTCGCTCGACAAGCGGTTCGTCTACCGCGAGCAACTGCCCGAGGACGCCGTGGACGAGGTGTGGCAACGGTTCCGCGACGCGCTGATGCCCCTGCACTCGGCGGGCAAGCTCGGCGCCGTCCTCTTCCAGTTCCCGCAATGGTTCACGATCAGCCGCAAGAACAAGGCCTATCTCGAGGAGTGCGCGGCACGGCTCAGCGACTACCGAGTGGCGGTGGAGTTCCGGCACAAGTCCTGGATGAAGCAGGAGAATACGGAGGAGACCCTGGGTTTCCTCGAGGAACACGACATGCCCTTCGTCTGCGTGGATATGCCGCAGGGCTTCGACTCGAGCCTCCCGCCCGTGTCGGCGGCCACGGCATCCGACCTCGCCATGGTGCGCTTCCACGGTCGGAACACCGACGCGTGGAACGTGAAGAGCGACACGGCGAGCGAACGCTTCAGGTACGACTACTCGGCCGCGGAGCTGCAGGAATGGGCCCCCCGCATCCGGGGCCTCGCCGAGCAGGCCCGGGAGACGCATGTGCTCATGAACAATTGCTACCGGGATTTCGCGGTGCGCAACGCAGCGGAACTGGGTTCGTTGCTGGACCTGGAGCTCGGCGGCGACTCCCGCTAGTCCGGGGCATGTCTAGCTCAGCGGCTCCATCCGCGGCAACGCGATCGCGCGCGCCCAGTATCCGCGGCTCCCCCGCGATGTCGCGCCTGCGGGTACCCTCGGGCCATGGGCGGCAAGCGCTGGAAGATCGCGACGATCCGGGGGATCCCGCTGTACGTGGGCACCTCGTGGGCGCTGATCGCGGCGATCTACGTGTGGGGCCAGTACGTCGGGCTCACGCAGGGGTTCGCGCGCGAGCAGCCCAGCACCGCGTTGGTCTTGGCGGTTCTGACCGGCGTGCTGTTCTTCGGTAGCGTCCTGATCCACGAGGGGGCACACGCAGCGATGGCGCGCGCTCTCGATCTCCCCGTTTCCGGCATCACGCTCGTCTTCTGGGGCGGAGCTACCGAGACGCGCGCGAACGCGCGGGGGGCCCTCGGCGAGTTCCTTGTCGCGTTCGTCGGCCCCTTCTCTACTCTCCTGATGGCGGGCATCTTCTGGCTGGGCGGGCAGCTCACCCAGGACGCCCTGCACGTGATCCTGCGCTACCTCGCCGTCCTCAGCGTGTTCTTCGCGGCGATGAACACGCTGCCGGGGTTCCCCCTGGACGGTGGGCGCATGCTGCTCGCCATCGTCTGGGGCATCACGAAGAGCCGGCGGACCGCCCTGCGGGTGGCGGGCTACGTGGGCGTCGGCGTGGGCGTGGCTCTGCTGGCGGGCGCCGCCTGGTCGCTGACCCATAGCACGGACGCGTTCTTCGCGATCTTCCTGGGGTACCTGGGCTTCGTGATGCTCGCAACCGGACGCGGCATGGATCAGCGGATCGCGTTCCGCGACCAGCTCGCGCGTGGACGGGCGGGCGACGTCATGCGTCCGGCGCCCACGCCGGTTCCGGCCGACATGACGCTCACCCAGGCCCTCGACCTGGCGCTGCGCGGGGACCAGGGGGGCGCGTTCCCCGTGGTGGAGGCCGACGGTACGGTGATCGGAACCGTGTCCATGACCTCTGCGCGGCGCGTGGGCACGCGCGACCCGCTGCGCCCGGTTCGCGACGCCACGATCCCCCTCACCCAGACCCCCGTGATCGCCCCCGACGAGTCGCTCGAGGAAACGCTCGAGTGGCTCTCGGGACGGGAGGGCTTGGTGCTCCGGGACGGGCGCCTGATCGGTGCGATCGGGCCGGGCGACGTCGAACGCTGGTACCGCCGGGAGATAGAAGGACGACCCATGGACGCCGGGGCCTCCGTCGCCGGCGGCGACCCGCCGCCGCGCCCGGACC
The DNA here is from genome assembly GCA_038249195.1 of Actinomycetota bacterium. Lineage (GTDB taxonomy): Bacteria > Actinomycetota > UBA4738 > UBA4738 > HRBIN12 > JAOUEA01. The sequence goes on from JBBRWM010000003.1 coordinate 158,276, forward strand.
AGGACGATCCTTGATCCTGCTGGATGTCGGCGCTCATGAGTAGCATCGACCGGGTGAGGCCCCCCCCGTTCCTCCCCGACGGTGAGCAGCAGCGCGTCCTCGATCACGGCGGCGGCGCCCTGTTGGTGGTGGGCGGCGCCGGCACCGGCAAGTCGGCCGTCGTGCGAGAGCGGTTCACGCATCTGATCGAGGCCGGCGCCGATCCGGAGCGAGTGGCGCTGGTCGTGGGCTCCGTGGGGGCCAGGAACGCAACCCGCGGCGCGCTGCTGGACCGGCTCCCTTCCTCCCTGCCGAGCCTGCAGGTCGTCACGTTCCACGGGCTCGCCAACCGGATCCTCCGCGAGCGGCACGGAGCGATGGGCTACGACGAACCGCCGCGAGTGTTGGGGACCGCGGAGCAGTTCGCCAAGGTGCGCGAGCTCCTGGAGGGCGAGGATCCCGCCGACTGGCCTGCGTACGGTGCGCTGCTGAGGCTGCGTGGCTTCGTCGACGAGGTCCGCCAGTTCCTGGTGCGCGCGCAGGAGGAGATGCGAACGCCGGAGTCGATCGCACAGGACGCCGACGCGCGCGGCCTGACCGGCTGGCAGGAGCTCGCGCGCTTCCTGGGCCGCTACCAGGCAGTTCTCGACGACCTCAACGCGGTGGACTTCGGCGCGCTGCTCCAACGCGCGGCCTCGGTGTCCGCGCAGGGCGCGCCGCTGTTCGAACACCTGCTGGTGGACGATCTGCAGGACACCACCATCGCGGCCGAGGCCATCCTCCTCGGGCTGCGGTCGCCGGATCTGGTGGCCGCCGCCGACCCCGATGCCCACCTCTTCTCCTTCCAGGGCATGTCGCGCGTGCCGCTTGACCGCTTCCTGGAGCGGTTCCCGGGAGCCGAGACCCTCACGCTCACCCAGAATCATCGAACGACGGAGTCGGCGACCGTCGAGGCGTGGGTGGCGCCGCACGCCTCGGATGAGCACGCGGCCGTCGCCCGCGAGCTCCGCAGGCTCCATGTGGAAGAGGGAGCGGCCTGGGCCGACCTCGCGGTCGTCGTTCGGCGGCAGGGCGCGCACCTCGGAGGGCTGCTGCGCGCCCTCGACGACGCGCGCATCCCACGCGTCGTGCCGGAGCGCGGGCTCTCGCTCACGTCCGAACCGGCGACGCGTCCCTACGTACTGGCGCTGCGATGGTTGATGGCCGACGAGCCACGGCGTGAAGAGCTGATCGAACAGCTGTTGACCTCCGACGTCGTCGGCCTCTCGCCCGCAACCGCGCGCGGGCTGATGCGCACGGCCGCCGCGACCACCGGCGCGCGCGCGGATGCCCTCGACATCACCGACGGCCTGAGCCCCCACGAGCTTGCCCAGGTCGAGGCCGCGCGGGCGGCGCTCGCGACGGCGTCGTTGTTCGCGGGCATGTCGGTGCAGGACGCGTTCAAGCAGCTGTGGGAATCCCTCCCGTTCTCCCGAACGCTGGTGGAGCGCTCGGATCGCGACGCCGAGGCGCGCCGCGAGCTCGACACCGTGGTGACCTTCGCGAACATGGTCTCGGAGGCCGACGACGGAAACGACAAGAGCGTGGCGGGGTTCCTGGAATCCTTGGACGCCGGCGAACAGGGACCCGGTCGCTCGGCGTGGGAGCGGTCCGAGCACGATGCCGTCCACGTGCTGACGGCCCACGGCACCGTGGGTCGCGAGTTCGAAGCGATCATCCTCACGGGGGTCACCGAAGGCAACTTCCCCAGCGTGCATCGCGCCGAGCCCATGTTCGACCTGGCGGTGCTCGACCACGTCGTCACGAACGCCGAGCGGAACCGCGAGCGTCTGCAGGACGAGCGACGCCTGTTCGACGCCGTCCTCGCGCGGGCGCGCCGTCGCGTGGTCCTGCTGTGCGCCGATGCCCACCCCGACGCGGACGAGCTCACGCTGCGCTCACGCTTCGTGCGCGAGCGGCAGATCTCCTGGGTGCCCGCCCCCGCGGGTCCGTTCGAGGAGCCGGTCTCCGTTCGCGAAGCGAACGTGGCGTGGCGTCGAGAGTTGGCCGAGCCCGACCTCCCGGCGTGGCGGCGGCTCGCTGCGCTCGAGGGCCTCGTGAGCCTGGGCGTCGATCCCGGACGCTGGTGGTTCCAGCGCGGCTGGACCGACCCCGGGGGGCCTCTGCACGAGGAGATCCGCGTGTCGTACTCGCGCCTGTCCAACCTCGAGGCCTGTGAGCTGATGCACGTGCTGGGTGACGAGCTGGGCCTGGGTCGCCCCGGCGGGTACCACGCGTGGGTGGGCAAGACCGTGCACAGGCTGATCGAGGACGTGGAGCGCGGGGACGTCGAGAAGGACCCGCGTGTCATGGTGGAGACGCTCGACCTGCGCTGGCGGCCGCAGGAGTTCCCGTCGCTCGCCGTCTCCGAGGCATTCCGGGCGCTCGCACGCGATCACATGCTGCGCAACTGGTTCGAGACGTACGGCGAGACCCCCGCCCTTGGGATCGAGCAGTTCTTCGAGTTCGCGTTCGAGGGCGTCACGGTGATCGGCTACATCGACCGGATCGGCCCCTCTGTCAAGGACGGCACCACCATCACTGACTTCAAGACCGGCAAGAGTGACAACGCGGGGCCGCCCAAGGACAGCCTCCAACTCGGCATCTACTACCTCGCGGTGCAAGAGTCCGAGGCGCTCGCGCAGTTCAAGCCGGTGCGCTCCGTGGAGCTTGCCTTCCTGCGCGGCAACTGGAAACGTCCGGACATCGATTTCCGCAAGATGCCGATCAACCCCCGCGAGGAGGAGCGCTACCAGGCGGAGATGCGCGAGCGGCTCGCCGGCCTCATCCAGCGCAAGAAGGACCTGAACGAGTCCGAAGTCTACCTGCCCAACCCGTATGCGAACTGTCGGTTCTGCGACTTCAAGTCGCTCTGCCCGCTCTATCCCGAGGGCCAGCCGGTGTTCCCGATCGCGTCTGTGCGGCGGACGCCGCAGGAGGCGGCCTCGTGAACGGCGCGGCGCCGCAGACCACGCCAGAGATCGGGCCGGAGATCGGGCCGGAGATCGTGGCGGCTATGGGCGGAGCGGCGCCCACGCCCGAACAGTGGGCAGCCATCTCGATGCCCATGGAGCCGTACGTGCTGGTGGCCGGCGCGGGCTCAGGCAAGACCTCGGTGATGGCCGCCCGCATCGTCTACCTTGCCCTGGCGGCGCTCGACCGCATCCCGACCGACCATCACGGCGCGCTCCCCGGCAACGTGCTCGCGCTCACCTTCACCGTGAAGGCGACCCAGAACCTGCGCGAGCGGGTCCAGCGGGCGCTCCGCAATGTGGCTCTGGCTGAAGGCGAGGAGCCCGAGATCGCCAACTACCACGCGCTCGCGGCGCAGGTCATCGACCGTTTCGGGATGCTCGCGGGCATCGAGCCTGGGCAGCGCGTCCTCACCCAGGCTCAGCGCGTCGACCTAGCCGGTCGCGTGCTGGACGAGATGACGTTCCCGCATCTGAAGACCGAATGGCAGCCATCGGTCGTCGACAAGATCCTCGCGCTCGACGAGCAGGCGCAGAACCACCTGGTGGATCCCGACGCCATCATCGCGTTCGTCACCGACCGACTCGCCGCGCTCAAGAACATCCCGCGGACGGACCGGGCCTACCTTGCGGCGCTCGATCGCATCGACCTCGCCGAGGCCATCAACGTCTTCCGCCGCCTCAAACGCGACCTGGGCGTGATCGATTTCGGGGACCAGATACGGCTGGCGGTGCGCGTGGTCACCGAGCACCCGGAGGTGGGGCGCGCGTATCGCGACCGGTTCGCCGCGGTGCTCCTCGACGAGTATCAGGACACGAACGTGGCGCAGGCCCGGCTCCTGGTGGCGCTCTTCGGCGACGCCCACCCCGTGACGGCGGTGGGCGACCCCGATCAGAACATCTACGCCTGGCGCGGCGCCTCGCTCTTCAACCTGCTGGACTTCCCGAGGTGCTTTCGCCGCGCCGACGGGAGCGAGGCGCGGCGGCTCCCCCTGTTCACGAACTTCCGCTCGGGTTCGCGGATCCTGCACGCGGCCGACGCGATCATCGAACCGCTCCCCGCGACGCAGCGCCCCGACCCCGACAAGCGCCTCGTCCCCTGGCCAGCGAACGGCGAGGGCACGGTCACCCTCGCCACGCACCCGGATGAGATCACCGAGGCGCGGAAGATCGCCGAGCGCATCAAGGGCTTGCGCGCCGAGGGCGCCCCGTGGTCCCAGATCGCCGTGCTCTGCCGTACCTCGCGGCTCTTCACCATCTTGCAGCGCACCTTCGAGGAGCACGCGATCCCCGCCGAGATCGTGGGGCTCGCCGGACTGCTGCGGCTGCCCGAGGTGGTGGACGTGCTCGCGTACGCCCGCGCGACGAACGACCCGATGGCCTCGGTGGCCCTCGCGCGGATCCTGATGGGACCGCGCTACCGCGTGGGTTTCAAGGACCTCGCGCTGGTGGCGGGTTGGGCGAAGTCCAGGAACTACGCCTGGCGCGAGGAGGGTGGCGACGACGAGAACACCCCGTTCCTGTTCGCGGAGGCCCTGGAGCACCTGGACGGGATCGAGGGGCTGAGCCAGGAGGGCCGCGAGCGCCTGGAGGCCTTCCGCGACGAGCTCGGCGCGCTCCGGCTGGAGGCGCGCCGGCCCGTCGCCGAATTCTTCGGGGAGATCATCCGGCGCACCGGCATCGTGGACGAGTTGGAGGCCGCCACCGGGTCCGGAGGGGCGCAGCGCATCCGGAACCTGGGCGCCTTCCTTGATCAGGTGCACGCCTTCGAACCACTCGAGGGCGAGCTCACGCTCCGCGCGTTCCTCGCCTACGTGGACGACATGGAGGCGCTCGACAAGGAGCAGTGGGAGCCCGTTCAGCCAACCGACGAGGACGCCGTGAAGGTGATGACGATCCATCAGGCCAAGGGGCTGGAGTTCGATCACGTCTTCGTGCCCGCCGTGGCGACCGGCCTCATGCCCTCCAAACGGATCCAGCAGAACCCCGCCGAGCGAGGCTACTCGCTCGACTTCGAACTCCGTGGCGACGCCGAGATCCTCCCCGCCTTCGACGGCGTGCTCGCACACTTCAAGCGCGACCTCCAGGCGCAGGAGATCGTGGAGGAACGCCGCACGATGTACGTGGCGCTCACGCGTGCGCGCCGGACCCTATGGGTGAGCGCCTCGCAGTGGTACGGCGAGCTCGTCAACGCGAAAGGCCCGAGCACGTTCTTCGGTGAGCTCGCCGCGTGGGCCCGAGCCTCGGACGAGGCCACCCTGGACCTCGCCGACGACCTGGAGTCCGAGGAGAACCCCATGCTGGGCCAGCGCCTCGAGCTGGTGAAGCCCTGGCCGGGACCGGCGCGGCCCGACGATGCGGATGAGCTTTTCCCTCGGAGTTGGCGTGACGCGGCGCTCGAGGCCGCGCTCGCCGGCGCCGTGCAGCCCTCGCTCCTCGACGCCCTCACCCCCGAGGACCGCGCCTCGTTCGATCGCCAGAGCTCGGAGCAGCGCCAACTCGCGTCGCACCTGCGCGAGCGCGAGGCCCTCGAGCGACTGCCCGGCGTCGAGGGAGCCCCGCAGACCCTCTCGGTGAGCTCGGTGATGACGTTCGCGCAATGCCCGAAACGCTTCTACTGGACCTCGGTGCGCCCGCTGCCGCGCTTCAGCGGACCTGCTGCGCGCATCGGCACGGAGATCCATGGCTGGATCGAACGCCGCGCGCGCGGCCAGGGACAGCTACTAGAGTTCGACGACGCGCCCGACCTCACCGACGAGGAGCTCGCGGGAGACCCAGGGCGCGTGGATCGTTTGCGTCAGTCGTTCCTTTCGAGCCGGTTCGCAGGCACCACGCCGCTATTCGCCGAGCGCGCGTTCCTGCTGCGGGTCGGCACCTTCGCCGTGGGCGGGAGGATCGATGCGATCTACGGCGAGCCCGACGGGCCGTGGGAGATCGTGGACTGGAAGACGGGCCGCAAGCCCGAGGACGACGATCCATTGTCGGGACTGCAGCTCGACCTCTATGGGCTCGCGTGCGTCGAGATCTGGGGCAAACGGCCCGATGACCTCACGCTCACCTACGTGTACCTGAAGAGCGGTGACGAGGTGACGCGTCCCTTCGAGGATCCGGCCGGCGTGCGCGGGCGCGTGGCAGCGGCGTTGGCGGCGATCGGCGACGGTGCGTTCGAGGCGGTCGCGGGACCGGCGTGTCGCTACTGCGATTTCCGGGCGTTCTGCACCACCGGGCAGGAGTGGGTCGCCGCCCAGGCCTGAGGGTCAGTCTCCCGGTTGCGAGAGGCGCTCGATGGTCGCCTCGAAGGTCCGGTACCCGGCCGCGGGGTCGTAGCCGCCCTCGGTGATCCCGGGTACCAACCGGGCGACCAACCCGGTGGCGGCGGTAGCGCGGACCTGGGACACCGCACGGAACCACTCCAGGTCGCCGGGCTGGATCATGACCTCGCCGCTGGTACCGAGGCGCCGGTACGCGCCGTCGTCGACCACGACCGGGGTCGGGCGGTACGCGCGTTCAAGCTGACCACGGACGACCTCATCGTCGGTCTCGATATGAACGGCGCCGTCCCAGCGCGCCGTGGCAACGACGGTGTCGGGATCGTCAGCGCGGAGGTAATCCATCTGCATCTGCGGAGCGTACCGAGGTCAGCGAGCGAGCGATCGGTCGACGCGGCGGATCATCCGCGCGAGGCTCTCCATGAGCGCGATGGTGAGCTCGGGATCTTCCTTGAGCGCCTTCTGGAAGCCGGATCTCGTCATCGTGAGGACGGTCATGGGCGTCTCGGAACGCACGCTCGCCGTGCGCGGGCCGCCGTCCAACAGCGAGATCTCCCCGAAGTGATCGCCGGGCAGGGCGCGGTTCACGGTGCGACCCCTCACCACCACCTTCGCCTGTCCGGACAAGACCACGAAGAAGCTCTCGCCGTCTTCGCCCTCCTTCACGATGGAGTGGCCTTCCATGTAGTCGACGACCTCTGCGGCGGAGGCGAGCCGCCGCAGCTGACGCTTCGAGAGCCCCTCGAACAAGGGCACGGCCGCCAGGGCGACTTCGAGCCTGGGTTTCGCCATGGTCGGCCTCCTTTGCCGGGCGCTCGCCGCGCGACCGATGGCCGCCGGACGCGGCGCTAGCCTAGCCGTTCCGGGCTCGGGCTGGGTCGAGCGTGTCGGCGACCGGCGGTATCGTCGTCGCTCCGGCGCTCGGGGTCGTCCGCGCCCGGTCAGGAGTGGTGCTCATGGCGGAGCGCATGCCCCGTCCCCAACCGCTCCCCCTCATCGCGGTGCGTCCGGGTCAGCTGGTCGTGCGACAAGGCGAGGCCGGCTCCGGGCCCTGGGTAGCGGTCTCCGGCGCCCTGCTCGCGACCGCGGTGTCCGCCGACGGCCACGTGCTGGGCCTCGAGGTGCTCGGGCCCGGCGACCTCGTCGGCGAGCTCGACGGATGCGCCGCCGAGGCAAGCGTGCGTGCCCTGCGGCCGAGCGGACTCGCGCCGGCGGCCGGCGCCTCGCTCGCACCCCTGGTGACGGCGCGGTCGCGCCGTGCGGCGGCGCTCGCTCGGGATCTCGCCTGGCTCGACGTCTCCGCCCGGGTGGAAGCTCGCCTGCGGGAGCTCGCGGATCGGTTCGGGCGACCTACGCCTGGGGGCGTCGTCCTCACCCTGAAGATCACGCAGGACGACCTGGCCGCCCTCGCGGGCACCTCGCGAGAGTCCGCGAACCGAGCCCTCCGCGAACTGGAGCGGTCGGGTCGGCTGTGCGTGCAGGGGCGCGGCCGATACCTCCTCCGCCCTTGGCGCCCCGTCGTCGACGGATGAGGCGCGATCATTCGGTCTCGGTGGCGGCCGCCGCGCCCTCCTGCAGGATGATGAGGCTGCAGCTCGCGCAGTAGCGCGCCCGTCCCGTCACGGGCTTCCCGCACCGGGCGCAGGCCTTCGGAATCACGGCGAACCACGTGGCGTCCGAGCCCGTGCCGCGCCGGTCCGCACGACCTTCGCCCTGGAGCTTGAGCAGGTGTGCGAGCACCGATCGGGCGGCGAGCTCGTACACGTCGGAGGATCGGTCGGCGTAGATCTCCCGCACCATCGACATGATGGTGCGGGGCCCGTCCGCCATCGCCGCCAGCACCTGCTCTTCGCGCTGCGCGCGATGATCGAGATACTCCCGGAATTTCTCGGCGCCGCGCAGCACCGTTGGGCCGTGGCCCGGGTAGAGCGTGCGGGCGCCCAGCTCCTGCAGGCGGACCAGCGAGCGCAGGTATTGTGCGAGATCCCCGTCCGGCGGGTCGATGAACGTCGTCCCTCGACCCACGACCGCGTCGCCTGTGAACAGGGCGCGCTCGGACACGAGGAGGAAGGCGAGGTGATCCGAGCTGTGCCCCGGCGTGTGATAAGCGCGAAGCGCCACGGCACCCACCTGCACGAGCTCACCGTCCCGCAGGTGCTCCGCATCCGCAAGCCGGTAGGCCCGCAGCGGGGCGCCCACCCGTCTAGCGAACGTCGACGCGCCGGGGGCATGGTCGGGATGGTCGTGGGTCACCAACACGGCACCGACCCGACCCGCCATGCGAGCGACCTCGTCCTGATGTTCCGGGATGAGGGGGCCCGGGTCGATCACCACGGAGGGATCCGTGCCCACCACCCACGTGTTCGTGCCCTCGAGCGTGTACACGCTGGGGTTGGGCGCGAGCACACGGACGATCGACAGCATGCTCAATCCTGCAGGAAGACCGACCGTGGGAGCCGGCCGACCTCTTCCTCGAAGGGTTCGCGGGTCTCGATCGTGAGGGCCATCAGCTCGGCGGCGCTCCGACAGCGGGCGAGCTCCATCACCGTCATGAGGGTGGGCCAGTAGAGCATGCGCGTGGCGTCTCCCCACTCCTCGAGCAGGCGACCCGGGCTCACCCACCAGGCGAGCGCGGCCTCCGTGCCGTCGGCCACGGGCTCAGCCGACGCCGGCGCGGTAACCGCGAAGTAGCGCGCGTCGAACCGGACCGTGACATCGCGGGGGGCGACCCAGCGGGCCAGCTCGTGCAGCTGGCCAGCCTGGGGCGGCGCGATCATGACCGGGTTCAAGGGATCATCCCCGTTCGCCGCCTCGAGCCCCCTACCGGTGAGGACGAGGCCTGCCTCCTCGGCGAGCTCTCGCACGGCGGCGGCTCGGGCGGCCTCGGAGGACGCGCCGAACCACGAGGCGGCGAGACCGGCATCCCCGGCATCCACCGCACCGCCGGGGAACACCACGTACCCCGGCAGGAAGCGGCTCGCCCCGGAGCGCTCCACCACCACCACCTGGGGTCCATCGGGTTGGTCACGCACCACGATCACGGACGCCGCCTTGCGGATCTCCTCGCTCACGAGGTGGATTCTCGCAGGATGGCCGGCGGCACGCCCCGCCCACATACTTTCCACATGGACTCCCCTGTCGGCCAGACGATCGCCGAGACGATCCGCCATCGTGGGCCGATCTCCTTCGCCGAGTACATGGAGATGGCGCTCTACGGCCCCGGGGGCTTCTACGAACGGCCGCCGGTGGGACCCGGCGGGGACTTCGTGACGAGCCCGCACATCCACCCCGTGTTCGCCGAGCTGCTTGCCGAAGGGCTGCGTCAGACGTGGGAGCTCCTGGGCCGTCCGGATCCCTTCCGGGTGATGGAGGTGGGAGCGGGCGACGGGACGCTCGCGGCGCAGCTCCTCGCGAACCTTGCCGAACTGCCGGTCGACTACCTGGCCGTGGAGCGGAGCCCGGGGGCGCGAGCGGCGCTCGCGAGGGTGGCCGGCGTACGCAGCGCCGCCGAGCCCTCAGGCGCGCCGGATCTGATCCTCGCGAACGAGTTGCTGGACAACCTCCCCTTCCGCCGCGTGCGCATGACCGGGAAGGGGCCGCGCGAGGTGCGGGTCGGGCTCGAGGGGGAGCATCTGGTCGAGGTCCTGGCCCCGCCCGACGAAGGCGCGCGAGCGGCAGCGAGCGGCCTCGAGGAGGAAGACGAGGCGGTGATCCCCGAGGGCGCTCTCGCCTTCGTGGACACGCTGGGGGAGGCGCTCCGGCGCGGCTACGCCCTGTTGATCGACTACGGCGGCGAGCGTGGTTCGGGCGGCGACCCGCACGGGTACCGGGAACATCGCGTGGTGCATGATCTGCTCGAGGCACCCGGCACCACGGACATCACCGCCGGCGTCGATCTTGCGAACGTGGCGGCGCGGGCCGCCGACCGGGGCCTGCAGGCGTTCCCTTCGGTCACCCAACGCCGGGCCCTCTCGGCGCTGGGGTTCGAAGCGTGGTCCCACGGTGAGCTCCGACGCCAGCATCGGTTCCTGCAGGCGCGCGACGGGGCGTCGGCGGTCCGGACCTGGAGTGCGCGGAGCCGGGCCACCCTGTTGGTGGACCACGCCGCCCTGGGGCGATCGCGTTGGCTCCTCCTTTCCTCGACAGGGTTGCCGATGCCGCCGTGGCTCGTGGAGGCGAGTGAAGCACGGGGAACACACGAGGACCCTCGTCCGGAGTCCGGCGAGACGCCCGGGGAGCGCCTGCCTTGACCCCGACGGACCCCGGCCCTACGGTTCCGGGGACGCCACCCGACTCGAAAGGCATGCCATGCGCCGTCGCACCCTGATCGTCGTCGCCGCCGCGCTCGCCGCGGCGATGGTTGCCGCCCTCGCGGTCGTCGCCGCCCGGGCGCCTGCCGCGGGACCGGCCCGCGCCGCTCCTGCCACGCGAGACGCCGACGCGGGGAGGGGCACGACCGGACTCGACGGGAGCGATCCCGACCCCTCCGCCCCGATCAGCGAGGGGACGAACGGAACGCAGAACGAGAGCGGGGATCCCGAGGGCGGGGAGGGCACGGCCGAACGGCTGCAGGCGCTGGCCGAAGCCAAGCGTGACGGCACGTTCGGCGTGGCAGGCACGGTGCCGCACGCCACGGCTCAGGGTTGGGCCGGGGAACGCGTGGCGGCCCGCCACTACAACGATTGGGAGCCCGCCATCGCGGCCGACCCCAACGGCCCGTTCGTCTATCGGTTGATGACGCGCTACGGGGGGCCGCGGGCCTGCCCGCGCCGCTGTCCCGACCCCGCGATCATCCTGCAGGTCTCCAAGAACGGCGGCAGGTCATGGGGACCGTTCCGGTTCATCTGCACGTGCAAGGGCACCAGCGGGATGTACGACCCGGAGATCGAGGTGGCCGGCGGCACGGGGGTCGTGCAAGCCGCCTTCATGCGCGGGTACTCGGTCTGGTTCACGAGCTCGACGAACCACGGCAAGACCTGGCGGAAGCCCGTCCCCGTGTACGGGAACGTGGCCTGGCAGGACAAGCCGATCCTCGTGACGAGCGCCGACGGCAAGGACGTGTACGTGGCGTTCAACGGGCCGAGCGGCGGGGACGCCTTCGTGGCGTTCTCCCACGACGGCGGCCGCACGTGGAAGCAGCGCAAGGCCACCGACAGCCCACGGTACTTCTTCGCCTTCGGCGGGCAGGTGCTCTCCGACGGGACCGCGCTGTTCGCGGAGTCGAGCCTGCGGTACTCCGGTAACGGGCGAGGGCTCAAGGGTGCGAGCCGCCAGGTGGTGCTGCGTTCCACGAACGGCGGACATTCGTGGACCAAGGTCAAGGTCGACTCGCTGCACCTGGGCAAGAACTGCAGGACGAAGGGGTGCCCGCCGGACTACTACGACGGCCACGTCACCCTCGGGGCGGACGCCTCCGACCGGCTCGTCCTGCTCGGCGACGGCGCCACGAAGCCGCGCGGTATCAGGCGCGTCTGGGCCTGGACCTCGACCGATGGCGGCCTCACCTGGACACCCCGGGTCCGGCTTTCCACCGGGAACGCGAACGCCGGGTTCCCCGCGGCGGTCGGGCGCGGCGGGGAGTTCCGCGTGTGGTATATGAGCCGGCAGACCGGGCGCTGGAACACCTTCTACCGAACGTCGACCGACGGGATCACCTGGACGCCCGCCGTGAAGATCTCCGACGCCACCGGCGGCGCCGACTACATCACGCCCTCGGGGTTCCGCGAGGCCTACGGCGACTATGGCGAGATCGACGTCACGGATACCGGCAAGACCGTGGCCATCTGGGGCGAGGGCCGCAGCTACCCGGGCCCCGGCGGAGTGTGGTTCAACCGCGAGACGTGAGTCGAGGCAGCCCGACAGAGATTCAGACGGGAACCGAGTCTCCGCGGCGAACCGCCCACACCAGGCGGTTGAGTTCGTCCACGATCGACTCCTCGCCCTCATCGCCGAACGGGTCCATCTCCTCGGCATCGAAGGTTCCGGGCGCGGGCACGCGCCTCCCACTCTCCGTCATGAGGACGGCCCGCCCGTCGTGACCGGTCCGCTCGCCCACGAACCCCGCGACGTCGTCCCAGGCGACCAACACCGTGCGGCGCACCTCGACGACCTCGACGCCGGCCTCGCTCAGGCGGATCCCGATCCGCCCCAGCCGGACCGTGAGCCACGTGCAGACGCCGAGCGCCCCGAGCCCGACGACGCGCAGGACCACCGGGACCGGGGCGATCGAGAACGCCACCGCCAGGGCGAGCGGCACGATCACGAGCGCCCGGGCCTCCAGGCGCCAGCCCCGCGCCCACACCTCGACGGCCCCGTCCTTGGCACGACGCAGCCTGAGCCGTCCGATCGTCGTCATGGCCTCCCTCGCTCTCGATCGGTGCATCGGCACGCCGGGGGGTGAATCTGGAATCGGATCGAGAAGGGTTCGGGTGGTCCTCAGCGATCGAGGTCAGCGATCGACGTCGCCCACCACGAAGAAGATGGAGCCCATGATGGAGATCAGGTCCGGCAGGACGGTGCCCGGCAGCATGGCGGGGATCACGCTCACGTTGGAGAAGGATGCGGTGCGCATCTTCACGCGGTACGGCTGTTTCTTCCCGTTGCCCACGACGTAGTAGCCCATCAGCCCCAGCGGGTTCTCCGTGCGCACGTACACCTCGGCGTCGTCGAGCTTGAGGCTCTTCGGCAGCTTGTCGGCGCGGAACTTGCCCGCCGGGAGCTTCTCCATGCACTGCTCGATGATGTCGAGAGACTGCTTGACCCGCTCCACGAGCACCCACAGGCGGTCGTACGAGTCCCCGGTCTTGCCCACGGGGACCTCGAACTCCACCTCGCCGTACTTCTCGTAAGGCTCGTCCTTGCGCGGATCCATGGCGACGCCGCTGGCTTGCAGCGTGGGACCCGACGTGCCGTAGGCGATCGCGGTCTCGGCGGGGAGCACACCCACGTTCCGGCAGCGCTTGAAGATGATCTCGTTGCCCATGATCAGGCTCTCGAACGTCTTCACCCATCTGCGCACCGCGACGACGGCCTCTGCCGACTCCTTCAGGAACCCAGCGGGCAGATCATCCTTGAGCCCGCCCACACGGCAGAAGGAGTGATGCATGCGCGCCCCGGTGGCCGACTCCATCAGATCCTGGACGAGCTCGCGCTCGATGAAGGAGTAGAAGATCGGCGTCATAGCGCCCAGCTCCAGCGGGAACGAGCCAGCGAACATGAGGTGGTTCAGGATGCGGTTCCACTCCGCGAACATCGTCCTGATCCACTGCGCGCGCTCCGGGACCTCGATGCCCGCGAGCCGCTCGACCGCGATGGTCCACCCGAGTTCGTTGTTGAACGCGCTGATCCAGTCGTGGCGGTTCATCAGAACGAGGACCTGGCGAGCGTCGCGATACTCGGCGAGCTTCTCCGCCGCGCGGTGCATATAGCCGATCACCGGCTCCGCCCGCGTGATGACCTCGCCGTCGAGCTCCAGGACCACACGCAACACCCCGTGCGTGGAGGGGTGTTGTGGGCCGATGTTGAGGATCATCTCCTCGGTGGTGAGGTCGCCAGCGCCCGCGATCTCCACGTCGAGGCCGCCGCCGCGCACCATCGACGACATCTCGTGCTGGAACGCGGGGCGATCGGAGACGTCGACCATCGAGGCCTATCCTACGCGCGCGCCCCGGCCCCGCCTACCGACGGGGCGGTAGGCTGCGACGATGCCGGACGTTCGCCGCAAGGTCCCCTCCGTGGACGCGCTCCTTCGCTCCGAACCCGGCCGCCGCGCCGCCACCACGTTCGGTCGCGCGCTGTTGAAGCAGACCCTGACCCAGGCCATCGACGAGGTCCGAGCCGCCGCGGGCGCGGGCACGACACCGCCTTCCGATGATGAGGTCCTGGCCCGTGCGGCCGCACGGGCCTCTGCCGTTGCCACGGGCCTCACCCCGGTCATCAACGCCACCGGCGTGGTCCTGCACACGGGGCTGGGGCGCGCGCCGCTGCCAGCGGCAGCCGCCAAGGCAGCCGCGCGCGCGGCTCGCTCCTACACCGACCTCGAGATCGATCGAGCGACGGGTGCGCGCGGGCGGCGCTCGAGCCGCGCGGAGGCGCTCCTCACCGCACTCACGGGCGCCGAGGCCGCGCTCGTCGTGAACAACTGCGCCGCGGCGCTGCTCCTGGCGCTCGCGACGCTGGCGCGGCGCAAGGAGGTCCTGGTGTCGCGGGGCGAGCTGATCGAGATCGGCGGGGAGTTCAGGATCCCCGACATCCTCGGCGCCTCGGCCGCCAAACTCGTGGAGGTCGGCACCACCAACCGGACCCGCCTCGCCGACTATCGGGCGGCCATCTCCGAGCGCACGGGCGCGATCCTCAAGGTGCACCCCTCCAACTATCGCGTGGTCGGATTCACCGCGGCCGCCGGGGCCAAGGACCTCGCGGCGCTCGCGGACCGACACGACGTGCCCTTCATCTTCGACGTGGGCTCGGGACTGCTCTCGCACGGTCACGGGATGCCGCCCGAGGAGCCGGCGGCATCCGACGCGCTCGAGGACGGAGCGGATCTCGTCCTGTTCAGCGGCGACAAGTTGCTCGGCGGACCCCAGGCCGGCATGGTGGTTGGCCGGGCCGCGCTCATCGAGCGCCTTCGCCGCCACCCGATCGCGCGCGCGGTTCGCGTAGACAAGATGCAGGTGGCGGCGCTCGAGTCGGTGCTGGCCATGTACGCATGCGGCACCGCCGAGGCCGAGGTCCCGGTCCACGCGATGCTGCGGGAACCCGCCGAGGCGGTGCACCGGCGCGCGCAGCTGTTGGCCGAGACCATCGGGGGCGACCTGGAGGGCGCCCACGTGCACCGCTGCGAGTCCGTGGTCGGCGGCGGGTCGACGCCCGAGACCGTTCTCTCCTCCTGGGGCGTGCGGGTAGCGGTTCCCGACGCGTCCGCCTTCGCCGCCCGCCTGCGCACCGGCAGCCCGTCGGCGTTCTGCCGCGTGGAAGGCGACCACGTCCTCTTCGATGCTCGCACGGTGACGAACGACGATGTCCCCCATCTCGCTCGCGCGATCCTCTACGCGGTCGAGGGCGATGACTTCATCGAGGACTGAGGTGGAAGGGGCACCACGGGTCGTCGCCACGGCGGGCCACGTCGACCACGGCAAGTCCTCGCTCATCGTGCAGCTCACGGGCATCGACCCGGATCGCTTCGTCGAGGAGAAACGCCGCGGCCTCACGATCGACCTGGGATACGCGTGGACGAGGCTTCCCTCTGGGCGCGAGGTCGGGTTCGTGGACGTGCCGGGCCACGAGCGGTTCATCGCCAACATGCTCGCCGGCGTCGGCCCCGTACGACTCGTGCTGTTCGTCGTGGCCGCCGACGAGGGGTGGAAGCCGCAGTCGGAGGAACACCTCGCGATCCTCGACGTCTTGGGGACGGTCGGCGCCGTGGTCGCCCTCACCAAGCGGGATCTCGTGGACGACGAGACCCTGGGGTTCGCGGACGAGGAGATCCGGGAACGGCTCGATGGGACCGCGCTCGTGGGAGCGCCCATCGTGCCGGTCAGCGCCCGGACGGGAGAGGGCCTGGACGAGCTCCGCGCAGCGCTTGACGCGATGCTGGGCGACGCGCCGGACCCGGAAGCGGCCCGTTCGAGGTTGTTCATCGATCGCGTGTTCACGATCAAGGGATCCGGCACCGTCGTCACGGGAACCCTGACCGGAGACTGCATCGAGACGGGTGAGGAGGTGTCGGTCTACCCCTCGGGCGATCGCGCGAGGATCCGTTCGCTCGAAACGCACAAGCATGCCGAGGCGAGGGTGTGTCCCGTGACCCGCGTCGCGGCGAACCTCGTGGGCGTGGAGCGGGCATCGCTGGGGCGTGGCACGGTGCTCGGCCGACCCGGCGCGTGGCGCTCCACCGAAACGTTCGAGGCGATGCTGCAGCCGGTGCGCGGCCTCTCGCACGCGGTCACCGCCCGAGGGGCCTTCAAGCTCTACGCGGGCGCCGCCGAGGCCGACGCGAAGCTGCGCCTCTACGGGAGCGGTGCGCTCAACGACGGCGACCGTTGCTTCGCGCGGATCCGCCTGTCCCGGCCCATGGTGCTCGACGTGTTCGATCGGTTCGTGGTGCGGGAGACGGGCCGGGGCGAAACCGTGGCCGGCGGCACCATCCTCGACATCGCGCCCGCCCGCCGACCGGGACACGACCCCGCGCAGCGCCTGCAACGACGGGCGGAAGCGACCCGAGCCGAGCTGCCGGCGATCCTCGCCGATGAACGAGGCGCAGTCCCCTCGGCCGAGGTGGCCCAGCTCACCGGCGCACGATCCGGAGACTCGCGGCTCGGCGGATGGATGGTGCGCCCGCAGGTCGCGGACGCGGCCCTCCACGGCCTGAGCGAGGCGTTGGGAGATCACCACGCTCGTCATCCGTTGGAGGAGGGGGCCCCGCTCGCCGACGTCCGGCGCGCCGTGCGCGCGGCTCTGCGAGACGCCGGCGCACCGGCGGACGCGAGCCTGGCGGAGGCGGTCATCGCCGATGCCGCCGATCGCGGCGACGTGGTGCGAACCGCCACCGTGGTGCGCCTTGCCTCCCATCGGGTGCGCCTGGACGCTCGAGGGACCGACGTTGATCGGCTGGTGCGAGCGATCGGCGGCGAGCGCGCGTCGACACCCCCGACGGTCCGGGAGCTCGAGGCCGACGGGTTCGACCGAGCGATGATCGCCGCCTCCGCCCGTGCCGGCGTGGTGATCCGCGTCGGCCCGGATCTGGTCTTCAGTCCGGATCTCGTGGAGCGCGCGAGGGCCGTGATCCGCGAGGGTGGAAAGGACGGGATCACGATCAGCGCGTTCCGCGAGGCGCTCGGAACCAGCCGGAGGTACGCCGTGCCACTGATGGAGTGGTTCGACGCGACCGGCCTCACGCGCCGCGAGGGAGACCTCCGGTTCCCGCGCGACCGTTCCGATCCCGGGCCGAGCCCCGGGCCCGATCCCTAGGCGTCGATCTCCGCGGTGACCTGGACCTCGACGCAGGCGCCGAGCGGAAGCGACGACATCCCCACCGCGGCGCGGGCGTGGCGTCCCGATTCGCCCAGCGCCGCCCCCAGGAGCTCGCTCGCCCCGTTCGCCACCTGCGGGTGATCCACGAAGTCCTGCGTCGTGGCCAAGAAGACCGTGACCTGCGAGATCCCCCGCAGGCGTCCAAAGTCGCCGAGCTCCGCCCGCAACGCCGACAGCGCCTGCAACGCGGCCCGTTCGGCGGCTTCGCGACCCTGCTTGGTGGTCAAGTCGTCACCGAGCCGCCCCCCGTGGAGCACGACACCATCCACCATGGGAACCTGCCCCGCGACGTGGGCCACGGCTCCGGCGAGCCTGACGGGGACGTACGCCGCCACGGCCTCGGGCGGCGGGGGCAGCTCATGGCCGAGGGCCGAGAGTCGTTGCAGGATCATCGCGTCGTCCATGCGGCGCATCGTGGCCCGGCGCGGCCGCAGGAGTCAACCCGGAGATCAGACCGCTTCGCGTGTGCGTTCGCGCAGCAAGGCCCGACGTTCCATCTCGTTCAGGCCGCCCCAGATGCCGTGGCCCTCGCGGATCGCCAGCGCGTACTCCAGGCAGTCGACCCGGACCGGGCACCGCACGCACAACGCCTTCGCGAGGGCCTCGCGAGCGTTCTTCTGGCTGCGTTTTTCGAAGTAGTTCGGGGCGAAGAAATGCGATGCGTCCGCGCCGCGACACGCCGCATAGTGTTGCCAGCTGGGGCTGGTCGTCGCATCCATCTCACCTTGTTGTTCGTAACGGGCGGTCGCCAGGATTCCACGACGCCTCAGATGCCTGATGGCGGACACGAAGACGCAACGCCGCGGCGGGCGCTACTCCGCGGGCACGCGATCGGGATCGCGGAGCATGGGCGTGGCACCGGGGTCCGCCTCCACCTTCAGGACGAGACCGTCTACGCCGCGCACCCTGACCGGCGTGCCGGGGGCGATCGCCTCCCCACCGCTGCGCCCGCGCCACATCGTGCCCTTCACGAATACGGGGCCTTCGGGCGCAAGGCGACCTCGCGCCTCTCCAACGAGGCCGATCAAGCCGCGCTGCGTCGTCACGATCCGATCGCGCGACTGGAGCGCAACGGTGAGCCCGAACCCGTAGTACAAGAGGCTCGCGATCACCGCTCCCCCGATCAGCCACGGTGAGATCCGGATCGCGGCGGCGACGTGATGCCAGGCCAGCCACGACCCCGCGGCGAACACCGCCGCGCCGCCGGCCGTGAGGAGACCGAGGTTGCGCAGCCGAACATCGAATGTCATCAGTCCCACGCCGCCCACCAGGAGCACGAGCCCGAGCCAGGAGGGGGGAACGACCCAGATCCCGAACGCGGCGAGCGCGAGCATCCCCACGCCGGCGAACCCCGCGAAGCCGAACCCCGGCTGCGTGAGCTCGAAGGCGAGGCAGGCGAGACCCACGACCAACAGGAAATAGATGATCGACGGCGAGGCGACGCCGTGCTCGACACGTTTGATCGGCCCCATGTTGTCGAAGGAGAGGTCCACCGATCGCACGCTCACCTGCTGCGCGTCGGTGGCGATGCGGGTGTGGAGCGTCACGGGGCCTGCCGCGGTCTGGACGGTCTCGCCGTCCACGGCGGCGAGGAACTCCGGCAGGGAGACCGCAGCGACCTGCGCGATGCCCAGATCGAGGGCATCCGCCGCCGGCATGATCCGGTCGGGCGCGGCGATCTGCGTTTCCTTGCCACGAGCATCGATCCACCCTTGGATCGTGGCGTCGAGACCGGCGGGGGCGGGCAGGTGATCCGCGAGGTCGATCGGGTCCTGGGGCCCTGTCTGCGAACCCGGCGAGACCCCTGCGGCGGACGAAGCGTACATCGCGAGCAGGCCGGCCCCGGCCGCCTTCGCCGGCGCCGGACCTACCCACACGAGGACGGGAACGCGCAGAGAGACGATGCGGTCGCCCAAGGCCACCGCGTCCCCATCGAGCGTTCCCGAGGTGTCCATCTGCAGCACCACGATGGCGCCGTCGGCCTCGGCCTGATCCAAGCGTTCGTTCAGGTACGAGGCGAGCGGCCGGTCGATCGCCCCCTCGACACGGAGCACCACGATCTTGGTGCCGGTCGCCTGATCGAGGGCCGGGGAAGGGTCGGCAGCCCGCGCCGCGAGAGGTGAGAGGACGAGCGAAGCCAGGAGGACGAGGAAGGGGAACGCGCGACGCATGCCGGTGCCTATCGTACCCGGGGACCGCGGGGTATCCTGTGCCATCCCGATGGGCGCGCCTTCCTCACCACGCGGGGCGGACCCCCGCCCGTTGCACGACCGATCCGGATTCAAGCCGTTGGCCGTCCTGTTGCTCGTCCCGGTCGTCCTGCTCGCCTCCGGGCTGATGGCCGTGGTGCTCGCCCCGCCGTTCGTCGGCGCCGCCTTCGGCGTGAAGCAGATCGACGACAAGGTCACGGCGCTCGGCGCGGACTTCACCCGGATCCCACGGTTCCCGGAACGCTCCACGATCTACGCGCGCGACGGCAAGACGGTGCTCGCGACCGTGTTCCTGGATAACCGCGAGAACGTTCGTCTGAAGAAGATCAGCGAGCCCGCGCAGGAGGCGGTCCTCGCCATCGAGGACTCGGGGTTCTACCAGCACGGCCCACTCAACTGGACGTCCCTGCTGCGCGCCACCGTCGCGAACGCGCGCGCGGGCACGGTCGTTGAAGGCGCGTCCACCATCACCCAGCAGCTCGTGAAGAACACGCTCGGGCTCGATCCCTACGATCGAACGTTCGAGCGCAAGCTCCAGGAGTTTGCGCTGGCGATCCGGGTGGAGAAGAAGTACACGAAGGATCAGATCTTCGAGCTCTACCTCAACCAGATCTACCTCGCGAACGGCGTGTATGGGATCGGCACGGCGGCCGAGTACTACTTCGATAAGCCCGCCTCAAAACTCACCCTGACCGAGGGGGCCACGCTCGCGGGGTTGATCCGGTCCCCCAACTACTACGACCCCATCGCGCACCCGACGAAGGCGCGCGTGCGCCGCAACGACGTGCTCAACCGCATGATCGGGCAAGGGATCCTGACCCCCGCGCGGGGGGCGCTGGCCAAGAGCAGACCCCTGGGCCTGGCGAAGGACGCGGGCGTGTTCCGCAAGAAGACGCAGCCGTACTTCGTGACCTATCTCGTCCGGCAGATCCTCGCGAACCCGAATGGGGAGTTCGACAGCCTGGGCAAGTCCGTGGAAGCGCGCAAACGCAAGCTGTACGAGGGCGGCCTCAGCATCACGACCACCTTCGACCCGACGTGGCAGGCCTATGCTCAGGCCGCCGCGAACGCGCCCTACTCCTACGCCACCCCCTACCACCCGCCGGGGTCGCTCCCGCCCGACGTCTCGATCGTTTCCGAGGACGTGGCCACGGGGGCCATCCGCACGTTGCTGTCCGGGCGGAACTTCGCGAAGGACAAGTTGGACCTCGCGAACACCCCGCACGCCCCGGGGTCCTCGTTCAAGCCCTACATCCTCGCGGCGGCGTTCAACGAAGGGATCCCGCCCACCCAGACCTATCCAAGCAAGTCCCCCTACTACCCACCCGGCGGCTGGCCGGGCAGCTCATGCAACTGCGTCACGAACGCCGAGGGCCCGGGCGACTCCGGCCTCATCAACCTGTACACGGCCACCACCGATTCGGTGAACGTGGTGTTCGCGCAGCTCATCCAGGACGTGGGAGCGCAGAACGTGGTCGACATGGCGCACCGCATGGGGGTGACCTCGGACCTGGTGCCGGTGCTCGCCTTGGCCACCGGCTCGGTCCCCGTCACGCCGCTGGATCAGGCCTCCGGCTTTCAGACGCTCGCGAACGGCGGGGTCCACTGCGTGCCGTACACCGTCGAGAAGATCACCGATGATCGCGGCACCGTCTACCAGCACCTACCTGGATGCGCACCCGCGATCAAACCCGACATCGCGCACTTGATCACGTCGATGCTGCAGAGCGTCGTGTCCTCGGGAACCGGCACGAACGCCGCCCTTGGGACGTGGCCGGTGGCGGGGAAGACGGGCACGGCCAATGGCAACACGAACGTCTGGTTCGTGGGCTACACGAACCAGGTGGTGACCTCCGTCTGGGTGGGCCCGCCGGGCAGGCTCTACTCCATGGGCGACGTCTTCGGCGGCACCGTGGCCGCTCCCATCTGGCACAACTACATGGCCAGGGTGATGCAGGGGATGCCCGCCCTCGGGTTCCCGTCGGCGCCGGCGCCCCCGCAGGGCTCGGTCCCCAGCGTGGTGGGGCTGCTCGAGGCGCCCGCGAAGAAGACCCTCGTAACGGCCGGGTTCCAGAGCTCTGCGACGACGACGCACTCGTCTGAACCCGCCGGCACCGTGGTCGCGCAGACCCCCGCGGGCGGGTCTACCGCGGGGTTGGGAACCATCGTGGTCCTGCAGGTGAGCGACGGAGTCGCGGCCGCGGCCCAGATCCCGCGGGTCATCGGCCTGTCGGCCGCCTCGGCGCGCAACGCGTTGGAGGGCGCCGGCTTCGTGGTCGCCGTCGTGGATCGGATCGTGACGGACCCGACCACGTTCGATCGCGTCGTCACGCAGTCGCCGGGCGGCGGCGTCCGCGCGGACAAGGGCACGAGCGTCACGATCGTGGTGGGAAGGCGGGCGTGAGCGAGGGCCGTGCCGCCTAGCCGCTGAGCCGGGAACGCACCTTCTGCTGCACCGCCTTGCCGTCGACGCGCCCGCGCGCGACGCCCATGACCTCGGTCATGACGAGGCCCATGTCCCGCATCGAAGACGCACCGGTCTCCGCGATGGCCGCCTCCACCAAGGCGTCCACCTCCGCCTCGTCGAGCCGCGACGGCGCCCAGGCGGCGATGATGTCGCGCTCGGCGCGCTCCCGGGCCGATAGCTCGGCCCGCCCGGCCCCATCGAACGCCTCGATGGACTCGGAACGCTTCTTGACCTCCTTGGTGGCGACCTCGGCGATCTCCGCCGGCGTGAGGGCATGCCCGAGCTCATCCTCGCGGTAGCGGATCGCGGAGAGGAACATGCGCAGCGCTGCGACGCGCGTCTTGTCGCTCGCCCTCATGGCATCGGTCAGCTGACGTCGGATCTCGTCCTGGTCGGCGGGGGCGGTCGAACCGGTCACTAGACTCCTCCCGTGCTTCCCTGGGTCGTGCTCGCGCTCGCGGTGGTCGGCGTGCTCTGCGTGCTCTACGGCGCCCTTGTCGAGCACACGTGGTACCGGCTCCGCCGCTACGAGGTGGCCATCCTACCGGCGGAGGGTCCCGACACCCTTACCGTGCTCCACCTGTCCGACCTGCATTTCGTGCGCCACGACGCCAAGAAGGTCCGCTTCCTCGCGGGCCTCCCGCGGGCCGACGTGACCGTGGTGACGGGGGATTTCCTGGGGGAGCCGGAGGCCGTGGAGACGGTGGTGGCCGCGGTCGCGCCCGCGCGCGGACGGCTCGCCTCGTGGTTCGTCCTGGGGTCCAACGACTACTTCGCCCCGCGACCGCTCAACTACCTCGCGTACTTTCGGCCGAGGCGGAAGCGCCGGCGTGCCGTCCGCGGCCGCGCGCCGGAGCTCGCCGCGCAGCTCGGCGCCGCGGGTTGGGACGATCTCACGAACGTGCGGCACGAGATCGACCTCGACGGGTTGCCCGTGGAGCTGCTCGGCCTCGACGACGCGCATATCCGCCGACAGGACTACCGCGTTGCGCCGCGCAAGGCGCTCGATCGCTTCGGGTTCGCCGTGATGCACTCGCCGGACTCCGCCCCCGAAACGGCCGCGCTCGGCTATCCCTTCATGGTGGCCGGCCACACCCACGGCGGTCAGGTGCGCCTTCCATGGGTTGGGGCGCTGGTGACGAACTGCACGATGCCGCGGCGCCTCGCGAGCGGGCTCATGTCGATGGGGCCCTCGGTCCTGCACACCTCCCCCGGGCTGGGTACATCCAAATTCGCTCCTTTCCGCTTCCTCTGTCGCCCGGAGGCCACCCTGATCGAGCTGAGTCGGCGCGAACCCCGGTCGGGCTCGGCGTAACAGCGCCGACCGGAGCTCGGGAGCGGCCGAGCCTTGGCCTCGATCCGGGGCGAATCGCTACACTGACGAGTTCGGGACGTAGCGCAGCTTGGTAGCGCGCAGCGTTCGGGACGCTGAGGTCGCGGGTTCAAATCCCGCCGTCCCGACTCAGGGCAAACGCGCGGGCCGCCGTGACGCGGCACCGGCCCTCCGGCCTTGCCGTGGGTTGCGTCCCCCCGAACCCCCGATCGATGGATGGGTTTGACGACCCGGGGGACGGCCCGGTAGCCTCGGTCGCAGCCTCCGCCCGAACAGACGGAGGCTTAGCTATTCCCGCTGGCCCTTGGAGGGAAATGACCAGGACGCGAACGAGGTTCACGCGAACGGCGGTAGCCGCCCTCTTCGCTCTCCCCTTTTTCGCCCTCTCAGCCGTCTCCTCCTCCGCGGCGCCCGCCACCCAGGCCGACGTCGCGTCCGCGAAAGCCAAGCTCGATGCGTTGAACCACCAGCTCGAGGTCGTGGTCGAGCAGTACAACGCGGCCCGTCTGCACCTCGATCAGATGCAGGCCAAGCTCGCGGGCGCGAAGGCGGCGATGGACGAGGCGCAGGCCCAGGCGGAGGCCGCGAGGGCCCAGCTGGGCCAGCGCGCGGCCGAGGCCTACACGGGCATGGGTTCGCAGCTCGACACGCTCCTGGGTGCCCAGGACTTCACGCAGTTCTCCGATCGGCTGGAGTTCATGGGGGCTCTGGCCCAGAACGACGCCGATCTCGCCACGAAAGCCGACACCGCTCGCCAGCGCTACGAATGGGCCGCCCAGCAGTACAACGGTGCGGTCGCTGAGGCCCGGAGCCAACTCGACGCCGTGAACGGCAAGCGCGGAGAGATCTCGGGGCTGCTGGACCAGGCGCAGGTGCTGTATCAGCAGACGAACCAGAACTATCAGCAAGCCATCGCGGCGCAGCGCGCTGCCGCGGCGGCTCAGGCCAGCCAGGACACCGCCGCCCTCACGGGAAGCACGTCCGGCGGGGACCCCTCGGGCGGCGGCGGAACTTCGGGCGGCGGCGGAACTTCGGGCGGCGGCGGTTACAACCCGCCACCGCCCAACGTCACCGGCGCGGCGCGTGCGATCGACGCCGCGCGGCAGGCCATCGGTTCCTCCTATGTCTTCGGGACCGCCGGGCCCAGCACGTTCGACTGCTCCGGGCTCACCACGTGGGCGTGGGCGCAGGCGGGCGTGTCCCTCCCCCACTCCTCCGCGGCACAGTACGCGGCGCTCCCCCACGTCGATCCCAGCCAGATGCAGCCGGGCGACCTCCTGTTCTTCTATTCCCCCATCAGCCACGTGGCGCTCTACATCGGCGGCGGGATGATGATCCACGCCCGTCATCCCGGCCCCGGCGGCGAGGTCCAGGAGGGATCCGTCGGCGGCTACGGCACTCCCGTGGTCGGCGTCGCCAGACCGTAGCGGCTTCCCCTCGGCCCCGGTAGGCTCGCGTCCGATGCAGGACGCCACCACCGCCTCAGCCCAAGACCTCGCCCTCATCCAACGACTGCGCGCCGGCGACGAAGATGCCTTCATGGCCTTGGTGGACGCACTCCAGCCATCGATGCTCCGCGTCGCCCGCATGTACGTGTCCACCCTCGCCGTTGCCGAAGAGGTCGTGCAGGACGCGTGGCTGGGGGTCCTGAAGGGGATCGATCGCTTCGAGGGTCGATCCTCGTTGCGAACGTGGATCTTCCGGATCCTCACCAACATCGCGAAGACGCGCGGGCAGCGAGAGGGGCGGAGCGTTCCGTTCGCGTCGCTTGCGGGCGAGGACCTGGACGCGCCGACGTGGGAGCCCGCCTCGTTCCTCGGACCCGAGGACGAGTGGGCGGGCCGTTGGTCGAGTCTGCCGAACGACTGGCGAGGTCTGCCGCAGGAACGGCTGGAGGCGGCGGCAACCCGCTCGGTGGCCGCACACGCGATCACGAAGCTCCCACCGATGCAGGCCGAGGTGATCCGGCTCCGCGACGTCGCGGGGTGGACCTCGGAGGAAGTGTGTAACGCCTTGGAGCTCACGCAGACCAATCAACGGGTGCTACTGCACCGCGCGCGCGGCAGGGTGCGGCGCGAACTCGACGATTACCTCGAGGCGGACGGATGAGCTCGCAGGACATCGCGTGCCAACAGCTGGTGGAGCTCTTGAGCGATCACCTCGAGGGGACCCTCCCCGCGGACGAACGGGCCCGCGTCGTGGCCCACCTGAGCGCGTGCGATGGTTGCACGGCGGCGCTCGAGCAACTGCGCGAGACCGTCCGTGTCGCGGGCTCGCTGGAGGAGGCCGCGGTCGAAGCGCCCGAACGAGAGCGCGTTCGGCAGGCGTTCAGGAGATGGCTGGAGGCGACCCGGCCCGCCTGATCGACCGGCCTGGGGCGTCCTTGGGCGTCGTGCACCCGCGCTAGGACCCTGCTCCGCCTAAGAGCGCGTCCAGATCCGCAAGGCGCACCCTCGCTTGCTGGACGAGAGCTTCGTTCCCGATCGTCTCCGCCTCGCGGAGCGCCTCCTTCAGCAGATCGGCAGCCTGTTGCGCGCGCATGTCTCCCTGTTTTGCCGAGGCGTACTTCAACCTCTCATCCGCCTTCACGAGCAACGCGAAGATCTCGTCCGGCTCCATCTACATCACCGCCTGTTCTCTCAACCGATCGAGGTAACCGCGGATCTGGATGGCCACCGCTGCGCCATCGCCGACGGCCGAGGCGAGCTGCTTCGTGGAACCCCCCCGCACGTCGCCCGCCACGAACACCCCGGGCACGCTCGTCATGAACGTCGCGGGATCCGCCTGCACGAACCCCCGCTCGTCGAGATCGACGACCCCCCGCAAGAACCCCGTGTTGGGGTCGAGGCCGATGAACACGAATACACCCGCGGGATGATGCTCCTCGAGCTCGCCGGTCGTTCGGTCCTCGACGACGACGGTCCCCAGCTTCCCGCTCCCGTCGTCCTTCTTGGCGAACGACCGGACCGCGTGGTTCAGCTGGATTTCCATCTGGGGATGATTCGACACCTTGTCCTGCAGGATCTTGGAGCCGCGTAGCCGGTCCCCGTACTCCAGCACCGTGACCTTGTCGGTGAACTGGGTGAGGAACAACCCTTCCTCGAGCCCGCTGTTGCCGCCACCGACCACCATGAGCTCCTCGGAACCTCGGTAGAACGGGCCATCGCACGTGGCGCAGAAGTGGATCCCGGCGCCGATGAGGTCGTCCTCACCCTCGGCGTTCGTGCGGCGGTACGACGACCCGGTCGCGAGCAACACCGCGTGCGCGTGGTAGTGATCCCCGGTCGCGGTCTCGACGTCGATCTCTCGGTGGCCTTCGTCGGTGATGCTCGTGACGCTCACCGCCTGCAGCATCTCGACTCCGTACCGCTCCGCCTGCTTGACGAAGCGGTCCGCGAGGTCGGCGCCGCCGATCCCGTCGGGGAACCCCGGGTAGTTGTCCAGGCGCTCGGTCACGCCCGCCTGCCCGCCGAGCCCCTTGGAATCGATGATGAGCGCCTCGAGGTTCTCGCGCGCGGCGTAGATGCCCGCCGTGAGCGCGGCGGGCCCACCGCCCACGATCACGAGGTCGTACACGTGCATCATGGCCATGCGTTGGAGACCCAACTTGTCGGCCAGGGCTTCGTTCGTGGGCTCCGAGAGATGGGACCCGTCCGGGAACACGATCGTGGGGATCACGTTGTTGCCGTCGTTGCGGGCTTGCACCTCCGAAGCGAGTTCGGGCTCGGTCTCCAGGTCGTGCCACGCGAAGGGGATGCGCTGGTCGCTCAGGAACTTCTTGGCGCGGCGGCAGTCCGGACACCAGCTCGCTCCGTAGATCACGATGTCAGCCACGGTCGCCTCCTGTGCGCTCCGGTCGAAGAGGTGGTTCCCCTCCGCACCGTCTCATGTTCCGACCCTGCGTTACAGGGGTCCCCGCGCGTGAACGGTCGCCGAACGCATCACCAACGTTGACGCGCGGGCCTTCCGAGTGGTCGTTCGGCCATCGACACTGTCGATTCGCGCAGTTCCCGGATACCAGCGAGGAGGCCCCATGCAGATGGAGTCCGAATCTCGCGAGGCATACGCACGTCAGACGATCGCACACGCGATCCTGCAGCATCCGGATGCCGTGTGGACGCGCGGGGCGCTGGCGAGCCGATACGGGATGTCGCCGGCCATGGCCAGCTCCATCCTCGCGGAACTCGTGGACGCGGGCGTCGCCCGTCGCCTGGACGGGCCGGACGACGAGTACGCTGCGGCCGGCGCCCGCCGCTGAGCTCAGTCGGGGATGAGTGCGGCGACGTCGCGGGCCTCCGCCAACAGGCTGTCGACGTACGCGAGCCGCTGAAGCCACGGCGTGGGGATGGCTCCCGCCCCGTGCGTGGCGCCCAGCAAGGCGCCCGCGACTGCCGCGTTCGTGTCCGTGTCGCCGCCGAGGCCGACCACGTACCGAAGACCGTCCTCGAAGCCCCGCCCCTCGCCCGTCACCTGCAGCGCGACGCCCGCCTCGAACAGGGTGAACCCCATGTCGGGGCCGTCGAGGGGCCGGGCCCGGCCCGCCTCGCCCACCAGGTACTCGAGCTCCTCGCCTCCCTCGCGGTCGGCGGCCGCCGCGATCGCCTCGAGCACGGCCCCCTCCGGCGGGGCGCCCGCCACGAGCGACGCGGCCGCGAGCGTCACGGCGAGGCACGCCGTGCCGCAACGCCGGTCCCAGTGCGTGAGCGACGAGAGCGCCGGGGCCAGCTCGACGAGGTCCGCGGGCCGCTCCGCCTGCACGACCCCCAGCGGCGCGCAGTACATCACTGAGCCATTACCGGCGCTCACCTCGGGACCGCGCCGCTCCACGTAGCTGCGCGCCGCGTCGGGGTCGCCGTCTCGGAGCCCGCTCAGCACACGGCGGGTGAGGTTGCCCACGTCCGGGGGACCGCCGGCGAGCCAGGCGAGATGCCGCCGCACGATGTCGTCCGGATCGAACGCTCCCCCGTTCGCGATGAGCGACGTCCACAGGTTGCGCGCCATCGCCGTGTCGTCGGTCCAGGTCCCCGGCGGCAGACCCATCCAGGGAAGCTCGAACGCCGGAATGGGAGAGGGCACGGCCGAGGCCCGACGGAACTCGAAGGGCGCGCCGAGGGCGTCGCCCACCGCGAGCCCGAGGAGCGACCCAACGGCCCGGTCGCGCGTGCCATCCACCGCGGCATCCTAGCCGCGGCGGCCCTCTCGAACGAGCTCTCGGCTCGGGGCCCGGGCCGCGTGCTGGTACATTCGTACGGCACCAACGGGCACGAGCTTCCGCAGTTCACCGCCCCTTTCGGTGACACTTCTCGGACAGGGATCGACCAGCCCGATGCCCCGTCCCGCGGGAGCACCCTCGCAACCGGGCTGAGCAGATGGAGTGATCAGTGGACAAGATCGGACCCAAGCACCGCACCTGTCGTCGCGTCGGCGCGGCCCTCTGCGGGCGTCCCAACTGCCCGTCGAACAAGCGGCCGTACCCCCCCGGCCAGCACGGGCGGGGTCGCAAACGCATCTCCGAGTACCAGACCCGCTTGGTGGAGAAGCAGAAGCTCCGAGCCATCTACGGCGTGGGCGAGGCGCAGATGCGCACGTACTACGACAAGGCGTCGCGGAGCAATGGGGTCACCGGCGAGGAGCTGATCCAGCAGCTGGAGACGCGCCTCGACACCGTGGTCCTTCGCCTGGGGTTCGCGCTCACCACGCGGCAGGCTCGCCAGCTCGTCTCGCACGGCCACGTCTCCTTGGACGGCAGGCGCCTGAACGTTCCGAGCGCCCGCGTGAAGCCGGGTCAGACCGTGGAGGTCTCCGCCAAGGCGAGGAACTTCGTCTCCGTGCAGGAGGCGATGGAGATCACACCCGACCCGCCCTCGTATCTGTACCGCAACAAGTCGGAGGTCTCGGGAACGCTCTCGCGGTTGCCCGAACGCGCCGAGGTTCCGCTCCCCGTGCCGGTGGAAGAGCGCCTGATCGTCGAGTTCTATTCCTAGCGGATCGACGAGGATCTGGCGTCGTCGTGAACGGCGTTGCGGCGCCCCGGTAGAGACGATGTCGTGACCACCATCGATCGCTCACCCGAGTGGGAGGCCCTCGTCGCGCATCAGCGTGCGATGGCGGGCATGACGCTGCGCGAGCTGTTCGCCGCGGATCCGGCCCGCGCGGGCCGGTACGCGGCCGAGGCGGGCGACCTGTTCCTGGACTACTCGAAGCACCGGATCACCGACGAGACCGTCGTGCTGCTGACTGCCCTCGCCCGCCGGGCTGAACTCCGGGCGCGCATCGACGCGATGTTCGGGGGCGAGCGCATCAACGTCACGGAGGGCCGGCCCGTTCTGCACGTGGCCCTGCGCATGCCGCGCGACCGGACCCTCGTGGTGGACGGCGTCGACGTCGTGGCGGAGGTCCACGACGTCCTCGACCGGATGGGCGCGTTCGCCGATGCCGTCCGCTCGGGCGCCTGGACCGGGTTCTCCGGGGAGCCCATCCGTGCGGTGGTGAACATCGGCATCGGCGGATCCGACCTCGGGCCCGCTATGGCCTACGAGGCGTTGCGCGACGTCTCGGAACGCTCCATCGCGTTCCGGTTCGTATCCAACGTCGACGGGGCCGACCTCGCCGAAGCGACGCGCGACCTCGACCCCGCCCAGACGCTGTTCATCGTCTCGTCCAAGACGTTCTCCACGGTGGAGACGCTCACCAACGCCCGGTCGGCCCGCGCCTGGCTGGTGGGAGCCCTGGGCGAGGACGCGGTGGCCCGGCACTTCGTGGCGGTCTCCACGGCGGCGAGGAGGGTCGCGGACTTCGGCATCGACCCCGCGCAGATGTTCGGGTTCTGGGATTGGGTGGGCGGTCGCTATTCACTCGATTCGGCGATCGGCCTCTCCCTCATGATCGCGATCGGACCCGACGCGTTCGCCGACATGCTCGCCGGATTCCACACCATGGACGAGCACTTCCGTACGGCGCCCTTCGAGCGGAACCTCCCGGTCCTGATGGGACTGCTCGGCATCTGGTACGGCGACTTCTGGGGCGCGCAGTCGCACGCGGTCCTCCCGTACAGCCATCACCTCGCGCTCCTGCCCGCCTACCTGCAGCAGCTCGAGATGGAATCGAACGGCAAGTCGGTCGACCTCGAGGGTTCGCCGGTGGGCTATCAGACGGGGCCGGTCGTCTGGGGCACGCCAGGTACGAACGGCCAGCACGCGTACTACCAACTGCTCCATCAGGGAACGGAGCTGGTTCCCGCCGACGTGATCGGCCTCCTCGAACCCACCGACGACGTACCCGGACATCACGATCTGCTCATGGCCAACCTCATCGCCCAGACCGAGGCGCTCGCCTTCGGGCGAACCGCCGACGAGGTGCGGGCCGAGGGCGTGCCCGCGGCGCAGGTCCCGCACCGCACGTTCCACGGGAACCGCCCGACCTCGACGATCCTGACGACCGCGCTGACGCCGGGTTCGCTGGGCCAACTCATCGCGCTCTACGAGCACAAGGTGTTCACGCAGGGGACCATCTGGGGCATCGACTCGTTCGACCAATGGGGCGTCGAGCTGGGGAAGGCGCTCGCCGGCAGGATCGTGCGCGAGCTTGCGGCGGGGGCCGATCCCGAGCCGGGCGCGCACGATCCCTCGACGGCCGCGCTGATCGGCCGGTACCGGCGGCACCGGGGCCGGACCTAGCCCTCAGCGCCCTGCGGGGGCCTCAGCGCGGCGCGCACGAACGACATCACCTCGCGCTCGCGCAGTCGGAGCGACTGCCGGCTCTTGTCAGCTCCGACCACGGCGTTCAGGACGCTCGCCTCGGTGAGCGACCCGACCACCGCGGTGTAGAGGGTGAACAACAGCAACACCGGGTCCTGTTTGCGGATCTCGCCTTGATCCATGCCGGCCTGCAGGAACTCGATGGCGCGAAGGCGCACCGGGTCCAGCACGTCGGCGAACCGGTCGAAGGCGTCGGGGCCCAGGCGCCCGGCCTCGCGCACGAACATCGGGAACTCGGGCCAATCGCCCGCGAGACGGAACACGGCGTGGATGACCGCCTCGGCGCGATCCCAGTACGTTTCCGTGCCCTCGAGCGCTTTCGCGATCACGAAGGCCAGCCGTCGCCCCGCCGCTTCCAAACACGCCTCGAGGAGCACATCCTTGGACGCGAAGTAGTACAGGACCGTCTGCTTGCGCACGCCCACGGCGGCCCCGATGTGATCCAGGCTGGCGGCGCGGTAGCCGTCGCGTCCGAACTGGTGGATCGCCTCGGCCACGATCGCGTCCCGCCGGGCCTGACCGTCGCGGGGCATCCGCCTACTTCCAGGTCCGGCCGGGGGCGCGTCGCGGGACGGGACGGGAACCCTCCCACCTACGCACCCACGCGGGGCCCTGTGGTCCCGCCATGGTCGGCGTCTCGTCGCGCTGCGCGCGCTGCATCGCCTCCCACCACGTGGATCGGTCCTCGTCGAGGAGCACCGCCACCGCTTGGGTCATGCGCGCCGAGAACACGCGATGGGTCTCGCCTTCCTCGGGCATGAGCGGCGATCCGAACCGCACGCTCACGGGTGGGCGACCCGACTTCGGCCAGTTCGTGCCCTTGGGCCACGCCTGGTAGGCACCGCGGATGGCGATAGGCACCGCGCCCACGCCGGCGTCGATGCACAGCCGCGCCGTGCCGTGGCGGAACCGCTGCGCGTGGCCGTCGGGGGACCGTCCTCCCTCGGGGAAGACGACCAGGGACCACCCGTCGTCGAGCAGCTGGAGCGCCTGGGTGACCGCGCCCTTGCCGCCCTTCGCGCGGTCGATGGGGAACCCCCCGTACACGAGTGCCGTGAACGCCTGCCGCCACCACACGTCGAAGAAATAGTCGCGCGCCGCGGCCACGGCGGTCTTCGCCTGCCATCGGTTGGGAAGCGACGTCATGATGATGGTGGCGTCCAGATGGCTCGTGTGGTTGGAGTAGAAGATGACGGGCGCGCGGACGCCACCCAGGCGATCGAGCCCCTCGATGCGGATCGTGACCTCGTTCCGCAACAGCGGCCCCATCATCGTGCGCAGGATGACCTGGCGCACGGCCGTGCCCACCGGGGTGCGCGCCCAGTCCGTGGGGAACATCCGGTCCTCGGGTTCGGGGGCGAACGGCTCGGCAGACTTGGGTACGAGCGGACGACGTCCCCACCGGAACCCCTCAGCCATCCCCCTCAGTTCTTCGCGCAGGCCTCCCATCGGTCCCCCTAGTGCACGTCGGCGATCATCACGGGAGGCGCGTGGAAGTACGTCATGGTCGGGCTCGCGCCCACCGTGTCCTTGGCCATCTCGATGGCGTCGCGCAGCGAACTCGCTCGTCGGTAGCCCAGGCGGGCCACCGTCTTGGACTCGCCGCCGACGAAGATCACGTCCCCGGCGTGGTCGCGGCCGTGCGCTCCCCAATACCACATGTAGAACGGATGCACCCCGTGGTAGGCGTTGCTCGTGCGGTACAGGTGCCGGTACCACGGGTCCGTCGCGTACTTCTCCTCGAACTCCGCCTCGATGGTCTTCGGGTCGGTGCTCTCGGCGAGGACCTCCTCGAAGAAGTCGATGTAGCTGGGGTGGTGGATCGGGCTGAACTCCCAGGGCACGGGGTGGTAGAGGATGACCGCCCCACCCTCGCGGACGAGCGGCTTGTTCCGGTACATGTTGAAGAGGTAGCCCAATCCCAAGCAGTGCACGAGGATCGGGTTGAGGATCGAGTTCACGTTGTACGGACCCAGGTAGGGAAGTCCCATGATGAGAACGTCGGATTGCCCCTGCACCTCCACGAGCTGCTGGCGGTGCAGGTTCGCGAGGGTGCGATCGTGCACGGCCTCCACCTCGCCGGCGTTGATGCCGGTGAGCTTGTAGGGCGCCTCGATGCGGCGGTACAGCTCGCGGCGCAGGCGAGGCGGGGCGACATCGTTTCCCTTGCGGGCCGCGATCATCAAGGCCTGGTCGTACGCGCTCCACTCCCACTCACGCTTGTTGAGGAAGCCCAGGTTCTTGGGGAAGGTGTCGGAGTTGAGCGTCGTCTCGATCTGGAAGACCTTCACGCCGTCGGCCGCGAGCTTGCGTCCCATCCGCACGGTGGAGTCGTTGATCGCGCTGCGGCCCTCTCGGGGATCCATGTAGGACTGCGAGTGCAGCATGGTGTTCACGTTGTGGTGATGCTTGAGGCTCTTGTAGCTGGCGAGCCCCACGGCCACGGACTTGTGCCCGCCATCCATCGCGACCAGGTTGATGTTCACGTAGACGATCAGGTCGGACTCGGCGGCTCGCTTGCTGATCTCGACCTCCTCACCCTGGTCGGTGGTGCCGAAGCTCGTCAGCGCCTCGGTATCCTCCGCGTCGAAGTTGGAGAGCTGGCGGGGGAAGAACGATCGGAAGACCCGCTCGCCCACCATGCGCTCGATCTCCGAGGAGGTCATGCGCCGGTGCAGCGCGGTGGCCACGATGAGCTCAACGTCTTCGACGCCGCGGCGCGCGGCGAGCTCGATGACCTGCTCCAGGATCCGCTGCCGGATGTCGGGGGTGACCATCGGCGGCAGGGGCAGGGAGATGTCGTCGATGGCGATGGTGAGCCTCATCCCCGGCGTGAGCAGCTCCGTCAGCGGTTCCGAGTCCCCGAGCGGATGCAGCAGTGCCTGACGGATCGCCCCGTTCACGTCCTTGATGCCGGGCAGCGGGTCCGGCGGGTAGACGACGCGGGTCCCCAGGGGAAACTTCTGCATGCGGAAGCCCTCCCCCTGGTGCACCAGCAACGGGGGCGTCCGCTCGTCGACGTCGAGCACGAATCCGGGTCTGGGCATCTCCTTCGTCTCCTAGTCCTGCGGCGCGAACGCCACCTTGAACGTTCCGAGCCGGCCGGCGGACATCGCATGGTCGATGGCCTCGCGCCATCGCTCCAACGGATAGGTCGCGCCCACGAGCTGGTCGAGGGTCGGCAAGGCGCTCGCGAGCTCCAGAGCCAGGGCGAACGCGTGGCGCGTGCCGCCTTCGACATCCTCCATGCCGGCGGTATAGGCGCCCACGAGCTCGAGCTCGCGCATCCACAGCGGGGTGAGATCCGCCCCGGCTCCGGGGATGCCGCTCACCACCACGCGGCCGCCCGCCTTCGTGGTGCGCAGGCAGAGGTCGAGCCCGCTCTTCGAACCCGTGCACTCAACGGCCACGTCGACGCCGCCCAGCAGGAAGTCCATCCCGCGCTCCGGCGTGAGCTTCACGGCGCTCTCGGCGCGGCGCACGGCCTTGAGCGCGTGCTCCGGGCGTACGACCTCGGTGGCCCCGGCCATGGTCGCAGCCGAGCGCTGGCGGGGATGCTTGGCCGCCACCACGATCCTGCCCGCCTTCGCGAAGCGGCCGAGCGCGATGAGCGTGAGCAGACCCACGGTCCCGGCGCCCGCCACGAGCACGTCTGCGCCCTCCGGCACCCCGGCGCGCAGCGCGGTGTGGATCGCGCACGCGAGCGGCTCGATGAGCACGGCCGTTCGATCCTCCATCTCGTCGGGGACGGCCCAGAGCTGGGATCGGTGCGCCAGCATCATCCGGCTCCAGCCGCCGCCGGTATCGCTGCAGTACCCGGTCTGCAGCCCGGGCTTGAGGTCGCCCACGGTGATCCGGTCGCACCGGCCGTAGTCGCCCGCGGCGCAGTTGGGACAGAGCTCGGGCATCCCGCGCGTGGCGCACCCGAGCACGGAGGCGATCACCACGCGGCGGCCGGCCGGCAGATCGGGACCGGCGTCGTCCAACAGCTCGCCCACCACCTCGTGGCCGGGAACGAACGGCATGGACACGAGCGGGGAGAAGTACAGGCTCGACGTGCCCGCGATCGTGGCGAGGTCGCTCCCGCACACGCCCGAGAGCAGCGGTTTCACGCGCACCCAGCCGTCGAGCCGCGCCTCCGGGTCGGGCCGCGTGGAAAGGCGAAGCGGGGCAAGAGGGCCCGCGATCAAGCCGGGGGCGCGGCCGCCCACGGCGCGTGCGGTGAGGTAGCGAGGAGCACTGCGGAACAGCTCGAGGGCGAGCGCCATCAGGGCACGCTCCTCATGGGGTCACGTGGCCGCGGGAAGCGCACGCGTGGCATCCCCTTCGTCATGCCCCACTCCTCGATCGGCCAGCGGCGGCGTCGGGCGAACCTGAACAGCGCGGCGTCGGGCGAGACGGCCACCGGGTTGCCCACGGCCCGCAAGAGCGGCAGGTCGCTGTAGGAGTCCGCGTAGGCGTAGGAATGCTTGAGATCGACATCCTCCAGGAGTGCGTAGCGCTTCAACCAGGCCGCGCGCGCCTCACCCACGAGCGGCGGCTGGGACATGAACCCGGTGTAGCGGCCGTCGCGCACCGCGAGCTCGGCGCCGATCACCACGTCGAACAGCGGCGCGAGCGACCGGATGAACGGTTCGGCCGCCGCGGTGATGAGGACCGTGCGATGACCGGCCGCGCGGTGCGCGCGGATACGCCGGATCGCCGCCGCGCTAGCCTTCTGCAGCATGAACTCGCCCACGTGGTCGCTCACGAGCCGGTCGATGCCCTCCACGCTCGCACCCTCGTAACGCCGGAAGAACGTGCGCAGGAAGTCCCCTCGATCGCGCCGGTCGACCTGGAGGTAGCCGGGGATCTTCGAGAACACGTCGAACAGCTCGGCGGGCCACTCGTCCGAGGGCAGGTCGGCCATGCGCGTCCATACGTAGGACTCCACCACGTTGGACGTGATGATGGTCCCCTCCATGTCGAACACGGCCACCACCAGCTCGTCGCGAGATTCGATCGTCACCACAGGCTTCGCGCGATCGCGGCGCGACAGCTCCCGCAGGCCTTGCACCACGGCCGGCGTGTGCACGTCGCGCAGATAGTGCTTCCAGTCCACCATCGCCACGTCGAACGGGAACCGCGGCTTGTCCTCGGCGCTCATGGACGCGAACAGCGCGAGCGTTCGGTCGTCCGTGTACACGACCTCGGTCTCCGTATACATCCCGTACAGGTCGCTGTAGCGCTTCACGAAGTCCACGCGAGCCTTGTCCCGATCCACGCGATTCACGGCGTCGCGCATCGCCTTGGACTTGGGCAGATGCGTGACGACCTGTTCGGCCACGTCGGTGAAGCGCTCCGCCCGCTTCAGCAGCCGTTCCACCTTGAGCCGCCCCGGGAACTCCCAATCGGGCACCTTGTGCTCGCCGCGCCCGCGTTCGGGCAGGGGGTGCTCTTCGAAATAGCCGCGGATCCATTCGTACAGTTCGAAGAAACGCAGCGGGTTGCGAGCGCCCGAGCTCACGTTGAAGTGGCACGCGTCGTCGCCGGGGACGGGCGGGTTCGCGGCCACGGCCAGGAGCGCGTTCACCACGAAATCCACGGGGACGAGGTCGATGATGCCCTCGGGGATCCCCGGGAATTCGGGGATCTGGCCCAGGCCGTAGGCACGGATGATGGGGTCGGCCATCTTGAACCCGTCGATCCAGCCGGGGAACGGATGCAGGTACGCCGACTCGATGATCGAGGGTCGCACGATCGACAGCGGCAGCCCCTCCGCGGCGGCGAGCTCCTCGATCGCGCGCTCACCCATGGCCTTCGTGAACGTGTACACGTCCGGCCATCCCAGCGATCGCGCGCGCATGCGCCCGTACTCGACGAGGCGCTTGGTCACCCACCGCTGGCGACGCTCCTCCGCGTCGTCGGCAACGGTGGAGGGTCCGGCCCGCTCGTGCTCCTTGCGTGCGGCGTCCAGGAAGGAGCCAAGCATCTCGGGCTTGCGGGACTGCGCCTCCACGTCGCCGCGCGCCTGCAACGCCATCTCCAGCTCCAGCCGGTAGTCCACGCCGTGGTCGAGCGGGCCCTCGGGGATGACCCCTTTGCGAACCCCGGCGACGTAGGCGGTCGAGACGTGCACGAGCGAGGGCCGGGAGCCTCCGTTCACGACACCGTGATACAGGTTCATGGCACCCTGCACGTTGGTCTGGAACCCCTCGTCGATGGGCGGATCGAAGCTCACCGAAGCCGCCGAGTGCATCGCCACGTCGATGTCGCCGGGGATCTGCGGCACGCCGCGGCCGAAATCCGCGTCGATCACCTCGACCCGTTCGTCAAGGAGCTTGACCAATCCATCGTTGCCGATCCGCTCGCGCAGCCCATCGAAGGCCGGCTTGCGGAGCAGGTACTCGACCCGCTCGCGGCTGGTCGCGGCGTTCTGGGAACGCACGAGCAGCGCGACCCGCGTGTCGGGGAAGTCCGCAAGCATGCGTTCGAACACCACCTGCGCCAGGAAACCCGTGACGCCGGTGAGCAGCATCCGCTTGCCGGCGAGCCGCTCAACGATCGAAGGGGCGGTCCCCTCCCGCTCCGCCATGCGCAGAGTATGCCTTCTCTACCGGTTGGTAGACAAGTCCGGGGACTCGTCGACGCAGAGCTAACTCGGTCCGGCGGACCTCTTGCGCCAGGGCACGACGCCGTCGACCTCCACGTCGATCGCGAAGCTCAGCAGGACCCGCACCAGCACGATGAGCGCCAGCGTGAGGGCGCCCGACAGCGACGGCGTGAGCGTGATCGTCCGGATGATGTCGGCGATCACCAGGATCTCCAGCCCGAGCAGGATGCCGCGGCCCAGCCGGGCGCGGAGGTCGACGAACGCCTGCGACGAGGACCTCCCGCGGGCGAGCTCGGCCACGTATCCCAGGAGCGCCGCCACGGCGGCGACGACGAGGATGACGACGCCGATGGCCTCGAAGGTCTTCACGGCGGTCTCCATGACGTCGATGAAGCTCACGGCGCGACCCTACCCCAGGTCCGGAGCCGTTGGAACGAGCGCGCTACCGAGTGAACAGGTGCTCGGCGATCTGGACGGCGTTGAGGGCGGCGCCCTTGCGGAGGTTGTCCGCACAGCTGAACAACGCCAGCGCATCCGGGCGATCGGGCACCTGCCGCACCCGCCCCACCAGCGCGAGATCGCCGCCGGCGGCCGCCAAAGGGGTGGGGAACACGGCGTTCGCGGGATCGTCCCGCAGCTCGACGCCCGGAGCCGAGGCCAGCAACTCGCGCGCTTCGGCGACGGTGATCGGGCGGTCGAACTCCGCCAGGATCGAGACCCCGTGGCCGGCGATGACCGGGACGCGGACGCTGGTGGCCATCACCGGGAGAAGGGGCAGGCCCAAGACCTTGCGGGGCTCCGCCATCATCTTCGTCTCCTCGCCGGTGAAGCCGTCCTCGTCGAAGCTGCCGATCTGCGGGATCACGTTGTAGGCGATGGTGGTGCCGAACGTCGGGCCCGCGGGGAGGGCGTCGTGCTCCGGATGCATGAGCGAAGGCTCGTCCCCACGGAGCTTCTCGACCTGCTCCAGGAGCTCCGTCACGCCGTGCTGGCCGGCGCCGCTCACCGACTGGTAGGACGAGAGCGCAAGCGACCGCAGGCCCGCGGCGCGGTGAAGCGGCGCCAGGGGAAGGACGGCCGTGATCGTCGTGCAGTTGGGGACGGCCACGATCGTGGGCGATCCCTCGAGGGCCTCGGGATTGACCTCGGGCACACACAGCGGCACCGCCGGATCCTCGCGGAACGCGCTGGAGTTGTCGACGCACGTGACGCCCATGGCCGATGCCTGGGGGATGAACGAGCGCGCGACCGCGGCACCGGCGCTCACGAGGGCGAGGTCGACATCGCGAAGGGCATCGAGTGAGAGCTCCTTCACCGGGTGCTCCGAGTCCGCGAACGCGACGGTGGCCCCCACGGAGCGGGCCGAGGCGAGCGGCACGAACGCGTCGACCGGAAACGCGCGCTCCTGCAGGATCCGCGTCATCTCCCGGCCGACCGCTCCCGTGGCTCCGACGACGGCGACTCGCATGGTCATCTCACCCTACAGGGGGTCCCACGGCGCTAGACGTCCGCCGATGCGCCGGACGCGTCAAGCTTGAAGCGCGTGTGGATCACCTGCACTGCGCGCGGACCGTCGTCGCGGCGGATCACGCACGAGATGCGGATCGGCGACGTGGAGATCATCTCGATATTGATGCCCTCGGCCGCGAGCACGTCGAACATATCGGCGGCCACGCCCGGATGGCTCTTCATCCCCGCGCCCACCAGCGAGACCTTGGCGATGGCGTCGTCCACCGTGAACCCCTCCGCGCCCACCTCCTTGACGACGCGCTCCATCACGTTCTGCAGCTTCGGCACGTCCGCGCGCGGCGCCGTGAAGGAGAGGTCGGTCGCACCCTCGTGGGAGACGTTCTGCACGATCATGTCGATGCTGACGCCGTCGTCCGCGATGGCCTTGAACACGGTGGCGGCCACGCCGGGCTGATCCGGAACGCGGCCGAGCGTGACCTTCGCTTCTTCGGTATCCAGCGCCACGCCCGAGATCAACACGCCTTCCATGGGTACCTCCACCTCCTGCACCCAGGTGCCGGGTGCGTCGTCGAACGAGGACCGAACGTGCAGGCGCACGCCGTGGCGCCGCGCGTACTCCACGGACCTCGCGTTCAGGACCCTCGCGCCCGCGGCGGCCAGCTCCAGCATCTCTTCGTAGGAGATGCGGTCGATCTTGCGCGCGCTCGGCTCCAGGCGCGGGTCGGTCGTGAAGACGCCGGCCACGTCCGTGTGGATCTCGCAGACCTCGGCGCCGAGCGCCACCGCCATGGCCACCGCGGTGGTATCGGACCCACCGCGTCCGAGCGTGGTGATCTCCAGCGAGGATGTCGAGAGGCCCTGGAATCCGGCGATGATGACGACGCTGCCAGCTGCCAGGGCCTCGATGATGCGCTTGGGTCTGATCTCGACGATCTTCGCGGCGCCGTGCTGGGTGTCGGTCATGATGCCGGCCTGCGAGCCCGTGTAGCTCGCGGCCCTGCACCCGCGCGCATTGATCGCGATCCCCAGCAGGGCCATGGCGATGCGCTCGCCGGACGTGAGCAGCATGTCCAGCTCGCGCGGCTCTGGGATCGGCGCAATGGCATGGGCCATGGCCAGGAGGTCGTCGGTGGAATCGCCCATGGCGGAGATGACGACGACCACGTCGTTGCCCGTCTCGCGCGCATGCACGACCCGGTCGGCCACGGCCTGGATCCGCTGAACGGATCCGACCGAGGAGCCGCCGTACTTCTGGACGATGATAGGCATGGGGCGCCGCTCCGGCCGTTCGGGGAACTGCGAGTCTATCGGGCCTCCGGGCTCACCCCGGTAGCGAGACCCCCAGGGCGCGGCGCAGGAACGCCACCTCGATCAGGAGCATCGACTCCGCGGCGCGCTCGTCCGTGGGCCGATGCGTGATGCCCGAGAGCGGGATCATCGAATGCCCCCGGCCGGCCTCCATGAGCGCCTTCGACATCCGCAGCGAATGCGTGACGTACACGTTGTCGTCGGCGATCCCGTGCACGATGAGCAGCTCGCCTCGCAGGTTATCCGCGTCCTGCACTAGGTCCGCGTTCTCGTAGGCCTCGGGGTGCGACGCCGGGGTTCCGAGGTAGCGCTCGGTGTAGTGCGTGTCGTACAACCGCATGTCCACCACGGGCGCCCCGGCGATCCCGGCGTGGAAGACGTCGGGACGTCGCAGGAGCGCGGCGAGCGTGAGGTATCCGCCGAAGGACCAACCACGGATCGCCACCTTGGACACGTCCAGGAACGCGTAGCGATCCGCGGCCGCCTCGAGCGCCGCGACCTGATCCGCGAGGGCGAGATCGACGAGATCGTGGTGCACGGCCTGCTCCCAGGCCACGCCTCGGTTGGGCGTGCCGCGGCCGTCGGCCACGATCACGACGAACCCCTGGTCGGCGAGCCACTGCGATTCCAGGAGCGCGCGCCGAGCTCGCACGACGCGGCCGTGCCCTGGACCTCCGTACGGATCGAGGAGGACGGGCAGGGACGCCGACGGTTCTGCGCCGCCGGGCGTGAGAACCGCCGTGCGGAGCGCCGCCTCCCCGAGTGAGAGGAACATGGGCGCCCCCGAGATGACCGGCGTCTCGACGGATCGCCCGAACGTGTGGGCCGGAGCGCCGTTGCGCGACAAGACGCTCTCGGGCAGGGACCGATCCGAGGTCTCCGACACCATCACCAGGAGCCCACCCCCGGCCGCCGCCGCGTGGACCCCCGGCTCGTGGCTGAGCCGCTCGAGGCCGCCGTCGCGGGCCAGGCGCCACACGTGCACCTCGGTGGGTTCCTCGGTCGCGCGGAACACCACATCCTCGCCCGCGGCGACGACTCCAACCACCTGGAGGCCCGGAGGGGTGACGGGTTCGTCGTCGATCAGCAGGCGCCGCGTGTCGTCGCGGTGCGCGGCCGTGAGGAGGCGGCCGCCGGACAGCCAGGCCGGGACACCAGGCACGAGCTGGGTCCAGGTGTCGTCGTGATCGGACCACACGATCTCCGTCGCGCCCGTTGCTGGATCGATCGCGAGCACCTGGATGTCGCGTTGATCGCGGGACTGGACGAGCGCGAGCGGCGGCCCCTCATCGGTCCAGGAGACCGCCCCCACGTACTCGAACCCGTCGCGATCCCAGGCCACGTCCACGACGCCACCGTCGAGTCCGACGACGTGGAGGGTCACGACCGCGTTCGGGCCTCCCGCCTGGGGGTAGCGAACGGCCCGGGGTGTGGCGGCGGGCTCGATCGGCGAGGCGATGTGCCACTCGGGGACGGCTCGCTCGTCGACGCGGGCCACCAAGAGCCGCGCGCCGTCCGGCGCCCACCAGTACCCGCGCTGGCGGCCCATCTCTTCGGCGGCGACGAACTCCGCGAGCCCCCACCGGATACCGGGATCGTCGTCGTGGACGAGCCGGCGGTCCGATCCGTCGGCCACGCCCAGGATGCGGAGCGCACCGTCATGGACGTAGGCCACCCGGGCTCCGGTGGGATCGGGTCGGGCGTCGAACGCGAGGCCCACAGGCTCCAAGGTCCTGACGCCTCCTTCGCGCAGATCGGCCAACATCAGCCGGCTACCGAGCACGAACGCGGCCACGCCGAGGTCGCGGTCGGTCGCGAACGCGACCACGCCGGCCTGCCGCTCGCCGGCGCGCTCCCTCCGGTCCCGCTCCTGCGGCGTGAGTGGCTCCTCGTCGGAGCCCGGATCGAACACGATCCGCTCACGGTCCTCGGCTACGTCGTAGACCCAGAGCGCCGCGTTCGGATCGGAACCGGAAGGGGAACGGAGGAAGACCACGCGAGACCCGTCGGGCGCCAGCGCGAACGCCCGCGGCAACCCGAGGTTGAACCCACGGGTGCGTGCGGCCTGGCGCGGGAACGAGTCGCTCAGCGGGGCCTCCTGGCCGGCAGACGGGCTCGTCACGCTAGCACCGCGCACGGCAAGGCCGCGCCGGGAACCACCGACGGTGCCCCGGGCGTCGGAGCGCTGTCACACGCACAGCCCCTCGCGGCATGATGGATGGACGTACCCGCAACGCGAGACGACCCGGTCGGAGGCAGCGTGCCGCACGAGCGAACCGACAGCGAGCTCCTGATCGCGTCCCGCAGCGACGGTGAGGCGTTCTCGGAGCTCTATCGCCGTCACGCCGAGGATCTCCTGCGCTACTTCGCGCGCCGGACGCTCGATCCGGAGACCGCCGCTGAGCTCACCGCGGAGACGTTCGCCGAGGCGTTCGCCTCGCGCGCCCGCTACACGGAGCAAGGAGTGAACGGCGTGGCATGGATCTACGGGATCGCTCGTCACCGGCTCGGACGTTTCTTCCGCTCCGGCCGCGTCGACGCCGCGGCGCGACGCAAGCTGGGCATGCCCGAACGCGAACTCCCGCTCGAGGACTACGAGCGCATCGAGGACCTCATCGACTTCGCGCCGATCCGGGAGGCGCTCGTTCAGGCGCTCGAAACGTTGAATCCCACCCAGCGCGACGCGATGCGCCTGCGTGTGATCGACAGCCTCCCCTACCCGGAGGTCGCCGCACGACTGCATTGCACCGAACAGAGCGCGCGCCAGCGTGTCAGCCGAGGCCTGCGCCAGGTAGCGCTCGCGCTGCAGGCACGCGGCCTGGCCCTTACCACGGAGGTCGAGTGATGAAGAGCGACATCCGCTTCCTCCAGCAGCTCGAAGAGGACCTTCGCGAGGCGGCAGCCCGAGAGGCAACCGCACCCGTCGAGATCGCGTCCCCAGCCGGGCCCTCGTCGCGCCGCCTTCCGGGACGCGAACGGCATTGGGGCTCGATCGCCGCCGCCCTGCTTGCGTTCCTGGTCTTGGCCGGCGGCGTCGGGTTCCTCACACAGAGCGGGTCGTCTTCGAACGACGCAGCCTTGCCCGCGGCGGCGGACGCAACGGGCGCGCCGAAGACGGGGGCCGACGTCGCGCAGACGGTGCCGGGGGTGCCGGCGCCCGCCCCGGCCAACAACCCGTCGCTCGGCAACCTCGAGGGCAGCGGCGGGGCCGTCCGGGGTTCGTCCGCCGCAGACCAGGCCGCCACCGGAAGCGCCTCCACCCCGCAAGCGGACCTGTCGAAGATCATCCGCGACGGCCGCATCGGCATCCAACTCCCGAACGGTGCGTTCTCCAGGAGCGTGGCAACCGTGACGCGGATCGCGCGCAACCAGGGGGGGATGGTGCTCGACGCCGCCACGCAGAACGAGACCTCGGGAACCTTCACGCTGCGCGTCCCCGCGAAGCACTTCGACGCGGTCATGCTGCGGCTCCGCGCACTCGGCGCTGCCGACGGCGCGCAGATCCTCTATCAAGATGCCACCGGCCGCGACGTCACAGCGGACTTCGTCGACCTGCAGGCGCGCCTGAAGATCTCGAAGGGAACCAAGCAGCGCCTCGTGAGCCTCCAGTCCAAGGCCACGTCGGTCAGCGAGATCCTCTCGCTGGGCAACCAGATCGACCAGGTACAGCTCCAGATCGAGCAGATCCAGGGTCAGCTCAACCTCATCAACGACCAGGTGGCCGAGTCAACCGTCAAGGTGGCGCTGCGCGAACAGGACGCTGCGAACGACCCGGGCTCGGGCGTCGACAACCCCAGCCTGTCCTCCGCATGGGAGCGGTCCTTGCAGGGGTTCCTGCGCGTGTTGGGGGCCGTGATCGTGGGTCTGGGCTACCTGATCCCAGTCGCGCTGATCGCGGGCGGGATCTGGAGCGTCCTCACGCTGGTGCGGCGACGTCGTCGCGCAACCAGCTGAGCGCGCGGAACCGTTCCGACTCGATCGAGGCGACCACCGCGTCGTCCCCCGCGCGGCCTTCGGTCGCCCCGAACCACGCATCCGCCTCCAGCCACGCGGCCTCGATCTCCTCGGAAGAACGGAGCGAACCGTTGACGCGGAAGCTCTCCACGCTGCCGCTGCGCGTGACTGCCTCGTCGAG
This sequence comes from Actinomycetota bacterium, assembly GCA_038249195.1. Lineage (GTDB taxonomy): Bacteria > Actinomycetota > UBA4738 > UBA4738 > HRBIN12 > JAOUEA01. The sequence goes on from JBBRWM010000003.1 coordinate 202,838, forward strand.
CGAGCTCTGTTCGAACTCGGTGGACGGAGCCGGCATGGCGTCCAGATGCTGCAGCGCCCACAACAGGGTCCCCAACGACTCCTTGCACCACATCGCGTCCTTCACCGCCTGGGCCGGCCACGAACCCGAGGGCGCTTCGAACATGAGGCGCTCCGAGGCCGAGACCGCGGGTGCGATGGACTCGCGCTGCAGCCAGCGGTCGGTCTCCCGGCGCGCCCGGTCGGCTTGGATCACGCGGCCCGGGTCGCCGTCGGCCTCGCTGACGACAAGCTCGATGGCACCGCGGCGGGCGAGCGCATAGAGGACGAGGGCTCGGTCGGCCACCTGCTGGGCGCTGGGGCGACTCACCGCTCCATCCGTCACATCTCTCGGCGGCCCTCGAGGGCCTGGGAGAGCGTCACCTCGTCCGCGTACTCGAGGTCGCCACCCACGGGCAGCCCCGAGGCGAGCCGGGTCACGCGGATGCCGAGCGGCTTCAGCAGGGCGCCGACGTACATGGCGGTGGCGTTGCCTTCGAGGTTGGGATTGGTCGCCAGGATCACCTCCGTGACGTGGTCACGGCCCACCCGGTCGAGCAGCTCCTGCACGCGCAGGTCGTCGGGCCCGATACCGTCCAGGGGGCTGATGGCGCCGCCCAGGATGTGGTAACGGCCCTTGATCAGGGCGGCCTTCTCGATGGTGGCAGCGTCCTTGGGCTCCTCCACCACGCACAGCAGCGTTCGGTCGCGCGACTCGTCCCTGCAGACGCGGCACAGATCGCCCTCGGCAACGTTGCCGCACTCACGACAGAACGCGATGCGATCCTTGGCTTGGACGATGGCGGCCGCGAGGCGCTTCGCGTCCTCGGGCGGCGCCTTCACCAGCCAGAACGCCAGGCGCTGCGCCGACTTTGGCCCCACGCCCGGCAGGCGTGCGAGCTCGTCGATCAGCTCTTGGATGGGGCCCTCGTACGCCATGGCTCAGGCGTCCCCCGCGGGCTGCGCGCCGAGGGTCTCCTGCAGGAGGCGCAGCGCCTCGGCCTCGTCGGGTACCTCGTCCTCCTCGATGACCTCGAGCAAGGCCCCGGCGCCGGGCGGCTCCTTCAGCTCGCGCACGACGCACGTGATCTGCGGACGGATCCCGAACAGCTCGTTCAGCGCCGTCCGCAGGTCCTCCTGACGCGCCGCGACCTTCTCGGGACCAACCTTGCGGTCGGGCGGGAACGCGAGCTCGAGGGTGTTGCCGTCAAACGTGGCCACGGTGGCCGACTCCAGGATCGCCTTGAGGATGGGCTGGCGCGCGGTCCCGAGGTGATCGATGAGGGTCGGCCAGGACCGCCTGAGCATGGCGACGTCGATGTTGTCGGCGCTCGCCGCGTGGGGATGTCCCGTCCGGAGCTGGGTGCCCTCGGGCGCGGGCGTCGCCATGTCGTCGGCGGGGCCCGCGGGCTTGGGCGCTGGCTCGGGCGGGGGCATCACGCTGGTGGGGTCGAGATCGGCGAGCCGCTCCAGGCGCTCCAGCCGCGCCACCATGCCGGCGGGGCTCGGGTCGGTGTCGGGCACCGTGGCGCGCACCAAGGCGAGCTCCAGGGAGATCCGCGGCGACGTCGTCCATCGCATGTCCGCCTGCGCGGCCTGCAGCAGCGCGATCACGCGCGCAAGCTCGCCGGGCGTGTACTTCTCGGCCTGGATCCTCAGCGATTCGTACGCGTCGGCCGCCACGTCCAAGAGGTCAGGCTGCCCGGGTGCGCTCTTGGCGATGAGCAGGTTCCGGAAATGCCCGAGCGCCTGGGCCGTGACCGTGCGCAGATCCTGACCGTCCTGGACCAGCCGGTTCACCAGCTCGAACGTGCTGCGCGCGTCGCCCACGGCGATGGCGTCGGCGAGTTCGACCTGCACCTCAGCGCGCGGCGCGCCCAACAGCGTGGTGACGGCTCCTTCGTCGATCGCGGCTCCGCCCAGAACGCTCGCCTGGTCCAGGATCGAGATGGCGTCGCGTGAGGAGCCCTCGGCCTGCCGCGCGATCATCCGGGCCGCGCCGTCGGTGAGGGTGGCGCCTTCGGCCGTGGCGATGGCCTGGAGTTGCTCCGCGAGGGTGTCGAGCGTGAACCGCCGGAAGTCGAAGCGTTGCGTGCGCCCCACGATGGTGGCGGGCATCTTCTGCGGCTCGGTGGTGGCCAGCACGAACCGCACACCCGGCGGGGGCTCCTCGAACAGCTTCAGCAAGGCATCGAAGGCTGGGGCGGAGAGGCGCTGCGCCTCGTCGATGATGTAGACCTTCTCCCGGCCCATCGCGGAGGCGGTGGGGGCTCGCTCGCGGAGCTCCCTGGCATCCTCCACGCCGCCGTGGGAGGCCGCGTCGATCTCCACCACGTCGAGATGGGTGCCCTCGCGGATGGCCACGCACTGCGTGCAGGTCCCGCACGGTTCGGGCGTGGGGCCTTGCTCGCAGTTGACCATCTTCGCCAGGATCCGCGCGGTGGACGTCTTACCGGTGCCCCGTGGCCCGCAGAACAAGAAGGCGTGATGCAACCGGCCCTCGCGGATGGCGCCCGTGAGCGCGCGCACGACGTGGTCCTGCCCCAGCACCTCCGCCGGCGTCTGCGGGCGGTACCGCCGGTAGAGCGCCTGGTGTTGCCTCTCCTCCGCCACCGTCCCCTCCCAAGAGATAGACGTGACCGTGCACCCGCCGTCGACCGCGGACGACTCGGACGCTTGCCGTCACTCGGCTCCGGCCAGGCATCCCCACGGCACCCACCAGGCTCCGCTTACGGCTGCTTCCTTCCGGATCTGACCGGGTTCGCGGTCTGGAGTCGCGTAGGACCCGACCTTCAACGCCTCGTGACGGCAGCTGCCCCGGACCTTCCGGGCCTCGGGCGGGGATTCGGCCCCGCTAGAGCGGATTGCGGGTACAGGGCACCGCTGGCTCCCCGCCTAGCACGGTCACGCGACGAGTATACGAGGGGCTCCGACACCGGGTCCTTCGGGAACCGGAACGCCGCACGACGACGTCTGAACCACGAACCGCCGCATCTCCGACCAAGGAGGAACACACAACATGCGCATCCCCGTCCGGCTCGGCATCGCTTTCTCCCTCTCCCTCGTGATGATCGCGTCGGCCGGCCTCTCGGCTGCCACCTCGGGTTCCAAGCCTGCCCCGCTGCCTGCGGAGGCGAACGGAGCGAACTCGGGATCGCGTGGGGGCGACTCCATGCTCGGCGGGCCGCTCGTCGGTGGGCCGAGCGACGTCGCCATCGCACCCGAACCCCCGTGCGGCGAGACCGTGGGCTCGGGAAGCGGTCCCGACGCCTCCGTGGGGTACACGCCGTGCCCCAACCAGGAACCGACGGACCTGGTCGGCCACCCGCAGGACGTGACCCCGACACCCGGCATGGACGACATGGGTCCCGTCGTTTGGACGAAGGCTGTCATCGGCACCGACGAGCGCACGCTGACCATCCGCTTCTGGTCGGGCATCGAGCCGTGCTCGGTACTCGATCACGTGGACGTGGCATACGACCCCGGCGCCGTCACCGTCACCCTCTTCCAGGGCAGCGCCCCGTCCGCCCAGGTGGTGGCGTGCGCCGAGATCGCCGTGCTGAAGCAGACGATGATCACGCTCGCTCAGCCCCTCGCCGGCCGGCCGATCGTGGACGGCGCCAGGGCCTGAGCGCTCATCGGGAAACGAAAGACTCCTCCCGGTAGGCTGCGGACACCCGCAGAGGAGGAGGTACCGTGAGCGATCCCATCCCCGCCGAGCCCGACGCCTGTCTGCGTTGTGCCACGGCCATGACGAATACGGGCGTGCACCGGTTCCGCGTGGAGGGGACGAGCGGGGGCATGAAGCTCTTCTTCGGCGAATGGGCCGAACTCGGCGAAGACATGATCCCGATGGAACAGCTCGTCTGCCCGAACTGCCGTCGCGTGGAGCTGCGGATGCCTGCCTCCGCGAACTAGATGCTGCCCGTCGGCGCCGTGCTCGTGGACTTCGACGGAACGGCCTGTGCGCACGATGTGGCCGAGCACCTGCTGGTGGCGTTCGCCGACGAGGACTGGGCCGCCTACGACGACGCCGTCGACCGCGGGGAGATCGGCCTGCGTGAGGCGATCGTGGCCCAGGACCGCATGATGCTCGCCCCGCGCGAGGGCCTGTTCGAGTACGTACTCGGACACTGCAGGATGGATCCCACGTTCGCCCCGTTCTGCGCATGGCTCGACTCCCACGAGGTTCCCGTCACCATCGTGTCCGACGGATTCGGCTTCTACGTCGAGCCCCTGCTCGCGTCCGTGGGGTTAGGGGATCTGCCGGTCATCACCAATGCCCAGCGCTGGGGAGTCGACGGACGTCCGGACGGTGTTGACTTCGTGAGCAGCCATCCCGTGTGCGTGGGCTGTGGCACGTGCAAGATGCAGGCGGTCGAACGGTCCCGCGGCGCGCACGGAGCCGTGGCGTTCGTGGGCGAGGGGCAGTCCGATCGGTACGGCGCTCTGTATGCGGACATCGTGTTCGCGAAGGACGCCTTGCCCGCCTACTGCGAGGCCGACGGCGTACCGTACGTCGCCTGGCGCGACTTCGACGATGTCCGGCGAGTGCTCGAGGACCCGGCCCTGTCGGTGCCGGGTCCTGTGGCGCCGCTAACCTGCCCGGGATGGACCCTCCGGGCCTGAACCTGCCGCCGGGCCTCACCGCCCGGCCCGTCACCATGGACGACGTGGATGCCGTTCTGGCGGTGGTGCGGGCGTGCGAGGAACACGACGCCGGTGCGGCTGAGGTGGACCCCGAGGACCTCACCGCGGACTGGAACCGCCCGGCGATGCATCTGCCCACCATGACGCTCGCCGTGTTCGAGGATGAAGTGATGGTGGCTGAGGCCGAGGTTGTGCGGCACCGGGGCGAGGTGAACATCCGGCCCGAACACCGGGGTCGCGGGATCGGGACGGCGGTGCTCCCTTGGGTCGAGAAGGTGGCACGCGGGCAAGGTTCCTATTGCCGTCAGATCGTGAACGACCGCGCCACGGACGCGGCACCGTTCCTGCTGCGCCACGGGTACGAGGGAGCGTTCACCTCGTGGATCCTGGGCATCGCGCTCGATGATGACCTCGTGGCCGCGGAGCTGCCCGATGGGATCGCATTCCGTGCATACCGACCCGGTGCGGACGATCGGGAGATCCACCGCCTGGTGGAGGAAGCGTTCGGCGAGTGGGATCTACGGGACCCCACGCCCTTCGAGGACTGGGCCGCGCTCACGATCGAGCGCGCGTCGTTCGAGCCGTGGCACGTGATCCTAGCCGCCGACGATACTTCCGGCGAGCTCGTGGGCACGGCGTTCCTGATCGACTACGAGGGCCAGGAGGCGGGGTGGATCCAACAGCTCGCGACCAAGGCCACGCACCGACATCGAGGGATCGCGCGGGCCCTGCTGCACCGGGCGTTCGAGCTCTACCGCGACCGCGGCAAGGCGGTGGCGGAGCTCAACACGGATTCCCGAACCGGCGCGCTGGCGCTCTACGAGAAGATCGGCATGACGGTCCGCAGCTCCTACACGAACTACCTCAAGGAGTTCCCGAAAAGGGAGTCCGAGGTGCTCGACTAGCGCGGCGGTGGCCGAGGGATTCGAACCCTCGAGGGAGTTGCCCCCCTACGCGCTTTCCAGGCGCGTCCCTTCGGCCGCTCGGGCAGGCCACCGCGGCCGATTCTAGCGGGCGGTCCAGGCGAGCATCCTGAAGTCAGCGCGTGTGCGACGCGATGAGCGCGGCGTACTTGTGCGCTCCGATGTTCGTCAGGTGGTAGAGGTCGTGGGCGAACCATGATGCATGGTTGATGCTGTACCCGAACCAGTCCACGATCGAGGCGTTGGCGTGACGGTTCGCGCAGGCGCGGAGACGGCTGTTGTTCGTGGCGCGCCAGCCGCGCGGGACCTTGAGGGTCACCAAGTAGACGTGGTGACCCCGGCCCGCAGCTCGAACGGCGGCGTCGCAGCTGCCCGGGTCGATGTATCCGTTGTTCCCCAAGTGGATGATCACCTTGCTGGGAAGATGGCCCGCGCGCCGCTTGGCGCGGAGCAACCCGGGCAGGGCGGAGAACTGGCGGCTCACTACGGCGTTGATGCGGATCCCGCGGGCGGCGAGCTCACTGCGGGCGCCCAGCATCACGGAGTCCCCGAACCCGTAGCGACCCCTTCCCGCCGCGCCAGCCGGGCCGGCCGAAGCGAGCACCGCGAGCGACAGGGTGAGGGCGAGAAGCCCTCTGGCGATAGCGCGCACGAGAGCAGCGTAGCGGGCGATGCCGCTCAATGCGCGTCCGGAGGCATGACGGCCTTCCCTACCGGCATCATCCGTCCATCGTCCACCAACCGTCGCGCGATCTCGAGGTTCCTCGCCGACCAGTGCGAACCCGGGCGTCGTGGCACGTAGCGGATCGCGTAGCGCTCGTCGTCGATGCGCTTGGTCTGGGTATCGACCCAACCGTGGCACATGGCGGTCTCCAGCAATGCGTGGAAATCGACGGTCTGCCTGCCCGAGGCCTTCTTGTAGATGGCGACGACGAGCTCGCTTCTCTCTGCCCCGTGCTCGCGCAGCCACCCATCGAACGCGGCAGCCGACTCCATCGGCTGGGCATGAGAGACGTCCAGGAGACCCATCGGCGGCCATCGAACCACGGATCGCATGCTTGGCCCCCGGGAGCGGCCGGGTCTTGATGGCCGAGGCCCGGGCGCCCGGCGCGGGCTGGCCCTGACGTCCGGGTGTGCCGGGGCTGTGCGCACGTTCCATGCGGGTTCGTCTCGGTGAGTGACCCGCACCCGGGACAAGGTTGGCGGAGGCGGCGCGATTCGAACGCGCGAGGGGCGGCTTAGACCCCTAACCGCTTTCGAGGCGGTCCCGTTCGTCCACTCCGGCACGCCTCCGCCGACGAGTCTAGCGAACGAGCCGCGCCCCCCCAAACACGGCCTCAGCGCCGTTCGCGGAAGAAGTCGCGCAGGAGGTCGCCGCACGCCTCGGCGAGCACGCCGGTGGTGAGCTCGGGACCGTGGTTCAGACGGTCGTCCGCCAGGAGGTTGCCGAGGGAGCCAGCGAAGCCCGCCTTGGGATCCGGCGCCCCTACCACCACGCGGTCCAGGCGCGCGAGCACCATGGCCCCGGCGCACATGGCGCACGGCTCGAGCGTGACGTAGAGCGTGCACCCGTCCAGCCGCCAGGACCCCCCGGCGCGCGCGGCCTCGCGCAGCGCCAGGATCTCCGCATGCGCAGTGGGGTCGTTCAGGCGCTCGCGACCGTTGCCGGCTCCCACCATGAGACGTCCGTCGCGAGCGATGACGCAGCCTACGGGCACATCCCCCCACTGCTCGCACAGCCGCGCCTCCTCGATCGCCAGCAGCATGAGGTTCATGTCGCCGGGAGAGTAGTCTGACATGGACTAGTAGGCGTCGATCTCGAGGAGGCGATCGTCGTCGATCCCGAAGTGATGCGCGATCTCGTGGGCCACGGTGTGCTGCACGATGGCACGCAGCCTTGCCTCGTCCCCTCCGGACTGCCTCCGGATCGGGCCCGCGAACAGCGTGATGCGGTCGGGCAGCACGCCCGAGTAGTTGCCGCCCCGGGCCGAGAGCGGCACGCCCTCGTACAGCCCGAGCAGCGGCCGGCCATCGGCGGGCTCGTCGTCCACGAAGACCTCGACATTGTCGAGCGTGTCCCGGACCCACGTGGGGAGTCCGGCCACGGCCTCCTCCACCAACGCTACGAACCGATCCTCGCTGAGCCTCATCGCCCACGAAGCGTAACGGCCCGCTTGGGATAGGGTTCGTCGATGGGCGAGGACGGGTGGACGACCGCGGTTGCGTTCGAGGAGCTACGCGAGGGGCGCGGCACCAAGGTCATGCTCGGCGCCGACGCGGTGCTCGTGGTGCGCAGCGAGGAGCGGCTGTTCGCCATCGGGGACCGCTGTACGCACCAGGGGGCGCCCCTGGACCGCGGGTCCGTGAGGATCGGCGGCTCGGAGGCCACGGTCACGTGCCCCGCGCACGGGAGCGTCTTCCGCCTGAGCGACGGCGGCGTGATCAGGGGCCCAGCCACCACCGCGGCGACCTCCTACGACGTGCGCGTCACCGACGGCACGGTGCAACTGCGTCCCCACGCGTAGGCTGAGCGCTCATGCCGGGGGCGCTGCTCACCGATCTGTACGAGCTCAACATGGCGGCGAGCTACCTACGCCGCGGCATGCGCGGCGCCGCCACGTTCAGCCTCTACTTGCGCACCCTCCCGCCGGAGCGCGGCTTCCTGGTCGCCGTGGGTCAGGATGCCGCGCTGGCGTTCCTGGAAGCGCTGTCGTTCGACCACGAGGACCTCGCCTACCTCTCGTCCATCGGTTTCGACGAGGAATCGTTGTCGGCGCTGGGCGAGCTCCGGTTCATCGGCGATGTTTGGGCGGTGCCCGAGGGACGCGTCGTGCATGCGAACGAACCGATACTGGAGGTCACCGCCCCGATCGCGGTGGCGCAACTCGTCGAGACGTTCCTGTTGAACGCGGTGACGCTCGGCACCACCATCGCCTCGAAGGCGGTCCGGTACCGGCTGGCGGCCAACGGTCGCGACCTCGTGGACTTCGCGATGCGCCGCACGCACGGGATCGATGCATCCATCGTGGTGGCGTGGGCGAGCGCCATCGCGGGCTTCGCGGCCACGTCGAACGTGGAGGCGGCGCGGCGCCTGGATCTCACGCCGACGGGCACGATGGCGCACGCCTATGTCGAGTCCTTCCCGGGCGAGCGTGAGGCGTTCGAGGCGTTCGCGGAGGATTTCCCGCAGCGCAGCACGTTCCTGGTGGATACCTACGACACGCTCGGCGGCGTGCGCACGGCGATCGACGTGATCCGCGACCGTGGGCTGACGGAAGGGCTCGGGGTTCGCCTCGACAGCGGAGACCTCGACGCGCTCTCGCGCGCGGCGCGAACGCTGCTGGACGACGCAGGACTGCCCGAAGTACGGATCGTGGTCAGCGGCGGCCTGGACGAGCGCGACGTCGCATCCCTGGTCGCCGCCGGCGCGCCGATCGACACGTTCGGCGTCGGCACGCAGCTCGGCGTGTCCTACGACGCGCCATGCCTGGAGTCGGTGTACAAGCTGGTGCGCTATGAAGGCCGGTCGGTCGTGAAGCTGTCTTCGGGCAAGCAGACCCTGCCGGGGGAGAAGCAGGTGTTCCGCAACGAACGGGGTGATGTGCTCGGCATGCGCGACGAAGATCTCCCAGGCGACCGTCTGTTGGAGCCGGTGATGCGAGACGGCGTGCGCCTCGCGGCGACCACGACCGCGGCGGAGGCTCGGTCGCGACTCGAGTCCGACCTCGCCGCCCTCCCCGAGGCCGCCAAGCGGATCGAGAACCCGGAGCGGCTCGCGGTGGGGATCTCGGACGCCCTGAGCGCCGCGGCGGCAGCTGCGCGCGAGGACGCGGTAGCACGCGCCGGGACCTAGGCGATCGGGAGCCAGTCCGCTCTCGATGTCTCGTAGGCGGTGATCTTGTCCTCGTTGCGCAGCGTGTGCCCGATGTCGTCGAGGCCCTCGAGGAGACGCCGACGCGTGAAGTCGTCGATCTCGAACGCCTCGTCGAGGCTCGGGCCGCGCACGGCGCGACCCGTGAGGTCGACCTCGATCAGGGTGCCGGCGTCATCGAGGACGGCGTCCATGAGCGCGCGCACCGTCTCGGCGGGAAGCTCCACGGGCAGCAGGCCGATCTTGTGGCAGTTGTTGCGGAAGATGTCGCCGAAGCTCGGCGCGATAACGGCACGGAAGCCCGCGTCCTCGATGGCCCACGGCGCGTGCTCCCGGCTCGATCCACATCCGAAGTTCGCCCCCGCCAGCATGATCGAGGCGCCCGCATAGCGGGCGTCATTGATCACGAAGTCCGGGTCCTTGCGCCATTCGGCGAACAGGAACGGGCCGAAGCCGGCGCGCTCGATGCGCTTGAGGTGCTCCGCGGGGATGATCTGGTCGGTGTCGACGTCGCTGCGGTCGATCGGCAGGGCGGTTCCCGCGATCACGGAGATCGGTTCCATCAGCCCAGATCCTCGGGGGTCGTGAAGTGTCCGGCGATGGCGGTGGCGGCGGCCACGGCGGGGCTCACGAGATGCGTGCGGCCGCCCCGGCCCTGGCGGCCCTCGAAGTTCCGATTGCTCGTGCTCGCGCTGCGATCGCCCGGGTTCAGCGTGTCGGGGTTCATCCCCAGGCACATCGAGCACCCCGCCCCGCGCCACTCGAATCCTGCCCGCTCGAACACCCGGTCGAGTCCCTCGGCCTCGGCCGCCTGCTTGACCGCGAACGACCCTGGCACGACGAGCGCGCGCAGGCCGCCGGCCACGGTGCGGCCCGCCACGACCGCGGCCGCGGCGCGCAGGTCCTCCAACCGGGAGTTCGTGCACGAGCCGATGAAGATGGTGTCGGGGCGCACCGTGCGCATGGGGGTGCCCGGCGTGAGGTCCATGTAAGCGAGCGCGCGGGCCGCGGCCTCCCGATGGCCCGTGTCCTCGAAGCTCTCGGGGTCGGGCACCGCTTCGTCGATCGTCACCGACTGCGCGGGGTTCGTGCCCCAGCTGACGTACGGCCTGAGGGCCGCGCCGTCCAGCGTGACCTCCCGGTCGAAGGAGGCCCCCTGATCCGTCGGGAGGGAGCGCCATTCGTCCAGTGCGGCCTCCCAGCGCGACCCGGTCGGAGCGTGCGACCGTCCCTCGACATAGGCGAACGTGGTCTCGTCGGGCGCGACCATGCCGGCCCGCGCGCCCGCCTCGATCGACATGTTGCACATCGTCATGCGGCCCTCCATGGAGAGCGCGCGGATCGCTGAGCCCCGGTACTCGATGACATGGCCGATCCCGCCGCCGGTACCGATCCGGTTGATGATGGCGAGGATGACGTCCTTCGCGGCGACGCCGGCGGGCAGCTCGCCGTCGACGGTCACCGCCATCGTTCCCGGGCGGTTCTGCGGCAGGGTCTGCGTCGCGAGCACGTGCTCGACCTCGGACGTGCCGATACCGAACGCGAGCGCGCCGAACGCGCCGTGCGTGGAGGTGTGGGAGTCCCCGCAGACGATCACGAGGCCCGGTTGCGTGTAGCCCTGTTCGGGTCCGATCACGTGCACGATCCCCTGGCCGGGCGACCCCATCGGGAACAGCGTGATGTCGAACTCCCGCGCGTTGCGCGTCAGGGCATGCATCTGCTTGGCGCTGATCGGGTCGGTGACCGGGCCCGGCGTGGTGGGCACGTTGTGATCCATGGTCGCCACGGTGAGATCCGGGCGGCGCACGGGGCGGCCGTGGAGGCGCAGGCCGTCGAACGCCTGGGGGCTCGTGACCTCGTGCACCAGATGCAGGTCGACGTAGAGGAGATCCGGCTCGCCCGCGGCGCGATGCACCACGTGGCGTTCCCACACCTTCTGGGCGAGCGTCTGCGCCATGCACGGGCCTCCAAGAACCTCGGGCACACAAGGCGGATCCGGCGTTCCCTGCGAACCGCCGGTCCCAGGTGATCGGTACTGACTCGGGGCTTGTTCCAGATAGTGGAATCTGGTACTGATATCTGGAACATGACCGTACCAGAGCCTCGTCCGCCTCGCGAGTCTCCTCTGCCTCGGGAGCCCGAGGCGCCGCGGAGCGGCGTGGGCGTCCTTGACCGAACCGTGGCGATCCTCGATGCGGTCGAGGGCGGCGCGCGATCGTTCTCCGCCATCGTCGACGTCACGGGCTACACCCGCCCCACCGCGCATCGGCTGATCAAGGCCATGCAGGGCCACGGTCTGCTCACGCTCGTCGGCGCCCACGGGTACCGGCTGGGGCCCCGACTCCTCGGGCTGGCGGCCGCCGCCGCCCGCGACCTGCCATTGCGGGACCTCGCGAGGCCGGCGCTCATGCGCCTCGCCGACGCATCGGGCGAAAGCGCTCAGCTCTACGTCCTCAACGGCGACGAGCGCATCTGCATCGACGCCGTGGAGTCTTCGAGCGAGCTCCGCACGATCGTGCCGGTCGGCGCCACGCTCCCGCTCACGAAGGGCTCGGCCGGCAAGATCTTCCTCGCGTGGCTCGTGCCGCATCATCGCGAACAGATCATCGGTGCGCTTGAGGAGGACGACCCCGTAGCGGCCAGCCGCCTTCGCACCCAGGCCGGCACTGCGCGGCGGCGCGGATGGGCCGAGAGTGTGGGCGAACGCCAGGCCGACGTCGCATCCGTCAGCGCACCCGTCGTGGACCGGTCGGGGGGCATCGTCGCGGTGGTTTCCGTCTCGGGCCCGGCGGGGCGGATCGGCAAGGCGGGGGGCAAGCGCTACGCCCCTGCGGTCACCGCTGCCGCGCGCAAGATCGAGGCCACGCTGGGCGCTTGAGGGCGCCTCAGGATCGACACATCCGGCGGGTGTGGGACGCAGGTCCGCTGGGTATCCTCGTTTCCTCATGCCGCTGGATCGACCCCTGGATGCGGTGCATCGCACCCTCGACGCCTGGCTGACCTCGCGACGGGCCATCACGGCCTCGGTCGTCTCCTTCGCGCTGGTCTCTCTCGTCGCGGCCACCCCGGGCTCGCCGTATCACCCGGTGCTGCCCGACGACTCCGGAGGTCCGCTGGGGCTATTCGCGAAGCTGCTGTGGATGAACCGGCTCCCCCACGGCGTCCTGATCGCGCTCGGCTTCGCGGCCATGATGGCGGCCGCCATCTCGTTCCTGCTGATCCTGTTCGCGGCCGAGCGCGGGATCGTCTCGTTGCGGACCGTGGTCACCTTGAGCCTGGCCTACTGCGCGACCGTCCTGGTGCTTCCGCTCCTGCTGTCCCGCGACGTCTTCAGCTACACCTACTACGGGCGGATCGTGACTCGCTACGGCGGGAACCCGTACGTGGATCCGCCCTCGAACTTCCCCGCCGCCGACATCGCGAAGTTCGTATGGCCTGGTTGGCGTGACACGCCGTCGGTCTACGGCCCCGTCTTCGTGTGGATCGCCGCCGCGATCACCGGGATGATCAACTCCCTCACCACGACGCTCTTCGCGTTCCGCGCGGTGGCGATCGGCGCCACCCTCGGCACGCTGTGGTTCGTCTACAAGACGATGCAGGTGGTCCGCCCGAGCAAGACGGCCTACGCGATGGCCTTCATCGGTTTGAATCCCGTCGTGCTGTTCCACACGGCGGGTGGTGGGCACGTCGACGCGCTGGTGATGCTGGCCATCGCCGCCGCGATCTACCTCGCGGTCACCGACCGCACCCTCCCGGCCACCGCAGTGCTCACGCTCGGCGCCCTCGTGAAGGTCTCCGCCGCGGTCCCCTTGCTGCTGCTCATCATCTACGTGGTCGCGCGAACGGAGCCGGCACGCCGCCTTCGCGTGGTGGCCTCGCACGTGGGCCTAACAGCAGGGATCGGCGTGTTCGCGGCGATCCCCTTCATGCAATCGACCAACCCCACGCTGGGCATGCTGCAGATCGTCCAGCACGCGTCGTGGATCGCTCCGCCGGAGCTGGTGGAGCGCCTCTTCGAGGCCGCTGGGGCGTTGATGGCCGGGCCGGCGGGTGGCGAGATGGGGGTGGTGCTCGCGCGCGCCGCGATGTACGTCTCGCTGATCGTCGGCGTGATCCTGGTGGCGCGACAGGTCGGACGCAAGGCCGCTGGCGAACCGATCGCCTATCTCGCCGGATCCTGGGGTTGGGCGCTGCTGCTGATGATGTTGTTCTCGCCCACCCTGTTCCCCTGGTACTTCTGCTGGGTGTTGCCGGTGGCCTGGGCGCTGCCCAGGGTGCCGCGGCGCACGCTCGAGATCGCGTTCCTGGCGCTGTGCACCTCCCAACTCACGACCGAAAGCTTCCAGATCACCGGCTGGATCAAGGTGGACCTGCCTATAGGGCACCCGCTCCTGATCGTCCTGATGGTGTGGTTCCTGCGCGACCTCTACCTCCGGCTGCGGCACGACGTGCCGCTGGATGCCGACATCGACGTTGCGGCGTTTTCCCGCGCGGTGCGCGGACGGGAGCCGCTCGTCGTGCCGGAAGCGGAGGGCGACTCAGAGCCCTCCGACGTCTCCGACTACCAGGCGTAGGCTTCGGGCGCGGTCCCACCCGGACCCGGGAAGATCTCATCCAGCCGACCGAGCATCTCGTCGGTGAGCCGGACCTCGAGCGCCCGCATGGAGCCCAGGAGCTGGTCGCGTGTGCGCGGGCCGATGATGGGCGCGGTGACGGCCGGCTGATGCAAGAGCCACGCGAGCGCGACGTCGGCGGGTCGCTCGCCCAGTTCCTCGCACAGCGACTCCCACCGTTGGAGCTTCTCGCGGTTGGCCTCGATCTCCCCGGCCATGTACTCCTGGGAACGGCGCCAGCCCGCCTCGACCTTCTGTAGCGCGCCCGCGAGCAGGCCTCCCGCGAGCGGGCTCCACGGGATCAGGCCCATGCCGTACTCCTGCACCGCCGGGATGACCTCGAGTTCGATCATCCTCGCGTTGAGGTTATAGAGGGACTGCTCGGTCGCGAGGCCCAGGGACCTGCGGTAGCCCACGATCTCGTTGGCCCGCGCGATGTGCCAGCCCGCGAAGTTGGATGAGCCCACGTAGAGGATCTTGCCTTCGCGCTTGAGCTGTTCGAATTCCTCCCACACCTCGTCCCACCAGGCGTCGCGGTCGATGTGGTGCATCTGATAGAGGTCGATGTGGTCCGTGCGCAGCCGCTGGAGCGAGGCCTCGCAGGCCTTGCGGATGGCGAGCTTGGACAGCCGGCCTTCGTTCGGCCAATCACCCATCGTCCCGAAGACCTTGGTGGCCAAGACCACCTTGTCGCGGCGCCCGCTCCCCTTCGCGAACCACCGCCCGATGATCTCCTCGGAGGTGCCAACGCCCAGGTGACGACCGTAGACGTTCGCGGTATCGAAGAAATTGATGCCATGCGCGATGGCGGCGTCCATGATGGCATGGCTGTCTTCCTCGGACGTATGGGGACCGAAGTTCATGGTCCCCAGGCACAGGCGACTCACCACCAGGCCCAGGCGGCCTACATGCGTGTACTCCATGCGCGCCGGGAGGGATTCGAACCCCCAACCTCCTGATCCGTAGTCAGGTGCTCTATCCGTTGAGCTACCGGCGCAGGCCCCGGCAGCATAGCTCAGCGAACGTCGGGCTCGGGCTCGTCGATCCAGGTCGTCGTCTCCGCGATGCGGCGCGCGACCGCCGCGGGATCGAAGGCAACCGGATCCGCCGGCTTGCCGTGACGCTTCGGGTCCGGACCGAGGATCGCGTTGAACAGGATGCGCTGCGTCCCCACCGTTCCGCCGCCGTAGTTCGGCTCGAACGAGAACACGATAGAGCGGCCGCGCCCGACCGGCTGGTCGGCCACCGCCGTGGTCCCTTGCAGCCAGTGCGTGCTGCGCCGCAGGCCCGAAACGCGGAACTTCCCACTGCGCTGCGTGGGGAAGCGGACCGGTGAGAACGGCCGCGGAGCGTGCATGGCCGCGGTGTCCACCACGGCCCAGGCGCTCTTGCCCACGCCGTCGGCGAGCGGGCTGCCGCCGTTCAGGACGACCCTGACCAGGGGGCCGTCCGTGTCGCCCGGGACCGTGTCGTAGCGCGCGTGCGAGATCCCCAGGGCATAGGCCAGGCGAGCCGCGCCGTAGCGCCACCCCACGAGCCGGCCTCCGTGATTCACCCAACGCACCAGGGCCCGTTGACCGTGGGGGCCGAGCTTCCTCAGTCCCTCGTTGATCCCCCCGGCCGGAACCACCATGACGTCGTAGGCCGACAGGCCGCCTACGACGTCCTCGGGGCCGATCTCTCGGTAGGGGATCCCCCAGGCGCGCTTGAAGAGCCACCGGGTATTGGCGGTCGCCTCATACGCGGTGAAGTCCCGCGACATGTGCAGCATCGCGATGCTGGGGAGCTTCGCGGGCAGGGCCGGGCCTGCGGGCTCGGCTACCGGAGCAACGAGATCCGCGTGGGGGTGAAGGACGGCCCCCGACATCGCGCCGTCGATGTTGTAGGACAGCGGCAGGCTCCACGAGCTGATGCGGTAGGCCTTGTTCGTGGGGTTGAAGGGATCTTCGTTCAGGGCGGCCTGGATGAAGTGCTTCTGCGGCTGCGCCATAGGCACCCAGTAAGTCCCCGCAGGGAGGACCTCGCGCCGCGCGCCCTCCGCGTAGGGGCGCAGGTCCGGCACGCCGAGGGGTTTGTTCAGGCGGTAGACCTCCACGTGCATCCGCTGCAGCCGTCGGATCAGCATCGCGAGCTCGCGACGACGATGCGGGTCGTCCTTGAAGAAGTAGTGGCGCAACTTCCGCTTCGGCACCTCGACCCTCGGCGAGGAATGGGGTTCGTACGTGCGGTTGGGTTCGAGCGCACCGCGCCGGCCCTCGCTCAACGCATCGGCATACGTCCTGTGCAGGTCGCGCAGCAGCCTGCGGCGGCTCGACGCGGCGGTGCCGAGCATCGACCACATCACCGTGAGGTGCCGCGCGAACCGGCGGTCCAGCGGCGCGCCGTTGTAGACCTCGATCGTCATCCCAGCCCCGCCGAAGGCCATCACGGAGAACGTGTCCGTGAACCGCGGGGCGAAGAGGTCGTAGCCGTAGCCCCGGTTGAAGAACGGCCAGTCCCGTTGGCGAAACTCGCGCGCGAACACGGGCCCGAACAGGTCGTTGATCTGGCGGACCGTCCGCTCGGGTGTCTCGTGGTAGACCGGGTCGTCGTTGGGCGGGAAGAACGAGCGGTAGTAGCCGAACTCGTGGTGATCGGTGAGCACGAGCGGGGGGTAGGTGCGCATCAGGTCGAGCTTGCCGTCGGTCTCGGGCTGCGTGCGTACCAAGTAGTCCTGATTCAGGTCGAATGCGAACGCGTTGCGGCGCAGATCGCTCTCGCGGCCGTCCGGATTCTGCGACGGCACGATGACGACGACGGCCCGGTCCAGGATGTCCGTGACCCCGCAGTCGTCGCGGTCGGCGAGCTCGTAGAGGAGCTGCAGCGAAGCGTCCGAGCCGCTCTCCTCCCCACCGTGGATGTTCGCGGCCACCCACAAGAAGGCGGGCGTGCTGGACGCGAGCGCGTCGACGGTCGACTGCGGTGTGCCGGGGTCGCGGATCTTCGCCACGTCCTGGCGGATCTGCACGAGCCCCGGAGCGGTCACGTTGCCGGGGTTGCCCACGATCGCGTAGCGGATCGATCGTCCGCGCTGGGAGTGGCCCAGCGTCCCAACGATCACGCGGTTGCTCGCCGCTCCCACCGCGTCCAGGTACTCGATGATCTCGGCCGAGGTGGTCTCGCGGTTGACGCCGATCTTGAATCCCAGCACCGACTGAGGGGTGGGCACGATGCCCCGGAAGTGCGGCGTCGTCCCGAGCGGATCGCACGTGCCGGCCCCCGCTGCGAACGCCTTCGGGAGCGGCAACGCGGAGACGGCAACCGCGCCTGCCGTGAGCTGCACGAACCGACGCCGACTCAGCGGTGATCCCTCGTTCAAGGCTGCCCCTCCCCGTAGTTGATGCGCCTAGGTATCACGGATGGAGCCGGGCGCGCAATGCAGTTGGTGTGCCGACGCTTATCCCGTGTGGGTCCGAACCGCCGGTCGGGCAGGGACGACGGCTCGCTCCGACTCGGAACCCGGGCAGTCGGAGGCTGAAGGTGGAACCGCGGCCCGGTAGCTCGTCACCACGGCGCTTCCGCGCGTCGGACCGCGTTCTCCATGAGCGAGTCCATGACCAGTTTCCACGTGGTCGAGATCGACCGCCACCAGCCCTCGGGCCGCGTCGTAGATCTCCCACGGACGATCCGCGTGAGCCGCAGCACCTGCTGCTGCTGTTACCACTTCAAAGGAGGGTCGGGCACCGCATCCCGCCTCGTCGCGTACGGGGAGGCCGCGCACGTGATCGGCGTCTTGCTGCAGGCGAATTTCGGCGCTCGGCGCGAGCTGACGATCGCGAACGTTCCCGTCGGCGCAGCCCTCGCCGGCGACGACCCGATGGAGGCCTACCGGCTTCCGTCGGGCGCTGGATCCGTGATCGGGATCGTGGTGACGGACGCGCCGCTCCTGCCCAACCAGTGCGGTGCCTTGGCCCGACGCGTGGCGATCGGGATCGGACGCACCGGCACGTCCGGATCCCACTTCTCCGGAGATCTCTTCCTCGCGGTCTCGGTAGCGAACCCCGGATCGATCACCCCCGGGTTCCGACTGCTGGGTGCCAGCGAGGAGCCCGCATACGATCGCCTGAGCTTCGTTCCCTGGGGCGCCATGGATCCATTCTTCGAGGCGGTGGTGAACGCGACC
The DNA here is from genome assembly GCA_038249195.1 of Actinomycetota bacterium. Lineage (GTDB taxonomy): Bacteria > Actinomycetota > UBA4738 > UBA4738 > HRBIN12 > JAOUEA01. Next base: position 221,074 of record JBBRWM010000003.1, read on the forward strand.
GACGAAGCCGTCGTGAACGCCCTCGTCGCGAACGAGGACATGATCGGGCATGGCGGCAACCGCTCGCCCGGCCTCCCGCGCGACCGGGTCATGGACCTGCTCCGCGCGCACGGTGCCGTCCCATGGTGACGAGCGGCGCCGTCGCCTGCGTTGACACGCTCGGAGGCCGACATCAAGATGCGCCGCATGCGACGGCCGGCGGTGATGCCGGCGCCGGAGCGATCGGATCGGAGGGGTCATGAGGGGTCTCGGGGAACGACGCGCCGCCTTGGCGCTGGGGCTCGCGTTCGGGTTGTTCGCCGCGGCCTGCTCGGGGCGGTCGGTCGATGATTCAGCGACACCGTCGGGGGGGGCCGGTCAGTCCATCGACCTGGCGACCACCACGCCGGCGGGCACCCAGCCGGTGGACAGCATCGTATGGAGCGTGTACCGGGAAACCAACTCGCTCGACCCGATCTACGCTTTCGACTATCCCGAGAACACCGTCCTGTCGGTGCTCTGCGAAACCCTCCTGCATCAGGAGCCCGACGGTTCGATCACGTCCGGGCTCGCGGATCTCACCTACCCGAACGACACCACGATGGTCTTCACGCTGAAGCCCGGCATCACGTTCTGGGATGGGAAGCCCATGACGCCGGACGATGTCGCGTACAGCCTCGAGCGCAACACAGACCCCAAGCTCGGCGGCTTCTACGGCGCCACGTTCGACTTCGTGCGGTCGATCAAGGCTACCGGCCCGAACGAGGTGACGATCGAGCTGAAGCAGCCCGACTACTGGTTGGCGGGCGAGCTCGCGTCGACCCCAGGATGGATCGTCGAGAAGGCGTTCACGGAGGCCGCGGGGGCGGATTTCGGCTCGGCCGCCGGCGGGATCATGTGCTCGGGCTCCTACAAGCTGGGGACCTGGAAAACCGGCGAGGGCGTCCAGGTCGTGGCCAACGAGGCCTACTGGAACCGCGACGTGAAGCCCCTGGTCGGGTCCATCCTGTTCAAGGGCACGCCCGATGAAGCCGCGCTGACCTCGGCACTTCAGACCGGCGACGTGAACGGTCTGTACTCGTTCTCGCTGTCCACCCTCAACCAGCTCCGCCAAGATCCCAACGTGTCGGTCACCGACGGCGCCGGCTGGAACTCGGACGCGTTCATCGTGTCGAGCTTCGACGGAGCGCTCGGGGACGTCCGCGTGCGTCAGGCGCTCTCGCTCGCCCTCGATCGCCAGGGGATCATCGACACCATCTACAAGGGCGCCGCGCTCATGCCCAAGGCGCTCTCGCCGCCCGGGACCTGGGGCTACGGTCGCGAGGTGTTCCAGTCCGCGTGGGACGCGCTGCCCGACATGACGCCGAACATCGAGCAGGCGAAGCAGCTCATCCAGGCGGCGGGCGCCGCCGGGAAGACGATCACGCTCGGGATGTCGAGCGAGCTCAACAACCTCGCCGTGGAGGCGGGCGCGTACCAGGCGGCGGGCGAGGCGATCGGACTGAAGGTGAAGCTGAAGTCCGTGAGCGCCGCCAACTACATCAACTTCTTCATCGACGCGAAGGCGCGCTCGGGCATCGACGGGTTCTTCACCACGAACTACGGCGACTACGCCGATCCGGCGGCCCTGTTGGGGACCCTCGTGCTCCCCACCGGGTCGCAGAACTACTCGGGATACTCCAACCCACAGGTGACGAAGCTGATGAACGAGGCGCGCGCGACCGCCGATGACAACGAGCGAGCGCAGAAGGTCGCGGACGCTCAGGCGATCATCATGCAGGACCTGCCGTGGATCCCGAACGCGCTGCCCAACTCGGAGATCATCACGAGCGCCAACCTCACCGGAGCCACGGCGTCGTTCGCGTACATGTTCGCCCCGTGGGCGAACGATCTGGGTGGGAAGAGCTAGCCCTCCATGGGGCGACTGCGCTTCCTCGCGCGACGGCTGGCGATGCTCTTGGCCACGCTGTTGGTGTCCAGCTTCATCATCTTCAGCGCGCTCTACCTGGCGCCGGGGAACCCCATCGCCGTGCTCTCCGGGGGCAGGACCCTGCCCCCCGAGAGCGTCAAGGTCCTGGAGGAGCGCTACCACCTGGATAAGCCCTTCCTCGAGCAGTACGCCATCTGGCTGGGGGGAGCCGTGCACGGAGACCTCGGCATCTCGATCGCCCTGCGCCAAAACGTCTCGAGCCTCATCGCCGCCCGGATCTGGACCACGGCGGCGCTCGTCCTGTACGCGTCGATCATCATCGTGCTGATCGGGGTGGGCATCGGGCTGCTGGCGGGCCTCAGGCCCGGTCTCCTCGATACCTCGGCGGTGGTGGCGACGTCGTTCTCCGCAGCGATTCCCTCCTTCGTGGCCGCGATCCTGCTGATCTTGCTGTTCTCGGTTCGACTGGGGTGGTTCCCGGTGCTGGGCAACGGCACGGGGCTCTGGGGAACGGCGTACCACCTCACCCTGCCCGCGTTCGCGCTCGCGATCTCCGCGTTAGGGATCGTGGCCCGCGTCACCCGAGCGTCCGTGCGAGAAGAGCTCCAACGCGAGCACGTGCAGACCGCCGTCAGCCGCGGTATCCCCTACGCGAAGCTCATCCGCCGTCACGTGCTCCGCAACGCCGCCATCCCCATCACGACGATCACCGGCATCACCATCGCCTCACTGATCGCCATCGCGGCCGTCGTGGAGCGCGCCTTCGGGCTCAACGGCCTCGGCGCCTACCTCGTGGGCGCGGCGAACTCGAAGGACTTCGCCGTGGTTCAGGGGATCTCCTTGGTGCTCGTCACCGCGTTCGTGGTGGTGAACGTGATCGTGGACATCCTCTACGCGGTGCTCGACCCCCGAGTATCCCTGGAGAGCAAGGCCGAATGAGCGCCGTCGCCGTGGCGGCGGAGTCCGCGAAACGGCGCGGCTTGATCGCGCTGATCCGCGGGACGGGAGCCGCCGGGATCGCCTCCGCGATCGTGATCGCCATCGCGTTGTTCATCGCGATCTTCGGCCCGTTCATCGCCTCCGACGCCAACCTCAGCCGACTGTCCCTTTCCTACGTGGGTCCCGCGCCCGGCCATCTCCTGGGGTTCGACGGACAGGGGCGCGACGTCATGGCGCGCATCCTGGTGGGCGCGCGGACCTCGATGCTCGGTCCCCTCCTCGTCGTCGCGATCTGCATGTCCGTGGGAACGGTGCTGGCGATCTCCTCCGCGTGGCGTCGAGGAGCGTACGACACGGTCGTCTCCTCAGGCCTCGACGTCCTCTTCGCGTTCCCCGCGATCCTCCTGGCGATCCTCGCCGCCACGGTGTTCGGCGCCGGGTTGATCGCCGCCGTGCTGGCGCTCGCGGTCGCCTACACCCCGTACGTCGCGCGCGTCCTGCGCGGCGCCGCCCTGCGTGAACGCGGCCAGCAGTACGTGGACGCGCTCTCCGTCCAGGGCCTGTCCTCGGTCTCCATCTGCCTGCGCCACCTGATCCCCAACATGGCGCCGCTGATCGTTGCCCAGGCCACGATCCTCTTCGGTTACGCCATGGTGGACCTCGCCGCGATCTCGTTCCTCGGGCTCGGGGTTCAGCCGCCCAACCCCGACTGGGGCGTGATGGTCGCCGAGAACCAGTCGGGCCTGATCCAGGGCTACCCGACCTCGGCGCTCGCCGCCGGCGTCTGCATCGTGATCGTGGTGGTGGCGTTCAACATCCTCGGCGAGCGCCTGTACGAGCAGGCCCAACGGGAGCGCCGATGACCGACGATCGACCGCTCCTAGAGATCGAGGCGTTGACGGTGCAGCTCCCGGTGGAGGGCTCCCCGCGCGCGGTCCTTCGAGACGTGGCGCTCTCCATCCAGCCTGGGGAGGCCCTCGGGTTGGTGGGCGAGTCCGGCTCGGGCAAGTCCATGACGGCGCGCGCGGTGGACCGGCTGCTCCCAGCGGGGGCCGACGTCGCGGGTTCGATCCGGTTCGACGGCAAGGACGTGCTTGCGTTGAAGGGCGCGGACTTCCGCGCCTATCGCGACGACGTGGCGATGATCTTCCAGGACCCGCGCGCGCACATCAACCCGGTGCGTCGGATCGGCGATTTCATGACCGAGGCCCTGCGAACGAACAGCGGCGTGAGCAGGTCCGAGGCCTCCGGGCTCGCCGTCGCGTTGCTGGAAGACGTGGGCATCCCCGACGGCGGACGTCGGCTCCACCAGTATCCCCACGAACTCTCCGGCGGCCTCCTCCAACGCGTCATGATCGCGACGGCGCTGCTCACGGAACCACGATTGCTCCTTGCCGACGAGCCCACGACGGCGCTCGATGTCACCACCCAGGCTGAGGTCATGGCGATCCTCGACGATCTCCGTCGTGAGTTCGGGCTGACGCTGTTGTTCATCACGCACGACCTGGAGCTGGCCGCGGCCGTGTGCGACCGTACCGCCGTGATGTACGCGGGCCAGATCGTCGAGATCCGAGCATCGACGCTCCTGCACGGCGATCCCCTCCACCCCTACACGGCCGCGCTGGCCGCGGCCCGCCCGGACATCGACGCCACCGCGCACCGTCTCACGGCCATCGCGGGGCAGCCGCTGTCGGCCTTCGAAGCGCCCGAAGGCGAGTGCGCCTTCGCGCCACGGTGCCCCCACGCTCGGGAGCGGTGCAGGACGGAGGCGCCCGTCCTGCAGACCATCGACGGGGGCGTCGTGCGCTGCCTGCGCGCCGAGGAGTTGCGGGGTCGATTGGAGGTCGCCGCCCATGGCTGATCCGCAGCCGATGGGTCCGGGCGCGGCCGCAGATGCCGGACCGGTGCTCGAGGTGAGGGGTCTCAGCAAGCGGTTCGGGGAGCAGCTGGCCGTCGCCGACGTCACGTTCGCGGTCCCGCCCTCGGGATCGCTCGCGATCGTCGGTGAGTCGGGGTCGGGGAAGACCACGGTCGCGAAGATGATCGTCGGACTGGAGACGCCGACGGAGGGCGGGATCAGCGCATGTGGTCGCGATCGGTCGAAGCCGGCGCGCTCCTCCGCGGAGCGCCGGCGTCGCGGCCGCGAGGTGCAGATAGTGTTCCAGGATCCCTACACCAGCCTCGACCCCCGTCAAACGGTGGCGGCCACCCTGGACGAGATCCTCCGGCTGCACCACGGGTGGCCGGACGAGCGGCGCCAGGAGCGGATCGTCGAGCTCACCGAGTTCGTGGGCTTGGACGCACGGCAGACCCGGGCGCTCCCGCGGACGCTCTCCGGAGGCCAGCGGCAACGGGTGGCGATCGCGCGCGCGCTCGCCGCCGAGCCGCGGGTGCTGATCCTCGACGAGTCCGTGGCTGCGCTCGACGTGTCGATCCAGGCGCAGGTCCTGAACCTCCTGGCCGACATCCGCGACGCCACGGAGATCTCCTACGTGCTGATCAGCCACGATCTCGCCGTGGTCCGCCAACTCACCGACGACACTCTCGTCATGTGGCAGGGCCGTGTGGTGGAGCGAGGGCCCACCGCCCGCGTGCTCGACGACCCTCACGACGACTACACGAAGCGGCTGCGCGCGAGCGTTCCACGGCCCGGCTGGAAGCCACAACGTCAGCAGGCACACTGATCCGCGCATCCCGTAGCGTCATTCCCATAGGCACCGGAAACGAGGCCGCGATCTCGGGAGTGCGGTGGCCACCGGATCCCGTCACCTCCCCGTTCATCATTGACCGGCGACGGGACGACCAAGGCGCATGTAGATGACGCGCAAGACCCGGCTCGCGACGATCATCGCGACCACGATCGCGGCGATCTCGACGAAGTGCCCCAATGCGACGTGATCTCCGAACACGAAGTTCACGACCTCCAGGATGAGGAACTTGCTGAAGAAGAGGATCGAGAAGACCGTCAGTGGACCGAGGATCTTGAACACGGTCCCCTGCCTGCTCGCGAAGTACGCCGAAACTCGGTGCTCGACGCCGAGCAAGGCGTCCAGCATGAGCTTCAGCAAGATGGCGGTGAGGATCGAGATGGTGAAGGAATCGATCACCACCTCACGTGCGTGTTCGACGAACAGGTTCAGCACCACGATGTAGACCAGCACGTCGGTCATCCAGGAAGCGAACCGCTGCTGGGCGGGCGTGACGACGATCTGAGACTGGGACGAGGGCATCGCGCACATCCATCGGTTACGGATACGTGAAGCATCACCCTACTGCGTGGTCATCTGCGCGGCGCCTCGGAACGAGGCGTCCGCCGGGCGCACGTCATACAGCCGTTCAGCACTTCCGTGAGCCCTCGCCGCATCAAGGTATCGCCTCGTTCCCGGGGCGCGAGGATGCGTTGGGCAGGCTAGAGTCCAGCCGCGACCCCGGCTCCTCGCCCCCACCACATCGCCTGTGACAGGGATCGCAGCAGGATCTCCGCCGACGCGAGGTTCGTCGCCACGGGCACGCCGTGCACGTCGCACACCTTGAGCAGCGCCTGGATGTCCGGCTCGTGCGGGTGCGCCGCCAGCGGGTCCCTCAGGAACACCACGGCGTCGACGTCGCCCGACACGATCCGCGCACCGATCTCCAGGTCACCGCCCATCGGCCCGCTGTGTACGCGTTCGACCTCCAGGTCGAGTTCCCGCGCCAGGATCGAGCCGGTGTGCCCGGTCGCGATGAGACGCAGGTTCGCCAACGCGGCGCGGTAGCGCCGAGCCAGCCGCAGGAGGTCGTCCTTCTTCTCGTCGTGCGCCACGAGGGCCAGAACGGCCCCGCCGGACGCGTCGTCTCGCTGCGGGATGCCCATCGAAGAAGCCATGCATCGAGGCTACGAGGCACGCGCCCTCCTGGGCTCGTTCGCAGGTTACGGTCTGGTGAAGCTTCTGTGGCGACGCACGCGAGACCATGGACCTCAGCCGCACGCGGTGGGGGCCTGGTCGCCCCCGAGGAAGTGGCTGAGCGCCGGGGGACCGAGCGTGCCCGCGGCACGCTCGCAGGCGCGTTCGGCATCCAGCACGTCCCAGATCCGCACGCTGCCGTCCTCGGAGCTGGTCACGAACCGCATGTCGGGAAGCGCGACCGAGCGCCCGACGTTGCCCTCGTGGCCGGGCAACACGCCGCCCAGCGCCACCATCTCGGCGGCGTCCCACAGGCGGACCGCCCCGTAGCCGCTCGTGGTCACGATCGTGGCTCCGTCGCTGAGGAACGCGACGCTCAGCGCCCCCCCGGGCTGCGGGGTGAGCGTGCCCTTCGCTTCCCGAGAGGCGGCGTCCCACAGCGTCACCTGTTCATCGGCGCTCGCCGTGGCGAGGGTCGCTCCGTCCGCCGACCACGCGACTCCCGAGATCGTGTTGCCGTCGCCGGCGGCGATCGGCTCTCCCAGCTGGCGCCGGTCGCCCAGATCCCACAGGCGAACGGTACCCAGCTCGTCGGCGACGGCCAGCGTTCCATCGCTCGAGAGCGCCATGTCGGTGATCGCCTGGGTCGTGGGCGTCGCCTCGCCCTGCGTCAGGGGCGTCAGGTCCCCCTGCGAGCCGGACCCGCGCCACAGGCTCACGGTCCCGCCCGCGTCACCCGCCACGAGCAGATCCCCGTCCCAGAGCACGTCGGTGATCTCGGCGCCCGAGATCGAGGGACCGGCGACGGATTCCCCGGTTGCGGCGTCCACGACGGTCACGGTCCCGTCCTCGCCCCCCGACGCGATCTTCGTCCCGTCGTCGGAGAACGCGAGCGCCCCGACCCGACCCCCGTGGAGATGGATGGGTCCCACCTGTGCTTCGCCCGAGTCCGCGGCGAACACGGTGACGTTGCCGTCGCCGTCGCCCACGGCCAGGCGCGATCCGTCGGGGCTCGCCGCCAGCCCGAACGCGCCGTCGGGCTGGCCGCCGATCACCTTGGCCATGGGCTCGTCGCCCTTGGACCACAGCTGCATCCGCTGGTCGAAGCCCAACGTGGCGAGCATCCCACCGCCCCACGAGGCATCGACGATCTGGGCTGCACCGGGCGCGGTCGCCGTCGGCCGTGCCGAACGGTCGATCGGCGCGACCAACAGCCGCCCCTGCTCGTCTCCGCCGACGACCTCGCCGCCGATCAGCAGCGCTCCACGCACGTCGTACGCGGACCGCTCGAACGGCTCGGAGATCATCTTGAGCGTGTTCGTGTCCCACACGCGGACGCGGCCGTCGCTGCTCGCGGTCGCGAACCGCGACCCGTCCCGATCGAACTCGATCTCCCAGACGTCGCTGCGGTGGGCCGAGAAGGTAGGAACCACGACGCGTCGATCTTCCACGGACCATCCCGTGATGTCGCCGCGACCATCGCCGACGAGGAGGAGCTTCCCGTCGGGGCTGAACGCCACCGTCAGGGCGTCGAACGCGAGATCGGCGACGACGGCCCCCTGTTGCCGGTGGTTCGCCAGATCCCACAGCCGGATGGTTCCGTCCTCCGACGCCGAGGCGGCGAGCCTGCCGTCCGGAGAAACCGCCACGCTCCAGACGTAGCCGGTGGTCCTTCCGAGCACGGTCGGCGCCGGGATGTGCGCGGGGTCGGCGACGTCCCACAGCATCACAGTGGTGTCGTCGCTGCCGGAGACCAGCCACCGGCCGTCGGGCGTGAAGTCCATCTCCTCGATCGCCAGGGAGTGTCCCGGCACGTCCGTGGACAGCGCCGCGCCGGTGGGAGCCCACGTCGAGATGGTCCCATCGCGGTTGCCCGTGGCGATGAACGACCCGTCCGGACTCACCGCCACCGTCGAGGCGTCGCCCACGGGGATCGGGGGGCCGGAGAGCACGAACGGCGCGGCGAGGGCGAGGGCGGCATCGACCATCGCGGCGCGGGCATCGACCGGGACGGTCCCCGCCCGCGCCGAGGACTCCGCCGCGAGCGCGATCGCCGTTCGCGGATCGGACCCGGCGAGCAATCGGGCCTGGGTTGCGAGCGCCTGGGCGAAGCGAGCTCTCGACTCGCCCAGCGCGGAGAACGCGATCACGGACGCGGCGACCGCGGCCACGGCGAGCACGCCGAGGGCGGCGACCGCAACGCGACGGACACGGCGCCCGTGACGCACGGCCTGTTCCGATCGCGCCCGCTGCTCTCGCTCCGCTTCCAGGCTCGCACCGAGGAACGCCTCCTCGACCTTGCCGAGGGATCCCTCGTGCGCGGCAGCCCATTCGGCACCCGCCTGCAGCGGCGTCCCCCGGTACAGCAGGTCGGGGTCGCGTTCATGCGACGCCCATTCGGCGGCGGCGTTGGCGATCCGCTGTCGCATCCGCAAGTCGTCGCGGCCCTCGTCGATCCATCGGCGCAGCCGGGGCCAGCTCCGCAGCAGGGCCTCGTGCGCGATCTCGAGGGAGTCGCGGTCCGCCGTGAGCAAACGGGCGTTCGTCATCTCGGCAGCGACGTGCAAGCTGACGGCCGGGTCGGGGTCGCGATCAAGCTCATGCAACGGCAGCCGGCGGCGGGTGTCCGCCGTGCCCTCTCCCGGCGCGACGAGACGCAGCATCAGGCGCCGGCACGCCTCGCGTTCATCCTCGCCGAACGCGGCCTCGATCAGCGTGTCCGCCGTCTGGGCGATCGATCCCGCCACGCCTCCGGCGTCCCGATAGCCCGCCACCGTCAGGACGCGTCCCTCTCGGCGACGCCACGTCTCCGCCATGGCGTGCGAGATCAGCGGCAGGGCGGCCGCGTCGGGGCCGGCATCCTCCAAGACCGCCTCGACGAGCCCCTCCTCGAGCGTGTACCCCTTCGTGGCGGCCGGCTCCTCGATCACCTTGTGCAGATCGGCACGGCTCATCGGCCCGACCAACACCTGGTTGGCGGTCGCTCGTTTGGCCAGCCACGGGAAGGTCGCACAGACGCCGTAGAAATCGGCCCGCATCACCATGACGATCCGCACGCGCCCCGCCGATGGGTCGGCGATCGACGTCAGGAGCTGGACGAACGCCTCCTGTTCGCGCCGAGGACTCAGCGTGAAGAGCTCCTCGAACTGGTCGACCGCGATCAACAACCCACCCGTCACGTCACAGATGGCGTCGGCCACGGCTCGGAGCTGAGCGACGCCCGCGGTCGAAGAGAGATCGGCGATGTCGTCGGTCGGGATCGCCAAGCCCCTGGCGACGCGTTTGATCTGGTACCACAGCTCGGCGGTCGGCGTCGCCCGCGGGGAGAACAGGGCGATCGCCCACCGCTCGCTCCCCGCGATGGCCCCCGATCGGATGGCGGGCACCATGCCGGCCCGCACGGCCGAGGACTTGCCGCTCCCCGAGGGACCGACCACGAAGAGTACGCGGTCGCGGTCGAGACGCTCGACCAGCTCGGCCACGAGATCGTCACGTCCGAAGAACCGATCCGCATCCTCGGGCTGGAAGGCAGCGAGGCCCCGATACGGACAGACGGCGAACTCGGTGCCGCCGATCCCCCCGCGACCTCCGATGGCGAGCTGGTAGTCGTCATCCTTCTCCGGATCCCAACCCTCCTTCGTTATGAGGGTGAGGCGGATCGGTTGCGCGAGTCCCTTCAGCCGGGCCGTTCCGCGGTCGGCCTGCGCCACTCCCTCCACACGCCTCGCCAGGTGAACGACCGCCTCGCTGGCCAAGATCTCTCCTGGCCCCGCGATAGAGCACAGGCGCGCCGCCAGGTTCAACGCGCCGCCGCGATACCCGTCGTCGACCTCGACCGCTTCGCCGGCGTCAAGGCCGATCCCCACGGGGAGCGCGAAGGAATGGTCCGCGATGGACGCCTCGACGAACGCATCCTGCAGCCCGACCGCGCTGCGGATCGCCTGGCGGGCGGACGTGAAGACGGCGAGGACCTCGTCGCCGCGGAACTGCAGCCCCGTGGCGCCCGCGGCCGAGAGTCGCTCACGCGCGATCCCGGCGAAGCGCATGGCGAGGGTCGCCGCGGCTTCATCGCCTCGATCCTGCGTGAACGTCGTGTAGCCGCGGATGTCGGCGATCAGGAAGATCCGAAGGGCCGGCCCACTGCGCTCGCTCGTCACGGAGGAAGCCAAGACTCCTCCTCGCCTGGGCTCAGAGCAGGCCCGAAACGTCGATGCAGTCGACGATCGACGAGTCGATCACGACGTGGTCGCGATCTCCCGCGGTGGCACAGAGCGTGGTCGAGCCTCCTCGCCTCGCCACCGACACCGCGCCCCCCGTGACATAGGTCGGAACCGAATCGGTGGGCACCCACTCGCCCTGCACCTGGCCCCGAGCCTCAGCGTCGCTCGTGACCTGGTCGGCTGTGTAGATGTCCCAATAGATGTGGATGTGGTTCTTGGACACGTCGGGCTGGAAATTGGCCTTCCAGGTGACCTCGATCTCCTTACCGTGGGAGACCGCGTCGACGAAGGTGATCTTGCAGCCTTCGGTGGGGCACGCGTTCGCGACGGCCGCGACCGATCCGGTGCCGTGGTCGGCCATGGACATGGTGGGCTGTTCGGCTGCAGGCTCGTCGCTGGCGCAGGCGACGGTTGTCAGCGCAGCGATGGAGACGGCGATGATCCAGCGAGCCTTGATCGGACGCATGTTGTCTCCCCTGACGACGGTCCGGGACGGGTCTCCTCGGATATTCAGGATCGAGCGTAGTCCGAAGCACACCGAGGGCACAAGAGAGGCGGCCTCGCGAGGCGGGCCCGAACGGGGCGACGGCGGTACCCATCGCACCCGACCGGGCGGTGGTCAACCGCCCGGATCCCATCAGGCGTTTGGTGCTGGAGGCGATCTCGGGCACACTGATCACATGCCGGTGCAGCGTCCGACCCGAGGAGGTCGCCCGTAGGGGCGGAAGATGTCTTCGGCCGAGGATTCGATCCAGACCCGGATCCGGCACTGGGACCTCGCCGTCGCGTGCTGGATCGTCGTCTGCCTGGGACTGGCGGGCTGGGTCGGCGTCGAGGTCACGAACCTGCGATCGTTGACCGAGACGCTCGTGTCCTCGAGCCGCGCCCTCGAAGCGACCTCCGCAGCGCTCGGTCAGCTCGAGGGAACACCCCTGGTGGGAGACGACATCGGCGCGATCGCCCAACGCCTGGATGAAACGGCGATGAGCGCCCGGACCCAGGCCGCGGGGGCGCGCACGACGATCAACCGTCTCGCCGTCCTCATCGCCGTCGCGATCGTCGTCATCGCCGTGGTTCCACCCCTGGTCGCCTACCTCGCCGTCCGGCGCACCTGGCGACGCCGAACGGCACCCTGAGGCCGGGTCGGGCCATGGCGGACGCGCGGGCGGCGGTGGAGATGGCCGGACGTGACCTCGCCCGCAAGGTCGGCGATCTCATCGTTCGCACGCGCTTCTTGATCGTGATCGCCTGGCTGATCCTCACGGGGCTCGCGACCCTGACGTTGCCGACCGTCCGCCCTTCGGGGGGGGCGGGGCTCCGCGGGCTGGTACCAGAGGATTCCGTCGCGGTCCGCACAGAGATCCGGGACGTCCAAACATTCGGCTTCCCGCTGATCAGCCGGACCATCGTGGTGCAGCATGACCCCGCGGGCCTGTCGGCCCTCGCCCAGTCTCGAACGGTGCTTCGCGCCATCAACCTCGACAGGGGGCTCTACCCCGGGCTCGAGGACATCGCGGGGGCGCTGCCGATCACCAACGCGTTCGGCCTCGTCGCTCCCTCGAACCGAGCCGGGGATACGGCGCTCACCCTGCTGTTCTTCCGCCCCGACGTCTCCATCGGTGAGCGAGAGCAGCTCGCGCAACGATTCGTTGCGGAACACTTCGATCCGACGCTTGACGCGCCCGTCGGCATCACCGGAGCCGTACCCGGCCGCCTCGCCCAGGGACGCCTGCTCCGCCAGCGGCTTCCGCTCGTTGAGGTGCTGACCGTGCTGCTGATCCTCATCATCGTCGGCGCGCACTTCCGCGCACCCGGAGCGGCGCTGCTGGCCCTGACGGCGGCCGGGATCGCATACCTGTTGTCGCTGCGCCTCATCGCGTGGGCGTTGCGGGCGGCCGGACTGGGGCTGCCGGAGGAACTCGAGCCCCTGATCGTGGTGCTGCTGCTCGGCATCGTCACCGACTACTCGATCTTCTTCTTGGATCACACGCGGGAGGCCTTGCGTTCCGGCAAGTCCGCCGCCGGCGCCGTGGCCGGCGCCGTGGCCGAGATCGGTCCCATCGTGGCCACGGCCGGTCTCGCCGTCGCGCTCGGGACCTCGGCGTTGTTCGTCGCCCGGCTCGACACCTTCCGCGCGCTGGGACCTGGGATGGGTATCACCGTGCTGATCGGGGTGGCCGTCAGCATCACGTTCGTCCCCGCGGTGATCGCCGCCGCGGGGCGACTCGTGTTCTGGCCGACGCTCAATGGGCGGCTCGACGGCGCTGCTTCAGATCGGCGGTTGCTGCGTCGCCGCCGCATGATGCGGCGGATCACCGGGCGGCGCGCCGCGATCGCGATCTCGCTCGTCGGTATCCTGGTGTTGGGCGCTCTGACCGCGGCCATGCTGGCGATCCACCTCGGGTTCAGCATCGTGGGAGCGCTCCCGCCGGACAGCCCTCCTCGGTTGGCCGCGTCCGCCGCGGCCGACGGCTTCGCCCCCGGCATCATCTCGCCTACCACCCTGCTGATCGAGGCCCGCGACGCCCGCCCTCTGAGCCTCGCGGCCCTCACGCGGCTTCAGCAGGCGATCGAGCATCGCCCGGACGTGGCGGGCGTGATCGGGCCGGGGGATTTCGGCACCCTCGCCGGCCTTTTCGCTCAGCTCCCGCCATCCGCCGTGTCGGAGTTGCCCGAGTCTCCCGAACGATTGGTCCTGCGTGCGGTCGTGACCCCCGAGCGCTCCGCTGCCCGCATGCTCATCGTTCTCGATCAGCCCCCGCTCGGCGGACCCGCGGTCAAGACGTTCCGCGACCTTCAGGCCGACGCCGACGGTCTCGCCCGGGACGCCGGCCTCGATCCGGGGAGCGTGCGGATCGGCTTCGCCGGCGACACGGCGCTCGCGGCGGAGACGATCGACCAGACCGTCTCGGACCTCCGTCGCATCGTGGTCGCCGTCGGCCTCCTGATGCTCGTGCTCCTCGCCGCCTTCCTGCGCTCGTTGGTGGCACCGCTGTTCCTCGTCGCGACGAGCCTCCTCGCGTTCCTGGCGGCGCTCGGCATCACGGCGATCGTGTCCCGGATGTTCGGCGTGGCGAGCGTGAGCTTCTTCGTGCCGTTCGCCTCAGCCGTGCTCCTGATCTCGCTCGGGTCGGACTACAACATCTTCCTCGTCGGCCGCGTGTGGCGCACCGCCCGCACGCATCCATTGACCGACGCCATCGTGGACGCCGCTCCCAAGGCCACGAGTTCCATAGCCGTAGCCGGCGTCACGCTGGCCGGGAGCTTCGCCGTGCTCGCCATCGTTCCCCTGCGACCGATGCAACAGTTCGCGCTGGCGATGGTGGCCGGCATCTTGCTCGACACGTTCGTCGTGCGGGCCCTGATCGTGCCCGCGATGCTCGCGGCCGTCGGGCCGTTGAGCGGCTGGCCCGGTCCGGTGTGGTCCAGGCGACTGCGATCCCCCGAGCGTGCGGCCGATCCCTCCTTGGATAAGGTCGAGCATGGGTGAAGGACGGGAACCACCCGAGGCGGGAGCACCGCAAGGGCGTGGACTCACCCGCCCGCTCCCCGCGGTGTGGGCCACCATCGCCTTGGTTGTGGGACTCCTGCTCGGCGCGCCCCTCGGCGTGCTGATCGCGGACCAGCATGGAGCCGGTGACGGCGGTTCGGCCGTGAGCCCCGCGGCACTCCCGGCAGCATGCAGCGACGCGCTCGACGCGGCGCGGCGGGAGTTCGCCGCCCGGGCGGAGGCCCTCGCGATCCCCGACCGGCTCAGCGCGCTCCTCGACCGGGCCGACCGGGCCATCGGCAGCTTCGACACCGCCGAGCTCGACCGCATCCTTACCGACTTGGAACGACTCGGGCATCGGGCACGGGCAGCGGCGCAAGAACTCAACTCCAACGGATTCGAGACCAGCGCGCGCGCGTGCGAGGCGGATGCCGCCTCCCCGGCGTAGCCGACCGACTTCCTTGACGTCACTCCCCATGGTCGCGGCGCGCTCGCCACGCTCGCTGGACCACGATCGTGACGGCCCCGCCGATGATGAGGAACGTGACGTTGATGAGCAGGACCTCTAGCGAGCCGAGGACCCTGGGCCAGTTCTCGAGTCCGATCGCCACGCCCAGACCCGCCGCGGCCGGAATCGTGGTCACAGAGATCGCCACACCGACCGCGATGCCCGCGCGCCCCCCCTCGAAAGACAGGATGGCCGCGAGCCCTGCAGCCGCCGCGATGACCGCGCCGATGAGATGGGGGTGGGAGACGAAGCTGGTGAGGATCCCCGTGCCGAAGCCGCTGGCCGTGGGCGACTCGCCGAGGAACCGTCCGATGATGACGGCGACGGCCCCGGCGGAAGCGGCCATCAAGAACCCCAGGAAGAGCGTGAGCAACGCACGCCTCGCCAGCGTGGGACTGCCGAGGGCGAAGCCCATGCACGCGGCGGTCACCGGCAGGATGTCGGGGCTCACCGCCATGGCGCCGACGATGAGCACCGGCTGGTCCTCGAAGACGCCCACCGCGGCGATCAGGCCCGCGACCGCCATCAGGATCAGGTAGCTGGCCGACAGTCTCGAGCGCAACAGCGCGTCGTCTCGCGCCTCTTCCCACACGACGGCGTCGTCGTCGTGATCCCACAGCGTCGCGGCCTCGCGTGCACGTGGCTCCACGATGGCGAGCGCCGAATCCGAGAGGACGATGCGGCTCCTGCCCACGCCCAACCGAAGGAGCTCGTCGATCACCTCGTCCGCATGATCGGGCTCCAGGCCCGCAGCCACGAGGTCGTCCCCCGAGCGCACCACCGCCGAGGGCAGGCGAACGAGGCGGTGGACGCCCGGCATCGCCTCCATCGACGCCACGACGCGGTTCGCGAGGTCCGCCGGCGCGTAGACCGTGAGCGTGATCACGTGGACGTGAGCTTAGCTCCCCCTCGACGCGCAGCTCGCGAGCGCGGATGAAGCCCGAAGGTCCCTACCACCCGAGGACGTCGTCGTCGCCTTCGAGCTCGATGCCGAGCCCGTCGGCGAGCCTGTTCACGTATGCGAAGTAACCCGTGATCATGTTGACGTCGAGGATGTCCCGATCGGAGAGGCCTGCGCGGCGCATGGGCTCCAGGTCCGACTCGGCCATGTCCCGCGGCGTCATCGTGAGCTTGAGCGCGTAATCGCAGATCGCTCGTTCACGGTCCGTGATCGATGCTTGGGCGTGATCCTCGATGATTTCGGCCACAAGGTCGGGTCGCGTGCGGCGAGTGAGGCGGCCCAAACTGACCGCGTGGTGACGCGTTCAATAGTGGCACTCGTTCGCGACGGAGACCACCACGCCGATCATCTCCCGCTCCGGGCGAAGGAGGCCTCCCTTGCCGTGCATGAGCGTTCGGTACAGCCGCGCGTGGTCGTGCATCGTCTCCGGATGCAGGCTGTGGATCTTGAGGACGTTGTCGACCATGCCGGTCTGCGGGCTGCGGTACTCGTCGTACGCGTCGGCGAGGCGTCCGGCCGCCTCGGCTTCGGCGATCACATCGATCCATGCGAGACGATCCTGTCCGGATGACGCATCCTTCGACACCGAAGCCCTCCTACCCGTTCTCAGGCTCGACCTGTACGAGTCGATCGTCACCGCACCAGCAACCTCAACCCCTGGACCTAGCCGCCCTCGACGACCTCCTTGAGGCCGATCAGCATCTTCTCCCAGTTCAAGCGTGCGTGTTCGGCTTCTTCCTCGGTCGCGTTGTTGTCTTGGCTGAGTGAGATACGGGTCTGCTCACCGCGCTCGTCGATCGTGTACGAGAGCGTGTGGTAATTCGCCGGAACGTCTTCCTTGCCGCTGAGAGGGCTGAAGTGCGTGACCTCGAGATGGCGCTTCGGCTCGATCTCGACGATGGTTCCGTGATCCTCGTACTCCTTGCCTTCGTACTCGCCCCTCCACACGATCGGGCCGCCCGGCTCCCAGTCCGTCTCGACGCGGGACCCGAACATGTATCGCTGGATCTGGTCCGGATCGGTGAGGGCTTCCCAAACCTTCCCGGCTGAGGCGTTGACCTCGATCTCCGCGGTAGCTACGTGGTCGACCATGGAGTCTCCTTCCGTCTGCCCGTCGGGGGCTGTACCCGTACTTTCGAGACGGCAAACGAGCGCTCCCATCCAGTTGCCCGGGCTTGGGGTCTCGCCCCCGCTTGCCCCTCCGAGGTCTCGATTCCTGATCATCGTCGCTAGGGATACCATCACGACCGTGGCGTACGACGAGGATCTCGCCGACCGCATCCGAGCGCTGCTCGAGAGCGAAGGCGCCCTGACCGAGAAGAAGATGTTCGGCGGCCTGGCGTTCCTGATCGGCGGCAACATGGCCGTCGCAGCGAGCAGTCAGGGCGGCCTGCTGGTGCGCGCCGATCCGGGCACGTCTGACACGCTGCTGAAGTCCAAGGGTGCCCGGCTGATGGAGATGCGCGGTCGCCAGATGCAGGGCTGGCTCCGCGTGGAAGACGAGGCCGTCCGCACGAAGCGCCAGCTCGAGAGGTGGGTCCGCGTCGGCGCGACCTACGCGAGGACTCTGCCTCCGAAGCGGTAGTCGACGGTTCACAGATCGTGCGGGCGACGATCTTGCCGGCGTGTCCCTGCTCGAGGTAGCGCACGGCGTCGGGTCGGATCCCTGGCCCAGATCTCCAGCCGACGACGGGTAGAGATCCGGATCGAGCCGGGATGGGTTGAGTGAACGCCCGGCGGAGACGCCGGGATTCGAACCCGGGAGGGACGGTTAAGTCCCTAACCGCTTAGCAGGCGGCTCCTTTCGGCCACTCAGGCACGTCTCCGCCCTCGATTGTAGGGAACACGGCGCCGCGGGGCCTCCGGGTGGCCCGGGTAGGCTCCGCGTCGGTGGCAGACATCCTCGTGATCGGCGGCGGCATCATCGGCGCAGCGTGCGCGTCGGAGTTCGCGCGACGGGGCGCCGACGTCACGCTGGTCGAACGTGACGAGCTCGCGGCGCATGCCTCCGGGCGGAACCAGGGCCTGTGGATCCTGCCGGACGATGCGGCCACGGTCGCGATGGCCCGCCTCAGCCTGGGGCGATACGTCGAGGTGGCCTCCGAGGCTCCGATCGACGTTCAGCTCGACCCGGAGCCCATCGGAGAGATCTTGGTCGCGCGCGACGACGCCGAGCGGGCCACCGCCGTGGCCGCCGTCGAGCTCGCCGAACGCGAGGGCGTCCGGGTGGACCCCCTCGGCCCCGCGGCGCTCACCGAGGCCGAGCCCGCGATCGAGGGTGAGGTCGTCGACGCCTGGTTGATCCACAGCGGGCACCGGCTGGATCCAGGGGCGCTCACGGTCGCGCTCGCCCTGGACGGCCGCGCGCACGGGGCCACGGTGCGGCACCACCTCAACGCGCGCGCCCTGGCCCGCCGCGGCGACCGTGTCGTCGGGGCCGTGACGGATGACGGCGTCATCGAGGCGGGCACGACCGTGGTTGCGGGGGGTCCTTGGTCATCGACGCTGCTCGAGCCGATAGGGGTGACCCTGCCCGTCACCGGCGCTCGTGGCTGGTTGATCAGGTTGGGCCCAGCACCGATCCACATCGGACACCTCGTGCGCGCCGAACCACCCGTGGACCACCGCCAGGGTCGCGCGCCCGACCGTCCTCGCGTGAGCGAGATCCTGCGGGACGGCACGCCGAG
The DNA here is from genome assembly GCA_038249195.1 of Actinomycetota bacterium. Classification (GTDB taxonomy): domain Bacteria; phylum Actinomycetota; class UBA4738; order UBA4738; family HRBIN12; genus JAOUEA01. Next base: position 239,672 of record JBBRWM010000003.1, read on the forward strand.
GAGCGAGGTCGCGACGGTCGTGCTTCCTCGACGCGACGGCTCGGTGCTGGTCGGCTCATCTCGGCAGGTCTGGATGACGCCTGAGCCGACAGAGGCAGACGTCCTGGGTCGCATGCTCGCGGCGACCACGCGGCTGATGCCCACTCTTCGCGAGGCGGGTGTCGTCTCGACCTGGTGGGGCGTGCGCCCACTCAGCCCCGATGAGCGGCCTTTCGTCGGCCTGGTCATGGACGGGTTGGCGGTTGCCACCGGCCACGGCTCCGAAGGGGTGATCCTCGGCGCCGGCTCCGCGGCGCTCCTGGCCGCTCAGATCGCGGGCGAAGAGACGCCATTCGAGGCGAGGCCATTCGCTCCACTGCGCTTCGCCTAGCCCGAGAGCCTCCCGGCACGCTCCAAGATGGCGAGCGTTCGATCCACGGGCAACGCGAACAGGGTGTTGCCGCCACGTCCCACCGTCGTCTCGGCGGCGAACAGGGCGTTCGCGACGGCTTCCTGCGTGGCGTCCACCGTGGCCTCGAAGATCCGACTCAACAGGTAGGGCGAACCGAGCGGGCCGTCCACGGCGGCGGCGATGGCGACCGTCGGCGTCGCGGCCGTGAGACGGTTGCCCGTGGAGAAGGCAAGCATCTGCTCGCCGCTGCCGTTGGATGCGTGCGAACCGGTTGCGGCAAGGCCCATCCCGCCGCGCTCGGCAACGCGCCTGAGCTGGTGCGGCAATAGCGGCGCGTCCGTGGCAACGATCACCACGCACGATCCCTCGCGGTGTTCGATCGGCATCAGGTCGTCCAACTCCCGTCCCAGCGGAACCCCGTCGATCCGCAGGTTCGCGCGGTCGCCATAGTTCGTAAGGACCAGGACCCCGACCGTGGGCGCCCCGTCGATATCTGGCAGGGCCCGGGACGACGTGCCGATCCCACCCTTGAAATCGAAGCACTGCATCCCGGTGCCGGCGCCGACACACCCCTCGGCCACGGACCCACCCACGGCCGCGTCGAGGGCCGCCGCCACGTCCTCGTCGCTCAGCGGGAAGGAGAGGATGTCGTTCAGGAGCGAGTCGTCGCACTCGGAGATCACCGGCATGACCTGTTCCGCGGCTCCGGGGCTGCGACCGGCCATCCATCGCAGCGTGGCGTCGTAGGCCTTCCCGATCTGTTGGGACGACGTGAGCACCACGGGGCTCATCAACACACCCCACTCGCGCAGCTGGTTGACGCCGATGAGTTCGCCGTACCCGTTGAGGATGTGCGTGCCCGCATACACCCATTCGTCCCAGGGGTTGGCGGCGTGCGGGAAGATCGCTGTGACGCCCGTACGTACTGCGTGCTCGCCGTCGCCTCGGATGAGCGTGCAGTGCCCGACGCGGACGCCCGGTACGTCCGTGATGGCGTTCAGCGGGCCGGGGGAGCCGGACCCGATGCGGATCCCGTGGTCGCGAGCACGAGGGTTGGTCATGAGCAGGCCGCATCGTACCGGTCCGCACGAGGGAAGGCAGCCTGCTCGCGGGGTGCGCTAGGATGCCGGTCCACCTGCTCATGGCCATCCTCACCCTCGGGGTCTCTTTCCGTCGCGCGCCCATCGAGTTGCTCGAGCAGCTCTCGTTCACCGACGACGACCTCACGAAGGCGTACCGTCGCGTCCGCGACACAACGGCGCTCGAGGAGACCGTGATCCTGTCCACGTGCAATCGCGTGGAGATCACCGCGAGCGTGCCCGGTTATCACACGGGGTTCATGGAGCTGAAGCGCCTCCTGGCCGAAACGCGAGGCGTCGAACCCGACCTGCTGGGCGAACCTCTCTATGCGCACTGGGAGCACGAAGCGGCGGATCATCTGTTCGCCGTGGCGGCGGGACTCGATTCGATGGTCCTGGGCGAAACGCAGATCTCGGCACAGGTCCGCGACGCGCTCCGCCGCGCCCACGAGGAGGAGGCTGCCGGTTCGGCCCTGACCGGCCTGTTCCAGGCTGCGGTGCGCGCGGGGCGCCGCGTGCGTCAGGAGACATCGCTCGGTGCGGCCCCCGATGCATTCGTGGAGATGGGTGTCGATCTCGCGGAGGGTGCGCTCGGCACCGTCGTGGGCCGGGAGGCGGTCGTGTTGGGGGCGGGGCAGATGGCTTCGCTCGCCGTCGCGCATCTGCGCCGCCGCGGTGTGGGGACGATTCGGATCCTCAACCGGTCGCTCGAACGAGCGCGCTCGCTCGCGGATCGCACGGGCGCCGAACCCGGCGACCTCGACACCCTGCCCGAAGCCATCGCGGGTGCCGATCTGGTCGTGAGCGCGACCGGCGCCGCAGGGATCGTGGTGCAGACCGGGGCCGTGGCGGACGCGATGCGCGATCGCGAGGGCCGGCCGTTGGTCGTCGTCGACCTCGCGGTGCCCCACGACGTGGAGTCGGAGGTCGCCGGCGTCACCGGCGTCCACCTCCTCGACATCATGAAGCTACGTGAGCGACTCATCGAGCAGAGCGAGGGGACGGCCGCGGACATCAGCGCGGCGCAGGTGATCGTGGAAGAGGAGGTTCGGCGCTACGAGGTGAACAGGCGCAGCGATGAGCTCGCTCCGTTGATCATCGCGTTGCGTCGGCGTGGCGATGAGGCCATGCGTGTCGAGCTCGACCGGTACGGCTCCCGCCTGAGCGCGCTGACGGCCGATGAGCGCGAAGCCGTGCATGCGGCGGCGCGCGGCATCGTCGCGAAGCTCCTGCACGATCCGATCGTCCAGCTCAAGGAGCGCTCGGAGCCCGGCACCGAGGGCCGACACGCCCGCATGCTCGCCGAGCTCTTCGGCATCGACACTCCGGCTGAGTGAGCCCGCTGCGGATCGGCACCCGCCGCTCGAGGCTGGCGATCGCCCAGGCCGAACTCGTCCGGGACCTCTTGGTCGGCATCGGCGCCGAAGCCGAGATCGTTCCTATGACCACGTCGGGAGACGAGGGGAAGCCTGCCGAGTCGTCCGCGCAGGGTCTGAAAGGGCTTTGGACGGACACGATCCTGGACGCGCTCGAGGCCGGGACGCTGGACCTCGCCGTGCATTCCGCCAAAGATCTGCCGGCCGAGGAGGACGACGGGTTCGTGATCGGCGCGGTCCCCGAACGTAGCGATCCTTTCGATGTCTTGATCGCGCGCGGCAAGAACCTCCCGCCGCGGGCGGTGGTGGGCACCTCATCGCTACGGCGTCGCGCCCAGCTCCTCGCCTCCTTCCCGGGCTTCGTGGTGGCCGACCTGCGCGGGAACGTGGACACCCGGCTTGGCAAGCTTGCCGACGGGGAGGTCGACGCCGCCGTGCTCGCGGCCGCCGGGCTCGCACGCTTGGCGGTTGAACCGGCATTCGCCAGGACGCTCACGGTCGAGGAGATGGTGCCCGCCCCCGGCCAGGGAGCCCTCGCGATCCAATGCCGCGACGACGACGAGAGCACGGCCTCCGCCCTGCAAGCGATCGATCATGGGCCGTCCCACGCAGCGCTGAACGCAGAGCGGTCCCTCATGTGGCGCCTCGGCGGCGGATGTGCGCTCCCCTTGGGCGCCTATGCCGAGTGGCGGGACGACACGCTGCATCTGGTAGCCCTGGTGGCGACGCCCGAGGGCGACCGGCTGCTCCGGGCGCAGGCCGAGGGCGACGAGCCCGAAGCAGTGGCACGCGACGCCGCCCGGGAGCTTATCGAGCAGGGCGCCGAAGAGATCCTGGCCGAGGTCCGCGAGACGTGAGCGGAAGGCGACGGGTCGGCAGGACGCTCGCTGGTCGAACCGTCATCGTCACGCGTCCGGTGGAACCGTCGGACCCGTTGGTCAAGTACCTTGACCAACGTGGTGCGACGACCATCGCGGCTCCGGCGATCACGATCGCCCCGATCCGCAGCGCCGCGCTCACGTCGGCGTTGCGCGAACTGGCGACTGGAAGGTACGCGTGGCTCACGGTCACGAGCCGCGCCACGGTCGACATGCTCGCTGCTCGCCTGAGCGCCCCGGACGAGGTCCAAGCCCGCGTCGCGGTCATCGGCGAAGGGACGGCGACGGCCTTTCGGCGCTGGGCCGGGCGCGATCCCGACCTCCAACCGAGCACGTTCACCACCGCGGCGCTCGCACGGGCCTTCCCGCGCGGCGACGGTCGCGTCCTGTGTGCCCGGGCCGACATCGCGCCCGCCGGCCTGGAGGCGGCGCTGGGGTCGAAGGGCTGGCGTCCGGATCGCGTGGACGCGTACCGTACCGTCATGGCGCGGTCCCTGCCGGCGCGGGCGCGGGCCGCGCTGCGAGCCGGCGTCGTCGACGCCGTGACCTTCACGAGCGCCTCCACCGTGCGCGGGTTCGTCGGGGCGCTCGGAGCCGTGCGAGGTGCACCCAGGGTGGTGTGCATCGGCCCCGTCACCGCGAACGAAGCGCGCGTGCACGGGTTCAAGGTCGGGGCGGTCGCGCGGCCACACACGATCGAGGGGCTGGTGGCCGCGCTCGAACGTGTGCTCGCTCCGCTCGGCCCCTAGAATCCCGCCCATGACCTTCCCCCGGCAACGGCCGCGTCGGATGCGGCGCACGCCCGCCCTGCGCGCCCTCGTCCGCGAGACGTCTTTGGTCCCCGGGGACCTGATCGCCCCGCTCTTCGTCAAGGAGGGCGTGAGCGAACCGGTCCCGATCTCGTCGATGCCGGGACAGGTCCAGCACACCCTCGAGTCGCTCCGCAAGGAGATCGCCGACATCGCCGGCCTGGGCGTGAGCACGTTCATGTTGTTCGGCATCCCCACCCACAAGGACCCCGAGGGCTCGCAGGCGTGGGATCCGCGCGGGATCGGCCAGCGAGCGATCGCGGTGGCGCGAGAGGAGTTGGGCGAAGACGGTGTGGTGATCGCCGACCTGTGCCTCGACGAATACACGGATCACGGGCACTGCGGCGTCCTCGCGGCCGACGGCTCCGTGGACAACGACGCGACGCTGGAGCGCTACCGCAGGATCGCCGTTGCTCAGGCCGAGGCCGGCGTCCACCTCGTGGGCCCCAGCGGCATGATGGACGGCCAGGTCGCGGCCGTGCGCGAGGCCCTGGATGGTGCCGGCCACCTCTACGTGGGCGTGATGGCCTACGCGGCGAAGTTCGCGAGCGCGTTCTACGGCCCCTTCCGGGAGGCGGCGGAGTGCGCTCCGGCCTTCGGCGATCGGGCGGGCTACCAGATGGACCCCGCCAACGCGAACGAGGCCGTGCGGGAGATCCGCATGGACATCGACGAGGGGGCGGACGTGGTCATGGTGAAGCCGGCGCTCCCCTACCTCGATGTGATCCGCGCGGCCAAAGACGCCACCGGCTTCCCCATGTCGGCCTACCAGGTGAGCGGCGAGTACGCGATGCTCAAGGCGGCGGCGCGGGCGGGGTGGCTCGACGAACGGCGGGCCACCCTCGAATCCCTGCGGTCGATCCGCCGCGCCGGCGCCGACCTCGTGCTGACGTATCACGCCAAGGAAGCGGCGGGGTGGCTCGCGGGCGGCTGACGGTCGGCGACCTCACGCGAGCGTGGTCCGGAAGAACGTCACGAGCCGATCCCAGGCCACGGCGGCGTCGGCGGCCCGGTACACCTCCGGCCGGGTGTCGTTCATGAACGCGTGCGACGCCTCCGGGTACCAGTGGAACTCGCTGCCGGGCACGTCGCCGACGTGGGCACGGATGGCGTCCAACATCGACGGTTCCCATCCGTCGTGGCCCGCGTAGTGCGCCTGGAACGGGACCCTCACCGTGCGCTCCTCGAAGTCGACGTGCCCATAGAAGGGAGCCACGGCCGCCACGCGGTCGTCGGTGAGCGCCAGCTCCCAGGCCAGCCCCCCACCCATGCAGAACCCGGTGACGCCGACCCTCGTGGCGCCGTTGTCGAGGAGCCAGGTCACGGCGGCACGCAGGTCGATCAGGGCCGCGTCCCGCTCGAGCTCCATCGCCATCTTCCTGGCTTCGTCCGGTTCCTTCGTTTGCCTGCCGTGAAACAGGTCGGGGGCGAGGGCAGTGAACCCATCGCTGGCCAAGCGCTGCGCGAGGGATTCCACGTGCGCGTTGATTCCCCACCACTCCTGGATCAGGACCACCGCGGGACCGGGGGGCCACCCCGGGACCCGGGCGAGGAGGCCCGCGGTGGTGCCGCCGGGAACCTCGAGCGCGATCCTCGTGCCCATCATCCTTCGACCCTACCGCCTCGGTTCTCGTCGTGCGGCGGGCCGGTTCGCCTCCCCGGCTAGCATCTGGGCGATGACGAGGTCCGAGGAACTGTTCGAGCGCGCACGAGGCGTGATCCCGGGCGGCGTGGATTCCCCGGTACGGGCGTTCGGCGGCGTCGGGGGGACCCCGCTGTTCATCGAGCGGGGCGAGGGCGCCTACCTGGTCGATGTCGACGGGAGGCGCTACGTCGATCTCGTGCAGTCCTGGGGCGCGCTCCTGTTCGGGCACGCCTGTCCCGAGATCGTCTCTGCGGCGCAGACGGCGGCCGCCCACGGCTCGACGTTCGGAGCACCCACGGAACCCGAGGTCGTCCTCGCCGAACGGATCGTCGAGGCCGTCCCCGCCGTCGAGATGGTTCGGCTCGTGAACAGCGGGACCGAGGCCGTCATGAGCGCCGTCCGGCTCGGGCGCGCGGCCACGGGGCGCGATCTGATCGTGAAGTTTGCCGGGTGCTATCACGGCCACTCCGACGCCCTGCTCGCCAAGGGTGCGGGGAGCGGGCTCGCGACGCTGGGGATCCCCTCGACCCCCGGGGTCACCGAGGGGGCGGCCGGGGACACGCTGTCGCTGACCTTCAACGACCTGAACGCCGTGCGCGCGCTCTTCGCCGAGCGCGGGCACGAGATCGCACTCGTGGTCGTCGAACCCGTGGCCGCGAACATGGGCGTGGTGCCGCCCGAGCCTGGATTCCTGCCGGGGCTGCGCGAACTCTGCGACACGTCCGGAACGCTCTTGTTGTTCGACGAGGTCATCACGGGGTTCCGGATCGCCTACGGCGGGGCGCAATCGTTCTTCGGCGTCGCACCCGACCTCACCACCTTCGGCAAGGTGATGGGGGGTGGCTTTCCGTGTGCCGCGTTCGGAGGACGTCGCGATCTCATGGAGGCCCTCGCTCCCGGCGGCCCCGTCTACCAGGCGGGAACGCTGAGCGGGAACCCCGTGGCCGTCGCGGCGGGGATCGCCGCGCTGGATCTCGCCCGTGAACGCGACCCCTACCGTGAGCTCGAGGCGACCGCGATCTCGCTCACCGACGCCTTGACCGATGCGTTCGCTTCCGCCGCGATCCCGGCGACCATCAACCGAGCGGGCTCCATGTTCAGCGTGTTCTTCTCCGACGAGGCCGTGCGCGACTTCACCGGGGCGGCCGCCGCCGACCACGACCGGTACGGCCGGTTCTTCCATCACCTTCTGGGTCGCGGCGTCTACCTGCCCCCGTCGGGCTACGAGCTCTGGACCCTCAGCACGACGCACGGCCCCGACGAGGTCACACGGATCGTCGAGGCCGTGGCGTCCTTCCGCGGGTAGCGGGACGCTTCCCTGCGGAGGTCGTGCGAAGGTTCAGGCGGCGGTGACGGGCAGCGGCGCGTCGCGCAGATCCACGTCCAGCACCTCGACGGCCAGGCAGAAGGTCCCGATCACCCGGTCGAGCGCGTCGTGGGTCGGCGCCACCTCGCATCGCACGGTGCCGCGGGCTCCATGCAGCGTGAACCCGGCGGTGTCCCCGCCCAACGCCGCGACGTGCGCTTCCAAGATCGCGAGGTTCAACCCCTCCATCCCGAACAGCCCCAGCAGGTCGCGCCCCTCGCATCTGGCGAACGGCAGACCGATGACTTCGGCGGCCGCTCCGGTCACCGTGCGCATGCGCAGCGCGGTGTCGGTGGTCCAGAAGAACACGGGCCGGCCTCCCGCGGCACGGCCGACGGTGTCGCTGCCCACGAACCGACGCGTCGGCGGGGGCGGAGCCGGTACCTGGTCCGTGATGCCGATCAATTCCCACTGCCTCATCGAACTCACCCCTCCCAGGGGTCGGGATCATCACTACCTGATTTCGGGTAACGCGAGGGGGGAGCGTACCGGCCGTTCGGCCTATTTCGCCCATCGGCCGGGGGACGGACGCAGGACGGGGCCTCGGCAGGCCAGCCGCCCGAGCTGCCCGAGCTGCCTTAGGGACCGTCGAGGTCCTTACCGCTTGCGGCGCTTGGCGGACTTGTCCTTGAGGATCTCCCGAACGCAGTGGTGCCCAGGCATGCCGGTCACACCGCCGCCCGCGTGCGTGGCGCTGCTCGCCTGGTAGAGACCGGCGATCGGCGTGCGGTAGTCGGCGTAGCCGGGGGCGGGCCGCATGTGGAAGAGCTGGTCCACCGAGAGCTCGCCGTGGAAGATGTTCCCCCCGATCAGGCCCCATTCGTCCTGCATCTGCTTGGGCCCGATGATCTGCCGATGCGTGATGGACGCCTTGAAGTTGGGCGCCACGTCGTTGACGCGTTCGATCAACCGGTCGGCGTAGGCCTCGAGGTCCGCGTCGTGGCCGTCTTCCCCGGCCCATCCCTGCGGCACCCACTGGGTGAACATGCTCATCACGTGGATCCCCTCCGGCGCGAGCGTCTTGTCGAAGACGGTGGGGATCGCGGTGTCGCTGAACGGCAGCGTCGCCGCCGTGCCGAATCGCGCGTCTTGGAACGCTCGCTCGAGATAGTCGTCGTCGTCCAGGATCTGGATGGCGCCGCCGTGGATCTGCGGGTCGAACCCGGGGTCTGCCGTGAACTCGGGCAGGGCCGCCAGCGCGAGGTTGATCTTCACCGTGCCGCTCCGCGTCTTCCAGTGCTCGATGTCGGTGACGAACCCGTCGGGAAGCTCCGAGCGCTCCAACTGCTCCAGGAACGTGATCTTGGGATGGATCGCCGTAACGACGATCGGCGCGTGAAGCTCTTCGCCGTCGTCGAGCGCGACCCCGCGAACCCGGCCGTTGTCCGTGAGGATCTTGCCCACCCGCGCGTTCGTGCGGATCTCCGCGCCGAAGAACCTCGCCGCGCCCTCGCACGCGGCGGAGACCGCGCCCATGCCGCCCTCGGGGTATCCCCAGCTCGCGATCTGCCCGTCGCCGATGTCGCCCACGGAGTGATGCATCAAGACGTACGCGGTGCCGGGTGCGTCGGGGCCGGCCCAGGTACCGATGATCCCGTTGACGGCCATGAAGCCCTTCACGACCGGGGACTCGAACCATCGATCGAGAAGATCGGAGGCGCTCATCGTGAACAGCCGTGTGATGTCGGCCACCGTGGAAGGGTCGATCTCCTTGCGGAGCTGCCACCCCAGCTGCGCGATGTCTTTGATGTCGCCCGGCTTCTTCGAACCGAGGTGCGGCGGTGTCTGCATGAGGAGCGGTCCCATGATGTTCGCGATACGGCCGATCCATGTCTCGAACTCGAAGTAGGCGTCCGCGTCGCGCTTGGAGAACTGGGCGATGGACGCGCGGGTGCGGGCCTCGTCCTCGTGCTGGATGATCGACCTCCCGCTCGGGTGCGGAAGGTAGCCCATCCCCTGGGGATGGATCTTGTAGCCGAAGCGGTCCAGCTGGAGGTCCCGTTGGATGCTCGGGGGCATGAGGCTCATGACGTAAGAGAGCGTGGTGACCTTGACGTCGGGAGCGTCGTCCCACGGAGCCATCGTGTCCGCGGCTCCTCCCGTCTTGTGCCGCGATTCCAGGACGGCCGTGCGGGCGCCGTGCTTCGCGAGGTAGGCCGCGGCCACGAGACCGTTGTGTCCCCCACCCACCACGAGGGCGTCGTAGCGGTTCGCCGATCGCTGTGCCATGTTGAATCTCCGTTCAATCTAGGGCGGAGCTAGCGTACACCGTCGCAGGCCACGGTCCGAAATTCCGATTGGACCGCCGTTCAATCTTGGTGGAGATGCGCAACGTTCGGGGTGCGATGAGAGACCATGAAGCAGGCAGATGGAAGGAGTTGGGATGACCGTCGAGACCGCGACGTTCGGAGCGGGTTGTTTCTGGGGTGTGGAGTGGGTGTTCCGGCAGGTTCCCGGCGTGCTCGAGGTCGTGAGCGGATTCTCCGGCGGATCGGTCCCGAACGCCGACTACCGCGAGGTCTGCTCGGGCCGCACCGGCCATGCGGAGGTCGTGCAGGTGTCCTTCGACCCCGACGTGGTGACCTTCGATCAGCTGCTGAGCGTGTTCTGGGCGATGCACGACCCGACGCAGGTGGACCGGCAGGGGCCCGACCGCGGGACGCAGTACCGGAGCGCGGTCTTCGCGCATACCGCGGAACAGCTGGCTACCGCCGAAGCCTCTCGCGACCGCGTCCAGGCGGACATCGGACGCCCGGTGGCCACGGAGATCGCGTCGTTCGAGGCGTTCTACCCGGCCGAGGACTATCACCAGCGGTACTACGAGACGACCGGCCACGAGCCTTACTGCCACGTGCTTCCCAAGGGGCTGTTGCAGGAGTTGGGCCTCACCGAAGGATCAGCCTCGGCCGCGCGCGGCGCGTAGGCTGCGCCGCTGCCTAGGGATCGGCGACCGGGGCGATCTTGTGCGACCCGTCGCACAAGGGCTGGCACCGCGAGGCGCCGCATCGGCAGAGCGAGACCCGGCGCCCCGGATCCACGACGGCGCCCGACCCGTCGGTGATGGGGGTGGTGCCTGCAACTCGCGCGGGTCCTCCCGGCTTGAGGGCCACGGCAGGGTCGCCGCGGTCGGGCACGTCCCAACGGAACGGTCCCGGCGGCGGCGCGGTGACGGGCTCCTCCTCGAAGCACTGGTATGGAGGCCGTGCGTCGCAGAGGGGCATGGTCCCGGAGGCTCCGCAGCGGCAGAGCAGGTAGGCATCGCGCGCGAGCGTCGCGCCGAGGGTCCAGTGGCCATCTCGCCTCTGCAGCCGGGCGAGCGGGACGCCGACGACGCGCAGCGGGCCTCCGCGGATGACCTCGATCTCGGGCTCAGTCATCGCCGAGACCGAACTCCTTGTGCGAGCCGTCGCAGAAGGGCTTGTTCCGCGAGTGCCCGCACCGACACAGGGCGACCCGGTTCCGGATCTCGTATCGCCGCCCGTCCGCGGACATGACGGGGATACCGCCGCGCACCAACAACGGTCCGTCCACGTCGACCGCGATGGAGGGGACGAACGACGGTTCCACTGGCTCCGCATCCGCGGACGGGGCGTGCACGAGCCGCCCGGACGGGCAGAGCTCCACCATCGTGCGAACCCGCTCCCGAACGGTGGGGTCGGCGGTGTCGGCGAGCATCTCCCAGACGGTCGCGAACCGATCTCCGCAGAAGCCGGCTTGGGTGCACAGGGAACGATCGTCCGTCATCTCGATCGCATCCCCGAAGAACGTCTTGGCTCGAGCCGACCGGGGCCCGTGGTCGGCCGTTTCCTCGCTGTCCCAGGGCGCGCGTTCGTGGCTGCCGTCGCAGATCGGTTTGGTGGCCGACCGGCCGCACCGACACAGTTCGTACCACGAGCCCGTGGGGATCGGCTCCAGCGCCTCCCAGCCCACGGGCTCGCCGTAGACCGTCTCCGCCTGAGCGGTACGCGCGAGCGGAACGGCGCCGGTAACACGGTAGGGGCCGTCCTGCTGGACGCGGATCCCGGCCTCCTTCGCCATGACGCTCCTTCCTGACCTCCTCGGGCCGACTCCCTTTCCCGGGCGAAGCAACCATCCTACGAAGCCGGCATGTGAGGAACGGTGGCCGCTACCAGGGCAATGGTTCCCCGTCCTGGAAGAAGCCACCTGAGGGACCGCCATCGGGCAGCGTCGCCCCCCAGACGATGCTCTGGGCCCCCTGCTCCGACGACCGAGGGGCGCCCTCGCCCCCCATGTCCGTCCGGCACCACCCCGGGCTGCAGGCGTTGACGAGGACGCCCGTTCCGTCCAGATCCTCCGCGAGCGCGCGGGTCATAGCGTTCAGGGCCACCTTCGTGATGGCGTAGATGCCCCCGCCTCGCCGCTCGTGAGCGTTTGCGGCCAGTTCCGTGGAGACGTTCACGACGCGCCCCCAACGCCGGTGACGCATCCCCGGCAGGAAGGCCTGCGCCATGCGCCAGCTCCCGAGCGCGTTCACCTGCCAGGTTGCCGCGACCTGCTCGTGGGTTACGTCGCCACGTGGGTTGATGGCCGCGTTGTTGACCAGGATGTCGATGCCGTTGGTGGCGAGCCCGTCGCGGAGCGACCGCACGCTGAGCGGATCGGCGACGTCGATCTCCACGGGCGTGATGTCCCTTCGCCCCAGCGCGGCCGCTGCTCCCGCGCCGGCCATCGGGTCGCGTGCGCCCAGGTACACCTCGGCGCCGAGGTCGCTCAGGATCCGGACGACCTCCAGGCCGATGCCTCGATTCCCTCCCGTGACCAGGGCGCGGCGGCCGGATATCTCGTTGGCGCTCATCAGCGCGGAGAGCCTAACGTGGTCTATGCTCCGAACACATGTTCGAGGACCTCAATCCCCCGCAACGCACCGCCGTCACGCACGGCGAGGGGCCGCTCCTGATCCTCGCGGGCGCCGGCACGGGCAAGACCACGACCCTCGCCTCGCGCGTGGCGCATCTCATCGACACGGGCGTTCGGCCGGAGCGGGTGCTGCTGCTGACCTTCAGCCGCCGTGCCGCTCGCGAGATGCTCTCGCGAGCCCAGCGGGTCACGGAGGGGACGGAGGTCGAGCGCGTCTGGGGAGGCACGTTCCACGCGGTGGCCAACCGGCTCCTCCGGTTGGCGGGGCGTCCCCTCGGCCTCCCACCCGATTTCACGGTGCTAGACCAAGCCGACGGGGCCGATGTCATGAACCTGATCCGCGAAGACCTGGGATGCAGCGCACGCGAGCGCCGGTTCCCGAAGAAGGACACGCTCGCCGCGATCTACTCCCGCACCGTCAACGCAGGCGAGAAGCTCGGCGAGGTCCTGAAGCGTCACTACCCGTGGTGCCAGGAAGAGCAGGACGAGATCCGGCAGATCTTCCGCTCCTACACCGATCGCAAGCGATCCCAGAACGTCCTGGACTACGACGACCTGCTGCTGTTTTGGAAGGCGCTCGTCGTGTCCCCGGGCGCCGGCCCCCAGATCGGAGCGCGCTTCGATCACATCCTCGTGGACGAATATCAGGACACCAACGCGCTGCAGGCCGACATCCTGGAAGGGATGCGTCCGCTCGGGACCCCGCGCAACCTCACGGTCGTGGGCGACGACGCGCAATCGATCTACGGGTTCCGCTCCGCCACCGTGCGCAACATCCTCGAGTTCCCGCGGCGGTTCCCCGGCGCCGCCGTGGTCACCCTGGAACAGAACTACCGGTCCATCCCGCCCATCCTGGATGCGTCCAACGCGGTGATCGCGCTGAGCCCGCAGCGGCATCCCAAGACGCTGTGGTCGGCGCGCGTAGGCGCTCAGACCCCCGTCCTGCGCACGTGCCTCGACGAGGCCGAGCAGTGTGAAGTCGTGTGCCGCGGAGTGCTCGATCACCGGGAGCGCGGCGTCCCCCTCAAGGCACAAGCGGTGCTCTTCCGCGCAGCACACCACAGCGACCTCTTGGAGGTAGAGCTCGCCCGTCGCAACATCCCGTTCGTGAAGTACGGCGGCCTGAAGTTCCTGGAGGCCGCCCACGTCAAGGACACGCTGGCCCTGCTCCGCGTGCTGGAGAATCCATACGACGAGGTGAGCTGGTTCCGTGTGCTCCAGCTGCCGGAGGGCATCGGGCCCGCGACGGCCCGCCGACTCATGGAGCAGATCGATGTGCGGCGGCAGCGTGACGACCCGAGCTCCCCGTTAGTCAGGCTACTTGACCAAATGTTCGAGGTCCCGAGACCCTCGCTGGGCGGGCTGAAGACGCTCCGCTCCACCTTGGCGGCATGCCTCGACGGGTCGACGCTGCCGCCGTCCGGCCAGATCGAGCGACTCCGGACCTTCCTGGAGCCGGTCATCGCCCGACGGTACGAGGCGCCCGGCGCCCGGACGAGGGACCTCGACCAGCTCGAGCTGATCGCCTCCGCATATGAGACGCGCGGGCGGTTCCTCAGCGAGCTCACGCTCGATCCGCCGTCATCGACCGGCGACCTCGCCGGGACGCCGCTGCTGGACGAGGACTACCTCGTGTTGTCCACCATCCACTCGGCGAAGGGACTCGAATGGGACGTCGTCCACGTGATCCATGCTGCCGACGGGATGATCCCGTCGGACCTCGCCACCGGCGATGACGACGAGATCGAAGAGGAACGGCGCCTGCTGTATGTGGCCCTGACGCGCGCGCGCGATGCCCTCCAGGTCACGTTCCCGCTGCGCTACTACCGACGGCCGCGCGGACTCGAGGATCCTCATTCCTACGCCCAGCTCAGCAGGTTCCTCGAGCCGGCGGCCGTTCGAACGTGCTTCGAGGAGCTCGCCACGCTGCCCGAGCCCGTCGAGACGGAACGCGGACCATGGCAGCTCGAGGGCGCCGCGGAGGTCGAAACGTTCCTCGCCGGACTGTGGTCGGAGTAGCCCTACTCCCCCGATAGGGTGGCAGCGTGCCCGCGCCGTATGACGCCGTTCTGTTGGACCTCTACGACACCGTCGCGTGGAGCGAATGGCATGTGTGGCAGCTTCGCCTGGCCTCGGAGCTCGGCATCGGCTTCCCGGCGCTGGGGCGCGCCCTCGACGCCACGAGGCCCTCCCGAAGCGTCGGCGCGAATCTCGACGCCGCCGGGGACCTCGCTGCCGTGATCCGCGAGGCGGGACTGAGCGTCACGCCGGCGCGCCTCGCCGAGCTCCGCGCCATCGAGTCGAGCCAGATCGAGCGCAGCCTCTACCTCTACGACGACTCGCTCCCGGTGTTACGGGGGCTCCGCGCCCGTGGGGTGAGGACGGCGCTCGTGAGCAACTGCTCGCACAACACGCGGCCCGCCGTCGACCGCCTCAACCTCGACGACGCATTCGATACGGTGATCCTCTCGTTCGAGGTCGGACTGCGCAAACCCGATCCCGAGGTCTATCGCGCGGCGTTGCGTTGCTTGGGAGATCCGGCACCCGCACGAACCGTCTTCGTGGACGACCAGGCGCCCTACTGCGACGCCGCGGCGGAGCTGGGGCTCGACACGTATCTGATCCGCAGGGCCAATCCTTCGAACGAGGGTCCCGCACCGAACCTCCGCGGCCATCGCGAGATCGAAGATCTCACGATCCTGCTGGCGGCCTAGCGTCCGAGATACATCAAGAGGATCGCCGCGAAGAAGCATGCGCCGGCCGCGACCGTTGCGCTATGCCAGACCTCGTGGTAGCCAAACGTCTCGGGCCAGGGGTCGGGGTGGTGGGTGGCAAGCGCCAGCGCCCCCAGCGAGTAGAGCAGGCCGCCCGCGATGACCAGGGCCAGGGACGCGTCGGAGAGGGCCCGCGCCAGGGCCGGGAGCACGAAGACCGCGATCCATCCGAGGCCGATGTACATGATGCCCGAGACGACGTGGAGATCCACCCGATAGAGCTTGGTGAGGATCCCCACGGCCGCACCCGTCCACGCCAGCGTGAGGATCAACCATCCGGCGGTTCCGTGCAGCGCCATGAGACACATCGGCGTGTACGTGCCCGCGATGAGGACGAAGATCATGGAATGGTCGAGCCGGCGCATCTTCGTGAGCGCCCGCTCGCCCCACTCCCCCCGGTGATACATGGCGCTCGCGGCGAACTGCAGGAGGATCGCCACGCCGTACACCACGGCTGCCGCCCGAGCCTTGGCGCCCGGGGCCACCACGACGAGGGCCACCACGGCTGGGATGCAGGCGAAGAACGCCGCCTGATGGAGGCGGCCGCGGAAGCGAGGCTTCGGGGGGACCCTCGGGCGCGCCGCAACGGTGCCGGTGGAGCTCACGGGCCTTAGGGTAGCGGACCCACCTCCCCGCTTCGACCTAGACTGTGGACATGAGCGAACAGACCTCGAAGCGTTCCCACTACCCGGGCAAGCTGTACGCGAAGGAGCTGGCGCGGCTGCAAGAAGAGCTCGTCCGCATGGAGCAGTGGATCGCGGACACCGGGACACGCGTGGTGGCGGTCTTCGAGGGACGCGACGCAGCGGGCAAGGGCGGTGCGATCAAACGCATCACGGAGCACATGAACCCGCGGCTCACCAAGCACGTGGCCCTGCCCGTGCCTACGGAGCGCCAGAAGACGCAGTGGTACTTCCAGCGCTACGTCGAGCAGCTCCCCGCGGCGGGGGAGATCGTGCTGTTCGACCGTAGCTGGTACAACCGCGCCGGCGTGGAGCGCGTCCTGGGGTTCTGCTCCCAGGAGGAGTACTACCGCTTCTTGCGACAGACGCCGATCTTCGAGCGTCTCCTGGTGGAGGACGGGATCATCCTGATCAAGTACTGGTTCTCCGTGAGCGACGACGAGCAGGAGCGACGGTTCCTGGCGCGCGTGAACGACCCCATGCGGCGCTGGAAGCTCAGCGAGACGGACCTGTACTCGCGCACGCGGTGGGTCGAGTACTCGCGCGCCAAGGACGAGATGTTCATCCACACCGACATCCCCGAGGCCCGGTGGAGCGTCGTGGAGGCAGACACCAAGAAGAAGGCGCGGCTGAACTGCATCGCGCACCTACTCAGCCAGATCCCGTGGGAACCCAAGCCGCTGCCGGAGATCGAGATCCCGGACCGCCAGGTGGACGAGGGCTACGTCCGGCCGCCGCAGGAACTCTCCACGTACGTGCCCGACGTGGCCGACGTGTTCCTCGAACGCCACCGCGCGAAGCGCAAGAAGGACTGAGGGGCCCGGACTCAGACGAGGTCGTCGAGCGCGTCGGCAACCGGCTTGCGGATCCCTGTGATGAACGGGGTCTCCACCTTGGTGAACCGTCGAGCCTCCGCGTCTCGCAGTCGGCGGATGCAGTCCACCAAGCGATCGGCCACGTCGGCCTCGAACGCCAGGATCCATTCCCAGTCGCCGAGCCCGAAGGCGCTCGTGGTGTTGGCGAGGATGTCGGGGAACTCGCGGCCGGCGAGCCCGTGCTCGCGCAGCATGGCGCTGCGCTCTTCCGCAGGCAGGAGGTACCACTGCGGCGTGCGCACGAAGGGGTAGACGCACGCGAACGTCTTCGGCGGTTCTCCCTTCACGAACGCGGGCGCGTGATCGGCGGTGAACTCCGCGGGCTTCACGACACCCATGAACGTCCACGCGAGCGACAGGAGGCGGCCGGCCCGTGTGCGTTCGAACTCGACGAGGAATCGCTGCACGTCCTGAGGGGTGCTGCCCACCAGCCAGAGCATCAGGTCGGCGTCCGAGCGGAACGCGACCGTGGAGTACGTGCCTCGAACGTCGACGCGACCCTCCCACGCCTTGTAGAGGTTCTCGACCTCTTGCACGGCGTCGCGCAGCTCGTCGGCCTCGGCGAGTTCGTCGCGGAACCCCTCGCGCGCGGCGAAGACAGGATACAGGGCGTAGATCGTCTCGGTCATCGAACCGTCTCCTCCCGTTGGGGGGCATGCGCGACGTGCGCGAGAACGGCCTCGGCCGTGGCCCCGGCGCCGCGCACGCAGTCGGGGATGCCCACGCCATCGTAGGCCTGCCCCGTCACGAAGATACCCGAGGGAAGGGCCTCGCGGATGCGTGTGACCCGGTCTCGGTGCCCGACCTCATACTGAGGCATGGAGCGGGGCCACCGCACCACGGCGGCGTGCTCCGGCATCACGGGAAGCGGTACCACGGCCGCCTGGAACCGGGCGCACGCCTCGACAAGCTCGTCGTCTTCGGCCTCGAGCATGTCCTCGGAGCCGACGCCGCCCACGTAGCTGCGGACGACCGCGCGCGAACCGAACGCCGCGGACGGCCACTTGTTGGACAACCACGTGCTCGCCGTCATCGGCGCCTTGCCGCGCGGGACCACGAACCCGGTCCCCGCCGGGAGGTCGCGAGCTGTCTCGGCTCCGTACACGGCAAGCACTACGCCCGTCGACGCGTAGGGGATCGCGGCCAGCTCGTCCGCCGCCTCGGGGCTGACCGCGCGCACAAGTTCCGCCGCAACGGGAGCCTCGGGGGCGAGGACGACCGCATCCACCCGGAGCGGCTCCGCCCCTTCCGCCACGACGGTGTATCCACGATCACGAAGGCCCACGCCCGTGACGCGCGCTGCGGTGCGGATCGGATCAGGCCCCAGCGCGGCGGCGATCGCCTCCGTGAGCCGCTCCACGCCACCCTTGGGCCGAAGGAACATGGGACCCGGGTCGCGGCCGCGCCGGGCGTCGCGGGAAGCCGCCTGCGAGCCGCGGACCAAGCTCCCTTGACTCGCCTCCCAGCGCGCGAGCTCGGGGAACGTCGCTTGGACGGAGAGGCGGTCGATGTCGCCGGCGAACAGGCCCGCGAGGAGCGGCGCTACGGCGAGGTCGGTGGCCTCGTCGCCCAACCGGCGCCTGAGCAGGGCGCCCAGCGTCTCGTCGCCGGGATCCCGGCGCTTGGTGCGGACGAGATCCTGTGCGGCGCGCCGCCGTCCGGCGCGCGACAGACCGGGCCACCGGAAGACGTCGCCCACGTCACCCGGGATCCCGAACGGCGCGTCCTTCGCGAACCCCACCAACCCTTCGTCGGTCCACAGGTACGAGCCGCTCGTGCCCGGCGGTTCCAGTTCGGATGCGATCCCCAGCTCCGTGCACAACTCCACGGCCCACGGCTTGCGCGCGAGGAACGAATCCGCCCCCGCCGGCAGGATCAGGTCCCCCACGGCGACGCTGCGGAGCTTTCCGCCCGATCGGTCGCCCGCCTCCAGCAGCACGACCTCAGGGGCTGAGTCGGCCCGAGAAAGGCGGTAGGCGACGGTGAGCCCGCTCACGCCTGCGCCCACCACGGCGACCCTCCCCGTGGGGGCCGTCATCGCGAGCGCGCCCGTGCATCGGCGAGATGATCGCGCACCACCCGCGCGAGGGCGTCGAGGAACTCGGGGTCGGCGTTGGGCATGCGGGTTCGCGCGAACGCGATGCCGGCGTCCTCAGCGATCTGCTTGGCTTCGATATCCAGATCGAACAGGATCTCGAGGTGGTCGGCGACGAAACCCGCGCTGCACACCACGACCGCTGCGCGCCCCGTCGCGGCGAGCTCCACGATGACGTCCTCGATGGGCGGTCCCCACCACGGATCGTCGGTGCGTCCCGCACTTTGCCACCCGATCCGGTAGTCCTCGAGCCCCAGCCGGGCGGCGACGAGATCGGCGGTTTCCGCCAGGCCGTCCCGGTAGCGACACGAGGGCTCGCAGTCACAGCGCTTGCAGCGCTGCGAGCCGTCCGGCAGCGTCCGCACCGGCAGCGAGTGCGCGCTGAAGATCACCGCGGCGCCCGATGGCTCCCGCAGTTCCAGGCTCGCGATCGCCGTCGCGACCCGTGCCGAAAGGAGATCGACGAGGGCGGGATGGTCGTGGTAGCTGCGGACGAACGTGAAGCCGGGCCCACCCGCCTCGTGCACCGCTCGCTCGACGCGCTCCACGTACGTCTCCACGGACATGCCCGACCAGTGCGGGGCCATGACGATGCCCACGGCACGTTCGATGCCATCGGCCCTCATGGCGGCCACGGCGTCGGGGACGAAGGGCGGCGAGTGCTTCATGCCCAGGTACGCGCGGAAAGCCCCCGCGTCGCCCGGGCCGTTCAGCCGATCGACGAGCCCCCCGGCCTGCGCGGCCGTGATGGCACCCAGAGGGAACACGTTCCCGATGGCCGCGTAGCGATCCCGCAGCTCCCTGAGATGCTCGGGTGTCGGCGGGCGCCCCCCTCGGATGTCCGTGTAGTAGCGCTCGATGTCCTCGTCTCCGTCGGCCGTGCCGTAGGCCATCACGAGCACGCCGGTCGGCGACGGGGTGCTCACGAGTAGTCGCCTTCCGTGGCAACGTGCACGAGGTCCGCCACGCGCCCGAGGACCTCGGGCGGCGTGGAAGGCAAGACGCCGTGGCCGAGGTTGAAGATGTGGCCGTCGCGGCCGCCGGCCTCGGCCAGCACGGCGAGCGTTTCGCGCTCGACCGCCTCCCAGGGGGCGAGCAGCGCGGCGGGGTCGAGGTTCCCCTGGACGGCGCGCACGGAGGGCCCACCCACCCGCGCCCAGGCGGCGTCGAGGGGTGTCCGCGCGTCGACGCCGATCACGTCGCCGCCCGCGTCGGCCATGAGCGAGAGCAGCTCGCTCGTCCCCACGCCGAAATGGATCAGCGGAACGCCCGACCGGGCCACGCGCGCGAACAGCGTGCGCATGTGGGGTAGGACCGCGCTCCGATACCGATCCGGGTGCAGGGCGCCCACCCACGAATCGAAGACCTGCAGAGCCTGGGCGCCGGCGGCGGCCTGGGCGAGCAGGTGCGCCACGGAGAGATCTGTCAGCTTCTCCATGAGTCGTCCCCACGACAGCGGATCGCCCAGCAGGAGCGCCTTCGTGCGCTCGTGCTGCTTGGACGGTCCCCCCTCCACCAGGTAGCTGGCCAGGGTGAACGGCGCTCCGGCGAAGCCGATCAGCGGCACGTCCAGCTCGGCGCGCAAGATACCGAGCGCCTCGAGGAGCTCGGGCACGTCGCGCTCGGGCTCGAGGGGACGCAGGCGCGTGATGTCGGCCGAGGCACGGACGGGGACGTCCACCACCGGGCCACGCCCCGGCTCGATACGCACCGGCACCCCGATGCCCGCCAGGGGCACCATGATGTCGGAGAAGACGATCGCGGCGTCCAGATCCATGCGCCGCAACGGCTGCAGCGTGATCTCCGCCACGAGGGCCGGGTCCTTGCAGGTCTCCAAGATGTCCCGGTCGCCGCGGACCGCACGATACTCCGGGAGGTACCGGCCCGCCTGCCGCATGAACCACACGGGCGTTCGATCCACCGGCTGGCGACGGCACGCGCGCAGGAACCGGTCGTTGACGGGCGCCTCATCCACCCCATCAGGATACGGACGGGACGTCATGGCCCCACCTGGATCCCATGCACGGCCTAGGACGCCCATGGGGGTCCGCGAACCTCGAGGTCGACCCGACGCCCGTCGAGGACGCCGGTGATCCGCACCGGCGCGACCCTGCGCGTGGGGAACGCCAGGAAGATGCGGCCCGTGGCGGCGCCCGCGAGGACGAGGTGCGCCCGGACGGCGCCGGCCTGCCGGTCCCACACGGCCGTGCCGGAGACCGCGACGTCGTCCACGAACCGCGCCTCGCGAAACGTGAGCGTGAGCGGGGCCCGGCCGAGGTAGGGGCCCGCCACGCCGAACGCCCCACCGCGGAGGCCCGGCCCGCCCGCGTAGGTGACGTTGTACCAACGCGTGAACGCGTCGGCGACGGTCTGCGTCGCGACCCAGGCCGCGCGGCGGCCATCGACGGTCGATCCGTCGCGTGCTCCCGCGACGGCCCCCTCGGGCGCGAGGGCGAGTCTGGTCGGGAATCGCTTCACCGTGGCGATCGGGGGGATCCGATCCGCACAGGTCGTGTCGCCCGCGTCGAGCCGCCGCAGGAACCGGCGCGCGATCCGCTGCGCGCAGCCCTGGAAGTCGTAGAGCGCAGAGACGTGCAGCTCGTTGCGTATCTCCACGAGCGTGGTGTTCGGGAACGCAGCGGCGGCCCGCCTGGCGTCCGCGAACGGTGTCGTGATGTCGAGCTCCCCGTTGAGCACCAGCACGGGCACGTCGGGGCGCTCGACGCCGACGGGGAACGGAGGGTCGGCAATGGACGGGGCCGGCCAGGCAAGGCAGCCGTAGACCAGTTGATGCTCATACAGCGAGGCGAGCCACGCCTGCTTCGTGAACGGCGCGAACGCGTTGGGAGCGACGTCGCCGATCGCGGCGCGGAGCTGGGCTCGTCGGGCATGCGTCGACCCCGCGCGGCTCCAGATCGTGGGGTAGTCGTGGCAGGAGACCGCCATGTACAGCCCCGCCGAATACGCGCGAGGGTAGTTGCCGTTGCCGGTGGATCCGAGATCCTCGGACGCGAGCCGGAGGATCGGGCCGCTGTCCCCGGCGCGGGCGGCCTCCATCGCGGCTGGGAGGTCGCGGTAGATCGAGAAGACATAGGTGGCGTCGTACGCCAGCTGGGCGAGGCCCCGCGCCGTGAGTCGCACGGGGCGGGTCCGTCCCGGCGGGATCCCCACGATGGGATGCGCGTCCAACCGTCGCGCGAACGCTCCGATCGAGCGCAGGATGCCCGGACAGGGGGCCGAGCGCTCGCACACGGCCTTCCACGCCCGGCGCAGGGCGGCCGATGCGTCGCGCGCGAACGGATCGAACGACTGGTTGAAGGCGCCGTCGAGGATCACGGCGCGCACCAGCTCCGGGTGGTGCACCGCGAACACCTGCGCGAGGTAGGTGCCGTAGGAGTCGCCATAGAGGTCCACCCGGCCCACGCCGAGCCCACGCAGGATGGCTGCGAGGTCGTCCGCCGCCGAGGCGGAGCCGTATGCGTTCGCGGCAGGACCGAGTCGGCGCGCGCACGCCGCCACCGCCGCGACGTAGTTTCCGCGCCCGCGCTGCAAGGCAGGACAGTCGATCGCCCCCGATGCCCCCGTTCCACGCTGATCCATCACGATCAGGTCGTGCCGCCGTCGGAGCGGACCGAGCATCTTCGCGAAGGTCGTCGCCGAGCCGATCGAGCCGTAGCCGGGTCCCCCCTCGAAGGCCACGACGGGCTCACGTGCCGGCATGGACGGGTCGGTTCGGCGATAGACGCGGAAGCGGACCGTGAGGTCCTCGGATGGGTCCGCGTCGGCGTGCCGATACAACGGGACACGGACCGCTCCGCAGCGAACGCCGGGCAGCCCGGGACACGGCCGGACCGAGACCGCGCGCGCCGTTCCCGTGGCGGCGCTGGTCGGTCCGGTCGGCCCCTGCGACGTCGAAGCGGGTCGTAGCTGCTCGGAGGTCTGCTCGGCCGGCCCGGTGGACTCCTGCCCGAACGAGCACGCCACAAGGACGACCGCCGCCGCGATGGCCAGCAGCCAGCGGGTCACAGGGGCCGCGAGGTGCACGCGCGCATCGTAGCCGCCGCGGGAGGCGGGGCAGGCGCAAGCGCGTCGGCCCGCGCAGGTATCGTCGAGTCATGGCTCGGCTCAATGCACGCGAGCGGGCGAACCTCCCCGACCGAGCGTTCGCCTACATCGACGCCCATGGCAACCGACGGCTGCCCATCCACGACGAGGCGCACGTGCGGAACGCGCTCGGGCGCTTCGAACGCGTTCGGTTCGAAGACGATGCGGCTCGGGAACGCGCGCGGCGGCGTCTGCTCAACGCCGCCAAGAGGCACGGCATCGTCCCGGTCGGGTTCATCACCGGTCAGCTGCGCTCGGAGCGGACGGGCGGGTCACCGATCTCTCCACCCTCCCCACCGGATCGGTCACCTTCCTGATGACGGACATCGAAGGTTCCACGAGGCTCCTGCAGGAGCCTCGGGGATGAGAACGCGGGCATGCTGCGCGACGTGCGCGGTCTCGTACGCACCGCCGTGCGGCGCTGCGGCGGCCACAAGGTAGACGCCACGGGAGACGAATTCCTATCGGTGTTCGAACGGGCCGCCCCGGCGCTCGAGGCGGCGATCGACTCCAGCGGGCCATGGGCTCCCGCTCCTGGCCGGGGGATCGCGGCGTCCGCGTCCGCACGTTCGAGCGCCTGGGACGACCTCGACTCGCCGGGACGCCCCGGCCGGAGGCCCTATATCAGGTCAAAGGAAAGGACCTCGCTGCGAACTTCCCGCCGCTGCGGACCTTGTAGCGGCGGTCCGCGTGAGCCCTCAGCGACGCGCCGCGAAGCGTCGTCCTCACCTCGCACGTCAGTCGATCTAATGGACCGGATCGGGTAGCCCGGTCGAGCACGTGCTGGTGTCGTCCCCGCGCATTGTCGTCAGTTCCCGCGGCGGACGAGTAAGGCCGACGTCGACGAGACAACGGCGACGGCGTGGACGTGGCCCCAGCGATATACGATTCCTAAGTGGGCAACGGCGTCGATACCGCCCAGGTCTCCCAGAGACATCTTGCGAGAGCGCTCCGTTGGCTGGCCTTGGTCTCCTTTGTGTTGTTGCCCGTCGTGATGTACCTCGGTCGCACGAGACGCGTGGGTTGCGAGCCGCCGATCCATGTTCCGTGCGATCCGTTCTTCATCACGCCGCCGTGGGTTGGCTTCGCGATGTTCGCCTGCATCGCCGTCGCCGTCGTTCTTCTCGTGGCCGCGAGCTACGTGGGGCGTGACCCGGACGAGTAGGGAGGAGGCGACGCGGACGATAACAGGGCCTTAGGGAGTCCTTGCTCAAGCGAGGAAGTGGGCTTTGAACCCACGAGACACTAACGCGCCCAGCGGTTTCGAACGCCCTGTCGGTTCACTCCGGCCCGTCAAGCAGCCGCCTATCGAGGCGTATCGTGACGAGGATGGCCGACCTCAGCAGCGAGACCCGTCCACCCTGGTACCTGAAGGTCATCGGCGGACTGCTGGTTGGGATGGGAGCCCTAACGCTCGTCGGCTTGGTCGCGGCGCCTCCCCAAGACCGAACCGGAAACGCGTTGGCGCTGAATGTCGCCATCATCCTTCTCTTGCTCATCGGTGGTGTTGGTCTAGTCATCGGGGTTCGTTGGGCATGGTTCGTGGTCTTGGTCACTGCCCTGGCAGGGTTCGGCCTTGGCGTCACATCGATGACGGGTCCTGGCGATATCACCGTCCCCGGTGAAGTGATCGTCTCGCTGTTCATCCTGGTGATACCGAGTGCGCTCATGGCCATTGCTCTGTTCACGCCGCGATCGATCAGCTGGCTTCGAGATCGGTGACATGGACGCAGTTCGATAGGCAGACTCGACGGGGCCCGACCGCGCTGTCAAGGCGCCGTCCAACCCCCTGTAGGTGTCGTCCACGGGCTATGGCCGCACTTCCACCAGCCGTTGCGTCGCAGCGGGAGGAGAGGGATTCGAACCCTCGAGACGCTTGCGCGCCCAACGGTTTTCAAGACCGTCGCCTTCGTCCGCTCGGCCATCCTCCCGGTGGGAGCCTACCGGTTGGTCTGGCGGTGATAGGGCCACCTCGCAACCGCCCGGTGCCCCGGCTCGAGGGGATCGTTCACGCTCGCCGGACGGCGTTCCATTGCCACGATCGCCGAGTGGGCCGACGATGGGAACATGCGCACGGTTCCGACCTCGTCGTCGATCGAGCCAGTCGAAGGCTGGCGGATCTGGAACGTCGAGGAGGGACCGGGGGGGCCGTCGCTGCTGCCCGCGGGATCCGGCGTCAACGCCTGGGCGCCGCGCAGGGCGACCCGAGCTCGGTGTGGTGCGCCGACCATCCTGTCGCTCGGGCGCGGTCCGCACCGAGCACCGGCGCTGGATTGCCGGTGCGGGCTCTATGCGGCGCGATCCCTCGAGGTCTTCGACCGGCCGCGGCCCGCCTGGCCGCCGCCCCCGGTCGTGGGCAAGGTCGCGCTCTGGGGCACGGTGATCGAACACGAACACGGGTGGCGCGCGGAGTTCGCCTACCCGTCGCGACTGGGCCTCGTATGCGCGATGTGCGCGTGGTTCGAGCCCGGGCCCGGAACGCCCGTCGTCGTGCATGCGTTCGCCGGGAAGCTCTACCCCTTATGTGACGAGCACCGGGGTGGGATCATGGTTCCCGACGGCAGACGGACCCGAGACGCCCACGTCGAACCGTCCGTCCTGCAAGCGAGGCTCCTGGACAGGTATGCCGTCGATCCGCTCCCGTTCGACGCGATGGAGTGGCTGTTCCGTCAGCCCGCCACACCGGACCCCCCGGCCTATTACCCGTCGATCCGACCCGTTCGATCCTGAGCGAGCACTCGCGAAGAGGTCGTGGTCGCGTCGGCGGCAGCGACCGTGCTACGTTCCCGCGCGTGGGCCCGGACCCGCAAAGAAGGAGAACACCACGATGTGGTACGAAAACCCCTCGCTCCGCCTCATTCTGGCGCCGCTCGTCGTGATCGTGAGCGCGGCCGAGGGATCATGAGCTCTGGATCGGGTGAGAGGCCCCCAGCCGACCACGGTCGCCCCGAGCGACCCGCCTGCCCCACGTGTGGTTCCGTGCACACCCAGCCGTTCGGTCACGCCGGTCCGGCGGCGCGCGTGAACATGAAATGCAACAGATGCGGTCAGCTCTTCAAGGCCCCGTCCGTTCGCCCCTGACATGGCGCGTTGGCGACGACCCTCCCACGATGACCTCCTCAGCTCCGAGGCTCGGTACCGGGCCCTGGTGGAGCGGCTCCCGGTGGTCGTGTACCACTACAGCGACGCGGGCACGTCGGACTACACGAGCCCGAACATCGAGGAGATCCTCGGATACCCCGCGTCGGCGTACCTGGAGGATCCGACGCTCTGGCATCGCGCGATCCACCCGCATGACGACCGGCGGATGCGCGCCGCGTGGCGCCACGCCGAGCGGACCCGCACGAGCTACGAGGTGGAGTGCCGGTACCTGCGTCCCGACGGATCCGTGGTGTGGGTGCGAGACACCGCGCGCGTCGTGCGGCTCCCGGACGGCGATCTGGAGTGGCAGGGGGTCCTGGTCGAGATCACCTCGGAAAAGCTCGCGGAGCTGGAACGGCAACGCTCCGAACGTCGTTACCGTGCGTTGGTCGAGCAGGTCCCCGCGATCGTCTACGAGATGGGGCCCGACGACGAGCGCAGGACCTTGTTCGTGAGCCCGCACGCCGAAGAGCTTCTGGGCTACGACCGCCAGGAGTGGCTGGACCAATCCGACATCTGGATCGAGCTCCTCCACCCCGAGGACCGGGAGACGGAACTCGCGGCCATGGATCTCCACAATCAGACGGGGGAGCCTTGGGGACGCGAGTATCGGTTGATCGCGAGCGACGGAACCGTGGTCTGGGTCCGCGATCAGGCGAAACTGGTCCGCGACCCCCACAGCGGCCTCGCAACCTGGCACGGCGTGATGCTCGACATCTCCGAGCGCCGGGAGCTGGAGGACCGACTCCGCTTGGTGAACGACGACCTCGAGGCCCGGGTCGAACGGCGCACGGCCGAGCTGGCCGACTCGGTGGAGCTGATGGGCCTGGAGATCGGTGAGCGCCTCCGCGTGGAGCGCGAACTCGTGCAGGAACGGGAGCGGTATCAACGCCTGATCGAGGATCTCCCCGCCGTCGTCTACACCTGGGAGATCGTCTGGGACGGTGAGAAGCATCGGGCGGGGGGGAACCCCTACACGAGCCCGCAGATCGAAACGATCCTGGGCTTCACGCCGAACGAATGGGGGATCGACGTCTGGATGGAACGTGTGCACCCCCACGATCGCGATCGGGTCCTGGCCCTCTCGGAGGCGAGCGTGGAAGCCGGCGTGGGCTTCGATGCTGAGTACCGATACCTGGCCAAGGACGGGCGGGTCGTGTGGGTCCTCGACCGGGCCTCCCTCCTCTCGCGCGATCAGCGGGGGCGTCCCTGCCTCTTCCAGGGCGCGATCTTTGACATCACGGCGCGCAAGGAGGCGGAGCAGAAGGCGGCCGAGGCGGAGGCCCGCTATCGCACCCTCTCGGAATCGGGTCCGGCCGTGTTCTACATCTATGACTTGGACCACAGCACGGACCCCACATCGATCCGTATCGAATACCTCAGCCCCCAGATCGCTGACATGCTCGGGTTCGCGGACGCATGGTGGCGCGATGAGCCGAAGCGTTGGTTCGAGCTCGTCCACCCCGACGATCGCGACGCGCTCGTCGCACGTGCCGAACAGGTGTGGCGCACGGGCGCTCCATGGTCGAACGACTACCGGCTGATCACGAACGACGGGGCCGTCATCTGGGTAGGCGACCAGGGGCGACTCGTTTCCCGCGATACACACGGGCGCACGCATCGCTTCCAGGGGATGCTGCTGGACATCACCGCACGCAAGGAGGAGGAGCTGATCCTGCAGGCGGTCTCGAGCCGGCATCGCGATCTGTTGGAAGGGATGCCCGCCATGCCGTGGTCCGCAACCGTGGATCCCGAGACCGGCCGCGAGCGCTACTCCTACGTCGGACCCCAATCCCTTGAGCTCCTCGGCTACGCGCCCGACGAACTCTCCTCCGAGGCCGGGCTCTTCGAGCGGCTGGTGCACCCCCACGATCGGGATCGCCTGCTCCGTGCGCGTCGTGAGGCGCTTCGAAGCGGCGATCGGGACGAGCGCTTCCGAGTCATCCGCCGCGACGGCGTGGCGATCTGGCTGCACTCGGTCGGGCGACGCGTCAGCGAGCCCGACGAGGCTCCACAGCGCTGGCAGGGCCTGTCGTTGGCGGTTCCGGCGCCCGTCGGCGAGGCGAGCCGAGCCGTGGACGCCACGCCCGCGCGCGCGAAGGTCAACCCTTCGGCGTGAGCACCCGTGCCCGTTCGGGCAGGTACGGGTGCAGCGCCGAAGGCATCACGACGGATCCGTCGGCCTGCTGGTGATTCTCGAGCAACGCGATGAGCGTGCGCCCCACCGCGGTCGCCGTGCCGTTGAGCGTGTGCAAGGTCTCGAGCGATCCGTCGGCGCGTCGGACCCTCGTGCGCATGCGGCGCGCCTGGTAGTCGGTGGTGTTCGAACACGACGTGAGCTCGCGATACCGGCCCTGCCCTGGCAGCCAGCCCTCGATGTCGTACTTCTTCGCCGCGGCTCCTCCGAGGTCCCCGGCCGCGATGTTCACGACGCGGTAGGGGATCTCGAGGTTGCCGAGGATCCGCTCTTCGACCGAGAGCAGGTACTCGTGCTCGTCCCAGCTCGCTTCCGGCGGGACGAAGCTGAACATCTCCACCTTGTCGAACTGGTGCACGCGGAACATGCCGCCCATGTCCTTCCCGTAGGTGCCCGCCTCGCGGCGGAAACACGTGGAGTAGCCGGCATAGCGCGCGGGCAGCTGGCCCTCGTCGAGGATCTCCCCCAGGTGCACGGCGGCGAGCGGCACCTCGGCCGTGCCCACGAGGTAGAGGTCATCCTCGGTCGTGCGATAGATGTTCACGGCCTCGGTGGGAAGGAACCCGGTCCCGTACATAGCGTCCTCGCGCACCAAGACGGGGGGGATCACGGGAACGAAGCCGTCCGTGGACAAGATGTCCATTGCGTGTCGCATCAGCGCGAACTGGACGAACACGAGGTCCCCCATCAGATAGACGAACCGGGCCCCGCTGGTGCGGACGGCACGATCGACGTCCAGCACGCCCAGCGCGGCGCCGAGCGCCACGTGATCGCGGGGCTCGAACTCGAAGGCGGGAGGAGCGAGGTGCCGCTTGATCTCCACGGCATCCTCGTCCGTGAAGCCGTCGGGCGCGCTCGGGTGCGGCAGGTTCGGCGTGGCGGCCAACAGGGCGTCGAGGTCCGCCTCGGCCTCGGCAAGATCCGGTTCGACCTGCTTGAGCTGCGCACTCACGGACGCCATCTCGTCGATCAGGGGCTGCTTCTCGTCTGCCCCGGCCCGGCCGATCGACTTGGAGGCTCGGTTCTGCGCGGCCCGCAGCTCGTCGGCTCGCGTGGTAAGCATGCGTCGCCGCTCGTCGACGTCCAACAGTTGATCGACGACGTCGCCCAGGTTCCGCCGGGCGAGCGCGACCCGGAACCGCTCGGGTTCGTCGCGGACCGCCTTGATATCGAGCATCTAGGGCACCTTGATCTGGTCTGTTCCCTTCGGCTCCGGCTGGGCGGACGGCGATCCCTTGGACGCGGCCTGGCCCGGCTGCTTCGGCGCCGATCCGTCCATCACGCTCTGACCGTGGAACATGCCGCCCTCTTCCACGACGAGCGTCTTGGAGGTGATGTTGCCCTCGATGCGGCCCCCGCGCGCCAGGTGCGCCTTCCCTTTCACGATGAGGTTCCCCTTGAACGAGCCGGCCACGGTCACGTTCTGCGCGCGGATGTCCGCCTCGACCTGGCTCTGGGGGGTGAGCTCGACATCGCCTTCCGCGTTGATCTGTCCCTTGACCTGCCCGTCGATGCGCAGGGACCCCGCGGACACCACGTTGCCTTCGAGGCGCGCGCCCGTCCCCACGATCGTGACCTCTGCGTTCTGCTCCGCCATCTCTCGCTCCTCTCGGACGTGTGGCCGCCCCTCGGCCGACGGTTCGCTCTGGGCCCCCACGGGGGCTTCGACGGACTCGGCGTCGTCCCGTTTGAACATCATCGTGCTTCCACCGCCTCCCCGACTGGCCCGCTCAACGCCTGCCGGATCGCCTCGACCTCTTCCGTTGAGAGGTTATGGCTGCTTGCTCCCTCCGTGATGGGTTTGGCGTACACCCGCGTCTCCTGCCTGCCGTTGATGGAAGTCAACACGACGCCCGTGCCATGCTCATCCAGCATCGCGCAGGAGAACGACAGCCGCCCACCCACGTCCTCGAACGCGTCGTAGCGCAGCAGCGACATCCGTCGCACGCTGCCCTCGATCAGGACCTGCTGGTTCTGATCGCGCGTATTCAACACCCGAGCGGCGTGCTCGAGGCGCTTGATCTGCGCCGCGTGGCCCTCCAAGACGCCGCGCAGGGCCTCGTCCATGTGGATCGGACCGGTCGACGGCCGGGTGCGGCGACGACCGCCGCCGATGATGGCGAAGGCGATGGCGAGCACCGACAACCCGATCGCGATGAGGACCAGGAGCGATTGCGTCGATGCGGAGAACGTCATGGAGGTCCTTTGCGTGGATCCCGAGCCGAGGAGGCCGAACCTACCGGAAACCCGAGCTCCCGGGGGACCGAAGTATACGCCGACCCCTTTCCGCGCCGAACGGGGACGCGGCCCGTGCGATCAGTTCACATCCCGTATCCGGAAGAACACCAGCGCGATGACCACCAGGGCGGACGCGTACAAGCCCACCGTGGTCACGCCGTGGACGAGCGTCACGACTCGGTCGCGCTCGAGGAACTGCGTGCGCCCGTCCACCACCGCGAGGACGTTCACGCTCAGGAGCCAGGGTGCGAGCCTCGGCACGAGTCCACGGAGCAGGCTCTCGACCAACGCCAGGTATACGAAGATGACCCCGAGCGAGGCGGCCGTGCTGCGCCCGAGCGACGAGATCGCGACCCCGATGCTCGATGCCACCGCGGCGGCGGCCGCGATGCGCAGGACCACCTGAGCCGCGTCGCTCAAGAAGCCGGGCGGTGTCGACGCGTCGCCCCGCAGGGCGGACCCGGCCAGCAACGCGAGGGACAGGGCTACCTGCAAGAGCACCGCCAGGACGAAGATCACGGCCATGACGATGGCCACGCGGAGGAGGAGCACGCGGACGCGCCGCGGCTCCCACGCAAGCAGGGTCGCCATGGTCCCGCTCTGCCAGTCGGCACCCACGCTCGAGGCGCCGATCACGACCCCGAGGACGATCAACAGAAACGATGTCGCCTTCAACATGTCCCCGAGGTCGGATACCTGCAGCACCGTCCCGCCGCTGTAGACATGGAAGTCGGTCCTGTTCACCGTCCGCGCGCACCAGGTCTCGAGGGTCTCCCCCGATGGGAGCCGAGCCTCGTTCACGAACTTCCCCTTGAGACAGGCGTGCAGTGAGCGGGAGAACTCCCGATCCGACTGGGCGACCTCGGCGGCCGTCGGCTTGTGCGACCGCGCCGCCCCGATCCCCACACCGATGAAAGAGATCGCGAGCGCGAGGAAGGCGAGGATCCACACGAGGCGACGCGACCGCATGCGCAGCAGTTCGGATCGCACGAGTCCGATCATTTCGGCTGCTGATGGTCTCGCGTGAGCTCTAAGAACACGGTTTCGAGATCCACCTCGTCGGGGCGGAGCTCAGAGAGGAAGAGGCCTCGTTGGGCGAGCAATCGCGTCACGTTCTCGGCCTCCGCCGGACGGATCGGCACGCGCAGCACGTCCCCGTCCACGCTGGCCTCGACGCCGCCGGCCGCGAGCGCCTGGCGGCCCGCCTCCAGGTCACGGAGGCGCACGCGGACGCCCTCGCCGCCTCGGCCCGCGAGCACCTCGCCGACGGGACCCGCCTTGACGAGCCGGCCGTGCGCCAGGATCGCGACGCGATCGGCCGTCTGCTGGATCTCCGAGAGGATGTGGCTCGACACGAACACCGTGCGACCCTCGGCGCCCAGGCGCCTGACCAGTTCGCGCACCTCGACGATGCCGGCGGGGTCCAGCCCGTTCGCCGGCTCATCGAGGATCAGGACCGCGGGGTCCTTCAACAAGGCGGCCGCGATGCCCAACCGCTGTTTCATGCCCAGCGAGTACGTCTTGACGAAGTCGTCGCCCCGTTCCGCTAGCCCGACGCGCTCCAACGCCTCGTCGACGACCCTGGGGCCGATCCCGTCGATCCTTCCGAGGATGCGCAGGTTCCGCCGGCCCGAGAACCGCGGGAACATCGAGGGCGTCTCGACGATGGCGCCGACGTCGCGGATCACCCGTGGGAGGGACCGGGGGAGGTCGGCCGCCAGCATCCGCATGCGCCCGGCACTCGGGGTGACGAGGCCGAGCAGGCACCTGATCGTGGTCGTCTTCCCGGCGCCGTTGGGTCCGAGGAAGCCGAACACGCCGCCCTCGGGGACCGACAGATCCAACCCATCAACGGCCGCGGTCGTGCCGCGGCGCAGCCTTCGGTACTCCTTGCGGAGCCCCTCCACCTCGATGACGTTGCTCAGGCCAGCCTCACGCGGGCGACCTTACTCCGGTCCGGAAGCGCGCCGATACGCTCCGCATGGATCTCGTGTCGTCCAACCCAGTCCCCATACCGGAGGACGTCCAGCGCCGGCTCAACGTGTGGAAGGGCATCGGGGCGCTCGTCCTCGTGGGCATCTGGGGTTACTTCGGGTTCATCCGTAACGCCGAGGTGCCGGTGCTGATGTTCCTGGACATCGCCGTGCACGAGGTTGGGCACAAGGTGTTCTCCCCGTTCGGGGAGACCACGATGCTGATGATGGGCTCGGGTTCGCAGATGCTCTTCCCGCTCGTTCTCGGCCTGGTGTTCGGGCTGTGGAAGCGCGACCTCATCGCGTGGGGCATCTGCTGGGCGTGGTCGGCGAGCGCGTTCGCGGATTCAGCCCGCTACATGGCCGACGCCACGCAGGGTCAGCTGGCGCTCCTGGGCGCAGGCCCCGACGCGCTGGGCGACTGGGAGCGGATCTTCGGGCCCGAACACTGGGACAAGCTCTACCTCGCCGACCGATGGACGCACAACGTCCGCACATGGGGCGTGCTGATCTGGTGCTCGGCCCTGGGGCTCACGCTGGCGGGCATCGTCTGGAACGCGAAGAAGTTGCGGGATGCCGATGGTCGGTCGGCCCACCGGCGCCGGGCCGGGCATCCCGCGCCGACCGGCCGGCCGTCGGCGCCGCTCGCCCCGGTCACTCCCGAGGAGATGTGGCGGTGAGGTGACGGGCCGGCGGCGAGGGTCCCCGCGAGGTGAGCGTCCCCGGTACCATCGAGCGGCCATGGATCAGCGCGTTCAACGTCCGTCGTCCCCACTCGGCAGCCAGCTCGCCGCCCGCTATGAGATCCGCGCCCTGATCGGCCGCGGGGGGATGGGCGAGGTCTACGAGGCCGTCGACAAGGAGCTCGACCGCACGGTTGCCGTGAAGGTGCTGCGTCCCGAGCTCGCGGCCGACCGGAGATTCCTTAGCCGGTTCCGGCGCGAGGCCAGGACCGCGGCGCGCCTGTCCCATCCGGGAATCGTGGCCGTCCACGACATCGGGGAAGGCGCGGGCGGGACCTTCATCGTGATGGAGTTCGTCGCCGGCCGAACCCTCGGCCAGAGCGTCGGCGACGACGAACGGATGGATCCCGCCCGCGCTGCTCGGATCGGGGCCGAGGTGGCCGACGCGCTCGCGCATGCGCACGAGCGAGGGATCGTCCATCGGGACATCGCGCCTGGCAACATCATGATCACGGCCGGCGGCACGGTGAAGGTGCTCGATTTCGGTATCGCTCGCGCGGCCCTCGGATCCGCTCGCTCAGGTTCGCCGTCTGCCCGCGGGACCGCGGCTTACGTTGCACCCGAGCAGGCCCGGGGCGACGCATCGGATCAGCGCGCCGACGTCTACGCGCTCGGGGCGGTGTTGTACGAGTTGCTCGTGGGATCCCCGCCGTTCGAGGCCCACACCACCGAGCCGCCCGCGGGCGCCCACCCGACGGCGCCCGTCCCCATCCGGTCGCGGCGTCCCGACGTGCCGGTCGCCCTCGACGACGTGATCGCGCGGTGCCTCGGGCAAGACCCGGCCGAGCGCTACGAGCGGGCCGAAGAGCTCGCGCGGGCGCTGCGGGATGCCGCACCCAGGGGAACGGTCCTCACGCAGCCGGCAGCGGTGGTTCGGCGTCCACGTCCCACCCCCACCGCGCCGATCGTGCGACCAACGACCCCGGTGCTCCCGCCCATCGCGACGCGTCCTGCCCGGTTGCGGGCGGGACGCCCGAGCCGGCTGCTCGTGTGGGCGTCCGCCACCCTGGCCCTGTTCGGCGCGGCGTGGGTGGCCGTGCCCGCCATCACCGGCATGTCCTCGGGGACGATCCGGCCGCACGTGCGCGCCCCCAGACCGGTCCCGGCGCCCTCCGGGCTGGCGGCCACCACCTCGTGCGACGGCCTCTTCTCCACCCGCACCGACCTCGCGTGGACCCCCGGCGGCCCCTCCAAGGGGTATGAGATCTGGCGCGAGGAGCCGGGGATGAAGGCCTACCGGCTCGTGACGCGGATCTCCGATCCACGGATCACCTCGTTCACGGATGTCGGGCTGGGCGTCGACCTGACGTATCGCTATGTCGTGCGCGCGGTCTCGGGGGCGCGGGTGAGTCAGCCGAGCCTCGCGGCCGAAGCTCCGACCCCGCTCCTCTGTCTGGCCTGAGACCTGCGCGGTCCCAGCCCAACGTATCCCGCGTTCGCTGGTAGCCTCGCTCCTATGCGATACGCAGCCGTTGCGTAACTAGGCCGAGCGGACCCGAGAGGGGAACATCGATGCAAACGGAACTGTACGCCAAGCGGTGGTGGGCCCTAGGGGCGCTGTGCCTGAGCCTCGTCATCATCGGGATGGACAACACGATCCTCAACGTCGCCCTGCCCACGGTGGCCCGGGACCTGGGGGCGAGCGCGAGCCAGCTGCAGTGGATGGTCGATTCCTACGTGCTCGTGTTCGCGGGGCTCTTGCTGACCATGGGAGCGCTTGGCGATCGGTTCGGTCGCAAGCGCGCGCTGAACGTCGGCCTCACCATCTTCGGGATCGGCTCGGTCGCGTCCGCGTTCTCGGGCTCGGCCAACACCCTTATCGGCACGCGGGCGCTGATGGGCGTCGGCGGCGCGCTGATCATGCCGGCGACCCTGTCCATCATCACCAACATCTTCCCCCCCAAGGAGCGCGGCCGAGCGATCGGGATCTGGGCTGGCGTGTCGGGCCTCGGGATCATCCTCGGCCCGCTCGCCGGTGGCTGGCTCCTGGAGCACTTCTGGTGGGGTTCGGTCTTCCTCGTCAACGTTCCCATCGTCATCACCGCCCTCTTGTACGGCTGGCGTGTGGTGCCCGAATCGCGCGACCCTGCGGCCACACCGCTCGATCCCGTGGGTGCGACCCTGTCCATCGGGGGTCTGGTCGCATTGGTCTACGGGATCATCGAGGCGCCCGCGCACGGCTGGACGTCCGCCGCCACGCTTAGCGCGATCGGGATCGCCGTGGTGCTCCTGGCGCTCTTCATCTGGTGGGAGCTGCGCACCGAGCACCCCATGCTGCAGATCCAGTTCTTCGAGAACCCCCGGTTCAGCGCGGCGAGCGCCAGCATCACGCTGGTCTTCTTCGCGCTGTTCGGCACGATCTTCCTCAACACGCAGTACCTGCAGTTCGTGCTGGGTTACACGCCGCTCGAAGCGGGGGTGCGCGTGATGCCGGTGGCCACCTTGATCGTCGCGGCGCCCCTCAGCGCGCGGCTCGCCGAACGCTTCGGCACGAAGATGATGGTGGCGCTCGGCCTCGTGGTCGTCGCGGCCGCGCTCGGCCTGCTGTCGACCGTGACCGCGACCTCGGGCTACGTCCTGATCGCCAGCTCGCTCGCCATCCTGGGCGCCGGCATGGGATTCACCATGACCCCGGCCACCGAGTCGATCATGGGCTCGCTGCCGCTGGCGAAGGCGGGGGTGGGCTCGGCGATGAACGACACCACCCGCCAGGTGGGTGGGGCGTTGGGCGTCGCGGTGCTCGGCAGCGTCCTGTCCTCGTCCTACGCCTCGGCCATGGCGCCCGCGATCGGCGGGCTGCCCGCCCCCGCCGCCGGCGCGGCCGGCGACTCGATCGGGGGGGCCTTAGCCGTGGCCGGCCAGGCGGGGGGAAGCCCTGGGGCCGCGCTGCTGCAGTCGGCGAAGGTCGCCTTTTCGAACGGGATGGGCACCGCGCTCGTCGTGGCGGCGGTCGTGGCGTTCGCCGGCGCGATCATCGCGCTCTTCTTCCTGCCCGCGCGCGCCCGCGACCCGATCGTGCTGGAGGCTGAGCAGGACGAGCCGCCCGCCGACCGCGTCGCGGAGGTGGCGCTCTGATGCCTGCGCCGGTGACGGCGCCGCCGCGCGCTCCCGGACGGCCTCGCAGCGCCCGCGCCGAACAGGCCATCCAGGAGGCAGCCATCGATCTGTTCGTGGAGCAGGGGTTCGACGCCATGAGCATGGAAGGGGTGGCCGCAAGGGCGGGCGTGGGCAAGACCACGATCTACCGACGCTGGGACTCGAAGGAGGACCTCGTCATGGATGCCGTTGGGGTATGCCAACTCAACACCGTCGTGGATCCCGACACGGGCTCGCTGCGGGAGGATCTGGTCCGCGTCCTCACGGCCTTCCAACAGACCGTACGAAACACGCCACTTGGCCACGTGTTCCCGCGCATGGTGGCCGAGGTTGCCCAAGGATCGGACCTCGGTCGCCTCTACGCCAGCCGCATGATCGAACCCCGCAGGCGGATGTTGCTGTCGATCGTGCAGCGCGGCGTGGGGCGCGGCGAGCTACCTCTCGGCGCGGATATGGAGCTCAGCCTCGAGCTCATCATGGGACCCGTGATCCTGCGCCGCCTGTTCGGCAACGCGCCCGCCCGCGGGAACATCGCAAGGTGTGGACGTCACGTCGACGTGGTTCTCGCCGGTCTTCGTGACCTGGGGGGCCGCTAGCACCGAGCGGGCCAGAGGCTCAGGCGGCGGGTTCGGACTCGACCCTGGCCTTCAGCAGGTTCATGCTCTTCTGCACCGCGCGTCTCACGAAGAGCGCGAAGATCGCCGAGCGCACCGCGTTCGGCTCGCCGGAGAGCCATTCGACCTCGTAGGGCTTCAGGGACCATTCGTGCTGGCGGCCGAGGTCGCCGACGAGCGGCCACACGCGCTCGGGCAACGCATCGATCGCGACGGTCCAGCTCCATGACGACTCTGCCATGTCGATCCCCCCGAGCGAGCAGAACGTCCCGGGCGCCTGCTCCTCGATTCACCCGACCTGGCCCACGCCGCCGACTGTGAAGTCGGTGTACATGTTGAAGATCGTTTCGTGCGTCCCCCCTGAAGCAACGGGGGCATCGCAGAACAGCCTGTACGTCCCGTGCTTGAGGTGGATCTTCACAGTCACGGTGCCCGTCGCGCCGTTTGCGGTGTTCGGATCGTTGAGCGGGGTGATCTCCTGCTCGACACCACCCGAGTTCTGATCACACGGCGAATCGGACCGTGGACAGCTTCTCAGCTCGAAGTTGTGGTTCTTGCAGTTGTCCGTAACCGTCAGCCAGTACGTCCCGGGCCGAAGCGAGTCGACGGCCTTCCCGTCCTCGGCCAGGACAACCGTGAAGCCCGCGTTCACGGGCGGACCGCACTGGTGGTAATAGCTCGTCCCGCTTGCCGCCGAAGTGTCGAACCCGAATTCTCCGACCAGTGTGCGCCCCTGAGCCGATGCCGTTCCGACCGCGTATGCGGCGATGACGCCGATGGTCGCGAGCGCTGCGAGCAGAGCCGCCAGGTGAACCCTCGGCCTGGTAACCGCCATCCACGCCCTCATGCTTGCCTCCTTCCAGAAGGCAGAAAGATGCCCCTTGACGCTACGGCCGGGGCAGCAGGAAGTCAAATCGTCTGGGGCGGTGTGACGCCCCTTCGCTCGTCGGATGCTCAGGCTGGTCGGCCGCCGCTACCCGCCATTGGTCGTCTTCAGATCCGCCGTGACGCCGATCGCGACTTCATCCTGTCGGCCCCCGAAGCGAAGGCGTGTGGTTTCTCGACGAGGTCGTGGGCGATCGCTGAGGGCTCGGTCCTCACGAGCGATCGCCTCGAGCGTTGCGCGCGCGAGCTCGGTCCGCACCGCGTCGGTCGCGGCCGACCAGGTCGGGTGGATGGCGCAGGCGTCGTCCCACCGACAAGGCCTGGAGGAGAGCGGGCACCGGGCGCTCTTGAGTTCGCCTTCGGCCGCCTCCACGACCTGCAGCATGGTGACCTGTGAGGGCGGCCGGGCGAGCCTGAAGCCGCCGCCGCGGCCGGCGCGCGAGGTGGCGATCCCCGCGCGCACCAGCATCCCCAGCACGTGCGGCGTGAAGGAGGGCGGCAGGTCCATGTCGGCGGCAACCGTGCCGATCGTGAGGTAGCCGTCCCCCCGATACCCGCCCGCCAACGCGATGGCGGCGCGCACGGCGTAGTCGCCCGCCCGCGAGAGGGTCAGGTCCATGGTCCCGAGTCTACTGGGACCATGATCCCTTCACTAAACGTTTAGCGGCGCGCTATAGATATAGTCGACGGGTCATCGAGGTCCCCAGGAGGCAGACATCATGCGGAAGTTCATCCCCATCGGGGCGTTCGTGCTGGCGCTGGCGGTGATCGTGGGCATCACCATCGTGGCCCCCGCCATATCCGGAGGCCCGGATGGCCGGGCGGCGGACACGCCGGCCTACAACGTCGACGGAGCGAACGGTACGATCGTGAACGTCGACCTCAAGGCATATGAGACCGTCCAGGAGATCGCACCCGGCGTGCGGTATCACGTCTGGACCTTCAACGGGACAGCGCCCGCCCCGGTGATTCGGGTCCATCTCGGGGATACCGTGCACTTCACGCTGACCAACGCCAGCAGGATCGGCATGCAACATTCGATCGACTTCCACGCCGCACTGACGCCGTGGGACGTGAACTACCAACCCGTCGATCCAGGGAAGAGTCTCTCGTTCGACTTCGTGGCTCGGTTCCCGGGCGTCTTCCTCTACCACTGCGGCGTTCCGCCCGTGCTCCAGCACCTCGCGAACGGGATGTACGGGGCCATCATCGTGGAGGCGGACAACCTCCCAACGGAGCGGGAGTATGTGCTCGTCTCCAGCGAGTTCTATCCGGGCGCCGCACCGATCCACGGCGTCTACGAGGGCGACCTCGACCGGATGACAGCCGTCGACCCGCAGTACGTCGTGTTCAACGGCGTGGCCGACCAGTACAAAGATGCACCCCTCCTCGTGAAGCCCGACGAGCCGTTCCGGCTCTGGGTGGTGAACGCCGGTCCCACGTTGACGAACGCGTTCCATGTGATCGGGACGCTGTTCTACCAGACGCACGACTCCGGCAACCCCGCCAACACCGACTACGGCCTGCAGACGTTCAACATCGCCCCGGGCAGCGGCGCGATGTTCGAGCTCCAGATCCCGGACGCGGGGCTGTATCCGTTCGTGACGCACGCGTTCGCCTACACGGGACTCGGCGCCCTCGGGCTGATCAAGGTGGACCCCGACGCCCCCGATGCGCCCGACAGCTACCCGGTCATGGCCGATCCGTTCTCCGGTGGCGTCACCCCGGCCGGCTCCGGCGGCGGCACAACGGGCACGCCGACATCATCGCCGTCGATGTCGATGTCGATGCCGCCGAGCGGCCCGGCCGCGGGCGCGGCCTGCTCGCCCAGTGGCACATCGCTCAAGATCTCCGCACACAACAGCGCGTTCGACGCGAACTGCCTGGCGGCACCTGCGGGGACCCCGTTCACGATCGCCTTCGACAACCAGGACGCATCGATCCCTCACAACGTGGCCATCTACACCGACGAGGCAGCGACCACTAACTTGTTCACCGGCGACGTCGTCACCGGACCGAAGAAGGTCACCTACAAGGTGGCTGCGCTGGACGCCGGAACGTACTTCTTCCGTTGCGACATCCACCCCACCACCATGACCGGGACCTTCGTCGTGAAGTAGGAGCCGACCCGTACCGCGCTTCTTGTACGCGTTACCTCAGCGCATCTGCGCCACGAGGTCGGCGGCCAGCTGCGTGACCTCGGCGATGAAGATGCTGATATGCCCATGGTCGGGCCAGGTCGTTAGCTCGGCGCCCGCGATGACTTCGGCGGTGTGACGGCCATGGGCAAGTGGTACGTAGGTGTCGGCTTGGCCATGGAGGACGCGTACGTGCGCGGTGACGGTGGCGGGATCGAACGGCCACGCTCGTCCCTGCAACGTGATGTCTTCGGCATAGCCGCCGACGCCCTGCCTGAAGCCCTCTCCCACCGTAGCGACAAGCGCGCCGGCGATCACCTCATCCTCAAGCGCAGCTGTGTCGGCGGGGGCAAGGTCGCCACCGCTATCCCCATCGAGGAAACGGCCCCCGTCGGGCCCGTATCGCTCCTCACACCATGCCACGGCCCCGGCCTCATCACCCACGCGCATGAGCGACGCTTCACTCTCTTCGAAACCGTCCCAGGCGGCGGGCCACGCCATGTCGGTAACGCCTGCGACAACGCCGGCGGCGGATACTCTGTTGGCCAAGGAAGCGGCGCAGACCAGTGCATACGGTCCTCCGGAGGACCAACCCATCACGGCGAAGCGACGAACGTCGAGGCGGTCTGCCAGGGCGGCGACGTCCAGCGGCCAATCGTCGATCCCACGTCCAGGCTGGGGGGAGGAGCCGCCGTATCCGGGACGGTCAGGGGACACCACCCTCACGTCCAGGTCGGACAAAGCGCCTTCGAGTGGCGCGAGGTCGAGACGGCTCGTCGGTGCCCCGTGGAAATACATGACCAACGGGCTGTTCAGGCTCCCAAGGTCGGTGTAAGCGAGAGAGCGTCCGTCGACCAGCATCACCGACGTGTCACGCATGAACCGCATGGTATATCGACCGGTGACGACGCCACCGGTCGATGCGACGCTCGGTGGGCGAGGGGGGAGTTGAACCCCCACGTCCTCTCGGACACAGGAACCTGAATCCTGCGCGTCTGCCAATTCCGCCACTCGCCCGAGTCGCGATCGCGATGGTAACAACCGCCGGTGCCGACCGGACGTCCCCCGGTTGGATCCGCACAACCCGCCGTTCGGACGATATACCTGAAACCGGGTATGCCCCATCCTAGACCCATGGCACAAGCCCGCGCCCATGCCCACCTGGACTTCGACGCGCTCATGCAGCACCTCACGATCGTCGGGTTCGTCGGACTCGCCCTCTGGATTGCCGCAGGCGGCGCGGGCGTCCTGGCCGGCTACCTCACGATCTCTCCTACGGCGACGCTGCGGTTCCTGCTCGCCATCCTCATCCTCGTGTTCGCCCGCCGCACGTACTGGGAGATCCTCGGATTCCGGTGGCGCAGGTTCCCGGCCGACGAGCGCTACGGGTTCGCGAACCCGCTGGCGGACCACCCTCGATCCGGCGAGTTCCTCTCCGTCCGCGAGGGGGACATGGAGGTCGAGGCCACCACAGGTTCACCACACCCCCAGCGGTAGGATGAGCGCCGGGAGCGCGCGACCGACCTCGCGCGTGCGCAGCATCCGTGCCGAACCTCCGTGACTTCGAACGACGCTTGGGGGGCCTCGTCGAAGGCCTGTTCTCGAAGACGTTCCGCAGCGGCGTCCAACCGATCGAGCTCGCCAAACGGCTCGTCAAGGAGATGGATGCAGGTCGCACGGTTGGCGTGAGCGAGGTCTGGGGTCCGAATCGCTTCGCGTTCTCCCTGTCGGCGGAGGACGCGGCCCACTTCGAGCAGGCCGAGGCCGCGATGGCCGCCGAGCTGAAGACCGTCGTGCGCGAGAACGCCTCCGAGCGAGGATGGGGCCTGGTCGGGCCCCCGGACATCGAGTTCTTCGTGGACGACAAGCTCCGAAAGGGGGACTTCGTCTGCGAGGCGAGCTTGGTGGAGGGCGAGGAGCGGATCGCCCCCACGTCGGCCGCATCCAACGGGCACCCGACGCTGGTGATACGTGAGGACGGCGCCGAGCGCACCGTCGCCATCGAAGGCGACGCCGCCACGATCGGGCGACTCCCCGACTGTGAGGTCGTACTCAAGGACAAGGGCGCGTCGCGGCGCCATGCACAGATCAGGCTCAAGAACGGCGAGGCCACGCTCACGGACCTCGGCTCCACCAACGGAACGAGGCTGAACGGTTCGGTGATCCAGTCGCGCCCGCTCGAGGAGGGTGATCGCATCACCATCGGATCGACCGTCCTGGAGTTCCGGAGGGGCTAAGTGCTCGCAGCAGGCGTCACGCCGTTCGCGCTGTCGGCCCTGAAGTATGGGTTGTTCGCGCTGTTGTTCCTGTTCATCTGGCGCTCGACGCGCTGGGTCGTTCGTGGCCTCGCCGTGGACCGGGCACCCCGATCCTCGCACGCGGCCAAGGGCGCAAAGAACGCGACATCGGGCCCGACCCTGCCGCCCGGTCCCCAGAGCGTGGTCGTGCACACCGACGGCACGAAGCCCCGCACCGTGAAGATGGCGGCGAGCATGGTGATGGGCCGAGCCCCCGAGTGCGAGCTCCTGCTCGAGGATACGTATGTCTCGCAGCAGCACGCGCGCATCTTCGGCAAGGGCGGATCCTGGTACGTGGAGGATCTGGGCTCAACGAACGGCACCTTCGTGAACGATCAGAGGTTGGCCGCGCCCGCGATGGTCCAGCCGGGCGATCGGATCCGCGTGGGTACCACGGTCGTGGAGCTCCGCCGATGAGGATCGAAGCCGGAGTGGCCACGGACATCGGCAAGGTCCGCGACGGCAACGAGGACTCCTTCCTGGTGGAGCCCCCGCTGTACGCGGTGGCCGACGGCATGGGCGGGCACCGCGGCGGCGAGGTGGCCTCGCACCTGGCGCTCGAGACCGTGGAGGCGCGCGCCCGTTCCGGCAAGGAGACGCTGGCCGAACAGGTCCGCTCCGCCAACCGCGCCGTGTACGAGGCCGCCCAGCAGGACCGGGCGGTCACGGGGATGGGCACCACCCTCACCGCGGCGCGCATCGTCGACGGCACCGCGCATCTGGCGCACGTGGGCGATAGCCGGGCCTACCTCCTGCGTGGCGGCTCGCTGCGGCAGCTCACCGACGATCACACCCTCGTGAACCGGATGCTGAAGGCGGGTGAGATCACCGCCGAGGAAGCGGCTGTGCACCCCCATCGCAACGTGCTCACGCGTGCGCTGGGAACGGAGCCCGAGGTCGAGGTCGACGCCGACGAGGTGGCGCTCATGGACGGCGACCGGCTCCTGCTCTGCAGCGATGGTCTGTTCGGCATGGTCAACGAAGATCAGATCCAGGCCATCTTAGAGGCGGAACCCGATCCGCAGAAGACTGCCGATCGCCTCGTGCGTGCCGCGAATCGAGCGGGGGGCGTCGACAACATCACGGTGGTGATCGTGGATGCGCACGGAGACGACGGAGAACTGCCGGCGCCCGTCCCCTCCGCAGGTGGACGCCACGCCATCGGGCGATGGATCGTGGGGGCTGCCCTGGGCCTCGCGATCGTGGTGGGCGGGCTGTTCGTGGGCCGCGGGTACGTCGACGATCAATGGTACGTCGGCGTCAGGGGCGACCGGGTCGCGATCTTCCGCGGTGTGCCCGCCCAACCGCTGGGCTACCACCTGAGCAGCGTGGCCGAGGAGACCGACCTGTCGGCCACCCAGATCCAGCAGCTCGAGATCTACACGAACCTCCCGCAGGGCATCAATGCGGACAGCGAGGCGAACGCCCAGGAGATCGTGGCGCAGATGCGGGTCGACCTGTTGGCCAGCCAACGGCGAGTGCCGACACCGTGAGCGCGGTCGCGGGCCGCATCAAGACGCCCCGCACCAGGACCGGCTTGGGCCTGCTCGCTCTTGCCCTGATCGTCTCCGTGGGAGCGTTCGCGCTCGCGGGCCTCGGACTGCACGGACGCGTACCGAAACAGCTCACGGTCTACGCCGTCGTCCTGGTCGCCGGCTTCGTGGGGGCCTGGCTGGTGATGCGGTGGACGGCGCGTGACGCCGATCCGGTGCTCCTGCCCGTGGCGGCCATCCTCGGCGGCCTGGGGATCGCGATGCTCTATCGCATCATGGTCGACCGCGGGGATCCCCAGATCTGGGTTGACCAGGCCGTCTGGCTGTTCGTCGGACTCGCGGCGTTCGTCGCCACGCTGCTGTTGATCCGCGACGATCGGCAGCTCGACGCCTACACGTACACGATCGGCCTGG
Organism: Actinomycetota bacterium; assembly: GCA_038249195.1. Taxonomy (GTDB): domain Bacteria; phylum Actinomycetota; class UBA4738; order UBA4738; family HRBIN12; genus JAOUEA01. The sequence continues at coordinate 283,854 of JBBRWM010000003.1, forward strand.
CGGGCGTGATCCTGTTGCTGTTGCCCGTCGTCCCCGGGATCGGCTACGAGATCAACGGCGCTCGTCTGTGGGCCCGCGTGGGTCCCCTCTCCTTCCAGCCAGCCGAGTTCGGGAAGATCCTGATCGTCATCTTCCTGGCGAGCTACCTCGCGTCCAAGCGGGAGCTGCTCGCGAGCGGCGTGGGACGGCTGGGGATGCCGCGCGCCAAGGACCTCGGCCCGCTCGCCCTGGCGTGGGGGGCGTCGCTGGCGGTGTTGTTCCTCGAACGCGACCTGGGCGCCTCGCTGCTGTTCTTCGGCGTGTTCGTGGTGATGCTCTGGGTGGCGAGCGGGCGGGCCGGTTACCTCGTGGTGGGCGCCATCTTGTTCGCGGCGGGTGCCTGGGTCGGGTTCGTCGCGTTCGCCCATGTGCAGGCGCGCGTGGACTACTGGCTGCACGCGCTGGACCCGTCCAAGGTGCTGGGCCTGGGGTACTTCCAGTTGGCGCAGGGATGGTTCGCCATGGCCAGCGGCGGCCTGGTGGGCACCGGACTGGGCCAGGGATCGCCCACGTTGATCCCGTACGTGGGCAGCGATTTCATCTTCGCCGCGTTCGGCGAAGAGCTGGGCATGATCGGGGCGGCCGCCATCCTGCTGTTGTTCGTGGTCCTGATCGGTCGCGGCTTGCGGATCGCCATGGAGCGCACCGACGCCTTCGGTAAGTTGCTCGCCACCGGGATCACCACGATCCTCGCCCTCCAGACGTTCGCGATCGTGGCCGGCGTGACGCGGCTGATCCCGCTCACGGGCGTCCCGCTCCCGCTGGTGAGTTACGGGGGATCCAGCCGGGTCGCGACGTTCGTCATGCTGGCGCTCCTGGTGCGGATCTCCTCCGGGCCGTGGGAGCGGCGTCGTGGATAGGCGGATCCGACGTTTGGGGATCGCGTTGGTCCTGCTGTTCGGATTGCTGTTCGCGCAGCTCGCGTACGTGCAGGTGTTCGCGGCCGACGGGATCCGTAACAACGACGCGGACGCGCAGCGGCAGATCATCGCGGAGTACAAGGTCCAGCGCGGCGCGATCCTCACCCGCGACCTGGTGGCGGTGGCGGCGAGCGTCAAGGCGGCACCCAAGGCCGACTATCTGTACCGCCGCACGTATCCGCTCGGACCGCTGTACGCCGCGATCACCGGCTACTACTCCCGCGTCTACGGCCGCAGTTCGCTCGAACAGGCCATGAACAGCTACCTGGCCGGGGACGCGCCGGAGCTGGCGGCCTCGAACCTCACGGATCTCGTCCTGGGCCGCACGAAGAAGGGCGCCTCCGTCGTGACGACCATCGATTCACGGCTACAGGCGGCAGCGCAGGCCGCCCTGGGGACCCTCCCCGGCGCCGTCGTGGCCATCGATCCTCGGACGGGCGACCTCATGGCGATGGTCGCGAACCCCTCTTACGACCCCGATTCGCTGTCCTCCGGAACCTCCGAGCAGATGCGCGCCGCGTGGGCGAAGCTCAACACCGACCCGGACAAGCCGTTGCTGTCGCGGGCAAAGGACGAGCTGTACCTGCCGGGATCGACCTTCAAGACCATCACGGCCTCAGCAGCGCTCGAGAACGGCTACGGACCCGAGAGCCGCTGGCCGAACCCGCACCAGCTCGACCTTCCGCTCACCAATGGGACGCTCGAAAACTTCGGGAACGAGCTGTGTTCCAACGGGGCGAAGACCGTGACGATGGCCGAGGCCTTCCGTCAGTCGTGCAATGTGACCTTCGCGGAGATCGGGCTGGCGCTGGGGCCGGAGAAGCTGCAGGCGCAAGCGCAGGCGTACGGGTTCTGCCCCACCGACCCACGCGTGAGCAGCGCCTGCATCGAGAACACCATCCCGTTCGTCATCCCGTTCCAAACCGGACGCTTCCCCATCCCCGCGTACTTCGAGCGCAACGACCCCCTGCTCGCCTTCAGCGCGATCGGCTTGGACAACGTGCTCACGAACCCGATGCAGATGGCGCTCGTGGCCTCGGCCATCGCGAACAAGGGAACCGAGATGCAGCCGCGGCTGGTCCGTGAGATCCGCGCGCCCGACAACAGCGTGATCAAGGAGTTCCCGCCCCAGGCCTACGGGCAGCCGATCTCCCAGGACAGCGCGCGGACCCTGCGCACGATGATGATCTCCGTGGTCGACAACGGCACGGGATACTCCGCCCGCATCCCCGGCGTCACCGTGGCAGGCAAGACCGGCACCGCCACGAACGGACCGGGGAATCCTCCCAACGCGTGGTTCATCGCGTTCGCGCCCGCGGGGACGGGGGAGGTCCCGCGCATCGCCGTGGCGGTTATCGTCTTGGACGGTGGCGACCTGGGGAACGAGGCCACGGGCGGCCGGGTCGCCGCGCCGATCGCCGCCGAAGTGATCGACGCCTGCTTGAACCGCGGGGCGTGCCCTTCGTGAGCGGCGCGATGAGAGGAGCAGCATGGACGGCTCGGTGATCGGGGACCGCTACCGCATCGAAGCCCGGATCGGTTCGGGCGGGATGGCGGAGGTCTATCGAGGCGTGGACCCGGTGCTGAACCGCACGGTGGCCATCAAGGTGCTGCTCCCGCAATTCGCTCGCGACGCGAGCTTCGTGGAGCGGTTCCGGCGGGAGGCGCAGGCCGCGGCGCGATTGAACCACCCGAACATCGTGAGCGTGTACGACACGGGTGCCGACGGCGACACCCAGTACATCGTGATGGAGTTCATCGAGGGCAGGACCCTCGCCGAGGCGCTGGCGGCCGGGCGACGGCCGTCGCCCGTGCAATCGGCCGAGATCGCGCAGAAGATCTGCTCCGCGCTCTCGGCGGCGCACGCGCAGGGCGTGATCCATCGCGACATCAAGCCCGGCAACGTCATGGTCACGCGCGAGGGGACCGTCAAGGTCATGGACTTCGGGATCGCGCGCATCACCTCGGGCGTGGAGACCGCGCCTCAGACCTCCGCGGTGCTGGGGACCGCGTCCTACCTGTCCCCGGAACAGGCCCAAGGCCTACCCCTGGACGCCCGCACCGACATCTACTCCCTGGGCACCGTCCTCTACGAGATGCTCACGGGACGACCGCCCTTCATGGGCGAGACGCCCGTGGCCGTGGCCTACAAGCAGGTGAACGAGACCCCCGTGCCGCCGAGCCAGATCAACGCTGACGTCCCCCCGCGGCTCGACGCCGTGGTGATGCGCGCGCTGTCCAAGAACCCGGCGAACCGCTACCAGACAGCGAAGGAGTTCTCAGAAGACCTCGGCCGCGTGATCGAGGACCAGGACGTGCACGCGACCCCGCTCATGCCCGGAGCCGGGCCCGGAGCCGGGGACGCCACGCAGGTGATCAGTCGTCCCCCCGCCACGTCGGTCCTGCCGCCTCAGGAGGAAGAGGGGTCGGGCCGGAAGGTCTGGTTGGGGATCTTGATCGGCGTGCTGATCGTGGCGGTGCTGGGCGGCGCCGGCTACCTCCTCGTCAACAGCCTCACGAAAAACTCGAATCCGCAGCCGCTCGTGATCACGGTCGACAACGTGGTCGGGATGACCTTCGACGCCGCGAAGACAACCCTGGAGGGCCAGGGTCTGGTCGTTGCGGACCCCAAGTACAAGGCCACGGATGGCGCCGCGGAGGGAACCGTGCTCGCTCAGGACCCTGCCGCCGACCAGCCGGTGGGGCCGCGCGCTGTCGTCACGCTCACCGTGGCGAAGGCGCCGACCACCGTCCAGGTGCCCTCCCTGCGCGACCTCACGCTGGGAGAGGCTCAGTCGGCGCTAGCCGCGGTGGGGCTGAGGATCGGTACACCGACCGAGACGCCCGACCCGAGCATCGCCTCCGGGCACGTCGTCAGCTCCAACCCGGCGGCCGGGGCGCTCGCGAAGAAAGGCTCGTTCGTGGACGTCGTCGTCTCGACCGGTCCCGCCCTGGTGGCGGTGCCCGACGTCACCACCGGATGTCTGTCGCTCGGCGCCGCCAAGGGCGCCATCAACGGGGCGGGTCTCGTTCCCGCGGTCGGCCCGGCGGTCCCGCCCAACCCCGACTGCGTGAACGCCACGCGGATCGCGGCGCAGGATCCGCCCGCGGGCACGATGGTCCCGGTGGGCTCCACGGTCACCATCTCCCAAGGGAGCGGGGGCTCCCCTTCGCCGTGACCGGCCCCTGGTTCGCCGAGGAGCGATTCACCGCGCAGGAGCGCGAACGGCTGCGACCGCACTTCACCAACCTCGAAGGCCCGGTGTTTGCGCTCGTGGACCTGCCTGAGGCCGTGAAGGGGGCGTTGTTCGCCCGATACTCGCGCAGCACCAGATCGCTGCGACGCCTGTACCTCGACGAATTCTCCGAGGACGCGGCCCCGGCGGCCGGCCCGGCATCCGAGGCGGGACGGGCGAGGGCGGAGCGGCTGTACGAGAGCGTCTTCGTGGAGTACGGCGACGACTCGGTCGCCCAGCTCGGCGGCGTTCACCTGGCCTGCGAGCAGGCCTCCCAACTGCTCGCCAAGGCGCTCGAATGGGGGCGGCTGGCCGCCTACCTCGAACAATCGACCCGGTACATGCGCTACGACGGGAAGCCCGGCGGCAGGTGGCGCGCCTGCGTTCCGGGCGAGCTCACCGGCACCCCGTTGGAGGCGCGCTACGAGGCGTTCCTCGACGAGGTCTTCTCGGCCTACGGGCGCATGTACGAGCCCGTGGAAACGTACTTCAAACGACGGTACCCGCAACAGCCAACCGACAGCGACTTCGTCTATCGCCAAACGATCATGGCCAAGACGTGCGACACCCTGCGCGTGCTGCTGCCTGCGGGAACCCGGTCGAACCTCGGGATCTACGCGACGGGCCAGTCGTACGAGCAGCTGTTGATGCGGCTCGCCACGCACCCGCTCCAGGAGATGCGCGATTACGGCGACCTCATGACCGTCGAACTGCGCAAGGTGATCCCCGAGTTCCTGAAGCGGGTGGACGTGGCGGAGCGCGGCGTGGCATGGAGCCGCTACTGGCAGGACAATCGCAGGCGCGTCGAGGAGGTCGCGACGCGCGTGCTCACCGACGTGAAGCCGGAAGCGCGCGAGGAGGTCACGCTCGTCGAATGGGACCCCGAGGGCGAGGTGAAGGTCGCGGCCGCCGCGCTCTACGCCGCCTCGGGCTTGCCCGACGATCAGCTCCTGAGCCTGGTCCGCGCCATGCCGCCCGCACAACGCGAAGAGATCCTGCGGGCGAGCGTGGGGGAGCGCGTCAACCGCCGGCACAAGCCCGGCCGCGCGTGGGAGCGCACCGGGTATCGCTTCGACGTCTTGTGCGACTTCGGGGCGTTCCGCGATCTCCAGCGCCATCGGACGCTCACGCTCGAATGGCAGCGGCTCAGCACCGAGCACGGCTACGAGACCCCTCCCCAGGTGGACGAGGCGGGCGTCCGAGAGGACTGGGATCGCGTGATGCAGGCGAGCGCGGAGATGGAGGGGGCACTGCTGGACGCCGCGATGCCGGAGGTCGCGCAATATGCCGTGGCGATGGCCTTCCGCATCCGATTCGTCATGCAGATGACCGCGCGCGAGGCGATGCACGTCGTCGAACTCCGTTCCCAGCCCTCGGGGCACCCTGTGTACCGTCGGGTCGCGCAGACCATGCATCGGCTCATCGACGAACAGGCCGGTCATCACGCCATCGCGCGAGACTTCACGCACGTGAGCCACGCGGACGTCGACCTCGAACGACTCGAGGCGGAGCGTCGCACGGAGGCCAAGCGCGCCGCGCGGGGTTAGGCGGTCCGCGGGGGAAAACCCCCGGAGTTCCGGGGGTTGCGGGCCTGAACCGTGTATGGTCGGACGAACGACCTACACCTGGGGAGGTGTCTAGCAATGAACAAGTCCGAGCTCATCGACGCCGTTGCGGACCGCACCGGAGTCGCCAAGTCCACGGTCGACGAAGTCCTCAAGGGCATGACCGAGACGATCGAGACCACCGTCGCCACCGGCGACAAGATCCAGATCCCCGGCTTCGTTTCGTTCCAGAAGGTGCAGCGCGCCGCGCGCACCGGTCGCAACCCGCAGACCGGCGACACCATCAAGATCCCGGCCAGCGCCACCGTCAAGGTGACGGCCGGCGCGCGTCTCAAGAGCGCGGTGAAGTAAGCCGCCCGTTTCACAACGCCACACCGACGGCCCGGCCTCGCGCCGGGCCGTTCGGCTGTCCCGGGCTGGCGGCTAGCTCGTTTCGGTACGCTGGAACACCCATGGGCCGCGAATCCCTCCTGCTCCTTGCCGTCTCCATGTTGATCGCCGCCGCCGCGGTGGTGGGCATCAGCGGATGGGTGCTCGTCGTGCGCGACCGTCGTCTCGTAAGAGCGGGCGTCGCCACATCGGGAACCTCCAGCACCCATCCCGAGGACCGCGAGGAGCGCTGATGCTCGAGTTCCTCGACCTGCGCGAGCGGGGCGAGCGTCTCGAAGCCACGCGGCTCGAGATCGATCCCACCGTGGCCGACACGGTCGCCGGCATCTTGCAGCGCGTGTTCGTGGAGGGCGATGAGGTCCTCGTCGAGCTCTGCCATCGATTCGACGGGGCCGATCTCACCAAGAGCGGGATCATGGTCACGGACGACGAGTTCGCGCGGGCAGACGCCGAGATGCCTCCCGAGCTCGCGCACGCGATCGACGCGTTGATCGAGCGCCTGAAGCCGTTCCATGCTCGCCAGCTCCCGCACGAGTGGCGCGACGAGAAGGACGGCGTTCGGTTCGGCGAGATCGTGCGCGCGCTCGCGTCGGTGGGCTGCTATGTCCCCGGTGGCCGCGCGGTGTACCCCTCCTCGGTGTGCATGACGGTCGTTCCGGCCGTGGTGGCCGGGGTGGAAGAGATCGTGGTGTGCACCCCCCCGCAGGCAGACGGGAGCGTCCCCCCGGCCGTGCTGTACGCGGCGCGCACCGCCGGCGCCACACACGTTGCCAAGACCGGTGGTGCGCAAGCCGTGGCCGCCATGGCGTACGGCACCGAATCCATCCCTCGCGTCGACCGGATCGTGGGACCCGGGAACGCGTACGTCACGGAGGCGAAACGCCAGGTCGCGGGCACGGTCGGGATCGATGGCCTCGCGGGCCCCTCTGAGCTCACGATCGTGGCCGACGGCACGCTCGACGCCCGGCTCGTGGCCCTGGACCTCATCGCGCAGGCCGAGCACGATCCCGAGGCGCGGACCTTCTTCGTGACCACCGCTCCCGAGCTCGTGGAGGCCGTGGACGAGGCGTTGGAGCTGGCGGTGCGCACCGCGGGACGGCGCGAGATCATCGACACCGCCCTGGGCTACACCAAGGCCGTGGTGGTCCGCGACCTGGCCCAGGCCGCCGAGGTCGTGAACGAGCTCGCCTCCGAGCACGTCCTGGTCCTGCTCCCCGACCCCGAGTCGTTCGTCGGGAACATCCGCAACGCCGGCGCGCTGTTCCTGGGTCGGGCGACGGCGGTGCCCTTCGGAGACTATGGGGTTGCCTCGAACCACGTGCTGCCCACCGCCGGGACCGCGCGCTTCGCGAGTGGACTCCGAGCCTCCGACTACGTCACGGTCTCCTCCGTCGTGGAACTGAGCGCCGAGGCCGCCGCGCGCTTCGCGCCGTCCACGGCCGAGATCGCATGGGCCGAGGGGCTCGTGGGCCACGCCAAGGCCATGCAGGCGCGCGCCGAAGCCGGCGATCCGAGAGAGATCGAGTCGTGACGCCGCGTGCGCTCCCGCGGCCCGGCGTCCGCGACGTCGAGCCTTATTCGTCGCCTCAGCTCGCCGTGCCCGTCCGGCTGAACACCAACGAATGTCCCTTCCCCCTGCCGAAGGACTTCACGGACGAGCTCGCCGAGGCCATCCGCGATCAGCCCTTGAACCGCTACCCGGACGGGCAGATGACGCGGCTGCGCGAGGGCCTCGCCGCCCGCCACGGCCACGCCGTGGAGGGCACGTGGACGGCGAACGGCTCCAACGAGGTGCTCGCCGAGCTCCTCATGGCGTACGGGGGAGCGGGCCGGGGCGTCGCGATCTTCGAGCCCACGTACCTGCTGCACGCGCGGCTCGCGAGGCTCACCCAGACGGAGGTGGTCTCGCAGCGGCTCGAGCCTCCCTTCCACCTGAGCGAGGACGCCATCGCCGACGCCCTCGACGCGGACCCAGACGTGATCCTCGTCTGCTCGCCCAACAACCCCACCGGCAACGCGCAGTCGCTCGCGTCCATCGATCGGCTCGCCGGGGCCACCTCGGCGCTCGTCGTCGTCGACGAGGCGTACGTGGAGTTCGGAGGCGAGAGCGCACTCGGCCTGACGGCGGACCACGCCAACCTCGCCGTCGTGCGGACCTTCTCGAAGGCGTTCGCCCTGGCCGGAGCCCGTGTGGGCTACGTGCTCACCAGCCCGGATGTGGTCGGCGACCTTCAGCGGGTTCGCCTCCCCTACCACCTCTCCACGCTCACCCAGGCCGCGGGCATCGTCGCGCTCGCCCACGCGGACGAGGCGCTGGGCCTGCTGGAAGCGATCCGCGTCCAGCGCGACCGGATCGTCGCGGCGCTGAGCGGGATGGACGGCGTGACCGTGTATCCCTCTGACGCCAACTTCGTCCTGTTCATCCCGCCCGAACCGGCCGCCGACGTGTGGCAGGGCCTCCTCGAGCGGGGCGTGCTCGTCCGCGACCTTTCCACGGTCGTGCCCGGGGCGCTGCGCGTGACGGCCGGGGCCGAGCACGAGGTCGATCGCTTCCTCGACGCACTCCGCGAGGTCCTGTCCGCGTGAGCAGGACCGCCGCCGTCGCGCGCGCCACGAACGAAACGGAGGTTCGCGTTCAACTGGACCTGGACGGCAGCGGCGTTTCGGCCGCCGATACCGGGATCCCGTTCTTCGACCACATGCTCGAGCAGCTCGGGAAGCACGCGGGCTGGGACCTCGACGTGGCATGCAAGGGGGACCTCGAGGTCGATGGCCACCACACCGTGGAGGATTGCGGTCTCGCCGTGGGCCAGGCCCTTGCCGAGGCGCTGGGCGACAAGGCCGGCCTTCGCCGATTCGCCTCCATCACCGTGCCTCTGGACGAGGCCGCCGTGGAGGTCGTCCTCGATCTTGCCGGGCGCACCTTCGTCGTCTACGACGTCGACGTTGCCGTGGAGACCATCGGCGGTTTCGACACGGGACTGCTCGAGGACTTCGTCAGGGCGTTCGCCCAGAGCGCGAACGTCACGATCCACGTGCACCTTCGCTACGGGCGTTCGCCCCACCATGTCTGCGAGGCCGAGTTCAAGGCGCTTGCCAAGGCGCTCGGCGATGCGTGCGCCCGCACGGGGCGAGGCGGCGTTCCGTCCACGAAGGGAACGCTCTGATGCCCACGATCGCCGTCCTCGACTACGGATCGGGCAACCTGCACTCCGTTTCGCGCGCGATCGCGCGGGTCGGCGGCGAGCCTCTCGTCACCGGTGAGGACGCGGAGGTCTCGGGGGCCGACGCCCTGGTGATCCCGGGGGTCGGGCACTTCGGGGCGTGCATACGTGCGATCTGCCACCGTGGCTTGGACGAGACGATCCGCGCGTTCTGCGCCGGCGGCCGTCCCGTGTTCGGGGTCTGCGTGGGGATGCAGGTCCTGTTCGAAGGCAGCCAAGAGGACGCCGCGGCCGGCCTCGGCGTCCTCGGCGGGATCTGCCTGCGCCTGCCCGATGGCGTCAAGGTGCCCCACATGGGGTGGGACACGGTGCGATGGACCGAAACGCATCCCTACGTCGCCGGCATCCCCGAGGACACGCGCTTCTACTTCGTGCATTCCTACGCCCCGGCCCTCGTCGACGCGACCGTTGGCGTGAACGACTACGGGCGAGCGTCGAGCGCGGCGGTCGCGCGCGGGAACGTGTTCGCCACCCAGTTCCACCCGGAGAAGTCCGGCGAGGCCGGGCTCCAGGTCTACGAGCACTTCGTGAAGGACGTGGCCGCCCGATGATCGTCATCCCCGCCATCGACCTGCGTGGAGGACGTGCCGTGCGCCTGGTCCGCGGCGACCCCGGCAAGGAGACCTCGTACGCGGACGACCCCGTCGCGGTGGCCGAGCGCTTCCAGGAAGAGGGCGCGCGCCGGCTCCACGTCGTCGACCTCGACGCCGCCCTCGAACAGGGCGACAACCACGAAGTCGTGGCGGCGATCTGCCATTCGGTGGCGATCCCCGTCCAGGTGGGCGGCGGGATGCGGACCCTCGAGGACATCGGAGCGCTCGTGGAGGCCGGCGCCTCGCGGGCGATCCTGGGGACCGCGGCCGCGGCGGACCCGACCTTCGTCTCTCGGGCGGTCGAGGAGTTCGCCGAACGCGTCGTGGTCGCCGTGGACGTCCGCGGCGGCCGCGTGATGGTCAAGGGATGGAAGGAGGAGGGCCCGGCCGTGGAGGCTGCCATCGCCGCGCTGGACGACGCGGGCACGCCGCGGTACCTCGTGACGTCGATCGCTCGCGACGGGACGCTCGACGGACCGGACCTTCGCCTATACACGCAGGTGCTGAAGCTCACGCAGACCCCCGTGATCGCGAGCGGAGGGGTGCGTGATGCGGATGACATCTGGGCTCTGCGCGACCTGGGCGCTGAGGCCGCCGTGGCGGGCAAGGCGCTCTACGAGCGCACGCTGAAGCTCTCGCAGGTCATCCGGGGCTAGGGCACCGTTGCTCGCGAAACGACTGATCCCGTGCCTCGACGTCGACGCCGGACGCGTCGTGAAGGGCACCAGGTTCCAAGACATGCGGGACGCGGGCGACCCCGTGGCCATGGCTGCGCACTACGACCGCGAGGGGGCCGACGAGCTGGTGTTCCTCGATATCACGGCGACCATCGAGGGTCGCAAGGCGACCCTCGACGTGATCTCCCGGGTCGCCGAACAGGTGTTCATCCCGCTCACCGTGGGCGGCGGCGTCACCAACGAGGACGGCGTGAACGAGCTGCTGCGCTCGGGTGCTGACAAGGTGGCCCTGAACAGCGGTGCCGCGCGGGAACCGGCCCTCTTGCAACGGTGCGCCGACCGGTTCGGGACGCAGTGCATGGTGGTTGCGATCGACGCGAAGCGTGCGGGAAGCGCCGGCCGCTGGGAGGTCTTCATGGACGCGGGCCGCACGGGCACCGGCCGCGACGCGGTGGCGTGGGCCGTCGAGGCAACCACCGAACGCGGCGCCGGTGAGGTCTTGCTGACGTCGATGGATCGCGACGGAACCGGCGAAGGCTACGACCTGGCGCTCGTGCGCGCCATCACGGATGCCGTGCGCGTTCCGGTGATCGCGAGCGGCGGGGCCGGAGACCTCGAGCACTTCGCCGAGGCGCTCACGAGGGGTGGGGCGGACGCGGTCCTCGCCGCGAGCCGCCTGCACTTCGGCCGGCTCACGATCCGTGAGATCAAGGACTACCTCGCCGAGCGATCCGTCACGGTGCGCCGATGAGCGGCGGCGTGGACCGGGGCCCGGTCGACCTCGACGATCTTGCCTGGGACGAACGTGGGTTGGTCCCCGTGATCGCGCAGGACGCCGAGGACGGGACCGTCCTGATGATGGCCTGGGCGAACCGCGCGGCGCTCGAGCGCACCCTCGCGGAAGGGGTCATGGTCTATTGGAGCCGTTCGCGGCGCGAGCTCTGGCGCAAGGGCGAGACGAGCGGGCACGTGCAGCACTGGGAGTCGTTGCACGTGGATTGCGACGGCGACGCCGTCGTGGCCCGCGTCCACCAGGTGGGAGCCGCCTGTCACACCGGGGAGCGCACCTGCTTCTTCCGCAGCCTCCACGGCACCGACGGTGGGCCCGCAGAAGACCCGCGTCGGTAGACTCCGGCTCGCATGCTCAGGCTCGTGATCCCCAAAGGCTCCCTCGAGGAGCAGACCCTTCGACTCTTCGACGCCGCGGACCTCAGCGTGCAGCGCAGCTCGTCCCGCGACTACCACGGGAGCGTCGAGGACGATCGTATCGACCGAGTCAGCGTGCTGCGGCCCCAGGAGATCCCCGTCTACGTCGCCGAGGGACTATTCGACCTCGGCATCACCGGTGAGGACTGGGTCGCGGAGACGGGGGCGGAGGTCGAGGTGCTCGCGCGCCTGTCCTACGCCAAGAGCGGGACCGGGCACGGCACCAAGATCGTGCTCGCGGTGCCCGCCGAACACCCGGCCGATCGCGCCGAAGAGATGCCGCCCGGCTCCCGGATCTCCACCGAGTTCGTCAACCTCACCCAGCAGCACTTCGCCGCTCTGGGCATCCCGGTCAAGGTGGCGTGGTCCTATGGGGCGACCGAGGCAAAGGTGCCCGAGATCGCCGATGCGATCGTGGATGTGACGGAGACGGGAGGCACCCTGCGCGCCCACGGCATGAAGATCATCGAGACCCTGCTCACGTCGGACCCGGTCCTGGTGGCCAACCCCGAAGCGGCGGCGGATCCGGCCAAGCGCGCAGCCATGGACGACATCACCACGCTGCTGCTGGGCGCCCTGCGCGCCGTCGGTCGCGTCCTCATCAAGCTCAACGTGTCCGAAGCCGACCGGGACGCCGTCCTGAGCGTCGTCCCGTCCATGAAGGCACCGACGGTCTCGCCGCTGGCCGATGGAGGATTCGCCATCGAGACGGTCGTCGACAAGCGCGGCGTGAATCGGCTGATCCCCCAACTCCTGGCGGCCGGCGCCACCGACATCCTGGAGCTGCCCATCTCCAAGATCGTTCCCTAGCCGGCGAAGCTCGACCCTCCGCATCCGGCAGGGTACCCTTCTGCCGCAACCGACCGAGGGAAGGAACCAGGGTGCGCCGGATCTCGATCCTCCTCGTGGCCGTCTCCATCGCCGTGCTCGCGCCTCCCGCGCGCGCGACCCCGGGCCAGCTCGACCCGTTCTTCAGCGGCAACGGGAAGCAGACGGCCTTTTCCAACGGCGCCACCGGGTATGCCGTCGCTGTCGACAAGCAGGGCCGCATCCTCGTGGCGGGCTACACGCTGGGCGCCAAGACCGACCTCGCGCTCGCGAGGTTCCTGCCCAACGGCGAGCCGGACCCCGATTTCGGTGGCGGCGACGGCCGCGTCGTGACGAACCTCGGCGGCACCGACTACGGCTTCGACGTGGCGCTGCAGTCCGACGGCAAGATCGTCGTGGCTGGGGAACGCGACTTCAACGATCGGAGCCAGTTCGCCGTCGCTCGGTACGGGATCCGGGGCGTCTTGGACAAGAGCTTCAGCAAGGACGGGAAGAATTTCACCGGGTTCGGCAAGAAGTACCAAGGCGCGAGCGCGGTGGTGATCGGCGCGGGCGGCAACATCATCTTGGGGGGCTATACCTCGAACGGGTCCACGAGCAGGTGGGCCCTCGCGCGCTATAGGCCGAACGGTTCGTTGGATCCGCATTTCGGCAAGAGCGGGAAGGTGACGACGGACGTGAGCCCCACGATCGAGCAGATCCAGGATCTGGGCCTCGCTCCCGGCGGCAAGATCGTGGTGGCGGGCTACGCGGAGACCTCGCTCACGCCTCGCTTCGCGATCGGCCAGTACCTGTCCGGCGGCAAGCTGGATCGGTCCTTCGGCCACGAGGGCATCACCACGCTCGACATGACGAAGGGGAGCGACACGGCCTACGGGCTGGCGCGCCAGTCCGACGGCAAGCTCATCGTGGTGGGCTACGTGAACCGGGGAGGCGCATCGGATTGGGGGATGGCGCGTTTCGGCGCCAAGGGTAGGCTCGACAAGACCTTCGGGCACAAGGGGAAGGTCATCACGGCGTTCGGTCCGGCCTACGACTATGCCTACGACGTGGCGGTGCAGTCCAACGGCAAGATCGTCGTGGTGGGCCAGGCCACCCGGAACACCGCGGAGTTCGGGCTCGTCCGCTATAAGCCCAACGGTGGGCGCGACCTCACGTTCGGCGGGGACGGGAAGGTCCTCACGGACTTCTTCCTGGGTGATGACGTCGCACGGGGCGCGACCCTGCAATCCAACGGGAAGATCGTTGTGGCGGGCACGGCCGGTGGGGCGCACAAGTCGCGCCTGGCGGTCGCGCGCTATCGCAACACCTGAGCGGTCGCCGCGCTCCCGGCGCGGCCGGGACGCCGCGAGCGCCGCGTTGACCCCCGGGGGTAGGTCGTGCGATACTTCGCTCACGGTGTTTGAACGATCATTCAATCTCGGCGTATCGAGCCGCTAGGGCTCCCCCTGGCGCGTCAGCGCCGGCGGGTACGCCCGTGACCTCTCGCCAGGCGGCGGGGGGTCGTTTGATTTCCACGCGCGATCCGCGATCTGAGGAAGGGACGCACACATGATGAGCCAACGGGTCGAGGAAGAGATCCGACGAGACGCCGAGGCCTTGGAGCTGGAGTGGGAGACGAGCCCGCGCTGGCACGGGGTCGAGCGCACCTATCCGGCCGAGGCCGTGATCCGGCTCCGCGGCTCGTTCCGCGTCGAGCACTCCATCGCGCGCTCGGGCGCCGAGCGACTGTGGTCGTTGGTGCACGAGGCGGACTTCGTGGCCGCCCTGGGGGCGCTCACCGGCGGTCAGGCCGTCGAGATGGTGAAGGCCGGCCTGCCGGCGATCTACCTGTCCGGATGGCAGGTGGCGGCCGACGCGAACCTGGCCTCGCAGACCTACCCTGACCAGTCGCTGTACCCGGCCAATTCCGTCCCCGCCGTCGTCCGGCGCATCAACGCCGCCCTGCAACGCGCCGACCAGATCGCGTGGGCGGAGGGCCTGGCGGCCGACACGATGGCCCCCATCGTGGCTGACGCGGAGGCGGGCTTCGGAGGCGCGCTGAACTCGTTCGAGCTGATGAAGTCCATGATCGAAGCCGGCGCCGCCGGCGTGCACTTCGAGGATCAGCTCGCCTCGGAGAAGAAGTGCGGCCACCTCGGCGGGAAGGTGCTCGTCCCCACCGCCCAGTTCGAACGCACGCTCACCTCGGCACGATTGGCGGCCGACGTGCTGGGCGTCCCGACCCTGGTCGTCGCGCGCACCGACGCTCGCGCCGCCAACCTGCTCACCAGCGATATCGATGCCCGCGATCGACGATTCGTCACCGGCGAGCGCACGCACGAGGGCTACCACTACGTGCGGGATGGGATCGACGCGGCGATCGCGAGGGCCCGGGCATACGCGCCCTTCGCGGACATGCTCTGGTGCGAGACCTCGACACCGGACCTGGAGGAGGCGCGCGCGTTCGCCGAGGGGATCCACGCGATGTTTCCCGACAAGCTTCTGGCGTACAACTGCTCGCCCAGTTTCAATTGGAAGCAGCACCTCGACGACGCGGCCATCGCCACGTTCCAGAAGGAACTTGCCTCGATGGGCTACCGATTCCAGTTCATCACGCTCGCGGGATTCCACGCGCTCAACGCCAGCATGTTCGAGCTGGCGAAGGGCTTCGCGAGCGAGGGGATGACCGCCTACGTCCGGCTGCAGGAGCGGGAGTTCGAGCTGGAGTCGGACGGCTATACGGCCACCCGGCACCAGGCCGAGGTGGGCACCGGTTACTTCGACCGCGTCTCGCAGGCGATCAGCGGCGGCGCGTCGTCCACCCTCGCGCTCACGGGTTCGACGGAGGCGGAGCAGTTCGACGAACGATAGCTGCCGGCGAGACCGGCCCTCCGCCCGGTCGCGGCCCGTAGGATGGATGGACCCGAGCCCGGAGGTGAGAGCGGCATGACCGGTCGGTTGGATGGTCGCGTTGTGGTGGTGTTGCTCGAGGAGGGATTCGAGGATCTGGAGTTCTGGGTCACCGTGATGCGATTGCGGGAAGAGGGCGCCGCGGTCACCGTCGCCGGCCGGCGACCTAAGACGCCGGTGACGGGCAAGAACGGTCTCGTGGCCGAGGCCGACGTCGCGATCGACGAGGTGCACGTCGACGATCTCGACGCGGTGGTCGTGCCCGGTGGATGGGCGCCCGACAAGCTCCGGCGCGAGGCTTCCGTCACGAGCCTCGTCAAGCGCGTCCACGAGCGCGGCAAGATCGTCGGCCTGATCTGCCACGCGGGACTCGTGGGCATCTCCGCTCGGATCGTGGCGGGTACACGGGCGACCGGCAGCCTCGGCATCAAGGACGATCTCGTCAACGCGGGCGCCACGTGGGTCGACGAGCCCGCCTTCCGCGACGGCAACATCGTGTGGGGCCGCGTCGTGGACGACATCCCCGCGTTCTGTCGCGAGCTGGTTCAGGCCATCGCGGCAGACGCTCCGTGAGCATCCGGTAGGCTCGCCCGGCATGGATCCGCTGCGCGAAACGATCCTTTGGGCCTCGGGGAACGCGACCTTGCGCGAGCGCCTCCCGCGCTTACGATTCGTGCGATCGACCGTCGAGAAGTTCATGCCGGGTCCGGACCCCGAGGACGCGCTTGCGGCGGCCCAGCGCCTCGCCACCGACGGCCTCGGAGCGACGTTCACCGCGTTGGGTGAGAACGTCACGGATCTGGGGCAGGCGACCGCGGCGACGGGCGAGTACCTGCGGCTGCTGGATCGGATCGAGGAACTGGGGGTCGACGCGGAGGTTTCCCTGAAGCTCACGCAGCTCGGCTTCGACCTCGATCCCGAGCACACCCGGATGCAGGTGGTGCGCCTGGCGGAGCGCTCGGCCGGGCTGGGCCGCACGCTGTGGATCGATATGGAATCGACCGCCTACGTCGAGGGGACCGTCGCGCTGTACGAAGGCCTGCTGCGGGAGGGGCACGACGTTGGTCTGTGCCTCCAGGCATATCTGAAACGGACATGGGCCGACGTGCAGCGGCTGCTGCCTCTGCGGCCGTCGATCCGCCTCGTCAAGGGCGCCTACCGCGAACCTCCCGAGCTGGCGTTCACCGACAAGCGCGTGATCGACGAGGCATACACGCGCATCGTCACGCACCTCGCGAACGACGCAGAGGCTCGGGTACGGCGGACCGTCCTGGGCACCCACGACGCCGACCTCATCGCCCGCGTCGCGGAGGTGTTGGGCGAGGACGCCCATCGCCGTGTCGAGATCGCGATGCTCTACGGCATCCGCGCGCAGGACCAACGCCGCCTGGCTCGCGAGGGATACACCGTCCGCACGTTGATCTCCTACGGCGACCACTGGTACCCATGGTTCATGCGGCGGATCGCGGAGCGGCCGGTCCCCAATACCCTCCTCGCCTTGCGGAACCTGTTGTGACGGGGCCGCTGCGCGGGGCCATCGCGGCAAGTGTGACGCCGCTCAAGGACGGCGGGCGCATCCTCGACACGATGGCGTTCGAGGGGCTCACGGCGTTCCTCGTCGCCGCCGGCATCGACGGCGTGCTGGTGGGCGGAACCACCGGCGAAGGGGTGTTGCTGAGCGTGTCGGAGCGGCGCACGGTCACGGAGCTCTTCGTGGACAACCGGCCCACCGACTTCCAGGTAGCCGTGCACGCGGGAGCGCAGAATACGGCCGATACCGTGACCCTGGCGGCGCACGCCGCGGCATCGGGCGCCGACGCCGTGGCCGTCATCGCTCCGCCGTACTTCCCCCTCGACGACGAGGAGCTCACGCGGCACCTCGTGGCGGCCGCGAACGCCTGCGATCCGGCACCATTCTACGTCTACGAGTTCGCGGGGCGCAGCGGCTACGCGATCCCCCCCGCCGTGGTGCTCCGGGTGAAGGACCTCGCCCCCAACCTGGCCGGCATGAAGGTGTCCGACGCGCCGTTCGAGGCGGTGAAGCCCTACCTCGGCCTCGGGCTCGACGTCTTCGTGGGACAGGAGCCCCTGGCGATCGCCGGGATGGAGGCCGGCGCCGTCGGCAGCGTCAGCGGGCTCGCCGCGGCGTTCCCTGGGATCGTCGCACGCCTCGTGCACGAGCTCGATCGCGGCGCCCACGAGGCCGTCGCGCTCCTGCGGGAGCGCCTGGGGGGCATCCCCTTCCATGCGGCGCTGAAGGAGGTGCTGGTGGCGCGCGACGTGCTGCGCGTGCCAGACGTGCGGCTCCCCCTGCGCGGACTCACCGATGCGGAACGCCGGACGGTGCTCGGCATCGCGCGGGAGCTGGACGCGGTCTGATCGTCGGCGGCGCGGGGCTTCGCCGCGTGCGGCGGTAGGGTTCTCCAGGTGAGCGACGACGACCTCCCGCTCGCGGCCGGGATCAAGGCCGCGAAGCCGGGCAAACCCGCGCGCAGCTTGCGCAGGGCGATCGTGACGAGGCTGATCTTCTTCGCCATCACGTTGTTCACGCTGTACATCCTGTGGCCCAGTCTGATCGCGGTCTTCCGATCCTGGCCCCAGCTGCTCACGCTGAATCCCGTCTGGTACCCGGTGATGGTGGTGCTCGAAGCGGCGAGCTTCGCCTGCGCGTGGGGCCTGCAACGGCTGTCGCTGTCCACGGATAGGTGGTTCGCGATCGCCACGGCGCAGATGGCGGGGAACGCGGTGAGCAAGGTCGTGCCGGGCGGGGCGGCGGCGGGCGGCGCCACCCAATTCAAGATGCTCACCGACGGCGGCATCCCCGCCGCGCGCGTGGGAGCCGGGCTCGCCACGGCTTCCCTCATCAGCACGGGGTCGCTGTTCGCTTTGCCGCTGCTCTCGGTCCCGGCCGCGCTCTTCGGACGGCAGGTTCCGTCGGCCCTGCTGTCGGCCGCCTTGTTGGGAGGGTTCGTCTTCGTCGTGGGGTTCGCCGCCGGCTGGGTGCTGTTCACGAACGAGCGGGCGCTGCGCGCGACCGGCCGGGCGCTCCAGTGGAGCCGCAACCGGCTGCTGCGAAAGCGGGCGCCTGCGACGGGCCTTCCCGACCTCCTGGTGAGCGAGCGCAACGTGATCCGCGACACGCTCGAGGAGGCCTGGTGGAAGGCGCTCCTGTTCGCGCTGGGGAACTGGCTCTTCGACTACCTGGCGCTATTGGCGGCGATCGCGGCGGTCGGGTCGCGGCCCCGGGCATCGCTCGTGCTGCTCGCCTACACCGCGTCCATGGTGCTCGCGATGATCCCGATCACGCCGGGCGGCCTCGGCTTCGTGGAGGCGGGGCTCGCCGGGCTGCTCGTGGTGGCGGGTGTGGACGGTGGACGCGCAGCCGTCGCCGTGCTCGCGTACCGGCTCGTGTCCTACTGGTTGCCGCTGCCCATCGGGGGCGTTGCGGCGTATCTGCATCGGCGCAGGTACCGCGGACGGGAGGAGCCCGGGATCACTGAGGCCGGTTAGGCGTTCCGCGCCCTCCATTCGGGTTCGAGGATCGCGTGCACGACGAGATCGTGGTACCCGTCGTGGACGCGCTCCGCCCCCCGCAGGATGCCCTCCTCGCGCATGCCGAGTCGGCCGGCCACGGCCCGGCTGCGGGCGTTGCTCACGGCGGCGAGGAGGCTCACGCGGTGCAGACCCCGCTCGTCGAATGAGAACGCGAGGAAGCGTTCGGCGGCCCGCGTGACGCTGCCACGCCCCTCGTGGTCGGCTGCGATCCAGAACCCGATCTCGCCCGCGTTCGCGAGGGCGTCCACCCTGAGGCCCATCGTGCCCACGATCGTTCCGTCCACCAGCAGGCCGTTGGCGTCCGCGTCGGTCGAGGACCGACGCGACCCTTCGATGAACGCCCTGGTGTCGGCGGGACCTCGGGTAGTGGGCTCCCACGGCATCCAGGGTCTGAGGCGATCTCGATTGGAATCGACGAGCGCAAAGACCGTCTCGGCGTCCTGCGGCGTGAGCGAGCGGATGCGCAGGTGCTCGTCGATTCGCCAGTCGATCTCCACCGACCGAGGCTACCCGGGCGCCGCCGCCTGCGCCTTCTTGCGCTCCTCGTCTTGCAGGGCCCGTCGCAGCACCTTGCCGATGAGCGTCTCCGGCAACGAGGTGCGGAACTCGATATCCTTGGGCACGCGATAGCCCGTCAGGCCCTGCTCGGGATCGCGGCACCAGGACGTGATCTCCTGGGCAGTGGCGTTCGCGTCCTCCTTCAGCACGATGAAGGCCTTGATGCGCTCACCGGTCGTGTCGTCGGGCACGCCTACCACCGCGCACTTCGCCACCTTCGGATGTTGGTACAGCACCGCCTCGATCTCGGTGGGATACACGTTGAACCCCGAGACGATGACCATGTCCTTGATCCGGTCCACGACCCGGAAATAGCCGTCCGGGTCCATGACGGCGACATCCCCCGTGTGGAACCAGCCGTTGCGGATCACCAGGGCGGTTTCCTCCGGCTTGTTCCAGTACCCGAGCATCACCTGGGGACCCCTGACGCACAGCTCGCCGCGTTCGCCCTGGGGCACGGTGCGATCGGGGTCGTCCAGGTCGATCAGGCGGACGTCGGTGTCGGGCAGCGGCATCCCGATCGATCCCTCGCGACGCTCCCCGGTGAGCGGGTTCGCGTGCGTCACGGGCGAGCACTCCGTCAGCCCGTAGCCCTCCACGACCTTCGCGCCGCCCGTGATCCGCTCGAATTCCTGGGCCACGGCCATGGGCAACGGGGCCGCCCCGGAGACGCAGGCCTTGAGCGCGCCCAGGTCGTACTTGGGCGTGTCGGGGTTCTGATTCAGGGCGATGTACATCCGGGGCACACCCGGGAACAACGTCGGCTTCTCCTTCGCGATGGCCTTGAGCACGAGGTCGATGTCGAAGCGGGGAACGAGCACCAGCTTTGCCGCCTTGGTGATACAGAAGTTCATGGCCAGCGTCCCGAACGAATGGAAGAACGGCAGGGATGCGAGCACGCCGTCTTCACCACGGCGCACCACGTTCAACCAGG
This sequence comes from Actinomycetota bacterium, assembly GCA_038249195.1. Taxonomy (GTDB): domain Bacteria; phylum Actinomycetota; class UBA4738; order UBA4738; family HRBIN12; genus JAOUEA01. Next base: position 304,471 of record JBBRWM010000003.1, read on the forward strand.
CCGCCGCCTGCCGCGCGTTCGCCACGAGGTTGCGGTGGCTGAGCATGGCGCCCTTGGACAGACCCGTCGTCCCGCCCGTGTATACCAACGCCGAGATCTCGCGGGCGGGATCGTCCACGGCGGCGGGCGGAGGCGCCGGCCCGGCGGCCTTCATCAGGTCGTGCCACCACCGCACGCGGTCCCCGGTGGGGACGAAGGGCAACGGCGTCCCGTGGGCCTTGGCGTCCTTCCTGAACTTCAGGGGTGCCAGGGGGCGTAGGTACCAGGGCATGTAGTGGTTCAGGCGGGTGGCGATGACTTCCTGCACCCCCGCCGCGTCGCGGATGGCACCGAAGCGCGCGTACACCTGATCCAGGACCACCATCACGCGAGCGCCGGAGTCCGCCACCTGGTGAGCCAACTCGCGCTCCGTGTACAGCGGGTTGTTCCCGACCGCCACCGCCCCCAGGCGCTGGCACGCGAACCACGCGATCACGTACTCGGGGCAGTTCGGCAGCAGGAGCCCCACCCGGTCGCCCTTGACCACGCCCAGCCCCGCGAGGACCGCGCTGAAGCGCTCCACCTCCTTCATCAGGGCCGCGTAGGACAGATGACGGCCGAAGAAGGCGAGGGCGGGTCGCTCGGCGAACTCGGCGGCCGCCTGTTCCAGCAGGGCGAACACGGACTCCTCCGGGTAGGGCTCCAAGGAGAGCGGGACGCCCTTTGGGTACTTGGCGTGCCAGGGCCGCGATCCGGTCATGGCCCGCATCATGTCAGCGGGGTGCTGTCCGCTCAACCAGCCGCTGAGGATCGCCCGCGGTGCGTACCATGCGAGGGGACATGAAGCGGGGGACCAGTTGGACGCTGCGATCGCGCGAACCGAGCAACGCCAGGGCCTGTTCGGCCGCGGCATGCGGCTGGTCTGGGCCTACGTCAAGCTGCACCCGCGTCCGTTCGCGGCCTCCGTGGCCGGGGCGGCGTTGTTCGCGGTCTCCTCGCTCCTGCTGACCGTCGCCCTCGGCCGCGCCACCGACGACGTCCTGCAACCCGCGTTCTCCGGAGGCGCCGCGCCCCGGGCGATCTGGATCGCGGTCATCTCCATCATGACGTTCGGCTGCCTGCGTGCGCTCGGCATCATGATCCGCCGCTACTACAGCGGCGTCGCGGGCGAGCGCGTGATGGCGACGCTGCGTTCGCAGATCTCCGATCGCTATCGCGACCTCGCCCTGCAGTACCACCGCGAAACCCCCACCGGAGAGCTGCTCGCGCACATGGAGGCCGACGTGAAGGCCGCGGTGGACGTGTTCTGGCCGGTGCCGTTCGCGATCGGCGTGATCTTGTTGGTGGCGCTCGCGCTCGTATCCATGTTCCGCACGGACGTCTGGCTCGCGTTGATCGGGGTGCTTCTCTTCCCGACGCTGGCGCTGATGAACCGCAGCTTCGCCAAGCGCATGGAGGTACCGGCCCGGCGAGCCCAGGAGAAGATCGGCGACGTGTCGGCGGTCGCGCACGAATCGATCGACGGGGCGCTGGTGGTGAAGACGCTCGGACGCGAGGCCGCCGAGACCGACCGCCTGCGGACCCAAGCGCGAGGCCTTCGGGACGAGCGCGTGAAGGGTGGCTACGTCCGGGCCACGTTTGAGGCGGGACTCGACGCGCTGCCCGCGCTCGCCACGACCCTGCTGCTGGCGGTGGGCGCTACCCGCGTTAACTCGGGTGCCGTAACGCTCGGCGAGCTGATCGGGTTCATCGCGCTGTTCGGCCTGTTGTCGTGGCCTATGCGCTTCATCGGCTGGATCTTGGCCGAGCTCCCGCGCGCCGTCGTCAGCTGGGACCGGCTAGAGGAGGTCTTCGCGGAGCGGATCACCGTGGCGCCGCCCGCGAACCCGCGACCCCTCCCCGCGGGCGGCCTCGGGGTGCAGGCCCGGGAGCTGCGCCTGCTCTATGACGGCCAGCCCATCTTGAACGGCGTCTCCTTCGACGTGGAGGCCGGCGAATCGGTCGCGATCGTCGGACCGACCGGCGTGGGCAAGAGCACGCTCGCCCACCTGCTCGTACGGCTCGCCGACCCGGATTCGGGCTCGGTGGCCATCGGCGGCGTCGATCTGCGGGAGGTGGATCTCGCGTCGCTGCGCGAGGCCACCGCCATCGTGTTCCAAGAGAGCTTCCTCTTCGCCACCACGGTCGAGGACAACATCTCGCTCGACTCCGGCGCCGATCCGCAGGTCGTGAGCGAGGCCGCCCGCATCGCCTCGGCGGCCCGATTCATCGACGCGCTCCCCAACGGCTACGCCACGGTCATCGGCGAACGCGGCTACACGCTCTCGGGCGGGGAGCGCCAGCGCGTCGCGCTCGCCCGTGCGGTTGTGCGCAGGCCGCGCGTCCTGATCCTCGACGACGCCACGTCCGCCGTGGACCCCTCGATCGAGGCCGCGGTCCTCGGGGCCCTGCGCGCGCAGACTGCCACGACCCTCATCGTGGTGGCCTATCGCCTCTCGACCATCCGGCTCGCCGAACGCGTGATCTACCTGGAGGGCGGGAGGGTCGCGGGCACGGGCACCCACCGGGAATTGCTCGCTACCCAGCCCGGGTACGCCGCCATCATCCGCGCGTACGAACGGGCCGACAGATGAGCGCGGCGCAACCGGATCTCGCCGTCGATGACGACCTTCCCATCCCTCAGGAGCTGAATGGGGCCTGGGCCGTCCTGCGCCGCGGGGTCAAGGAGAGCCCCGAGCTGCGGCGGGGGCTCGGCTTCACCGTCATCGTCTCCCTCGGTGTGACCGTCACCTCGCTCGTCACGCCGATCCTGATCCAGAAGGTCTTCGACCACGGGTTCGACCCCTCCTTCCGGCCCACGTACGTGTACTCGCTGTGCGCGGTGGGCCTCGGCCTCGTGATCCTCGCGTTCGTGGCCGCGCGCGCCGCCGCCCGCCGCCTCGTGCGTGCCGCTGAGGAGGCCCTGATGAACCTCCGGGTACGCACGTTCGGGCACATCCACGAGCTGTCGATCGCCGAGCAGTCCGACGAGAAGCGGGGGGTGTTCGTCGCCCGCGTCACCGCCGACGTCGACGCGCTGCAACAGTTCATGGAGTGGGGCGGCATCGCCTGGATCATCTCGTTCGCCCAGGTGGTGGGGGCCACCATCCTGATGCTGATCTACGCCTGGGAACTCACGCTGGCCGTGATCGCGCTCGTGATCCCGCTGCTGCTCATCGTGAGCGCGATGCAGTCCCGGCTGACCCTCGCCTTCAACACGGCCCGCACCCGCGTCGGCGAGATGCTCTCGGAGGTCTCGGAGTCCGTGATGGGCGCCGCCGTCGTCCGTGCCTACGGGTTGGATGAGCAGACCGATCGACGGGTGAAGCGGGCCATCGACGAGCGGTACCGCGCCGAGGTCGTGACGCATCTGCGGGCCGCCACGCTCTGGCCCCTGTCCTCGGTGTTCTACGCCGTGGCCCTGTCCGTCGTGATCGTCCTGGGGGCCACGTACGGTCCGCGGTGGGGACTCACGTTCGGCCGGGTGACCGCGTTCCTGTTCCTGGCCGACGTCTTCCTGCACGTGTTCACGGATCTGCCGGAGGTCTACGCGGAGACGCAGACGGCCATCGCCGGCTGGCGCAAGGTCCTCGCGGTGCTCGACCTTCCCGTGGAGATCGTGGAGCCCGTCCCCGGCGCGCAGCTCCCCGGCGGCGCGCACTCGGTCGTCGCGGAGGACGTGCGCTATGCCTATCGAACCGGCCCCGAGGTGCTGCACGGGATCTCCCTGTCCGTTCCCGCCGGCGGCCACGTGGCGATCGTGGGCGAGACGGGGTGCGGCAAGACCACGTTCGCGAAGCTGATGTCCCGCCTCGCCGATCCCCGGGAGGGCCGGATCTCGGTGGGTGGGGTGGACCTGCGCGACGTCGATCCCGACGAGCGGCGCTCGGCCATCCGGATGGTCCCCCAGGACGGCTTCCTGTTCGACGCCAGCGTCCGCGAGAACGTGCGGTTCGGGCGCGTCGGGGCCTCCGACCGCGACGTGGAGACGGCCTTCGAGGACCTGGGGCTGGGTGGATGGGTCGCGTCGCTGCCGGCGGGCCTGGACACCGCGGCCGGGGAGCGCGGGGAGGCGCTCAGCGTGGGAGAACGCCAGCTCGTGGCGCTCGTCCGGGCGCAGATCGGAGACCCAGGCCTCCTCATCCTCGACGAGGCCACCAGTGCGGTCGATCCCGCCACGGAGCAGCGCATCACGGAGGCGCTCCGCCGCGTCTCTCGGGGGCGGACCACGGTGACGATCGCCCACCGACTCTCCACCGCCGAACAGGCCGACCGCGTCTTCGTGTTCGACTCGGGCCGGTTGGTGGAGGAGGGCACGCACGAGGAGCTGGTCGCCGTGGGCGGCGTGTACGCGGGCCTGTTCCAGAGCTGGCTCGGCAACACGCAGGTCGCCCGCAGCATGCACGGCACCGCCCGGTAGGCTCCCCCACCGTGAGCGACCTCATCGACGGGCTCCGGACCAAGGCCGCCTCGGCGATGTTCCCCACCGATGGCGACCTCGGCGTCGGTGGGCTCGCCGCCCCCGTGACGATCGGTCGCGATGCGTGGGGGGTCCCCTATCTCCGGGCCGACTCGCTGGAGGATCTGTGGTTCGCGCAGGGCTTCGTCACGGCGGGCGAGCGCCTCTTCCAGCTGGATATGATCCTGCGCGCCGCGAACGGCCGGCTCTCGGAGGTGTTCGCCGACCGAACCCTCCCGCAGGATCGGTTCGCGCGCACGATCGGGTTCCACCGCGCCGGCGCGGCGATGGTCGAGCGATGGGATGACGAGGATCGCGCCATGCATCGTCGGTTCCGCGAGGGGGTGCAGGAATGGGTCGACCTGATGCCCGCGGCGCCGGTGGAGTACCTCCTCCTCGACCTCGTCCCCGAGATCCCGCGGGACCCCGGCCCATGGGCCGCGGCGTTCGCCTATCTCGCGTGGGGGCTATCCGGCAACTGGGACCACGAGCTGATGCGAACCTGGATCCGTGAGCGCGCCGGAGACGACGCCGTGAGGCGCCTCCTGCCGCCACTGCCTCTTGACGCGCCGGGGATCGCCGCCGGAGCCCGGCACGGAGCGATCTTCGATGCCATCGGGCGCGCCCAGGGTCAGGGCTCGAACGAGTGGGTCGTGGCCGGGTCGCGCACCGTCTCCGGAGCCCCGCTGCTCGCCAACGATCCGCATCTCCTCGCCGTGCAGCCGGGGGTTTGGCTCGAGCTGCACCTGAGTGCCCCCGGCTACGTGGCCCGGGGCGTGGCGCTCTCGTTCTCACCCGGCGTACTGGTCGGGACCACCGAGCACCACGCCTGGGGCGTCACCAACGTGACGGGCGACGTCCAAGATCTCTACGTCGAACGACTGAACGAGGACCGCACCGCGGCCGCGTACAAGGGCGCGTGGGAGCCTCTCACCGTGCATCGGGAGGAGATCATGATACGCGGCGAGGACCCGCACGTGATGGAGGTTCGCGAGAGCCGCCACGGCCCCCTCCTGGATACCTTCACGAGCGGCGTGCTCGATCCCGCGTACGTGCCGATGCCGCCCGAACCCTCGTTCGCCTTGCGCTGGACCGGTCGTGAGGGTCACGGGATCCGACCGTCCCTGGTCCTGGACGCCGCGCGGGCCCGTGACTTCTCGTCCTTCCGGGCCGCCGTCGCCGACGTGGCGTGTCCGGGGCAGAACTTCGTATACGCCGACGTCGACGGGACGATCGGCTACGCGTGCTCGGGCCTATATCCGGTGCGAGACGCCGGCGACGGAACCGTTCCCGTCCCCGGGTGGACGGGAGAGCACGAGTGGTCCGGGACGATCGCGCCCGACGATCTCCCCTGGGGCGAAGATCCCGAGCGCGGGTTCCTGGTGAGTGCCAACAACCGCATCCACGACGACGCCTACCCACACCTGATCGGCGTGGACTTCCACCCGCCGTATCGGGCCCGACGCATCGTGGAACTGCTGGGGGCATCGCGCACCCACGACATCGCCTCCATGGCGGCCGTCCAGAACGACGTGCGGTCGCTCCCCGCAGCGAGGATCCTCCCGCTGCTCCTGCGACTGGCACCACGCTCCGGTGACGAGCGGATGGTGCTGGAGCAGCTGCGCGATTGGAACGGCGACATGACGGCGGGCTCGAGCGCTGCCGCCGTGTTCAACGTGTGGTCCCACCAGATCGCCCGTCACGTGCTGGCGCCGCGCCTGGGCGAGGACCTCTTCGGCCACTACACCGCTTGGCGGGAGGTGTTTCAGTGCGAGGCACTGCCCGCCCTGCTCCAGGACCGCGACTGGATCGACGACGACGTGCTCCGTGCGGCCCTCGCCGACGCCGTCGACGAGCTACGGGCGAGGCTCGGCGCGGATCCCGCCGCCTGGCGATGGGGCACGTTGCATCGCCTCCGCCTCGAGCACCCGCTCGCATCGATCCCCGGGCTCGAGGCGTTGTTCCTCGCGGCGGACGTGGAGCTGGGCGGCGACGAGCAGACGGTCATGCAGGGCGGGTTCGACGGCCGCGACGGCGGGTACCGGGCGGCCGTGATCCCCTCGTGGCGTGCCATCTATGACCTGGGCGACCTCGACCGTAGCGTGGGCGTGCTCCCCGCGGGTATCAGCGGCAATCCCGGATCCCCACACTGGAACGATCAGACGGAACTGTGGGCGGCCGGCGCCTATCACCCGCTGCCCGTGTCGGCGGCCGCCGTCGCATCGGCGACGGTGTCCCACATGCGGCTCCTCCCCCGGTAACATCGCTCGGTCATGCCGAAGTCCAAGGGTCGCCAGAAGCGCAGGAGCTCCGGCTACAACCTCGCGCCGGCACGCAAGAAGCGGCACAAGGGGAGTCCCCGCTGGTACGGTCCCGCGATCCTGGCGGTCATGGGCGTCGGGGTGTTCGTGATCGTGGCGAACTACATGGGGATCATGCCCGGCGACACCAAGCCGCTGTGGCTGTTCGCGGGCCTCGGCCTGATCGCGCTCGGCTTCGTCGGCACGATGTTCTGGTACTGATCGGCCACGCGAATCACATGAGTGTGATCTTCCACCGGAGTTATCCACAGCGGTGGAAACCCGCGTTCAGTCAGACGGATGTTGCACGACCTGCATCCGCTCCCCGCAATGGCGCGGGATCTGCAGTTCGCCGAGACGGGCGACCTTGAACTCGGTGCCGCATTCGCCGCACACGAGGAAGACATCGAGGTCATCCACGTCCTCCACCTCGCGAGGACCCTCGGGCGCGTCCTCCGGCGGCATGAACGATCGCAGCGACGCGATCCCCACCCGCCAGATCCCGTAGGCGAGCAGGATCGCGATGAGCACCAGCAGCCAGGTGGGCATCCGGCCACCGTAGCAGCCGACCGCCGGAGCGCCCGAGCACGTCTACGGCGTCAGGACGGTGCGCTCGAGGAACGCCAGCACCGTCCCCACCTGCCGCACGTCCTCGTCGATGTCGAAGGAGGAATGGCCCGTCGCGAACCGATAGAGCTCGTGGGGATGATCGCGTTCGGCGAGCTTGTCCACGTATGCCATGGCCTGCGGCAACGGACAACGGCTGTCGTTCTCACCGATGATGAACAGGACCGGCACCCGGACTGCGTCCGCGAAGTTGATCGGGTTGCGCTCGCGCATCAGGTCGGGCAGGTCCTTGGGCTCGCCTCCGAGGAGCGCCCGGTCGTACGCCTGCAGGTGGGGCGACATGTCGTCGTAGGACATGACGTAGTCGCCGATGGGGACGCCCGCCACCCCGGCTCGCCACAGCTCGGGATGCTTGCCGAGCTCCATCAGGGTGAGGTATCCGCCCCACGACCAGCCCCCCACGGCGGCACGACCGGGGTCCGCGATGCCGCGGGCGACGAGGTCCGCCAGGCCGGCGTTCAGGTCCTCCAACTCCGGGCCACCGATGTCGCCGACCAACGTGTCGCGCCAGTCGGCCCCGTAGCCCGTGGAGCCGCGGTAGTTCACCATCGCCACGGCGAATCCCGCGTCCACGTAGGCCTGAACCTCCGGAGACCAGCGATCCTCGTCGAGATGCGTGGGGCCCCCGTGGGGGTGCATGAGGACCGGGAACGGACCCGTGCCCTCCGGCGTGACGTAGAAACCGTGGACCTGCTGCGCATGCTGATTGTCGAAGCCCCATGAGACGTACGCGCGCCCCACGGGGGCGCGGGGCCCCTCGGGCGCCAGCACCTCGGCGCCGCGATCGTCGAGGATGCGGGCGGCGCGCCCTCCCGAGCTGTGGCGGAACCAAACGCGGCCGTCCGGACGCACCGAGGCTGCCGAGATGTGGCCGGGGGAGTGCTCGATGGGGGTCGCGGCCCCCGACGCGAGATCGAACCGGTACAGGTGATGACGCCCCTCGAACCCGTGCCGGAGCAGGACGGCCGAGGCATCGGGCCACCAGTCCTCGATCTCCACCGGCCCCCGCAGGTCGGTCTCCAGGTCGGTCCACGCGTCGTCGCCCAGGTCCCAGATGGCGGGTGACTCCTCCCCCGTTCGCTCGTGCACGACGGCGAGCCGTCGATCGCCCGCCAGGGGCGCCCACGCGGATGCGGCGAGGCTCCTGCCTTCATCGAGTCGCTCGCCCAGGACCGCGCCGGTGCGAGGATCGATCACACGCAGCGCCGGATGCAGGACGTCGCCATGCTCGCTCTGCTCGAGGCAGAGCAGCGAGCCGTCAACGGACAGACCCGCGCGGTTGGACCCGCCGGGGCTCCCACCCACGGCCAGGAACTCCGGACTGCGCCCGATCTCCTTGGCGGGCTCGTCGTCGAGGCTCACGTACAGGGCGAACCCGTCGCGGTCGCTGATGCTGGCGGCCACCACGCCCGCCGCCTGCGCGAACCCTTCGTTCCACCCCGCGGGCACGCCGTCGAGGAACGGTCGCGGCTCGCCGCCGAAGAACGGCTGCGCGTACCAGCGCCCCGACTCGTCGCCGGTCTCGTCCTGCCAGTAGAGGATGAACGCGCCATCGGGGGAAAGGGCTCCGGTGATCACGCCGACCGGATGTTCGGTCACGAGCCGGCGCGCGCCCGTGGCCGCATCCCACGCGTGGACCTGCCACACGCCGCTCTCCGTGCTCGCATAGACGAGCCGATCAGGTGAGAGCGGCGACCAGTCGGGCATCGAGAGCGTTGGGGCGCGGAATCGGCGCTCCCACACGGGCGTGCGATCGTCGCCGGCGGGCATGGCCAACACCCTAAACGGCGGCGCGGCGGATGGCCGCCAGGACGCGTTCGGGCGCCAGCGGCAGATCCAGGTGCCTGACACCGAGGTGCGCCAGGGCGTCGACGGCGGCGTTCTGGACGGCGGGCGTGGACCCGATGCACGCCGACTCACCGACGCCTTTGGCGCCCAACGGGTTCAGCGGGGTGGGCGTTTGTGTGTGTGAAGACTCGAACCAAGGGAGCTCCGCGGCCGATGGCATGAGGTAGGTGCTGAGGTTCCCCGTGATGGGGTTGCCGAGATCGTCGAAGCGGACCTCTTCGTAGAGCGCCTGCGCCATCCCCTGGGCGATGCCTCCGTGCACCTGTCCCTGCACGAGCAGGGGGTTGAGGATCCTGCCGCAGTCGTCCACCGAGATGTGCCGCAGCGGCCGCACGTCTCCGGTCTGCGTATCGACCTCGACGATGGACACGTGCGCCCCGAACGGGAACGTCGACCCGGGCTCTCGGAAGGTGCCGGAGGACGCCAGCCTCGGCTCGGCCTCTCCCGGGAGCCCTGCGCCGGCGCGGGCCGCGGTCGCGAGCTCTCCCCATCCCACCGACCGCTCTGGGGCGCCCACGACGCCCAAACGGCCGTCCTGCGTCGCGGCCACGTCCGCGCCATCCACCTCGAGGAGCTGTGCGGCCACCGAGCGGGACTTGTCCATCACGGCGGTGGCGTGCTCGAAGATGGCCGACCCTCCCGCCTGGAGGGAGCGCGATCCCCAGGTCCCGGCGCCGCGCGGCACCCTGCCTGTGTCCGAATGCACGACGGTGATCGAGCCCATCGCCACGCCCAGGACCGAGGAGACGATCTGCGCGAAGGCGGTTTCGTGCCCCTGACCGTGTGGGGACGTTCCCGTCAGTACCTCGATCGTCCCGTCGACGCGGACCTCCACCGAGCCGAACTCGCTCGACGAGAAGGACGTGATCTCCACGTAGGTGCACAGCCCCACGCCCAGCGCGACGTGATCGCCCCGCGCCCGCCGGGCGGCCTGCTCGACGCGGACGTCTTCGTAACCGGCCACGAGGAGCGCCTCGTCCAGGGCCGCCTCGTACGCGCCCACGTCATAGGTCGTGCCCGACGCCGTGACGAAGGGGAAGGCCTCGGGTGGGATCAGGTTGATCCGTCGCACCTCGGCCGGGTCCATGCCGAGCTCACCGGCCAGCAGGTCCATGGCGCGCTCCACCAACGCGGTCGCCTCCGGGCGACCGGCGCCACGGTAGGGCGCAACGGGGGTGGCGTTCGTCACCACGCTGCGGCCGGAACACGCGATCGCCCCGAAGCGATAGACCCCGGAGAGCATCTCCTGCGTGGTGACGGGCAGGAACGCGCCGATCGGGTAGGCGCCCATGTCGGCCAGGAGCTCCACCCGCATGCCCACGAGCGTGCCGTCGCGACGGGCGCCCAGTTCCACCCGCTGGACCTGAGCCCGTCCGTGCGTGAGGTTCAGCATGCTCTCGCTCCGCGATTCCACCCACCGCACCGGACGCTCCAGCAGCTGCGCGGCCCGCGCGAGCGCCAGGTACTCCGGGTAGATCTGCAGCTTCGCGCCGAATCCGCCGCCGACGTCTGGCGCGATGGTGCGCACGCGCGCCTTGTCCAGCCCGAGCGCCTCCGCCACGTCGCGCCTGACGTCGAAGGGGACCTGCGTGGAGACCCAGATGCCGAACGATCCGTCGGGAGCGGGAACCGCGGCGAACGCGTTCGCCTCCATGGGCACGGGGGCGACGCGCTGGTTCACGAACCTGCCGCGCACCACCACGTCGGCGCCCGCCAGGACGTCGAGGTCTTCGTTCGATCCGAACGAGTGCGCCACGTTGGAACCGACCTCGGGCCAGAGCAACGGCGCGCCTTGCGTGGCCGCCACCTCGACGTCCGTGACGGCCAGCAACGGCTCGTAGTCCGGGAAGACGATCTCCGCGGCGTCGAGAGCCTGCCCCAGCGTCTCGGCCACGACGATCCCGATCGGCTCGCCCACGTATCGGACGATCCCTCGGGCCAAGATCTCCCGCCCGAACGGACCTTCGAGGGTGCCAGAGGCCCCCTCCACGTTGCCGCTCGGCGCCTGCTGGGGAAGCCCCAGATCGGCGGCCAGGAAGACGCCCACAACGCCCGGCATCGCGCGCGCAACCGCGACGTCCACGCCCAGGACGCGGGCATGCGGCATGATGGAGCGAACGAACACCGCGCGCAGTGCCCCCTCGATGGGGAGGTTCTCCAGGTAGCGACCCTCGCCACGCAGGAACCTCGGGTCTTCAGTTCTCGGTACCGGGAGGCCGAACATCGAAGGGGGCACGATCGTCACGGGCCCATGCTAGCGCCGGGCATCTACCGAGGAACCCTCGGCACGCGGGGCCGACAGGAAAGGGAAGCGACCGCATGACGCACATCCCACGACGAGGTCTCACCCACACGCTGGCCTTCGCCCTGCTCGCCTTGAGCCTCGCGGCGGGGAGCGCGCAATCGAGTTTCGCCTCGGCCGGCGGACACGCCGTGGCGGCGGCCGGCCACCCATCGGCCAAGCTGGTGAAGGGCGGCCTCAACGGCCCCGCCGCCTTCACCTTCACTCCCAAGGGACGGATCTTCTATCTCGAGCGCGGCACGGGCCAGGTGCACATCCTCAACCCCGCCACCGGCAAGGACCGACGCTTCTTCACCATCCCGGGTGTGAACGGCGCGGGCGAGCGCGGCGCCCTCGGCATCGACCTGCACCCGGCGTGGCCCGCGAAGCCCTTCGTGTACGTCTACGCCACGCGGCGGACCGGCGGCGCATTGAAGAATACCGTGTTGCGGATCCGTGCCCGCAAGGGAAGGGGCGTCGGCTTCAAGACACTGGTGCAGTCTCCGGCCTCGTCCGACCCCTACCACAATGGCGGGCGGATCCTGTTCGGACCCGACCGCAAGCTCTACGTGTTCATCGGCGACGGTCACAACGACGCGAACGCCCAGGACCGAACGGCGAACCTCCGCGGCAAGATGCTGAGGATGGATCCCGACGGTTCGATCCCGGCCACGAACCCCTACAAGGGCAGCCGGGTCTGGGCCTACGGCGTGCGCAACTCCTTCGGGTTCACGTTCGACCCGAAGACCGGACGCCTGTGGGAAACGGAGAACGGCCCCCTCTGCAACGACGAGATCAACCTACTGACCAAGCGCGGGAACTTCGGGTGGGGCGCCAACGAGAATTGCGGCAGCCTGCCCGCGCCCCGCGATACGAACAACAGCGGCCCCAAACCTCGCCACCTGCCGAAGTATCTGTTCACGAACACCATCGGGATCACGGGCAACGCGTTCTGCGACGGCTGCGGCCTCGGGGCGCACTATCAGGGCAGGATGTTCTTCGGTTGCGTCAACGGGAACGGGGAGCTCCGCGTGGTGCGTCTCAACCACGCACGCACGGACGTGAGCGGCTCAGCCTCCGTCGTGTTCGACAGCCCCGGCGGCGCGATCTACTCGATGGAAACGGCTCCCAACGGCCGCATCTATTTCAGCGACTCAAACGCGATCTATCGGGTGGCTGCCTAGTCAGGGCCGATCTCGAAAGAGTACGCTCGCATGGTGCCCCGTTCATAGCGGAGCCGTGACTGGAGCCGTGAGGCCGCATGAACATCGGTCAGCCGAAACGGATCATCGAGATCGAGCCCGCTTCCATCCCCCTGCCCGACACCGGTCCGCCCCTCGCCGAGCCCGCGCCGGTGCCCGAGCCCGTGCCCGAGGGCGGTCGCGAGCCGTGAGTCACGGGCGTCGGCTCGCAGAGCGGCCCGACGTCGGCATCCGTATCGAGCACAGCGAGGAGCCGCTCGTGGCGTGGCGGACATGGGCCCTCTCGGGCTCTTCGCACGGCGACAACCTCCTCCTGCGTCCCGTCAACGCGCGCGGGCACGCGTGGGTCCCGGGAGAGGTCGCCGAGGCGCGATGCGAACGTCACTGGACCCATACCGCGCCGGAGCTCGGATGCCTCTGCGGCTTCCACGCCTCCCCCGCGTTCGACGTCCTGCGACGGATGCGGAGTCCCGCCGTGCTGGGCCGCGTCGCGCTCTGGGGCCGCGTGATCGAGCACGACCGTGGCTACCGGGCCCGATTCGCGTATCCGCAGCGCGTGCGGCTCATCTGCCAGTTCTGCTTCTGGCAGCACGGACCGCTCGCGAACGCTCCCACCGCCGTGGGGTGGTACCCGCGCCGGCGGCTGATCCCGATGTGCGACGAGCATCTCGCGGTGTCCCGCACGCTCGCGCAAGCGCCCCGGCGCGTCCTCGACGCGCCAACGCTCGATCAACGGCTGCGGTCCACCTACGCGGTGGACCTGCTCGCGGTCTGACCGGCAGACGGAGCGCTCAGCGGCCGTTCGCGGAGAAGTGCTGGTAGTCGCGTTCACGGGACCACGACCCTCCCCAGCGCCAGCCCTCCGCGTGAAAGGCCCCACCAGGGCGTGCACCCGCACACGCGTGCTAGCTCCGGATCTTGGAGAGCAGCCGCAGGATCTCGAGGTAGAGCCAGATCAGGGTGGCGAGCAGCCCGAAGGCGCTGTACCACGACATGAAGGTTGGCGCGCCCGCCTTCGCGCCCTCGTCGACCCACCGGAAGTCGATGAAGAGGTTGAGCGCGGCCACGACGCAGATCACGACGCTCAGCCCGATCCCGAGTGGGGACGGGCTGTCGAGGAACGTGACGTTCACGCCGAACAGCTGCATCACGATGGCCGCGAGATACATCACGAAGATCCCGCCGGTGGCCACGATCACGACACGCACGAACCGGTCGGTGACCCTCACCAGACCGGTGAGGTAGAAGACCAGGCACACCGCGAACACCGCGAACGTGGCGAACATCGCCTGCATGACGATCCCGGGGTAGAGCTCGTTGTAGCCGAACGAGATGGCGCCGGCCCAGAACCCCATCACCACGGCGTACACCGGGCCCGTGAACGGGGCGAGCTTCGGCTTGAACGCCGTCAGGATCGAGAGCCCGAACAGCGCCAGCAGCCCGACCAGCATCACGGTCCACACCACGCCCGACAGCCGGTCGCCGTAGGACCAGCCCACGGCGCCCATCGCCACGGCGAGGATCAGCAGGAAGAACGCGCGGCCGATGGTGCCGTTCACCGTCATGGTGGCGGGACGCGACGGCGCGTCGGGACGACCGGGGAGCGTGATCGGCTCGTAGGCCTCGACGTTCGCGAACGTCTTCTCGTTCAGCATCTGCTTGGACACGTGCGTTCCTCCGGATCGGGGGGGCACATCCTAGCGGGGCTCCTACGGACGGGCTGGTGATCCGCGTGGAGACGACCGGGTTCGAACCGGCGACCTCCGGCTTGCAAAGCCGGCGCTCTACCAACTGAGCTACGTCCCCGGGGGGATGCAGGAAACGTGGCAGAAAACTGCTTCGCGCTCCAGCATCCGTGGGACATCAAGTCTACCGAGCACGCGATCGCGCCGGACTCAGCCTCCGGCGCCGGCGAAGCGCCATCCGAGCGTGCTTAAAGGAAGAAGGGGTGGACCGCAACGGGGTCGGCTACGCGGCGGCCTTGACGGCCTCGCGCGCGCGGTGCCTGGCGAGCGTGAGGGAGTTCACCACCGACGCGAAGCCGAGCAGGTCTGCGGTCTGGCGCAGGTGGCCCTCGCTGTGAGCGCGGTTCAGGTAGAGCGTCTCCTCGAGCGCGCGCATTGATGCTCTCGGCGTCACCGCGCCTCACGTAGAGGCGGGCGAAGTCTGGGTCGGAGCGCGGGATCGCGCGCGGTGTATGAGCCGACTCCGAACGATCACGGAGTCGGCGGCATGATCTGCGTGACTCGACGAGCGTTATGGCCGCCGGTCCCTTTCGCCCAGGGGATGGTTTGACCGTCGAAGGGCCGAGCTTGTAGGGTGATTGCCCTACGACGTAGCCGGACTTCGACGGCTGCGGTACGGACCGGAACTTGTGAGGGAGGCGTCATGCGGCGAGCGATCTCGATCCTAGGAATGGGCGCACTACTGATGGCAGCGGCAGCGATCGTGGTCCCCGGCACTGCCGGGGCAGCAAGGCGGGTTACGGTGTGCACCGACACACTCGCGCCGGGTACCTACGGACGGGTGATTGTCCCCAGGCATGCTGTCTGTTTGAGCGACGGGCCCGTCAGGATCCACGGCGGACTCTGGATCCGGCGAGGTGCCACGTTCGTCCTCGGGAGCGAGCAGAGCGGATGGAGCACGGGCACGATCCACAACGGGGTCCACGCGTGGCATGCGGCGTCGGTGCAGATCCATTTCGCAAGCATCTACGGTGGCATCAAGATCCAGGGGGGCGCAGGGCCTTTCGGACCACCGTTCGACGTCACCTGGAACACCATCGAGGACAGCTGGATCCGAGGCGGTGCGACCATCGTGGACTACGACGGATTCTGGATGGGTTTCATCCGCAACCACGTCAGGGGAACGGTCACGCTGAGGCACAACCTGCTCCAAGATCCAGACGGGAACGAATACGTCACGAACTCGATCCAGGGCAACATGAAGTGTTGGGGGAACTCTCCGGCGCCGCAGGTGGGCGACTCCGGGGGACTCAGAAATATCGTGACGGGAGTGAAGAAGGGTCAGTGCGCGCAGGTGTGAGGGTGGCGCCGAAGGACTCGCTGTACTGCTGAAAGTCTACCCGCGCGATGTCGGCCGTGGTGATCGCCGAGCGGGTGGGGTGGGCTCGTTCGACCCCGGGTGCTCCAGGCCCACGTCGCTGAGCTCCGCCCCATCCAGCTGCCACCTGACCCGGCCTCACGCACCACCTATCTGCCCGGAGAGATCGGTTAGGCCAGCCGCATCACACTCGAGCAAGCCAACTGCCGAGCGCCTCGAAGTATCTGCTGGGTTGCTCGACGAACGGGAAGTGCCCGGCATCCTCGACGATCTCGAGCGTTGCGTTGGGTAGCAGATTGGCGATCTCCGCTGACTCGGCCGCTCTGGTGATCCGGTCCTCACTCCCCGTCATCACGAGAACCGGAACGGATACGCGCGGCAAGTCGTCCCGCACGTCGATGAGGGCGCTACCAGCGAGAACCTACCCGTGCTCGGCAGCTTCGGCCTCCGCCTTCGTCCGGTGGATGACTCCATCGGGATGTTCGGGTGGCGAGTACAGCGAGTAGAGCTTCATGTCGTCCTCGCCGGTATTCACCACGTTGTGCCAGATGCCCGCGGGGATGATGATCGCCCAGTCGTCTGCGACGTCGTGGGTTTCTTCGATCATCTGTTCGCTTGGTCCGAACTCCACACGTCCCCTCCCCGATTCGATCCGAAGGAATTGGTCGAGGTGTGGGTGAGCCTCGCGGCCGATGTCCTCACCCGGCGCCAGCCGCATGACCGTCAGCTGGACGTGCTCGCCCGTGAACAGCACGGTTCGGAACGCTTCGTTCTGGAGCGTCGCACGCTCGATATCCCCGATCCACCCGAGCATCTCGTCGTCGCCTCCCTGCATCGGCTGCCGGTGGGGTTGCGATGCCTACGCTGAAGACTCTATCGTCGCGCCGATCCGATGAGGTGTCCGGCCACAGAGGAGCCACCCTGGATGTCCGGCTGAAACGCGCCTACGACCCGGCAGCGCCTTCAGACGGCTACCGCGTGCTGATCGACCGCCTCTGGCCGCGCGGGGTCTCCCGCGAGCGGGCGGCACTCGATGAGTGGGACCGAGAGCTGCCGCCGAGCGCCGAGCTCCGGCGGTGGTTCGGGCACGAGCCGACCCGCTTCGAGGAGTTCCGCCGCCGCTACGTCTACGAGCTGCGCGCTCAACGCCCGCGGCTCACGGAGCTCCGGAGGCGGGCACGCAACGGCACCCTCACCCTCGTCTACGCCGCTCGGGACACCGAGCACAACGACGCCGCTGTGCTCGCCGAGGTGCTGCGCCGAGGGTTGCCGACGGACGAGCGGCGCAGGTGACGATGGTGAACCATCCCGGCGGGTAGGCTCGCCAAAGCGACCTTCTCCCATCCGAGGGCCTGCCTCATCGGTCGTCCTGATGGGCAGGTTCGGCTTGCGCCCAAACGCGTCGCCCTCTGCGATCGGACACGCCCAAGACGCCGAGGGCGGGGAACGTCCACGCCTTCACCAGCGCGATCCCGGCACCGAGCAAGGCGATCCGCAACCCAGCCCAGCCGGCCGCCGGACCCGCCCATCCCGCAGCATCGGCAGCCATGAGCCCGACGCCGACGTTCAGCGCGAGCAGCTGGACCCACGCCGCGAACTCGATCGCCACGAGCGAGGCGCGCCGAGAGTCCGGGTGACCGGGGCGTCCCATCGCGAGCAAGAAGGCCCAGGCGCCGAGCAGCGTTTGGACGATCCATCCGCCGACGAACAGCACCAGGAACTCCCCGGAGAACCGGTCGAAGCCCTCCACCCCGTGCCGACCCGCGATCGCCAACCCGATCGAGCCCATCGTGAACCAGACGACTCC
Source organism: Actinomycetota bacterium (assembly GCA_038249195.1). Classification (GTDB taxonomy): domain Bacteria; phylum Actinomycetota; class UBA4738; order UBA4738; family HRBIN12; genus JAOUEA01. The sequence continues at coordinate 322,076 of JBBRWM010000003.1, forward strand.
ACACAACAGGTGCAGGCCGGAGACCGCGATCGGCGACTTCCGCGGCGTCCTGAGCACCTCAAACACCATCCACGACACGCCGAGGGTTCCGCCGAGCCAGAGCAGGCCGCTGAGAGCGATCAACACGGTCTCGTCGAGAACGAGGCCGGCGGCGATGCCCAACGCTCCGCACGCGAGAAGGGATCCCGTCGCCGCCCCATGCCACGACGGCATCCGCACCCGTAGGATCGACGGCAGCAGGGTCACGAGCGTCGCCACGATCGTCAGGCCGACCCAGCCGAGGACGTTGATGACCATGTGGGCGTGGAGCAGCGCGACGTAGGTGCGGCCGTCGCGGATCACGCCGCTCCCCATGACGGCGCCCAGTGTCGCGCCTGCGATCACGCAACCCACGGCGAGCGCGTACATGTTCACGAGGACCCGGTGACGCTCGTGCAGGGCCTTCCGCTTGGCTCGCAGGACAAGGCCCAGGAGGATCAGCGCAGAGGCGACGAAGCTCGAACCCCCGACCGCAACCAGACCGGGCATCGATGCGATGCGGCCGAAGGCGATCAAGGCAACGCCGGCGTTCATGGTCGCGAACTGCGCCCATACCCAACGGCTTGCAGGGGAGCTCGTGGCCGTCAACGTCGTGACGAAGTTCTGCATGGCTCCTGCGATGGCCACCGACACCGCGCCCGCGAGCGCGAGGTGCAGCGGCAGCCAGCTTCCCAGGCGTCTGCTGGTGGGAAGCAAGAGCGAGAACGCGGCGAGGGAGAGCCATGCTCGCGACGCGGTCTGATACAGGAAGGTCGTGGCGCGTGGTCGCATGCTCACCCCGTCCCGTTCGATCGTGCCGAGGGTCTCACGGCGCCGCCCGACCACCGCACGGAGGGCCGGCCCGCGGCCCTACCCTTCTTCGCCGAGCGCGTCGGTAGATGGGAGCTCGTAGGTCCAATCGGAACGCTTGCTCGCGTACGCGTCGTCGTAGATGAACCGCTCCGACGAGGCGTCCCAGTCGACGATCTTGTGGAACGCGAGGTCCCGGGGGTGTGGGCACGCGCCACCGACGTGCTGCTCGAACTCGGACGCGAACACCTGCACCACGCTTTGCACGAGCAGGCTCTCGCCGGTGGGGAGCGCACACTTCTGGCCGTCGGTCGCACCCCTGGCACGCATCAAGACGGACTCCACGTCTTGCCCGGAGCCGCCGCCGGCCTCGATGCGCTCGAGCAGCTTCGTGACCTCGCCCGTTCCGAACTTGCAAGCGGGACACTGGCCGCAGGATTCGACCCAAAGGAATCGAGAGTAGAGCTGCGCGGCCTTCACCATGCACGCCGAATCGTCGAAGACAGCGAAGCCTGCAGCCCCAAGGCCGGATCCGACCTCGAGCATCGAGTCGAAGTCCAGGGGCACGTCGAGCTCACTGGGGGCGAGGACCGTGTTCGACGCGCCGGGGAAGATCGCCTTCAGGCCGCGTCCGTCGGTCGTGCCTCCCGCACGGTCCTCCACGAGGTAGCGAAGCGGTGTCCCGAGCGGCAACTCGAACACCCCTTCGCGTTGGACGTCGCCGCAGATCGTGAAGACCATGGTTCCGGGGGAGCCGTCCGTGCCGCTAGAGCGAAGCCAGTCGGGCCCCTCAGCCATGATGTGCGGGACGTTGGCGAGCGTCTCCACGTTGTTCACGAGTGTGGGGTTATCGTCCGGCGGCTGAGCGAAGAGCCCGAACATGAACGGGCGCGCTACACGGGGCAAGGGAAGACGACCCTCGATGACCTCCTCGAGGCCGGTCTCCTCGCCGAACAGATAGAGGTCGGGGCCGAGGACCAGCTCGATCGGCGTGGGACCGAGCGCGTTCGCCTTGCGCATCTCCTCGAGGGCTCGGCGGACGATCCGGGCCTCCGCGGCGAAGATCTCCTTGATCCCGATGTAGGCGCGTTCGGCCCCGACCGCGTGGGCGGCGATCGCGAGTCCTTCGAGAACCTGGTACGGGTTGGTTCGGAGCAACGTCCGGTCCTTGAACGTCGCCGGCTCCCCCTCGGCCCCGTTGCACACGGCGAACCTCGTCCCGGTGCCGGTCAGACGGATCGAGCGCCATTTCTCGCCGGTTGGGTACCCTGCGCCTCCGCGACCTCTGAGGCCGCTCTTCGCGACCTCGGCGATCACGGCATCCGGGGTCGCCCCGAGCGCCACGTCCAGGCCGCGGCCGCCGCCTCCGGCGAGGTACTCATCGAGGGACCGGGGCGACCGGTCGAGGAGCGGCATGTCCAGAGCCTACGGCTCGGCAACGCCGTTCAGCGAGCATCTCGCGCCGCCACGGTCGCCTCGTTCGTGCACGCCCGAGCTATCGCATGGTCCAGGTGGGTTGCTTCTGCGGGTCGAGGAACTGGATGAACGGAGAGCCGTCGCTCGCGAGTCCCACCACCGCGCGGAGCTCCCCGTCGGGGTCGAGTAGGCGCAGCATCGGCGATCCCTTTGCGGCCAGGCCCAGGCGCACCCGCACCTTGCCTTGGTCGTCGTAGAGGCCGAGCGTCGGCGATCCCTGCTCGGCGAGCGAGAACACCTGTTTGAGATCGCCGTCGCTCACCTGCATGCCGAGGGTGGGAGAAGCCTCGGGAGCCAAGCCGAACTTCGCCCGGATCCGCCCCTTCTGGTCACCGAATGCGAGGGACGCGCTGCCGTCGGAGGCGAGGCCGAGCGTGGCGCGAACCTTACCGTTCTCGTCACCGATCGCGAGGCCCGCACTGCCGTCTGCCCCCAGGCCGAATCGGGCCCGCACGTGTCCGTCCGGATCCAGCATGGAGAAGAACGGGTTGTCGTCGTTCGACAGGCCGATCCGCAGCCGGACGTGGCCCGCCTCGTCGACGACCTCGAACTCCTCGGCTCTGACGACGCGCTTCTTCATGGGCTCCCAAGGCCCGCGGCGCGGGCTGGCCCCATCCTCGCGCCTCCGCAGGCGCGGCTCAAGCTACCCGGGGGTGATCAGCTCGCGGCGCAGCGTGCAGGCGGCGAGCCGATCCGGCCGAGGCGTCACCCCGATGCCGGGGCCCTGCGGCACGGCCATGGTCCCGTCGGCGTCCATCACGAAGGGCTCGGTGAGGTCGTCGGGGAAGTAGCGAGCCGAGGCGCTCGTGTCTCCCGGCAGGGTGAAACCCGGCAAAGACGCAAGGCCGAGGTTGAGAGCGCGGCCCACACCAGTCTCGAGCATCCCGCCGCACCACACGGGAACGTTTGCTTCCCGAGCCACGTCGTGCACCCGGCGCGCCTCCAGCACGCCCCCCACGCGGCCCTGCTTGATGTTCACGATCCTGCAGGCGACGAGTTCGAGCGCCGCGACGGCGTGGGCCGCGGACCGGATCGACTCGTCGAGGCAGAGGTCGGTGCGCACCTGCTGCTGCAGCGCCGCGTGCTGCAGGAGATCGTCGTAGCCCAGCGGCTGCTCCACCATGAGCAGGTCGTACGAATCGAGCGTGCGGAAGACGTCGACGTCCTCCAATCGATAGGCAGCGTTGGCATCCACGCTGAGGGCGATGTCGGGGTGCGCAGCACGCACGGCCGCCACCCGCTCCACATCGAGACCCGGCTCGATCTTGAGCTTGATCCTCTGATAGCCGTCGAGGAGATAGCCGTCGACCTGAGCGAGCAGCTCGTCCGTGCTCGTGGCGATCCCCACGGAGACACCGCAGGTGACGCGGTCCGCGACGCCCCCGAGGAAGGAGGAGAGCGACTCTCCCCGCGCCCGAAGCTCCGCGTCGAGCAGGGCGTTGACGAGCGTCGCCTTGGCCATCGGGTTGCCGCGCACGAAGGCGAACGTCCTATCGAGGTCGTCCGCGGTGACGTCCCTCGCGCGGAACATCGCCGGCGCCAGCAGGTCGCGCAGCACGAGCCAAACGCCGTCGTTGAACTCTTCGCTGAAGCCGGGCCCGATGTCCGCCACGCACTCGCCCCAGCCCTCGGCCTCGTCCGTCTCGACGCGCGCCACGATGCAGACCTTCTCGGTGGAGGTGCCGAAGCTCGTGCGGAACGGGCGAACCAGCGGCAACCCCACGAGGGAGAGCTCCACGGCACGGATGCGCGTCACGCGGGACCCCCCGGGTCCGCGAGCAGGTAGGCGCTCGCGGCGCGATCGAACCCGGCCACGATCGCGCCCATGTCGAACGCCGCGGCCAGCGCGGCTCCGACGTGCTCGCGCTGCTCGGCGGCGGCGGCTGGGTCGGCCGAGCGCAGGGCGGTGTACTCGCGCGGGATCTCGAGCCTGCGTGCCGATGCCGGCGCTGCCCGTGGCCCAGGAGGGCGGTCCAGGTCCCATCGCACCACCAGACGATCGCTACGATCGCCCGCGTTCAGCGCGTCGCTCATAGGCCCGTAGAAGTCTCGCCTGAACCGGTCGGCAACGGCCCCGAGCTTGCCCAAGTTCAGCCACGCGTTCCGCGCGATCAGCGGGTCGAACGTCCATCGCACGAGGTGTACGCCCTGATCGAGACACTGCGCGCGTTGCGCGAGTTTCAGCGCGAACCCCACGCCTCGGTGTCGCCGATCGGGCAGCGCCGCGAGCATGTGCGAGTGCAGGTGCAGTCCGTCGTGCGGGTCCATGCCCGCCCAGCCCAGCACGTATCCGATCATGGCGTCGGCCTCGAACGCCCCGTAGGGGACGTTGCCCGACTCGGCGAGCGCCACGAGCAACTCGGGGGGCATCAGGCCCTCGGCTCCCCACGTGACCTGCACGATCTCCAGGATCCCGGCCCGGTCGGCCACGCCGTCGGCGGGTCGCAGCCTCACTCCGGCCTTGGCGGCGGCGTCCTCGGCGATCTGCCACGCGCTCGTACCCATGGCGTCGGAGTCTATCCGCGCCGGGAACGGAGGAAACCCGCGGCGAAGCCGCGGGTTTCCGATTCCACGGTACGTGCGCGTCGAAAAGAGCTAGCCGCTGGTCGGCGGCGGAAGCTCCTGCCACTCGACGTCATCGAGATCGTCGCCCTTGCGACGCTTGACGACCGCGACGACGGCGCCGACGATCGCGGCAACGAACGCGAGCTTCATCAGCTTCCTGAAGAAGCCGCCCTTCTTCTTGGTCTCAGGTTCTTCTTCGATGATGATCTCCTCTGCCATGGGGCCTCCTCCTCCTACGCTTCCAAGCCTACGTCCTGCCACCGATAGCGTCGAGCCGGCTGACTGGAGGATGCGGTCCGGGTCGAGCAGTTGCGGCGCTCAGGAGGTGACCGGCTGAGATGAACGACACCTCCTGGACCACCTACTACGAGGGAGACGAGGGCCGCTCGCCTTGGGAACTGCTCTTGCGGGTGTTGGCCACCTTCGCGGAACCCGGCGATGCCGTCGATCTCGGCTGCGGCGCCGGCATCGATACCCTGGCCATGCTTGAGCGCGGCTGGTCGGTATTCGCGACCGATGCCGAACCCGAGGCGATCGCTCGCCTCAAGCGCCGGGTCGGAACCACGTTCGGAGTTCGGCTCCGTCTGCAGCAGGCCAGGATGGAAGACGTGAGGCTGCGGCGGGCGGATCTGGTCTGGGCGGGGTTCAGTCTCTTCTTCTGCGACCCCGGCCGCTTCCCCGCCCTGTGGGAACGGATCGGCGCAGCAACCCGTGCGGGCGGACGCTTCGCCGGGCAGCTGTTGGGCGAGCGGGACTCGTGGGCGGGGGGAACAGACATCACATCCTTCGGACGATCCGGTGCCGAGGCCATGTTCGACGGGTGGGCCGTCGAGCGGTTCGACGAAGAAGAACACGACGGGGATGCCTTCTCCGGCCCGAAGCACTGGCACGTGTTTCACGTCGTGGCGCTCAAGAGCGCCGCGGAGCTCCTCAGATGAGGCGACGGGTCCTCATCTCCCTCTCGCCCCGCCCGGGCAGATCTTCCTTGCCGACCTGGTTGATCCGCCCGTCGTCAGGAGCGGGAGCGCTCGAGGTCGGCAGGCCTGCGGTGGAGACGATGGAGTGGGATCCTGCGAACACCCACCTGGGGTTGGCCAAAACGTCGGCGGCCCCCGCCCCAAAGCTTCCGGTATCGGGGTCGCAGAGGAGGGCGACCTCGCGACCTGTGTCCGCCTGTCGAGTTGCAGCCACTCCAGCCAAGGACACTCGGGAGGTTCACATACCCCTGCGACCAGGGAGTGCTGGGAGTGGGCCTGGATGGACTTGAACCATCGACCTCTTCCTTATCGGAGAAGCGCTCTAACCGAGCTGAGCTACAGGCCCCGGTGCTCGCATCCGCGGAAACGCAGCTGTGCGTGCGACTTCTCGCCGCTCCAGGCTGCCGCTGTACCATACGTCTACCAGTTCGGTCGCGAAGGAGCGACGAGGTGGCTCGAGTGGGGACGGAAGGCCGTCGCCGAGGCGGGCCTCGCCGACCGAATCCAGATCCGCAAGCAGAACTATCGCGACGTGCGCGACGGCCCTTTCGATGCCGTCAGCGCGATCAGCCGGCCAGCGGCCCGCCGTACGCGGCCGGGGGTCGTCCCCCCGTGACACACGCCCGTTTTCGCCGCAGGAGCTTCGTGGACCGGTACGTCTTCCCCGAGGTCTAACTCCACGAGGTCGGAGCCGTCGTTTCCATCATGGGATCCGTCGGCCTGGAGGTGCGCCACGTCGAGGGTCTGCGCGAGCACTACGCTCTGACGCTGCGGTTGTGGGTCGGCAAGCTCGAGGCGAGTTGGGACCAGGCCGTTCCCGAGGTAGGGCCCTCGCGGGCGCGGATCCGGCGACTCTATGTGGCGGCGTCCGCGCTAGGCTTCGAAGCCGGTGGGATCCATCTCCATCAGGTGCTTGCCATGCGGGTGGCGCGGCGGACGGAGCGGGATGCCGCTGCGACCCGACTGGTGAGGCGTCCGACGAGAGGGGAGACGATGGTTAGGGAGGTGTGGGGTCGAGGGGCAGAGCTCCGGCAGGCCTCACGGATGCTCGAGAGCGTGCCGTCAGGCCCCGCGGCACTGATCCTGGACGGCGAGGAGGGGATCGGCAAGACCACGATCTGGGACTCGGTCGTCTCTCAGGCCGACACCTTGGGATATGGCGTGGTGTCTGCCCGACCCGTGGCGTCGGAATCGCGACTCGCCTTTGCCGGCGTGGCCGACCTCCTGCGAGATGGGCTCGACGAGGCCCTGACCGACCTCCCCCCTCCCCAGCAAACGGCGCTGGAGGGGGTCATGCTGCAGGTCGACGTCGAGGGGTCGCCGGACCCGAAGGCGGTGGCCTTCGGCCTCCACGGCTGCCTTCAGGCCGTGGCGTGAGCCCGTCCGTTGATCGTCGGCGTTGACGACGTGGAGTGGCTGGATGCGGCGTCTGCCCGGGCCCTGGAGTTCGCGCTCCGCCGCCTCGAGGGGGCGCCGATCGGAGTGGTGGTCGCCTCCAGGTCCGAGGGGTCCGAACTCAGCCCGCTCGGCCTGAGCCGGAGCCCGATGGACGAGCGGGTCCAGCGCATCACGATCGGGCCCCTCGGCCCGGAAGAGCTTCGGCAGATCCTCAGGAGAAGGCTTGCCGTTCGATTCCCCGATTGGGTCCTCAGCCAGATCCATGAGGCGTCGGGAGGCAATCCGCTCCTCGGCCTCGAACTGGCCCGAGCGCTGATCAGGCGGGGCGTCGACCCGGAGCCCGGTCAGGCGTTGCCGATCCCCGATCGCTTGGCCGATCTGGTGATCGAACGATTGCGTGCCCTGTCCGACCCGGAGCGTGACCTGCTGCTCTTCGTCTCGGCCTCCTCACAACCGACGCGTTCGCACATCTCTCGCGCCATGGGGAACCCACCGCGGTTCCGCGATCTCGTGGACGCCGCCCTGAAAGCCGACGTGCTCGAGGTCACCCACGACCGCCTCCAGTTCACGAACCCCCTCTTGGGCACCGTGCTCTACGCCGAGTCGCAGCCCGAGGGTCGCAGGCGCGTCCACCGCATGCTCGCCGACGTCGCCTCGAGCCCCGAAGCGAGGAGCCGTCACCTGGCCCTCGCCGCGGATGGGCCCGACGAACGTGTCGCCCAGCTGCTGGAAGACGCCGCGCAACGGGCTCGCTCTCGAGGCGCCCCCGACGCCGCCACCGAACTCGCCGAGCTGGCACGCCTGCTCTCACCACCCGATCACGAGGAGGCGCGCACCCGACGGACGTCGAGTGCAGGGCGCTACGCCTTCGAGTCGGCGCAGATCGAGCGGGCCGAGGAGCTCCTGCAAGAGTCCGCTGCGGCGTCGAAGGGGCCGATGCGCGCGGAGTCACTCCTCTACCTCAGTCGGGTCCACTATCACCGGCGGGACGCGCCATCCGCCTCTGCCCTGGCGGAGGAGGCCCTGCGCGAGGCGAGGTCCGACCCTTCGCTCGAGGCGCGCATCAACCTCGAGCTAGCCGCCGCCGCCGAGTTCGCGGGTGAGCACGAGGCCGCTACGGTCCGAGCGCGCCGCGCGCTGCGCCTCGCCGAGCGATCGGGTGACCGCACCATCACTGCTGAATCGCTGGTGGTGCTCGGACTGTACGAGTTCATCTCCGGGAAGGGCGTCCCGAACGACAAGATCGAGCGCGCGGCGTCCCTGCAGCCTGGGTTGCCGGTGCGACCGCTCCGGAGCCCGGCGTTCTACGAGGCCTGCATCCTGATCTGGTCCGGCGACCTGCCGAAGGCGCGGGCCAACCTGATCGATCTCGAGCGGCGTGCGAGGGAGACGCAGGACGAGAGCTCGCTCCCTGTCCTGCTGTTCCTGCTCAGCCAGATCGACAGCTGGAGGGGGAATTGGGAGGAAGCGGCGCGCCGCGCCGAGGAGAGCCGGGCTGTCGCCGAGTGGACGGGGCAGCAGGCCTACCTCGCGTTCGCCATCTACGCCGAAGCCCTCGTCGCGAGTCTACGCGGAGAGGCGGACCGGGCCACGGCCCTCGGGCAAGAGAGCCTCGCCCTCGCTCGGCAGATCGGCTCGGCGCAAGCGGAGGAGTTCGCTCGCACGGTCCTGGGCTCGCTGGACCTCGCTCGAGGCGACGCACAGGGCGCCGCCCGCTGGCTGTCGCCGTTGGTCGCTTCCTTGCAGGACCGAGGCGATGCCGATCCCGGCATGACACGCTTCGTGCCCGACGCAGTGGAAGCCCTCATCGAGCTCGATGAGGTCGCAAGAGCGGAGGAGCTGTTGGCTCCCTTCGAGGCGCGCGCGGAGACCCTCGGCCGGGGATGGGCCCAGGGGACCGCCGCTCGCTGCAGAGGGATCGTCCTGTCGGCCCATCGCGATCTCCCCGGTGCGCTCGAGGCCTTCGACCGCGCCCTGGAACACCTGGTGGCCCTCGGACAGCCGATCGAACTCGGGAGAACCCACCTCGCCAAGGGGAAGGCGCTGCGGCGCGGGAAACAGTGGGCCTCCGCCAGGGGATCCCTCGGCGAAGCGCTCGAGGTCTTCGACCGGCTCGGGGCGGCGCTCTGGGCGGACCGAGTCGGGGCGGAACTGGGACGTATCGGAGGTCGGACGCCCGTCCCCGATGGCCTCACCGAGACCGAGCGTCGCGTCGCCGATCTGGTCGCCACCGGCCTCACGAACCGCGAGGTGGCCGCCCGGCTGTTCCTCAGCGTGAGCACCGTGGAATCCAACCTCCGCCGGGTGTACCGCAAGCTGAGGGTCCGCTCGCGCGGAGAGCTTTCGCACAAGCTCGCCGGCGCAGGAACCAGCGGGCTCTCGTAAGCGGCCCAAGGGCCGATCCGCGTTCAACGCGCCCGTTTCGGCATTAATGCTGCGGGATCCGAGGATTGCGGATCTGACCATCGCTCCTAGCCTCGAAGGTGATGACCGAACGAACCGACGGGAGCGCCTCGACATGGACCAGGCACCGGCACAGGAGCGTGGAACAGACCTTCGGTTGATGACCGAGTTCTCAGACGGCAGCTCGGTTGCCGCCGACGAGATGTATCGACGTTACGCACCCAGCGTATTCGGGATGGGCCTTCGAACGCTACACGACCGCGATCTCGCGGCGGACCTCGTGCAGGACACGTTCGTCAGGCTCTGGCGTCGAGGAACGAACTACCTCGCCGGATCCGTATCGCTGGATGAATGGGTGCGTGCCCAGGCGCTCGGCGTCGCACTCCAGATGTCCAGACACCGGACCGCAGATCGGCGCGGTGAACGGCGGACGGACGCGGAAAGGGGAAGGACCGATGCAATACCCATTCGGGCGTGAACTGATGGCCGCTAAGGATCAGGACCTGAACATCGCCGCTGTGCACACCAGGAGACGTCGAGAGGTGGCCCGGCGTTCGACGGCGAACGCGTTCCTGCGCTCGGCCTTCGCGACCGTGGCCCGGCGCCTTCGTCGAACCCCAGCGCCCGAGCGAGACTCCGCGCCTGCGATGGCTCCGTGGTCGCAGCCGGACACCGCCGAGGAAGCACGCGTCGGCCGTGGATCCTCGTGAGCCCGATCGAGGAGGCGGCGGTCTCCTGCTGATGGTGGCCTGCGCATGCGGGTGGGTTGGGCAGGGCGAGGAGGATCGAGTCGTCGAGGCGACGCAGGTGCACTCGCGCCAGATCCACGGCGTGGAGATCTCCCGCGAACGCGTGCTGGTGTCGGCGCAGCCCGCCTGAGTAGCGATCCCGGTACCCGCTATGGCGGCGGTACCGCCGCATAGGACACGCGGAAGAACGCGTAGACCGGCGCGGCCATCGGCCAGACGTCGACCAGCGCCTTACGCGAGAGATCGCCGACGCCAACCGAGAGCACCATGTCGTCGCGTTCGGGTTGGTTAGGGTCGCACAGGCGCAGGCGAAAGGTTGTGTCCTCCAGGTCGTAGCCACACGCCAAGACCTGGTGATCACGCTTGAGCTGCCGTGGATCCGTGGACTTCACCGTGAGGAGGCCGAGCGGCGACGGATGGCCCGCATCATATCCGCACGCACCCTGGGCCACTCTTCCCGCACCATCCGCCAGGCCCGACTGTGTGGTGCCCAGGCGGCTCCACAGCGTCTCGCCGTCAGACACCATCGGGCTCATCAACTCGAGGTACCTCGCCGGCCCGAAGAGGAGGTCGAAGCTGTCGGACAGGCGGTCCCACATGAAGTCGAAGAGCGGACCCGCGGACGGACCTGGTCTGGGCGGATCCAGCCTCTTCTTCTGCGACCCCGACCGCTTCCCCGCCCTTTGGGAATGGATCGGCGCAGCAACCCGTCCGGGCGGACGCTTCGCCCGGGCACCTGTTTGGGCGGGCGGGACTCGTGGGTAGGGGAAACCGACTCGCCGTTGCGAGCATCGCACCCTTCCTCAACCACTCCCGAGGCTGACTGGCCGGCATCGCGATGGTGATGACCCTCGTTCAAGCAGGTGATGCCGTGATCGGCGGCATGAACCGCGAGCCCTCCAAGACTCTCGGACCAGCGCTGTTTTGCACTGCTGAACCTGGCGTCACTCATCTGGCTGCTTGCCACCTGACTGCTGGCACGCAGGGGTAGCGCAGAGCGCTCGCTGCCTTGCGTGTTCGCAACCTACCGCGGCGGCACTCGTGCGCGACGTGGAGTCCATCGACATCCTTCGCGAGTTCACCGGCAGGCACTGGAGCCGTCTTTTCCGGTACCACCGCTACCTCGAGCTGTTCCCCGGCTCCCACTCTCGCGGGGCTCGCCCAGACCTTCGGCGCCTCCCGCCCAAGCTTCCCGTATCGAGGCCGGAGAGGCGACCCTTGTGTCCAATCCATATCCCGATGTTGACTCGACCCATCCGAGCCAAGGGCACCCGGGAGGTTCACTAACCCCGGTGACCAGGGAGTTCTGCGAGTGGGCCTGGATGGACTTGAACCATCGACCTCTTCCTTATCAGGGAAGCGCTCTAACCGAGCTGAGCTACAGGCCCCGGTGCACTCCGACGCTCTCAGGTATCGCGCATGGTACTACGACGCTACCGGGCGAAAGACGGACAAGTGTTCCGCGCCAAGCGCGAGGCTGAGTCATTCCTGAG